>CAWCNV010000005.1:0-239061 GCA_963797015.1 uncultured Actinomycetes bacterium | reverse complement strand
TGCGCTGGGTCCACGTGGGGGCGTGGCTCGAGGAGGAAGCGGCGCAGCGCCTGCGCGCGCGGGCGCCGGACAACGCCGAGCTGCGCGGGTGGGTGCCCCAGGACGAGCTCGAACCCCTGCTCGCACGAGCGTCTGTCTATGTCCAGGCCTCCTGGCACGAGGGCTTCGGGATGGCGATCGCAGAGGCGATGCTCGCCGGCTGCGTCCCCGTCGTCCGCGACGCGGGCGCGATGCCCGAGGTGGTCGGCGACGCCGGCGTCCGCATCCCGGGATCCGAGCCCGAGCAGATCGCCGAGGGAGTACGCCGCGCGCTCGCCGCCGGCCCCGACGGCCGCCGCCGCGCACGGGAGCGCATCGTGCGCGAGTTCCCGCTGTCCGCGAGGGGTGAGTGGCTGCGGGCGGCGGTCGGCCAGATGCTCGCGGCGCCGGGGCGGTGACCCCCTCCCCTGCCACAATCGAGCGCCATGTGCGGCATCGGGGCCATCCTCGACCCGGCCGGGACGTTCGCCGCCGACGCGCCCGCCCGCATGGTCGCCGAGCTGCGTCACCGCGGCCCGGACGGCCACGCGACACGGCGCTGGGGGCCGGCGACGCTGGTGCACACGCGCCTGGCGATCGTCGACGTCGCCGGCGGCGACCAGCCGCTGTGCTCCGAGGACGGCTCGGTGGCGGTCGTCGTCAACGGCGAGATCTACAACCACCTGGCCCTGCGCTCCGAGCTCGAGGCGCGCGGCCATCAGCTCGCGACGCGCTCGGACTGCGAGGTCGTCGCCCACCTCTACGAGGAGCACGGCCTCGACGCCTTCCGGCGATTGAACGGGATCTTCGGTCTGGCCCTGTGGGACGAGCGGCGCCGCAGGCTCGTCGCCGTCCGCGACCCGTTCGGGGTCAAGCCGGTCTACTGGTGCGCTGCGGGCGGCGCGCTCGCGCTCGCCTCCGAGGTCGGCGCGCTGCTGGCCACCGGCATCGCACGCGCCGAGGTGGACCCCGTCGCCCTGGACCACTACCTCGCGCTGCGGCTCGTCCCCGCCCCCCGCACGCTGTTCGCCGGGATCTCGAAGCTCGCGCCGGCCTCGATGCTGGTGGCCGAGGAGGGCGCCGTGCGCGTCGAGAGCTATCGCAGCGCTCCGGGGCCGGTGCTGGCGGACGCGGCCCCCGGCGAGCTGCGCGAGCGGCTGGTCGCCGCCGTCGAGCGCCAGATGATGTCCGACGTCCCCTACGGGGCGTTCCTGTCCGGCGGCGTCGACTCGGCGGCGATCGTCGCCGCCATGGCCGGCGCCGCGCCCGAGCCGCCGACGACCTTCACGATCGGCTTCCCCGGAGCCGGCGGGCGGTTCGACGAGCGCGAGGCGGCGGCCGCGACCGCACGCGCCCTGGGCACCGACCACCACGCGACCGCGCAGCAGGCGGCCGACGTGGTCGGCGATCTCGAGGCCGCGGTCCGCCGGCTCGAGGAGCCGTTGGCGATCTCGTCCGCTCCGGCCCTGATGCAGCTCAGCGCGTTCGCCGCGCGCGCGGTGAAGGTCGTGCTCTCCGGCCAGGGCGCCGACGAGCCCCACGGCGGCTACGACCGCCACCAGGCCGCGCTGCTCCTGCGGTGGCTGGGCGGCGTCCCCTCGGGCCTGGCACGGCCGGCGAGCGCCCTCGCCCACGCGCTGCCGCGGTTGGAGCGCGCCGGCCAGCTCGCGGCGCTGGTCGGAGCAGGGCCGACCGAGGCCCAGCTCGCGCTGGTGGAGTACACGTCGCCGGAGCTGCGCGCGCGGCTGGCGGGCGCCGGCCCGGCGCCCGCGGGCGGTGGAGCGTCGCCCGCCGCGGACGGGCCTCTCGCCGAGGCCGCCGCCGAGCGCCGCGCGCTCGTCGACGCGGTCCGGGCCGACGTCGGCGACCGCCCGCCCCTCGACCAGTCTCTGTACCTCGACGCCCACCTGTTCCTGCCCGACCGCCTGCTGCTGTGCGGCGACAAGATGTCGATGGCGCACTCGCTCGAGTTGCGCGTCCCCTATCTCGACCTCGAGCTCATGGACTGGGTCGAGCGCGTCCCCGGCCGGCTGCGCACCGGCCTGCGGGCAAAGAAGCGCCTGCACCGCGCAGCGATCGCCCCGCTCGTCCCGGCCGCCACCCTGTCGCGCCCGCGGCAGGGCTTCACGACGCCGCTTGACGAGTGGTTGCGGACGTCGCTCGCCACCGAGGTCCGCAACCGGTGGAGCGAGGAGCCGGCGCTGGAGGGCGTCGCGAGCCGCCCGGTCGTGGACGGCCTGGTCGACGCCCACCTCGCCCGGCGCGCCGACAACAAGCGGCTGCTCTACGCGCTGCTCGAGCTCGCGGTCTGGCACCGCGCCTTCGTCCAGGGCGCGCCCGCGCGCGAGCCCGCCGCGGCGGCCGCCGCGCGCTGATGGCGACCGCCACCGGCCCGCCGCCGGGCGAGCGCGAGCAGCACCGCCTCCTCTCGGGCCGCCTGCTCGCCCGCAACACGGGCTTCGCGCTCGCCGGCCAGCTGGCGACGGTGCTGTTCGCCGTCATCGCGGTGCCGATCCTCGTCGACGGCCTGGGCACCGCGCTCTTCGGCGTGCTGACCCTGGCCTGGGCGGTGATCGGCTACGCGCAGGTCTTCGACCTCGGCATCGGCCGGGCGCTTACCAAGCTGACCGCGGAGCGCATCGGCTCCGACCGCGAGCGCGAGATTCCGGCCCTGTTCTGGACCGGGCTGGCCTCCATGATCGGGGTCGGCGTGATCATCGGCGCGATCGTCGCCGCGCTCTCGCCGTGGCTGGTGCACGACGTGCTCAACGTGCCCGAGCACCTCCAGAACGAGACGCTGCAAACGTTCTGGCTGCTCTCCGCGAGCCTCCCGCTCGCGATCAGCGGCGCGGCGCTGCGCGCGCACCTGGAGGCGTGGCAGCGCTTCGACCTGACCAACGCGGTGATCATCCCGCTGGCCGCCCTCAACTACTTCGGGCCGGTGCTGATGCTCGCCTTCACCGACAACCTCGTGTGGGTGGTGGCGGCGGTGGTCGTGAGCCGCGCGATCTCGTGGACGATCAACATGGCGATGGTGCTGCGCATCTCGCCTCCGGTGCGCCACGAGCGCCACCTCCGGCGGGCGATGCTGCGCCCGCTGCTGACCTTCGGCGGCTGGGTGACGGGCACCAACGTGACCAACGCGCTGATGGTCGCCGCCGACCGCTTCGTGGTCGGCGCGGTGACGTCGATCACAGCGGTCGCGTACTTCGCGACCCCCTACGAGGTCGTCTCACGGCTGTGGCTGACCGCGGTGATGCTCTCGGGCGTCTTCTTCCCCGCCTTCGCGCTCTCGCTGGCGGCGCGGCCGCAGCGCACGGCGACGATCTTCGGCGGCGCCGCGCGGCTCGGCTTCATCGCGCTGTTCCCGATCACGCTGACGATCGTCACCTTCGCCCATCAGGGGCTCGACCTGTGGCTGGGAGCCGACTTCGCCCGCAACAGCGAGCGCGTGCTGCAGTGGCTCGCCGTCGGCGTGCTGGTGTTCAGCCTCAACCAGCTCGCCAGCGGGCTCGTGCAGAGCGGGCGCCCGGACCTCACGGCCAAGCTCGCGTTCGTCGAGCTGCCCCTCTACCTGTTCTCGTTCTGGCTCGCGCTGCGCGCGGGCGGGATCGAGGCCGCGGCCGCGGTGTGGGCCGCGCGCGCGGTGATCGAGGGCGCGGTGCTGATGGTGTTCGTGCGCCGCCTGTCGCCGGCGTCCGCCTCCGCGGTGGCGCCGCTGGCCCCCGCGCTCCTGGCCGCGGGGGCGGCCTTCGCCGTCGCCTTCACCCTGAACGGCGTCGCGGCCAAGGCCGCGTTCCTGGTCGTGACGCTCGCCGTCTTCGCGCCGCTCGCGTGGAAGCGCATCCTGCGGGCCGAGGAGCGCACGCGCGTCCGCGCGCGCTTCGCCGGCGCGTGAGCGGGATCGGCGCCTACCTCACCGAGCTCGTCCGGCGCCTGCGCAAGGGGCTCGGGGAGGAGCTGGTCGGGGCGTGGCTGACGGGCTCGGGCGCGCTCGGCGATCTGGACCCCGAGCGCAGCGACGTCGACGTGCTCGTCGCCGCCGGCGAGCGGCCGCCGCGGGCACAGCTCGAGCGCCTCGTCGAAGCAATCTCGCACGAGGCCCTCCCCTGCCCGGCACGCGGCCTCGAGCTCGTCCTCTACGCGCGCGCCGACCTCGGCGCGCCCGGCGGGCCGGCCTTCAGCCTGAACCTCAACACGGGTGCGCGCATGGAGCGCCACCTCGCCTTCGACGCGGCCGCCGACCCGCGCTTCTGGTTCGTCGTCGATGTGTCGATCACGCGCCAGGGCGGGCGCACGCTCGCCGGCCCTCCGCCGGCCGCGGTTCTTCCCGAGCTCCCGCGCCCGCTGGTGCGCGACGCGCTCGAAGAAGCGCTCGCGTGGTACGAGCGCCACGGAGGCTCCGACGCGCAGACCGTCCTCGCCGCGTGCCGGAGCTGGGCCTGGGCGGCCGACGGGCGCTGGCGCTCCAAGGCGCAGGCCGCCGCCTGGGCGCGCCAACACGTACCCGACCCGGGCGTGCTCGACCGCGCGCTGGCGCTGCGCGACGGTGAGCCTGCGCGGCCGCTTGGCGGCGACGAGCTCGCCATCGTCCTCGACGCCGCGCGCGCGGCCCTGCGCTCCCGATAGCCTGCGGGCCCCGCAAGGCGAGGAGCTCCAATGTCCGTCATCCAGACCGAGGACCGCGGCGCGGTCCGCCACGTCGTCCTCAACCGGCCCGAGAAGCGCAACGCCTTCAACGCCGAGCTGGTGCTCGGACTGGGCGAGGCCATGGCCGCCGCGGCGGACGATCCCGACGTCCGCGTGGTCGTCCTGCGCGGCGCCGGGCCGATGTTCTCGTCGGGCGTCGACCTCTCGAGCGCCGGCCAGCTCGCGGAGCACCCGGGCAGCCTGCGCACCTTCCGGCGCGCGTGGATCGACGTGTGCAACCTCATGGAGGCCATGACCAAGCCGCTGATCTGCCAGGCCCACGGCGCCTGCATCGGGGGCGCGCTCGAGACCGCGCTGGCCTGCGACCTGCGCGTGCTCGCCACCGACGCGCTCGTCGGGCTCCCCGAGACGCGGCTCGGCCTGATCCCCGACGTCGGCGGCTGCTCGCGCCTGCCCGCGGTCGTGGGGGTGGGCCGCGCCAAGGAGCTGATCCTGACCGGGCGGTTGATCGCCGGCGAGGAGGCCGAGCGCATCGGCCTGGCCAACCGCGCGGTCCCCGCCGACGAGCTCGACGCAGCGACGCAGGCGCTCTGCGACGAGCTGCTCGCCGCCGCGCCGATCGCCGTCGGCCTGGCCAAGCGGGTCATCGACTCGGCCGCCAAGCCCGCCCTGGCCGTGACGCTCGAGCAGGAGGTCACCGCGCAGCAGGTGTGCGCGTCGAGCGAGGACTTCGGCGAGGCGGCCGCCGCCTTCGCCGAGAAGCGCCAGCCCGAGTTCGCGGGCCGCTGAGAAGCGCGGCATCCCGCTCGCGAACTGGCGGGCTGGGGCGTCATCTGGAGAAGTCCACGCGCAATTCGCCGTCAGGTAGCATCGGTCGAAGCTTCGGCGCCTGACAGGGGAAATTTGAGGCGATGGGCTGGCGAGACAAGAACAGCGGATCGTTGACGGTTCAAGAGAATTCGCTGTTGTGGGCGGCGGAGTGGGCGGATTTCTTCCGTCATGGCGGGAGACCGGAGGCCATCCCCTCGCCGGTAAGGCTGCTGCCGCACGAGCAGCTGTTTGCCGGTGGCGTCCCGTCTTCCGGGTGAAATCGGTTGGGCGTAGCTCCGCTGGTGTGTGATGCTAGGCGGCGGCCACCTCCTTTGCTTCGGGCGTGGTGGCCGGGTCGTGCTGGCGGCGTAGGCGTTCGATCTCGGCGACGGTCTTTGGTGTCATCGTGACGCCGCGCCAGCCGCGGCTTGAGAGTTCGAGCACGGCCCAGATCAGCGATAGCGCCGAGGTCTCGCCGGGGAAGCGGCCGATCACTTTGGTGCGGCGTCGGACCTCGACGAAGGTCCGCTCGAGCAGGTTGGTCGTTCTGATCCGCTTGCGGTGCTCGGAGGGCCAGCGCAGGTGCGCGACGAGCGCGTCAAGGTCGCGCTCGATGACCGCCATCGCCGACGGGTAGGCGGCCCGGTAGTCGGCGATGATCGCCTCGAGGCCGCGGCGCGCGTCGGCCGGCGAGGCGGCCTCGTCGAACGCCTGCCACCAGCGGGCCTTGACCTCGCGGTGGTGGCGCTCGGGCAACTTCGCGGTGACGTTGCGCAGCGCGTGCACCGTGCAGCGCTGCCCGTCTGCGAGTGGCCAGAGCTCGCGGGCCGCCTTCCAGAGACCGGGGGCGCCGTCGGCGACGATCAACGCCGGCGCGTTCATGCCGCGCGCTGCGAGGTCGCGGCCGAAAGAGAGCCACGACTGGTAGCTCTCTCTCGAGCCGAGCGCCAGCCCGAGCAGCACCTTGCGGCCCTCCAGCGTGACGCCCCAGGCGACCAGCACGCCCTCGGCCGGCGTGTCGTCGGGGTGCAGCTTGAGGTAGATCGCGTCGAGGAACAGGTAGAGCAGGTCGTGCTCGTCGAGCCGCCGCTCGCACCAGCGCCGGTAGCGCTCGCTGGTGTCCTCGCAGATCCGCGAGACCGTCGAGCGCGACGGCCCCGGCTCGTCGAAGGTGTCCTCGAGCACCGCCTCGACGTCCCGCGTCGAGAGGCCCCTGAGGAACGAGCTGATCACCAGCGACTCGAGCGCGTAGGTCCTGGTCACGCCCTTGCCCAGCAGCCGGCTCTCGAAGCCGAGCTTCGACGCGTCGCGCACGCGCGGACGCTCGAGCTCGACCGTCCCCGACGTCGTCACCAGCTTGCGCGGCTCATAGCCGTTGCGGTGCGACACCGGCTCGCCGGTCCGCTCGTAACGGCGGCGGCCGAGGAACTCCGACACCTCGTCCTCGAGCGCCTGCTGCAAGATCAACCGCGCACCGAGGCGGCCGATCGCCTCGACCGGATCCAGCTCCTGGCCGACACCGGCCAGCGCTTCATCGCGCTCAGCGCGAAACCGCTCGCTCGGGGCTACCTTCTTCATGCGGGCGTACCTCCATCAGCTTCGTCTTGCAGGACAAAGCGGAGGCTACGCCCGCACCTTCAATTCCCCCGAACTCTGAGACGGCACCCGACAGCCAGTGAGTACTAGCAGTGGCAATGTCACATCGGAGCCGGCGTCCGTAGGGGGCCAGACGGTTCCAGACGCATTGCTCATATCGCCCGAAGGCCAACCCTACGAGCTCGATCTTCGGCTAGCCGGGAAGTACCGGACTCTGCGCGCGGTCCTCGGTCAGTCGTCCACGTCCGGCAATCCAGATGTGCCTGGTGACCCAGTGAACGTTCAGATATTGCTCGACAAGAGCTCGGCGCCGATAGTGGACGAGACACTTTCGCCGGGGCGCGCTCCCCTGCAGACCGGGATGTCAAGGCCGTTCGAAATGTGGGCCGGTAGCGCCGGTTGAAAAGTGGGCCACCCTGTGGGGGTCGCGGTGCTGCGGAGGCGAGGCCCGAGGGCCGAGGTGGAGCAGCGCCGGCGCGCGGTGTCGTCTGGGCGGGGGTCAGTTTTCGGTCGGCGGGCGGGCGAGGTCGTGGTTTTTGAGGCGGTAGCTGTCGCCTTTGAGCGAGAGGATCTCGGCGTGGTGGACGAGCCGGTCGATCATGGCGGTGGCGACGGCGTCGTCGCCGAAGATCTCGCCCCACGCGCTGAAAGGCTTGTTGCTGGTGATGATCAGGCTGGCGCGTTCGTAGCGGCGGCTGACGAGCATGAACATCAGGTTCGCGGCCTGGGGGTCGAACGGGATGTAGCCGACCTCGTCGACGATCAAGAGTGGGGTCCGTTGCAGGCGGGCCAGCTCGTCGTCCAGGCGCCCGGAGCGTTGCGCGTCGGCCAGCAGGGCGACCCATTCGGTCGCGGTCCGAAACAGGACGCGGTGACCGGCGAGACAGGCGCGGATCCCCAAGGCGATCGAGAGGTGGGTCTTGCCGGTGCCGGGCGGGCCGAGCAGGACGATGTTCTCCCTGCCGGCGAGGAAGTCCAGCTGGGCGAGATGCAGGACCTGGTCACGGCGGAGGCTTGCTTGGAAGGCGAAGTCGAATTCCTCGATCGTCTTGCGGGCGGGGAACCGGGCGGCCTTGATGCGGCCCTGGCCGCCGTGGGTGTCGCGGCTGTCGACCTCGGTCTTCAGAAGTGTGGCGGCGAACTGCTCGTAGCTCCACTCCTCCTCGCGGGCGCGGTCGGCGAGCTTCGGCAACGCTCGCGCGGCGGCCGGCGCCTTTAGCGCCCGGAACAAGTGCGAGAGCTCCGACGTCGGGCGGCTCATGCGATCAGCTGGTCATAGACGGCGAGCGACCGGACCTGCACCTCGGGCTCGGCGTGACCGCGGCGTTCCTGGCGCTGCTCATTGAGCGCCCGGGCGTGCTCGAGCAGCGTTGATGTGCGGTGCTTGGCGAACGACCGCGCGTGCCGGCACGCGACCTCGCCGGTGTCTAATGCGACAGCGCGGATCGCGCGGTCGCTGACGCACACCTCGATGCGTCGGCCGACGAGCACGGGGTCCAGCGAGTAGTCGTTGGTGTCGAACCGCAGATAAGGATCCGGGGGCACCCGCATGGCCCAGCGCCGGTCGACGTCGGGCCCGACCTTCGGCAACGGCGTCATGACCTGCTGCTCTTCGATGAGCCGATCGACGGGGCGGCAACGCAGCGTCTTGTGCAGGCGAGCGTTGGCTCGGTCGGTGAACCACGTGTCGAGCTGCAGCTGGAAGTCGAGCTCGTTCGCGAAACAGCGGCCGGGCTCGAAGCTGCGCTCGAGGAAGTCCTGCAGCCGCTCGACGACACCCTTGGCCTGCGGATCGCGCGGCTCGCAAAAGAACCAGCCCACGCGCAGCGCGCCGCAGAAGGCGGCGAACTCCACGGTCGGGCGCCCGCCGCCCGCGTGAAGGCCAGCCTGGCGATCCCAGACCAGGGTCTGCGGCAGCGCTCCAAGCGACCACAGGCAGCGGCGGATCCCGAACAACAGGTCCGGGATCTTCTTGGAGAAGATCAGCGCGCCGGCGCCCGCGCGCGAGTACCCGAGGCACGCCACCACCACGTAGCCCTTGCGCGTCTGTCCGTGCCCGACCGGCACCTCGTCCCTGGGCTCCCACAGGTCGAACTGCAAGATCTCTCCGGGCCGGTAGATCGTGCGCTGAAACGTCCTCGCCGGCCGGAACAACGGGCGGACATCGCGCAAGTAGTCATCGACGATCGTCTTGCCGCCATCGAACCCCAGCGGCGCGATCAGCTCGCGAATCCGCTGTCCGGAGATCTCAGCGTCAGCCTTGAGTAGCCGGTGGATCTCGTCCTTGAACGGATCGAGCTTCGACCCGCTCGCCGCTCGCCGATAGACCGGCGGCTCGTGGCTGTGGATCGCCCGGCTGATCGTGTCCCGATGCAGTCCCATCCGGCGGTGGATCTCCCGCATCGACAAGCCGCGCACAAAGTGCAGCCGCCGGATCTCCGCCCACTGCTCCACTCCGACCACCTCGGTCCTCCCGGGCTCGCTCTGCGCAAACGAGCCCAGGCTCCGCAGGCCACCGGACGACGCTCAGATGGCCCAACTTTCAACCGGCGCAGGTGGCCCAGTCTTCACCCGGCGCCGACAGGGAATCTGTCGGTGCGCGGTGCGGCCTCGCTGCGGATAGTGGTCACCGATCCAAACGGCTCTCTCTACGACGAGGCTGTGGTGGCGGGTTCGGTGAAACCCTGAGGAAGGGCTACCGGCCCCAGTATCTCGTCAAGCGGCCCGCACCTTCGTGCCATCGGCGCGTCGGTTGTGACTCATCCGGCGATCACGGCCGTGCCCGAGGCGCGGCGGTCGGCCTCAACGAGGTCCTCGCGCGTCAGCTCGGCCGTGCGCCGGCGGACCTCGCGCTGGGGCAGCAGCAGGTCCATCAGCGGGCCGGTCATCATCGTCGTGACGATCGCGCCGAGAGCGAACACCACCATCATCTCCTGGGTGATGACCATCTTCTGAAGGCCGATCAGCCCCACGACGAGAATAAGCAGCCCGCGGCAGTTGAGCAGCACGCCGATCGCGCCGGCATCGCGGTTGTCCAGGCCGACCGCGCGGCCGGCCAGGAACCCGGCTCCGATCTTGCCGGCGATCATGAGGGCCACGAACACGAGCGCCCCGACGATCACCTTGCCGTCGATCAGGCGGAAGTTCGTCTGAAGGCCGGAGACGGCCAGGAAGATCGGCAGGAAGAAGATGATCACCGCGTCCTGTAGGCGGGCGATGATGGCCGTGGCCAGGCCGGGAAGCCCCGGCACGCAGATCGTCCCGAACAGGAAGCCACCCACCAGCGCGACACCTAGCACGCGGTCGGTGGCCCAGCCCGCGCACAGCGCGCCAACCAGCACCAGCGCGAGCAGGTTGCCCGGCAGCGGCTCGCCGTCCTTCCAGCCGCGGAACGCGAGCGCGACCACGGGTCGCAGCAGGATTAGGCCCGCGACGATCGCGAGGAACAGCAGGAAGCGGTACCCGGTCTCGGACTCGATCGCCGCCCCCTTCGATGAAGCGCTGGCGGCGACGATGACCAGGAACATGAGCACGGTCACGATCGCCGCCGAGCCGACGCCCACGGCGCCCATCGGCGAGGCGAGCATGCCCTTCTCCTGGAGTATTCGGGCCATGACCGGAAACGCCGTGACCGACAGCGCGGCGCCGAGGAACAGCGCGAAAGTCGTCATGTCCTGCCCCTCGGGGCCGCGCCACGGCGAGCCGTCGAAGAAGCCCGCGATCGCGAACCCCAGCCCGACCGGAACCAGCACCGCCGCCAGCGCCACGGCTCCCATCTGCACGCCTTTGCCGCGCAGGAGGCTCTTGTCGAGCTCCGCCCCGACCAGGAACATGTAGAAGACCAGCGCGATCTGGCCGATCAACGACAGGAAGCTGAAGGCCTGGAACGGGTAGACATCGTTGGTAGCCCCGCTGCCCGGCTTGGTCAGCGTCTCGAGCGACCCGCCGAGCACGGTCGGGCCGATGAGGATTCCGGCGACGATCTCGCCCACGATGCGGGGCTGCCGGACCTTCTCGAACAGCGTCCCGACGATGCGCGCAGCGGCCAGGATCAGCGCGATGTCGAGCAGCACGTACGGAACCACCTCTGCGCCGGGCTTGAGCTGAGGCACGAACGAGGGGTCCATCGGCGGCGACCCTCTCACATCCGGGCTATTGGCAGCAAGGCGAGCGCGCTGCGGCTAGGCTGCGCCCGATCATGGCAGCCCAAGCCCCGCGCGACTCCACGCTGGCCGTCGTGGGCGACGGGTTCGGCTCCCTGATCGTCTACTCCACGGCCGTCTACCTGGGCTTCGACCCGCGCTCGATCACGATCTACGGTCCCAGCCCGCGCGCGGTCGGCACCTACCTCGCCTTTGCCGGCAACCTCGGCCAGACCGTGCTGCGCTCGGAATCCGAGTCGCATTTCCTCCCCGCCGACTGGCCGACATTCGCGCAGATCGAGGCGTGGACTCGGCGCAATCCGTCCGCGCTGTTTCGCTCGATCCGTCGCAAGTACAACCCGGGCGTGCCCGAGATCATCGCCGAGGCCGACGTCGTGCAGCACACCATGCGCTGGGAGGACGCGCGCGTCCCGACGCGGATCGGCTGGCTGCAGCGCGAGGAGAGGCCGGCGCACTTCGTCCTCTACGACGAGCAGGCGCGCTTCGTCGGACGCGCCAAGCACGTGATGCTCGCGCTGGGGCACGGGCCGATCAACTTCCCTCCGCTGCTGGCCAGGGTGCGCGAGAGCGACCCCGAGCTGGGGCGGCGAATCGTGCAGGGCTACGAGCCCAAGCGCTATGTCCCCTCGGGGCGCTACGTCGTGCTCGGCGCCGGCATCGCCTCGATCAACGAGTGGGCCAACGCGCTCGATGCCGGCGCGAGCGTGCTCGCGCTCACGCGCAGCCCGATCCCCGATGAGCAGGACCTCAACGTGCCCCGCTGCCTGTTCGAGGCGCTGGGCATCGACGTCTTCCAGGGGACGAGCTTCGACGAGCGCATCGCCCTTCTCGGCGTCGCGCTGAAAGGCACGCATCCTCGCCGCGAGGGCTGGCTGGAGCGCATCGAGCGCGGGCGGCGCGAGGGGCGCTTCGACCAGGCGATCGGCGAGATCGACGCGGTGGAGCGCGGCCCGGCCGGCCTGCGTGCGCACGTTTCGAGCCAGCGCGGGTCGGGGCTCGGATGGCTCGACCTGACCGGAGTCGTGTCCCCCACGGGCTTCAACAAGTCGGCGCTCACGCTGCCGCTGCTCCGGCGGCTGGTCGAGCACTACGGGATCCCGGTCGAGGAGGGGCGCATCAAGCTGCGCACGAACTGCGGCGTGCCCGGGCTCGACCGGTCCGAGTCGCGGCTGTGCATGATGGGGATCAACGCCAACAACGTGGTCCCTCACGGCGACACGATCGCCGGGCTGAAATACATCGCGCGCCGCTTCGTGGCCGACGTCGCGCGCGCGGAGCGGGTCCGCCCGCGGCGGCTCCCATCGCGCCTGGCCCTGCAGCTGCGCCTCGCCGCACGCTCCTCGAAGGCGATCCGGCAGACCCGCGCGACCGAGCAGCTCGCCTAGACCATGTGCCCGACCGTCCTAGGCCGCGTCCAGACCCGGCTTGCGACCCTGGTGGGACCGGCGGTGCTCGGCGCGCTGCTGTCGTTGCTGTCGGGCAACGAGGGCTTCGTCGTGCTGATCGGCGTCTACCTGCTGCTCGGGGTCGCGCTGGACACCGCGTTCTACCCGCTCGTGATCAAGTGGCAGCCGCCGTGGCTGACCGGCGTGCTCGCGGTCGGCGAGTTCGCGCTGCTCTACCTGCTCGCGCAGGTCCTGAAGGTCGGGCTGTCGCCGCTGGAGGCGATCGTGTGGTTCTGGGTCGCATGGTGCATCGCGATCGCCACGAGGATCGTGGTGCTGCCGCTGATGTCGATCTCGTGGATCGAGAACGGCGGCGAGTTCCGCGCGACGGGCTGGTCGGTCCCGCCCGAGAACGAGCCGATCCCACTCGTCGCCCCGGTCGGTCCCGCGGCCGGGGCACAAACGCCCCGGCTTGCGCGCGAGTTCTCGGCGGTCCAGGAACTGCCGCCCGAGTTGCGCGACCTCCCCTCGCCCTCGGGGGTGAGCCGGCGGCCGGAGGGAATCGGCTAGGCGCCGACCAGCCGCGAACCGACGCCGTAGACGGTCCGCTTCCCGTAGGAATAGCTGGGATTGCCGTCGGTCATGACCACGATCGCGATCGTCGTCGAGTCGCGCTCCAGGCGCGCGGCCTGGTGGATCAGGCCGCCGAGGCCGGTTGAGCGCAGCCCGACCTTGAAGAACACGCGCCAGCCCAGCGGCCGCGCGGCCGCTGGGATGCCCCAGCTCTGCTCCCGCACCACCGTCTCGAGCAGGTTCTTGGCGTAGGCGAGAAAGCGTTCGGGGACGACCTCGTCGAGGCGGTAGAAGAGCCGCGCCTGGTCGGCCGCGGTCAGCTGGGCGCGCGCCCACTTGCGGCTCGAGCAGCGGCACGAGCGCAGGTAGGAGGGGCCGATCACGAAGTTCGTCATCCCGACGACCTTGGCCACGCGGCGCAGGCCGCCGTCGCCGACGCGGTTGTAGATCGCGGTCGCCGCCGAGTTGCTCGAGACGCGGATCATCGGCCCAAGCAGCGCCCGCTCGCTGGCGCGCAGGCCGCGGTCCGCGCGATCGACCTTGCGCAGGTACTGGACCAGCAGCATCGCCTTGACCACGCTCGCGGTCACGAAGCGGCGGTTGACGTTGGCCCCATGCAGCTTCCCCTGGCTGTCGATCACCGCGTATGCCCTGCGACCTTCACGGCTCTTGATGAACGAAGTCGCGGCGGCAACCTGGTCCGCGCTCGGGTAGGCGTCCGCGGCTGACGCCGCCTCCGGCGCGGACAGCGCCGCCAGAGCGCCGAGGACCGCAGCGAGTCTCAGGGTGCGACGGGCCCGCACGGTCGCAATCAACCCGCCCAACGGATCGAAGTTGTGGAATCGGTCGGGCTTGTTGGCCTCGGTGGGGCTACCACTGCA
The DNA here is from genome assembly GCA_963797015.1 of uncultured Actinomycetes bacterium. Classification (GTDB taxonomy): domain Bacteria; phylum Actinomycetota; class Thermoleophilia; order Solirubrobacterales; family Solirubrobacteraceae; genus JBBPZA01. The sequence goes on along the minus strand of CAWCNV010000005.1, from coordinate 224,985 downwards.
GGCGAACTGCATCGACGAGCGGAAGGGAGCCGGCAGGGACGAAAACGTCGATCTCGACCGCCGCACGAAATCGAAATCGTCATTCGTCGCCCTCACAGGACACAAATGTCGATCTCGATCCGCCGCGCTCGCCGAGATCGACCTTCGGCCCTCCCGCACCTCTCGATCCACCCCGCGCGCTGAGATCGACCTCCTCCCCCTTCCCCCCTCGTCGATGCCGTTCGTGAGCGCGTCGACGCCGTTCAGGGACGCCGATGCCGTTCGCGAGTGGGCCTCAGATACCCGTAAGGGGTATAATCCGGACATGCACGGCGGCAGCCTCAACCGCGTCGCGCTGAGCGCCACGCTCCACTGCCTGACCGGCTGCGCGATCGGCGAGATCGCCGGCATGGTCATCGGCACCGCTTTCGGCTGGGGCAACCTGGCCACCGTCGCCATCTCGGTCCTGCTGGCCTTCCTGTTCGGCTATGGGCTCACCAGCCTCCCGCTGCTGCGGGCGGGCATTGCGCTGGCCGCGGTCTTCCCGATCGCGCTGGCCTCGGACACGCTCAGCATCGCGACCATGGAGATCGTCGACAACGCGATCGTGGTGCTGGTGCCGGGAGCCCTCGAGGCCGGGCTCGGAAGCCTGCTGTTCTGGGGCAGCCTCAGCTTCGCGCTCGCGGTCGCGGGTCTGGTCGCGCTACCGGTCAACCGCTGGCTGATCGCGCGCGGCCGCGGGCACGCTGTCGTCCACGAGCAAGGCCATCACGGCGGCCCTTCCCCGGCGCTGGCCGGCGCGGTGGCGCTGGCGGGCGGCCTGTTCGGCGCGACGGTGCTGATCGTGCAGGGGCTCACCTAGCGCCGACGGCGGGCGACGACCACGTGAAGCGCGTGACGTCGTCGCGCGGCGCGAGCGCGCCCGTGCGCAGGCCGCGCCGGACGAACAGGATCGGCGCCGGAGCGGCGTGGGCGATCTCGCTGCGGGTCGCTCCCAGGCCCTCCTCGCGCCAGCGCTCGGAAAGGCCGACGACCAGCAGACCGGCGCCCCGCGCGCGCTCGACGATCTCCGCCCCTCCGGCGGCGACCACGGGCTCGGCGTGGATGCCGGCGAACTGCTGGACGACCAGCGAAGCGCTGGCCAGCAGCCGCGTGGCATCGCGTTCTCCGTCGTCCTCGCCCTTGCCCGCGCCGCCCAGCAACCGCAGCGACGCGTCGGTCGCCGAGGAGATCCACGCCGCCAGCTCGAGCGCCGCCCAGTCGTGGTCGGCGCCCCCGAACGGGACGAGCACCGGCGCCTCGGGTCCCGGGAGCACGCTCTCGCCCTCGCGCGCGACGAGCACGGCGACGTCGGAGGGCGCTTTCGCGAGGATCGCGCCCACGTCTCCGCGCGGCACGCCCGCCCCGAGCAGTGGCCGCCGGCCGTCGACGAGCACGAGGTCGACCTCCTCGCTGTGCGACAGGCGCGCGAGGTCCTCGCCCGCGTGCGCCGAGTTGAACGCCACCGCGCGCGTCGCGACGCCGCGGTCCAGGAGCTCGAGCCGCACGCGCGCGAGCCGGTGCGAGACCTCGCCGAGGATGCGGTCCTCGGTCTGCAGCGCACCCCTGACCTGGGCGGCGCGCGGGGGCGGGATCACGCGCGCGAGGATCAGCTCGCGCGGCGGCTCGCTGGCGGCAAGCGGCTCGGCGAGCGCGACGAGCGGCTCGACGGCGGCGTCGGACTGCGGCGCGACCAGGATCGAGCGCTCGGGGATAGGCACGGGCGAATCGGCCATGCTCTCGCGGCGCGCCTCCTCGAGCTCCTCCTCGACCGGCGAGCCGAACTCGTTGCGCGGGTCGAACAGCTTCAAGAGCGGCCCGGTCATGAACGTGGTGAGCAGCGCCATGATCACGAGCGCGGCGAACAGCGCCTGGGTCATGGCGCCCTTCTCGAGTGCGAGGTTGAGCACGATCAGCTCCGTCAGGCCGCGCGTGTTCATGAGCGAGCCGAGGACGGCGGACTCGCGCCAGCCCATGCGCGTGAAGCGCGCCGCCAGCACCGTGCCGCCGAACTTGCACGCGATCGCGATCACCACCAGGACGACGGTGAGCGCCACGAGCTCCCAGCGATCGAGCAGGAACAGGTTCGTCTTCAGGCCCGTGTAGGCGAAGAACAGCGGCAGCAGCAGGGTGACGACGAAATCCTCGACGCGGTGCGTGACGTCCTCGGTCAGGCCCGCGTGGCGCGGCATCACCGCGCCCATGATGAAGGCGCCGAAGATCACCGCGATACCGATCTGCTCGGTCACGAACGCCGACAGCAGCACACCGGCGAAGATCGCCGCGATCCACGCCCCCGGCACGCGGCCGGCCTCGTCGTAGGCGACCGAGGCGCGCGCCAGCAGGCGCCGCACGCCGACGAACATCACTGCGACGAAGATCACAGCGAAGGCGATCGTCTCGAGCACGCCGACCGCCGACCCGGCGACAACGACCGCAGTGGCCAGAGCGATCAGGAACCACGCCGTGACGTCGTCGATCGCCGCGCTGGCGAGCGCGATCGCGCCCACCGGGCGCTTGAGCATCCGCCGCTCGACGAGGATGCGCGCGAGCACCGGGAAGGCGGTGATCGACATCGAGACGCCCATGAACAGGGCGAAGCCGAGGAACTCCTTGTCGGGGCCGACCACGGTGTAGATCGGCAGCGCGATCAGCAGGCCGGCGATCATCGGCACGAGCACGCCGGTGTTGGAGATCGCGACGGCCTGGCTGATCCTCCCGCGCAGCTGCGAGACGTCGAGCTCGAGCCCGATCAGGAACATGTAGAAGATCAGCCCGAGGTTGGCGGCGACGCCGATGAACGGGATGATGTCCGGCGGGAAGAGCGTCTGCTCGAGGTCGGGCGAGATCTTGCCCAGCAGCGTGGGGCCGAGCAGGATCCCGGCGGTCACCTCGCCCATCACGCGCGGCTGCCCGATGCGCTGGAACAGCACGCCCATCAGGCGTGCCGCGAGCATCACCACGGCGACCGCGATGAAGAACGCGCCCAGTGTGGACTCGAACTCGCGCTGCTTGGTCGCGGTGACCTTCTCGGCCACGGCGGGCGCGGCGATCGGCGCGAGGGTCAGCGTGATCTGGGGCCCCGCGGCCTCGCCGCTGACCTGCTCGCGGCCGCCGCGCGCGCAGGTGACCACGCCGGTGAGCTTGCCGTCCTTGTAGGCGAGCCGGCCGGCCTCGCGGTCCTTGGCCTTGGCCGTATAGGGACCGGAGCCCTCGAGCGAGAGCGTGCCGCCGAGGCAGGTCGAGCGCGGGCTCAGCGCGTAATCGCCGTGCACGTTCTTGGGCGGGCGCGGGCGGGGGACCCCGGGCGCCGGCGGCTCGCGCTTCTGAACCGCCGCCACCGGCGCACCTCCGACCGTGCCGGCCAGCGTGCCGTCCGTGACCCGGGCGTCGATCTCGCCCTTGCCGCCGCGCGTGCAGTCGACCGTCCCGGTCAGGTGCCCGTCGCGGACCTCGAGCTTGCCGGACGGCCCGGTGCCGTTGTTCTCGATCGAGACGTAGCGGCCGGACTGGATGACGTCGAACTTCTGGCCGCTCGCGCCCAGGCACGGGTTCGGGCGCACCAGGTCGTAGCCGCCCGCGATCGAGCGCTCCGCGTGCTTGTCGCTGCCGGCGGAGACCACGAAGGCGGCGAGCGCCGCCGCCACCACCGCGAGCACCGCGAAGTAGGCGACGAGCCGCCGCGTGGAAACCGCCGGTGCGTCCGTGCCGGGCGCCACCACCGGCGCGAGTCTAATCGCGGGCCGCGCGGCGCGCCCGGGTTATGCTTCGAATTGATGTTCAAGCGCCGTATGGACGCGGCCGGCCTCGCTCCCGGCTCGACCCTCGGCCCCTTCCGCGTCGAGGAGATGCTCGGGGAGGGCGGCATGGGACAGGTGTTCCGCGCCGTTCGCGAGCCGGAGGGCGAAACCGTTGCGCTCAAGGTGATGAAGCGCCAGTTCGCCTCCGACGAGCAGTACAGCCGGCGCTTCCTGCGCGAGGCACGGGCGGCCCAGGAGGTCGATCACAAGCACCTCGTGCGCGTGCTCGAGGCCGGTCAGGCCGACGGACGCCAGTACCTGGTCATGCGCTACGTCGAGGGGCGCTCGCTCGAGGAGCGGATCGAGAGCGACGGCCCGCTGCCGCTCGATGACCTGCTGCGGATGGTAGCCCACATCGGCGCGGCGATCGACGCGCTGCACACCCGCGGCCTGGTGCACCGCGACATCAAGACCTCGAACATCCTGCTCGAGCCCGACGGCTCGGCTTCGCTGACCGACTTCGGGCTGGCCAAGGGGCAGGGCTACAGCATGCTGACCAAGCCCGGCCAGATCATGGGCACGCTCGACTATCTGCCTCCCGAGCTCATCCGCGGTGACGAGGCGGGGGCGACCAGCGACATCTACTCGTTCGGCTGCGTCGTCTTCGAGTGTCTCGCCGGCCAGCCCCCCTTCGGCGGCAAGGGCGTGTTCCAGGTCGGGATGGCGCACCTCGAGGAGCAGCCGCCAGATCCATGCGCGCGACGCGACGACGCACCCGAGGGCTTCTCGAACATCGTCCTGCAGGCGCTGGCCAAGGATCCCGGCCAGCGCCCGCCGACGGCCACGGCCTACGGCCACCTGCTGCGCCTCGGCGCGCGGCCCACCGGCATCCGGTGACAGTGGCGCTGGTCGTGGCCGACGGGCCAGCGGCCGGCCTGCGGGTCGAGGTCGACCGCCGGATGGTCATCGGGCGCCGCGAGGCCGATGTCAGCCTGGCCGACCCCGAGGTCTCCCGCAGGCACGCGACCGTCGAACCCGGCCCGGACGGCACGCTCGTGGTCTGCGACCTGGGCTCGACCAACGGCACCTGGGTCAACGGCACGGCGATCGGCGGACCAACGGAGCTGCGCCCGGGAGACGAGCTCGTACTCGGCAACTCGCGCATGCGCGTGCAATTCGAGCCGGCAGCGGCGCCAGGGCCCGTCGCCGCCCCGCCGCCACCCATCGCCGCTCCACCGCCACCCGTCGCCGCTCCACCGCCACCCGTCGCCGCTCCACCGCCGGGCCCGGCCGCGCCCGACCAGCCCTTCGGCGCCTTCGCCCCCACGCCGATGCCGGCGGCCCCGCGCCGGCGCCGCGCCGCCACCCTGCTGCGGTCCGGTCTCGTGATGACCTGGGCCGTCGTCGCGCTGGACGCGATCGCGCTGATCGTCTACTTCACGGCCAGGTAGACCAGCAGCGCCAGCGCGACCAGCACGAAGATCGCGAGCGGCGCGAGCTGCGCGCGGCGTCTAGTGCGCGCGTCGAAGAGCCGCGCGAGCTCCTCACCCGGGCCTTGGGGGGCGCCGGGCTGGGCGAGCGGCGCGGCCGAGAACGCCGGCGTCCCTGGCGCCGGCTGCGCACCGGCAGCGCCCGGCGGCGGTGTGAGAGGAGGCCCGGCCTGCGGCGGCGCAGCGGGCTCCGCCGCGATCGCCGCCGGCACGGGACGCACCGCCGACGGCTGCGCGGCGATCTGGGCGAGGCTTCGCAGCTGCAGCACGGTCACGCCGACCAGCAGCTCGTCGCCGGGCGCGAGCGCAGCAGGCATGTGCACCTCGTTACCGTTGAGCCACGTGCCGTTGCTCGAGCCGAGGTCCTCGACCACGGCGTCGGTGCCGCGCGGGCTGACGCGCGCGTGCCGGCGCGACACCTGGTTGTCCGCCAGCACGAGCTGGGCTTCCTGGGAGCGCCCGATGACCAGCGGCTCGCCAAGCGGGACCTGGCGCCCGGCTCCCGGGCCCTCGACGATCTCGAGGCTGAGCTCGCTCACGCGCCCCTCTCCCAGTCCACCGGCCCCGCCGTCAGCACGTGACTGCCCAGCGGGCGCCCGAGTGCCTCCTGGGCCGCGCGCGCCGCCTCGAGCAGGCGCTCGAGCGAGACGCCGGTCCCGACGCCCATCTCCTCGAGCATCGAGACGACGTCCTCGGTGGCGACGTTGCCCGTCGCCCCCTTCGGCACCGGGCAGCCCCCCAGCTCGCCGAAGCTCGACTCGAAACTCTCGATCCCCGACTCCAGCGCGGCGAGCACGTTGGCCAGGCCCTGCCCGCGCGTGTTGTGGAAGTGGGCGGTGAGCTCGACGTCCGGAAGCGCCTCGCCCGCGGCAGCGAAGAAGCTGCGCACCTGCAGCGGGTTGGCCATCCCGGTGGTGTCGCCGAAGCCCACCTCCTGCGCGCCTGCGTCGCGCAGCCGCGCCGCGATCGCCAGCACGCGCTCGACCGGTACGTGCCCCTCGTAGGGGCACCCGAAGGAGACCGAGATCACTCCCTCGCAGCGAAGGCCGGCCTCACGCGCGCGGCCCAGCACCCGCTCCAGGCCGGTGAGCGACTCCTCGATCGAGCGGTTGACGTTTGCCCGGTTGTGGCTCTCGGAGGCCGAAAGGAACACGTTGACCTCGTGGAAGCGCTCGCGCTGCTCGAGCGCGCGCTCCAGCCCGCGCTCGTTCGGGATCAGGACGCTCAGCGAGACGTCGCCGGGCACCGAGATGCGCTCGAGCACCTCCGCACCGTCGGCCAGCTGCGGGATCACGTCGGGCCGCACGAAGCTCGTGACCTCGATGCGCTGCAGCCCGCTGGCCGCCAGCCGCTCGATCAGCTCCACCTTGACGTCGGTGGGGATCACCTCGGGCTCGTTCTGGAACCCGTCGCGCGGCCCGACCTCACGGATCCGGACCCGGGACGGCAGCGCGCTCACGCGCGGAAGTCTAGGAGCGGGCGCGCGGGGGCAGATGCCCCGCGCGCGCTGCACGTCCGTTCAGCTGTCGTTGTGCGCCGAGACGACGGTCGACTCCTCCTGGGCCTGGGTGGCGTTCGTGACCGTCACGCAGTAGATGCCGCTGTCGGTCGTGTGGCTCACCGCGGTCACGTTCGCCGAACCGTTGCGGATCGACCCGTCAGAGCGGATCTGAGCGTACGCCGGGACGTTCGTGGCACCGGCGAAAAGCTGCATCGTGAAGCGGTGGTCGACCGGATTGCCCTGGCCGTCGCGGACCACGACCGCCACGCCGCTCGCGCAGCCGGCGTTGTTGCCGACGCCGTTTTCGATGCCCACGCGGACCGTCTGGTTCGTGGCCGAGAACTCGAGCGAGTCCTTGTTGTCCAGCTTGTCCGCGTTAGCCGCGCTCGTGGCGCTGGTGGCCGAGGGGACCACCCCAAGCGTCGACTCGTTGATCTGCCCGCCGGTCAGCGTGTCGTCCACGACCTCCTTACGGCTGACGGTCTTCTTCACGAGCTTCTTGCCCTTGATCGTGCGGCTCTTGATGCTCGCGCCGTTGATGGTCGACGCGGCGTAGGCACCGCCGCTGATCGCGACGAACACCGCGATCGTCGCCATTACGTTCGCGTACGACATGTGCCGGCGGATCCTGGCTATCACTTGGCCCTCCTCATGGGTATTTGGTCCGTCCGCCAATCCTCTCGATCGGCGCGCCTCCGCGCAACCGGATCGGACCGGAGCTACGCATCGCGAGCCGGCCCGCGTTCAGTGGTCTCTACCTCTGCGGGTCGGCGGCGCTCCCCGAGGCGCTCGGCGCCCGGAACGGGGTCATCGACGCGCTGCCGTTCGGCACGAAGACCACCGACACGTCCTTGCCGAGGATGAACGACCCGGTGCCGCGATCGCGCGCCTGCAGTGACACCGTGTGCGCCCCGGCGATGACCGCCGCGACGGCGCTTACCGCGCCGGACGCGCCGATAGTGCTCCCGGACGAGGTCGCGAGCTCGTGGTAGAAGTTGTCGTTCGTCAGGCCGGTCCCGTCGACCGCGAGCCGGTAGTCCAGTATGCCGCCCCCGTTGAACGACGTGTCGTCCTCGGCGGAGAGCGTCCCGATGATGACCAGGTAGCCGGCCTTCGGGGCGTCCACCGTCGTGGACACGATGTTGGTGAAGGTGGCGGTCGTGAAGTTGTCGATGTCGGTCCCGCTGGCCGTCCCGTCCGCGCGCACGTCGGCGGAGCCCATCAAACCGGTCAGCGTCGACTCCTTGATCTGGCCTCCGGTCAGGCTGTTGTGCTTGACCTCCTTGCGCGAGATGGTCCTCTTCGCGAGCTTCTTGCCCGTGATGGTGCGGTCCTTGATGCTCGCTCCGTCGATGGTCGCAGCGGCGTAGGCGCCGCCTCCGATGGCGATGAAGACGGCGATCGTCGCCATCACGTTCGCGTACGACAGGTGCCGGCGGATCCTTGCTACCACCTGATCGTTCCTTTCGCAGAATTGGACGGAACGGGATCGTCCCCAAGGCGGAGCCGGGCCGCAAGCGGATTGGCCCTTTATCCATTCGCGGCGCGGGGCCGAAGGTCGCTCTGAGCGCTATCCCCCGCGCGGAGGAACGGGCACGACGCGGCGCTGATGGGTCCCGACGCCGATCGTGCGGTCGCCCTCGCGGACCTCGACGTCGAAGAACAGCTTGCGCTCGTCGCGCACATCGGTGAGCTGCGCGGTAACGGTGCAGCGCGCGCCCTCGCCGGCGGCGGCGACGTGCTTGATGCAGACCTCGAAGCCGACCGTGGCGCGGTCGTCGGGGAGATGCTCGAGCGAGAGCAGCGCCGCGTTTCGCTCCATCATCGCGATCATCCCCGGCGTCGAGAGCACGCTGATGCCGATCGTGCCGCCCACATCGGTGAGCAGGCGGTCCTCGACCACGAACTCGTCCGCGCGTTGAAGGCCGGGCTCGAGCGTCACCACATCGAGAGGCCGCCGCTCACGTTGAGCGTCTGGCCGGTCACGTAGGAGGCGTCGTCGGAGGCGAGGAAGGCGATCGCCGCCGCCACCTCGTCCGGCTGGCCGCTGCGCTGGGCGGCCGTCGCGCGGATCATGCCCTCCTTGAGCCGGCGGCCGACGTCGCCGTAGACCTCGGCCGCGGCGTTGAGCAGCGGGGTCTCGATCGGGCCCGGCGCGACGGCGTTGCAGCGCACCCCGTAGCGCGCCGACTCGCGCGCGATCGCCTTGGTGAAGCCGATCACGCCCGCCTTGGCCGCGCTGTAGGTGGCCGAGCCCTGCGACCCCACGCGGCCGGCCTCGCTGGCGACGTTGACGATCGATCCGCCGCCGCCCTCGTGCATCCCCGGCAGGACCGCGTGGGTGACGGCGAGCACGCCCTTGAGGTTCACGCCGAGCACGAAGTCCCACAGCTCGGGGTCGGTGTTGACGAAGAACGCGAAGCGGTCGGTCCCGGCGTTGTTGACCAGCACGTCGATCGGCCCCGCCACCGCGACGGCCTCGGCGACGCCGCGCCGCACCGCATCGGGGTCGGCGACGTCGAACGCCACCGACTCGCCGTCGAGCTCACCGGCCAGCGCGCGCGCACCCGCCTCGTCGACGTCTGCGACCACCACCCCGGCGCCCTCGGCGGCCAACCGCCGCGCGGTCGCGGCGCCGATCCCCCCGGCCCCGCCGGTCACCAGCGCGGTCTTGCCCTCGAGACGCATGCGGGCGGGAGCGTATCCGCCGCGGGCCGCCCGTGGCAGAGCCCCCCATACACTGCCGCCCCGTGCCCGAGCCCATCGCGATCGTCGGCGCCACCGGTGCGCTGGGCTTCGGCCTCGCGCTGCGCTTCGGAGCGGCCGGCGTCCCGATCATCCTCGGCTCGCGCTCTGCCGAGCGCGCCGAGGAGGCGGCCGCGCGCGCCCGCGAGCGCCTGCCGGCCGGCGAGTTCCGCGCCGCCCTCAACGACGAGGCCGCGCGCGCAGCGGAGATCGTGCTGCTGTGCGTCCCGTTCCGCAATCAGGCGGAGAACCTCGGCAACCTCAAGGAGGCCCTGCGCGAGGGCCAGATCCTCGTCGACTCCACGGTGCCGCTCGCCGCGGCGGTGGGCGGGCGCGCGACGCGCACGCTCGGCGTGCCCCAGGGATCGGCTGCGCAGCAGGCGGCCGAGATGGTCCCGCAGGGGGTGCGCGTCGTCGCCGCGCTGCACACCGTCAGCGCGCCGAAGCTCTCGGCTCTCGACGACCCGCTGGGCGAGGACGTGCTGGTGTGCGGCGACCGCGGCGACGACAAGCGCCGCGTGGCAGTGCTCATCGAGCGGATCCCCGGCCTGCGGTGCGTCAACGCCGGGCGCCTGGAGATGGCGCGCGTGGTCGAGCAGCTGACCGCGCTGATGATCTCGATCAACGCGCGTTACAAGACCCACGCGGGCGTGCGCATCGAGGGACTCCCCGACGAGCTGTGGCCGCCCCCGTCGTCCTCCTGAGCGGCGGCACCGGCGGCGCGAAGCTCGCCCGCGGGCTGCTCGACGTCGTGGGCGACGACCTGACCGTGGTCGCCAACACGGGCGACGACGTCGAGATCCACGGAGCGTACGTCTCCCCCGACCCCGACCTGATCCTGTTCTGGCTCGCAGATCGCATCGATGCGCGCGGCTGGGGCCTCGAGCACGACAGCTTCAACGTCATGCGCGGGCTGCGCGAGCTCGGCGAGGACGTGTGGTTCAACCTGGGCGACCGTGACCTCGCCGTCGGGCTGGTCCGCGCCCGGCGGCTGGCCGAGGGCGCCCGGCTGACCGAGGCGCTCGACGAGCTCCGGCAGGCGCTCGGAGTCGCCGCCCGCGTGCTCCCCATGACCGACGCGCCCGTGCGCACTCGTGTGCGCGGCGCCGGGCGCTGGTGGGACGTCCAGGAATGGCTGATCCGGGGCGGCGAGGCCGCGGGCCCGGTCGAGGAGGTGGAGTTCGCCGGTGCGGAGAGCGCCCCGCCCACGGACGAGGTGCTGGCCGCGCTCGAGGCGGCGGCGGTCATCGTCCTCGGTCCCTCCAACCCGGTGATCTCGATCGGGCCGATCCTCGCCCTGCCCGCGCTGCACGAGGCGCTCCAGACCGCCTCCGCGCCCGTGGTCGCCGTCAGCCCGATCGTCGGCGGCGACGCGCTCAAGGGCCCGACGCTGCCGTTCCTGGCCTGGACCGGCAGGCCGGCGAGCGCGGACGGGATCGCGGAGCTCTACTCGGGCCTGATCGACGGCCTGGTCGCCGACGAGGGGGCAAACGGGCTCCCGGTGCTCCAGACCGACACGGTCATGGACACCCCCGAGGCGCGCCGCCGCGTGGCGGCGGAGGTCGTCCGCTTCGCTCAGGCCCTCGGGGGATAACGTGCGCCCCACCTGGCCGCGGACGCAGGCCGCTCCGCGCTGGACGCTCGGGTAGTCTCGGGCGGCGGTGGCGACCCTCGCGATCCTCCCGGTCAAGAACTTCGACTCGGCCAAGCAGCGTCTGGCTGCCGAGATGCCTCCGGGCGTGCGCCGCGCGCTTGCCCAGGCCATGTGCGCCGACGTGCTGCTCGCCCTGCGGCGGTCGCAGCGCGTCGACGCGGTGGTGGTCGTGAGCGGCGAGCTCGACGCGAGCGCGCTGGCCTCCGGGCATTCCGTGGAGGTCATCGACGACCCCGACGACGCCGGTCAGAGCGCCGCGGCCCGGCGCGGAATCGCGCGCGCGGTCGAGCGCGGCTTCGAGCGCGTCGTGCTGGTGCCGGGCGACTGCCCCGCGCTCGATCCCGGTGAGCTGGACGCGCTGCTCGAACGCGCGGAGGGCTTGGAGAAGACCGTCGTGATCGTCCCCGACCGCCACGGCGCCGGCACCAACGCGCTGGTCCTCGCGCCGCCCGCGATCATCGACACCGCGTTCGGCGTGGGCAGCTTCGCGCGCCACCGCGACCGCGCCCGGGCCGCCGGCGTGGATCCGGTCGTGGACGAGGTCCCCTCGCTCGGGCTCGACGTGGACACGCCCGAGGACATGGCGGTGCTCCGCGAGGCGCTGGGGACCGCGCGCACGGTCGCCCCGAACACCCGCGGGATGCTCCGCCAGCTGGATCGCAGCGAGGGCCGCGGCCCCGCCGGCGCGCAGCCGCGCGCGACCGCGCACGGGTGACGACGCTTCGCGCGCAGCCGCTCGCCGGACTGCCCGAGGTGGCGCCGGGCGACGATCTCGGCGCGATGGTCGCCGCGGCGCTCGGAGAGTCGCCGCCGGCGCACGCGGTGCTGGCGCTCGCACACAAGGTCGTCTCGAAGGCCGAGGGGCGCGTGCGCGCGCTGGCCGACGTCGTCGCGAGCCAGGGCGCCTGGCGCCTGGCCGCGGAGCACGGCAAGGACGCGCGACACGTCCAGGTGGTGCTCGACGAGTCCGCCGAGCTCCTGCGCGCCCGCGCCGGCGTGCTCATCTGCGTGACCAGGCACGGCTTCGTCTGCGCCAACGCGGGAGTCGACGCCTCGAACGCGCCTGCGCCCGAGACACTCGTGCTCCTGCCCCTCGACCCCGACGCCTCCGCCCGCGCGCTGCGCGCCCGCCTGCGCGAGCTGACGGGCTCGGCCCCGGCGGTGGTCATCACCGACTCCTTCGGACGCGCCTGGCGTCACGGCCAGACCGACGTCGCGATCGGCTGCGCGGGGCTTGCGCCGCTGGACGACTGGCGCGGCCGCGCCGACGCGGCGGGGCGCGACCTCTCGGCCACCTGGATCGCGGTCGCGGACGAGGTCGCGGCCGCCGCCGACCTCGTGCGTGGCAAGGACTCGCGCGAGCCCGTGGTGCTCGTCGAGGGCCTGGAGCGCCACGTCACGCCCGGCGACGGCCCGGGCGCCGCCGCGCTTCGGCGGGCCGCCGCCGAGGACCTCTTCCGCTGAGCGGTCAGTGTCGTGAGTCGGAAGTTCGGGCGCAGGATGCGGGATGCATCGTCGTCCGTGGGTGTGGGCGGCGACGAAGCCTGTGCCGGTGGCACAGGCGAGGAGACGGCCGCGCGCACGGGCGGCGAGGCGCCCGCAGGCTGCCCGCGAACTGACGACTCACGACACTAGACCAGCAGGCGCACGGCCTCGTCCATCTCGGCCATGCGCCGCGGGCGGCCGAGGGTGAAGGCGGGCAGCGCGGCGAGCTCGCGCAGGTGCGCCGAGTCGCTCCCGAGCTCGGCCCACGCACGCCAGCGCAGCAGCCGCGTGAGCGTCTTTCGCTCGGGGAGCGGGGTGAGCTTCGCGCGCTGCTCCCAGGCGAGGAACACCCAGCCCCGCAGCGGTACCTCGGCGTCGACCACGGAGAGATGTACGCGCCAGCGGCTGCGGCGCCGCGCGCGCACGGCCCCCAGCCGCTCGGCGAGCGCGGCGGGAGGCGCGGCTCGGAGGTCGATGCAGCGCGGTCCGGCCAGCACGCGGCCGCCCTCGACGACCACCAGGTCGTCGCTGATCACCGGGGTCCCCGCCGCTGCGAAGGCCGCGAGCAGCGTGCTCTTGCCGGCGTCCGCAGGCCCGAGCACTCCCCACGCGCCGCCGTCCAGGACGATCGCTCCTCCGTGCAGCGCCTCGCGGCCCAGCCAGCGCGAGAAGATGCTCGCGACCGGCCACAGGTAGGGGTGGACGAGCTGGTCGGGCGCCAGCGCACGACCCTGGAACGTCGCGGTACCCGCCGCGCGATCCATCACGAGGCGCCTGCGGGCGGCGTCGCGGAGGTCGATCACCGCGCGCTCGCGGTCCAGGAGCTGAGGCTGTGAGGGCTCGGGCTCGCCTCCCTGATCGAGGCGTACCTCGGGCCAGTCGCGGCCCGCGGTGGCCAGCAGGCCGGTGGCCCAGTCCAGCCCCCGCACCCGCAGGCCGTACGCGCCGACGGCGCGCTCCTCGTCAGCGCCTGCCATGGGCCGATGGTACGTCCAGCGCACAGCCCATGGCGTGAAAGCCTCCGTCGACGTGCAGGATCTCGCCCGTGATGCCCCGGGACGAGTCGGAGAGCAGGAAGCAGGCGGCGTCGGCGACGGGACCCGGATCGGTGACGCTCCACCCCAGCGGCGCCTGTGCCTGCCACGCGTCGGCGAGGCGCTCGAAGCCGGGGATGCCTCCGGCGGCGACCGTGCGCAGCGGCCCGGCGGAGACGAGGTTGACGCGTACGCCATCCGCGCCCAGGTCGCGGGCGAGGTAGCGGCTGACCGCCTCGAGCGCCGCCTTGGCGACGCCCATCCAGTCGTACACCGGCCACGCGACCGACGCGTCGAAGTCGAGCCCGACGACGCTGCCGCCGCCGTCCATCAGCGGCGCCGTCGCCGCGGCCAGCGAGCGCAACGAGACCGCGCTCGTGCGGAAGGCGATCTGCGCGCTCTCGTCGGGCGTCTCCATGAAGCGCCCGCCGAGCGCGTCCTCGGGCGCGAAGGCGACCGCGTGCAGCACGCCGTCGACGCCGCCCCAGCGGTCGTGCAGCTCGGCGGACAGGGCGCCGTAGTGAGCGGGCTCGTTGACGTCGAGCTCGAGCACGTCGACGCGCTCGGGCAGCCGCGCCGCAGCGCGCTCGGTGAGCCGGCGCGCGCGACCGAAGCTCGTCAGCAGCACCTCGGCGCCGGCCTCCTGGGCTCGCTCGGCCACGGCGAAGGCGATCGAGTCGCGCGTCACGACGCCGGTGACGAGCAGGCGCTTGCCGCTGAGCATCATGGCCCCGGCGCCAGCGCGTTCAGCCCCCAGATGAGCCGCGCGCGCGTCTCCGCCGGCGTGATCACCTCGTCGACGAAGCCCTCGCGCGCCGCGGTGCCGGCGGCCAGGTGGCGGCGAGCGTAGTCGCCGGCCAGATCGTCGCGCAGGCGCTCGGGATCGCGCGCGGCCACGAGGTCGCGGCGGTGCAGGACGCCGACCGCCGACGCCGCGCCCATCACGCCGATCTCCGCCTCGGGCCAGGCGAACGTGAGGTGGGCGCCGAGGTCCTTCGAGTTCATGGTGATGTAGGCGCCGCCGTAGGCCTTGCGCAGGATCACGGTGATCCGGGGGACGGCGGCGCGGGCGAAGGCGGCCAGCAGGTCGGCGCCCGCGCCGATCACCCCGTCGGCCTCCTGACGGCCGCCGGGCAGGAACCCCGGCGTGTCGACGAGCACCACGAGCGGCAGCCCGAAGGCGTCGCAGGAGCGCACGAAGCGCGCCGCCTTGCGCGCGCCCTCGGCGTCGATCACGCCGCCCAGGCGCCGCGGCTGGTTGGCCACCACGCCCACCGGGCGGCCGTCGAGGCGCGCGAAGGCGCAGACGAGGTTGCGTGCCCAGCGCGGCCCGAACTCGAGCAGCTCGCCGGCGTCGGCCAGCGCGCGCACCACATCGCGCACGTCGTAGACGCGACGCGACTCGCACGGCACGAACGATCCGGGCCCCGGGCCGCGTGGCGCGACCGCGGAGCGGCGAGGCGCGGGCGTCGAGGCGTTGTCCGGGAGGTAGCCGAGCAGCTCGCGCACCAGCCTCGCCGCCTCCGCGTCCGAGCCGGCGGCGAAGTGGGCCACGCCGGTGCGCTCGTGGACCGCCGGGCCGCCCAGCTCGGCGGCCGACACGTCCTCGCCGAGCACCTCGCGCACGACGGCCGGGCCGGTGAGGAACATGCTCGCGCCCGCCCCCATAACGACGAAGTCGGTCAGCGCGGGGGAGTACGAGCCGCCGCCGGCGCACGCCCCGAGCACCACCGCGATCTGCGGCGCGCGCCCGGCGAGCGCCACCTGCTTGCTGAAGATCCGCGCGTAGCCGGCGAGCGCGGCCGTACCCTCCTGCATGCGCGCGCCCGCCGACTCGACGAAGCCCACCACCGGCGCGCCGGCCTGGGCGGCGAGCCGCAGGACGCGGACGATCGTGTCGGCGTGAGCCTCGCCCAGCGAGCCGCCGGCGAACGACGCGTCCTGGGCGTAGCAGAACACCGGCCGGCCGCCGACGGTCCCCGCCGCTCCGACGACACCGTCGCCGCGGCGTGTGCGCTCGCCCATCCGGCGCGACTCGACCGCCGAGCGGATGACGTGCAGCGAGCCCGGGTCGCAGAGCAGCTCCAGCCGCTCGCGCGGACCGAGCCTGGGCGCGTCGCGGGGGGCGAGCGCGGTGGTCACGGCGCGCCCCTCAGCACCAGCACGCCGTTGTGCCCGCCGAAGCCGAACGAGTTGGACAGGCCCACGAGCGGCGCCCCGTTGGCCGGCAGCGGCCGCGCCGAGCGCGGGACGTAGTCCAGGTCGAGCCCCTCCTCGGGTTGCTCGTAGCCGAGCGTGGGCGGTGCGAGGCGGTGGTTCAGGGCCAGCACCGACGCGATCGCCTCGACCGCACCGGCCGCTCCGAGGAGATGACCGACCGCCGACTTCGTCGCGGACGTCGGCAAACGCCGGGCGTGGTCGCCGAGCGCGGCCTTCAGCGCGACGGTCTCGGAGCGGTCGTTGAGCGGCGTCGAGGTGCCGTGGGCGTTGACGTAGTCCAGGTCCTCGGGCTCGAGGCCGGCGTCGGCGAGCGCAAGCTCGATCGCCCGGCGCGGCCCGCGCCCGTCGGGCTCGGGCGCGGTGAGGTGATGGGCGTCGGCGGTGGCGCCGTAGCCGAGCACCTCGCCGAGCACCGCGGCCCCGCGAGCGCGCGCGACGCTCTCCTCCTCGAGCACGAGCACTCCCGCCCCCTCGCCCATGACGAAGCCGTCGCGACGGGCGTCGAAGGGACGCGAGATGCCGGTCGGCGAGGTCGCGGCCATCGCGGCGAAGGCGGCCTTGGCCAGAGGCGTGAGCGTCGCCTCCGCCCCGCCGGTGACCATCGCGTCGGCCTCGCCGTTCTCGATCGTGCGCAACGCGGCGCCGATCGCCTGCGCGCCGGCCGCGCAGGCCGAGACCACGGCGTACATCGGCCCGCGCAGGCCGTGGCGCATGGCCACGGCGGCGCTGCCGGCGTTCCCCATCAGCAGCGGCACGGACAGCGGCGACACCTTGGCGGGGCCGCGGTCGAGCAGCACACTGTGCTCGCGCTCGAGCGACTCCAGGCCGCCGATGCCGGTTCCGATGATGCAGCCCACACGCTCGTCGTCGTACGGCAGCTCGTCTGCCCAGCCCGCCTGCTCGATCGCCTCGGCCGCGGCCGAGGAGGCGAGCTGGCTGAAGCGGTCGGAGCGCCGCACCTCCTTGCGCGACAGGAACTCCTCGGGCACGAACGCGTCGCAGCGGCCCTCGCCGTCCTCGAGCCCGCACTCGCCCGCGGCCCAGCGCTCATGGAGCGTCGCGGCGCCGACGCCGAGCGGCGTGACGGCGCCGACGCCGGTGATGACGACGCGGCGGGTCACCCCGCTCGGGCCGCGACGAAGTCGATCGCGTCGCCGACCGTCTTCATCTCCTTCATGTCACTGGGCTCGATGCGCACGCCGAACTCCTCCTCGGCGATCTGGCCGAGCTCGACCAGGTCGAGCGAGTCGATGTCGAGCTCCTCGAACGTCGCGTCGCGGGTGACCTCGGACACGTCGGGGCCGAAGCTGGCGATCGCGTCGACGATGCGACCTTCGACCTGCTGGGCGGGGGTTGTGCTCATGTGGGTCTCCTTCCGGTCTGCGTTAGGCGGTCAAGCCGCCATCGACTGTGAGGGTGGCTCCGGTCACGTATGCGGCCTCGTCGGAGGCCAGGAAGCGCACGCAGGCCGCGACCTCCTCGGGCGTGCCCGCGCGCCGGGCGGGCACCGCGGCCAGCAGCTCGCGCCCGATGCCCGCGGTCATGTCGGTGTCGACGAAGCCCGGAGCGACAGCGTTGACCGTGACTCCGCGGCGAGCGACCTCGGCCGCGACCGTCTTGGTGAAGCCGATCAGCCCGGCCTTGGACGCCGCGTAGTTGGCCTGGCCCGGATTGGCGCGCGTGCCGACCACCGAGGCGATGTTCACGATCCGCCCGTGGCGTGCGCGGAGCATCGGCACCAGCGCCCGTCGTGTCGTGCGGAAGGCCGCGGACAGGTTGGTGTCGAGCACCTGCGCCCAGTCGTCGTCGTCGAGCTGCGGCGAGAGCCCGTCGGCGCGCGTGCCGGCGTTGTTGACGAGCACCAGCACGGGGCCGTGGCGCTCCTCCGCCGCCGCGAACAGCCCGTCGACGTCGTCCTGGCTGCGGACGTCGCCGGCGAGCGCGACGGCGCTGCCGCCCGCGGCCTCGATCTCGGCGACCACGCGCTGCGCGGCCTCGGCGTCGGAGCGATAGTTGACCGCGACCGGCCGGCCGGCCTGCGCGAGCGAGCGCGCGATCGCCGCGCCGATCCCGCGCGAGGCGCCGGTGACGAGCGCGCAGCCGGCGCCGTTGCCGCTCGGCTCGGCTCCGGCGGCGCGCTGCCGCCGCGAAGTCGCTCCCGCGCCGCTCATGCGCCCCACTCCACCACGGTCGCGCCCCAGGTCAGCCCCGCGCCGAAGGCGGCCATCAGGACGCGCGCGCCTTCCGCGAGGCGCCCGTCGGCCCCTGCCTCGGCCAGCGCGATCGGGATCGACGCCGCGGACGTGTTCCCGTAGCGGGAGATGCTCTCGACCACCCGCTCGGGGTCGAGGCCGAGCCGCTGACCCACGGCCCTGAGAATGCGTGCGTTGGCCTGGTGATAGACGAACAGGTCGACGTCGTCGGGGGTGCAGCCGGCGGCCGCGCACGCCTCGCTCGTGACCTCCACCAGTCGCGCCACCGCGAGCCGGTAGGTCTCCGGGCCCTCCATGCGCATGTGGCCGCCGCGCTCGGCGACCACGAGCCCGGCGGCGGACGCGTCCGAGCGCAAGAGCACCGGCCCCACGCACCCCGGCGCCGGCACCGCCTCCAGCACGCAGGCACCGGCGCCGTCGCCGAACAGCGGCGCCGTGCGGCGGTCATCGGGATCGACGATGCGCGAGAACACGTCGGCGCCGATCACGAGCGCGTTGCGCGCGCGACCGGCCTCGATCCACGCCGACGCCATCGCGAACGCCCCGAGGAAGCCTGTGCACGCCATGCCCACGTCGACCGTGGCGGCGCGGGCCGCCCCCAGCGCGCCCGCGACCATCGGCGCCGCGTTGGGCATGACCTCGTCGGCGGTCACCGTTGCCACCACCACGAGCTCGAGCTCGGCGGCGTCGGCCCCGGCCACCACCAGCGCCTCGCGGCCTGCCGCCGCGGCGAGGTCGGAGAGGCGCGCGCCGGGCGCCGTCAGGCGGCGCTCGCGAACGCCGGTCCGCGACTCGATCCAGCCGGGGGCGAGGCCCAGCCGCGCCTCGGTCTCCGAGCTCGGCACGACGGCGCCGGGGACGGCCATGCCGACGCCGGCGACCGCGCTCCCCGCCGGCGTGCGCGGCGCCGCCGGGCGGCGGCGCGTGGGCGCGGAGGCCGTCGTCATCAGGCGATCTCCACCGTCGCAGGCCGCGAGACCGTGGCGACCTCGACTCCGTCCAGCGTTCGGCGCACCAGCCCGACGAGCACCTTGCCCGGCCCGGCCTCGACGAAGCGCCGCACGCCGTCGGCGTGCATGGCCTCGACGGTGTCGCGCCAGCGCACCGGGCTCACGAGGCCGTCGGCCAGCCTGTCCGCGACGTCATCGTCGAACGGCGCCGCGGTCGTCGAGCAGTAGACCGGGATCCGCGGCGGCGCGACCGGGATCTCGGCGAGAGCCGCACGGAACGGCGGCAGCGCTCCGGCCATCGCCGGCGAGTGAAACGCCGCGTGGACCGGGAGCTCCATCGGTCGCAATCCGGCGGCCCGAGCGCGCTCCGCGGCACGCGCGAGCGCGTCGCGCGTGCCGGAGAGCACGACCTGCTTGGGGCCGTTGTCGTTGGCCAGCACGAGCCCGAGCTCGGCCGCGATCGGGGCGACCTGCTCGCGCCCGCCGCCCATCACCGCCAGCATCCCGCCGTCGCCCGCGGCCTGCCCCGCCTCCTGCATGAGCCGCCCGCGGAGCGCGACGATGCGAACCGCATCGCGCTCGGAGATGCTCCCGGCCGCGGCGAGAGCGGCGACCTCGCCCAGGGAGTGACCGGCCAGGACCGCCGGGCGCTCCTGCTCGGCCGCCAGGCGCCAGCCCGCCAGGCTCGCGCACAGGATCGCCGGCTGCACGTAGCGTGTCCCATCGTCCAGCCGCGCAAACGGGTCGGCGCCGGCCTCGCGCGCGGCGATCTCGAGCAGCTCGGGAGCGAGCCGCTCGACGTCTTCGCGCATTTTCGGCGCCTGGCTCCCCTGGCCGGGGAACATCACGGCGGTGGACGGAGTCACGATCGCTCACCTTTCACCGCGCTCGCGGGCGCGTTGCATCCCGCGAGGCGGACACCCCCCGGTTGGGGGGGTTCGGGTCCACGCAGCTGGGAGCACGGAGCCGCCGGGTCAGACCTGCTCGAGCGCGGCCTTCGGAGCGGTGCGGCGCAGCGCCAGCCACGAAATCGCGAGCACGGCGAGCACGCCGGCGCCCGCCACCGCGTAGGCCAGACGAGCAGTCGCGATCGAGGTCAGTGCGCCGCCGAGCACGAACCCCAGGCCGGGCATGGCGGCGCCGAGCGACTCGAGGAGGCCGACCACGCGCGCCTGCATGTCGGGCTCGACGCGCTGCTGCACGGCGGTCATGACCGCGACCCATTGGATGCCGTTGCCCAAGCCACCAGCGACCGAGATCAGGCACGCCAGCCACAGCTCGCTGGTCGCGGCGAGGCCGAGATACGCGACGCCGACAAGCCCGGTCGAGCCCGCGACGAGCGCGCCCAACGAGCCGCGCCGCGCGACCGCGAACACGAGACTGCCCAGAACAACGCCGGCGCCCCACGCGGCGAGCAGCAGGCCGAAGCCGCGCGCGCCTGCGTCAAGCGCCTCGCGGGCGAAGACGACCTCGATCGGGACCACAGTGGTGAAGAACACAAGCGCCATCGCCTGCGCCGTCATGATCGTCGCGAGCGGCGGGCGGCCGCGCACGTAGGCGAAACCTGCGCGCACACGCCCGCGCCACGGCTGGGGCTCGGCGTGGGCGTCCGGCAGGCCGCGTGCGGTGGCGAGCAGGGCAGCGATGAGCGCGAAGGAGGCGGCGTCGAGAAGCAGCGCCGCTTGGACGCCCATACCCGCGACGATCACGCCCGCCACGGCCGGTCCCGCGGCCATCCCGCCTGCGAAGGCGATGTTCAGCAGCGCATTGCCCTCCCGCAGGAGCGCGCCTGGCTCCAGCGTCGCTGCCACCGCAGCGCGACTCAACGTCCGCCCCGTCAGGGCGAGGCAGCCGTCGAGCAGCGCGAGCACCAGCACCGCAACCAGGGAGAAATGAGCGCCCGCGAACACGGCGAGTACGGAAAAGGAAGCCGCCTCGCCGCAGTACAGCGCGGGAAGGGCGCGTCGGATGGCTAGCTGATCAAGCCGTGCGGTGAGCAACGGCGCGACGAACGCCGGCACCAGCTTGGCGGAGATGAACAGCGCGGTGAGCGCGAGTGGGTCGTCGGTCTCGCGAAAAATGAGGACGGCCAGAGCGACTGCGCCCGCCCAATCTCCCACTTCATTGACGAAGTAGGACACCAGAAGTCGGCGAAACGACGTGCTCTTCAGCGGTGCTATGGCAGGCCAGCGCATCGCCGGTCAACCAGGGGTCGTCAGGGGATTAAATTGTCGCAATTTGCGCATAAATCTCTCCCAGATCTCTACCAGACTTAGCCATACTGGCCGTATCCGGACCATCCCTCCTCGAATACGAGCGGGCGAGGCGTCGGATCGCAGGTTCTGCAACTCCGTCTCGAGGAGATCCACGTGCACTGGAAGCACTAGCCCGAATCCCGTCCAACCCCACCTCCAGGAGATCCACATGCACTGGAAGCACTAACCCCCTCGTCGCCGTCCAACCCCCAGTCCCGAGGTGATCCACATGCACTGGAAGCACTAACCCCCCACATCCCCGGACGCCAAGGAGCACGCCTTTCGGTCCGACGTGCCAGATTTGGCATTAGGTGGTCGCTTGATGACCTCCGCCGGGGGCGCATAAATGCGGGGCTGAACACCGCACACGCAGAAGTACTTCCCCGCACCGAGGCGGCACTCTAGCCCGAGAGTCGGGCGCCAGCGTTTGTCGTGCGTACGCATCGAAGCTCGATGGGAGTCGGTCGCTACCGCGGCCACTGAGAAGCTGCGGAACATCCAGGCCGACACACTTGCCACGGCAGCTCGGAGGCACATGTAAGAGGCTTCTGCCCGCCCGGCATCGAATCCTTTCGGCGGCGTGAACGCCTTCGGCATCAGAGCCAGTTAAGGTTCCGTGTGGGGTACGTGTCTTGAGCCGACCAAACTCCTCCTGCTGAGGTGATGGAACGCGCCACTGGAAGGCAGGCCGGCGTCCGGCTAAGCCCCGGCGTCGCATCCGCCGATATACCTGAAATGAGCGTCCGTCGCCGGCTGTTCGCCGCCAGCCAGCTGGCGATTCTGCTCGCCGCGGTGTGCGGTGCCGTGCTCGCGTCGAGCGCCTCGCAGTGGCAGCCGTGGGAGTTGGTCCTGCTCCTCGCCGTCCTCGCGTTTGCAAGCGACCTCATCGCAGTACCGGTCCGCAGCCTTCGCATCTCCGGCACGCACGTGGTCTTCGTGCTGGCGATGGCGCTTCTGGGACCCGCCCCAGCCGTCGCGATCGCGATGTTGTCGATTCTGGTCGATCGCGTGAGGAGCGAAACGCCCAGGCTCCTCTTCCTGAACAACCTGGCCACCGGCGCCACGTTCACGCTGCTCGGCGGGTTGGCGATCCAATCGGTTCGCGCAAGTTCTGACCTTACTGGCACCGACCCCTCGTTCTTCCTGTGCGTCTACGCCGTCTTCCTCCTCTCCAACCTCCTGAATTTCGTGATGAGCGTCGGAGCCCTGAAGATCCTCAAGGGGCGCTCGTTCACTCACTCCTTCCGGACGATGTTCGTGCCGGTGCTGCCGTCGGAGCTGGCGACCGGCCTGCTCGCGGTGGGCATTGTCTGGTTCTACTACCGTGTCGGCCTGGCCGCCCTAGCCCTTCTCACGGGCGTCCTGTTCACCTTCCAGTACCTGCTACGCGAGCTGCTGCGCTCGCAGGACCGCGCGGAGACACTCGACGCACGCACACGGGAGCTCGCGAGCCTCCAGATCGGAGTCGTGAGCGCGCTGGTGCACACTCTCGACCTGCGCGACCGCATGACCGCGCGCCATTCAGCGGCGGTCGCGCGTTATGCGCGCGAGATCGCGCGCGAGCTGGACCTGTCCGAGCGTGAGCAGGAGCTCGTTCACACCGCGGGGCTCCTGCATGACATCGGCAAGTTCTCTTTCCCCGACCACATCCTCAAGGCGGCGACCAAGCTCTCCGAGGCCGACTGGCAGATCATCCGGACACACCCTTACGAGGGTGCGCGGATCGCCTCCCAGATCCAGGGCTACGGCCCGGTCTCGGAGGTCATCCTCGCTCACCACGAGCGCATCGATGGCCGCGGTTACCCACGACGGCTCCCGGGAGACAAGATTCCGCTGCTCTCCCGCGTGGTCTCGGTCGCGGATACCTACGACGTGATGACCGCGCGCGACTCCTACCGCACGCCGGTCTCCTCGATGGAGGCCATCCAGGAGCTCCGCCGCGTCGCCGGCACCCAGCTTGACTCCAAAGTGGTCGAGGCCTTCATCCGCATCCTCGCCGGACGCGACCTGCGTTTCCGCCACGGCGAGGACGCCGATTTCGACGCCGAGCTCGCACTCGACGCGCGGGTACGCGAGCTCGCACGCGCCCAACCGACGTCGCACTGACGCCGCTCACTCCGTCGGGCACACGACCTCTGACGCGGTTCCTCGCGGAGCGCCGGCCGACGCGGCGCACACGTCAATCAGCCCGCGCGCTCGCGCGGGCTTTACTGGAGGACCTGCCGAGGCGACTCAGCGAGAGCCTGCGGAGCGCTCAGCGTCCCGCAGGAACTCGTCCATCGCGCTTCTGCTGAAGCGGCGCTGCCCTCCTGGCGTGCGGAATACCTGGATATGGCCTGCGTCCGCCCAGCGCCTGACCGTGTTCTCGCTCACGCCGAGCTCGGTCGCGACCTCCGACACGGTCAGCCCCAGACGGCCCCTGGTCCCATTCTCTTCCATGCCCCTCTTTTCGGCGCGATCCACCCAAGACTCAACCCCCTCCACCAGACCTAAACGAATTGACGCATGCAGAGTTTTCGAGGAATATAAGTGCGGATCGTCACGATCCCGCGCCTGCGCGGCTCGCCGAGCCGGAGCGGGGGCCGTCGGGCGGGAGCGGCGCCCGTCGGCCGGAGCAGGGCCCGTCGGGCCGGAGCGGCGACCCGGCGGCCGCTGCGGGAGCGGCGACCCGGGGCCGCTACGGCAGCAGGCCCAGGCGCTCGGCCCGGCGTACCGCCTCGGCTCGATTGCGCGCCTTGAGCTTGCGGTACAGGCCGCTGGTGTGCTCCTTGACCGTGTGCGGCGATAGGAAGAGGCGCTCGGCTATCTCGCGGTTGGTCGCGCCAGCCGCGATGCCCGCCAGGACCTCTCGCTCGCGGTCTGAGAGCGGTGCTGACGGGGGCTCCTCGGAGGACCGCGTGAAGACCGTCATCCCCAGGCCGACCATCCGAACGGCGGTGGCGACGTCCTGCGCCCCCCAGTCCTTGGAGACGAACCCCGACGCGCCGGCGGCGCGCGCCGCCTGGGGCGAAATGCGCCCGGCGCCGGAGATCAGGAGCACTCGGGTCGACTCGCAGGCGCGCCGCAGCGCCTCACAGATCTCGGCTCCCGACTCCTCGCCGAGGAACAGGTCGACCAGCGCCACGTGCGGCTGGTAGCGACGGGCGAGCCCGAGCGCCTCCTCGCCCGACCGCGCCGAGAGGCAGCGCTCGACCCAGCTCTGATCGCCGAGCAGCAGGCGAAAGCCCCAGTGGACGACGTCGTGGTCGTCGACCACGAGCACCCGCAGGCGGCGGGGGTCGCCGTCGAGCGACGCCGTGCGGAGGCGCGGCGAGGCGGCGGTCATCGTGCCGCTCCGGCGGCGGAGCGAGACCGCTTCATCGAGTCGGCGGTCACGCCTGCTCCTCGCCCATCGGCACCGCGAGCCGCACCCGCCAGCGGGCCTCGCCCGCCGGGCCGTGCTCGAGCACTCCGCCGTGCTGGAGCGCCTCGAGGCTCGCGAGGCGCAGGCCCATCCCGGCTCCGCGGCCCGGCCGGCGCACGCCGTCGTTGGAGACCTCCAGCACCAGCGCCCCACCGTCGTCGCGTACCGAGATGCGGACCTCCTGGGGTCGCGCGTGCTTGCGCGCGTTTCGCAGCGCCTCGGCGAGCACCGACTGCGCGAGCGGCTCCAGTGCCGCCGGCACTTCGATCCCCGGCTCCCACTGGACGGCGACAGGCGGCCGCCCGCCGCGCCGCTCGAGACGCACCACCTGCTCGCGCAGCGTCGTGCTCGTCTCGCGCGGCTGCGGCGCGAGCGGACGATGCAGAGCCGAGCGCAGGTCCCCCAGAGCCGCTCCGACCTCCTCGCCGCAGCGCCTGCGCTCCTCGGCCGTCAAAGCGTGACCGGCGTCGAGCACCAGAGATACACCGAAGAGGCGCTGCATCACGCGCTCGTGGATCTCGCGCGCGAGGTCGATACGCTCGCCGAGCGTGCGGGCGCGCTCCTGGTGGCGCGCGGCGATCCGCGCGCTCTCGACCACCGCGGCCAGCTTGCCCAGGGTCCACATCGCGTGGCGCTCGTCGTCGGTCAGCGTGAAGCGGCCGCCGCCGCGGTCGGCGAAGATGACCCCGAACCAGTGCCCGGCGGCCGCGACCGGCGTGGTGGTCAGCGTGGTGATGCCCGCGAAGCGCGCGTAGCGTGCCGGGATCGCCTCTTGCAACCGCTCCGAGGTCTCCACTACGCGGTCCTCGCGCAGGGCCACCCGCGCGGCGGGGGTCTCGTGCAGCGTCCCGCCGACGCCGTCGAGCAGCGAGGGGTCGACCCCCGCGCAGCCCACCGCCGAGACCCAATGGCGCGCGGGGTCGTAGAGGAACAGCCCGCAGCGCTCCATCGAGGTCAGGCGCAGCAGCGCCTCGCACACGCGGCTGTAGAAGTCCTGCGGCGCCGCCCGCGTGTCGAGGTCGGACAGCAGCGCGACGAAGACGTCGATCGCGTTCTCCCGCGGCGCGACGGCCGCCGAGGCGCTCACGCCGCCACCGGCAGCTCGTAGACCCGGCGCACGTCGTACAGGGTCGTGCGCTCGGCGGCGGGGCGGCCGGCCGCGTGCGCGGCGCCCACCAGGTCGGCCGGGTCGAGACGCACGCCGTGGTAGCTGCCGGCCAGGCGGCTGATCGACTCCTCCATCAGCGTCCCGCCGAGGTCGTTGACGCCCCAGCGCAGCGATTCGGTCGCGGTCTCGAGCCCCATCTTCACCCAGCTCGCCTGCAGGTTGCGCACCGTCCGGCCGAGAGCGAGCCGGAACACCGCGGTGTGCTTGAGGTTCTCCTCAGCAGATATCTCCTCGATCCCATGCGTGCGCCCGAGCAGCGTGTGGAACGGGATGAACGACAGCGGCACGAACTCCGTGAACCCGCCCGTGCGCTCCTGGAGCGAACGGACGACGCGCATGTGCTGGGCCAGCTCCCACGGCTCCTCGATGTGGCCGAACATGACCGTGACGGTCGAGCGCAGCCCGACCGCATGCGAGGCCTCGATGATCTCCACCCACCGCGCAACCGGCAGCTTGTTGGGGCTGATGCGCTCGCGCACGCCGTCGTGGAGCACCTCTGCGGCGGTGCCCGGTGTCGAGTCCAGGCCGGCCTCGCGCAGGCGCTCGAACACCGCCCGCGGCGCAAGGCCGGACACGTCGCACATGTGCGCGACCTCCATCGGCGAGTACGCGTGCAGGTGGACTTGCGGAGCGAGCTCCTTCGCGTACCGCAGCCAGCCCTCGTAGTCCTCGAGCCCCCAGTCGGGATGGATCCCCGACTGCATGCAGATCTCGGTCGCCCCGTAGGAGACGGCCTCGTCGACGCGGCGCGCGAACTCCTCGCGCGAGTGCTCATACGCGTCCGGGGAGCGCCGCCCCTGGCCGAAGCCGCAGAACGCGCAGCCGACGATGCACACGTTGGAGACGTTGATGTTGCGGTTGACCACGAAGGTGACCGTCTCCCCCGCGAGCTCGGCGCGCAACTCGTCGGCCGCCGAGCGCAAGTCCCCGATCGCCTCGGGGCGCGTCTCGGAGAAGAGCGCCGTGAGCTCGTCCTCGGACAGCCGCGCGCCCGCGCGCCCGCGCGCGATCGCGCCCCCGACGAGGTCCGTGCGCACGCGCCGCTCGACGCGCCGGCCCGAGCCCCGCCGCGGGATGAAGCTCCAGTAGCGCGCCTTGACGACGTCGAGCACACCCTGCTCGAGCCACTCGGGCGCGATGTACTGCGGGTAGACGCACAGCCGCTCGGACAGCGCCACGCCCTCGGCCGCCAGGCGCTTTCGCACCGCGGTCGGCGACGGGAACGGGTGCTCGGGCGAGATGTGATCCCCGTTGGCACTCAGGCCGCCGAGGTCGGTGGCCCCCGCGCGCACGAGCTCGGGCCACCAGTCCGCGAGGTTGGGTGGCACCTGCACGCCCACGCCGGGCAGCAGCCGGCGGGCCTCCGCAACGAGGCGCTTCATCTCCGAGATGCCCACCGGCGTCGCCCAGGCCGGCGCGTCCCGGTGGGGCGTGTCCGAAAGCCCCGTCCGCCAGTACTCCTCGGCCGCCGCCGCCGCGAGCTCGCCCACGTCCTCGCCGTAGTAGCGCCGGTGCGGGACGAAGTTCTGCAGGATCACCTCCTGCAGATGGCCGTGATCGACGTGCACCGCGGCCAGCGCCTCGAGCGCCGCGACGCGGTCTTCCTCGGACTCGCCGATGCCCACCAGGATCCCGCTGGTGAAGGGGATGCGCAGCTCGCCGGCCCAGCGGATCGTCTCCAGCCGCCGCGCCGGCGCCTTGGTCGGCGAGCCCTGGTGGACGACGAGGTCATCGCGCACGGACTCGAGCATCAGCCCCTGCGACGCGGTGACCTCGCGCAGCCGGGCGAGGTCCTCGCGCGAAAGGACGCCGAGGTTCGTGTGCGGCAGCAGCCCGCGCTCGAGCGCCCGCTCGCACGCCCAGCGCACGTAGGCGACGAAGTCGGGGAAGCCCCATTCGCGCAGCCGCGCGGCGACCTCAGGGTGCACCTCGGGGCGCTCGCCGGTGAGCACCAGCAGCTCCTTCACCCGCCGGCGCGCCGCGCCGTCGAGCAGCTCCTCCACATCGTCAGGCTCCCGCAGGTGCGCCTGGTGCGTGGCGAACGCGCAGTACTTGCAGTGGCAGTGGCAGGTCCGCGAGAGCGACAGCGTGACGTTGCGACTGAAGGTCACCCGCCGGCGCATTACGAGGATGTTAGTCGGCGCGTGCGGCGGCGCCGGTCCGGCTCAGAGCTTGTCGATCGGGCGCTGCGCGGCCGCGTGCTCGGGCTTGATAACGATCGTGTCGTAGGCCAGCGCGGCGAGCACGGCTCCGACGATCGGGCCGACGATGTAGATCCAGAACTGGGTCCAGGTGCCGCTCACCAGCGCAGGGCCGAACGAGCGCGCCGGGTTCATCGACCCGCCGGTCAGCGGCCCCATCACCATGACGCCGAAGCCGAGCGCGCCGCCGATGACCAGCCCGGCCCAGTCGCGCTGGCCGCGCGGGTTGACCGCGGTGCCCATGATCGCCCACATCAGCGTGAAGGTGGCGACGGTCTCCGCGATCAGCCCCGGGAACGCCTTGCCGTTGAGGAAGCCGCTCACCGTGGTCGCGCCGTAATTCACGGCGCTGCCCTCGTCGAGCAGCAGCCCCTTGCACAGCAGGGCGCCGAGCACCGCGCCCGCGAGCTGGAGCAGGATGTACACGACCGCGTCGACCGGGCTGATCTTGCGCAGCGCGAGCAGGGCCGAGGTCACGGCCGGGTTGAAGTGCGCGCCCGACGTGTGGCCCAGCGTGTACACGAGCATCGCCAGCACAAGGAAGTGCACGAGCCCGATGACCGCGTAGTCGGTGACGCGTAGGCCGGAGGCCACCGACAGGACCATGCAGATGAAGAACACCAGCACGAAGGTTCCGAGGAACTCCGCGAGGTAGGCGGGGATGCCGCGCTCCTCCGGCACCTCCTCGACCGGGGACTCCGGCGGCGCTTCCGCGGCCGCCACTGCTGGTGTCTTGCCTGTCTCTGTCTCGTCAGCCATGGCGGAGCGGCACTCTACGCAATCGTCCGGTCGTCAGACTTCCGGCCGTGATCCGCTCCGGCTCCAGGCGCCTCGCGGCGCTCGCGCTCGCGCTCTGCGCCGCGCTCGCGCTCGCGGCGGCCGGCTGCGGCGACGCGGGCAGCGACCGGCCGGAGACCGACGCCACGCTGGTGCTCGACTTCGCTCCCAACGCCGTCCACGCAGGCATCTACTCGGCCGTCGCCCGCGGCTACGACGAGGCCGAGGGCGTCAACCTGCGCGTGCGCGAGCCCGGCTCCTCGAGCGAGGGGCTCAAGCTGCTGCTGGCCGGGCGGGCGCAGTTCGCGGTGCTCGACATCCACGACCTCGCGATCGCCCGCGAGCAGGGCAGGGACGTGGTCGGGGTGCTCGCGCTCGTCCAGCGGCCGCTCGCCGCGGTGCTGGCGGCGCCGCGCATCCGGCGCCCGGCGCAGCTCGCCGGGACCACCGCCGGGGTCACCGGCGTGCCCTCTGACAGCGCGGTGCTGCGCTCGGTCGTCGCCGGCGACGGCGGCGACCCCTCGCGCGTGCGCGAGGTGACGATCGGCTTCAATGCGGTCGCCGCGCTGCTCGGCGGCCGCGTGGCCGCCGCGACCGCGTTCTGGAACGTGGAGGGCGTCGCGCTCGCGCGCAGGCGACCCGGCTTCCGCCAGTTCCGCGTCGACGAGTACGGCGCCCCCTCCTATCCCGAGCTCGTGCTGTGCGTGACGCGCACGACGCTGGACGACGACCCAGCCGTGGTGCGCGCGGCGCTCCGCGCGATCGCGCGCGGCTACGACTTCACGCTCACCGATCCCGAGAGCAGCGCGCAGGACCTCCTCGGTCGCGCGCGCGACGTCGACCCGGCGGAGCTGCGCGCGCAGCTCGACGCGGTCAGCCCGGTGTTCGTGGGCGACGCCTCGCGCTTCGGAGAGCTCGACCGGCCGCGCCTGAGGGCGTGGGCGCGCTGGGAGGCGCGCTTCGGGATCACCCGGCGGCCGCCGGACGTGAACGCGATGTTCGGCGGGCCGCTGGTCTCGGGCGGCTAGTCGGCTTCAGGCGCGAGCGACGCGACCAGCGCCGCGCCCTCGCGCATGAAGCGCGAGCGCGGGACGACCAGCGCGAAGCCCGCGGCATCGGCGCGCTCGCGCATCGCGGCGTCGACGTGCGCGTAGACGCCGAGCCTCGGAGCGCCCGCGTCCGGCACGCTCGCGGGATCCAGGTCGCCGCCGGTTAGGTCGACCACGACCACGTCCGCGGCCAGAGCTCCCTCGGCGTCCCGCGACAGCGTCACCTCGTGGC
Organism: uncultured Actinomycetes bacterium; assembly: GCA_963797015.1. Classification (GTDB taxonomy): domain Bacteria; phylum Actinomycetota; class Thermoleophilia; order Solirubrobacterales; family Solirubrobacteraceae; genus JBBPZA01. The sequence goes on along the minus strand of CAWCNV010000005.1, from coordinate 194,850 downwards.
CGGCGCCCTGTAGCAACTCATTGACCTTCGACCCGAACAGCAGGTCCGGCGTGACCGCCGCGACGCGCACGGGCTATTGCGAGCGCATGCGACGGAACTCGCGCCGCACCGACTCGGGCCGACCCCACATCTGCACGACCTCGGCGCGGCCGGCGCGCACGCCGCGCACCGCGAGCTCGCCCGCGATGCCCGCGGCGTCGAGCAGGCCGAGCGTGCCGTGCACCGTCTCGGGCGCCGCGGCGTGGCCGAAGCGATGGGCCAGGATCAGGCGCCAGTGCCAGCCGTCGGCGTTGCGCGAGTGGTTCTGGGCGTTGCACTGGACCAGGTACACGGCCGCGTCGACGTAGCGGCTCTCGTCGAAGATCCGTAGATCGAGCTCGAGGTCGGTCCAGTCGTCGGGCAGCGCGTCGACGATCTGCTGGAAGCTGTCTGCCAGCGCGGGCATCGCTCGCAGCAGCCTAGTACTAGCCCGCGAAGGTCTGCCAGAGCAGGAACAGGTTCAGCGCGATGATCAGCGCCGCGACGACCGAGGCCGCGAGCGTCGTCGCCCGCCGGTTGGCCAGCGCGCCCATCACCTCACGGCTCCGCGTGAGAAGCAGGAGCGGCACGAGCGCGAACGGGATCCCGAACGACAGCACGACCTGGCTGATGACCAGCGAGCGCGTGGGATCGAGGCCGATCGCGAGCACGACGAGCGCCGGGAGCATCGTCACCAGCCGCCGCACGGCGAGCGGGATCGTGCGCGCGATGAAGCCCTGCATGACGACCTGGCCGGCATAGGTGCCCACGCTGGAGCTCGCCAGACCGGAGGCGAGCAGCGCGAGGCCGAAGGCGAGCGCCGCGCCCGAGCCCACGAGCGCCGTGAAGCCGGCGTGCGCCTCCTCGATCGACTCCACCTGCAGGCCCGAACCGTGGAACAGCGCCGCGGCGATGGTGAGCATCGCCATGTTGACGACGCCCGCGATCCCCATCGCGATGACCACGTCGATGCGCTGGAAGCGCAGCAGCTCGCGACGCTCGGCGTCGTCGCGCGGGCGGATCCGGTCCTGGGTCAGCGCGGAGTGCAGGTAGATGACGTGTGGCATCACCGTCGCGCCGAGGATGCCGGTGGCCAGCAGGATGCTCTCCGTGCCCGAGAAGCCGGGCACGAGGCCGCTCAGCACGCCGCTGGCGTCGGGCCCCACCTTCAGCGTGTTGTAGAGGAAGCCCAGCAGGATGACCCCGAGCAGCCCTGTGATCGCGGTCTCGAAGCGGCGGTACCCGCGCGCCTGCAGGGCGAGGATGCCGAACGCGACCACCGCGGTGATCAGCCCCGACACGAACAGCGGCACCCCGAAGAGCAGGTTGAGCGCGATCGCAGCGCCCACGAACTCCGCCAGGTCGGTGGCCATCGCGATCAGCTCGGCCTGGACCCAAAGGCCCCACGCCGCCGGCCGCGGGAAGCGCTCGCGGCACAGCTCGGGCAGGTTGCGCCCGGTGGCGATCCCGACCTTCGCCGACAGGTACTGGATCAGCATCGCCATCAGGTTTGCCGCGACGATCACCCACAGCAGCAGGTAGCCGTACTTGGCCCCGCCGCTGATGTTGGTCGCGAAGTTGCCCGGATCCACGTAGGCGACCGAAGCCACGAACGCGGGCCCGAGCAGCGCGAGCCGGTAGCGCAGCCGGCCACGCTCGCGCTGGCGCTGGAGCGCGCTGGGCGCCGGAAGCGCGAGGGCGTCGGCGGCCTGGGCGGTGGCCGGAGGCGGAGGCGGGGTCACGTCCTCGCCTCCACCCGCATCGCGCTCGCCAGCGCGCCGCCGAGCACGTGGACGTCGTCGCCGAAGCGCACGAACAGCGGGCCGTCGAAGGGCTGCTTGTCGACCACCTCGAACGGCGCGCCGGGCGCGATTCCGTGCTCGGAGAGGTAGCGGAGCATCGCCGGATCGGAGTCCGAGATGCGCACGAACACGGCCCGATCGCCGGGCTCGAGCGCCTTCAGGCTGTGCGTCTCGCGCTGCTCGACGTGCCCGTCGCGGGTGGGGATCGGGTCCCCGTGCGGGTCGTGGGTGGGATCGCCGAGCTTGACCGCGATCGCCTCCTCGAGCTCCTCCGAGAGCACGTGCTCGAGCACCTCGGCCTCCTCGTGCACGCGGTCCCAGGGCAGGCCCAGGTCCTCGGCCAGGTAGGTCTCGAGCAGGCGGTGATGGCGCAGCACCTCGAGCGCCACGCGCTCGCCCTTGTCCGTGAGCTCGACGCCCTTGTATGGGACGTGGCGGACCAGCCCGAGGCCGTCGAGCTTCTTCACCATCCCCGAAGCCGACGCGGGCGTCACACCGATGCGCTCGGCGAGGGCGTTGGTCATGGCATGGCCCTCGCGCTGCTGCAGCGCGTAGATCGCCTTCGCGTAGTTCTGTACCGAATCCGAGTGCTCAAGCATCCGGAGAAAATATTATGGCATGCCTAAATCTCAGCGTCCACCCGCGGAGAAGGCGCTCGCGGCGGGAGCCGCTTGCGGGCGGGAGCGCTCGGGGGCGGGTCGCTCTACCCTGGATCGCATGGCCACCGCAATCCCCCTCGATGAGCATCGGGTCCTGCGCGAGGGCTGCGGGCTGGTCGACCGTTCCGAGCGCGGCAAGCTCGCGCTGACCGGCGGCGAGGCGAAGGAGTTCCTCCAGGGCCAGCTCACCAACGACGTCGAGGCCCTCACGCCGGGCAAGGGGTTGTACGCCGCGTTCCTCACGCACAAGGGCAAGATGCTCGGCGACGTGCGCGTGCTCGACCTGGGCGACGAGCTGCTGCTCGACACCGAGCGCGTCGGCCTGCAGGAGCTGTTCACGATGATCCGGCGCTACAAGCTCGGCCGCGACGTCGAGCTGCACAAGCGCACGGTCGAGTGCGGGCTGCTGTCGCTCGTCGGTCCGCGGGCGCGCGGCGTGGTGGGCGCGGACGAACGGCTCGACGAGGAGGAGCACTCGTGCGTGCGGGTGGATCTCGCGGGGCGGTCGGTGGTCCTGGTCTCGACCGACGTCGGTGTCGACGTGATCTGCGCGGCGGCCGACGTGGCCGCCGTCGCGGGCGCGCTGCGCGAGGCCGGCGCCGAGCCGGTCTCCGAGTCGAGCGCCGAGTCTTTGCGCATCGAGCGCGGCCGCCCCCGCTACGGGTTGGACATGGACGCCGACACGATCCCCCAGGAGGCCGGCCTCAACGAACGTGCGGTGAGCTTCACCAAGGGCTGCTACGTCGGCCAGGAGACGGTCGCCCGCCTCCATTACCGCGGCAAGCCCAACCGCCACCTCCGCGGCCTGCGGCTCTCCGAGCCGGCCGACCACGGCGACCCGATCCACCTCGGCGAGCGCGCGGTCGGCGCGGTGGGAAGCGCCTCCGTCTCCCCCACCTTCGGCCCGATCGCGCTGGCGCTCGTGCGCCGCGAGGCAAAGCCGGGGGACACCGTGGCCGTCGGCGAGGACGGTGCTCCGGCCACCGTGGTCGAGCTTCCGTTCACCCAAACGGCGGGCGACGAAGGGTAGGAAGCCGCCGGAACCGTTCTGGGGCGCAAAAACAACGCCCAGCGTTGAAAAACGAGTCGCAGAACGCGTGGGCGCGCGATTCGACCTCGCCACGCGGTCCTACCCTCATCCCTTCGTTGCCCGCCGTTCGCCGGCGCAGCAGCGGCCTATTGCGCCACCACGATCCGGAACCGGTGCACGACCGTGAGGTCGTCGAACCCCAACCGGCGATACAGAGCCTGGGGCCAGTCATCCGCGTCGGCCGTTAGGAAGGTCAGGCGGTGGCCGGCCGCGCGGGAGGCCTGCGCCGCGGCGATGACGACCGCCTTCGCCAGACCGCGGCCGCGGTGGGAGGGCAGCGTCGCCACGTCCTCGACCTGGCCGATCTCGCCGTCGGAGAGCAGGCGGCAGAAGGCGACCGCGCGGCCGTCCTCGAAGGCCGCGAAGCCGTGGTCCTGCACTGCGCGCGAGAGCTGGCGGTCGCGGCGCAGCACCTGGCGCACCACGTCCTCGCGGCCCCACGGCTCGCTGCGCAGAAACGCGGTGCGCGCCTCCTCGAGCTCGGCGAACGGAAGCGCGCGCACGTCGGCGCTCGCGCCAGCGCCATCCGAGAGCCGGCGCAGGACCATCACCAGGTGGCGCTCGAGATTCCAGCCCAGCCGTGTGAACCCTCGCGCCAGGCGACGGCCCTCGGCCTCGTCGGGCACGACGACCATGCGGTGCGCGAGACCGGCCTCGATGCGCACGGCCTCGGCCGCGCGCGCCCAGCCGCGTGCCGCGTGGGCGCCGGGGTCCAGGGCGACCAGATGGTTGGCGTCCCACAGCGCCGGGACCTGCCTGTGCAGCACGGCCACGCCACCGTCGACCGGCACCACGCGCTCGGCGGCCCGCACGTCGACCTCGTGCAGGAAGTCCAGCGTCGCTCGCCTCTCGTCCATCGGTTTCGAAGGTAGCCGCGCGGGCGGCCGGCGTAGGATGCCGCGGTGCCCGACGTTCGCCCCGTGACCGAGGCCGAGCTCGCGGCCGTCCTTCCCCTTGTCGCCGCCTACCAGCGCTTCTACGGCGTGCGCGAGCCCGACGACGAGCGCAACGCGGCCTTCTTCCGCCGTTTCCTGGCCCCGAGCGACGACGGCCTGCTGCTGGGCGCCTGGCTCGACGGCGAGCTCGCCGGCCACGCGTGCCTGTACTGGACCTTCTCGTCGACAGCGGCGCGCGAGGTCGTGCTGCTCAACGACCTCTTCGTGGTGGAGCGGCACCGCGGAGCCGGCATCGGTCGCGCGCTCATCGAGGCGACGGTCGAAGTCGCCCGCTCGCGCGGAGCCGGCTCGGTGACCTGGATGACCGCGCTCGACAACCGCACCGCGCAGCGCCTGTACGAGAGCACCGGCGCGGCACGGTCGGCCTGGTTCGAGTACGAGTTCGAGCTGGACTGAGGCGCCCCTACCGCGAAACGGTCCGCCACCAGCGGCGCGCGCCGCTCGCTCCCGGCGCGACCCCGGCGCGTGGCCCCCGGCGGACTGAGATCGGGTCGCAATTGCGGCCAGCTCTCAAAAGAGCCACCTTTGCAGGAACTTTTAGTGATCTGCCGGGAGGTTTGGTGCGCTCATACCAGCGACCAGACGACCCACAGGAGGAGCTCTCATGTACCGGCTGCTCGCGCTCTGCGCAGCGGTGGTCGCCCTCGGTGTGGTGGCCGTTCTCAGCTTCGGCTCGAGCCACCGTGAGGCGCCCAACATCTCGCTCGACCCGACGGCGGACAACACCGACGTCTACGCGTTCACCGCGAAAGACGCCCCGGGATCGCTGACCGTCGTCGCCAACTGGATTCCGCTCGAGGATCCCGCGGGCGGGCCGAACTTCTTCCAGTTCGACCCCAAGGCCCGCTACTACATCCGCATCGACAACACGGGCGACGGCAAGCCGGACGTCAGCTACCGCTACGTGTTCAAGACGAAGGTGCGCAACAAGAACTCGTTCCTGTACGCGCTGCCCGGAGTCCAGTCGTTCAACGACCCCAAGCTCAACGTCGTCCAGACCTACTCGATCTTCCGCGAGACGGTCAAGAAGAACGGCAAGGAGAAGGTCAAGCGGATCGCCAAGAACCTCCCGGTCGCGCCGAGCAACGTCGGGCCGCGGGTGTTCCCCGACTACGCGAAGGTGGCGGCGACGGCCAACCGCAGCCTCTCGGGTGGCGGCAGGACGTTCGCCGGGCAGGCCGAGGACCCGTTCTTCGTCGACCTCGGCGCCACCTTCGACGACATCAACCTGCGCATGGGCACCGGGAATGCGGGCGGCGGCAAGGACGACATCGCCGGCTACAACACGAACTCGATCGTCCTGCAGGTCCCCGAGTCCAAGGTGACCCGCAACGGCAAGGCGGTCTCCGGGCCGACCGCGAAGAACGCCGTGATCGGCGTGTGGTCCACCACCGAGCGGCGCAAGCTGCAGGTGACCGACGGCGGCGGGCGAGGCCTCGGCAAGTTCGTGCAGGTCAGCCGCCTGGGCAACCCGCTGGTCAACGAGGTGGTCATCCCGCTGGGCAAGAAGGACCAGTTCAACCGGACGACCCCCGACCGTGACGGGGCGCTGTACGGCTCCTACGTGGTCAAGCCCGAGCTGGCGAAGATCATGAACATCCTGTTCCCGGGCGCGAACGTCCCTGAGACGGACCGCACGGACATCGTCCAGGCGCTCCTGACCGGGATCCCGGGCAAGACGCAGATCGCGCCCAACGCGCCGCCCACCGACACCCTGAAGCTCAACCTCGGCGTGCCTCCGAGCGCGACCGAGAACCGCTTCGGCGTGATCGCGGGCGATCTCGCGGGCTTCCCCGACGGCCGCCGCCTCGGCGACGACGTCGTGGACATCGAGCTGCGCGTGATCGGTGGCTTCCTCAAGGGCAACAAGCTGCCCCTTGGAGACGGCGTCAACCAGAACGACAAGTCCTTCCGGACCTCGTTCCCGTACGTCGCGCCCCCGAACAACGGGCTCGACTCCACCATCAAGCGCACGGAGCCGGCCTCCCCGCCGGTCGGCCCCCAGCCGTAGGAGGAGCGAGCCGGCCAGGGAGGGGACGTCGCCCCGGACGTCCCCTCCCCGGCGCTCTTTCGCATAGCCCTCACCGCCCGTGACCGCACCCGCCCCCAACGCTCCGCGCCGATGATCCGGCCCCGCCCATGACCCTCACCCGCCCCACCCTCTTCAAGCTGCTCCCGATCCCACTCGCCTTCGTCGCCGTGCTCGTCGCGGTCCACCTCGTCGGGGGCGGCGGACCGGCTCTGCCGGTCGGCGCCGGCGCTAGCGGCATCGACAGCGCGCCGCTGCCACGCACCACCGCCCAGCGGGTCGCCGTGCTCCAGTCCCAGATCCGGGCCGGCGCCGACGATGCCGGCACCTACGCGGCGCTCGGGGGTGCGTACCTGCAGCGCGTGCGCGAGACCGGCGACTTCGGTTACTACACGCGCGCGCAGTCGGTGTACGAGACCGCCCTGCGGCGCGATCCGAGCTCCCCCGAGGCCCTCACGGGAATGGGAACGCTGGCCCTCGGCCGGCACGACTTCGCTCTCGGGCTGCGCTATGGCCTTGCCGCGCTGCGGGCCGCTCCCGGGACCGTCGATCCGCTGTACGTGATCGTCGACGCCCAGGTCGAGCTCGGCCGCTACTCCGCCGCCGCGCGGACGCTCCAGCGCGCGATGGACCTCAAGCCGACGCTCGCCGCCTACGCGCGCGCGTCGTACCTGCGCGAGCTTCGCGGGGATCTCGACGGAGCGGTGGGAGCGATGCGGCTGGCCATCTCGGCCGGCGGGCCGACGACCGAGAACGTGGTCTACGTCCAGACGCTGCTCGGCAACCTCGAGATGGCGCGCGGACGGGTGGGCGCGGCGCGCGACGCCTACCGAGCGGCGCTCCAGCAGTCGCCGGCGTACGTGGCGGCGACGGCCGGGCTCGCCCGCACCGACGCCGCCCGCGGCGAGCTCGGCGCGGCGATCCGCCTGTACCGCGGCGCGGTGGCGCGGCTTCCGCTGCCCGAGTACGTCGTCGGCCTCGGCGAGACCGAGCTCGCCGCCGGCCGGCCGGGGCAGGCTCGCCGGGATCTCGCGCTCGTGGGAGCCGAGCAGCGCCTCCTGCAGGCCAACGGCGTCAACACCGACGTCGACCTCGCGCTCTACGAGGCCGAGCACGGAAGCGCGGCCCGCGGCGTGACCCTCGCGCGCCGCGCATGGGCCGCGGCGCCGAGCGTTCGCTCCGCGGACGCGCTCGGATATTCCCTGGCGCGCGCCGGCCGGGCGCGCGAGGGCCTGCCCTGGGTGCGCCGCGCGCTGGTTCGCGGCTGGCGCGATCCGCTCGCCCTCTACCACGCGGGCATGACCGCGCGCGCGGCCGGAAGGCCGGACCTCGCCCGCGCGTGGCTCGGGGAGCTGGTCGCGCAGGCGCCGCGCTTCTCGCCGCTCTTCGGGCCGCGCGCGAAGCGAGCGCTGGAGGAGCTCGGGGGGCCGGTCGCGGGAGCCGCGCGATGAGCGGGGGGCGGGGAGTGCGGACGCGGGGACTGCGGCCGCGGGGAGTGCGGCCGCGGGGAGTGCGGCCGCGGGGAGTGCGGCCGCGGGGACTGCGGACGCGGGGACTCCGGCCGCGGGGCGTCCGGCCGCCGGAAGCACGGCCGCGGGGCGTGCGGCGCGCGGTGCTCGCCTGCACGGCGCTGCTCTCAGCGCTGCTGCTCGTGCCGGCGGCGGCCGGTGCGCATCCGCTCGGCAACTTCACGATCAACCACCTGACGACGGTCAGCGCCTCGCGCACCGGGGTCCAGCTTCGCTATGTCCTCGACCAGGCCGAGATCCCCACCTTCCAGGAGCGTGGGAAGTCGCGCGCCGAGGTCCTGGCAGACAAGGTCGGCGCGGCGCGCGACGGGCTCGTGCTGACCGTCGGCGGCCGGCGTGTTCCGCTTCGGGCGCTCGCGGGCGCGCGGCTCAGCTTCCCGCCGGGTCAGGGCGGACTTCCGACCACGCGCGTGGAGGTGCCGCTGCGCGCGACCGTCGATCCCACGCGAGGCCCGGTCGAGCTGCGCGACGAGACCTTCGCCGGGCGGATCGGGTGGAAGGCGATCGTCGCCCGTCCGGGCGCAGGGACAGCCGTCCGCGCGACGGCGCCGAGCGGCGACCCGACCGCCGGCCTTCGCTCCTACCCGAAGGACATGCTCTCGAGCCCGCTGGACATCCGGTCGGCGAGCTTCTCGGTGCGGCCGGGGAGCGGCACGCTGGTGGCGCCCCCGAGCCCCGGCGGCCGGCCGGCGACCACGCGCGAGCGCTCGGGAGACGGCTTCGCCTCGGTCTTCTCCGACGCGATGGCCGGCCACACCGCGCTCGTCCTGCTGGTGCTCGCGGCCTTCGCATGGGGCGCGTTCCACGCGCTCTCCCCCGGCCACGGCAAGGCGATGGTCGCGGCCTACCTCGTGGGCTCGCGCGGCACCTCGCGCCAGGCCCTCGCGCTCGGCGCGACCGTCACGGTCACGCACACGATGGGCGTCTTCGCGCTCGGCTTCGTGACCCTCGCCCTGTCCGAGTTCGTGCTCCCCGAGCAGCTGTACCCGTGGCTGAATCTGGCCTCCGGTGTGCTCGTTGTGATGGTCGGCGTTGCAGTCCTGCGCGCCCGCGTACGAAATGCTCGAGGCCGATCCCGAGCGCATTCGCACAGCCACCATCACCACGACCATCACCATTCACACGACCACGCCGACCAGCCCGGCCGCAACGGGGCGGGATCCCACGACCACGCCCAGCACCCCGGCGGCGCGAAGTCCGCTGCGGACGGGCACTCCCACGACCACGCCCAGCACCCCGGCGGCGCGAAGTCCGCTGCGGACGGGCACTCCCACGACCATGCCCAGCACCCCGGCCGCGCGAGCTCCGGCTCGCACGGGCACTCGCATGACGTCCCCGACCGCCTGACGTGGCGCGGGCTCCTTGCCATGGGCGCATCGGCGGGCCTGATCCCTTGCCCGTCCGCGCTCGTCGTGCTGCTCGCGGCGATCGCCCAGCACCGGGTCGCGCTCGGGCTGCTGCTGATCCTCGCCTTCAGCCTCGGCCTCGCCGGCACGTTGTCGGTCCTCGGCCTGTTCGTTGTGCATGCAGGCCGGATCGCCGGGCGCGCGACCGCGCGTTTCGCCGCGCTGGGCCCGGTCGTCACGGCGCTGCCGGCCGTCTCGGCGCTCGTCATCGTCGGCGCCGGCGTCCTGCTGACCGCACGGGCCATGCCGATACTCGGCGTCTGACGAAGTGATCCGATCGGGCCGCCGCCGCGCAGAAGGCACAGCCGGGAAAACACCCAACCCGACTCGCGTCCCTTCCTCCCCCATGACGGCTTCCCACGCCAGTCCGGCGCTGCCGGCGCACGACCTCGACGCCGCGATCGCGGGCCTTCGCTCGCACGGCCTCCGGGTGTCCGCCGCGCGGCGGCTCGTGCTACAGGCGCTGTTCCTGGCCGATGGGCCGCTCTCGGCCGAGGACATCGCGGCCGGCGTGGAAGGCCGCATACCGCCCTCGGACCTCGGCTCGACCTACCGCAATCTCGAGACGCTCGAGCACATCGGCCTCGTGCGCCATTTCCACCTCGGTCACGGCCCCGGGCTGTACGCGCTCGCCGCCCGCGCGGTCCACGAGTATCTCGTATGCGAGTCGTGCCACTCCACGCGCGCGGTGCAGCCGCGCGAGCTCGACGCCGTGCGCAAAGCGATCCGCGACGCCTTCGGCCACGTCGCGAGCTTCAGCCACTTCCCGATCGTCGGGCTGTGCGCGGCGTGCGATCAGCAAACCGTCCCGAGCGCCGCGGGCTGAGGCCGCCGGCCGCGGAGCGAGCACGCGCTCGCTAGGCGGCCACGCTCACTTCAGCCGTCGCGCGCGCTACGAACGCCTCGAGCGCCCGCTGATCCGGCTCGGCGTCGAGCTCGAGCGCCGGCGTCTCGGGATGTGCCGCGAGCCACGCTCCCGCGATGCGGACCTCGTCGATCTCGGTCGCGGGGATGTGCACGCCGACGCCGCGCCCCGGCCGGTGGCGCAGCGCCGCGACCGTGCGGCGGTACAGCTCGCGAGGAGCTTCGCGCGGCCCGCCGCACACTGCTCCCCAGTCCACGATCCGCCCGCCAACGATCCAGAACGCCTCGAACGGCGGCGGCCCCGCGAGCAGCAGCCGCGAGCGCGCGTGGGTCGCCCGCAACACACCCTCCAGCCGGTCGAGAAGCACCGCCAGCCGCCGTCGCCTCCGCCGCAGCCATTCCGCGCGCTCGAAGCGCAGCTCGCGCGCGGCCTCGCGCATCTGCGCGTCGACATGCGCGAGCAGGCGCTCGCGCCCATCGGCGGCGCCGAGGAACAGGTCGAGCGCCGCATCGAGCTGCCGGCGGTAGAGGTTGGGATCGAGGTCGCCGAGACAGGGCGACAGGCAGCGCCCCATCTGCCCGTACGCCGACGGCCACTCGCGCAGCACAAGCCTGCGCGCGCAGCGGCGCAGCGAGAACAGCGAGTTGAGCTGCTCGACGAGCTCCGCGGCCGCCGCCCGCCCGCGCAGCGGGCCGACCGTCACACCATGACCGGCGGCCGGCTCGCGCGCGAGCTCGAGCACCGGGAACGCGATGTCGAGTCGGCAGCGCAGGTAGAAGCCGTCGTCGGCTCGCTTGAGCAGCGCGTTGCCCGGCGGCCGGAGCTCCTTGACCAGCCGGCTCTCGAGCACGAGCGCGCCGAGCTCGGAGGCGGTCGGCCGGCCGTCGACCACGCGCACGTGCGCGGCCCAGTCCGGGCGCGGCGCACCACGACGGAAGTGCGCCCGCGCGCGCGAGCGGACACGGACCGACTTGCCGACGTAGAGCACGCGGCCGCGGCCGTCGCGGAACAGGTACACCCCCGGTCCGGCCGGCAGCCCGCCGAAGTCGAGCGGTACGCGCGGCACCGGCTGAGAGGGGTCGAAGCGCGGCACGGTGCGACGGTCCGGACGCCGGCGGCGAACGGGCGCCAGCAGCGCCGCCGCTTCGGCGACCGTCTCCGCGTGCGCGCACAGGCGCGCGAACAACGCGCAGAACACGCGCGCGCACGTCTCGGCATCCGCGAGCGCGCGATGGCTCACGTGCACGTCGATCCCCAGCGACGCCGCGAGCGGCGCGAGCTTGCGCTGGCTTGCAAGCGGTGCGAAGCGGCGCGCGAGCGCGATCGTGCAGAGCACGGGCGGATCGGGCCACGTCAATCCCTCGGCTTCGAACGAGTCGCGCAGCACGCGCTTGTCGAAGCTCGCGCTGTGGGCGACCAGGACGCGCCCCTCGATCAGCGCGCCGATCTCGCGCAGAACCGGCTCCGGCGCGCGGGCGCAGTCGACCATCGCCTGCGTGATGCCGGTGAAGCGCTGGATGCCGCGCGAGAGCGGACGGCGCACCCGCACGAGCGACTCGTAGCGGTCGTGCAGCTCGCCGCCGCCGACGAGGACCGCTCCGACCTCGGTGAGCTCGCACGCCTCGCCCAGCTTGCCGTTCGTCTCGACGTCGACGACCAGGAACTCGGCGGTGCGCAGGGGGCGGTCGAGCAGCACCGCCCAACGACTACGCCCGCCACCGGACGGCGTGCAGGCTGGCATGCAGCGGTGCCCGCACGGGTAGCATGGCCTCAGCCAGACGGAGGGAGGTTCCTGTGACCGAGGTCGACGAGGGAACGCGCCGCGCGTGGGACACGTATCGGGACAGCCTTCGCGACTTGGAAGGCGCCGCCTACGACGAGGAGGAGCGGCGCTCGTGGGAGCGCCTGCAGCGCGAGCTGGAGAAGCTCGCCGAAGAGGCCGAGCTTTCGTCCGACTCCCGGGTGGTTTAGGGTTGCGCGCGCTCTAGCCCGGGACGGCAGGGAGAGGCCCTTTGGGAGCCATGCAGAGGAGATTGAGGAGAGTGCAGGCGGGGAGACTGTTCGCTCCGCTACTGGTTGCGACCGCGAGCGTGGTGATGCTCGTCGGCTGCGGCTCCGACTCCTCGCACAAGAACGAACCGCGCCCACCGCGAGCGGTCGTGATAGCCGCGGCCATCACTGCGCAGGGCGTCGAGGTCTCGCCCACCACCATCGGCGCCGGGCCGATCAACGTGATCGTGACCAACCGCAGCGCGGCCTCGCAGGTCGCGACGATCGAGGTCAACGACGTCGCGTCGAGCGCCGCGCGCCCGCAGACCGCGGGCCTGCGCCAGTCGACCGGTCCGATCAACCCGCAGGACACCGCGCAGCTCAGCGTCGTGGTGCAGAAGGACACGACCTACACGCTCAAGACCGACGACGACAAGATCGCGCCGGGCCGGCTGAACGTCGGCGCCGAGCGCCCGAGCGCCCAGAACGATCTCCCGCTGCCCTAGCCGATGCGGCGGCTGGGGCGCGCGCTCGCGCTCTTCTGGCGCAAGGCCTACGGCGACAACCTCACCGGTCTGGCAGGCATGGTCGCCTACAACCTGCTGCTGTCGGTGCTGCCGGCGACGCTCGTCGCGCTGTGGATCGCCGGCCGCGTGATCAAGAGCGGCGAGCTCGAGCAGCGCGTGATCACCGACCTGCAGCACGTCTTCCCCAGCGCCGCCGAGTCGACACTGCGCAGCCTCACCGACCGGCTGCGCACCTCGGGGACCGAGCTGGGCGTGGCCGCGCTCGTCGCGTCGGTGTGGATCGGGTCCTCGTTCTGGGGCTCGCTGGACACCGCGTTCTGTCGCATCTACCACGTCACGTGCCGGAGCTGGCTCGCCCAGAAGCGCTTCGGCCTGGTCATGCTGGTCGTCGCGCTCGCGCTGGTGATCGCGACGCTGCTGATCCCCGCGGCCCAGAGCCTGCTGGTGTCGAGCGCGAGCGATCTCCCGTTCGGGCTCTCCGACATTCGCGGCACCTACTACGCGCTGTCCGTCGCCGCGAGCCTGGTCGTCACGTTCGGCCTGCTGTGCATCGTCTACTGGGCGGTGCCCAACCGGCGCATGCCGTGGTCGGCGGTGTGGCCGGGGGCGGCCGGCGCGACCCTGGCAATGGGGATCGTCGACTATGCGTTTCCCTTCTACCTCTCGCACATCAGCACGCTGGCCAGCTTCGGTACGACGTTCGTGTTCGTCCTGATCGTGCTGGTGTGGTTCTACGCGCTGGCGATCATCATCCTCGGCGGGGCGGTGGTCAACGCGCTGCGCTTCGAGCTACACGACACCGGCGAGCTGCGCCTGACCAACGGCTCCGACCCCGTCCTCGAGCCCGACTAGCGTGCCTCTCGTGCGGGTGCTCACTGAGATCGACCGCGACCAGATCGCGCAGCTGATCGCGCGCGACGAGTTCTTCTGGCTCGACCTGACGAGCGGCCTCGACCAGCTCCCCGAGCTGCTCGGCGTGGAGCGGCCGCCCGAGGCCGAGCCCGGCGTGCGCCGCCGCCATTACCTCTACCGCTCGACCTACGTGGTGTTGATCTACAACGGCGCCTACCTCGTGGACGACCGCGTCGACCCGTTCGAGGTAGTCGTCTACATCTCCGGCAGCTACGTGGTCACCGTGCACGAGCGCCGGGTCGAGGAGCTAGAGCGTCTGCGCGCGCGCTTCGCGCACCGTGACGATGCCGACGAGCAACTCGCGGTGGCGCGCGTTCTCGACGCGATCACCGACACCTTCGTCGCCGTCCTCAGGGCGCTCGACGACGAGATCCTGTCGCTCGAGGACGACGTGATCGAGCAGCCTCGCGGCAACCAGCTCAACGAGATCGCCCGGCTGCAGCGCGAGCTGCTCTCGCTGCGCCGTACGGTCAATCCCCAGCGCGACCTGCTCGTGCGCGTGCGCGACGAGATCGCCGACCTGCCGGGGCTCGAGCCCGGCAACAAGGACTACCTGCACGAGGTCGCGGACTACCTCAACCGGATCTCGGAGATGGTCGACCACTACGCCCAGCTCCTCACGAGCGCGACCAACATCTACCTCTCGCGCGTCTCCAACCAGCTCAACGACGTCATGAAGCGCCTGACGATCGTCGCGACCGTCTTCCTCCCGCTGACCTTCGTGACCGGCTTCTTCGGCCAGAACTTCGCCTGGCTGGTCGGTCACGTCGACTCGCTGACCGCGTTCCTGATCTGGGGCGTGGGCGCCCTGGTAGCCGCCGTCGGCGCGATGGTCGTGCTCTTCCGGCGCGGCGGCTACATGTAGGCGCGGTAGCCTTCCGGCGCCTTCCCCTACGTACTGATTGCGAGGTCGATACCCGTGGCAGTGGACACCAGTCGAGTCGCCCACCTGGACGTCGAGCCGGGCGAGCTCCCGAAGACGATGGCCGCCTGGGTCATCCGCGAGGAGCGCTACGGCGATCCGGTCGACGCCTTCCAGGTCGAGGAGATCGAGGTGCCCGAGCCAGGCGCGTTCGAGGTCATCGTGCGCGTGATGGCCGCGGGCGTCAACTTCAACAACGTGTGGGCGGCGCAGGGCAAGCCGGTGTCGGTCATGCGCTACGGCGACCATCCGGAGTACGGCCACCACATCGGCGGCTCCGACGCTTCGGGCGTGGTGTGGAAGGTCGGCGCGGGCGTGACGCGGTGGAAGCCGGGCGACGAGGTCGTCATCCACTGCAACATGGCCTCCTACGAGGATCCCGAGGTCCACGGGCTCGACCCGCTCGCCGCGCCGTCCCAGATGATCTGGGGCTACGAGACGACCTGGGGCTCGTTCGCCCAGTTCACCAAGGTCCAGGCACAGCAGCTCCTGCCCAAGCCCCACGCGCTTACCTGGGAGGAGTCGGCCTCCTACGGCCTGACCTACTTCACGGCCTACCGGATGCTCATCGACCGCTGCAACCTGCAGGCCGGCGACCGCGTGCTGATCTGGGGCGCCGCCGGCGGGCTCGGCGTGTTCGCGACGCAGCTGTGCAAGATCAGCGGCGCGCACTCGGTCGGGGTCGTGTCGGGCGACGAGAAGGGCAAGCTCGTGATGGAGCTCGGCGCCGAGGGCTACATCAACCGCAACGAGTTCACGGGGATGATGCGCCGGGGTGGGGAGTCCCCGGACGAAGAGAAGGCGCGCTTCAAGGAGTCTCGGCGTTTCTGCAAGGCGGTCGAGGGCATCCTCGGCTCGCCTCCCGACATCGTCTTCGAGCACGTCGGCAAGGCGACCTTCCCGACCTCGGTGCTGTGCGTGAAGCCGTTCGGCAAGGTCGTGATCTGCGCTGGCACCACCGGCTACGAGCTCGATTTCGACGTCCGCTATCTGTGGATGCGCCAGAAGGAGATCCTCGGCTCGCACTTTGCCAACGCCTGGGAGTGCAACAAGGCCAACCAGCTGATCGACGACGGGTTGATCCGTCCCGTCCTGTGGCGCACGATGCCGTTCGAGGGCGTCGGCGAGGCCCACCAGCTCATGATGGAGAACAAGCACCTGGGCAAGATCGCGATCCTGGTCGGAGCCGATCAGGAGGGCCAGGGCAAGACGGCCGAGGGGCCGGGTGCGGTCTACGCGGAGGTCGGCGTCTGATGGCCGGCGGCGCGACCCACGGCGGGCGTCTCAAGAGCGGCATCGTGCTGGTGCCGTGGTACGCGACGCTGTTCCGCGGCGACCGCTTCGAGGAGGCGCTCGGCGAGATCGCGCCGATCGCGCTGCGCTACGGCGCGCTTGAGTACGACGTGCTCCGCTCCCACGACGACACCTACAAGTTCATGCAGCTCTCCGAGTGGGAGGACAAGCTCGGCTGGGAGCGCTACTGGTACGGCCCCGAGTTCGCCCGCTGGCGAGCAGAGCACTCGGGCTGGTTCCAGGCGCCGATCGTCTACCAGTGGAACGACCGCGTGGTGCGCGCGGGAGTCCGGATCGCGGAGCCGGTCGAGGCCGAATAGGCCGTCCGGACCTCGTCCCGGCCCGCGCTCCTCGCGGGCGCGCTCAGCCCTCGTGGTGCAGCGCCGAGGCGAAGGCCGGCGACCGGCCTCAGCCCTCGTAGCGCAGCGACCAGCGCACCGGTCCCGGCGTCAGCTTGAGCCGGCGCGCGGGCGGGGATCCGGCGCGGCCCGCCCCGGTCTCGGCCCCCGCGCCTTCGCCCTGCGCGGCCCCCGCCGCGGCACTCTCGGCCCGGCGACGGGTCGCTTCGCGCACCCGCGAGCGCTCGGCTCCCTCCAGGAGCGCGACGCGCCCGGCGAGCTCGTCGCGCAGCGCGCACAGCTCGGCGAGCGAGAGGATGTGTCCTCCGGTCGCCGTCCGGGTCTCGGGCAGTTCGGGCGAGCCATCCGTCGCGGCGCCGAGCAGGCGCTGCAGGCGACCGTCGGCAAGACGCTGTTCAAGCGCGGCGATCTCCGCCCGCACGGCGCGCCGGTCGCGACTCTCGTCGCCGGGCTCGGCCTGAGCGTCCGCGGCAGCCGGACGGTTCACGTACAGCGCCGCCGCCACCTCGCGCGGGTCGAGCCCGGCTTCCTGCGCCTCGCGCGCGGCGCGCTCGACGATGTCGGCCAGGCGCTCGTCGACGTTGGCGCGGGCCGCGACGAACGTGCCGCGCCCGTGCTGGGTCGAGATCAGGCCATCCGCCTCGAGCCGGGCATATACCGCGCGGACGGTGTTGGGGTTGACGCCCGCCAGCGCCCCGAGCTCACGCACGCCCGGAAGCCGCTCCCCCGCGCCGAGCGCACCGGCCGCGATCAACGACCGAAGCTGCCACGCGAGTTGCACCCCGACCGGAACGTCGGAATCGCGATCCAGATCAACCCGCAGAGGCGGCGTCGGCTGCGTGCTCACGTCGTCTGATGGTACGCGCGCCCAGAGTGCTGGTCAACTAGGACACCCGTCTTGACAGCGCGATCCTTGGGGAGTACTTTCGGCCTCGCAGAGTGCTAGCGGACTAGTTCACCGCCGGAGGAGAGCCGACAACTTGGGTCCCGACCCCGTCATTGCAGGCCGAGCACGCGTCCCGGCTGCGCCTCACGACGTCGCCGGCCGTACCACGGGCGCCGGCCAGCGCGCGGCCCCGCTCACCGCCCGCTCCGCCGCGCTCCCCGCCGCCTCGGCCCCACGCGCCGCCCCCTCGGCCCCACCCAGCCGACCTCGGCCCCGCCCAGCCGCCGCGCCAGACGATCCCTTCACTACTTCACTCCACCCAAGGAGGGTTGATGGTTCGTAGTGTCGCTGATCGGGCGGTTTTGCCGGCTAAGGGGTTGTTGGAGGAGGTCGGCGACATGATGATTTTGACGGGGAAGACGTTGGTGTCGGCTGTGCGTCCTCCGTATCCGTATGGGACGGAGTTTGTTGGGCAGTTTTTGTTTGCGATTCGGTTGTGTTGGTTTCCGTTGTTGGTGTCGACGGTGGCGTTTGGGTATGGGGCGCCGGGGTTGCAGGCGGCGAATTTGTTGGTGTTGTTGGGGTCCCTCGACAGGCTCGGGGGGTTTTTTGTGTTGGCGTCGATCAGGGAGTTTGCGCCGTTTGTGGATGCGATTGTTTTGGCGGGGGTGGCGGGGACGGCGATTACGGCGGATTTGGGGGCGCGGAAGATTCGGGAGGAGTTGGATGCGTTGCAGGTGTTGGGTGTGGATCCGGTGAAGAATTTGGTGGTTCCGCGGTTTTTGGCGTTGATGTTGGTGACGGGGTTGTTTGACATTTACGCGTTGTTGTTCGGGATTTTCGGCGGGATTTTGGCGACGCTTGTGAATGGCGCGACGTTGGGGGGGTTTTTCGCGACGTTCTTTACGAACGCGTCGACGACGGATTTGTGGGGGTCGGTGCTTAAGACGACGTTGTTTGGGGCGATCATCGCGATCGTGTGTTGTTACAAGGGGATGACGGCGTCGGGTGGGGCGGAGGGGGTTGGCCGGGCGGTCAATCAGGCGGTCGTGATCGCGTTCATCGGCGTGTTCGCGTTCAACTACGTGTTCACGCAGACGCTGTTGGCGACGCATCCCGACATCACCGTGATCCGCTGATGCCCAACCGGCCCCGCGCCCGCAGCCCCAGAGCGGCCACGTCCGCATCCACAGCCCCCGCACTCGCGGCCGGCGCGCTCGCCGCCGGTGCGTGCGCGGCCGGTGTGGTCGCCGCCCCCGCGCGCGGCGCGGTCGCGGCCGGCGCGCTCACGCGCGGCGCGGTCGCGGCCGGTCCGTTCGCGGCCGGTCCGCTCATGCGCGGCGCGGTGGCGGCCGGTGTGGTGGGCGTGTGGTGGGTGGGGGGGGTTGGTTGATGTTGGCGACGCCGCGGGTGTGGTTGGGGAATTTTGGGGAGATCACGCGGTTTTGCGTGCGGATCATGGGGTTGGTTTTCCGGTTGCGGGTGTTCCGGTTTTTTGGGGAGGCGTTGCGCCAGGCGGGGATCTTGATCATCTCCTCGACGATCGTGATCTGGACGTTGATCTTCATCATCGGGTTGCAGTGCGGGATCGAGGGCGCGTATGCGACCAGGGCGGTCGGCGCGCCGGCGTATGCGGGGCAGTTCTCGGCGTGGTGCGACCTGCGCGAGGTGATCCCGTACGCGTTTGGGTACATGATGGCGGCCAAGGTCGGCACCGGGATCGTGGCCGAGCTCGGCTCGATGCGGATCTCAGACGAGATCGACGCGCTGGAAGTGATGGGCATCGATTCCGTCCTGTTTTTGTGCGCCACGCGCCTGCTGGCGGCGTGGCTGGTGCTGCCGTTCGTCTACCTGTCCGGCGTCGGCGCCGGGTTCTTCGCCTCCTATCTGGCGGTGGTGCAACAGATCGGGGAGGTCTCCTCCGGCGGCTACTTCCTGATCTTCTGGATGTTCCAAAACCCACCCGACCTGCTCTACAGCCTGATCAAAGGCATGGTCATGGCCACCTGCATAGTCCTCGTCGGCTGCTACTACGGCTACAACGCCTCCGGCGGCCCCGTCGGCGTCGGCACCGCCACCGCCAAATCAATGGTCGTCAACATCGTCCTCGTCCACCTCATCGGCATGCTCGGCACCCAAGTCTTCTGGGGCGCAAACCCCCGCGCACCCATCGGAGGATGAAATGACGAGCGTCGCCCCTCCGATCGATCGTTCTCCCGATGGCGAAGGAAGCGCGCGAATGCTCGACAGCGAAGCGCCGGCGGCTGAGCTGCGACGGGCGGGTGGTCGACGAGGGCGTCGCGATAGCCGAGCGGGACTCGCAAAGATGCCCGAGGCGGGCGGTGCGGCTGTCGCGAGCGTTGCGGCGCGCCCATCATCCCTTCCCCTGGTCGACGAGCGTGCCGCGCGGGCGGAGCTGCGCCGGCAGATCGGCAAGCTCGAGCGGTCGCTGAGCCAGGCCGTGTTCGAGGGGCCGGTCGTTGCCGAGGCAGCCCGGACGCCAGTTGCGTTGGCCTCGCCCGGTTCGGCGGCGATGCCGCGGATCCTCTCGCTTGCCGAGCTCGAGCGCCTGCGCGACGACCTCGTCGCGCGCCTCGACGCGGTCCGCAAGGCCTCCGACGCCGAGGCCGAGCGTCACGGGCAGGCACGGCGCCTGCTGGAGGAGATGCTGGCCGACCCGCCGGCTCACCGCTGGGTGCGCGTGCGCAACAGCGACCTCGGCCTTCCGGGCTGCACCGCCTACCAGGTCCGCCCGCGTCTCGGCCCGATCGGCATGCTGATGGACTGGTGGCAGGTGAAGGTCTCCTCGGGCTGCCCGTTAGCCGGGCGACAGCGCGCCGACCCGAGCGGTCGCGATCGGCCCCGCTGAGCGGCCGCAGTCGGAGTGAGCCCCGACACCGGCGCCCGATCGGCCGCGCGGCGCGCCTCGTCAGCCCTGCTCGAGCGGCGCCATCGTCAGCCCGGCGCCCGAGAGCTGCTCCCAGTAGAGCTCGGCGGGCTCCTTCGGCCCGCTCCACACGATCGCCTGGCCGCTGTTGTGGATCTTGTCGGCCATCGCGAAGCCGCGGTCGACGGTGATCCCCGGTATGTACCGGGCCAGCGTATGCGCGACGTGGTCGAAGGTGTTGTGGTTGTCGTTGAGCACGATCACCCTCCACGCGCCGCCCAGCCCGCTGCCCGGATCGCCAACCCTCGGTCGCTCGATCGTGCGGCTCATGACGGCTGGTTCATCACCTCGAGCTTGATCCCGTCGGGGTCGAAGCAGAAGACGGCGTAGTACCCAGGCGAATACTCGTACTCGCGCGGCGGCCCCTCGGTCCGGATGCCGTTGAACTCGAGCCACGCCCCGCGCTCGTCCACCACCTCGCGCGACGCGGCCTTGAAGGCGATGTGGTGCACCCCGAGCGCGAAGCGGTCGTAGGGCGCGGGGTGGGCGTCGGAGCGCACCGCGCGCAGGTCCAGCCAGCAGCCGCGCTCCTCGGGCGGCCGCAGCAGCACGTTGCGCACGCCGCCCTCGCCCGAGCCCTCGCCGCCATGGCTCCAGCCCAGCGGCTGGAGCAGGTCGAGGTAGAACGGCACGCTGCGCTCGAGCGAGGTCACGACGAGGTCGAGGTGGTCCAGGCTCACGCCGCTTCGCGCTCGATGCGCTTGCGCCAGTAGCGCTCGAGGCCCTGATACGCCTGGTCGGGCGGGACGGCCTGCTCGTAGCGCTCGGCCGCCGCGACGTCCGAGACCGCGGCCCCGATCTGCGCCCGCATGCCCTCGATGTAGTCCTCGCGCGTGCGATTGCGCGCCCACTGCGCCTGGAGCTCGAGCTGATCGCGGAGCGCCTGGATGTGCCCGTCGACGCCGTGCTCGACGAGGCCGAAGTGGGTCGGCCCGAGCGCGCTCGGCTTCCACCGCGCGACCGTGTCCAGCGACCGGTTCCACGCCTCGAGGTCGATGTCGGGCGGAGGGGTCGGCGCGACCACCAGGTCCTCGGACGCGATGCGCACCCCTGCGACGTCGCCGACCAGCGCCACGCCGCTGCCCATGTGGAGGTAGCAGACGTGATGCGAGGCGTGGCCGGGCGTGTAGGCCACGCGGAAGCCCTCGACGCGCTCGTCACCGTGGAGCACGCGAAGGTTGTCCTCGGGCACCGGCACGACCTCTCCCCACAGGCGGTCGAAGTCGTCGCCGTACAAACGCCGCGCGCTGGCGACCAGGCGCTCCGGATCGGCCATGTGCGGAGCACCGCGCTCGTGTACGTAGACCGGCAGGTCCGGCCAGCGACGCACCAGCGCTCCGCTCGCGCCGGCGTGGTCGAAGTGGATGTGGGTCAGCAGGACCGCGCGCGGACGCTCGTCGCCGAGCTTGGCCAGCAGCGTGGTGACCGACGACTCGGGGCCGGGGTCGACGAGCACGCCATCCACCTCGTAGCAGCAGATGACCCGGTCGACCCCCAGGTGCTCGACGTCGAGCTGTCGCATGCCTGGCAGCGTAGCCAGCGGGCGCCCAGGCGACCCCCGCTGCCCGCCCTCACCCCCGCGGCGCGTAGCGGTGGTGCAGCATGAGGTCGTTTCCGTCCGGGTCCCGGAAGAGGGCCATGTGGCAGACCCCGGTGTCGAACGTCTCGCCCTCGAATTCGACTCCCTTGGCCTCGAGCTCCGCGCGCGCGGCGGCCACGTCGTCGACGTGCAGCGCGGGGTGGGCGTTTCGCTGCGGAACGAACTCCATCCCCATCCGCGCCGGCTCCCAGATGCCGAAGCAGGTCTCCCCCGCCCACAGCTCGAAGCGCGCGTTGTCGTCCGGGCGCAGGCCGAGCGTGTCGACGTAGAACGCGCGTGAGCGCTCCGGGTCCTGGGACGGAATGCCTATGAAGTCGAGCTTGGTGATCATGGGTCGATGGTAATCGGCGCCCTAGAATCTCGTTGGCCATGAACGACAGCCCCCGCCTGCCCGAGCCCGACCGTCCGTGGATGATGCGCACGTACGCGGGGCATTCGACGGCCAAGCGCTCCAACGAGCTCTACCGGCGCAACCTCGCAAAGGGCCAGACCGGGCTCTCGATCGCCTTCGACCTCCCGACCCAGACTGGCTACGACGCCGACCACGAGCTCGCCCGCGGCGAGGTCGGCAAGGTCGGCGTGCCCGTCGCGCACAAGGGCGACATGCACGCGCTGCTCGACGGCATCCCGCTGGATCGCATGAACACGTCGATGACGATCAACGCGACCGCGGCCTGGCTGCTGGCGCTCTACATCGTCACCGCGGAGGAGAACGGCATCGACCAGGCCGTGCTCCAGGGCACGACCCAGAACGACATCATCAAGGAGTACCTCTCCCGAGGCACGTACGCCTTCCCGCCGGCGCCGTCCATGCGGCTGATCGCCGACATGGTCGCCTACACGGTCGAGCACGTCCCGAAGTGGAACCCGATCAACGTCTGCTCCTACCACCTGCAGGAGGCCGGGGCGACGCCGGTGCAGGAGATCGCCTTCTCGATGAGCAATGCGATCGCGGTCCTCGACGCGGTGCGCGAGCGCGTCGACCAGGACCTGATGGTGCGCGTGTTCGCTCGGATCTCGTTCTTCGTCAACGCCGGCGTTCGCTTCATCGAGGAGCACGCCAAGCTGCGCGCGATGGCGACGCTGTGGGACGAGATCGGCCGTGAGCGCTACGGCGTCGAGGACGCCCAGGCGCGCCGCTTCCGCTACGGCGTGCAGGTCAACTCGCTCGGGCTGACCGAGGCCCAGCCGGAGAACAACGTCCAGCGCATCGTGCTCGAGGCGCTCGCGGTGACCATGGGCCGCAACGCCCGCGCCCGCGCGATCCAGCTCCCGGCCTGGAACGAGGCGCTCGGGCTGCCGCGCCCGTGGGACCAGCAGTGGTCGCTGCGCATCCAGCAGGTGCTGGCCTACGAGACCGACGTGCTCGAGTACCCCGACATCTTCGAGGGCTCGAAGGTCATGGACGCGCTGGTCGAGGAGCTGGTCGAGGGCTCCCGCGCCGAGATGGCGATCGTCGCCGAGCACGGGGGCGCGGTCGAGGCCGTCCCCTACATGAAGGCTGCGCTGGTCGAGTCACACCGCGAGCGCGTCCGCCGCATCGAGGCTGGCGAGCTCGTGATGGTCGGGCAGAACAAGTTCACCGAGACCGAGGACTCGCCTCTGACCGCGGACGCCGAGGGCGGCATCCTCGTCGTGGATCCGGCCGTGGAGAGCGAGCAGATCGAGGACCTGAACGTGTGGCGCGCCGAGCGCGACCAGGCGGCGGTGGACGCGGCGCTAGCGCGGCTGCGCGAGACGGCGCGCGACGAGGACGAGAACATCATGGAGGCGACGCTGGCCGCCGCCCGCGCGGGCGCGACGACCGGCGAGTGGGCCCAGGCGCTGCGCGACTCCTTTGGCTCCTACCGCGCTCCGACCGGCGTGGGCGAGGCGGCCGCGGCGATCGACGACGAGCGGCTCGAGGAGCTGCGCGACGAGGTCGGCCGGGTCAGCGAGGCGCTGGGCCGGCGCCTGAAGATCCTGGTCGGCAAGCCCGGTCTCGACGGCCATTCGAACGGCGCCGAGCAGATCGCGGTGCGCGCCCGCGATGCGGGTATGGACGTCGTCTACGAGGGCATCCGTTTGACGCCCTCCCAGATCGTCAAGAGCGCCGTCGACGAGGGCGTGCACGTGGTCGGGCTGTCGATCCTCAGCGGCTCGCACCGCCAGCTGATCCCCGACGTGGTCGCCGCCCTGCGCGAGGCCGGCTCCTCCGCGCCCGTGATCGTCGGCGGGATCATCCCCGAGGCCGACGTCGCGCCCCTTCGCGAGGCGGGGGTCGCCGCCGTCTACACCCCGAAGGACTTCGACATCAACCAGATCATGCGCGACGTGGTCGCGCTCGTGGCCGAGCACAACGGCATCGCGGCCGCAGCCGCGTGAGGGGGAAGCAGGGCGCGGCCGCCGGTGAGGAGGCCGCGCCGGCAGCCGGCGAGCGGGCCGCGCCGGGAGGCGGCGAGCGGGCCGCGACGGGAGGCGGCGAGCGGGCCGCGACGGGAGGCGGCGAGCGGGCCGCGACGGGAGGCGGCGAGCGGGCCGCGACGGGAGGCGGCGAGCTCGGACGGCGGCTTCGCGAGCGTGATCTGACCGCCGCTCCGGCGGCGCTCAACCTGCTCGAGAACCGCGCGCCCGGGAATCGCGAGGAGGTCGAGGCGCTGCTGCGCGAGGTCTCGCCCGGCGTGCTGGGGGCCGAGGCGCCCGCGCACGTCGTCGGCGTCACCGGACCGCCGGGCGCGGGGAAGTCGTCGCTGCTCTCAGAGCTCGTGCGCGCCTGGCGCGATCAGCGCCGCAGCGTCGCGGTGCTGGCCGTCGACCCGACCTCGCGGCGCTCGGGCGGCGCGCTGCTCGGCGACCGCGCGCGGATCGCCTTTGACCCCTCCGACCGCGAGGTCTTCATCCGCTCGACGTCGGCCGGCGAGCGCCTCGGCGGGCTCGCCGCCGGGACCCGCGACGCCGCCCATGCCCTGGCGGCGGCGTTCGACGTCGTGGTGATCGAGACCGTCGGCGTCGGGCAGTCTGAGACCGAGGTGGCCGACGTGGCCGACACGGTAGCGGTGGTCGTGCAGCCGGGAAGCGGCGACGCGCTCCAGTTCCTCAAGGCCGGGATCATGGAGATCCCGGACGTGCTCGTCGTGACCAAGGCCGATCTCGGCCGCCCTGCGCAAGCGGCGCTACGCGACCTTCGCGCCGCGCTGCGCTCGCTGGGCGCGCGCGACACGCCGGTCGTCGCGGTCTCCTCGCTGCCGCCGGCCAGCGGCATCGACGAGCTGGTGAGCGCGCTCGACGCGCACCGCGCGACGCTCGACGTCCCGGCCCGGCGCCTGCGCGCCCGCCGCGGCGCCGCGCTGGCGAGCTTCACCGCCGAGCACGGCGAGGCGGCGCTGCGCGCGCTGGGAGGCCGGCGCGCGGCCGAACGCTGGCTCGACGAGCAGGATCCCGGCCGCGACGTGGCCGCGCTGCGCCGAGCGCTCGCTGAGCACGGCGCGCGGAGCGGCGAGGGCTGATGCTGCGCACCGCAGCCCTCCTGATCGCCGTCTTCCTGGTCGCGACCGGCGTGGCCGAGCTCGCCGGGGCCGTCAACCTCGGAACGGCCGCCACCTTCGGGCAGCTCGCCTTCCTCGCCACGTTGGTCTACGTGCTGGTCAAGCGCTGATCCGCCGTTTCCGCGCTCGCCCGGTGCGGGTACGACTGATCCAGGCACCCGGAGGAAGGGAAGGTTTCAGATGGACGTAGTGCTCATCATCGTGATCGCTGTCGTGGCCATCGCCGTCGTCGCGCTGCTGGTGGCGATGTCGCGCCGCGGCAGGTCGCAGCGACGCGAGGTCCACGAGGCCCGCGCGACCGCGCATGAGGCGCACCAGCGCGCCGAGCTCAAGGAAGCGGAGATGCACCGCGCCCGCGCCGACGTGGCCGAAGGCGAGGCCGAGCGCGAGCGGCTGGCCGCCGAGCTGCACGAGACGCGCGCGGGGACCGGCCGAAACGGCCGCGTCGGGCGCGACCGTACGGCCGATCGGCCGGCGAGCCGCTAGCTCAGTCGCCGGAGTCGTACTTGAACGAGATCCCCAGCCGGACGCGGTAGGCGGTCACCCCGCCGTTCTCGATCGTCACGTCCTGCCGAATCACCTCCGCGACGCGCAGGTCGCGGACCGACTTCCCGGCGGTCTCGACGGCGTTGCGCGCCGCGGCCTCCCAGGACTCCGAGCTCGCCCCGATCACCTCGGTGACCCGGTACACGCTGTCCGACATGGGCTCCCCCCTTCCGTTGACTGACGTTGCCGCCGCGAGCCTATTCGCAACCGGCCCTACGGGCCAACCGCGACGGGCTCGGCGGCGCTGACCGGCGAGTCCGGCAGACCGATCACCTCGCACAGCGCGTTGACGACGCGGGGATCGAACTGGGTGCCGGAGCAGCGACGCAGCTCGGCCAGCGCCTCCGCGGGCGGGCGCGAGCGCGCGTAGCTGCGCTCGGAGATCATCGCGTCGTAGGCGTCGCAGGCGAACACGATTCGGGCGGCCAGCGGGATGTCCTCGCCCGCGAGGCCGTCCGGGTAGCCCTGCCCGTCCCAGCGCTCGTGGCTCGCGCGCACGATGCGCGCGATCGGACGCAGGGCGTCGGCGGCGCCCAGGATGCGCTCGCCGATGATCGTATGGCGCGACATGAAGGCCCAGCCTTCCTCATCGAGCGGGCCGGGCTTCGACAGCACCTCGTCGGGGATCGCCATCTTCCCGATGTCGTGCAGCTCGGCCGCGCGCGTGAGCTCGTCGAGATGATCGGTCCCGATGCCGAGGCGCCGGCCCACTACGCGCGAAAGCGCGGCGACGCCGCGCTGGTGCTCGTGCAGCTCGGGCTCGCGCTCGTGCAGGACACGCATCAGCACCTGGCTGGCCTGGCTGAGCGCGCCGTAGGGCCTCGCGCCCTTGCGCGCGTACATGCGCTGGTCGGCGAGGATCAGCGCCTCACGCGCCGTCCGCGCCTCGTCGGGGATCACGACGGCCCCGCTCGAGCTGTCGATCGCGAATCCCTCGCCGCGGTCGGTCAGCGCCTCGGCCGCCGCGGCGAACACCGCCTCGCGCGCGGCGCCGCGCCCCCTGCACAGCACGCAGAACTCGTCACCGCCGAGGCGGTACGCCATCGCCCGTCCCTCGGTCGCGCGCGCGAGGCGGCCGCCGAGGTGCTCGAGCAGGGCGTCGCCGGCCGGATGCCCGAAGGTGTCGTTGTAGCGCTTGAAGCCGTCGAGGTCGAAGAGCGCCAGCGCCCGCGGGTCCGACGGGCCGGCCTGCGCGACGACCTCGTCGAGGTCGGCCACCAGCGCCCGCCGGTTGGGCAGCCCGGTGAGGGCGTCGGTCAAGGCCTCGTGGCGGCTCCGGCGAAGCATCCGCAGGTTTGCCTGGTAGATGACACCGAAGCGAATCAGCACGACCAGTGCCGCGGCCACCTCCAGCGCCGCGGCGAGCGGATTGACGCCGTAGAAAAGGCCGTACGCGAGGAACCCGGTCCCGACGGCCATGAAGCCCGCCGGCACGGCCACGATGCGCCAGTCGCCACCCTCCAGCTCGCGCTGGGTGGCCGGCTGCCACGCCGCCCACGCGACGAGCAGCACTGCGAGCGGGAAGAGGCCGTCGGCCAGCGAGCCGTCGACCCAGGTGCCCTGCGCCGACTGGTAGGAGTAGAGGATGTCGGCCACACAGTTGATGGCCAGCCCGGCGGCGATCAGCAACCAGACGCGGTCGGGGCGCCAGCTCGTCAGGGCGAAGACCTCGAGCAGCAGTCCCAGCAGCACGAGATCCCCGAGCGGGTAGGCGAGCGTCGTGGCGACCGCGCCCGTGCTCCCTTCGGTCGCGTGCAGGACGGGCTCGAAGATCAGAGCAGAGCCGACCGAGGCGGCCACCAGCGCGCCCAGGAGCCCGTCCAGCCAGAGCCCCGCCCCGCCGTAGTCGCGCATGCGCGCGCGCACCAGCAGTGCGATCCCGGCGTAGGTGGCGGGGTAGAAGGCGAGCCACAGCGCGTCGGCCGCCGACGGGTAGGGCGGCGAGCTCTGGTGGGAGTAGGCGGCGTTCCACACGATCTCCCCGGCGGCATAGGTGACGAGCGCGACCGAGAAGCACACCCACGCCGCGCGGTCCTCCCGCACGCGCACCGCGCGCGCGACCACGACGACCGCCGCGACGGTCATCAGGACGCCATGCAGCGAGTTGCCAACCAGGTCGTCCGCGCTCGAGCCGCCGAGCGGCGTCACCGCGATCAGCGCGGTGAGGGCCAGGGCGGCGGCACAGCCAGCGATGACGGACCTTCGGAACAAGGCTCCGAGCTTTTATCGGCCGGTTTGGCGTAGAACAAGACCCCCTGCGGGCGCCGCTCGCGACCATCTAGCCTTAGGCCATGGCCCGCGAGCCCCTCGTCGACGGCCACGGCCGGCGGATCGGCGACCTTCGCGTGTCCGTCACCGACCGCTGCAACTTCCGCTGCCAGTACTGCATGCCGGCCGAGGGGCTGCCCTGGCTCGAGCGTGACGAGGTGCTGAGCTTCGAGGAGCTCGAGCGCGTGGTCGCAGTGCTGGCGGCGATGGGCGTCGGCGACGTGCGGCTGACGGGCGGCGAGCCGCTGGTGCGGCGCGACTTCCCGCGTCTGGCCGGGATGCTCGCCGCCGCGGACGGCGTCCGCGAGCTCGCGCTCACCACCAACGGCTACCTGCTGGCGCGCGACGCGGAGGCGCTGGTGGCCGCCGGCGTGGACCGCTTCAACGTCTCGATCGACTCGCTCCAGCGCGACCGCTTCTTCGCCATGACGCGCCGCGACGCGCTCGGGCAGGTGCTGGAGGGCCTCGAGGCTCTCTCCCGCTTCCCCGAGGCCCACCCCATCAAGGTCAACGCCGTGGCGATCCGCGGCCACACCGAGCAGGAGCTGCGGCCGTTCGCGCGCTTCGCCCGCGAGAACCCGTACGAGGTGCGCTTCATCGAGTGGATGCCGCTCGACGCCGACCACGCGTGGTCGCGCGACCAGGTGCTCACGGGCGCCGAGATCCGTCAGGCGATCGACGCGATGTGGCCGCTTGAACCCGAGCCGCGCGAGCCGTCCGCCACTGCGCGCGTCTACCGCTTCGCCGACGGCCGCGGGCGGATCGGCTTCATCAACCCGGTCTCAGAGCCCTTCTGCAGCGACTGCAACCGCATCCGCCTGACCGCCGACGGTCGCCTGCGCACGTGCCTGTTCTCGCTCCACGAGACAGACCTGCGCGGGCCGATGCGCGCGGGTGCGAGCGACGACGACCTGGAAGAGCTCATCCGCGCCGCGGTGTGGCGCAAGGAGCTCAAGCACCACGTCAACGACCCCGGGTTCGTGCAGCCCGAGCGGTCGATGTCGCGCATCGGGGGCTGAGCGGCGACTTAATCTGCGCGCAAGCGCCGTGTCGCAAGATGTGGCGAGATGGCGTTGCTCGTGCTCTTCGCGGTGCTCGCCGGCGCGGGTACCGCGATCTCGCCGTGCGTGCTTCCCATCCTGCCGGCGCTCCTCTCCGCCTCGGCGAGCGGGGGACGGCGGCGGCCGCTCGGGATCGTGCTCGGGCTGGCGGCGGCCTTCACGGTCGCCGTCGTCGCGCTCGCCTCGCTGGTCGACGGCGTGGGATTGGCGGGTGGCGCCGTCCGCACGGCGGCGATCGTCGTGCTGTTCGCCTTCGGCCTGCTCCTGCTGGCGCCGCCGCTGGCCGACCGCGTCGAGGCCGCGCTCTCACCGCTGGCGCGCCTGGGCCCGCGGTCGACGGGCGACGGCTTCTTGTCGGGCCTCGGCGTGGGCGCGGCGCTGGGCTTCGCCTACGCGCCGTGCGCGGGGCCGATCCTCGCCGCGGTGATATCGGTCGCCGCGACGCGCGGGCCCTCACCGCGCCTGGTGGTGATCGGACTCGCCTACGCGGCAGGGTCCGCGCTCGTGCTGCTCGCGCTCGCTCTCGGTGGCCGCCGGATCGCCGACCGGATCCGCCGGGCGGGACGAGGCCCCGCGCTGCAACGCGCGCTGGGCGCGGTCCTCGTCCTGACCGCGGTGGGGATGCTCGTACGCCTGGACGTGAGCTTCCAGTCGCAGCTGGCCACTGCGCTGCCCGCCTCGGTCGTCGATCCTGCACGGTCGCTCGAGGACTCGGGCCCGGTGTCGCGCAGGCTCGCCGACCTGCGCGGGCGCTCGCGGTTCGCGTCCTCGGGCGAGACGGTCGCCGGGCGCCTGCAGGACCTCGGCCGCGCGCCCGACTTCGCCGCCGGTCAGCGCTGGTTCAACACGCCGGGCGGCCGCCCGCTCACGCTGGCCTCCCTGCGCGGCCGCGTGGTCCTGATCGACTTCTGGACCTACACCTGCATCAACTGCCTGCGCACGCTGCCGGCGCTGCGCACGCTCGACCAGCGCTACCGCAGCGCCGGCCTCACGATCGTCGGCGTGCACACACCCGAGTTCTCCTTCGAGCGCGACTCCGGCAACGTCGCGCGCGCGATCCGCGCGAACGGCCTGCGCTACCCGGTCGTCCAGGACAACGCGTACGGCACCTGGAACGCGTACGGCAACCAGTACTGGCCGGCGCAGTACCTGATCGACGCACGCGGCAACGTCCGCCGCACGCACTTCGGCGAGGGCGGCGAGGACGCGACGGAGGCCGCGATCCGCTCGTTGCTGGCCGAGAACGGGGACCGGCGGCTGGGTGCGCCTGTGCGCCCGCGCGCGGTGGAGCCCTCGGCCGGGCTCGCGACGCCGGAGACCTACCTGGGAGCCAAGCGCGCGGAGGGCTGGTGGCCGGACGGCGGCCTCGCGCCGGGGCGGCGGACGTTCCCCGCCCCACCCTCGGACCTGCCGCTGAACGTGTTCGCGCTGTCCGGGACGTGGAACGTGGGGCCGCAGGCGACGACTGCGGGCGCGGGCGCGCGGATCGCGGTCCGCTTCTCCGCCCGCCGGGTCTACCTCGTCCTCAGCTCCGCCGGCGACCGTCCCCGCGCGATCCGCGTGTCCGTGGACGGAGTGCCGACCAGAGTCGTCACCGTCCGCAACCAGCGCCTGTACGAGCTCGTGAACCTGCCTCGCGCCGGTCGCCACCGCCTCGAGCTCTCCGTCGCGCCGGGGATCTCGGGGTACGCGTTCACGTTCGGGTGAGCGCGCGGGCCTGATCCGAGGTCGTCCGGCGTTTCGAACGGCGGGCAACGAAGGGGAGGAAAAGGGCCGCCGCGCGGGCCGTCAGCCGTTCTGGGCCACGAAACCCACATCAGACGTTGGTTTTGCGCCCCAGAACGCATTGCGGCCCCGCACTTCGCGCCAGGCGGTCCGTCCTCCCTACCGCTTTCGTCGCCCGCCGTTCGAACCCCTACCCCCCGGCGAGCTCCTGCGCCGTGTTGACGTTGCGAAACGAGGTCTCGTCCGCGACTTCGAGCACGTCCGGAGACAGTGACTCCACGACCTCGGTGAGCGGCGCGCCGGAAGGGGCCGCGGCCGCCAGGTGCTCGAGCGCCGAGGGCTCGTAGCGGGCAAGCAGCGGCTGCAGGCGCCCGCCCGCGCGGGGCACCACCGCGGCGGCCGGAGGCGCCGCGGCCAGCTTGCGTACCACGACCGGATCGACGGCCGGCATGTCGCCGGCGCACACGAGCACGGCACGGTCGCCGGCCTCGCGCAGCGCGTGGACGATCCCAGCAAGCGGATGGCGCGGCTCGTCGGGCTCGATCCACACCGGGACCTCGAGCGGCGGCAGGACGGTGTCCCGCTTGGCCACGACCACAACCTCGTCGAGCACGGAGCGCAGAGCGTCGACGGGCCACACGAGCAGCGGGCGGCCGGCGTAGCCGGCGGTCATCTTCGCGCCGCCCATGCGCCGCGCGGCGCCGCCGGCGAGGACGGCGCCGAGTGGCGCGGTCACTCGCCCGGGGGCGGAGGGGAGCCGGCCGCAGGAGGCGAGCCCGGCGGCAGGAGGCGACCCGGCCGCAGGAGGCGACCCGGCCGCAGGAGGCGACCCGGCCGCAGGAGGCGACCCGGCCGCAGGAGGCGACCCGGCCGCAGGAGGCGACCCGGCCGCAGGAGGCGACCCGGCGGTCGCCCGCCCCTGGCCGTAGTCGCCGAACGGCGCGTCGCGCTCCGCGACCGCCGCGCGCACGTCCTCCAGGGCGCGGCGCGTGAAGTCGACTCCCTCGGGCGTGTGGCGGGCGGCTCCGTCGAGCAGCGTTCCCACGAGCTGCGTCACGCGCAGGCCCATCTGCTCGTAAGCCTGGTTCACAAGCAGCTTCATCATGTGCAGCTGGTTCGCGGGCATTCGCGCGACACGCTGCGCCAACGCGAGCCCGGCTTCGTCCAGGCGCTCGAGCGGCACCGCCTCGCTGGCCAGGCCCCACGCGACCGCTGTGCGGCCGTCGACGGGGTCGCCGGTGAGCAGCAGCCGCTTGGCGCGCTCCAGCCCCAGCCGGTAGATCCACATCGACGTGGTCGGCGAGCCCCACACCCGCGCCGGCGGATAGCCGATCCGGCACTCCTCGTCGCACACGATCAGGTCGGAGCACAGCGCGAGGTCGGTCCCGCCGGCGACGCAGTAGCGCTGGACCTGGGCGATCACCGGGACCGGCGAGCGCCACAGCTCCATGTAGGCGTCGACGAAGCGCGACATGCCCTGGTAGTCGGCGACCGGGTCCCAGGGCCGCCCGGCCTCCGCCTCCTCCATCGACTCCGAGCCCCACAGGATGTCGTAGCCCGCGCAGAACACGCGCCCGGCGCCGCGCAGGCGGATCGCGCGCACCTCCGGATCGGCCTGAGCCCGCCGCAGACCCGCCAGCAGCTCCTCGATCAGCTCGGGCACGATGGTGTTCAGCCGGTCGGGGCGGTTGAGCGTGAGCGTCGCGACGCCGCCTTCCTCGGACTCGTAGAGGACGGTATCCATGGATCGGCAGGATAAAGTGGCCCTCATCGAAGGCTCCACAGAACAGGGCACCGTCAGAAGTTGGCTGCGCTGCTACCGCTGCTGGTCGACCAACCTCGAGGTGCAGGTGCACTACGAGGGGATCCACAAGCTCGACCCCGAGACCGGGGAGCGTGCCGAGGTCGTCGACGAGATGCAGGAGGCGGTCGTGCAGTGCCTGGAGTGCATGCACGACCAGCCCCACCTGGGCTTCCACAACGGCCGCGTGGAGCCGATCGAGGACCGCTGGGAGCGGATGATCGCCGGCACGCCGTGGGTCGCGTCGTGCACGGTGACCGTCGACGCCGACGATGTCGAGACGTGCTCGGGCCCCGAGGCAGGCGACGCGCTCTCCTACGCCGCCTTCGGCGACCACGGCACGCGCGAGTTCTTCACCCACGTGCGCTTCCACAAGCACGAGGAGGACGAGATCGTCGTCCACCTGCTGGTCGAGCTCTACGCGCGCTCGGCCGAGGAGGCGACCGAGGTGCTCGAGCAGGCCGCCCGCGGCGCGCTGACGCTCACCTCGCTGGCCGAGGAGTCGCGCCCGCCCGCGGCGACCGGCGACGACGCGCACTAGGGGGCCGTGGACCGGCGCTGGATCGCCGCAGGCGCCGCCGGCGCCACGCACGCCGGCACCCTGTACGCGCGCCGCCATCCCTAGGCCTGCCCGTATGCCCTGAGTCGCAACATGGCGACGCGACCCGCCTGCGCGGTACGATCCGAGCGTGCGTACGAGGGGGGCGCTCATCGCGTGCGTGGTGACCGTCCTCATCGCGCTGCCCGCTTCCGCGCACGCGGCCACGCCGCCGCCGCCGGGCGCCAACGACTGGAGCTGCCGGCCGTCGCCCGTCCGGCCGACGCCCGTCGTGCTCGTCCACGGCACCGCGGAGAGCATGCTCGACAACTGGCTCGCGCTGTCGCCGGCGCTGAAGGCGCAGGGCTACTGCGTCTTCGCGCTCAACTACGGGTCCTACCTGGGCAGCGGTGTGCTCGGGGTCTACGGGATCGGCCCGATCGCCAGCTCCGCGCTCGAGCTCAAGGCCTTCGTCGATCGCGTGCTGCAGGCCACGGGCGCCGCCAAGGTGTCGCTCGTGGGCCACTCCCAGGGCGGGATGATGCCGCGCCAGTACATCAAGTTCGACGGCGGCTCCGGCAAGGTCGACGACCTCGTCGCGCTGTCGCCCTCCAACCACGGGACGACCAACCCGCTGGCCGCGCCGCTCGGCCTCGCGTGCCCGGCGTGCAAGGAGCAGGCCGCCGGCTCGCCCTTCCTGCAGAACCTCAACGCGGGCGACGAGACCCCGGGGTCGGTGTCCTACACCCAGGTGGTCACCAGACTCGACGAGGTCGTCACGCCCTACACCTCCGGCTACCTCGCGCCCGGGCCCAACACCACCAACGTCACCGTCCAGGACCGCTGCCCGCTCGACCTCTCAGAGCACCTGAAGATCTCCTACGACCCGGTGGCGATCCAGTGGGTCAAGGACGCGCTCGCCCGCAGCGGACCCGCGGATCCGAGCTTGCGGCCGCGCTGTTGAGCGCAGTTGAGGCGTAGAGGTGCGGGTGCCCGGAAGCTCCGGCTGACTAGGCCTCGCCGAGCCGGCGCTCTAGCGCCTCGAGCTGTGCCTGCACCTCGCCCGGCAGACGGTCGCCGATCTTGGCCAGGTGCTCAGAGACCTGCGGTAGCTGCTGACGCAGCTCGGCCGGGTCGACGGACAGCAGCTTGGCCAGTTCGTCGTGGCTCAGGTCGAGACCGTCGGTGTCCAGGTCCTCGGGCCGCGGGAGCAGCCCGATCGGCGACTCGACGGCCTCCGCCTCGCCGTCACAGCGGCGGAAGATCCACGCCAGCACGCGGCCGTTCTCGCCGAATCCCGGCCACAGGAACGCGCCGTCCTCGTCCTTGCGGAACCAGTTGACGTAGAAGACGCGTGGCAGCTTGGCGGCGTCCGCGCGGCGCCCGATCTCGAGCCAGTGCCCGATGTAGTCGGCCATGTGGTAGCCGCAGAAGGGCAGCATCGCGAACGGGTCGAAGCGCAGCTTGCCGACCTGGCCCGCCGCGGCAGCCGTGGTCTCCGACGACATCGTCGCGCCGAGGAACACGCCGTGCTCCCAGTCGAAGGCCTCGTGCACTAGCGGCACCACGGTCGAGCGCCGGCCGCCGAACAACATCGCGTCGATCGGCACCCCTGCCGGGTCCTCCCACTCGGGCGCGATCGCCGGGTCCTGTGCTGCCGGCGTGGTGAAGCGCGCGTTCGGGTGGGCGGCCGGGGTGTCGGAGTCAGGCGTCCACTCCTCGCCGTGCCAGTCGATCGCGTGCGCCGGCGGCTTGGAGGTCATGCCCTCCCACCACACGTCCTCCTCGTCGGTCAGAGCGCAGTTGGTGAAGACGGAGCTCTCGCGCACCGTCGCCATCGCGTTCGGGTTGGTCTCCTCCCCCGTCCCGGGAGCGACGCCGAAGAAGCCGGCCTCGGGGTTGATCGCGTACAGGCGCCCGTCGTCGCCGAACTTCATCCATGCGATGTCGTCGCCGATCGTCTCGACCTTCCAGCCCTCGAGCGTGGGGATCAGCATCGCGAGGTTGGTCTTTCCGCATGCGCTGGGGAACGCACCGGTGACGTACTTGACCTTCCCCTCCGGCGAGGTGAGCTTGAGGATCAGCATGTGCTCGGCCATCCAGCCCTCGTCGCGGGCCATGACCGAGGCGATCCGAAGCGCGAAGCACTTCTTGCCGAGCAGCGCGTTGCCGCCGTAGCCCGAGCCGAACGACCAGATCTCGCGCGTCTCGGGGAAGTGGACGATGTACTTGTTGTCGGCGTTGCAGGGCCAGGGGACGTCGTGGGCGCCCTCGGCCAGCGGCGCGCCGACCGAGTGCACGCAGGGGACGAAGTCCCCGTCCTCACCCAGCACGTCGAGCGCGCCCTTGCCCATGCGGGTCATGATCCGCATCGAGACGGCCACGTAGGCGGAGTCGGTGAGCTGTACGCCGACGTGGGACTTGTCCGAGCCCAGAGGGCCCATCGAGAACGGCACCACGTACATCGTGCGGCCGCGCATCGCGCCGCGGAAGAGCTCGTCGAGCTGCGCGCGCATCTCCCCGGGATCACGCCAGTTGTTGGTCGGGCCGGCGTCGTCCTCGCTCTCGGAGCAGATGAACGTGCGGTCCTCGACGCGCGCGACGTCAGCCGGGTCCGACCACGCCAGGTAGGAGTTCGGCCGCTTGGCGTCGGACAGGCGCCGGAACGTCCCCGCGTCCACCAGCGACTGCGCCAGGCGGTCGTATTCCTCGGCCGAGCCGTCGCACCAGTAAATCGCGTCGGGCTTGGTGA
Organism: uncultured Actinomycetes bacterium; assembly: GCA_963797015.1. Lineage (GTDB taxonomy): Bacteria > Actinomycetota > Thermoleophilia > Solirubrobacterales > Solirubrobacteraceae > JBBPZA01. Next base: position 158,846 of record CAWCNV010000005.1, on the reverse strand, counting down.
GCGCGGCCACCTCCTCGACCCAGCTCACCAGCGATCGGTTCGAGGTCGGGACGGCGGTCGTCTCGGGGGTGCTCACGGGTCGTCGGCGCTCCTACGGGTCGCTTCCAGGGGGTATAGACCCTATCGACGGAAGCGCGGCCAGGGTGCCGGACGGGCCGGCGGCACGCCTCCGGACGGGCCCCCGATGAGGCGCCGGACGGGCCGCCCCTGCCGCCCGCCACGTGCTACTCGAGCTTGTTGCCCTGCGCCGAGATCACGTACCACTCGGCCCCGAACTCGTCCTTGTTCTGGCCCTCGGTGGTGCCCGGCTTCTTGTCGTCGTCGTAGTAGTAGATCGGGTGCCCGTTGTAGGTGACCTGGGTTATGCCGTCCTTGCGCTTGGTGACGCCCAGCAGCGACTTCTGGACACCGGCGCCGGCCTGCGGAGCACCGCTCGTGGGCACCGGCGTCCACACCTTCGCGCAGGCGCCGAAGCACGTTGACGTGTTCGGGGTCTTGTCCTTGAGGAAGAGGTACACCGTGTGGCCGTTCGGACCGACGATGACCTTGCCGAGCTTGTTGGAGACCAGCGCGATCCGCGTGCCGGTGGCGGCGGTGGGCGAGGCGGCGGTCGACGACGAGCTGCTCTTGTTGTCGCTGGACGAGCCGCACGCGGCGAGCGAGCCGCCGAGGGTCAGGGCGGCGGCGAGGGCGAGAAGGCTCTTGGGCCCCATGAACGTCTCCTTTGCAGGTGGATGCGCCGGTCTATACGGCGCATCCCACCCGCAGGTTCGGTCACTCGACGTTCGTCTCGGCGGCTTGAGCCTCGCCCGGGGTCTTCCGGGGGACGAGCACGAGGCGCTTGAACTCGGCCACGAGCACGCCGTCCTGGTTGAGGACGCGGGTGTGGACCTTGACCGTCCCGCGGTCGGGCTTGGAGCGCGACTCCTTCTTCTCCAGCACCTCGGACTCGACGAACAACGTGTCGCCGTGGAACACCGGCGCGGGGTGTGAGAGCTCCTCCGTCGCGAGGTTGGCGATCGCCTTCCCGGACACGTCGGACACGCTCATCCCGAGCGCGAGCGAGTAGACCAGCGGGCCCACCACGACGTTGCGGCCCTGCTGCGACTGATGTGCGTAGACGTCGTTGATGTGCAGCGGGTGGTGGTTCATCGTGATCAGGCAGAAGAGGTGGTCGTCGGCCTCGGTCACGGTCTTGGCCGGCCAGTGCTTGTAGACCGCGCCGACCTCGAACTCCTCGAGGTAGCGGCCGTAGGCGTGGGCGCCGGACGCCTCACGCTGTGCCTGATCGGTGGTGAATCCGGTCTCGTTCATTCCGCTCCAGGGTCGCTTGCGGCGTGGATCATGCCGCACTCGGCCGCACCCGCCGGTGTACTAGCGTCCCCGGCATGCGAAATCCCCGCGACTTCTTCAAGCCCCTCGCCATCGGCGCCCCCGAGCCGGCTGCCGAGATCCCGTTCCTGCCCTCGCGCATGATCCACTTCCTCGACTTCTCCAACGAGAAGATGGTGGCCAAGGCGCCCGACATCGCGCCGCAGGTCGACATCCTGCTCGGCAACCTCGAGGACGCGGTCCCAGTCGACCGCAAGATCCCCGCCCGCGAGGGGCTGATCCGGGTCGGCCGCGAGATGGAGCTGGGCGACACGCAGCTGTGGACGCGGGTCAACTCGCTGGAGTCGCCGTGGGTCCTGGACGACATCACGCAGCTCGTCACCGAGATCGGCGAGCGCCTCGACGTGATCATGGTCCCGAAGGTCGAGGGGCCGTGGGACATCCACTACGTGGACCGCCTGCTGGCCCAGCTCGAGGCCAAGGCCGGGCTCGACAAGCCGCTGCTGATCCACGCCATCCTCGAGACCGGCCAGGGCGTGGTCAACCTCGAGGAGATCGCGACCGCCAGCCCGCGCATGCAGGGGATGAGCTTCGGGCCGGCCGACCTCGCCGCCTCGCGGCGCATGAAGACGACGCGCGTCGGCGGCGGCCACCCCGGTTACCGCGTGATCGAGGACCCGGACCCCGAGAACCCCGACGCGCCGCGGGCGACCGCCCAGCAGGACCCCTGGCACTACTCGATCGCCAGGATGGTCGACGCCTGCACGAGCGCCGGGATCCTGCCCTTCTACGGCCCCTACGGCGACATCCGAGACGTCGAGGGCTGCGAGACCCAGTTCCGCGCCGCGTTCCTGCTGGGCTGCGTCGGCGCGTGGTCGCTGCACCCGGTGCAGATCGACATCGCCAAGAAGGTCTTCTCGCCCGACCCGGACGAAGTCATCTTCGCCAAGAAGGTCATCGAGGCGATCCCGGACGGCCGCGGCGTGCACATGATCGACGGCAAGATGCAGGACGACGCGACCTGGAAGCAGTGCCGCGTGATGGTCGAACTGGCCGAGATGCTGGCCCGCAAGGACCCCGAGCTGGCCGAGGCCTACGGGATGTCGCCGGCCGCCGCCTGAGCATGGCCAGCCCGCTTCCCGAAGCTGCGCGGGCGCTCATCGAGAGCGACCGCCTCGCGCACCTGGTGACGATCTCCGAGGACGGCGCGCCGCAGGTGAGCTGCGTGTGGGTCGGCCTCGAGGACTCCGAGATCGTGCTGGCCTCGCTGGGCCCGCGCCGGAAGCTCGACAACATTCGGCGCGACCCGCGCGTGTCGCTCTCGATCGAGGGCTTCGAGACCAACCCGATCGGGCTAAAGGAATACCTGGTGGTACACGGTCGCGCGCGCATCACCGAGGGCGGCGGCCCGGAGCTACTGCAGCGCCTGGCACACACCTATCTGGGCCCCGAAGTGAAGTTCCCGCCCATGGACGACTCCGCCCCCAGGAGTCGTCGTCCGCATCACGCCCGAGCGCCTCGGGGGCGTCGGGCCGTGGGCCGCCCGCTAGGGTTCCGCGCCGGGAGTTAGCGCTGGTCGGCATCGGTCGGCCTGCCGCCTCCCCCATGCCGACCACACCAGTATGCGTTTCTACGAGTACGAGTCCCGCAAGATCGTCGAGCAGGCCGGCATCCCGGTGACCAGGTACGGCTTCGCCACGGACGCCGAGCAGGCCAAGGCGATCGCCGACGACATCGGCGGCGACACCGTGATCAAGTCGCAGGTGCTCAGCGGCGGGCGCATGAAGGCCGGCGGCGTCCAGTTCGCCTCCACGCCCGAGGAGGCCGGGGCGCACGCGCGCGACGTCCTGCAGCTCGAGATCGGCGGCCAGATGCCCAAGGGCGTGCTCGTCGATCCCAAGGCACAGGTCAAGCACGAGTACTACGCAGGCGTCGTCTGGGACGGCACGCGCAAGCAGCCGATGATGCTCTTCTCCGACATGGGCGGGATCGACATCGAGGAGGTGGCCGAGAAGCATCCCGACCACGTCGGCCGCGGCCACTTCTCCAACCTGCTCCCGTTCTCGGACTTCCAGGCCAAGCAGGTCGTGGCCCAGACGGGCGTGACCGGCTCCGCGCTCAACCGCGCGACGGCCGTGCTCGCGGCGCTGGCGCGGTTATTTCTGGAACGCGACATGACGCTCGCCGAGATCAACCCGCTCGCCGAGCTCGAGGATGGGAAATTTGTCGCGCTCGACGCCCACATGGAGCTCGAGAACGAGGCCCGCCCGCGCCAGAAGAAGCTGCTCGACGAGCTCGGGATCGCCGACGACGACCTCCGCGAGGGGCACGAGCCCAGCGAGTTCGAGGCCAACGTCAAGGCGATCGACTCCGCCGACCACCGGGGCGTGATCCAGGGCAAGGACGCGGGCTTCCATGGCAACCTCGGCCTCGTCATCGGCGCCGGCGGCGGCTCGCTGACGCTGACCGACGCGGTCCGCTCGCAGGGCGGCAAGCCGGCGAACTACTCGGAGATCGGCGGCAACCCGTCGGTTGCGAAGGCGTGCGGGCTGGCCAAGGAAGTGCTCAAGAAGGACGGCGTCGACAAGATCGCGGTGATGATGTCGATCGTCTCCAACACCCGCGTCGACATCGTCGCCCGCGGCGTGATCAAGGCCTGCATCGAGCTGGACAAGGACCCGGCCTCCACGATCGCGATCTTCCGCATCCCGGGGGCCTGGGAGGAGGAGGGCTTCAAGATCCTCGAGCGCTACGGGGTCGAGTACTGCGACCGCTCGGTGTCGATGCACGAGGCGGCGCGGCGCGCGGTGGAGAAGATCCAGGGATGAGCGTCCTCCTACACCCCGACTTCAGCTTCATCGTCCAGGGCATCACCGGGCGCGAGGCGGTCAACTTGACCCGGGAGTGCCTCGACTACGGCTCGAAGATCGTCGGCGGAGTGACGCCCGGGCGCAAGGGCCGCGAAGTCCACGGGGTCCCCGTGTTCGACACCGTAGGCCAGGTCGTGGACGCCAACGGCGGCGTTCCCGACGGCTCGGTCGTCACCGTCCCCCCCGCCTTCACCAAGGACGCCGTGATGGAGGCGCTCGAGGCGGGCATCGGGCTGATCGTGGTCGTCACCGAGCGCATCCCGCGCCGCGACGTCGCGCAGATGGTCGAGCGCGCGGGCGAGACCGGCGCGCGCATCATCGGCCCGAACTGCCTGGGCCTGGTCGCGCCGGGCGTCGCGAAGATGGGCGGGATCGGCGGCCCGGCGCGCAACACCGAGCAGGCCTACCAGCCCGGCCCCGTCGGCGTGATGTCGCGCTCCGGCGGCATGACCACGGAGATCTCCTCGACGCTGACCGCGGCCGGCCTCGGCGTCTCGACCGCGATCTCGATCGGCGGCGACGCGATCATCGGCTCGACCTACGCCGAGCTCATGCCGCTGTTCGAGGCCGACGAGCAGACCGAGGCGATCGTGATCTACACCGAGCCCGGCGGGCGCATGGAGGCCCAGCTCGCGCAGTGGCGGGCGGAGAACGACTCGCGCCTCCCGATCGTCGCGTTCATGGCCGGCCGCTTCATGGACGACGAGGAGATGAAGGGCATGAGCTTCGGCCACGCCGGCACGATCGTCGAGGGCAAGGAGGACACGGCGACCGAGAAGATCGGACGGCTCGAGGCGGCGGGGATCCCGGTTGTCGAGCGGATCGACGAGATCCCCGACGCGGTCAAGGAGAAGTTGGGCTCCGGAGCGGCCGCCTGATGCCCGGCCTGTTCATCGACGTCGAGATCGCGGACGCCGTCGAGGACGACGCCGAGCTGGCGCGCAAGCTCGAGGAGGTGTGCCCGGTCGACATCTTCACCGCGGAAGGAGGCCGCGTCGCGGTCGTCGAGGGCAACCTCGACGAGTGCGTGCTGTGCGAGCTGTGCCTGGACGCCGCGCCGGACGGAGCCGTACGCGTGATCAAGCTCTACGAGGACAGCGCCGCGCTGGTGCGCGGCTAGCGCCCGCGGGCGCACCGAACCGGGCTGCCTCGCCGCTCCGGCGTCCGCGTTCACTACCCTCCCTCGGTCGATGGTCGCGCTTCTGCTCGCCATCCTCGTCCTCGCGCTCGTGCCTGCTAGCGCAGGCGCAGCGCAACGGCAGACCGCACCGCTGCCGCGGTGGGGTCTCGCGGGCGCGTGGGCGCGCGCCGACGCGCCGACGGCTCGCAGCGCGACGATCCGCACCCGGCGCTGGGTGAACGGCGTGCTGATCACGGAGTACTGGCCCGTGCCCGAGAAGTGGTTCCGGGGCCGCCGCCTGCGAACGCCGGGCCTCACCCGCCGCGCGCGCGTCGACTGGCTGTACTCCGCGCGCGGCGTCTCCATGGAGGGCGACGGCATCGGCCTTGACGGGCAGCGCTACCACATCGACAGCCTGGGATCGGCGGGATGGATCAACAAGCTCGGTCGCCGGACCTCGCCGGGCGGGAGCGGCTGGAGCAACGGCCCGCCCTGGTGGCGCAACGCCCGCATCTGGCTGAACCGCAAGGGCCGGCCGACCTACCCGCTGGAGGCCGGCGGATGGTCGCGCGGGACGGCGCGGCGGTACGTGCCCAACAAGGGCGTCAGCTTCGCTCCCGGCCCCTCGACCGACCTGACCTACTGGAAGAGCGTCGCGGTCGACCCCGACGTGATCCCGCTGGGCAGCAAGATCTACGTGCCCGCCTATAGGTCGATCAACGGCGGCTGGTTCGTCGCCGCCGACGTCGGCGGCGCGGTGTCGGGCAAGCACCTCGACGTCTTCCGCCCGCCGCCCTCGAAGCCCTTCGGTGACGGCCGCTACCTGCAGGACCAGCGGATCCTCGTGGTCCCGCCCGGCGCCGGATGAGCAGCACCGCGTCGAGCCGGCCGCTCCCGGGGCGGCTGGGCGAGTTGAGCGCGAAACGCCGCCGCGGCCTGATGCGGCTCGGCGTGCTGGTCGTCGCCCTCATCGCGCTGATCGTCGCCCTGATCGCGCTGCTGGGCGGCGGCGGCGACGACGGCAACCCGAACAAGATCGTCTACAAGGACGCGGCCGACACGCCGGGGCCGCTCGACATCCTGTCGGCGCAGATGGACCAGCAGGGCCCGCAACTCGTGCTCACGCTGCGCACGAACGGCATCTGGACCCCGGGACAGCTCTCCGAGCAGCCGGGCCGGTCGGTGTGCAGCACGCTGTGGGCCAAGGACGACTCCCAGCCGCGCTCGCGTGTGTGCGTCGTGAGCCGCGGCGGCAACCCGTCGCTGGTGCTCCGGCGCTTCAAGGACGGCGCCTTCCAGCCGCCGGCGCCCCTCATCGGCCAGATCCGCCGGCGCAACCTCAAGCTGCTCGAGGCGCGCTTCTCGTTCCGCGACGTCCGCCTGCCGCTGGGCAAGTTCCGCTGGCAGGTCCAGTCCACGTGGGTCGGCGAGCCGGGCGGCTGCCCGCCGGCCGCCACGCCGCTCGCGCAGTGCTCGGACACGCTGCCCGACAGGGGCGCGTCGCCGGGCAGGGTCACGCGCCCGCTCGTGATCGGCTGCACCGCGCCCGGCCCCGACTTCGTCCTCAACGGGCCCCGCAGCCGCAAGGTGGTCGCGCTCACGTTCGACGACGGGCCCAGCGAGTTCACCGGTCAGGTGCTCGACATCCTGCGTCGCGACCGCGTGCGCGCGTCGTTCTTCGTGATCGGCGGTTCGATAGCCGGACGCGAAGCGCTGGTCCGGCGCGAGCTCGAGCAGGGCAACGTGGTCGGCAACCACACGTTCACCCACATCAACACCGCCGGAGCCGGCCCCGAGGTCTCCCGCCAGCTCGACCAGACCTCGGCGGCGATCAAGAAGGCGACGAACTTCACCCCGTGTCTGTTCCGGCCGCCGTACGGGTCCAAGAGCACCCAGAGCGTGGCTCTGGCGCGTAGCAAGGGCCTGCAGACGGTGGAGTGGGACGTCGACACCTCGGACTACGAGCGCCCGGCCAGCTTCAACATCGTGCAGCGCGTGCTGAGCGGCGTGAACCCCGGGTCGATCGTGCTGATGCACGACGGCGGCGGCCCGCGCGATCAGAGCGTCGCGGCGCTGCCCAAGATCATCAGGGGACTGCGGGCGAAGGGCTACAGCTTCGTGACGCTTGACGAGCTGCTGGGTGTGAGGGAGCGTTACGCCTGAGCTGCCTGAGGTCGAGCGCGCGCGGCTGGCGATCGAGCGCGGGGCGCTCGGCCGCCGCATCGCGGCCGTGGACGACAGCGACAGCTACGTCTGCCGCCCCCACGCGCCCGGTGAGATCGCCGCCGCGCTCGTCGGCCTTCGCCTGACCGCCGCCCACCGGCGCGGGAAGATGATGTGGGTCGAGACCGACGGCGGGCCGGTGCTCGGCCTGCATCTCGGCATGGCCGGCCGGATCGCAATGGACGAGCCTCCCATCGAGCGCCCGTGGGACCGCTTCGTGCTCGAGTTCGGGGACGGCGGGCGGATGGCGCTGCGTGACCGGCGGCGGCTGGGGCGAGCGTTCCTGGAGCCCGAGCTCTCGAGGGTGGGACCCGACGCGGAGACGGTCGGCCGGCGCCCATTCCGCGAGCGTGTCGGGCGCGGCACGGCGCCGGTCAAGGCGCGGATCATGGACCAGGGCGTGATCGCGGGCGTCGGCAACCTGCTCGCCGACGAGGCGCTGTGGCGCGCGCGGCTGCATCCGCGCCGACCGGCGGGCGGCCTCTCCGAGGAGGAGCTCGATCGCCTGCGCCGCGAGCTGCGCGCCGCGATCCGCGGGGCGCTGCGAAAGGGCGGCGCGCACACGGGCGCGTTCACGCAGGTCCGCGGCGCAGCGGGCCGCTGCCCGCGCTGCGGAGCCGAGCTCGAGCGCGGAGTCGTGGGCGGGCGCACGACCTACTGGTGCCCGCGCGAGCAGGTCGTCGGCTGAGCGGCGCCGCCGCAGGCACCCCGGGCGGGCGGCAGCCCAGCGGTCCGCTGCGCGCCTAGCGGCCGGCCTCGACCCCCACGCCCGCCACCGCGCGGGCTCCCACCGGCGGCGGCGCGCCGGGGCCGCGGCCCGCGACGCTGATGGTCACGTTGCCCTCCCGGGCGGGCACGATCGTCAGCAGCGCGGGCGTGACCGCGCGCTCGCAGCAGGTCGCGACGGGTGGGGCGGTCTGGAGGGCGACGTCGGGGCGCGGGCGCACGGTGGTGACCGCGCGCTTGTCGGCGACGCCCCGCTTCGTCGCCCTGCCGCCGCCGCGCAGGAGCACGGTCAGCTCGATGCGGTCGCCGGCACGTGCCGGAAACCGCAGGCGCACGCCGCGGCCGGTCGCCGCGTACCGGAATCGCACTCCCTGACGCAGCCAGCGCCCGTCGGTGGTGCGGAAGCCACCCGTCACGACCACGACGCCCGGCCGGGCGCGGATCTGCTCGCCCGCCGGCACTCCGATCCCGGCGGCGGTCACGAGGCGGGGGCCGAGCGACGGGACTCCGAGCGCCTGCCGCGGGCGCGCCGCGATCAGCTCGCGCCAGCGCCCGTCGAGCCCGAGCCGCTTGAGCGCCACCAGGCCGGCGTCGAAGCGCAGGTCCGGAACGCGGCCTCCGGGCAGCACGCGCGGCTGGCGGCGGACGGCGAACCAGATCGGTCCGCGGCGCGTGGCCGCGAAGCCGGTCTCGCCCGGCTCGGCGTACCAGCTCGGGCCGTCCGCGGGCAGCGTGGCCGCGGGCACGGGACGCGGCCGGCCGGCGACGTCCGCGGCCAGGTCGAGCGCCACCAGCGCGAGGCCGTTGGTCGCCTCGGCGTCCACGTCGCCGTCGGGCACGTAGGTCCCGGCGCGGGCCAACCTCGGGACGGGGGCCAGCACGCCGGTCGGCGAGCGCCTATGGAAGCGGCGCAGCCGCTCGAAGGCACGGTCGGCCAGCGCGGCGTAGCGGGCGCTGCGGGCGCGGTCACGGGCGAGCAGCCGTGTGCCCACCTCGGCGCCGTAGGCGGTGGCGGCCGGGATCCAGGCCTGCTGTTGGCGGGTCCCGATGTAGGCCACGTCGCCGTCGGGCGCGGCGTAGGCCGCGAGCGTGTCCAGCGCCCGGCGGAGGTTGTCGCGCAGGCGATCGGGGAGCTGGGCGCGCTCGCGCCACGCCGCGCGCGCGAGCATCATCGTCGAGAGCGCGTGGTAGCCCAGCGGCCACACGCCGGTGTCCGAGAGCACGCCGAGCCCGCGCCTCGGGCCGGGTCCGGAGGCTCGCCCCGAGCGTCCGAAGGAGTCTGCGGCGAACGGGCCGACCGTTCGCAGGCCCTGGTCGCGCAGCGCTTTCGCGTCCCCCCGCAGGCCGGTCCCCGCCAGCTCGATCCTGGCCTCGGCCTGGACGATCTTGTGGTTGGAGTAGCAGGTAGGCGACAGGAAGCACGCGCCCTCACCCGGCCCCAACCGCGGCGTCGCGAGGCCGCGGACGAACGCCCGCATGCGTGCGGCGATCCCGGTCCAGGCTGGATCCTCGGCGAGGCGGCGGCGCGCGAAGGCGTAGGTCAGCCCGCCGATCCACTGGTCGAAGACGCCGGCCTTGGCCGGGTCGCGGAGCTCGTCGCGCAGGGCGCGCGCCCCGGCCGCGCGCAGACGCTCCCCTCCGCTCGGCGCCCGCAGACCGGCGCGGAGCAGCGCATACCCGATCATTCCCACGCCGTACCCGCGCGACCGCGCACGGGAGTAGGGATCCACGAACGCCCCCTTCTCGTATTGGAGCGGCACCCAGGCGCGTGCCGCGCGATCGGCGAGCGCGGCGTAGTCGCTCGCGCGGGTGGCGGCGGGCAACGCCTCCCCCTGCACGCCGGTCGCGGCCCACGCGGGGGGCGCGAGGGCAGCCGCGAGTAGCACCGCGGCGAGCGGGGCGTGGCGTGCGCTGCGCGCGCGCCTCACCGCCGGGCGCGCCGCGTGCGGGCTCGTTCCTCCTGGCGGGCGACGACGTTCTCGATCAGCCTGAGGATCTCCGGCGGCCCGCTGGCCTTGGCCTGGCCCCGTTCGAAGGCCGTGCGCCAGTCCTTGATACGCCCCTCGGTCGCGAGCATGTTGAACTCCGCGCGAGGCACCGCCAGCCGGACGCGCTCGTCGCCGCGGACGTCCTTGTTCACGATCGGACCGGGGACCTCCACGCGGTAGAGCTGCACGTCACCGCGGCCGCGCAGCTCGAGAGCGATGGCCAGCTTCAGGTTGGCCAGTGCGGGCACTTCCTCCTGGAAACGCCGGACGGCGGTCTCGATCAGCGACCGGGTGTCCTTGCTCGCGCTCAGATGGTTGGTTCCGCGGCCCGCGCGGCCGCATGGCGGTGGATCGTGGATGCCGGGCGGCGCGGGCCGAAGGGGGACAGTGGTAGAGCCACGGACCGCTTCGGACCGTGGCGATCCGTCGCCGCGAGACGCTGCCAGGCGGTCGTGGGGGTCGTGGGATCAGCCATCAAATCTTGTGGCGCTGCAGCAGTTTCTTGCCGATGACCATGCGCTGGATCTCGGAGGTGCCCTCGCCGATCAGCAGCAGCGGGGCGTCGCGGTACAGGCGCTCGACCTCGTACTCCTTCGAGTAGCCGTAGCCGCCGTGGATGCGGAACGAGTCCTCGACGCACTCCTTGCCGGCCTCCGAGGCGAAGAGCTTGGCCATGCCGGCCTCGAGGTCCGAGCGCTCGCCCGCGTCCTTGAGGCGCGCGGCCCTGAGCGTCAGCAGGCGCGCAGCATCGACCTTGGTCGCCATGTCGGCGAGCTTGAACTGGATCGCCTGGTGCTGGGCGATCTCCTTGCCGAAGGTCTTGCGCTCCTGCGAGTAGCGCAGCGCCAGCTCGAGCGCGCGCTGGGCGATGCCCACCCCGCGCGCGGCGACGTTGACCCGCCCGACCTCGAGCGCGTCCATCATCTGGATGAAGCCCTTGCCCAAGCCGGCGTCCTCGCCGCCGAGGATGTTCTCGGCGGGGCAGCGGTAGCCGTCGAACACGAGCTCCGTGGACTCGACCCCCTTGTAGCCCATCTTCTTGATCTTGGGCGGCACGTTGAAGCCCTTGTAGGGGCCGGTGTTCTCGCTGACCCCGGGCTCCTTCTCGGCGATGAAGCAGGTCATTCCCTTGTACGGCGGGTCGGTCTTCTCGGTCTTGACCAGCACGAAGCAGAGGCCGGAGAGCAGGCCGTTGGTGACCCACATCTTCTGGCCGTTGATCTCGTAGCTGCCGTCGTCCTGCTTGGCGGCCGAGGTCTTGATGGCCTGGACGTCTGAGCCGAGCTCCGGCTCGGAGAGCGAGAACGACGCCCGCAGCTCGCCGGTCGCCATCTTCGGCAGGTACTTCTGCTTCTGCTCCTCGGTGCCGAACTTCATCAGCAGGTAGGAGCCGATGAAGTGCGTGTTGACGATCCCCGAGATGGAGATCCACCCGCGCGAGAGCTCCTCGACGATCATCGAGTAGGTGGTGAGCGACTCCCCCAGGCCGCCGTACTCCTCGGGGATGGTGACCCCGAAGAGCCCGAGCTCCTTCATCTGCTCGACGATCGGCTCGGGGAACTCGTCCTCGTGGTCGTAGTGCTCGGCGTTCGGGATGATCTGCTCGTCGACGAACTGGCGGACCATCTCGGTCATCGCCTTCTGGTCGTCGGTCTTATCGGCGTACGGCGTCGTCGCTACGGCCATCTGGGTGTCATCAGCTCCGCGGTCGGGTTCTCCGGAAGAGGTACTGAGAATACCGGCGCCCGGCGTACGTCCATCGCACCACGCTCCGCCTGCGTCGTTCCCGCTCAGGGTTGACACATTCCGGGCACGCCGTGAGGATCGACCCCGCCATGGAGGCGCCTGACCGGTAGGGACGGCCATGCCGATCTGCGACAGCTGCGGTCACGAGACCGTCGGCCCCGCGCGCTTCTGCGAGCGCTGCGGGACCGAGTTCCCCCGCGATGAGGCGGACGACCCGACCCGGGTCGGCGGCGGAGGAGACGAAGGAGCCACGAAAGTCTCCCCCACGCCCCTCCCCCCGATCGGCCCCGGGGACCGAGCCGCCGGGCCGGACAAAGCGGAGGACGAGTCGACCGGCGAGCCGGCCCCGGAAGCGGACTCCCGAGAGCCGCCCCCGGGAGCGAGCGCCGGCGAGCCGCCCGACGACGCGGACGCCGGCGAGCCGCCCCACGACGCGGACGCCGGCGAGCCGCCCCACGACGCGGACGGCGGCGAGCCGGCGGACGCCGGCGAGCCGGTCGCGGGCGCCGCTGCGCCTCCATCGAGACGGCGCAGCCCGGCGTTCCTGTTCCTGCTCGGCCTGCTCGCGGCGGTCGTCGTCGGCGGTATCGGCGCCGGCGTCTACTTCGGGCTCGTCAAGGACAACGGGGACGACGGCGGGACCGCCTCCAGCGCCCAGACCACGCCTTCCTCCACTCCGGGCACCGACGCCGCGAGTACTCGCACCACGGGCGGGCAGCCCGACAAGCCCGCCACCTTCCTGGTCGATGTCTGCGGTGCGCTGAGCCGCGAGCGGCGCTGTGAGGCCCCCGGGTTCATTCGCTCTCGCAACAAGAAGCAGTTCTACATCTGGGTGCTGGTTCGCAAGGCGCCCAAGGGCAGAAAGGTGCAGATCCTGCTGAAGGATGCGTCCACTGGGAAGAACCTCGTGCGTCCCACCACCTACAGGACCACGGGCGCGACCAAGGACATCTTCACCCTGCGGATCAGCGGCGGACCGTTCCGGCCCCTGCGCGCGCTGATCCGCCTCAGGTACGGGGGCGAGTTCGTGAAGTTCCCGCGCACGCTGCGAATCACGCTGCGCTGATCGGGCGGGCCGGAGCGGGGCTGCTCGGGCGCGGTCCTGGAGCGGCCTGCCACACTGCTCCGCCGTGGCCGCTACGAACCACCACGTCACGCCCGAGCTCGCGCGCCAGGCGCTCGCGGGCTCGTTCCCCGGCGACCTGGGCATCGAGCTGGTCGAGATCACCGACGCCGAGGTCCGGGGCCGGATGCCCGTGGACCGCCGCCATCTGCACCCGGGCGGCTACGTGCACGGAGGCGCGTGGGTCGCGCTCGCCGACACGGTCGCGGCCTGGGGCACGATGCGCCACGTCACCCCGGGGCACGAGTTCACCACCGCCGAGCTCAAGACCAACGTGTTCGCGCCCGGACGGCCTGGGGACGTGCTCGAGGCGATAGGGACCCCGCTGCACGTCGGGCGGCGCAGCCAGGTGTGGCAGGTTCACATCCGCAACGGGGAGCGACTGGCGGCGCTGTTCGTCTGCACGCAGATGATCCTCGGGCCGCGCGCACCCGCACCCGCGGGCTGACGCGGGCGTGAACTTCGCGCGCGACGTAGTCGACGCGGCGCCCCCGGAGCGCGAGGCGCTCGTCGCCGTGGCCGCCGACGGGAACCGCCGCAGCATCGCCTTCGGCGAGGTCGCCGACCGCGCCGCGCGCCTCGCCGGCAAGCTGACCCGCCTCGGCGTGGGTCGCGGGGACGTGGTCCTGACGATGGTCGGCAACCGGCCCGACTGGGTCTACGCGATGGTCGCGTGCATGCGTATCGGCGCCGTCGCGCTCCCGTGCAACGAGCAGCTGCGCGCCGGCGACCTGCGCCTGCGCATGGAGCTGGCCGAGCCGCGCGCGATCGTCGCCGACGAGCGCAACCTCGACGAGGTCGAGGCCGCCGGACCGGCGTGTCCGCTGCTCACGATCCCCGACGAGCGCCTCTACGACGCCGACCCTGCCCCCGCGGTGGACCTCGACGCCGAGGACCCCTGCCTGATCACCTTCACGAGCGGGACCTCCGGCGAGCCCAAGGGAGTCGTGCACGGGCAGCGCTACGTCCCCGGTCAGCTCGTGCAGGCCGAGCACTGGCTCGACGCGCGTGCGGGCGAGCTCGTGTGGTGCACCGCCGCGAGCGGATGGTCCAAGTCGGCGCGCAACGTGTTCATCGCCCCATGGCTGCGCGGCGCGCGCGCCCTGCTGCACGACGCGCGCTTCGACCCCGAGGAGCGACTCGAGCTGGTCGAGCGCGAGGCCGTCGACGTGCTGTGCATGGCGCCCACCGAGTACCGCGTGATCGCGCGGCGCGCGCGGCTGCGGGCGCTGCCGTCGATTCGCGCGCTCGTCGCGGCCGGTGAGGCGCTCAACCCCGAGGTCATGCACGAGTGGGAGGAGGCGACCGGAGTGCAGATCCGCGACGGCTACGGCCAGACCGAGACCGGCCAGCTGACGGGCATGCCGCCCGGCCGCCCCGCGCGTCCCGGCTCGATGGGCCTCCCGCTGCCCGGAATGCGGCTCGAGGTTCGCGACGGCGAGCTCGTCGCCGATCCGGCCACCGTGCCGACGTTCTTCGTCAGCTACCTGGGCGAGGCCGAGGCCGATCGGCGCGCACCCTGGCACACGGGCGATCGCGTGACCCGCGACGAGGACGGTTACCTCTACTTCGAGGGTCGCAACGACGACGTGATCATCTCGGCCGGCTACCGCATCGGCCCGTTCGAGGTCGAGTCGGCGCTGGTCAGCCATCCGGCGGTGGCCGAAGCGGCCGCGGTGGCCGCGCCCGACGCCGAGCGCGGCTCGGTCGTGCGGGCGGTGGTGGTGCTGCGCTCGGGCGTGTCCGGCGACAGCGACCTGGCCCGCGAGCTGCAGGCGCACGTCCGCAGCGAGACCGCCCCCTACAAGTACCCGCGGATCGTGGAGTTCGTGGACGAGCTGCCCAAGACAGCGAGCGGGAAGGTACGGCGCGCGCTCTTGCGGGACGGACCGGACGCCGGCTGAAGCTCAGTCCGGCAGCGCCACCACCGCGTCGATCTCGACCTCCGCTCCGCGCGGCAGCGCGGCGACGCCGACGGTCACCCGTGCCGGCGGCTCGCCCTCGAAGTAGGTGGCATAGGCCTCGTTGACCTCCCGAAAGGCGTCCAGGTCGGTCATGTAGACCGTGATCCGCACGGCGTCGGCGAGCTGGGCGCCCGCGGCGGCGCACACGAGTGCGAGGTTGTCCAGGCAGCGGCGCGCCTGGCCGGCCGGGCCGCCGGCCACCACCTCACCCGTCTCGGGGTCGAGCGGGATCTGGCCGGAGCAGAACAGCAGGCCGCCCGAGCGGACCGCGTGGCTGTAGGGACCGACCGCCGCCGGCGCGCCCAGCGCGGTGACGATCTCGCGGTGATGCGACACTCAGCCCTTGCTCGACGGGCGCCGGTTCGTGAAGCGCTGGCGGACCTGGTCGATCTGGCGGCGGTTGCGGGGATCCGAGGCCCAGCGCTTGGCCTGGTCGGTCAGCTTCCGGCCCTGCGGGCCGCGGGCGAAGTCCGACACCTTGTTCAGGAGCGACACGTGCTTTCCTCCGGGGTCAATGGAAAGGTGCGTTCTTCCTCTGCCCGCCCGCGCGCCGGTCGAATCCCCTCGCCGCGGGTAGGGATGCGGTCATGAGCAACCTACTCGCTCTCGAGACCTCGCCCTACCTCCTCCAGCATCGCGACAATCCCGTCGAGTGGCGGCCCTGGGGATCCGAGGCGCTGGCCACCGCCCGCGAGCGGGACGTGCCCCTGCTGGTATCGATCGGATACGCCGCCTGCCACTGGTGCCACGTGATGGAGCGCGAGTGCTTCGAGGATGAGGAGATCGCGCGGCTGATGAACGAGCGCTTCGTGTGCGTGAAGGTCGATCGCGAGGAGCGGCCGGACGTCGACGCGCTCTACATGGAGTTCGTCCAGGCCAGCACCGGACACGGCGGTTGGCCGTTGAACGTCTTCGTCACCCCCGACGGGGTGCCGTTCTGGGGCGGCACCTACTTCCCCCCCGCGCCGCGGACCGGAATGCCGAGCTGGCCGCAGATCCTCGAGGCGGTGTCCGATGCCTGGAAGGAGCGCCGCGACGAGATCGAGGAGCAGGGACCCGCCGTCACGGCCCGTCTGCGCGGCGCCGCCGCGCTGCGACCGTCGCCCGAGCCGCTCGACGCGGCCGCGCTCGAGCAGGCCGTGCAGGGACTGCGCCAATCCTATGACCTCCGCAACGGCGGCTTCGGCCAGGCCCCGAAGTTCCCGCCCACCTCGGCGATCGAGTTCCTGCTCGCGCGCGGCGAGCGCGAGATGAGCCTCGGGACCCTGCGCGCGATGGGCGCCGGTGGCATCCACGACCACGTGGGCGGCGGGTTCGCCCGCTACGCGGTGGACCACCAGTGGGTCGTGCCGCATTTCGAGAAGATGCTCTACGACAACGCGCTGCTCGCCCGCGCCTATCTCCACGGCTGGCAGGTCTCGGGCGACGAAGGGCTGCGGCAGGTCGGCGAGCGCACGCTCGACTGGGCCCTGCGCGAGATGCGCGCGCCCGAAGGCGGCTTCTACTCGTCGCTGGACGCCGACTCGGAGGGCGAGGAGGGCCGCTACTACGTATGGACGCCGTCCGAACTGCGCGAGGCCCTCGGCGACCGGGCGCAGGACGCGATCGCCCACTTCGGCGTCACAGAGCGCGGCAACTTCGAAGGCAGCAACGTGCTCGTCGCCACCGGCCCGCCGCCGGAGGACCTCGACGCGATCCGCGCGCGGCTGCTCGCGGTGCGCGCGCGCCGCGTCCGCCCCGGGCTCGACGACAAGCGCGTCACGTCGTGGAACGCGCTGATGCTCGCCGCACTGGGCGACGCCGGCGCGACGCTCGAGCGCGAGGACTACCTGGCGGCCGCGCGCGACTGCGCCGACTTCATCCTGCGCGACCTCCGCGACGAGGACGGCCGCCTGCTGCGCACCTTCAACCGCGGCCAGGCCAAGCTGCCCGGGCTGCTCGAGGACCACGCGTTCCTGCTCGAAGCGCTGCTCGTCCTCTACCAGGCCACGTTCGAGCCGCGCTGGTTCGCCGAGGCGCGCGCGCTGGGCGACAGCATCATCGAGCGCTTCGCGGACCCGGAGCACGGCGGCTTCTTCTCGACCGCTGCCGACGGCGAGCCGCTCATCGCGCGGCGCAAGGAGCTCGAGGACCACCCGATCCCGTCCGGCCAGGCGTCGGCCGCCCTCGGCCTGCTGCGACTCGCGGCGCTGACCGGAGAGGGCGCCTACGAGGAGCAGGCGGTAGGCGCGCTGCGGCTCGTCCACGGGCTGGTAACGCGCCATCCGACGGCGTTCGGCCACACGCTGCAGGCGCTCGACTTCCACCTCGCCGCCGTCCGCGAGGTGGCGCTCGTCGGCCACGATCGCCGGCCGCTCGAGCGGGTGGTGCGCGACGCGTTCCGGCCGCACGTGGTCCTCGCCGGCGGCGAGGACGGGGCGGTCGTGCCGCTGCTCGAGGGCCGCGCGCCCGTCGACGGGCGCGCCGCGGCCTACGTCTGCGAGCGTTTCGCGTGCCGCGCGCCCACCACCGACCCGGGCGAGCTCGAGCGGCTGCTGGCCTAGCGGCCGCGAGGCCCGCGCTTGGCCCGCGGGACGAAGCTGAGCAGCGTGTTGTGGCCGCTGCCGTACGTCGGCGGGCGGCCGGTGGTGGTGACCGGAGTGATGATCCAGTGCAGCACGCCGCCGAGCACGCGGGCCGTCGCGAGACCCTCGGACTCGCCCACCACCTCGCGCTCGATCTCCAGCCGCCTGGACCCGTTGCGAAGGTCGATCGACCAGACCTGGAACGTGGTCTCTCCCTGGGTCCCGGCGACGTACAGGCGCCGGCCGACGAAGGCCGCGCCGGTGATGCCGCTGGGAGGCACGGCGCCGGCCAGACGCCGCACGGCCCGCAGGCGCGGGCCGCCCGGGGCCGCGTTGCGGCGGCGGATCCGCTTCACGCGATAGGCGAGCAGGTCGTTGCCGGACGAGGTCCACAGCAGCCGCCCGTTGGGCGAGACCGCGCACCACATCGCCTTCGGGATCTGCGCCGGATCGAGCTTGACGTAGTAGCGCCAGGCGAGCGTCCGCGGGTCGGCGACCCCGATCGATCCGGTCCTGCACGTGTTCCCGCCGTTGGGCTGGCCCGGGTAGTAGCACTCGAGCGGCAACAGCACGCGGCCGCCCCCGCGCGCGTTCCAGTCGATGTCGCCGATGTGGTTGTAGCCCTCGGCGGCGCGGACCGCGGGCGGGATCACGTTGTCGGTGCCCGCCTGCTGCACGAGCAGCGAGTTCGTGCGGTAGAGGCCGACGAAGACGCCGTTGAAGAACAGGTCGCGGCGGCGGTCGGCCGCGATCCCCTGGTAGTAGGAGATCGGGATCGACGAGCGGCGCACCTCGCGCCAGCGCCCGGGATCGGCGGCGCCCGCGACGGGCGGCGCGAGTAGCGCGAGCGACAGCGCGAGCAGCGCGGCGACGAGCGGAGCGCGCGGGTTCATGGCGTCAGTGTGACGATCGAAGCGTGCGCGCGCGACGGCAAACGCTCGCGCGGGGTCCGCCGAGCGGGCCGCCGCACGGTCCGCGATCGGGCCTGCGCGGGCTGCCCCATCGTCGTAACCTGGCGCAATGCTCCGCCGCGTCCTGACCGTGGCCTGCGGGCGCCGCAGCAAGTGGTTGTTCCTGGTCGCGTGGGTGGTGATCTTCGCGGCCGTCTCGGGTCCGGCGAGCAAGTTCGAGGACGTGCAGAAGAACGAGCCCTCGAGCTTCCTCCCCGGGAGCGCGGAGTCGTTGAAGGCGAACGAGCTGACGAAGGCCTTTCGCTCGGGCGAGCAGCTGACGGCGATCGTCGTGTTCCGGCGCGCCTCGGGCCTCACGGCCGTCGACCGCGCCCGGATCGCCGCCGCCCGCGCGCGGCTGAACGCCGATCTGCCCAAGACCGCGACACCCGCTCCGCCGCCCGTGGTCTCGCGCGACCGGACGACCGCCCTGCTCGTGATGCAGGTTCGCCCGCACGGCGAGTCCAAGCTGCTCACCGACGCGGCGGACCGCATCAAGGACGTCTCCTACCAGGCCGCGAAGGACGGGCTGCAGGTCAAGCTCACCGGCCCGCTCGGCTTCTCGGCGGACGCGGTCGACGTGTTCAACCAGATCAACGGGACGCTGCTGCTGGCCACGCTGGCGCTCGTCTTCGTGCTGCTGATCGTCATCTACCGCAGCCCGATCTTCTGGATCATCCCATTCATCTCGGTGGTCTTCGCCGAGCTGTGCTCGCGCGGGCTCGGCTACGCGCTCGCGGAGGCGGGCGTCACCGTGAATGGCCAGTCCGCCGGGATCCTGCCGGTGCTGGTCTTCGGCGCGGGCACCGACTACGCGCTGCTGATCGTCGCGCGCTACCGCGAGGAGCTGCGCCACCACGAGGACAAGCACGAGGCGATGACGCTCGCGATGCGCCGCGCGGGCCCGGCGATCGTCGCCAGCGGCCTCACGGTCATCGCCGGCCTCCTTTGCCTCACGATCGCGGAGGTCAACGGGACCTCGGGGATGGGGCCGATCTGCGCCATGGGCATCGCGCTGGCGATGATCTCGATGCTCACGCTGCTGCCGGCGCTGCTGACGATCGGCGGGCGCCGCGCCTTCTGGCCCTTCATCCCCCGCTTCGGCGCCGGGGGGGCCGACGAGACGCACGGCTTCTGGCGGCGCGTCGGCGAGCGCGTGGCGGCCCGCCCGCGCCCGATCTGGATCGGGAGCATCGCCGCGCTGGTCGTGCTCGCGCTGGGCTCGCTGCAGGTGGACACGGGGCTGACGAGCGGCAACCAGTTCCGCGGCTCGGTCGACTCGGTCGAGGGCCAGAAGCTGGTGGCGAAGGCGTTTCCCGCCGGCGCCGACGCTCCGACCAACGTCATCGCCCGCGATCCGGCCGACGTCCCCGCCGTGCGCGCCGCGCTGGCGCGCACGCCCGGAGTCGTCGCGCTCGGGCCCGTCGAGCGCGGCCGGCCGGGGGCGCGCTTCGACGTGATCCTGAGGCCCGACCCCTACAGCCCCGAGGCCTTCGACCTGGTGCCCGAGCTGCGCTCCGCGGCGCGGCGCGCGGCTAGCGGCGCAGTGCTGGTCGGCGGCCCCACCGCCGAGCAGCGCGACCTGCGCGTGGCCTCGGCGCGCGACAACCGCGTGGTCGTGCCGCTCGCCCTCCTGGTCGTGTTCGTGATCCTCACCGTGCTGCTGCGCGCGGTGATCGCGCCGCTGATCCTGATCGGGACCGTGATCCTCTCGTTCGCGGCTGCGCTGGGCGTCGGGATCTTCTTCTTCAAGAACGTCTTCGACTTCCCCGGCATCGACCCGTCGCTGCCGCTGTTCGCGTTCGTCTTCCTGGTCGCGCTGGGGGTCGACTACAACATCTTCCTGATGGCGCGCGTGCGCGAGGAGTCGCTGCGCTGGGGCACGCGCCAGGGGATGGTCCGCGGCCTCGCGGTGACCGGAGGCGTCATCACCTCGGCGGGCATCGTGCTCGCCGGCACGTTCTCGACGCTCGCGATCCTGCCGCTCGTGTTCCTCACCGAGATCGGCTTCGTGATCGCGTTCGGCGTGCTGCTCGACACGTTCCTCGTGCGCTCGGTGCTGGTGCCCGCGCTCGTGTTCGAGCTGGGCCCGCGCATCTGGCTGCCCTCGACGCTGGGCCACGCCATCGACCGCCGTGGCCCGCTCGACGCGGACCGGGTCGCGGAGGCCGCCGGCGACGGCGACGGCCCGCGCGGGCGCGAGCCGGCGCAGGTTTCCTCCCGCGGCGAGGAGCCCAGCGGGTAGCTTCCACACCAGGATGCAGCGCAGCGCGGCGGTGGCGGCCGTCTTCGAGCCCGTCCAGGCGCCGACGACCTTCGAGGAGACGGTCGAGCGCCTGGGCAGCGCCATCCGTCTCGGCCTGCTCTCCCCGGGCGACCAGCTGCCGCCCGAGCGCGAGCTCGCCGACCAGCTCGGCATCTCGCGCTCGACGCTGCGCCAGGCGATCACCACGCTGGTCCAGAGCGGGCACCTGAAGTCGGTCCGCGGCCGCCGCGGGGGTACGTTCGTCGGCGAGCGCCCGCCGCTGGCCAAGGGGCCGCGCGGGCCGCTGCCCGACGACTGGCGCGAGACGCTCGACCTGCGCGTCGGCGTGGAGCTCGGAGCAGCCGTGCTGGCGGCCGAGCGCGCGCAGGACGACGACCTCGCGCGCATGTCCGCGTTCGTCGAGCAGATGACTGCCGCGCCGGACTTCCGCGCCTACCGGCGCGCCGACATCGGCTTCCACCTCGCGATCGCCGAGGCGTCACGCGCCACGCGGCTGATCGCGGCGATGACCGAGGTGCAGCGCGAGGTGACCGAGCTCATCGCCCACATCGCCCACCCGCCCGAGGTCCTCGCGCACGCCAACGCCGAGCATCGGCGACTCGTCGAGGCGCTGCGCCGGCGCGACGGCACCCGCGCGGCGCTGCTCGCGCGCCGCCACGTCGAGGGCACCGAGCACATCCTGGCCGGGCTGAGCTCGAGCTAGCTCGGAGGCACGCACTCCATTGGGGTCGTACAGCGGCTCGCGCACGACGTCGGCGGGCACCCCTTCGCCGAACACGTCCACCTCCACGCGCGCGCCCGGTTCGACGGCCGGCGTGAGCTGGGCGTAGGCGACCGAGCGCTCAACCGTTGCGTGAGGAGTTCGACTGGAACCTCGTCAACTACGCGCCGATCATGGTCTTCGGGCTGATCCTGATCGTCGGCATCTGGTGGCTGGTCAGCGCTCGGCGGACGTTCACCGGGCCGCGGCGGACGATCGAGCTGAGCGATGAGCCACAGGAGCCGGGCACGCCGGCGGCCGCGCCCGCGAGCCCCTAGGGCAGTCCACGCACGATCTCGGCGGTGATGTCCGGCCGCGAGACCGGGCCGGCCTCGACCTCGAGCACGTGCGCTTCAGGCAGCGCACGCCGCATGCGCTCGGCCTGGTCGACCGGGAACCACGGGTTTCCGCCGAAGGCGAGGATCCACAGCCGGTCGCCCACTGCGAGCGCCTGCGGTGTGGAGTCGTCGCCCACCCATGTGCGCAACCGGGCACCGGCAGCCTCCGGGGTGGTGTAGGCCGCGGACTCATCGACGCGCCGGGAGATCACTTCATCGCTGTCCCAGGCGGCCGTCCCGCCCGAGGTCATCATCGTGCGCACGCCGGAGCGCAGATCGGTGCCCATCAGCTTCACGAAAGCCGAGAGCACCTGGCCCGAGCCGGCGAGTGCGTCGCTGCCGACGGGCGTCTGGCCGAGCGTCGAGCCGGCGATCGCGAGCACGGCACGGACCAGGTCGGGTCGGCGCTCGGCGAGCCGGACCGCGCGGATGTTCCCGTCGGACACGCCCAGCAGCACCGCGTCTCGACCGGCGTGCTCGACCACAGCCCCGAGGTCGGCCAGGTCGGTCTCGAGGTCGTAGGGGCCCTGCCGGGTCGAGTCGCCCGCGCCGCGCGGGTCATAGACGAGCACGCGGTGGTCGCGGGCCAGGTCGTCGAGCAGCACCGAGTAGAGCCTCGTGACGCCGATGAACTGATTGACGAGCACGACCAGCGGTCCCTCGCCGCGGGCCTGGAAGGCGATCTCGACACCGTCGGGACGCTCGAGCCGCTCCACTCAGCCCTCCTCTTCGAGCAGCGCGGCCGCGAGCGCGAGCGCGACCTCCGCGCGCGGGCGCACCGACGAGCGCCGAACGAACTCGTCGGGATGGTGGGCCGCGCCGCCGCGCGGGCCGAGCCCGTCGATCGTGCGCTCGACCGCGGTCGCGAGGTGGCTTGCGTCGCTGGCACCGCCGCGCGCGGCCGCGAGGATCGGCCGTCCCGCGCGCGCGGCCGCCGCCGCGAGCGCGTCGCCGATGCGGTCGCGGGTGTCCATGCCCGGCCATGCGCGCACCTGCTCGGCGGCGAGCGCGACGCCGTCCAGCTCGGCGGGCACGGCTTCGAGCACGCCGGCGAACGCCTCGAGCCGATCGGCGCGCAGGTCGGCCAGCAGCTCGCCCTCGGCGGGGACGACGTTGAGCGCCTCCCCGGACCGCACGACCGTGGGCACGACCGTGAGCCGCTCCGGCCCGTCAGGGTCGTTCAGCGCCGCGAGGCGGCCGGCGAGGGCGGCGAGCGCGAGCAGCGCGTTGCGGCCCTGCTCGGGAGCCGAGCCCGCGTGCGCGGCCCGGCCGTGGGCGGCGACCCGTACCGCCCCGGCGGCCTTGCGCTGCACGACCACGGCCTCCTCACCGTCGAGCCGCTCGCCGGCCTCGAAGCACAGGCAGCCGTCCCAGCCCGCGAAGCGTCCGGCGTGCGCGAAGTCGGCCGTGCGCCACTCCTCGTCCATGACCAGCAGGAGCGCCACCTCCGCGAACGTCTCGGGCCGCGCGGCCAGCTCGCGCAGCACGCCGAGAGCAAGCACCACGCCGCCCTTCATGTCGATCGACCCCGAGCCGGTGAGCAGCTCCCCCTCGCGCGCGCGGCGCAGCGGCAGGTGCGCGTCGTGCGCGACCACCGTGTCGAGGTGGCCGAGCAGCAGTAGGCGGCCCGACCCCGTCCCGTCGAGCTCGATCAGCAGGTCAGGCGCATGCTCGGACGAGGAGCAGGGGATACGGTCCACGCGCGCGGAGTCGGGCAGCGCGACGCAGGCGACCGCCGCCGCCTCGTCGGCCGCGCGCGCGTCGCCGCTCGGCGAGGAGACGGCCACCAGCGCCTCGAGCTCGCGCTCGAAGCGCCGCTCGATGTCGTGCGCCGCCGAGGCGATCCAGGGATCGCCGTTCAGAGCACTGGTAGGTAGCGCTCGAGCTCCCAGGGCGTGACCTGGACGCGGTAGTCCTCCCATTCCTGGCGCTTGATCTCGACGTAGCGGTTGAACATGTGCTCGCCGAGCGTGCGCAGCACGAGCTCTGATTCCGCGGTGAGCTCGATCGCCTCGCCGAGCGTCTCGGGTAGCTGCTCGATGCCCAGCCGCTTACGGTCGTCGGGCGACAGGTGGTAGAGGTTCTTCTCCATCGGCTCGGGCAGCTCGTAGCCCTTCTCGATGCCCTCCAGGCCCGCCTGCAGCAGCGCCGCGAAGGTCAGGTACGGGTTGCACGCGGGGTCTGGGCAGCGCAGCTCCATGCGTGTGGCCTGCTCCTTGCCCGGGTGGTAGAGCGGCACGCGCACGAGCGCCGAGCGGTTGCGCCGCGACCACGAGCAGTAGACCGGCGCCTCGTAGCCGGGGACGAGCCGCTTGTAGCTGTTGACCCACTGGGCGAAGATCGAGCAGATCTCGCGCGCGTGGCGCAGCTGGCCGGCGATGTACGCCTTGCCCACGTCGGACAGGAAGTACTGGTCGTCGGCGTCGAAGAACGCGTTGCGCCCCTCATTGAACAGCGACTGGTGGGTGTGCATGCCCGAGCCGTTCTCGCCGAACAGCGGCTTGGGCATGAAGGTCGCGTGGTAGCCGTACTTGAGCGCGTACTCCTTGACCGTGATGCGGTAGGTCATGCAGTCGTCGGCCATCTTCAGCGCGTCGGCGAAGCGCATGTCGATCTCGTGCTGCGAAGGCCCGACCTCGTGGTGGGTGTACTCGACGTGGATTCCCAGCTGCTCGAGCGCCAGGACCGTCTCGCGGCGCAGGTCCGAGGCCGCGTCGAGCGTCGTCAGGTCGAAGTAGCCGCCCTCGTCGAGGACCTCGGTCGACTTCGAGTCCTTGAAGTAGAAGTACTCGAGCTCGGGGCCGACGTTGAAGCGGTCGAAGCCCATCGCCTTGGCGCGCTCGAGCGCGCGGCGCAGGACGAAGCGCGGGTCGCCCTCGTAGGGGTCGCGCTCGGGCGTGACGATGTCGCAGAACATGCGACCGACGCCCTGCTCCGCGGGCCGCCACGGCAGCGCCGCGAAGGTCGTCGGGTCGGGCATCGCGATCATGTCGGACTCCTCGATCGCGTTGAACCCGGTGATCGATGAACCGTCGAAGCCCATGCCGCCTTCGAACGCGTCTTCGAGCTCGGCCTGGTTGATCGAGAACGACTTGAGCTGGCCGAGGATGTCGGTGAACCAGAGCCTGATGAAGCGCAGGTTCAGGTCCTCGACCTGGGCCTTCACGTCGTCGGCGGTCTTCGGCTGGTCGGCCACTTAGAGCTCCTTCGGCTGCGGGCTGGGACGCGAAGGCGCGAGCCTACCGCTGTACCAGCCAGCGGCGCGCCCAGGTCTGCATCGCTGCGACCGCCTGCCGGAGGTCCTCGCCCATCTCGGTGAGCTGGTACTCCACGCGCACCGGCGGACCCTCGCGGACCGTCCGGCGGATCAGCCCGCGGGCCTCGAGCTCCTTCATGCGCTCGGAGAGCAGGCGGTCGGAGAGCTCGGGGACCGAGGTGGCGATCTGTGAGAAGCGCAGCGGGCGCTCGGAGCCGATCAGCACCTGCACGATCACGCCCGTCCAGCGTTTGCCGATCAGCTCGATGGCCTCGTGGTAGTAGGGGCAGCAGAGCTCTTCGGAGTCACCGGTCGCGGCCCGCTCGCGCGACGCGCCCGAAGCTCGGCCGCCTCCGGCCCGCTCGCGCGTCGCGACCGTCACGGTGACCGTGGGCGCGCGGGCCTGCATCCCGGCTAGGCGGCGCGGAGGCGCATCGTCCGGCCTTCCTCGGCCGAGCCGTCGACCGGCACGTCGCCGGCGACGTTGACCAGCGCGGTGAAGCTCTCGAGCGCGAGGTAGGCGATCGCCTCGAGGATCTCCTCGTCGCTCCAGCCGGCCTCGCGGGCCTCCTCGTGGACGTGCATCGGCGGGCGGCCCTGCTTCTCGAGCATCAGCCTGAGGTAGCGCAGCAGCGCGGCCTCGCGCTCGTCGCGGGAGTCGAACTCGCGCGCCAGCGCGATCTCGTCGAGTGACAGCCCGGCGCCGCGCGCCGTGCGCTCGTGCAGAGCGATCCCGGGGCGCGAGCCATAGTGATCGGCCACCGCGAGCGCGATCCGCTCGAGCGTCG
Source organism: uncultured Actinomycetes bacterium (assembly GCA_963797015.1). Taxonomy (GTDB): domain Bacteria; phylum Actinomycetota; class Thermoleophilia; order Solirubrobacterales; family Solirubrobacteraceae; genus JBBPZA01. The sequence continues at coordinate 132,832 of CAWCNV010000005.1, read as the reverse complement.
CGAGCTTGAGCTTGCCGTGGCGCAGCTCGGAGCGGAAGCGGGCGTAGGCGCGCAGCGCCGCCGGCGACCCGGCGAGCACGCCGAGGAAGTTCGGAAGCTGGCCACCGGTCGCGAGCGCGCCCTTGAGCACGGGCAGCGACGCCTCCGGGGCGGTCAGGTCGTCGTGGATGTGGAAGCGGGACATCGTCGTCTTCATGGAACCACCGATAGAGGGTCTTACCTTCAGTAAGCAGTGTATCCGGGACTGCTCGCCCATCCGGTTATACGGCCGGGGATAAACCCCAGCTCAGGGGGTTCCGGCCGTTCAGGCGCCGTGCTCGCGGCGCGACTGCTCCTGGACCGTCAGCTCGGCCCAGGGTACGGCCTCCAGGCGCGCGTCAGGGATCGGCTCTCCGCTGATGATCGAGCGTCCGTAGGTGCCCTTCTGCACGCGCTTCTCCGCACGCTCGATCGCCGCGAGCTCCTCCCGGAGCCGCTCCGCGAGCCCTTCGTCGCGCTCGTCGTCGTAGAGCTCGGAAGCCGAGTCGGCGAGGTGCTGGTCGACGTGCGAGAGCTCGTCGTCGGTTCGTGGGCGCAGCGTCTCGAGCTCTCGCTCGATGCGGGCACGCTCGCGCGCGAGCAGCTCAGTTGCGCGGGCGGTATCCATCGCCACTTCTCGGGCTAGCCGCCGCTGCCGCCGGCGCTCGAGGAGTTGGCCGATCCGCCGCATTGCTTCGGAGGCGCTTGGCCGGGATGGGTCGCCTCGTCCACGAAACAAGCGACGTCGCGGACGTCGCCGCCGCTGACCAGGCCTGCGGGCATCGTGCCGTTGCCGCGCACCCGTCCGTTGGTCACCGCATCGACTATAAGGGGATACGTAGGCCGTAGCTGGTCGAAGTTCGGGCCCGCCTTGCCGACGGTCTTCGCCGCCGCGAGCGTGTGGCACTGGTTGCAGCGCTGGCCGAAGAGCTGGCGACCGTGCTCCGCGCGCGAGCTGAGGCTCAGGTCCTCGGAGGAGATCTTCTTGTCGTCGTGGTTGCCGGCGAGGACCAGCGTGGGAACCGCCACCCCGAAGCCCACGTAGATCGCGAAGATCACGAGGAACACGAGGCGGCTCTGGCGCCGGTTCTGGCCGTGGAGCGACTCGCGCGCCCTGCGCGGCCCGCCACGCATCGCGACGAGGAACATCGCCAGACCAAGCAGGATCCAGGCCGATATGAAGGCGACGGCACCCACGGCGGCCGGACCTTATCGCGGGCGACGGCGCGGCGCGCTTGCCTGTCGGTCCGGGGCGGGCTCGCTCTGGCCTCCGGCAGCGCGCTCGCCCGACGCGCGCGGCCGCGGTACGGTCGCCGTGATGAACGGCGCGCCGTACTTCGCCGACCGCACCGACGCGGGGCGCCGGCTGGCCCGGACTCTCCCCAGACCGCGGGGCGAGGTCGTGGTGCTCGGCCTCGCGCGCGGGGGCATCCCGGTCGCGGCGGAGATCGCGGCCGCGCTCGACGCGAAGCTCGATGCGCTCGTCGTGCGCAAGATCGGGCACCCGCGCCAACCGGAGTACGCGCTGGGCGCCGTGAGCGAGGACGGCGTGGTGCTGCCCGAGGGTCTACCCGAGCACATGGTCGTCGAGCAGCTCGGGCGCGCCCGCGAGCAGGCCATGGCGTTACGCGGCGAGCGGCCGCCGGTGAACGTGGAGGGCGTGACCGCGATCATCGCCGACGACGGGCTCGCGACCGGCCGCTCGATGGCCACGGCGCTGGAGAGCGTGCGCCGCCGCAACGCCGAGCACGTCGCGGTGGCGGTCCCGGTCGCGGCGGGACCGGCGCTGCGGGCGCTCGAGGAGGCCGGGGTCGAGGTCCACCACGTGGGGGCCGTCGAGCCGCCCGAGTTCGTCGCCGTCGGCCAGTTCTACGAAGACTTCGAGCAGGTCACGGACGAGCAGGCGGCCGCGCTGCTCAGCGCCGCCGACCGCTCGCGAAGCTGAGCACCGCCGGCGCGACGGCGCGGAAGTCGGCCGCCGAGCGCTCCTCCTCCCTGCGCCGTCGCTCCTTTTCATCGAGCGTATGGAAGTCCTTGACCTCGGCCAGCGATCGGTCGGGCACGTCGATCGGGGTCACGTGGTCTACGAGCACGTTGACCGCCCCGCCCGCCGCCGGCAGGCGCTCGAGCTTGCCCTCGGCGAGGATGAGCGGCTCGGTGCGCACCGTGACGCGGAAGCGCTCGTAGACCGGCGGCGGGACGATCAGGTTCGTGGTCCCGTGCTCGTCCTCGATGAGCAGGAAGACGATCCCCGAGGCGGTGCCCGGCCGCTGGCGGGCCACCACCAGGCCGCCTACCTTCACCCGGCGACCGTGGCGCAGGTGGTGGAGGTCGGCGCTCGTGACCGCCTCGGCGGGCAGGCTCGGGCGCAGGAGGCGAAGCGGGTGGTCGCGCACGGTCATCCCGGTGGTGGCGTAGTCGGCGACCAGCGAGGGCCAGGCCTCCAGGGGCCGCAGGGCCGGTGGCGCCGGCAGCTCCAGGGGAAGGGCAAGCTGTGTCCCGCCCGGGACGCGGCGCCCGGGGGCGGCGATCCCGAGCTCCCACAGAACCGCTCGCCGGTCGCCCGACCCCAGCACATCGCAGGCGCCGGACCAGGCCAGCAGCTCCAGCGCCGAGCGGCCGGTCCCCGCGCGCGCGGCAAGATCGCCGAGCGACCGGAAGGGCCCGGCAGCCTCCCGCGCGGCGACCAGCGCCTCCACGTCGTCCTTACGGATCCCGTTCACGTAGCTCAGGCCCACGCGAATGGCCAAGCGCTGCGGCCCCCTCGGGCGCGCCGGCCGCCGCTGGCAGGGACGCAGGGAGCGTGGCGTGCTGTGCATACGGGCGCCGGATGGCGAGGACGCCGCCAGCGGTGGATCGGCGCGTTCGAGGGAGCACTCGACCCCGCTCGCGTTTACCTCCGGCGCGCGCACCTCTATCCCCCGCCGCTGGGCGTCGTGGACGAGTGCGTCCGGTGGGTAGAAGCCCATCGGCTGCTCGTTGAGGAGCGCGCAGAGGAAGGGCGCCGGGTGGTGCTCGCGCAGCCAGGTCGATTGGTATGCCAGCAGGCCGAAGGCGGCGCCGTGCGCCTTGGGGAAGCCGAAGCCCGAGAAGCCCTCGATCATCTCCCACACACGCTCGGCCGTCGCGCGATCGGCGCCGTGGGTGGCTGCGGATCCCTCCAGGAAGCGTTCGTGGAAGGCGGCGATCGCCGCCTCGGAGCGCTTGCGGCTCATCGCGCGGCGCAGCCCCTCGGCCTCCCCCGGCGAGAAGCCCGCGAAGGCCATCGCGACCTCCAGCACCTGATCCTGGAAGATGATCGTCCCGAGCGTGTCGCGGAGCACGGGCTCGAGCGAGGGGTGCTCGTAGGGGACGACGTAGCCCGGGTCCTCCCGCAGGCGCTGGCGGCGCTCGATGTAGGGGTTGACCGCGCCGCCCTGGATCGGCCCGGGCCGCACGATCGCGACCTGGATGGTGAGATCGTCGAGGGTCTCGGGGCGCGTCCGGCGCAGCGAGGCCATCTGCGCCCGGCTCTCGATCTGAAACACGCCGACGGTGTCGGCGCGCTGGATGGCCGAATAGGTGCCGGGGTCGTCGTAGGGGATCCGCGAGAGATCGATGCGCTCGCCCGACTCCGCGGCGATCAGCTCCACGCAGCGCTCGACGGCCGACAGCATCCCCAGGCCGAGCAGGTCGATCTTGAGGAAGCCCGCGTCCGCGCAGGAGTCCTTGTCCCACTGGGCCAGCTGGCGGCCCTCGAACGCCGCGGGCACGACGGGGCAGCAGTCGACAAGCGGGCGGGTGGAGACCACCATCCCGCCCGAGTGCTGGGAGAGGTGACGCGGGAGCCCGTGGGCCTCGGCCGCGAGCCGGACCAGATGGGCCCAGCGGCCGCCGCCCGCCCGCGGCTCGCCCAGCGCGGCGACCACGTCGCGCGCCACCTCGCGCCCCGACCAGCCCTCCGATCCGCGCGCGACCCGCTCGATCTCCCCGGGCGGCAGTCCCAGCGCCTTGCCCAGCTCGCGGATCGCGCCTCGCGCGCGGTAGGTGGGGAACGCGGCGATGATCGCCGAGTGCTCGCGACCGTAGCGCTCGTGCACGCGCGGGAAGAGCGCCTCGCGGATGTCGCGGGGGAAGTCGAGGTCGATGTCGGGCAGCGAGGAGATCTCCTCGTTGAGGAAGCGCCCGAGCAGCAGCTCGTTCTCGATCGGGTCGACGTGCGAGAGCCCGGTGAGGTAGCAGACGATCGAGGAGACCGAGGAGCCCCGCCCGCGGCCGGGCGGCAGCAGCGCACGAGCGGAGTCGGGACCCCGGACCTCGACGGCCACCTCGCGCGCCAGCTCGAGCATGTCGCGGTGCAGGAGGAAGAAGCCGGCCAGGCCCAGCGCGGCGATCACCCGCAGCTCCTCCTCGACGCGCGCCAGGGCCTGCGTGCGGTGGCGGTGGCCGGGCGGATAACGGACCTCGAGCGCAGAGCGGCAGGCCTCGGCCAGATTGCGGTCGGCCTCGACGTCGTCGGAGCCGGGGTAGCGATAGCCGAGGTCCGCGCGCAGATCGAAGCGCAGCCGGTCGGCGAGCCGGCGCGACTCGGCCACCGCCTCGGGATGGTCCTCGAAGCGGGCGGCCATCGCCGCCGGAGTCGTGAGCACGTGGCTGTGGTTGCCGCGGCGCGCCGGCTCGGAGGCGTCGAGCGTCTGCCCGACGCGGATGGCCACCAGCGCGTCCTGGAGCTCCGCGCGCGAGCGCGCGTGCGCGTGGACGTTGCCCGTGGCCACGCAGGCGAGGCCGAGGCGGCGGCCGAGCTGCTCCAGGCGCCGGTTGCGCGCGCGGTCGCCGCGGTGGAAGGGCCGCTGGAGCTCGACCCGCAGGCCGTCGGGACCGAACGCCTCGCGCAGGCGGCGCAGGGTCGGCTCGTCGTGGACGCCGCGCTCAGCGCAGCCGCTGAGGCAGACCAGGCCCTCGGCGTGCTCCGTCACCGCGTCGAGCGCCACACGCGGCTCCTCCCTCTCGCGCCGCGGCGAGTCGCGCGTGTGCGCGTGCGCGCGGGTGAGGATTCGGCACAGGTTGCTCCAGCCGCGCGCGTCCTCGACCAGAAGCGTGATGTGGCGGACCAACCGGCCATCGCCGGTCGGTGCCCCGTCGAGGTCGACCTCGGCGCCGTGGATCGCCCGCAGCCCGAGCACGTGCGCCGCCTCGGCGTGCTCCATCGAGCCGCTGACGCCGTTGTGGTCGGTCAGCGCGAGCACGTCGTGGCCCTGCTCGAGCGCCGCGGCCACGAGCTCCTCGGGCAGCGAGGCGCCGTCGAGGAACGAGTAGGCGGAATGGCAGTGGAGCTCGGCGTACACGCGAACACATGTTCGCATGCGCGCCGGTCGGTTCAGTCAGCGAGCCGTGCTGGTCACAGCCCGTAGGCCTCGAGCAGCCGCAGCCACACCTCGCTGCGCGTGGGGAACGCCGGCACGGCATCGAACAGCCGCTCCAGCGGCACTCCGGCGGTGACGGCGATCGTCGCCGCGTGGAGCGACTCGGCGACGTCGGGGCCCGTGAAGGTCGCGCCGGCGAGCACGCGTCCCCGCTCGTCGATCACCAACCGGCACGTGCCCGGCGCGCCGCGGCCGTGGAAGCTGCCGCCGGCGACGCCGTCGGTGGGGTAGTCGACCGCGCGCGCTTCGATGCCCGCCTCCTGGGCCGAGGCGAGCGTGTGGCCCACGGCCGCCACCTGGGGCTCGGTGAAGATGACGCGCGGGGCGAGCGGGCCGTCCCAGACCGTGGCCTTCGTCCCGCGCCCGAGGATCTGGTCGGCCGCGACGCGCGCCTGGTACTTGCCCATGTGGGTGAGCAGCGCCCGGCCGTTCACGTCACCGACCGCGTACAGCCAGTCCAGCTCGCCCACCCGCATCGCTTCGTCGACCTCCAAGGGGCCTTCCGGCGACTCGAGCCCGACGGTCTCGAGGCCCAGGCCATCGACGCGCGGGCGGCGGCCGACGGCCACCAGCAGATCCTCGGCCTCGACGCTCGCGCCGTCCTCGAGCTCGACGACCACCTTTCCCCGGCGCGGCGCCGGATCGCCCTCCGCCCCCGGCGCCGAGGGCGCGCCCGTCTCGGGACCTTCTTCGCGCCGCACGCGCGTCGCCTTCGCTCCCGTGTGGACGTCGACCCCCGTCTCGCGCAGTGCGGTCTCGATTTGCTCGCGCGCGAACGGCTCCTCGCGCACGATGAGCGTGTCGAGCGCCTCGATCAGCGCGACGTGGGAGCCGAAGGTGGTCCACGCCTGCGCCAGCTCCACGCCCACCACGCCGCCGCCCAACACGATCAGCCGGCGCGGCGCCGTGCGGGCGCTCGTCGCCTCACGGTTGCTCCAGGGAGCCGCCTCCGCGAGCCCGTCGATCGGCGGCATCGCGGCGCTGGTGCCGCTGGCCAGCACGACGGCGCGGCGCGCGACGAGCACGTCGTCCCCGACGCGCACGCGGCGTTCGCCGTCGAGCCGACCCTGGCCGCGAAACAGCGCGATCCCGCGCTTCTCCAGCCAGGGCAGCTGCACCGAGTCGTCGAGCTCGTGGACCACCTCGTCGCGGCGCGCGAGCGCGCGGTCGACGTCGAGCTCGCCGGTGACCGCTTCGGCGGCGCCCGGGATCCTCCGCGCCTCGGCCAGCGCCTGCGCCGGGCGCAGCAGCGCCTTGGACGGCATGCAGGCCCAGTAGGAGCACTCGCCGCCGATCAGCTCGCGTTCTACCAATGCGACCTCGAGCCCCTGCTCTGCGGTGCGTCCGGCCGCGATCTCGCCCGCCGGCCCGGCGCCCACAACGATCACGTCGAACTCGCGCTCGGCCACCCTCGCTCCTCTCCTCGGTCGCCGGGGAAGTTAGGAGTCTGTGCGCTTTGCGGCCCGCTTCTTGGCGTTGCGCGCGTTGCCCTTGCGGCGGCCCGTGACCCCGACGAGGTCCGTGGGGATGCTCATCGCCGCTCCCGCGCCCTCGACGAGCGAGGCCTGCACGTCGAGCAGCTCGGCGACCTGGCCCAGCGAGTCGCTCGCCTGCCGCAGCGCCGCGGCCTGGCCGCGCATCGCCGTGGCGGTGTCGTCGATCGCGCCGAGGACCTGATCGAAGGGGCCGAACACGCGCCGGACGAGCTGCTCCTGGACCTCGCGCTGCTGGTCGAGCGTGCGCTGGAGGGTCTCGAGCTGACTCTTGATCGGGCCGAGCAGCCGGGCGACGACGTCCTGATCGAGCGCGGCGTTGGGCACCGCGCGGACGAGCTGGGAGATGAGCTCCTGCAGGTCGCGGACGATCGACCCGGGAGTGGGATCCGCCATGTGAGGAGTCTACGGCCGTACGCGGCGGTCTCAGCCGCGGCGCGTGAAGCCGAGTTGGGTGCTGACGATCGGGCCGAAGCTGGCGATGCCGTAATAGGTGCGGGCCTGGATGGTCTCGGCCTGGGCGACCTCCCGCTCGAAGAGCAGCGCCTGGGCGATGCCGGCCAGCGCGGTGCCGGCCGTCGCGCGCAGCACGGCGTCCCAGCCGACGAGCGGCTGTCCGCGGAAGCGCGGGGCGCGATCGGCGGACAGCACCGAGCCGCAGACCAGCAGCGTGAGGACTGCGGGTGGAAGCGGGACGCGCCACAGCGGTGTGGGATCGCCGCCGCCCTCGTTCCCCGGTCGCAGCTCGACGGCGGCGTCCATCGCGTTGTGGACCTTGCGACGGCCGACGGTCGCCAGCAGAGCCGCGCTGAGCGCGAGCTGAGCGACGGTGTTGAGCGGCCAGCGGCGGGCCTTGGGTGTGGCGGCGAGCACTGCGGCGGAGCCGACGGCGCCCGTGACGGCGAGCACGAGACCCTCTGCCCGCAGCCGTTCGCGGTAGGTCGGCGCCATCGGTTGCGAGTCTACGCTCGGAGTCTTTCTCAACACAGGCGGCCGACCAGCGGCGGTCAGCCGTGGATGGCGGGCGCCGCACGCGCGCGCAGCGGTAGCTGAGCTACCGCGAGCATCGCGGGTGGCGATCCGCCGCCGCGGATGGCTGGCGATGGGCGTGCCGAACCGTGTTGAGAGAGGCTCTTAGCCGCGCTGTGCGAACCACCGCCCCCCGGCGAGGTCGTGGAAGACGGTGAGGTTGCGGCCGTCGACGGTGACGACCTCCCAGTAGCGGCGGCGCAGGGGCCGGTCGGTCCACCATCGATCCTCGACCAGCCACGACTCGCTCACGACGTCGACACCGAGGCCGGCCACCTCCACCGGCCGTCCGTCTGAAGCGGCGCGAACGGCGGCCGGGCGCGGCAGGCCCAGACGGCGCGGACCGCTCATGGCGGGAAGGGGCGCCCGCGGGCGCGTGGGGGCGGAAGCGCGGGGCGCCCGCGGGTGCGTGGGGGCGGAAGCGCGACGCGCCCGCCGGCGAGAGGCAACGGGTCGGACGCGGGACTCATGGCTCGAACGGAGCGAGGGCCGTGCGGCGCTCGGGCACGCGCGAGTCGACGTCGAGGGGCAGGACGCGCAGGGCCGCGTCGGGGCCCGCGGCGGTGCGCGCCTGGCGCACGGCCTCGCGCAGGCGGGAAGCGCGGACGCTCGTCGCGTCCTCCAGCAGGCGCCGCTGATCGGAGGCGGGGGGCCCGAAGCGTTCGGCTGCGAGCCGCAGCGACTCGGCAGGTGCGGGTAGGAGGGCAAGGCGGGGGGCGAGCGCGAGGCGCATGCGCACCGGGTCGGCGAGCGCCTCGCGGAACACGACGCGCTCGCGCCAGGTCCCGCCCTCGACCAGCGCGGCGCTGAGGACCACCGCCCGCAACGAGCGCCCGCGCCGTTCGCTGCGTGCGAGCAGGCGGTCGATGAGCAGCTCGAGCGCGCGCTCGAGCTGCGGACCCGAAGCCGCCTCGGGAAGCTCGAGCGAGACACGTAACCGCTCGCCGGCCTTTCGCGGGCGCAGCGGCTCGTCGCGGCCACGGGCGAGCGCGCGCGCCACCACGCCCGCGCGACCGAAACGGTCGGCGACCTTTGCCGCGGGCAGCTCCGCGAGCTCGCCGAGGGTCGCCACGCCCAGCCGTTCGAGCGCCTCGGGCAGCTCCGCGGTCCGCTCGCGGGCGCGCAGCAGCGCGACGGGCAGGGGCGCGAGGTAGGCGCGCGCCTCGGCCTCCCCTCCCTTCACCACGGCGGCGACCCGCCGCTCCCCGCTGCGCGGGCGCGCCCTGACCGCAGCCGCGAGCGCGCAGAAAGGCGTCGGGGCGACGCCGACGCGGCCCGTCGCGCTCGGGCGCACCGCGCGGCGGGTGGCCGCGATCACCCCCTCGACGGTCCCCCCATGGATGCCGTACAGCCCTCGCGCGTCGAAGGCGACGAGCCCCGGGCGCTCGGAAGCCACCGCCGCGCCGATCCCCTCGAGCCGGGCAAGGAGCGCCTCCCACGCCTCGGCCACCCCGGCCGGATCGGGCGGGACGAGCGTCAGGGTCGGGCAGCGCGCGAGCGCCTCGCCCAGCCGCAGGCCGGGTCGTACCCCGAACGCCTCGGCGGCCGCCGACACCTCCCCCACGACCTGCTCGCGGCCCGGCTCGGGCGCGAGCGCGGTCGGCCGGCCCACCAGCGCCTCCCGTCCCCCGGCGACCGCGGCGAGCGCGAAGCGAGGAATCAGGACGCAGACGAACATACGAACGCATGTTCGCATCATTCCGGCCGGCGGGCAACAGAACTTCGCAGGCGAGCAACAAATCCCGCGACACCCTCCGAGTCGGTAACGATTGCGGTCGTGCGCCGACTGACCCGAGATGGCTGAGGGCGTCTTCTCCCGCGGCTTCCGCGGCCGGCGGCGGGCGCCCGAGGGCGTCGCGCTCCCGCCCGGCCAGTACGTGACCGAGGACTTCCCGGTGTTCTCGGCCGGTCCCACGCCGCACACGCCGCACGACCAGTGGAGCTTCGCCCTCACCGGCGAGGCGCGGCCGCCGCGTGTCTGGACCTGGGAGCAGTTCCAGGCCCTGCCGGCCGAGACCATCACCACTGACATCCACTGCGTCACCCGCTGGTCCAAGCTCGGGACGCAGTGGACCGGGGTCTCGGTCGACACGCTCCTCGACGCGGTCGAGCACGACGCGGAATACGTCACCGCGTTCTGCGACGGCGGCTACACGACGAACCTGCCGCTGGAGGAGGTCACGGACGGGAAGGCGTGGATCGCCTACGAGTTCGACGGCTCCCCGCTCGAGCCCGAGCACGGCGCGCCGGCGCGGTTGCTCGTCCCCCACCTCTACTTGTGGAAGAGCGCCAAGTGGGTCCGCGGGCTGCGCCTGATGGACGACGACGAGCCGGGCTTCTGGGAGTCGCTCGGCTACCACAACCACGGCGACCCGTGGAAGGAGGAGCGCCATTGGGGCGACTGACGTGGCGCCCCGGCACGGTCGTCGACGGCACGCCTGAGACCCCCGCGGTGAAGACGCTCGCGATCGACGCTCCGGGCTGGCCCGGGCACCGGCCGGGCCAGCACGTCGACCTGCGCCTGACCGCCGAGGACGGCTACCAGGCTGTGCGCAGCTACTCGCTCGCCGCCCCGCCCGCTGACGGGCGCGTGACGGTCACCGTCGAGCGCCTGCCCGACGGCGAGGTGTCCCCCTACCTGGTCGACGAGGCCCGTCCGGGCGACCGCCTCGAGCTGCGCGGACCGATCGGCGGCTACTTCGTGTGGGAGCCGGCGCTCGGCGGGCCGCTGCTGCTGGTCGGCGGCGGCTCCGGGATCGTCCCGCTCGCGGCGATGGTCCGCGCGCGGGCGAAGGCCGGCGCGCACGACGTCCCCACCCGCCTGCTCTACTCGGCGCGCTCGCGCGAGGACGCCATCTTCGCCGACGAGCTCGCCCGCCTGGCCGCCGACGATCCCCAGCTCGAGCTCGTCCACACCTTCACGCGCGAGCCGCCCGCCGGCTGGAACGGATACCGGCGGCGCGTGGATCGCGAGATGCTCAAAGAGGTCGCCTGGCCCGCGACGGAGCGACCGCTGTGCTTCGTGTGCGGCCCCACGGCCTTCGTCGAGACGGTCGCGGACGGGCTCGATGCGCTGGGCCACGCCGGCGACCGGATCCGCACCGAACGATTCGGACCGACCGGAGGAGGAGCCAGTTGAGCGAGCGACCCGACAGCGAGCTGCGGCTCGACGGCAACGGCGCCGCCGGGCTGCTGCAGGAGGTGTTCCCGTTCGAGATGACCAGCGTCGCCACCACCTGCGCGAGCTGCCGCGCGGTGGGCCGTCTGGGCGCGCTGCCGGCCTACGCCAACGCACCCGGCCTGGTGCTCCGTTGCGCGCGCTGCGAGAGCGTGCAGATCCGGATCGCGCACGACGAGGGGCGCTACTGGATCGAGCTGCGCGGGGTGAGCTGCCTGGAGATCAGCGCGTGACCACGCGCGGAGTCACGCCGGGCGGCGGGCGAAGGCGAGCGCCTCCTCGCGATCGCCGAAAACGCGGACGCGTCTGACCCTTCCGCCCGCAAGCTCGTAGACGTTCGTGAGCGCGCCCCCCACAGGCAGCCCGGTCGCGCGTCCACTCGCGGAGAGATGGACGGAAGCGATGACGCACCCCGGCGCCACTGACTCCAGCCGCTCGATGTCGAGCCGGAAGTCCGGCGCCAGCTCGAGCCCGTCGAAGAAGCGCCGGATGCCGCTTTCTCCGACGTAGGCGCCTTCGAGCGCGGAGAGCGGGTTGAACAGCTCGACGTCCTCGGTGCACCCCGCGAGGTAGCGCTCGACGTCACGGTCGTTGACCGCATCGACGACGCGTCGTACCGCCTCGAACTCGTCACGCGCAGCGTGCTGCACTGGCCCCGGGCTCAGTACGCCGACGGCTCGCCGAACATCTCGGAGAGCTTGGCCGCTACCTCGAAGTCGCCGTCGAGCGTCAGCTGGCCGCTGAGGAGCGCCTTTCCGGGGTCGAGGTCGCGGGCCGCGATCCGCAGGAAGGCCGCGGTGTCGGCGGTGATCGTCAATTTCGGGTCGCTCGCGGTGCCCGAGCGGGCGGTGGCGTTCTCGCCGCGGATCGCGATCACCCACGGGCGAACGGCGCCGTTGGTGCGCAGGCGGTACTCGATCTCGCCCTCGAAGCCACCCGCCTTGTCGGGCCGGAAGCGGCGCGACATGCTGATGAAGAGGACGCGCAGGCCGGGGTCGGACCCCAGCGTGCGCTCGAGGCGCCGGTCGTCGGAGCCGTGCACGAAGCGCGTGAACGCGCGCTCACCGCGCTCCTGCATCCGGCCCGCGGCCCGCAGCGCCAGCGCCCGGCCCCGGGCCCGCGCCGCGCCGCCCGCGCCGTCGCCGCGCGCGCCGCCGGACGGCGGCGCGACGCCTCCGCTGGCGCCGCGCGGCCCCGATTCCTGCGGCGCGATCGTGTAGTCGGGGTCGGCCTCGCGCGGTCCGTCACGGCGCGCGAGCGCGGCCTCCATCGCTCCCGCCAAGCGCTCGTCGACAGCGCGGTCGGCCTCGTCGGCGTCCGCCGCGAAGTCCGGCAGCACCTCCTTGGCGAACAGCTCGAGCGACTCGCAGATGTGCTCGTGGCGGTTCGAGCCGGCCTGCGAGACGAAGATGATCTGGTCGACCCCCGCCTTGCGGTAGCGACGGCACAGGTCGCGGATCTGGTCGGGCGTGCCGACCGCGCCGCGCAGCGAGCCGAGCCCCTGCTGGAGGACCTTCATGCCGAGCGGTCCCTGGTCGGCGTTGATCACCCCGCGCGCGAAGCCGACCTCGTCGCGGCGCTGCTGGAACTCCTCCCAGATGTTCGTGCGGCCCGGGTGGTGCTCGCCGAAGACGTAGTAGTGCGCGAGCGAGTAGCCGAAGAAGTGGCCGCCGTCGATCCCGCGCTCGATCGCGGTCGCCTCGTCGGCGTGGCACATGAGCGGCATCACGACCGCGAAGCGAGGGTTGACCGCGAAGCCCGCCGGCACGCAGCGCTCGGAAGCGATGATCGCGTGGTACTCGTCGACCCACTCCTTGGCCTCTTCGGGCTCGATGAACGAGAAGGTCAGCGCGCCCATGCCGCGCTGCGCGGCGAGGCGGATCGTCTCGCGCCGCGAGCACGCCACCCACAGCGGCGGGTGCGGCTTCTGCTTGGGCTTGGGGATGACGTTGCGAATCGGCATCTTCACCCAGCGCCCGTCGTAGCCGGCGAACGGCTCCTCGACCATCATCCGCGTGGCGACGTCCACCGCCTCGGCCCACTGCTCGCGCTTGGTCTCGCGGTCGACGCGGAAGCCGCCGAGCTCGGCCCCGGATGACGTCTCCCCCGTCCCGAGCTCCACCCGGCCGCCCGAGATGAGGTCGAGCGTCGCGACCTTCTCGGCCACGCGCGCCGGGTGCTGGTAGCCCGGCGGCATCGCGACGATCCCGAAGCCGAGCCGGATGTCCTTGGTGCGCTGCGAGCAGGCGGCGAGGAACACCTCGGAGGCGGAGGAGTGCGAGTACTCCTCGAGGAAGTGGTGCTCGACCTCCCACACCGAGTGCAGCCCGAGCCGGTCGGCGAGCTCGACCTGATCGAGCGCGTTGCGCAGCAGCGTCTCCTCGGCCCCGTCATCCCATGGCCGCGGGAGCTGGTGCTCGTAGAACATGCCGAAGCGCATCGAACGCGGATCGTACTGCGGCCTCAAAAGCTTCCGGTCCCTCCAGCAGTTGTGTCAGCGCCGTCTGGACACTGGAGGGGAGCTGTCCGCATGAACGTTGCGTACACCGGGCGCGAGCGCTGGCTCGTCACCGGCGCGTGCGGTCAACTCGGCGCGCATGTGACGCGGCTGCTCGAGAACGAGGCGCGCAGCCGCGACCTCGCCGTCCTGGGCCTCGGCCGCCGCAGGTGCGCGGGGCGCCACGGCGACGTCGCCGCCGTCGACGTCGAGGACCGGCGCGCGCTGGCGCGCGCGCTCGACGACTTCCGGCCGACGCACGTGGTTCACCTCGCCGGCGTCACGTCCCCGGCCGCCGCCGACGCCGACCCTGCGCGGACGTGGTCCCTGGCGGTGCGGGCGACGATGCAGATCGCGCGGCACGTCGCCGCCACCGGCGCGTGGATGCTCTACACGTCGACGGACTTCGTCTGGGACGGTGCGGCAACGGGTCGCTACCGCGAGAACGACCTTCCGTGCCCGGCGACGGTCTACGGCCGCGCGAAGCTGGCGGGCGAGCTGGCCGTCCTGTCGAGCGGCGCGGGCACGGTCGCACGGCTCTCGCTGCTCTACGGGATGCCCGTCTGCCCGCGCAAGTCGAGCTGGGTCCACTTCGTGCAGTCGACCGCGCGCGGCGAGGGCATCGCCGGGTGCGTCGACGAGTACCGGACGCCGGTGGCGCTCGCGGAGGCAGCGCGGATCGTGGTCGAGCTTGGGCGGCTCCGCCATCGCGGCCTGCTGCACGTCGCCGGGCCCGACGTGCTCACCCCCTACGACATGCTCGTGCGCCTCGCCGACGCCGCCGGCGCCGTCCGGCGGGTGCGCCGCGTCTCGCGCGAGGCGTTCTTCGACGGCATCGTCCGGCCGCGCAACGTCGCGATGGACGGCTCGGCGCTTGCGCGCCTGCATCCCTCATGCCGCGCCGAGCGCGATGTCCGAGCCGGTGCTCGAGGACAGCGTGCCGGCGAGCCTCGGCAGCGGTCCGCCGGCGCTCAGTGAGGAGGAGTCCCTGTCTCGGAGCCCAGTCCCGGCATGACCCGCGCCGGGGTGGTTATCCCCGCTTATGAGGGAGCTGGAACGCTGTCGCGGAGCATGGGCTCGCTCGCGCGCCAGCGCTACGACGGCGAGCTGCAGGTGGTCGTCGCCGTCAACGACGGTCGCGCCGACACCTTCGCCGTGGCGCGGCGCTGGGCCGGCGTGCTGAGCGGGCCGCGGGCGACGTGCGACGTGCTGCGAACCGCCGCCGGACGGGCGAACGCGATCAATGCCGCGGAGTCGTTGCTGGCACCCGGCCCGCGGCTGTACCTCGATCAGGACGCCGTGCTCTCCCCCGACGCCCTCGCCGCCCTGACCGCTCGGCTCGCGCCCGGCAGCGGCGGTCACTTCGCCGCCCCGCGACCGCTGGTGGCCCCCGGCGCCGGCCGGGTGTCGCGCGCGTACTACGGGGTCTGGGCCGAGCTTCCCTACGTCCGCTTCTCGCCCGTCACGATGGGCGCGTATGCGGTGTCCGCCGCCGGCCGCGAGCGCTGGGGCGAGTTCCCGGCACTTCGCTCGGACGACAAGTTCGCGCGCCTGCACTTCGCTTCGGAGGAGCGCGCGGTCGTGGACGCGACCTATGAGGTGATCGTCCCGCGCGGCGCGCGCGCTCTGGTTCACGCGCGGCGCGGGTACGCGCGGGGCAACCGCGAGCTTGCGGAAGCGGCGCGAAACGGGTCGAACGGCGGTGCGCCGCGGGACTTCGCCCGCCGCCGTGGCGTGGTGCGCTGCCTCAGCCGTCCGCCGAGCCGCTGGCCGGCTAGCGCCGTGTTCCTCGGCGTGCACGCGGCGGCGGCCGTCGCCGAGCTCGGTCCGTCCGGAGGGCGGCGTGTCCATGGCGGTTGACGTCGTCGTCCCGGCGCGCGACGAGCAGCACGCGCTTGGCCCGTGCCTGCGGGCGCTGATGCGCGACTCCGACGGCCTCGACCTGCGCGTGATCGTGGCCGCGAACGGCTGCACCGACGGTACGGCCGCGGTCGCGCGCGCCGTCGCTCCGCTGGCCCGCGAGCAGCGCTGCGAGCTCTTCGTGATCGAGACCGCGCGGGCCGGCAAGACCGTGGCACTGAACGCGGCCGATGCCCGCCGCCGCGGCTGCACGGCGGTCTACCTGGACGCCGACACCGTCCTGCTCCCCGGCGCCCTGCGAGCGTTGGTCGCGGCGCTCGAGCCGGCGGCTCGGCCGCGGCTCGCGGCGCCGCGAGCGATGATCGCGCGTCCGGAGACGCGGCTGGCGCGCAGCTTCGCTCGCGTGTGGTCGAGCCTCCCCGCCGTCGGCCCCGACGTCCTGGGCGCCGGCTGCTACGCGGTCAACGCCGCGGGCCGTGCCCGCTGGGCGTCGTTTCCCGAGCTGACCGCCGACGACGGCTACGTGCGCGCGCGTTTCGCGCCGGCCGAGCGCGTGGTCGTCGACGGCGCGTCGCTGTTCGTGCTGCCCGAGGGCCGCGACCTCGTGCGTGCCATGCGCCGCTGGCGGCGCGGGAATCGCGAGCTTCGCCGCACCGACGCTGTGCAGCGCTCCGGCGCCCGCGGAGGCGATCCCTCGGCGGGGCTGCGCCGCAACCTCGCGTCGATCGCCGCACGGCCGATGCTCTGGCCCCAAGTGCCCGCGTTCCTCCTCCTCACCGCGCTCGCGCGCCTGCCGGCGCCGTCGCTGCGCCGCGCGAGCGGCCGGCGCCCGGATGAGTGGAAGCCGGCGCGCGAGCGTGACACGCCGCGGCAGGTCGCGGGCGGCTCGAGCTAGTCGACCGCCCCCCGCTCGGCTCCCGCTCCCGGCCGCTTCGGCCGGCGCCCGTCAGCCGCAAACGTGGAGAGGGCCCCGATCTCTCGGGGCCCTCTCGGTAGCAGACCTGTAAGCCGGATTCTGTCTCGAGCAGCCATCCATCTGTGCGGCCGACCTGGACCTCGGCGGGCAGCCTGCGAACGGTCCTGCTTGGCCTTGCACCGGGTGGGGTTTGCCTGGCCGCCGCGTCACCGCGGCGCCGGTGCGCTCTTACCGCACCATTTCACCCTTGCCGGCCCGCCGCGCACGTGCAGCGGCGGACTTGGGCGGTGTATTTCTGTGGCACTTTCCCGCGGGTTTCCCCGGGTCGGTGTTACCGACCACCCTGCCCTTCGGTGTCCGGACTTTCCTCGGCGACCTCCTCGGGTCGACGCGGCTGCTTGGCCTGCAGGGAACAGGTTAACGCGAAGCGCGCACGGTTCCGAGGGCGGGAGCCGGGGCCGAGCGCCCCCGCGCGGGGACGCCGCCGCGGCCGGTCAGGACAGGCGAGCGCCGCAGTCCGTGCAGCCGCCGCTCGGCTGCAGTGCGGCGGGTGACGGGCGCATCTCTCCGCCGCACACCGGGCAGGCGACCGAGCGGCTGGCGGTGAGACCCTCCCAGACGTCGACGATGACCTCGTCGAGAGTGACGGGCATCGCCAACCGTCGCTCGCAAGGACGCAGCCTGCGTGGCGTGCTTGGCACGCGAGCAGGCGAGGACGCCGCGAGCGGCGGTCGGG
This sequence comes from uncultured Actinomycetes bacterium, assembly GCA_963797015.1. Taxonomy (GTDB): domain Bacteria; phylum Actinomycetota; class Thermoleophilia; order Solirubrobacterales; family Solirubrobacteraceae; genus JBBPZA01. The sequence continues at coordinate 115,703 of CAWCNV010000005.1, read as the reverse complement.
CGTTGCCCGTGAGGGTGGTCATTCGACCCTCCGGAGGAGGCCCACCACGCGCCCGAGCACGCGGACGTCGGTTGAGCGGATCGGCTCCATCGCCGTGTTCTCGGGCTGCAGGCGCACGTGGTCTGACTCCTTGAAGAAGCGCTTCACGGTCGCCTCCTCGCCGACGAGCGCGACAACGATCTCGCCGTCGGCGGCGACCTCCTGGGGGCGCACGACGACGAGATCGTCCTCGAGGATGCCGGCGTCCTTCATCGAATCGCCGCGCACGCGCAGCAGGTAGTCGCCCTCGGCGCCGCCGGCGATCGGCGGGACCTCGATGTAGTCCTCGATGTTCTCCTCGGCGAGCACGGGCTGGCCGGCGGCGACGTGACCTACCAGCGGCAGGCCGCCCGGCTTGACGACGTCGCGCACGGCGGCCGCCGCGCGGTCCAGCAGCTCGATCGCGCGCGGCTTGGACGGATCGCGGCGCAGAAGACCGGACTTCTCGAGGTTGGAGAGATGCGCGTGGACGGTCGAGGACGAGGCCAGCCCGACGGCCTTCCCGATGTCACGCACCGTCGGCGGGTATCCGTACTTCGCCGAGTAGCGCTTGATGAATTCGAAGATCTCCTGCTGGCGCTTCGTCAGATCCTTCGTCAGATCCATCGCGACCGGCCTCCTGGGTTTATGCCTGCGTGTCTGGCGAACATGTGTTCGGCACATTACCGCCCCCCGGGGACGGAAGCAAGGCCGCTGGAGCCGTCGCGTCCGGACGGCAGCCAGATAGCGGGAGCCTCCGCGTCCGAGCGGAATCAGGGCCGCGGCAGCGCCCCCTCGGTGCGCACGCAGGACCGCGCCGGCGGCGGCGACGCACGCCGGCTCGCCACCCGGAGCCACGGAACGCCGAGGGTATACTGGCTCGCGCGCTCGCGCCTGTGGCGGAACTGGTAGACGCGCAAGGTTGAGGGCCTTGTGGGCCGCTTGGCCCGTGGAGGTTCGAATCCTCTCGGGCGCACTCGAAATCCCCGCTCAGGCGGGGTTTTCGCGTTCTCCACTGTTTAGGGTCGGGATGGCCGTGGAGGCTCGTGGTACCAAGTTGGTACCACTTCCCCAGACTGCCGTCTCCGCACGCTTGGCAGCGTCGAGCAGGAACCCTTCCTCGAGGTGCCCGTAGTGCCGGACGGTGGTTGCGATGTCGACGTGCCCGAGCTGGCGCTGCACGTAGATCATGGGGAGCCCAGCGGCGAGCCATGACGCGGCTGCGGTGCCGCGCAGATCGTGGAGCCTGAGGGTCTGCCGGAGCCCTGCGTTCTTGAGCGCCTTCCGGTGCCACGTGGTGCTGATGTGTGAGCGGTCGAGGTGTCCGCCGTGCCGGCCCGGGAAGATCAGTCGGCGCCCGTCATCGTCGGCGTGCTGCTCGGCTTGGACAGCGCGCTGATCTTCAAGCAGCTTGAGTAGCCGCGGCCCGATCTCCACGCGCCGGGAGCGGTCGCCTTTAGTGCTGCCCGTGCCGGTCCGCTTGCTGGCGCGGGCGATGACGATCGCCGAGCCCTGCCAGTCGATGTCGCCCCAGGTCAGGGCGACGGCCTCGCCGATCCGGGCTCCGCTGCCGATCAGTACCTCGGCCAGCGGCCGATAGGCGGGAGCGCAGGCGTCGAGGTACAGCGGGATCTCGTTCAGGCGCAGGTAGTCCATCTCCCGGTGTTGCTCGGGGAGCTTGAGCCGATCGCGCCGACCGACGCTCGACGCGGGGTTGGACGGGATCAGCTTGTCCTCGTGCGCGTGGCCGAGCGCGACCCGCAGCGTGACGATCGTGTTGTTGATCGTCTTGGGCGCGAGCTTCTTCCCGTTCGCGCGCTTCTCGGCCGCGAGGCGGGCGACGAACGCACGGACGTCCTGGGTGGTGATCCGGTCCAGGCGCTTGTGCCCGAGCATCGGCTTGATCCGGCGCCGCACGTCGATCTCGTAGGCGGCGCGCGTCCCCGGCTCGATGCGCGGCCCGTGCTCCTCAAGCCACCGATCGAGGTAGTCGCCGAGTAGCTCCCGGCTCGACCGGGTTCGCTGCTGCCCACTGTCAACGGCGGCGAGCTCCCGGTTCAGTTCGCGCTCGGCCTCCCGGCGCGACGGGCCGATCGACCGCTTTACCTGGGTGCCGTCGCCGGTCCTGTACTTGATCGAGTAGCGCGGCTCTCCGCTAGCGGTCCGCCGCTCGATGATCGTGCCGCGCGCCATCAGCTCACCTCGGTCTTCTTGGGCACAATGGTTTCCTTCCGGTCGGGTGGCGCCGGAAGGGCCGCTGCGGCGAGGACGCTCGCCGCCCGCGACTGCGGGTAGCTTGCGCAGCGCGCCGAAGGTGTACCCCTTCGGTGCCACGGGCCGGGGTGTTCACGCACCGCCGGCCCACTTGTTTGGTCGCCGCGCACCCTACCCCCGCCCCTGGCGGAAGGCAACACGCCCTCAGTTCCTCGAGTCGCTTGACGCTGCTCGCTTTCAAGATCTCGGCAAAAGCCGACGCTCCCGGCGGCGCGCGCGGCGCAGTGGGCGGGTGAACGGGCCTGCTCTGTTTAAAGAAACGACCCACATCGTCCGCTTGATGGGCGGACCCGGAGCGGCTCTCGGCGAGGCTCTTGACGAGGCCGTGCCCGAGGAGTATCACGAACTGGTCAGCACCACTGGCGGCGTCGAGGGGGAACGTTCAATGCGAGCTCGTGCGGGTTTGGTCGGCATATTGGTAGCGGCTGGGCTGTTGGCGCCCGGGGGCGCCCAGGCGGCGCCCGTCACGCTCACCTGCGGGCAGGTGGTCACGCAGGACGTCGTGCTCGCGGCTGACGTGTCCTGCGGCCCGAGCAACTCGCCCGGTTTGGTCGTCGGGGCGGACGGCATCACGATCGACCTCAACGGTCATTCCGTCTCCGCCTGGATCTTTGCCGGTCACACCGGTGGGACCGGCATCGTCAATGAAGGCCACGACGGCGTCACGATCCGTAACGGGTCGGTAGGTGGGGCCATCGGGATCTCGCTCGAAGGGGCGAGCGCCAACCGCGTGGTCGGCGTCGGGGCCGGGGGCTTCATCGGGATCTACATCTCGGGCGGCAGCGGCAACATCGTCCGGGACAGCAGCGCCGACTTCGGGTTCACCGGCATCCAGGTAGTCGGATCGCCGCGCACGGCGATCCTCGGCAACAGGCTGGGGGGCACCGACTTCGGCCTGTCGCTCGACGCCGGCTCGAGCTCCAGTGTCGTGCAGGGAAACAACGCGCTGCGGTCGTACGACAACACGCATCTTCAGCATGACGGCATCGGGGTCGCGGGCTCGTCAAACTTGATCGTCGGCAACGGCGCTTCGACGATCGAGGTCGCAGGCGGGACGGGCAACGTGGTCGTGGCCAACGTGGTCGTCCGCAGCCTGAAGGACAGCCCCAACGACGCGGACGGCATCCACGTCGCCTCCGGGTCCGCGAACACGGCGGTGGTGCGCAATATCGCCGCCGCCAACACCGACGGCGACGGCATCGACGTCGACACCGCCAGCGCGAGGCTCGTGAACAACGTCGCGGTGAACAACGGCGACTACGGGATCGAGGCCGTGCCCGGCGTGTCCGCGTCCGGCAACCGCGCGAGTGGGAACGGCAACCCGGCGCAGTGCCTCAACGTCGTGTGCCAGTAGTCCGGGAAGAGTAGGTCGCGACCTGGACAAGGCCTCCTTGGATGCCCCGTGGTACCACCGTGGTACCACTTTCAGCGGAAACCCTGGACAATTTGGACCCCCGCGGACGATCTAAACCCGCTTGTAGAGCCAAATCCGCATGGGGCCGTACCCCCGGATCAGGGTTGAGGGCCTTGTGGGCCGCTTGGCCCGTGGAGGTTCGAATCCTCTCGGGCGCATTGCGTTTTTCAACGGCCGTGGATCGGCCCGGGGGCAAGGGCTTTCCCGAGCACGGCATGCGCAGCCTCGGCCGACCCGAGCTTGCCACCGTCGTGCTCGCCGTCATCCGCGGCCTCCTCATGGACCTCGACGCAACCGGCGACACCACAGGCACGCACCGGGGCCTTCGCCGACTTCCTTACCACGATCGGCAGCGCCTGACAACCCGGAAGGACGCCTTGCCAGGGGCTCGCTTCCAGCCGTGGTCCTGCCGCGCGCATCTCGTCGTCGACGGCGCCGGCGCCGCCAACTACGACGGCCTGGCCTCGGCGCGCCCATCTCTCAGCGCGCTCATCCGCATATGAGCACATTCGCACCACAACCGTCGAACCCCTCGGCTAAACGCGCGACCCACCCCAACGTGGCCTGCTTCGCCTAGTCTCGCGTCGGATGAGCACCCCGCCGCACCGGGCGATCGAGAACCTCATCGCAACGTATGCCGAGCTCGTGGACGACGGCGATTTCGAAGGGGTCGGCAACCTGCTTACGGATGCCACCTTCACCGGCGGCGCCGGGTCGGTGAGCGGAGGAGACGCGATCGAGAAGATGCTCCGGGACAGCCTGATCGTCTACGACGACGGTACGCCACGGACCAAGCACATCACGTCCAATCTCGCCATCGACGTCGACGAAGGGGCGGGCACGGCGGTCTCGCGCTCCTACTTCACCGCGCTGCAAGCGCTTCCGGACATGACTCTGCAACCGATCGTCAGTGGTCGGTACGAAGACCGCTTTGAGCGCCGCGACGGGCAGTGGCGCTTTGTGGAGAGGCGCGTGCGGACCGATCTCGTCGGGGACGTGAGTCGCCATCTACGCCACCCTCCCGCCGACCGGTAGTCCACGCGGGCGCGCGCTGGTTACGGCGCGATCACGAGCCGGCTGATGACCCCGTTGGCGATCGTGAAGTCGAATTTGAGGTTGGCGGTGCCTCCGGGGAAGTTGCCGGCGAGCCGACCAGTCACCACATAGCGATCCGCCTCAACGGCCTGGCTGTCGTGGACCTCGGTCGTGTAGCTGTATTTGGAGGCAGGTCCGGTCTGCCAAGCGCGGATCTCGGCCGTGCCGTGGCGGGTTTCGCCTTCGTCGACGACGGTCGCGTCGCCAGCGAAGAGGCTGACGATGGAGTCGATGTCGCGGACCGCGTCGAACTCGAAGTAGCGCGAGACGATCTCGGGAAGCGAAGTAGACACCTCTTGAAGCGTACGCGGCGCTGCTCCTTTGCGCGAGTGGCGACTGTGGGTCGCGCTACGGGCAGCGAGAACCTCCACGTTGAGCCGCCTTCAGCGCTCGTCTCCGCTCCGCCCGATTGACCGGCTCGAGCAGGAGCCGCACAATGGTCTCAAGGCGAGGTTGAGAGTTCAGACGTCGTCCACTCCCCTGCATTTCGTTTCTGAACGGCCCTGGATCGGCCCCGGGGGTAGTGCTTTCCCGAGCACAGCCTTGTCGGCGCGCCTGATCTCGGCGGGGCTGCTCCTTCCACGCGAGGCTGTCGCGTAAAGCGTTTGGGCTGGCGCGGGGCGGCGCGCTTCGGCGCTGCGCGCCGGGCGGCCGGGTCGACCGGCGGAAGGCGGGTTAGGCCGCCGCGGTTGCGGTCTGGTGTTTGTGGAGCTTGAGGAGGTTGTGGGTGGCGGTGATCAGGCGCCATTCGGTCCTGGCGGCGGCTCTGCCTCGTCGGTGGAAGCGCTCCATCCGACGGTTGAACTTCGTGTGAGCGAAGACCGGCTCGATGAGCTGTTGTCGTTGTCGGTAGAGCCCGCCGCCGCGGTCGGTCGCGAGCACCCTGCGCATGAAGGCGTAGAGGCCGCCGTCCCAACCCGGCCGGCTGCCCTTGCGTCGGCTTGAGTCGGGCGGGATCAGGACGTGTGTGCCGCCGGCGACGATCCGCTCCATTTGCTGCTGGTGCCAGTAGCCGGCGTCCGCGAGCACCGTCTCGGGTCGGGCGGTGACGCCGGCGGCGGCGAGTTCGGTCTGGGCGGCGCTGAGCATCGGCTCGAGGTGCCCGAAGTCCGGTGAGGCGACCATCACCTCGGCGGCCAAGACGATCTGGTCCTCGTTGGTCACGGCCTGGGCGTTGTAGCCCTGCAGCCAGCCGCGAATCCCCTTCACTAGCCGCGAGTCGAGATCGGTCGTATTGATCTTCTTCCCCGCCGGCGTCGCCGGCGGCACGAAGGGCTTGGGTGGGCCACCGAACCGGCGGCCGTCCTTCATCACCCCGCGCGCGCGGTAGGCCTCGTAGTTCGCGTTGGCCTGGCACTCGCTCCACAGCTCTTCCTCAAGCCGCCGCTTGGACTCCTTCAGCCGCTGCGGCCGCGAGCGCGGGATCGCCTTCGCTTCCTCCGCGCGCCGCTGATCCAGCCGTTGCTGGGCGTCGCGCAGCCACCCCCGCCGCCCGTGCTGGGTCGCGAGCTCGGCCGGCAGCTCATCACCGCGCGCCTCGCCATAGAGCTCGTCCTCCGCTGCGTCGGTGACCTTCGCCTCCTCGAGGATCGCGCGGGCGATCCGCTCATAGTCAAGCGTCGCGTCGCGGCTCGCGTTCGCGTGCAGCTTGGTCCCATCGATCGCGACCACCCCCACCCGCACCAGCCCGGCCTCGGCACACAACTCGAGCACCGCGCCGAACAAGTCCGCGAGAGCCTCCTCGTGGCGCTGCACAAACCGCGCCACCGTCGCGTGATCGGGCCTCTGCTGCACCGCGATCACCCGGTAGGCCACATCCTCCTCACACGCCCGCTCGATCGCCCGCGCCGAGCGCGTCCCGCGCGCGTACGCGTAGAGCAACAACGCCACCATCATCGACGGCTCATACGCCGCGCGACCATGACCATCCGGGCGATACCCCGCATAGAACGCCGACAGGTCCATCGCCTCGACCGCCTCGAGCACGAACCACGCCAAATGCCCCTCCGGCAACCAATCCCGCATATCCGGAGGCATCAAAAACACCTGCTCACGATCACACGCCAAGAAGTTCTGAGCCATCCCGGAATCCTCCTAACCACACCGGACGGCACCCCCCTTTGTGCGACAGCCTCACGCGAAAGCAGAAGTCCGCCCCAGGCTGGTCCGGGACTCTTGGTGAGCACGGAAAGCAGGCGCGCGACCACTAGTAGCGCCCTCGACCGGACTGGATACGCTGCCGCGCATGAGGGCGTTTGTCACCGGCGGAGGTCGCGGCATCGGCGCGGGGATTGCGCGGGCGCTCGCCGGCGATGGCTGGGAGGTGGTCGTCGGCGCGCGTAGCCGCGAGCAGGTCGAGGCTGTCGCGGACGAGATCGAGGGCCGTTGGGTAAAGATGGACGTGGCCGACCGCGGCTCGGTTGAAAGCGCGGTCGCGCAGGCGGGCGAGATCGACCTGCTCGTTGCGAACGCCGGCATCGCGACCGCCGGCGCCGACGAGACTCGCAGACCATCATGGGAGATCGACCCCGCCGACTGGTGGCGCGTCTACGAGGTCAACGTCCTCGGCGTCCACCTCTGCTGCCGTGCCGTGATCCCGGGCATGCTCGAGCGGGGTCGCGGGCGGATCGCGATCACCGGCAGCGGCGCCGCCTATCTCCCCGGCGGCGACCGAACCACCTACCCGCCGAGCAAGGCCGCCGTCTGCCGCTACGGCGAGATGCTCGCGAACGAGCTCGCAGGGCGGATTCCCGTCTTCTTCTTCAGCCCCGGGCTCGTGAGGACGCAGATGACCGGCTCGTTCTCCGACGACGCGCCCTGGACGCCGCCAGAGCTCGCGCCCGAGCTCGTCCGCAAGCTCGCGACCGGTCGCTACGACGCGCTTGCGGGCCGCTACCTACACGCCGAGCATGACGACGTCGACGACCTGCTGGAGAGCATCGACGAGGTACGCGAACGCGACCTCAACGCAATCCGTCTCAGGAGATAACCAGGGCTCCCTCACGGGTCGCCCGATCGTGCACGCGCTAGTGCTTCGCGCGAAGAGCGAGCGCCGCTGGACGATGAGTTCAAGCGAGCGGGTAGGTCTCTACCGACATGAGCGATAGAAAAGTAGTTCTCAAGATGGTCATGTCCCTCGACGGTTTTGTCACCAGCCCCGACGGGACCCATGAATGGATGTTCGAGTGGTTCGGCGACGACTCGGGTGAGTGGAACCGCCGCGCGCTCGAGGAGGCCGGCGTCCACGCGATGGGGCGCCGCAGCTACGAGATCATGGGGCCGCATTGGGCCGCGTCCGAGGGGCCGATCGCAACAGCGATGAACGAGAAGCCGAAGGCTGTCTTCTCTCACACCCTGGAGAAGGCGGAATGGGGACCGGCCGAGATCTTCGGCGGAGACCTGCGCGCGGAGATCGCGGACCTGAAGGCTCGGGACGACGAAGGGACGGTCCTCGTCCACGGCGGCCCCGACTTCGCCAAGTCGATGACCCGCCTGGGCCTCATCGACGAATACCAGCTGACGACGGTCCCGATTGCGATCGGCACGGGGCACAGCCCATTCGCCGAGCTGGGAGAGCACCTGAAGCTGGACGTCGTCGAAGAGGAACGCTTCCAGAGCGGAGCCCTCGCGCAGATCCTGGTGCCGAAGCAATGAGCGACAGTCCCAAGCGGGATTGAGCTAGCTGCTCCTTCGCGCGCTCCTGCTACGCGCGACGAGCAGCGTCGCGATGTTGCTCAGAGCCGAGGTGACGTGCTAACCGGGATCACCGGCGCGTGCCGGGCGTGGACGGTGTCGATGATCTCGGCGTTGTCGATCCCTTGGAGATAGACCGAGGTGAGGCCGAGGTTGCTGTGGCCGAGCCGGCGCTGGATGACCACGAGCGGCACGCCTTCGCGAGCCATTTCGACGGCGTGGGATGCCGCAGCTGGTGTGGAGCGAACCGTCGGCGGACCCCAGCTGCGACGCTGTGCGCTGCAGCTCGCTTCGGGCGGCGGCGCTCGACCACTGGCGACCACGCGTCCGGCCGTTGAGGACACAGAACAGGGGTCCGACGGGTAGCTCGACTCGTAGTTCGAGCCATGGCTGGAGCTCATCCCAGCCCCACGCGTCCATGCCGACCTCACGGCGGCGTCCGCCCTTTCCGCAACGCACGAGCAACGAGCCGCGCCGGTGATCGAGATCGGCTTCGGCGAGCGCCAGCGCTTCCTGGATCCCGCAGCCCGGCGCGCCAGAGGACCACGATCAAGCCACACAGGCGCCGCCCGTGCAGGTCGTTCCCGGCCGTGCGCATGACGGAGACGATCTCCTCGACTTTGGGTGGATCGGCGGGATAGCGAAGACCCTTGTTTCGCGTGGGTCGGCCGGCGTGGAAGGCTGGCATCGTCGCCGGCGAACGGCGTCGACCAGCGCGATGAAACAGCAGTTCGGACTTGGCCCCTCCTCGGGCTCGGAGAACGAGACCGAGGATCCGCCGTGAGCAGCCGCATGAGCGAAGCAGCAGTGGAACCAAACCGGTTGCGGCGGAACGCGACTACCGGGGCTCGTCCAAAGCAGCGCTCTGCTCACCAGGTGGCACGGCCCCGTTGCGTCCGGCCGGGCCATCGCCCCTGGAGTCGGCCTCACACGCGCAGTACGACCGCACCACCGCCGCCCCCGCCGACGGCCAGATTGAGCGCGTCCGCCGCCGCCGCGAGGCCGTAGATCCTGCCCACGGAAATCCCGATCTCGCCATTGCCGAGCCGCTCGGCCATGCTCGCTAGCCGGCCACCGTCCGCCTGCACGTAGATATCGACAATCGCCACCCCGCGCGCCGCCGGCGGCGGCGCGCCGGTGATCGTGGCCAGCCGCCCGCCGTCGGCGACGGTGGAGAGGGCGACGGCCTCACCGCCGGGGGCCGCATTGATCGCTGCGGCCACGCCACCGCCACCCGCCCAGTCGCGGACCTTGGCGGGCCAGCCGCCGTCGTGGTAGTCGAACACCGCTGCCACCCCGAGCTCTCGCAGCCGCTCAGCGCTCCGCGGCCCGGCTGTCACCGCGACCTCGGCTCCGACCACCACCCCCAATGCTGCGATCAGCTGCCCGGTCACGCCTCCGGCGCCGTGGACGAGCAACCGCCTGGCGCCCGAGTTCCCGAGCGCGGCACCGATCGCCTGGTCCGCCGTCAGCGCCGGCACCGGAAAGGCGGCCGCGTCCTCCCATGGCACAGCGGACGGCTTCGCGGCCAGCGCATCGGCGCGGGCGAGCAACAACTCGCTCCAGCACCCATGCTCCAGCAGGGGTACCGGGTGAGTCATCACCTCATCTCCGACCGACCACCCGTCGACGCCGGCCCCAACGGCAGCGACCGTCCCTGCCGCCGCGACGCCCAGCGCCATCGGCGGCCGCGGCCCGACGTCCCACGATCCGAGCCTGACGAGGTCGTCCCAGGGCCCCACCCCGGCCGCCCGCACCGTGATGAGCGTCTCGCCCGCGCCGGCCGGACGCGGATCGGGAAGCGACAGCTCCCGCACATCGCCGCCGAACCGCTCGATTCCGGCCGCCTTCACGAAGCCCCCGGCATGTCGCCCAGGCTACCCCTCCCTCGACACGCCGAGCCCATCCGGCGGCGCGCCGCTTTCCATGCAAGCGCGCGGTCGCGGTGCGAGCGCTGCTCTGCGCGAGTGGCGACAGCGGGTCGCGCTACGGGCCGCGGGAACCTCAACGTGGCGCCCCTTCAGCGCTCGTCTTCGCTCCGCCCGATTGACCGGCTCGAGCAGGAGCCGCACAATGGTCTCAAGGCGAGGTTGAGAGTTCAGACGTCGTCCACTCCCCTGCATTGCGTTTTTCAACGGCCGTGGATCGGCCCCGGGGGAAGGACTTTCCCGAGCGCATGTTCTTGTCGGCATGCCTCATTCTCGGCGGGCTGCTCGTTCCCACGCGAGGGAGCCGTCCGCGCCTGAGTGCCCCGCGCGAAAAGCGGCAGCGAATCCGTAACACGCTCGACCGGCCATGGACTGGCGCCCGGCAAACCGAGATCCGCGCCGCTCGCGTGCTTTCGCCGTGTGAGCAGCGCCCGTAGGCTTCCCGGATGGGCACTGACGCCGAGCCCAGCCCCGACGAGACGTCTGCGGCGCCGTCTGGGATCTCTCCGGACGTAGTGCGCAGCTACCGGTGGCAGCTGACGCCCGGCGAGGACGTCATCGACACCGCTACCTGGGCGGGCTCGGTTCCACATGTGAACGGCATCGCCCCGCGGGTGCGCCTCGGTCGCAGCAGGTGGTTCAACCTGCTCTGGCTGCTGCCCATCGGCTTCGTGCTCCTAATCGTCGCGGTCGCCATCGCCAAGGGCCTGCGCGGAGAGCCCTCGGTACAGCACTTCATCAAGCGGTATCCCGGGACCATGCCGCCTTCGCATCCCAACGCGACGACGGGCTTCCCCGTCTGGGCGCGGCTGCAGCACTTCTTCAACCTGTTCCTCATGGTCTTCATCATCCGTTCGGGGATCCAGATCCTGTCGGACCATCCCCGGCTGTACTGGACACGGCACTCGACGCCGGGCAGGGACTGGTTCCGGATCCAGCGCCCGGTGCCAGCCGACCCGCTCTGGACGGCCAAGCAGGACTCGATCAGCCTCCCCGGGCAGGTCGGCCTGCCGGGCCTTCGCCATTCCATCGGCCTGGCCCGTTGGTGGCACCTCGGCGTGGATGCGGCGTGGTTGCTAAATGGCGCGATCTTCCTAGTCCTGCTGTTCGCCACCGGCCGCTGGCAGCGCCTCGTGCCCACCAGCTGGGACGTGTTCCCCAACGCCTTGTCGGTGCTGATCCAGTACCTCTCCCTCGACTGGCCAGTCGAGCACGGCTGGGTGGCCTACAACGGCCTGCAGCTGATCGCCTACTTCATCACCGTCTTCGTGGCTGCTCCGCTGGCCCTCATCACCGGCCTTGGCATGTCCCCGGCGCTGTCCACGCGCTTCAAGCGGATCAGCAGGCTCTTCAGCATCCAGACCGCGCGCTCGCTTCACTTCCTCGTGCTCGTCTGGTTCCTGGTCTTCATCGTGATGCACGTGACCTTCGTGTTCACCACGGGCCTGCTGGTAAACCTCAACCACGTCTACGCGGGGCGGACCGATGAGGCCTGGATCGGGTTCTGGATCTTCGCCGCGTCGATGGTCGTGGTCGCGGCCGGGTGGGTCGCCGCAACGCCGTTCACGATCCGCCACCCTCGGGTCGTGCAGCGCGTCGGCCACGCGATCGTCGGCCCGCTGCAGCACCTCTTCGAGCACGTCGACCCAAAGCCGGGCCAGTACAGCGAGAAAGACATCTCGCCGTACTTCTGGCACAACGGGCAATACCCCGACTCCGACGAGTACAAGGCGCTATTCGACGGCGATTTCGCCGACTACCGGTTGCGGATCCACGGGCTCGTCGACAATCCCGTCGATCTTGGCCTGGCGCAGCTGCGGGCGCTACCCCGCCACGAGCAGATCACCCAGCACTTCTGCATCCAGGGGTGGTCCGGCGTCGCCAAGTGGGGTGGGGTCTCGATGCAGACCATCGTGGATCTGGTCGAGCCGCATCCCGAGGCGAAGTGGGTCGTCTTCTACTCCCTCGGCGAAGGAGCGGACAAGGGGGTCTATTACGACGCGCATCCGATCGAACATATGGGCCACCATCTCACGATGCTCGCCTACGACATGAACGACGAGCCGCTGCCGTTTGGCCACGGCGCCCCGCTGCGGCTCCGCAACGAGATCGAGCTCGGCTTCAAGCAGGTCAAGTGGATCAGGGGGATCGAGTTCGTCGCCGACTACTCCGAGGTTGGGGGCGGCTACGGCGGCTACAACCAGGACCACGAATTCTTCGGCTATCGCCAATCGATCTAGCGCGCCCGGGGCGAGGACCGGGTGGCGCTTCATCCCTGACGAGACGGTGGCAGGAAGTCAGAGCCGGCGGACGTTTAGGGTCACCCCCGCCTGACGCAGCTCCAGCACGAATTTACCCTCGTGTACCGAGGCCTCCTCGAATGCCTCCGGGTGCATGTAAATCCCGGGCTGTTCCAGATGCTCACTGTCACCTGGCGTCAGCAGCGGCCAGAACAGGGCTGGCGGTTTCCCTGCTGAGCGTCCACCCAGCCGTCCCCGGAACACAGCGACCAGGTCGTCGCTGTCGCTGACCACTCGAACCGCTACCTCGCTGTCCACCCACTGGTCGAGGATTGCTACGAACTGCTGTTGCGTGAGCGGCTCGCCGGCTTTGGGTTGACGCCGCACCAGTTGCTCCTATGTCAAGGCCAGCTTGTTGGCTGGGGCTTGGGGGGTGGTGGTCATGGTTCTCCAGATGGTGCGGGCGAGGTGGCGTTTGAGGCAACGAAGGGCTTCGATGCGTGTCTTTCCCTGGGTCTGCTTGCGCGTGAGGTAGGCACGCGCCGGCGGGTGGATCCGGCCCTGGGTGACAGCGATACGGTGGATCGCGCAGTTGAGTTGGCGATTGCCGCCGCGGTGCAGTCTGAAGCGATCGCTGCGGCCCGAGCTGGCGGGGATCGGCGCGATGCCGGCGTGACGAGCAAAGCGCGCGTCGGTCGCGAAACGATCGGCGCCGGCGGTCTCCGCGACGATCTTGGCGGCGCTCAGCGCTCCGCAGCCGGGCAGCTTGAGCAGCTGCGGGGCGTGGGCTGCGACGAGCAGGCTGATCTCGCGCTCGAGCTCGGCGCAGCGGCGGGCGAGCTGACGCAGGCGGACGACCTGCTCGCGGCAGACCCGAACGCGGGCCGTCTGTTCTGAGCGCGCCAGGCGCCGCGCGAGCCGATCGAGCCACTTGGCGCGGTCAAGCCCGCCGGCCGGCACACCGTCCCCCCCCCCCCCTTGGCCCCAGAGGTCGTGCAGATGCCAACGCAGCCGGCCCTGCAGCGCGGTGCGCTCACGGACGAGGTCCTCGCGGTGGTCAAGCAGCAACTTGATCTCAAGCGCCCGCTCATCGAGCTCTGCGGCAGGCAGCGACCCGACGCCCTCGCGCAGGGCCGCACGGGCCACGGCCACTGCGTCGATCAGGTCAGACTTACCGGCCTGACGAGCGGACCGACGCTGACCGGCCATCAGCCTCGGCGCGACCCGGACGACCCGCTCCCCGCGAGCGACGAGGAAGCGCTCCAGGCGACCGGAAACGTGCCGGCAATCCTCGATCGCCCACACCCGCTCTGACCCCAGCGCCCGGCCCCAGGCCAACAGCTCGGCGTGACCTGCACCCGACGCCCTAACCGTCTCGCTGCCTCCCAGCTCGCCCGTCGCGGCCTCAACCGCCGCCACGGTGTGCTCGCGCTTGTGTGGGTCCGCTCCGATCACGATCATCTGCTCCATCCCTTCGTTGGATGCCACCGGCGATGTGGACCTCCGGCGGACACACCTCAGTTGGGGCGAAGCCACGCTCCTATCAAGTCACGCCGGGGACCCTCGGGCGGTGGCGGGCGACACAACGGGTGTCGGTCAGACCTACTGGTCGACAGCGAGCCTACGAGTCAGCCCGCCACCGACCCGAGAACCAACCCGGCCGGTCGGACGTCACCACCCGGAAGCCCGAGCGTGACACTGACCCGAGCCTAAGCCAAGGCCCTTGGCGCGTGCCTGCCGGCATGATTCCGGCATGGATGCGGCGCGGCCGCGAGCCAGATGGGCCCTGACTTATGGTCTGACGGCGCTTCTGCTTCGGCGGGGCTGTTGCGCAACCACCCACAGATCCGGTGCGTCAATCTGTGATGGGACGACCCATGCTCAGAGCGGCCGAAAACGGCCCGCGACTGGGAGAAGGCCATCGGCAGCGCCGCGAATCGGCGCCTGTCTCCCTAGGCTCACAGTCCTGTGCTTTCGGAACCCTTTTGTGCAACAGCCTCTGCGATTTCCGCAAGCGGCGTCCGCAGGGCTTGAGACGCCTGCTGCTCGTCCCGAGCGGGCGTCTGGCGTGACACGCGCGAGACGCCTTCTTTCATGGGATGGGAGCACTCTCGCCGATCTGCTCCATTCTGCCCAGACCGGATGCGAGCTACGAGCCTGGAGAGCGGGCCTCGGGTTGAGGCCGGGTGGGCGGGTCCAGCGCTCTCTGGCTGGGCCTGCGAGACTGGCTCGGTGAGTCAGCTTGCGTTCGATGAGGAGGCTGGCAAGCAGCTCGAGGCGCTCTACCGGATAGGCGACGCGGTGCGCCGGCGCCGCCTCGTGCGCGCAGCCTTGGGCGCCTCCCCCGGCGAGCGCATCCTCGATGTCGGCTGCGGGCCGGGCTTCTACGGCGCCGAGCTGCTCGACGAGGTCGGGCCTGACGGCAAAGTCGTCGGTCTCGACAGCAGTCCGCAGATGCTCGCCTTGGCTGCGCGCCGCTGCCAGGGGCATGACAACGTCGAGTTCCACGAGGCGGACGCGACTGCGCTGCCGGTCGAGGACGCGGGGTTTGACGGCGCCCTGTGCGTGCAGGTGCTCGAGTACGTGCCGGACGTGTCGGCCGGCCTTGCCGAGCTCCACAGGGCGTTGCGGCCCGGCGGCCGCGTCGTTGTCTGGGACGTCGACTGGGCCACGGTCTCCTGGCATTCGGCCGACCCTGCGCGCATGGAGCGCGTACTGGGCGCCTGGGATGAGCACCTCGCCCACCCCTCGCTGCCTCGCACGCTCGCGCCCGCCATGAGAGCGGCCGGGTTCGAGCAGATCGAGATGGAGGCCCACAGCTTCGCCAGCGCCGACTTCGACCCTGACACCTACGGCGCCGCGGCCGTCCAATTCATCAGGAGCTTCGTTCCTGACCGCAACGGAGTCAGCGAGGACGACGCGAAGGCGTGGGCGGCTGAGCAGCGAGAACTCGGCGAACGGGGCGAGTTCTACTTCGCCTGCCTGCAGTTCTGCTTGAAAGGGACGCGGCCCGGTTAGGTTGAAAGGAGGCGTCTCCGCGGAGAGGCCCTCGACGCCCGCTTGGACGAGACTCGCGAGCCGCGACGCCACATCTGTCGACGCCTGGCATTTCTTCACGGAGCGAGCATCTCGTCGCCGCCACAGGCGGTCCCGCTTCGCGCGGATGCGAGGGCGTGGCGCTTTGGCTCCCGAGGCTCGTCGCCCATGCTGCGGACCAGGCTCGCTCGTAATGAGGCGGAAGATGCCGCTCG
Source organism: uncultured Actinomycetes bacterium (assembly GCA_963797015.1). Classification (GTDB taxonomy): domain Bacteria; phylum Actinomycetota; class Thermoleophilia; order Solirubrobacterales; family Solirubrobacteraceae; genus JBBPZA01. The sequence goes on along the minus strand of CAWCNV010000005.1, from coordinate 99,790 downwards.
GATCAGCAACGCGCCGGGGGTACGGTTATCGGGATGCCGAGTCGGCGCGCTGCGAGGTCACAGAGCGCAATGACGCCAGCGGTGCTCATCTGGAGAGCTGGGCACGGCGTGATCGCGATCGGGTTTCTGGCATCGATCGGGTATGTGTGGTGGTGTGCACTGACCGGCCGGCGCGGGCCGTGGTTGCGTCCCGCGATCGGTGCGTTGGTCGGTGAGGGGGTACTGGTCGTGACCAATGGCGGGGACTGTCCATTGGGTCCGCTGGGCGACCGCGTTGGCGATCCGGTCCCTTTGTTCGAGCTGGTGCTGTCCCCACGCGCGGCACGCCGTGCGATTCCAATACTCGGAGCGGTGACCACGGTGGGGCTCGGCGTCCTGGCGGCGCGGTCGCGGAGCGGCGCGGTTACCTCTGCTGACGCTCCCGTCTTCTGATCGCCACCGGCAAGATGAGCCTCAGCATCCAGCGTAGCGCCTTGCCGGTCGTCTCTGGATTGATCGCACGTGCGAAGGTGATGAAGGCGTCCAGTTGCCGGCCTCGGGCAAGCTGCGCCCGGCAGGCGGGCGCCCAGCTCATGTCGATCGAACCGTCGATCGAAACGCCCGGCTCGTAGACGGCGACCTTCTCGAAGGCCTTGCTGCCGCGCGCGGCTTCCAGGGCGATAAACCCTCCGAAGCTGTGTCCGAACAGGAACGTGGCACCCGTGGCTGCCTGCAGGGGCTGCCCGGTCCTCGCACTCGCGTTCGATGCTGTAGTCGTCTCCCTGCGGGCCGCTCTCGCCGCGTCCCCTGCGCTCGGTGGTGTGCACGGTGAAACGCTTGGCCAGCTCCCGCGCAAATCCCTCGAAGTCGTTCGCCACTGCAAGCGCGCCCGGGACGACGAGAACGGGGGGCCCGTTCCCGACGGTCCGATAGGCGATCGCCGTGCCGTCCGCTGACACGACGTCGTCGGTTCGCGTCGGCAGCGGTCCATCGCTGGCGCCATTCATGTCGATCCCGGTTTGCACGTCAAGACCACGGGGCAGTTCTGACGATCCGTCTGTCCGGCCGGGCGTGTCGCATCGGCGAGGAGAAGCCCCCGACTCGCTACTCCTTAGCGCGACAAGGAGCAACACGGCGCTGGCGCGAGCGCCTCATCTAGGCCGTCCGCGGCGACCATTGGAAGCTGCGGGCTGCGAACCCGAGGCCGGCTACTCCCCATGCCGCGACGATCAACAGGTCACCCGCGGCGATGCCGGCGCCGTTCGTATGGATGAATGGAGTCAACATCGCCACGGCGAGGTGACGGATTGGGAAGACATCTGCGATAGCGCGGAGCAGCGGGGGGATCTGGTCCTCGGGCACGAACACGCCGGAGATGAAATAGAGCGGCAGGACCGTGAGGTTGGTGACCGGGGCGGCGGCATCGGCGGCGCCGATGCGGGTCGAGATCGCGAAGCCGAGGCAGCAGAATGAGGCGGCGCCGCCGATCACCGTGATGATCAGGCCAGGCATCGTCGAGCTCGGAACGTGGACGCCGTAGGCGACCCGTCCGATCACCAGCAGCAGCCCCGACATGATCAGCGCGACGATGACCCCGACCCCCGCGCGGCTGGCGATCACCACGGCGGCCGGGACGGGCGTGGCGCGGATCCGCTTCAGCACCCCGCTCTCGCGTTGGGCGACGATCGCCTGGGTCAGGTTGACGAAGCTGGCGGAGATGATCCCCAGCGTCATGATCCCCGGCACGTAATAGGTGGTGAGGTCGACCGGCCGCCCGTCGACCACGGTAGTGCCGTTGAAGATCGCCGCGAAGATCACCAGGAAGACGATGGGGAACATCAACGTGAAGTAGCGCGACTGCGGGCTGCGCCAGAAGATCTTGAGGTCGGCCCGGAACTGGCTCGCGAGCAGGCGCCGATCGATCACGGCCGCCGCTCCCCGCTCTCGGTGAGCTCGAGATAGACATCCTCGAGGGTCGGCCTTCCGACGGTCAGGTCGTCGAGGTTGAAGCCGCGCGCCAGCGCCCAGCCCCCGAGTGCATGGAGGGTGCGAGCCGGATGCCGGCTTTGCAGGTGGATTCGGCCGTCGCGCAGCTCGGCAGCAGAGGCCAGCTCGGGCGGCAGCTGGGAGGGCTCGACTCGCTCAGGCGGGCTGAATGAGATGTCGCTCGGTGCCGTATTCCGGCCGCCGAGCGTCTCGGTCGTGCCCTCGGAGACGATGCTTCCGGCCGCGATCACCGCGACCCGGTCGGCCAGCGCCTGCGCCTCCTCCATGTAATGGGTGGTCAAGAAGACCGTCTTGCCGAGCTCGCGCAGGTTGGCGATCACCTCCCAGGCGTGACGTCGGGCCGAGGGATCGAAGCCGGTCGTCGGCTCGTCGAGGAAGACCAGCTCCGGATCGCCGATCAGGGCCAGCCCGACATCCAGGCGGCGCTGCTGGCCGCCGGAAAGTCGATGGGCGCGAACGTGGCGCTGCTCTGCCAAGCCGACCAGCTCGAGCGTCTCCTCGACCGAGTTGGCGTGGGGGTAGTAGCTGGCGTAGAGCCCGAGCAGCTCGCCGACCGTGAGCTCGCCAGGCATCGTGCAGGTTTGCAGCACGACCCCGATCCGCGAGCGCCACTCGCGACCGGCGCCGGCGGGATCCTCCCCGAGCACCGCCACCTCGCCGGTGTCGCGTGAGCGGTAGCCCTCGAGCATCTCCACCGTCGTCGTCTTACCGGCGCCGTTCGGCCCAAGGAAGGCGAAGATCTCGCCGGCCCGGACCTCGAGGTCGATGCCGCGGACGACCTCGCGCTCGCCGTAGGACTTGCGGAGCGCCCGAGCGCGGACGACGGGCTCGGTCATGCTCGACGCCGCGCAGGCGCGATCAGCATGGACGGACGCTAGCGCAGCTCGACCACCCACTGGCCGGCCGCGCCGGGCCCCCGGATCTCACGGCACCAGCGTCGTGGAACTACTCATCTACTGGACGATCGCCCGGGCGCCTCCCGTCGCGAGCCGGCACTGCTCCTTCGCGCGAGTGGCGACAGCGGGTCGCGCTATGGCAGCGGGAAGCTCAACGTCGTTGAGCCGCCTTCAGCGATCGGTTCCGCTCGGCCCTGTTGACCGGCTCGAGTAGGAGCCGCACAATGGTCTCAAAACGAGGTTGAGAGTTCAGACGCCGTCCACTCGCCTGCATTTCCGACCCACGTTGGAATCCTGGCCCCTGAACGGGGCCAGTTTCGTTTCCAGCCCCGGACCCCCCGTCCTGCCTGGGCCGAACCTTGGGCCCTGGGGCAACCCGGACGAGGGGGGCCCATCGATCGAGTTCTCGGTAGAGGGCGAAGACCACCCCCGCGTGTAGTCTCGGAACCCGGTGGAGTGCAAGTGGTGGACCCTGCTCGCGAGCTGCATCGCGATCTTCATGCTGCTGCTCGACGTGACGATCGTGAACGTCGCGCTGCCGTCGATCGAGCGCGCCCTCGGCGCCGACTTCAGCGACCTCCAGTGGGTGATCGACGCCTACGCGCTGACCCTCGCGGGCTTGCTGCTGGCGGCGGGGTCGCTGGCCGACAAGGTCGGCCGCAGGCTCGTCTTCATGCTCGGGCTGGCGATCTTCACCGCTTCGTCGCTGGCCTGCGGGCTGGCTCCCGACCCGCTCTTCCTGCACGTCTCGCGCGCGGCGCAGGGGATCGGCGGGGCGATGATGTTCGGCACCTCGCTGGCGCTGATCGCGCAGGAGTTCCAGGGTCGCGAGCGCGGGACCGCGCTCGGCATCTGGGGCGCGACCACGGCCGTGGCGGTCTCGACCGGGCCGCTCGTGGGCGGTGCGCTCGTGGACGCGCTGTCGTGGCGCTGGATCTTCCTCGTGAACGTGCCGATCGGCCTGGCCGCGCTCGTGGTCGCGCGGCTGCGGTTGCGCGAGTCGCGCGACCCGGCCGCCTCCGGTGTCGACCTCCGCGGCGTGGCGCTGCTGTGCCCCGCGCTCTTCCTGCTCGTCTACGGGCTGATCCGCGGCAACGAGGAGGGCTGGGGGAGCGCCCTTATCAGCAGCTGCTTCGCGGCTTCCGCACTGCTGCTCGTGCTGTTCGTGGTGGTGGAGCGGCGCGCCGCCGACCCGCTGCTCGACCTCTCGCTGTTCCGCAAGCCGGCCTTCACGGGCGCCACGATCGTCGGCTTCGCGCTGTCGGCGTCGATCTTCTCGATGTTCCTCTACATCACGCTCTTCTTCCAGAACGTGCTGGGCTTCTCGCCGTTCGAGGCGGGGCTCCGGTCGCTGCCGGTCACCGGGCTGCTGCTGTTCGTCTCGCCGCTGAGCGGCCGGCTGACGGCGCGCGTGCCGGTGCGGCTGCTGCTCGGGACGGGGCTCGCGTTCGTGACGGTCGGGCTGCTGCTGATGGGGAACCTGTCCGACTCGTCCGGGTGGACCGCGCTGCTGCCCGGCCAGATCCTGGCCGGCATCGGGATAGGCCTGGCCACCCCCGCGCTGGCCTCGACCGCCGTCGGCGTGGTCGGCCCGCAGCTGAGCGGCATGGCGTCGGGCGCGAACAACACGGCTCGCCAGCTCGGGCTCGCCACCGGGATCGCCGGCCTCGGCTCGATCTTCCAGTCGAAGATCGAGTCGACGCTCACCCCGCTGGTCGCGGGCATGTCCGCGTCGTCGCACGTCCACGAGCTTTCGCGGGCTGTGGCGTCAGGCGGGACCGGGCGCGCTGTGCGAACGGTGCCGCCCGCCGACCGCGACAAGGTGGTGGACGCCGCGCACCACGCGTTCGTGACGGGCTTCAACACGATCGCGCTGGTGAGCGTCGTCGTGGCGGCGGTGGGCTCCGTGGCGGGGTATGCGCTGGTGCGGTCGCGGGACTTCGTGGCCGGCGGCGGCCCGGCGGCGGCTCCGCCGGAGCCGGTGCGGGCGTAGCGGCGGCGCGGGCTTCGGCACTCTCACGGCCCCGTTAGCCCCACCGAGAAGCGATGGGGGACTGCCCCTAGGCCTTGCTTTCGGGCGGTTCGTCTCCAGAGGAACTACTTGCCGAGCGAGGGCGCGGACGATCTACACCGCGCGACCTAGCGGCCTACCAGCCCAAGAGCATCATGGTTGTGGGAGTTGGTCATCGCTGGGGTCGTGACTGTCTCGGCGTTGGGCGGTTGTTCGAGGTCGAGGATGACGAGGAGTGGGTTCCCGATGGCGATGACTTCTCGTTCGGCTCCGTCTTCGTCGTCGTGGGTGGCGATGATGGCGCCGTTCCACCGGTCGATGATGGCGTAGCGTCGAGGCTCGGGCTTGGACTCGGGACGTTCGGGATTGTCGAGGTTGAGGTCAGCCATCGATGCGGTCACTACCCGCGCCTGGTGAAGCGAACGCCATCCGGCGAGACCAGGCTTGCCGTTAGCTCGGAAGGGAAATGAGATCGTTCGCTGGTCTACGAGGCTTAGCCGCGAGTCGCTACCAATACCGAGACTCGAGGAGATGCGCCGCCAGCATATCTGGGACCTCGAAGAGCGCTTCCGGACGCTCGAAGCGGAGAACGCGAGCCGAGCGCCCGAAGGCGAGTCGGTCAGGATTTCACGAACGCGAGCAAGTCGGCGTTGATCGTGTCGGCCTGCGTGGTCGGCATGCCGTGCGGGAATCCCTTGTATGTCTTCAGCGTCCCGTTCTGCACGAGCTTCGCGGACAGTGGTCCGGAGTCCTCGTAGGGGACGATCTGGTCGTCGTCGCCGTGCATCACCAGCACCGGCACCGTGATCTTCTTGAGGTCCTCGGTGAAATCGGTCTGGGAGAAGGCGACGATGCCGTCGTAGTGGGCCTTCGCTCCGCCCATCATTCCCTGGCGCCACCAGTTCTCGATGAGTGCTTCCGAGGATTCCACGCCAGGCCGGTTGAAGCCGTAGAACGGGCCCGACGCCACGGCCCGGTAGAACTCCGGCCGGTTGGCGGCAAGCTGGGCCTGGAAGTCGTCGAACACGCTCTTCGGCAGGCCGCCGGGGTTGGCGTCGGTCTGCACCATGAGCGGCGGCACCGCGCTGACCAGCACCGCTTTGGCCACGCGGCTCTCACCATGTCGGGCGATGTAGTGCACGACTTCGCCGCCACCGGTGGAGTGCCCGACGTGGACGGCGTCCTGGAGATCGAGATGCGCGGTCACGGCCGCCAGGTCGTCGGCGTAGTGGTCCATGTCGTGACCGTCGCTGGTCTGGGCGGAGCGACCGTGCCCGCGCCGGTCGTGGGCGATGACGCGGTAGCCGTGCCGGAGGAAGAACAGCATCTGGGTGTCCCAATCGTCGCCCGAAAGGGGCCAGCCATGGCTGAAAACGATCGGCTGGCCCGAGCCCCAGTCCTTGTAGAAGATCTCCGTGCCATTGGTCGTGGTGATCGTGCCCATGTGCTGCAGCCTCCCTCGGTCCGTTGAAGTAGATGCGGTTGTGGTCAGCAACGGTCGTGCGTCACACGGCCCGTCGCGCCCGTGGGCCCCCTGGTCTCGCCCCTGGTCGTCGCTGGAACAGCTCGCACACCGGCCTCGTGCACCGCACTGCAACCCCTCCGCGGGGCGACCCGCGCGCTGCCCGGCGCTCCCGTGCTACATCCCGAGGACGCCGAGCAGCTCGTCGCACGCGCTCTCGCAGCGCCGGCACTCCTCCGCGCACAGGCGGCAGTGCTCGTGGTGGTGGGCGTGGCGCTCGCACTCGTGGGCGCATGCGCGGCACACCGTCACGCAGGCCTCCAGCGCAGCCACCTGGCTGTTCGCGTCCGGGTCGGTCTGGCGGCCGAGGATGCGGCCGGCGTCGACGCAGGCGTCGGCGCAGTCGAGGCACAGGCGAGCGCAGCGGGCCATCTCGCGGACATCGTCCTCCGCGAGAGAGGCGTCGGCGCAGACGGTGCACATGGCCGCGCACACGCCGCACTCGTCGATGCAGCGCGCGAGCACGGCCGGATCTGCGATGAGCGGCCGCGGATGGGTCTTCAAGATCACTTCGACGCTCATCTCGTCTCCTTTCCTGGCGCCTTGTGACGCCCCGACTGAAGCCGCGCGCGCACGTGCGGCTTGGACCGATCAAGCATCCCAGGACGCGGAAGGGCCGCGAACCGGGGCCCTCGACCTTCGTGATGATCAGCCAGAACCGCGCCGACGCCAAGCGACAGGTGCTCGCCGACGAGCAATGGAAGACGGTTCAGCAAGAGGACCGGCAGAATGAGCAGTTGCTCGACCTCTCAGAGCAGATCCTCGCGCTCACGAGGGAGATCCACGCTTCTGGCCGCCCAACGCAGACCGATCCTCAATAGAACGAGCGACTCCCCGAGCGCGCGAGGCGCACGCTCGCCGAGGTCCGGCAACAATCCACGTGAGATCTCGGCGGCATCCCGCATCGCCACGGCGTTCGTCGCGGGGAACCTGATCGCCCTTCCCGTCGCTGCGCTCAGCTCGTGGTGGCTGTTTCCCCTCCTCGCTTGGGACTTCGCGTGCATCGTCTACGAGTGCTGGATCTGGCGGACGATCTGGAGTCGCGACGCCGCGAGCACCGCGGAGGTCGCCGTGCGAGTCGATCCCACTCGCCCGGTTGCCGACGTGCTCGTCCAGGTGGCGGCGATCGCCAGCCTGGTCGCAGTCGGGGTGGTCCTCGGCCAGGCGGCGAACCGTCATGGTGCGGAGCAGGTCCTGCTTGCCGCCCTCGGAGTGGTGTCGGTGGCGCTCTCGTGGGTGGTCGTCCACACCGTGTACACGCTGCGCTACGCCCGGCTCTATTACACGCCGCCCGTGGGTGGCGTCGAGTTCAACGGCCCGGAGGAGCCGCGCTTCAGCGACTTCGCGTACCTCGCCTTCACCCTCGGTATGACCTTTCAGGTCTCGGACACGAACCTGCAGACCAACCGGTTCCGCAAGCTCGCGTTGGGCCAGTCGCTGCTGTCCTACTTGTTCGGGACGGTCATCGTCGCCGCGACGGTGAACCTGATCGTGAGCCTGGGCTAGGACGCCGCCGGGTTCTCGCGTGAGGTCGTTGCTCGCGACTCCCGAAACCGTGGGCTTCGTCCCCCCATGGGGAGCCCAGGACGCTACTGTCCGGCGCGATACCGCTGCTGCGCAGGCAGAGGTGCCACCTTCAGACCATTCCGAGGAACCGCACGACGACCGTCGACATCTGTCTGGCTGCGGCGACCCTGCCGCCGTCGTGGGTCTGGTCTTTCCGCGGCATCGAACCGATGAACCGGGAGCTCACATGATCCTGTTCGGACGGGAGCACGTCGACCGCTACGTCGCGACCGACGGCGAGGAAGGTCACGACTGGCAGGGGACGCACACACTCATCCTCACAACAACGGGCCGGCGCTCGGGCCAGGAGAGGCGGCACCCGCTGATCTACGGCCGCCACGGCGACGACTATCTGGTCGTCGCCTCCAAGGGCGGGGCGCCGCAGCATCCGGCGTGGTACCTCAACCTCGATGCGAACCCCGAGGTCGAGATCCAGGTCAAGGCCGACAAGAATCGTGCCCACGCGCGCACGGCGACCCCGGAGGAGAAGGCTGAGTTGTGGTCGATCATGACGAAGGAGTGGCCTGACTACGATCGCTACCAGGAAATGACGGACCGCGAAATTCCGGTGGTCGTGCTCGAGCCCGTCAGGGCGGGTACATGAGCTCCAACGAACGAAGCGCCCCACGGAAGCGCGCGCTACTGCTTCGGGCAAGCAGCGGCGTATCGGCTCGCGCCTAGCTCGCTCCCGCTTGGGCGCCGTGCGCCCGGACCGGTCGGCGGCGGCTCCTGTCTCAGGGTGCCGGTGGCGAGCCCAGAGCGGTCGAGATCTCGTCGAGCGCCTGGTTTTCGGCGTCGCTGATTTGCTTGCCGCCTATACCGAGAAAGCCGCCCTCCTTGTGCGCGCCGGCCACTGCCTGCGCGACGGTCATGACGAACCTCTTGTAGGCGTCGGTCTCCTCGGGCGTCGTTTTCGCCTCGACGATCCGGATCGCCTCGCGCAGCCGCTCCGAGGCGACGGCGGCAATGTTCCCGCCGGCCTCGCGAACCTGGTTCGGATCGATCGATGGCGGCGACTTGACCAACTCGTCGAGCAGCTCGCTCTCCTCGTGGCCCCCTCGCGCCTCCTGGTAGACGCGGCCCAACGCCAGGCTCTCGCGCAGCGTGCCGCCACGGTCAGCGCTGATCACGCGCATACCGGCGTAAACCGGGCCCTCCGCGACCGTCGACCACTCCTCGGCGTTGAAATCGGCCTTCCTCGTCATAGGGGTCCTCCGCGGTCGGGTCGGGATGGTCCATGACCGGATTGTCCACCAACCGGCTGCTCGCACCCGCTTTCGCGCAGGGCGGCAGCTAAAGACGGCGCGCTCGTCGCTTGCGCTCTGCACGGTGGCTGTTGCGTAAACGGCGGTGGTGTCCGGGCTGGTGAGGACGATCCGGTGCATGGCGCAGAACTTCATTGGTTGTGATCGTGAGCAGGAGTTGTTGTTGCCGCCGAGCCTGCGGGAATGGCTGCCGGAAGGGCATCTCGCGTGGTTCGTGATCGACGCTGTGGGCGAGCTCGACTTGTCGGCGTTCTATGCCGCCTATCGGGCGGATGGTCATGGTCGGGCGGCGCACGATCCGGCGATGATGGTGGCGCTATTGCTCTACGCCTATGCGATCGGGGAGCGGTCGTCGCGGCGGATCGAGCGGCGCTGCGTGGAGGACGTCGCGGCGCGCGTGATCTGCGTGAACCAGACGCCTGATCACACGACCATCGCGCGCTTCCGTCAGCGCCACGAGACGGCGCTCGCCGGGCTGTTTGGCGAGGTGCTCGCGCTCTGCGCGCAGGCGGGGCTGGTCGATGTCGGCGTGCTCGCCGTTGATGGCACGAAGGTGCACGCGAACGCGTCGCATCACGCGACGCGTGACTACGAGCAGATCGCGGCCGAGATTCTTGAGGACGCGGCGGCTGTCGACGCCGCGGAGGACGAGCGCTTCGGCGGGCGGCGCGGCGACGAGCTGCCGGCCGAGCTGTCGACGGCTCAGGGCCGGCGGGGGTGGTTGCGCGAGGCCAAGCGCCGTCTCGACGAGCAGCGCGCCGCCGAGGCACGGCCGGTCCCGCGGTCGCGGCCAGACCGGCTGCGGGAGTCGAAGCGACGGCTTGAGGAGGAACACCAGGTCGAGTGTCAGGCGAACGCCGACTACGAGGCCTACCGCGCGCGCGGGGTGATGAGGGACGGCCGCCGCTTCGGGCGGCCGCCGAACCCGCACACCCCACCCGCCTCACCGCAGGGGAAGGTCAACGTCACCGATCCGGACTCCCGGAACGTCAAGACGCCGCGCGGCTGGGTCCAGGGCTACAACGCCCAGGCGGTCTGCACCGAGCGCCAGATCATCATCGCCGCCGACGTGAACGTCGACTCGCCCGACTTCGGCCACCTCGAACCGATGGTCGCCGCGGCCGAGCGCGAGCTCGAAGCCGCGGGCGTCAGGAAGAGACCGGAGGTGGTGCTCGCCGATGCCGGCTACTGGCACCACGACCAGATGGATCAGATCGCCAGCCGCGGCACCAAGGTCCTGATTCCGCCCGACGCCGGCAAACGCAAAGGCGCCCGGCCGGGCTGGGACGGCGGCCGCTACGCATTCATGCGCAACGTGCTCGAAACCGAAGCCGGCCGCGCCCTCTACAGCAAACGGCAAGGCATGATCGAGCCGGTCTTCGCCAACACCAAGTTCAACCGCCGAATCGACCGCTTCTTACGCCGCGGCAGAGCCGCCTGCCGCTCCGAATGGCGCCTCATCACCGCCACCCACAACCTCCTCAAGCTCCACACCGCGACAGCGGCTGCCTGACGGCAGCCGCTCCGCCCCTCGTCGCCCCGCCGCAGCGCCGCCCGACGCCGCAGATCTCACACCGCACGCGGCTTTACGCAACAACCACCACGAATAGCAGGGAGCGACACCGCGCGCCGTCGAGGAGGCGTCGCAGCGCGCTGCTGAGCGCAGCGTTGGAGGCTCGTCTAGACCAGACCCGCGGCCGTGCGTGCGCGCTCGATCGCGGGTCGTGCGGGGCAGCCGGCGAGGTGGTCGTTCACCAGGCCGCACGCCTGCATGAGCGCGTAGAGCGTCGTCGGGCCGACGAAGCGAAAGCCGCGGCGCTTGAGTTCGCGGGCGAGCGCCACGCTCTCCGGCGTGGTCGGCGGCACCTCCGGCCAGGTGGCGGGCGGCCGGTCGCGAGGCGCGGGAGCGTGCGCGCGGATCACTGCATCGAGCGGTTCCCCGCCTGCGCGTAAGGCCACGGTGGCGCGAGCGTTGGCGAGCGTCGCCTCGATCTTGGCCCGGTTGCGGACGATGTCCGCGTTGGCCAGCAGGCATTCGATCTCAGCGTCGCCGAAGCGTGCGACGGCATCGGGGTCGAAGCGCACGAACGCAGATCTGAAGGCGTCGCGCTTGGTGAGGATGGTCCGCCACGACAGGCCGGACTGGAAGGCCTCGAGGCTCAGCCGCTCGAACAGCCCGCCCTCATCGAGGACTGGGAAGCCCCACTCCTCGTCGTGGTAGCGCTCAAACAGGGGATCACCATCGCCGAAGCAGCGCTGCTGGGTCACCGTTCGCACTTCCGGCTCGACCTGCAGCCGTGTCGCACTCCGCTGGTTGCGGGCGCCGGCCCGTTACGCGGCGGCGGCCACCGTGGCGGGGCCGTCAGCCGAGGATCTCGAGTCGTCGCCTCGGTAAGGGCCGGGCTTTGGCCTGGGCCTGCCGCCCGGGAACGCTAGCCGCAGGATCGTGCGCTGCACGGTGCCGAGCTGCTTGCCGAACGGCCCGGTGTTGTAGGGCAGTTCGTAGCGCTCGCAGATCTCGCGCACGCGTGGGGCGATCTCGGCGTACCGGGTGCTGGGCATGTCGGGGAAGAGGTGATGCTCGACCTGCCAGCCGAGGTTGCCGCTGACGACGTGGAAGAGCGGGCTGCCCTCGATGTTCGCCGCCCCCAGCAGCTGGCGGATGTACCAGCCGCCGCTGGTCTCGTCGGCGACCTCCTCCTGGCTGAAGGTGTAGGTCTGGTCGGGGAAATGGCCGCAGAAGATGATCGCGTAGGCCCAGACGTTGCGCACGATGTTGGCGGTGAAGTCTGCGGTCAGGGTCGCGCCGAACGTCTGGCGCGCCGCGTCCAGTCCGGCCGTGACCGTCTCGTCGCGAACGGGCTGGCGTCGCGTTTTTGCCCACGCGGTGTCGAAGCCGCGGCGCAAGCGTGAGCGGCGGGCGTGGCTCGCCTTCTCGGCCGCCCACACCACGGCACCGGTGAGTGTGGCGCTCACGATCGGGAATGCCACGTAGTCCTTCACGATCTGGCTGCGCGCCTTGACGCTCATGCCTTTGATCTGGCGCTTGATCTCTGCTTTGGATTTCTCGCCGGACCTGATCGCGTCGAAGTCGAGGTCGTGGAACGCGACGCCCCATTCGAAGAAGGCGGCCAGTACGAGGTTGTAGAGGGGCTGGAAGAGATAGATCGGATTCCACTTCTGGTGGGGGTCGATCCGCATGATCTCGTAGCCGAGGTCGTGGTCCTTGCCGCGGATGTTGGTGTACGTGTGGTGGACGTAGTTGTGGGAGTGCTTCCACGCCTCGGGCGTTGAGGCGGAGTCCCAGTCCCAGGTGGAGGAGTTGATCTGGGGATCGTTCATCCAGTCCCACTGGCCGTGCATCACGTTGTGGCCGATCTCCATGTTCTCGAGGATCTTGGCCAGCGACAGCATCGTCGTGCCGGCGATCCACGCGGGTCTCCGGCGTGACGCGAACAGGAGTACCCGGCCGAGGACGACGAGTCGCCGGTGCATCTGGATCATGCTCGTGATGTAAGCGCGATCGCGGTCGCCGAGCTCCGCTTTGACCTGGTCGTGGATGGCGTCGAATTCCCGGCCGAGCTGCTCGAGCTGCTCGGGGGTCAGGCGGGTAAGGGGACTCTCGATGAGACTGGCCATGGTGTTCCTCGCTTGCGGGGTCAGAGTTCGATCTCGATCGCGCCCTCGGGCGCGTTGAGGCACGTGCGGATCATCTCGCCGTCTTGGCCGTGGACCTCGCCGGTGCGCAGGTCGCGGACCTTGCCCGAGCGCAGGCGCCCGACACATGTGTGGCAGATACCCATCCGGCAGCCGAACGGGAGCGTGGCGCCCGCGTCCTCCCCGGCCTGGAGGATCGGCTTCGCACCATCAGACTCGGCGGTCACGTTGCTGGCGCAGAAACGGATCGTGCCGCCATCTCCCTGTTCGCCCTCCTCGCCACCGAGGTAGGGCTGGAAGTGCTCGACATGGAGGCGGTCCGAGTCTCCGATCTCCCGCTTCCAGTGCTCGGTCATCGCGGCCAGCATTTCGGCGGGCCCGGAGAGAAACGTCTCGCGCTCGCGCCAATCGGGACACAGCGAATCGAGGTCAGCGGGAGACATGCGCCCGCTCTCGCCGGTGAGCTGCTCGTGCAGCCGGAAGCCTGGATTGCGCTGGTCAAGGTCGCGCAGCGCCGATCCGAAGATCACCTCGTCGGCCATGCGCGCCGAGTGCAGATGCACAACATCGGTGAACCCGTCTCCACGGTCGATGCTGCGCAGCATGCTCATGATCGGCGTGATGCCACTCCCGGCGCTGATGAACAGCATCTTGGCGGGCAACGGGTCGGGGAGCGTGAAGGCGCCTTCGACTCCGCCGAGCCGGACGATGACCCCCGGCCTCGCGGTGCGCACCAGATACGGCGAGACCTTGCCCGTGTCGACGAGCTTTGGCGTGATGCTGATGCAGCCGTCCGGGCGGCCGGGGTCAGAGGTGATCGAGTAGGCCCGCCAGTGGTGGACGCCGTTGACGGGCATGCCGACGCGCAGGTATTGACCGGGTTTGTGCCCTGGCCACTCCCAGCCGGGCTTGATGACCACAGTGGCCGCGTCGGCTGTCTCATTCTCGATGCGCTCGATCCGGCCGCGGAGCTCCTGCGTGGACCACAGCGGGTTGATCAACTCGAGATAGTCGTCCGGGAGCAGCGGTGTGAACAACGCCCGCAACGCCCGCAGCACCCGCAGCCGCCAGGCGGGAACGTTGGGTCGCGCGCCTCGCTCAGCCATTCGCCGATCACTCTCCCGCTTCCAGTTGCTGCGTATTGCGCGGACGCGCCGTCGCGAGCGCGCCCGAGCTCAGGGGTCCGCTCAAGCCTACAGGCGAACGGCTGTCCGATCCCCCATGTCGGCCCCAGCAGTAGCGTCATTCGCGCGCCGTCGCTTTGCGCGGAGATTGACAGCTCAGTTCGCCCGTTGCGGCTGGTACGTGAGAATGGCCACCCCGGCTGGAATCACGGTGGTGTCGACGAGATCGAGGGCCATTCGCTCCACGCCGTCCTCGAAGAAGCTCCTCCCCTTCCCCAGCACGACCGGGTAGAGCCAAAGTCGATACTCGTCGATCAGGTCGCGCTCCAACAGGCTGTGCATGAGGTCGTGGCAGCCGTACATGACCAGGTCCTGACCAGGCTGTTGCTTGAGCTCGGCCACGGCCTCCGGGACATCGCCTTCGATCAGATGGGAGTTCTCCCACTCCAGGTCTTTGAGCGTGGTCGACGCGACGTACTTCGCCATGCTGTTGATCTGGTCGACGTAGGGGAACTCTCCAGATCGCGACGGGAACAGGGCGGCGAAGAACTCGTACGTCTTGCGGCCGAAGAGCAGGCCATCGCTGTGACTCAGAAGGTCGGTGTGATACTCGACCGCCTCGTTGTCGTCGTACGGAAGCGCCCAATGCCGGACCTCGTCGACTCTCCCGTCCAGTGTCACGTTGCTCGAAACGATCAGCTTTCTCATCTCTGGCCTCCGTTTTATTCCGGGCTCGCCCGTTGAGACACCGCCGAGGGCGAGAACGAAACGGGCCACGGGAAGGCGGGCTACTCGGCGGCGCTACAGGTGCACGACGATGCATCCGTGGCTGACGCTCGGGATCGAGGGGTAGGACCCGAAGTCGACCGCCGCGTTTGGCGACTGCACCTCGCTGCCCGCGCTGGTATCGATCCCGATGTACGCCAGCGGACAGGCGTCGGCGTGAGCCAGCCGTGCGAGCAGCGTGTTGCCGGCGACGACCGCACCCGACATGCGCGAGACCGCAATCGCCATCTGGGTGTTGACTCGCACGCTGCCGGTCGTGTTGTCGGTGAAGCGCACCCGCCCATGGCCGTAGGCGGCGCCGTCGCCGAACCAGGGCTTGGTGCCGATCCCCGCGATCGTCAGCAGGAACGCGTTCGGGCTGGTCCAGACGAGGTTGCGGGTGATCGTCGTCCCGCCGAAGTCGAAGCGGCCGCTCGCCGGGTAGAGCGGGTCGACCGTGAACGCAGCCCAGCCCGAGTTGCCGGCGTTGACGATCGTGTTCCGGCGCACCACCGAGTGCTGCTGATCGGGGTTTGCCATGTCCTTGAACACGACCACGCTCACGTCGGTCACGTCGACGAACTCGTTGCGCTCGATGTGCGAGTTGGGGTAGGGGTTGGAGATCCCGTCCGCGAACCCGAACTGGTTCTTGGCGACGTCGTTGGTCGCCCCGGTCTCCGAATAGTGGAACTTGGTCGCGTAGCCGGTGATCAGGTTGCCCGTGATGGACATCCGCTCCGCCGCGCTCGCTTGCGGGTCTCGCTCCACCAGCAGGTTGCTCCAGCCGGCGGTGTTGTCGATCCGGTTGTCACGGACCTGCGTCGCCGAGGCCCCGCCGAGGGCGTAGACGTCGATCGAGTCGTGGTCGATGCCGACGTTCGGGCTCGTGCGCTGGCCATCGACCCAGACGCTGCGCAGCGTCGCGCCGGGCGACACCCGAACGAGCGGCCTTCCGGTCACCTGCGTACGCACGAGCCGGGCCATCGCCGCGTACGCGCGTGGCGTCGGCAGGCCGGCCGTGGCCAGCCGCACGCCGGGCGGGATCATCAGCTGCGCGCCGATCCGGATCACCGCTCCCCGCGCGAGCCAGACCGTCCTGCCGGGCCGCGCACGGTCGAGGATCGCCTGCAACTCGGCGCCGTCGGCGTCGCCGAGCGCTCCGCGGTGGCGTTCGAGCGGGACGTCGATCGCGCCTCGGGGGCCCCAGCCGTAGTTCTGGCCCGAGCACGCACGCGCCGCCACGGCGCCGAACCCGTCCGGCTGCAGCATCGCGCGCGCGACCTGTGCCCATCGCAACCGGCGCGAGCGCAGCACCGCCAGCTGGCGCGCGTAGATACCGGGGTCGGGCTCGGACTCGCGCGTGACCCGCCAGAGCACGAGCAACCGCTGGGCGTTGGTGTACGGCGCCCGCAGGAAGGCGCGCGAGGTGAGGAAGGCGAGCGCGGCGGCGCGCAGAGTCGAAACGCCGCAGCCCGCGTCGGCGACGAACGCGTGGTCGCGGGCGTAGCTCGCCTGGCCGGGCGCGCAACCGAGCGTTTCCGTGTAGAGCTTGGCCAGCCACTGGTCGGGGGCTTGCTCGTTCGGGGCGGACGGGTTCCAGGGCTCCGGCGCGGTCGTGAAGAGCGACGCGCCGCCGGCGCCATCCGGGATGCCCGCAGCGCAGCGCGGCGCGGGCAGTGCCGGCGAGCTCGCCGAGGCCGGCACGGCGACGACGAGCAGGCCAACCAGGACCGCCGCCCACGCGACGAGACCGCCTGCCGCTGTCGGCCACCCTTCCACGAGGAGAAGGCTACGACCGGCCGGGGGCCTCGTCCACGACATCCGCTTGGCCCTTGACGGGGCCGAGTCCGAGGAGTATCGCAACCGGTCGCGCCACTGGCGGTCTCGAGGGTGCCAGTAGTCCTACGGCGCCGCTGCGAACAGCCTCCACTCGTCCGGGATCCCCTTGAGCTCCCGCGCGCCGCGATCCTCGAACGGGATCCCCGAGCCGGCGACGAGGTCCTTGACGGTGCTCGAGCACAGGACCTCGCCTCCGCCGGCGAGCGAGCCCACGCGCGCGGCGATGTGGACCGCGATCCCGCCCACGTCGTCGCCGATCAGCTCGACCTCGCCCGTGTGCAAGCCCGTGCGGACCTCGAGCCCGAGCGGCCGTGCGGCCTCGGCGATCGCCGCGCCGCACCGGATCGCGCGCGCCGGCCCGTCGAAGGTCGCGAGATAGCCGTCGCCCAGGCTCTTCACCTCGCGTCCACGGAATCGCGCCAGCTCGCGCCGCACCACAGTGTCGTGCTCGGCCAGCAGCTCGCGCCAGCGCGCGTCGCCGAGCTCGGTCGCCCGCTCCGTCGAGCCGACGATGTCGGTGAACATCACCGTCGCCAGCACGCGGTCGGGCTCCGGGAACGTGCGGGCACCGGTCAGGAACTCCTCGATCTCCCCGAGCACGGCGTCGGAGTCGCCCGCCCATGGCACGTGGTCGATGCCCTCGAGCTCGACGTAGCGCGCGCCGGGTATCCGCGCCGCGAGCTCCTCGCCGGCGCGCCGGTTGACGACCCGGTCCCCGCGCCGATGGAGCACGAGCGTCGGGACGTGAAGCGTGGGCAGGACGGCCCGCACGTCGATGTCCAGGAACATCTCGAAGATCTGCTGGACCATCGCCGGGCTGGCGGCGGAGCGCTCCAAGCGAGCGTTGAACTCGACGGCACGACGATCGCCCAGCAGGCTCGGCGCGAAGAGCTCGACCATGCCCTCGGAGTCCTGTCCCCAATAGGGGGCGATGAACTCGGCAGCGGATTCGCGCAGCGCCTCAGCAGGCGCGGCCCACGGGTAGTCGGGCGCCTCGGTCGTGCGCCCCATGGCGCCGTAGAGCACCAGCGCGGTCACGCGCTCCGGATGCGTCGCCGCGTACAGCACGCTCATCGGTCCACCCTCGGAGATTCCGATGAGCGCCGCCCGCTCGGACCCCGCCGCGTCCATCACCGAGCGCACGTCGTCGACGCGCTGCTCGAGCGTCGGCACCTCGGCGACGGGATCCGACAGCCCGGTCCCGCGCTTGTCGAAGACGATCAGGCGCGCGAACGAGCCGACCCGCTCGAAGAAGCGAGCGAACGCCGGCAGCTCCCACTGCAGCTCGAGGTGGGTGGCGAAGCCGAGCACGAGCACCACGTCGAGCGGCCCGTCGCCGACGACCTGATAGGCGATCGAGGCGTCGCCGGAGCTGGCGTACCGCGTCGCCGGCGGATCCGACACCGAGGGCGTCACGGACGCCGGTACTTGTCGTCCGAGCGGCGGGTGTAGGCGCGCTTGCGCAGTGGGTACCGGCGCGGGTAGATGGCCCATGCGGCCCCGAACGCGGTCAGCACGATCATTCCGAACACGACCCAGCTGGCCCAGTTGATCGCCACCTTGAACACCAGGTAGATGCACACCGCGCAGATCACGGCGAAGACGATGACCTGGATGGGGTTGCGGCGCACCATCGCTAGGTGGTCTTGACGATCATGACCGAGCAGTTCGCCTTGTGGGAGACGCTGTTGGGGACGCTTCCGAGCACGCGTCGCTGCATGCCCTTGTTGCCGATGACCAGGACGTCCGCGTCGTGCTCGTCGGCGAGCGCCACGAGCACGTCCGCCGGATCGCCCTCGCGTGCCTCGCTCGTCCACTTCAGGCCGCGCTCGTCGGCCAGCTCCTCGACCTCGCGCAGCGTCGCCTCGACGTCCTCGGCCGGGTTGATCGCCCACTGGAGCTCCTGCGGAGCGTCCTTCTGCTCGCGCCGCAGCCGGGTCTCGCTCACCGGTCGGTAGCTGCTGATGAACACGATCCTGGCGCCGTAGCGGTCGGCGAGCTCGATCGCGAACTGGACCGCCTTGGCCGCGGTCGCGGATCCGTCCGTCCCCACGGCGACGGTCTTGAGCACTGCCGCGTCCCGGCCCGCTTCGGCCACAGCGCGATCGTACGCCAACCAGCGCCGCCGATGTGTGACGATCGCCGCCGGGGAAGCGGCTCAGCGCGCGGCGAGGCGCTGGTGGACGAGCCGCACCGCCATCGATCCCTCTCCGACCGCCGACGCGACGCGCTTGATCGAGCCCGAGTGAACGTCCCCGACCGCGAAGATGCCGGGCCGGCTGGTTTCGAGGAAGTACGCAGGCTCGCCGTCGTAGGCGGCCAGGTGCTCGCCCCGGAGGTCGCTGCCCGTGAGCAGGAAGCGGTGCTCGTCCATCGCGACATGGCCGTCGAGCCAGCCGGTGTGCGGCGACGCCCCGATGAACACGAACATGGCCCGCGCCTCGAGCTCCTCGGTGGCGCCGGTGGCGCGGTCGCGGACGCGCGCCGCCTCGAGCGCGCCCTCGCCCCGGAGCCCGACGACCTCGCCCCCCGTCAGCACCTCGATCTGCTCGCGCCGCTCGATCTCGTCGACGAGGTAGCGCGACATCGACTTGCCGAGATCGTCGCCGCGGATCAGCAGCCGGCAGCTGACGGCGTGGTGGGAGAGGAACATGGCCGCCTGCCCCGCCGAGTTGCCGCCGCCGACGATCAGCACCGGGTTGCCTGCGCACATCTGCGCCTCGGCCTGGGTTGCGGCGTAGTAGACGCCGACGCCCTCGTAGCGCTCGAAGCCCGCGACGTCGAGCTTGCGGTAGCGCGCGCCGGTGGCGACGATCAGAGTGCGTCCGTTGACCACGTCACCGCCGGCGAGCCGGATCGCGTAGTGGCCGTCCTCCTGCTCCAGTCCGACCGCTTCGGCCGGGACGACGAGCCGCGCACCGAGTCGCCGCGCCTGCAGCGCCGCGCGTTCGGCCAGCTCGCTCCCTGAGATCCCGGTCGGGAAGCCCAGGTAGTTCTCGATCCGCGCCGAGGTGCTCGCCTGCCCGCCGAACGCGACCGCGTCGATCGCCTGCGTGTCCAGTCCCTCCGATGCGCCGTAGAGCGCCGCCGCGAGACCGGCCGGGCCGCCGCCGACGATGACGAGATCGCACATCGGCGGCGGGGTGCCGCGCGCGCCGAGTCCCAACATCTCCCCGAGCTCTGCGTTGGAGGGATTGCGCAGCACACCGCCTCCCCAGGCCACGACGGGCGTCTCGGCCGGCGGCACGCCCAGAGCCCGCACGAGCGCGTCCGCCTCCTCGTCGTCGTCGAGGTCCATCCAGTGGTAGGGCATGCGGTTGCGGGCGAGGAACTCGCGCAGCCGGCGGGTATCGCGCGAGTAGCGCGAGCCGACCACCTTCACCCCCACTCCCATGTCGATCAGGAGCGTCCGGCGAGTAAGGAACGTCCGGAGCACCAGGTTGGTCAGGTCCTCGTCCTCGGTGATCACGTCGCGCAGGCGCCTGACCGGCACCTGGATGACCTCGCCGGCGTCACGCATCACGGCCGTCAGGTACGGGGGCGCGCCGGTGAGCAGGTTGAGCTCGCCGAGGAAGCGGTGCGCGCCGTGCACGGCGATCACGCGGTTCTCGCGTCCGTAACCCTCGACGATCGCGACCACGCCGGACTCGATCACGAAGAAGTCGTAGTGCCGGTCGCCCTCGCGGAACAGGACTTCGCCGGCCTCGACCGCGCGCACCTCGCCGACCCTGCGCAGCAGGGCTCGCTGCTCCTCGTCCAGCCGCGGAAACGCTCCGTGACGGTCGGCGGGCTCCTCCATACCGAGCCCGAGCGGCTGACTCATGTGATTTAGCGTGACGAAGCTGTCAACCCGCGCTAGCGTGCGCATCGTGCCAGCCGCGTGGCCCGCGCTCGACTACGACGCCTGGAGCGCGACGCGCGACACGCTCCACGCGCATACCCAGGTCCTGGGCAAGCTCGCGGTGAAGCTCGCCCCGCCCGAGCCCCAGCTCCAGCACGCCGCCCTGCGCCTGACCGCACGCGGCTGGGAGACGCTTGCGCTGCCCGCGCCCGACGGCTCCGGGGCGATCGTCGCTGCGCTCGACCTGCACGGCCACGAAGCCGTGGCCGAGCACAGCGACGGGCGCGTGCGCCGGGTCGCGCTCACGCCCGACCGGCCGGTCGCCGAGGTGACGCGCGAGCTGCTCGAGGCCCTCCGAGAGCTGGCGGGCCCGGTCGAGATCGATCCCACGCCACAGGAGGTGGCCTGGAGCGTCCCGCTCGACGAGGACTTCGAGCACGCGAGCTATGACGCCGAGCGGGTGGCGACCTACTTTGCGTGCGCGACCCAAGCGGCGCTGGTGCTGGCCGAGTTCCGCGCGCCCTATCGCGGACGCTCGGCGCCTGTCAACGCCTGGTGGGGATCGTTCGACCTGGCGACGAACCTGTACTCGGGGCTACCGGCCGATCCGCCGTCGGACGACTTCATCATGCGCAACTCGATGGACTCGCAGGAGGTCGCCGTCGGCTGGTGGCCCGGCGATCCGCGCTACGGCCGCGCCGCCTTCTACGCCTACGCGCACCCGGCGCCGGACGATTTCGCGGAAGCCGACCTGCCCCCCGCCGCCGCGCACTGGTCGGCGGAGCTCGGCCTGTTCGTGCTGGACTGGGACGACGTCCGCACGGCCGCCGATCCCCACGCCGAAGCGGTCGGCTTCGCTCGCTCGGCGTTCCAGCACGCGTGCGCGGTCTGCAACTGGGATCCGGCGCTCCCGGCGAGCGCCGAGGGCGACCCGCCGCCGGTGTCCTGACTCGCGCGGGCGCTCAGGCTCGCTCACGACTTCCTCCTGCCGCCCCGACCGCTCGGCGGCGGCACGGGCTGCTCACGCTCGAAGCCGCGCAGCAGCTTGCGCAGCACGTCGGCCAGCTTCTCGCGCTCGCCCTCGCTCAACGCCTCGAGCAGGGCGCCTTCGTTGTCGAGGTGGACCGGCGCGACCCGGTCGACGAGCGCGACGCCCTTGCGCGTGAGCTCGACGAGCATGCCGCGGCCGTCGTTCGGATCCGGGACGCGTCTCACCAGGCCCGCCCGCTCGAGGCGGGCCAGCCGGTGCGTCATGGCGCCGGAGCTGCGCATCAGCGCGCGGTAGAGCTGGGTCGGGGAGAGCCTGTACGGAGGCCCGGCGCGGCGCAGGCTGGCGAGCACGTCCCAGGAGCCGCGGGTCAGCCCATGGTCGGCGAGTCGCGCGTTGACCGCGGCGTCGAGGTAGGCCGCGACACGTCCCAGCCGAGCGACGATCGCGGCGGGGGCCGTGTCGAGGTCGGGGCGCGCCTCGGCCCATTGCGCGAGCACGCGGTCGACGTGGTCGGGGCCCGATGCAGATGCGGCCGCGGCGACGTCGGACGCATCCCTCTCGATACCGCGGGCGCCGGCGCCTTGACTGTCTTCAAGTTCAGACATACTATCTTTATATCGAGATACCTTCCCGAAGCCTATCCGATGCGGTGCTGGACGGCGCTCGTCGCGTCAGGGCGTCGCTCGACTCGCTGGCCGCCGACGACGAGCTGATGCGAGGCGCCGCCGAGCGGCTCGACGCCTCGGTGATCCGCCCGCTCGAGGCGGCGCCCGGCGGTGCGCAAGCCGGAGCTCGCGCGGGTTCGCGGAGCGCCTCACGCGCGACCGTCGACCAGCGCCTGTGGAAGCTGGCGAAGACAGCCACCGAGATGTGCCTGCAGCCCGACCAGCCCGCGGCGCTGCGCGAGGCTACGGCTGCGCTGCAGGACCTGACGTGCGCGCTCGCGGGCGAGCGGCCAAAGGTCCTCGAGCGCAGGCTGGCCGAGCTTCGCGCGATCCTGGCCGGGCTCGAGCCCGGGATCGAGGCCGCCACCGACGGCCCGTACCTCGTGACCAACGCCGAGGACCTCCGCGACTGGCTCGGCGTCGCGATCCCGGCTCGACCGCTGATGGCCCTGTGCCGCTGCGGCGAATCCCGGCGCAAGCCGTTCTGCGACGGCGCCCACGCGCGCGTCGGGTTCACGGGCGCCAAGGACCCCGAGCGCGTGCCCGACCGTCGCGACACCCACGTCGGCCAGCAGGTCACCGTCCTCGACAACCGCGGCACCTGCCAGCACTCCGGACTGTGCACGGATCGCCTCGCGACCGTCTTCCACGCCGGCGAGGGTCCCTTCGTCACACCCAGCGGAGGGCGCATGGACGAGATCATCCGCGCGGTCCGGGACTGTCCCTCCGGAGCCCTGAGCTACGCGATCGACGGTGTCGAGGCCCGCGGCGAGGTCGACCACCACGGCCGGCGCGGGCCGGCCATCGAGGTCACGAAGGACGGCCCGTACCGGGTCGGCGGCGGGATCCCGCTCAGCGACGGCGAGGGCCGCCCCGCGCAGCGCAACGCCGGCGCCTCGCGCGAGCACTACGCGCTCTGTCGCTGCGGGCACTCGCAGAACAAGCCGTTCTGCAGTGGCATGCACTGGTACGTCGACTTCAAGGACCCGGTCGCCGACCCCGATCGCCAGCCGACGATGTTCGAGTGGTGCGGCGGCCTGCCCGCGCTGACGCGCATGACGCGGCTCTTCTACGAGCGCTACGTGCCCCAGGACCCGCTGCTCGGGCCGCTGTTCGCGACCATGTCGCCGGACCATCCCCAGCGCGTCGCGAAGTGGCTCGGCGAGGTCTTCGGCGGCCCCAAGGCCTACAGCGAGGAGTACGGCGGCTACCCGCGCATGGTCTCGCAGCACATCGGCAAGGGCCTCACGGAGGAGAAGCGCGCGCGCTGGGTGTCGCTCCTGCTCCAGTCCGCACGCGACGCCGGCCTGCCCAACGACCCCGAGTTCCGCTCGGCGTTCCAGTCCTACATCGAGTGGGGGTCGCGACTCGCCGTCGAGAACTCGCAGCCGGGCGCGCGGCCCCCCGAGCGCATGCCGATGCCCCACTGGGACTGGCACACGGCCGCGGGGCCGCCGGGAAGCCGGATGCTCGCGCTCGCGCCGGCCGCCGAGGACGACCCGCCCGCCGTGCTGCCCGGTGCAAGTGAAGCGGTCAGCTTCGAGAAGCACGTCAAGACGCTGTTCCGGCGCCGCGACCGCGACTCGATGAGCTTCGCCTTCGACCTATGGGCCTTCGACGACGTCAAGGAGAACGCGCACGCGATCCTCGAGCGACTTCGCAACGGGTCGATGCCCTGCGACGGCGCCTGGCCGCAGGAGAGAGTCGAGGCCTTCGAGCGCTGGGTCACGACCGGCATGAGGGCCTAGCGCGGTCGCTCCCCGCCCCTTCGCGCCCCCGGTGAGCAAGGCTCGAGTAGAAGCGTTCTCCGACGCCGTCATCGCGGTGGCGATCACGCTGCTCGCGCTCGACCTGCGCGTGCCCGACCCGGCCGCCGCCGGAACGCTCGCGCACAAGCTCGGCCAGCAGTGGCCCAACTACGCCGCCTACGCGGTGTCCTTCGCGACCATCGGGATCATCTGGGTCAACCACCACGCGATGCTGGGGCGTCTGGTCAGGGTGGATCACACGATCCTGATCCTCAACCTGCTCCTGCTGCTGACCATCGGCGTGCTGCCATTCTCTACCGCGCTCATGGCCGCGTACCTCAGGGAGGAGCAGGGCCAGAACCTCGCGGCGGTCGTCTACGGCGGGTCGTTCCTCGTTATGTCGCTCGCGTTCTTCGCGATGCAGCGACACCTGCTCGTCACGAAGCACGACCTCCTCGACGAGCGCCTGACCCCGGACCGCCGCCGCATCGTGCTGCGCCGCAACGCGACCGGCCTCACGCCCTACGCGATCGCGACCGTCGCCGGCGTGCTCAGTCCGTACGTGACGCTGATCATCTGCGCGCTCGTGGCCGCGTTCTACGCGCTGCCGGCCACGACGTCCGAGCCGTCCTAGCCGAGCGGCAGCCGCGCTCGCGCGCCGAGCCCATCGCCCCAGCCCGCTCGGGCACCCGACGTCGTACTACCTCACCCGCGCGCTCCTGTGGGCGCTCGCGATCCTCGCGGTGTCGGTGCCGGTCGCTGTCGCGAGGTACCGCGTGGGTAGCACGGCGGCCGCCGCGGGAGCTCGCGGTGATTGAATGAACGGGCGATGCCGTTCGGCATCTCGATCATCCCCTACGCCGACTCGCTGAGCTCGGGCCGGGAGCTCGTGCGGGTCGCGGAGGCGAGCGGGCTCGACCTGGTCGGCATCCAGGACCACCCGTATCAGGGCCGTTTCGCCGACACCTGGGCGCTGATCGCCACCGTGCTCGCGGAGACTGAGCGCATCTCGCTGTTCACCGACGTCGCCAACCTGCCCCTGCGTCCGCCGGCGGTGATGGCCAAGGCGG
Source organism: uncultured Actinomycetes bacterium (assembly GCA_963797015.1). Taxonomy (GTDB): domain Bacteria; phylum Actinomycetota; class Thermoleophilia; order Solirubrobacterales; family Solirubrobacteraceae; genus JBBPZA01. The sequence goes on along the minus strand of CAWCNV010000005.1, from coordinate 74,844 downwards.
CCGCCACGCTCGACGTGCTCAGCAGCGGCCGGTTCGAGCTCGGCCTCGGCGCGGGAGCCTTCCAGGAGCAGGTCGCCCGGATGGGCGGCCCGCGCCGGAGCACCGGGGAGTCGATCGACGCGCTTGAAGAGGCGATCGAGGTGCTCCGCCTCATGTGGTCGGGCCAGCGCACGGTGTCGTTCGAGGGACGGCACTACCAGCTCGCCGGCGCCCACCCCGGCCCGCCTCCCGCACACCCGATCGGCATCTGGCTGGGCGCCTTCAGGCCGCGCATGCTGCGGCTCACCGGGCGCAAGGCCGACGGCTGGCTCCCGTCGCTCGGCGTGCTGAGCCCGGACGAGCTCCGAGCGGGCAACCAGCAGATCGACGAGGCCGCCGAGGCGGCCGGGCGCGACCCCCGACGGATCAGGCGGGTGCTCAACCTGCAGGGCGTCATCGGCGAGCCCGCAAAGCCGCCCGGCGCAGCGCTGCCGGTCGGCTACCTCGCGGGCGAGCCGCTCGCCGGGCCGCCCGACAGCTGGGCCGAGACGCTTACGGGCTTCCTCGACGACGGCTTCGACACGCTCGTCTTCTGGCCCGTGGACCCCTCCCCCGGCCAGGTCGAGCGGTTCGCCGGCGAGGTCGTGCCCCTCCTCGTCGACCACCCGCGCGCTCGGCAATAGACTCGCGCGCCGTGCCCGTCGAGCCCTTCCGCTGGCAGGACGGCGAGCGGCTCGTCCGCTTCGGGCGAGGGACGCTTGCCGAGGCGCCCGAGCTGCTTCCCGCCTCCTACGAGCTGCTGGCGACGCCGCGCTCGGTGGCGGCCGCTCCTGAGGTGGTCGAGCGGGCGGCGGCCGTCCACCACGTCGCGCCCGGCCGGGTGGACGAACTGGCCGGCGAGCTGCGCGAGGCGGTCGAGGGGCCGGAGCTGGTCGCGCTGGGCGGCGGGCGCGTGGTCGATGTGGCCAAGGCGCTGGCTGCGCTCGGCCCGAGGCGGCGGGCGGCGGCGATCCCCACGACGCTGTCGGCCGCCGAGATGACGCCGCTTCACCGCCAGGCGCGCGGGGCTCCGCCCGGTACGCGGCTCGTGCGCCCGGCGCTGGTCCTCAACGACCCGGAGCTCTCGGCCTCGCAGCCCGAGCCCGAGCTCGCCGCCAGCGCCGCCAACAGCCTCGGGCACGCCGTGGAGGCCCAGCTCACGCCGTTCGCCAATCCCGTCTCCACGCTCGCGGCACAGCGCAGCGCGCAGGCTGCTGGCCGACGGCATGGCCGGCGCGGAGCCCGATCGCGACGCGGTCGCCCTGGGCGCGCTGCTGGCCGGCTACGCGATCGGCGGCGCGTTCTACGGCCTGCACCACGTGATGTCGCAGACGGCGGTGCGCGAGGCGGGCGTCGGCCACGGCCCGGCCAACGCGTGCCTGCTCCCCCACACCGTGCGCGCGCTCGCCCGGCGCTTCCCGGAGCGCCTGGCGGAGATCGATGAGGCCATGGGCGAGGACGCGGCCTCGGTCGCCGCGCGGCTCGCCGAGCGCGCGGGCGCGATCCGGCTGCGCGATCTCGGCGTGCCGGCCGAGGCGCTGGCGCGCTGCGCCGATGTGGCCTCGGCGCGCAGCGAGCTGAACCTCACGCCGCCGCCGGCCGACCGCGACGAGCTGCTGGCCCTCTACGAGGAGGCGTGGTGAGCGCGCCTAGAGCTTGGCCAGGATGATGGTGTTGATGCCGAAGATGACCGCGAAGAAGACCGTCCAGCGATTCAGGTTCTTCTCCACCAGCGAGCCGCCGCCGAGCGGTCCGCTGCCCGAGCCCACGCCGAAGGCGCCGGAGAGCCCGGCGTCCTTCCCCGAGTGCAGGAGCACGAGGAAGATCAGAACCACCGCTAGGACGACCTGGACGGTCGCGAGCACCACGTACACGCCCCGCAGGGTACAAGACCGCTCGTGACGACCGAGCGGGTGAGCATCGCGCGGCGCTTCAACGGTCCCCCGTCCTCAGGCCAGGGCGGCTACTCGTGCGGGCTGCTGGGCGAGCGCTTCGAGGGCGGCAACGCCGCCGTCTCGCTGCGCGTGCCGCCGCCGCTCGAGCGCGAGCTCGAGCTGCGCCGCGACGGCGAGCGCCTGGCGCTGGTCGATGGCGAGACCGTCGTCGCCGAGGGCGAGCCGGCGCGGCTCGAGCTCGACGTGCCCGAGCCGGTCACGCTCGACCAGGCGACCGCGGCGTCGGCCAACTGCCCGTGGATCGACCACCACCCCTTCCCCACCTGCTTCGGCTGCGGCCCCGAGCGCTCGCAGGACGAGGCGATCGCGATCCTGATGGGATCGCTGGAGGCGCGACCCGGCCAGTTCGCGGCGACCTGGACCCCGCTGGACGATTTCGCGCACGACGGCGAAGTGACGCCGCTCTTCATGTGGGCGGCGCTCGACTGCCCGACGGCGGCGGCGATGCCGCCCGGCGGCCCGCGCGTGCTCGCCCGGCTGACCATCGCGCTCACCCGACCGGCACGCGCCGGCGAGCCGCACACCGTCGTCGGCTGGCCGATCGAGCACGACGGCCGCAAGTTCCGGGGCGGCGCCGCGATCCACACCACCGACGGCGAGCTGTGCGGCTACTCCGAGGGACTGTGGATCGAGCTGCGCGACCCGTCGGTGGTCGACGCGCGCGTCAGCCCACCAGCAGGCGCCTGACCTCGCCGGCACCCTCCAGCGCGGTCGCGGCGTCGCGCGCGCGCGGGATCAGGTTGAAGGCCGAGCAGCCGGCCTCCACGTAGGGCTGGAGGAAGTCGGCCACCTCCGCCGGCGTGCCGTAGGGCGAGTAGCGCTCGAAGTTCTCGAACGGGATGCGGTAGAAGTCCTCCATCCCCGCCGCCAGGTGCGCCCGCGCCTGCTCGCGCGAGTCATCGAAGCCGCACCACACGTTCAGCGCGTGCTCGAACGCCGAAGCGTCGCGGCCGGCGGCCGCCGCCTCGGCCCCGATCTCCTCGACCACGGAGGCAAAGCGCCGCGGCGACACCCACACCGCGAGCCAGCCGTCGCCCAGCCGCGCGGCGCGACGCACGGCCGCGCCCGAGCGCCCGCCGACGATCAGCGGGACCGGCGGGTCGGGCGCGGGCACCACGAGCGCCTCGTGCAGCGAGAAGAACTCGCCCGCGAAGCTCACCGGCTCGCCTGCGAGCAGCCCGCGCAGGATCTCGAGGCACTCGTCCATGCGCCGTCCGCGCGTGGCCGGGTCGACGCCGCACACCTCGACCTCGTGCCGGTCCTCGCCGCCGATGCCGACACCGAGCGTCAGCCGGCCGGGCGCGAGCTCCGAGAGCGTCGCGAGCTGGCGCGCGACCGGCACGGGGTGGCGCAGCACCAGCAGATAGAGCCCGACGTAGACCGGCAGCGCGGGCTGGAGGTTGAGCAGCGCGGTCGCGTCCACGATCCCGTCGCGCCCCGCGCCGACGAAGAAGCTGACGTGATCGCCGACCCCGAGGTGGTCGATGCCCACCTCGGCCGCCCCGCCGAGGGCCTCCCGGCGGTCGTCGATCCCGCCGGCGAGCTGGTCGAGCGGCGGGAACGCGCCTACACGCGGAGTGGACGGCATCGAGCGCCAGCCTACGGCGCGACGCGCTCGCGCGCGAGGTCGAGCCGCCTCAGGATCTCGACCGCCTCCGCACGCAGCGCGCGGTCCTGCGCGCGCCACTCGGGCTCGGAGAGCTTGCCGACGCGGAAGTCGAGCTCGGCGTCGCGGATCTCGCGGTACTTGGCCTCGCGTGCGGCCTCGAGCGCCTCGACGTCGGCCTGGGCGTGGCGAGCGCGCTCGCCGGCGCGGTCGCTCCCGACCTGGCGCAACGGGCCCGTGATCAGCCACACGGCGGCCGCGAGCACCGCGAGCACGAGCAGGAACTCCAGCGCCATCCGGGCGACCGCCCGAGAGGCCTACGCGCGCACGCGGGCGCGCCCCAGCTCCTGCGCCACCCGCGCGGCGTACCCCGCGGTCACCCGGCGGCGCGCGCCGGCGCCCGCGGGCCAGATCGCGATCAGGGCGCCGAACATCGCGATCAGCGCCCCGACCCAGATCCAGGTGACCAGCGGCGAGACGATGATCCGGAACGTGGCGGGCGGCGGGTTGCGCTCGTAGCGCGCGGCGATCGCCGCGATGACCAGCCCCTGGACGTCGCCGGGAGCCCTGGCGAAGCGCCGGTTGGCCTCGGCGATGAAGGGCATCAGCGGTCCGATGTCGGGCTGGATCGCCGTCCACAGGTCGCGCGTGACGCCCGCTCGCAGCCCGACCTCGCTGGTCGCCTCGCCCTCGAAGAAGCGCCCGATCGGCCCGAACTGGCCCGTGTCCTGCGAGGGGTAGTAGCCGCGCTCGGTGCGCAGCGTCCCCATGCGCTTGCCGTCCTTGCGCACCGCGAGCACGGCGCCGAGGCTGATCTTCTCGTTCGCCAGGCGCGCGGTCGGCTTCACGTAGGTGAAGGAGTAGGAGCCCGCGCGCGCGGTCTGACCGGGCGAGAGCCGCACGTCGCGCGCGTCGCGGAAGGCCGAGGACGCGGCCACGCCGACGAACAGCACCGCGATGCCGACGTGCACGAGGTAGCCGCCGTATCGGCGCCGGTTGCGCCGCACCAGGTTCACCAGCGCCATCGGCGGCGAGTCGTCGGACATCGCCATCCGCGCGCGCACGCCGCGCGCGAGCTCGAGCCCGATCGCGGCGAACACGAAGGCGGCCAGCGCAAACATCGCGAGCGCGAGCGGGCGGCGGCCGATCCCGAACGCGAGCAGTATCACCGCGGCCGCGGCGCCCACCGCGAGCGGGCCGAGCAACGTCCGTTTCAGCCCGGCCAGGCTGGCGCGCTTCCAGGCCATCACCGGGCCGATGCCCGACAACAGCACGAGCACGAGCGCCAGCGGGACCGTGTAGCGGTCGAACCACGGCGGTCCGACCGAGGCTTTGTCGCCGGTGATCGCCTCGGAGATCAGCGGGAAGAAGGTGCCCCAGAAGATCACGAAGCACAACCCGACCAGCACGAGGTTGTTGAGCAGGAAGATCGACTCCCGGGAAAGGAGCGAGTCGAGCTGGTGTTCGGAGCGCAGGTCCTCGCGGCGGAGCACGACGAGCGTCACCGACAGGAGCACGAGCGCGGCGATGAAGATCACGAACGGCACGCCGAGCGTCGAGGCGCCGAAGGCGTGGATCGAGTCGAGGATCCCCGAGCGCACGAGGAAGGTGCCGAGCACCGCGAGCACGCCCGTGGCCAGGATCAGCGAGGAGTTCCAGACCTTCAGCATCCCGCGCCGCTCCTGGATCATCACCGAGTGCAGGAAGGCGGTGCCCGTCAGCCACGGCATCAGCGAGGCGTTCTCGACCGGGTCCCAGGCCCAGTAGCCGCCCCACCCGAGCTCGGAGTACGACCAGCGTGCTCCGAGCAGGATGCCCGTCCCGAGCAGGAACCAGGCGGCGAGCGTGAAGCGCCGCGTCGAGCGGATCCACTCAGCGTCGACGCGGCGCGCGATCAGCGCGCCGACGCAGAACGCGAACGGGATCGCGAACAGCGTGTAGCCGCTGTAGAGGATCGGCGGGTGGATCATCATGCTCGGGTGGCGCAGCAGCGGGTTGAGCCCCGCCCCCTCGGCGGGCGGCGTCGCACTCTGCGCGAAGGGCGTTGCGAAGGCCACGAGCAGGAGGCCGAAGAAGGCGCCGAAGCCGAGCAGCGTGGCCGTCGCCCACGGCGCGATCTCGCGCATGCGCCGGCGAGTCAGGAAAAGGACCAGGCTCGAGCTCAGCGCGAGCAGCATCAGCCAGAGCAGCAGCGAACCCTCCTGCGAGGACCAGACGGCGGTGATCCGGTAGAAGGTCGGCGTGGTGGTCGAGGAGTGGCTGGCGACCACGTCGTAGGAGAAGTCCGAGCGCAGGAAGGCCGCCTCGAGCACGGCGAACGCGACGACGGCCAGGAACGCGAGCGCGTAGACCGCGCGGCGCCCCGAGTCGACCCACTCGCGCCGGCCCGTGCGCCCGCCGTAGACCGACGCCGCGATCCCGTAGAGGGTCACGCCCAGCGCGAGGATCAGGCAGGCGCGACCGAGGACCGCCATCTAGTCGTTCGCCCGGCGGGCCACTAGGTGGGGGTGTCGGAGCTCTTGAACTTCGACGGGCACTTGGTGACCAGCGAATCGCGCTGGCCGACGAACACGTCCCCCTGACGACGCACCGTGACGATCACCTCGCGACCCTCGCGGAACGGGTCGGGCACCGTCCCCGTGTAGCGGACCGGGACCGACGCGGTGCCGTTGCGGTCGCGGACGCGGAACAGCAGCGCAGCGCCCTGCTTGCGCACCGAGCCGTTCACGACCTTGCCGGTGAGCTGGTAGGAACGGCCCGTGTCGGCACCGGCGAGGAGCTGGCTGGGGGTGCGCGCCTCGCTGGAGGAGCTGAAGCTCGTGTAGGCGAGCGCGGCGGCGAGGACCAGGGCCGCCGAGAGGGCGACCACGAACCTGATCTTGCGCTTGCGGGACGGGTCCATCGCGGGCAGTGAAGTATCGCAGGGGCATCGCCTGCCCCTCGCCTGAAGTCCGGCTAACACAGGCTTAACGGACCAACCGGGAAACCATTCGGGCGCGGGAGCGTCTATCAGCGTGACAGTGAGACTCATCGCCAGATCCGCGAAACGCTTCAAGCCGGCCGGATCGCCACGACGGCGGTCAGCCTCCGAACCCGTTGCGCCGGCGCGATCCATGCGCGCCATCCGCCCAGAGGATCGCGTCCGGCGCGCCGGGGGCCCGCAGGATCGCGCGCTCTACGCGTGCGGCTGCGGCTGCTCCTTCAGCGCGGCGGTGACCGCCTCCGTGAGCTGCCCGCGCTGCGGCGGCGAGCAGGCCTGGTAGCCGGGCGAGCGCTCAGTCCGGCGCGAAGGCGTGGAGCCTCGCCGCGCCTGTCCCCTGGTCGGTGAAGAAGACCTCCCCATTGGCCAGGGCCGCGGTAGAGGGCGTACTCCCCGCCGCGGTCCTGAACAGCGGCTGGCACGTCGACCGCGAGGAGCTGCGACGCGCGACCATCTCCTCACCTCCGCTCGGCTCGCTCCCGAACGATGATCCCGCCGGCCAGGAGGGCGGTCAGGGCGCCCACCGCCTCGACGCGCTCGGTCGCGTCTATCGAGGGCACGAGGGCGTGCGCGCGTCCTGGGAGCGATGGCTCGAGGACTTCGAGGCCTATGGCTTCGAGGTCGAGCGCATCAGCGACCACGGGAGCCGCGTGATGGTCACCGCGGTCGAGCACGGACGCGGAAGCGCGAGCGCGGCCACGGTCAGCTCGCGCCTCTACTCCGTGTTCACCTTCCGCGCGGGGAAGATCCTCCGCTACCAGGAGTTCTACGACGAGCGCCAGGCGCTCGAGGCGCTCGAGGCGACCGACTAGGCCGCGGCCGCGAGGTCGGCGCGCTCATCGCCGCCCGCCTCGGTCACGTGGAGCACGGGCTTGCCAAGCGCCCGTACCTTGCTGGGCAGGTCGAGTCGCAGCCAGCGCGACACCTTCCAAGGCAGCGTGGAGAGGATGATCTCGTCGAACCCCTGCAGGTTGAGGGCGTCTTCGACGGCGGCGAGCGGGTTGGCGTCGCCGATGCTTCCGGTCACCCGACGACCGGCGGCCTCGCTCAGGATCGGCAGGGCGGTCCGTAGCCGTTCGTTCGCCGCTCCGACTCCGGCCACCTCGGGATCCACCACTCGGTGAAGGCCATGGGGGGTGGCGGGGACGACGACGTGGAAGCTGGCAGGGCTCCGCGCCGCGCGGCGCCGGACCGCCTCGACGAGCGGAGGATCAGCAGAGGTGCGGTTGGCGACCAGCAGGACGCGGGCAGCGGTCATCACGGGCTCCTTGGACGAATCAGGTCCCCATCGAAATTCACCGACTGCCGATGGGTGACCGTCAATACGACCGCGACCGAGCCCGGGTTCGACCGCAAACCGCACTCGAGAGCGACTGACACCGGGTAGCCGCGATACTGCGGCCGCGATGTCGCAGGAGAACGTGGACGTGGCGAGAGCGTTCATCGATGCGCAGGGTCGCGGCGACCTGGTCGCGACGATGGCGGCGCTGGACCCGGCTATCGAGTGGACGCCGGTCGAGTCGGACCCCGGCTTTGCCGTGCATCGCGGACTCGAAGACGTGAAAGCGTGGTTGATCGACTGGGGCGAGGCGTTCCCCGACCTGCGGTGGGAGGCGGAGCGCATCGTCGACGCGGGTGCCGACGTGGTCGTCGCGCTCGTTCGCGCGGTCGGTCGCGGGGCGGCAAGTGGCGTCGACCTGGCAACGCCTGTCTACGGAACCGTCTTCACGGTCAGGGCGGGCAAGATCGTGCGAATCGAGGAGCACGAAAGCAGTCGTCGCGCCCTCCGGGCGGCCGGGCTGCGGGAGTAGGCGATGTCGTACTGAAACGCCCGATCGCGCTCGTGGAGCGATGATCGGGATAAGCGGGATACGGGAATCGAAAGACCCCAGTGGGGCCTTATGGGGTCAGGCTTGGCTCTCTAGAGCGGTTCGGCTGCTCTGGGATCACCTGAGATTCGCTCAGATTGGTAGCACGGGTGGTAGCACGAGACTCAGCACCGGGAATCCGGCGATACTCGGCGGGCGATGTCGCAGGAGAACGTGGACCGATTCGTGCAGGGCATCGAGGCGTTCAATCGCAACGACGTACCGGGCGTGCTTCGGCTCATGGACCCCGAGATCGTCTGGGACCACCGGCTTGCAGACCTGGAGGGAACGTTCGTCGGACCCGAAGCCGTGACGGGTTGGTTCACCGACCTCTATGAGCACTTCCAGCCCGTGGAGATTGACTGCCCCGACGTCCGCGATCTCGGGCGACCAAGTGCTAGGGCTGGGCACCATCCACGCCACCGGGAAGGGAAGCGGAGCCGAGACCAAGCTGACCTTTGCGACCGTGGCGACGTTCAGGAACGGACGCATGACCCACTACATCGACTTCGGCGACCGAGACCAAGCTCTCGAAGCCGTGGGGCTGTCGGAGTAGGCGATGTCGCAGGAGAACGTGGCGATCGCCTACGAGGTCATGCGAGACGCCTGGGCAAGCGCAACGCCGAAAAGTCGTGGTCGACGCTCGCCGACCCCGAGGTCGAATGGCACTCGTTCTTCGCAGGCTGAGCGCAGGCAGGTGCGTATCGCGGCCATGAGGGGACGCGGCAGTTCATGCGCGGACCTCAGCTGACGCCTTCGAGATCGTACGCGCTGAAGTAGACGACGCTCTCGGTCTCGGGACCGTGACCGTGCTGATCGGTTCGCCATCCATTACCGCGGCAAGGGGAGCGGGCGTATGCAGAGCGAGTCTCCAGTTGGCTGGATGCTGAAGTTCCGTAGCGGCAGGGTCATGTGCTTCCGGGCATTCAGAGAACCGCGAGCAGGCCCTCGAAGCCGTGGGGCTATCGGTGTAGCTACGGTGCTTGGACGGCTGTCGGCGCCCTCAGTGCGGACTCGCTGCGAAACGCGGACGTAACCCACTCGACCTCGTGCGGGTTGGGCGCGTAGTGCGCGTAGCGCTGCGTCGTCCCGATGTCCGCATGGCCCATCCATGCCTGCACTGTCCGGATCGGCACACCGGCCGCGGCCATCGTCGTGCCGAACGTGTGGCGCAACTCGTGAAAGGTCATCGTCCCGTCGAGGCCCGCCGCCTCGAGCGCCTTCCGGTAGCGGCGTAGGAGCTGCGGTTTCGCGAGCGGCAAACCAGTCACGGGGTCGGCGAACACAAGCTCGTTGTCGCCTGGCTCCCCGGACGCCTGCCACCACCGGTGAAGCTCCCCGGCCAGCTCGTCCGAGAGAGGCACCGACCGCTTTGACCCCTCGGACTTCGGAGCGACGTACTCGCCAAGCACGTAGTTGTCGACCACCCGCAGACGTCCCGCGGGCCAGTCAACGTCGCGCCAGCGCAAGGCGAGCAGCTCGCCCTGACGGAGCCCGGTCATCGCGGCCGTGAGGATCACCACTCGGTCGACCGCCCCGCGCGGCCCAGACGGCACGCTCGCGATCGTCAACCTGAGATCGTCCGGGCTCAGGAACCGCAGACGACCGTGCGGCGCCTTCGGCAGCGTCACCGAACGGCACGGGTTCGACGTCGCCCAACGCCGGTCGGCGTGGCACGCGTAGTTGAAGATCGCCGACAGCGCCGCGACCACGTGGCGGATCGTCGCCGGCCCAACTCCTCCCTCCTTCCGCTTCTTGGAGCCGGTACGCATCGTCGCCATCAGGTCGCGCACGTCCTCCGGCGTGATCGCGTCGAGCGCCCGGCCGCCGAGCGCCGGCACGAGCCACTGACGCAGGTGCGACTCGACGCTTCGGACCGACGAGGGCTTGCGCCCGCCCTCCCGCATCTTCTCGACGTAGCGCCGTCCTGCTTCGCCGATGTCCATGCGCGTGGTCACCCGCGCCTCGACTGAGGTGCGAGCGATCACTTCGCGCAGCCGGTCCTCGGCCTGGAGGCGCGTCAGGCCGTCGCGGGTGCCCGGCGCTCGCTTCGGACCGACGCGCCGCATCACCTGGCGGCCGTGCGCTCGCCACTTGCCATGCCACGTCTCACGGCCGTTCCCGTCGACACGGACGATGAGCGAGCCGGTCCCGTAAGACCTTCGCTGAAGGGGCATCATGCAGCTCCTTTTGGTCGGGCGCCGAGGGAGGTTCGTCTGCGGCGAGGCTGCACGCTGCCGCATCGGTAGCGTGCCGGTCCCGCCGAAGAGCCACCTTCGGAGCCACGCTGCCCGGCCGGTCTCCCCCGTCGCGGGGGGCACTGTGTGGATCTAGGCAGTGAGGTAGTCCTCGATGTCGTCCAGCGACACCCCGAATTGCCCGCCAGCGACGATGCCGTTGATGCTCGCGTCCACGAGCCAGTAGGCGCCGTAGTCGAGCGCTCGTGGATCGCGTCGGCGGGACTTTCGCAGCAGCAGCCCTTGCCGCCATGCCATCCGGCGCAGCCTGTTCTCTCGCACCTTCTCGTCTCCTTCTCTGATGCCAGAAGCCATGCCTGACAACATACCAGAAGCGATGCCTGGAAGCATGCCAAAAGCGATGCTGGAAGACCAGACGCGCCATCACGCAAGTCGACTCGCTGCCGTCGCCCGTGTCCGACGCAAGTCGCTCAGTCAGCGAAGTCGAAGCGAAAGGCCCGCGTGCCCTGAACGCAGCGCCAGGCTCCCGCCAACTCTCCGCCGGAGATGCGCGTGCAGCTGAAGCCGCGGACGGAGAAGCTTTGGTAGATGCTGCTGAAGTCCCCGATAACCCCTACGGCTTCCGCGCATCCCATGTTGCGCACCGAGAGGTCCGACAGGTTGGGCTCGGCGCCCGTGACAGGGCAATCCAGGACGATGTCGGCCGGTTTAGTCGGTTCGCTCGAGTTGCTAGGCGTCTCCTCGAGCGCCTTGGCATACGCGGCGCGGTACGCCTTCTTGTATGCGCGGGGGTAGCTGGCCTTGCGACCTCGCGCGTACCCGACCGTATAGCCGGTTGCTCGGCCGCGCTTCGCGCCCAGCCGGGACCCTTCTCGCTGTCCATCTTCCCGGGAACTCGCAAGATCGGGGCCACTCCCTTTGCCGATCAGGAAAGCCGCGAAGCCGACACCGAGCGCCAGAACCGCAAGTCCGATCAGGATCGCGACTCGCAGCATTTCGCTGCTCGGCGGCGTGACAACGGGGCTGGGTACGTGGTTGCCGTCATCTACGGTGGGGTGACGGCTTCGTCGGGAGGCGGTTCGGTGAGGGAGGAGTCCGGACGCCCACACGCGCCGGCCTGTCCCACGGGCACTTGCCCGGCAGGGCAGTCCTCGGGACGAGCTGGCCCTGGACGCCCGCAGTACTTGGTGCCGGTCTGGATCAGCACTTGCTCGCCGGGCGGACACGGCGAGGAAGACGCGGTTTGCTGGGCGGCAGCCTCCTCGGCGCGTTTGCGGGCTTCTGCCGCCCCTTTTCTGGTTCCGAGCCGTCGGCCCCTTGCACGCCCCTCCCGGCGACCAGCCCGCGTTCCATCGCGGTAGCCGACGGGCTTCGCCGCGCGTGACGCAACCCGATAGGAGTTCGCGGCTGAGGCAAGCCGAGTGGTCCTGCGGGCCTGAGTGGCCTCCCGCTCCGACGTCGACTGCGAACGACCCAGCATGAACTCAGCGCTCCCGACGCCGGCGATTAGCGCACACCCGGCTGCGACCAGTACCCACGTTCTCATCTCACGCCTGACGGACTGCGCTTCCCTGGAGCGGCTACTAGAGCTTCAGCTGGCAGCGAGTGAAGCCGGTAGTTCACGACGCTCCGCACCTCCGGTTACTGCACGCACGGGAAAGGCACGGATCCCGAGCGCTTCCGCCCACGTAGCTGCGACGGGATGCTTCCGACGAACCGGTAGCGAAGCCGTCTGTACTGCAGTCCATCACCGCAAGGCTTGAGACGGGACAGCGTGATCTTCACTCGGACGGAGCGGAACTTGCCCGCAGCGCAGAATGGGATGCAGTCGTTCGCACGTGCGGTGCCAGCTCCTCTCGCCGTCGGAAACCCCCACCTTCTCCACCTCATGCGCCTCAGTTGGAAGTTGCCGTCTCCACACGCGACGATAACGCTCCTCGGCCTCTCCTTCTGATTCGTGCACCTTGAAGGCAGGTACGTCCTGGGGCATCGGTAGTTGTTGACTTCGGTCGGCGGAGTGTCCGGCGCGGGAAGCTCGCCGGTGTAGGTCACGGTCTGACGGGTGTAGATAAGTCGTCCCACGCATCGCCGGATGACGGTCAGCTTCATCTTCACCGGATAGAGAAAGACCTCGTACTGCTGGTCGGCTTCGACGTAGTTGCGGTCGTAGGCGTTGCCTTGCCCTCTCGCCATCTTGCCGCCCCAGCTCTCCCACGTCATGTCGCGCCACCCAAAGTCCGAGCCGCCACGGATGAAACTCGGCCTAGCCTTGCTGTACACGTAGCCGGTTGACGTCGTAAAGCCGATGTCCGCAAGAGCCTTCGCCGACAAGAGAAGCGTCACGAGCAGCGACAGCGCGAGGATCTTCTTCATGGTGCGACCCTACGCCCCATCACCAAAGCCGTCTAGCTGCGTCGAGGGCGGGCGTCCTCTCAGCCCGCCTAGCCGTCGGGTAGGGGTCACTCGAGGTCGAAAACCTCAAGGCCGAAGCCTGCGGGAACCACGCCGGGCGGTTGATTGAGCAAGCCGGCGACCCGCAGTGGCGACTGTGCCTCAGCGCCGACAGCCGGTTGCGATGGGCCCCGTTGCGCTGGGTCCAGCATTGACCCGGCCCCGACAAGGTGGTGTCCTTGAAGGATGAGGGGTGCGCTCGCGGGGGTGCTGGCTGTCCTGGTGGCGTTCGCGTTGCCGGGCGTGGCATCCGGCGATGTCGTGGAGTATTCGGTTCCCGCGCTCGGCTCTGCGATCACGGCGGGTCCTGACGGGGCGCTGTGGTTCTCGGAGGGCAGCGTCAACCGGATCGGGCGCATCACGACCACCGGCCGTGTGACCGAGTTCACGATCCCATCCAACGCAAACGACGTTGTCGCCGGTCCCGACGGGGCGCTGTGGTTTACGGAGACCAGCGCCAACAAGATCGGTCGCATCACCACGACGGGCGCCATCACCGAGTTCCCCTTGCCGGGGGATGCAGGCCCGACCGCAATTACGGAGGGACCCGACGGTGCCTTGTGGTTCGTCGAGGCCGGCAAGAACATGACTGGGCGCATAACGACCTCCGGGACGGTCAGCGAGTTCTTTGGGGAGGGCGACATGTCCATTACGGCCGGCTCGGATGGCGCGCTGTGGCTCACAACTTTCGCCTACCCGGGACTCCTTCACATCGACATCAGCGGCGATCCCTCGGCTTTCGGCGATCCGACCGGGCGAATCCTGTGAGACGTCACCGCCGGCCCGGATGGCGCGCTGTGGTACACGATCCTCGGCACGCCGGTCATCGGGCGGATGACCACCTCGGGCGAGGTCACGCACTTCGACCTCGGAGCAACGCAGGATCCCGGGCCCATCGCTCCCGGTGCCGACGGCGCACTCTGGTTCGGCGTCGGATCCAAAGTCGGACGAATCACGACGAGCGGCGCGGTCACCTACACATCACCTGTAGCCGGGCCCGTGGCCGGGGTGGCTCCGGGTCCCGACGGCGCGGAGTGGTTCACCGACCCCTCTACGCGCAAGATCGGCCGCGTAACGACCTCGGTCAGCCGCCCGAGCGTCGACCCGCTGTCACCGACCGCCGGGGCGACCGAGGTGCTGCCGAACGGGGTGGTCCTCGCACTCTTCTCCGAGGCGATGGACCGGCCCTCCACCCAGGCGGCGTTCTCGGTCAAGCGCACCAGCGACGGACAACCTGTGTCGGGCAGCTTCAACTGGTACGGCAATGTGCTCGTCTTCGACCCGTCGGGCTTCCTGTTCCCCGGCACCCAGTACACCGTCAGCGTTGCCGGCACCGCCAAGGGCGTGAGCGGGAGGACTTTGTACAACCCGAAGAGCTGGAGCTTCACGACTACCAACCGGCCTGTCTTCGACCCGCTGACACCAAGCAGCGGAGCCACCGGGTGTCTACGAACACGATCGTGTACCCGGTGTTCAACAAGGCGATGAACAAGGCGACGACCCAGGCCGCCTTCACGCTCAAGCGCACCAGCACCGGCCAAACCGTTCCCGGCACCTTCACGTGGTACGGGACTGTCCTGATCTTCGACCCCGCCGCCTCGCTCGCCGCCAACACCCAGTACACGGCGAGCGTCGCCGGCACCGCGACCGACACCGCCGGCCGGACGCTCGCCAACCCGGGCAGCTGGAAGTTCACGACGGGAGCGGCGCCGGCGGCACGCTGAACACGACGCTGGAGACTGTGCCCGGTGCCAGCCGAGGGCGCCTCGTAGATCAGCGTGCCTCTGCGCACGGATGGTCACTGAGGCTTTGACTCCGACACTCTGAACTACGTAAGGTCAGCCTTGGAACGGCATGCGAGCTCGGTGCCGCGCGGACCGACGCGGCCGACCGGCCGTGACAGGTGGTCTCCGTCTATCGTGTCCTGCCGGAAAGGAGGGGTTGTGATGTTCCGTCGGCTCCGTTCGTGGTCGCAGGCCTTCGCCGGCGACGCGAGTACACAGGCAAGCAGCTAGACCTAAGCTAGAGTCCTCATAGCGAAAACGCGCTCCCGCAAAGCGAAGACCAAGCGCCCACGCGCCGTTGCTGTCGCTTGACAAACGCGACGCAGATCCAAGCGTCCTAGAACTAGTTCGACCAGACCTCCCAGATGAAGGAGGAATAGATACGACAGATAATGCGCGCCGCTTCAGAGGCATACCTCCACTTGGCCGCGGACGCGGCGCCAACTCCGTGTCATGCGCTCGCGAACGACGGCACGAGTCACTGGTGGCTCGAGAATGACAAGGCGTCATCGATCTCACCCTTAGCCCGGCGATATCACGTAGCAACAGAAACACCGAAAGACGCTACCGTTACGAGATGAGACGGCGATGTTCAGGAGTGCTATGCCGTCCGTCGAAAAAGCACGCGCATTATCGCCTTAGTCAAAGTCACGTAGCGAATTGAGAGCTAGCGTCTCGTCCGTAGTAAGCCGTGCACTAACGTCCAAACCTCAACGAACTCAGCCGCTCGCGTGCATCTGCGAACGTACTCGCGAATGCGAGTCGTCGATTTGCCGTCGCTTACGCCAAAACCTCGTTTACTCGCTAATACCGAGCTTCCGGTCCAGGTGCGTGCGTTATAGGTCTCGGCTTCGGTCTTACAGATCCCGAAGCGTCGAATCTCGCCGATCACGGCGTTGAGGTTCGGTTGTTGCAGATGGGACACTTGCGGCAAGCCAGTTCCATCCAAAGCTGTATCTAGTGACCTCGGGAAGCGACATTGTCGTGTTTTCCGGCTCGCGAATCTCACCGCTGGTGGCCTTGAAAGTAACGTAGAGCAATTCGAGGAGCTTACTTTAGGCCTGAGAACGCCCGAGCGCATCTGCAACTGAGAGATTCGACCACCTTTGGGATATCGGACGGCCACTTCTCGATGTCCAACAGTCTGGGGAGTGGAAGCGGTACGCCAGGATCGTCGCGGCGCGGCGATCTTTTGAACGAACGCTGCGCCGAGTCAAGCCGAGATCAAAGGAGGTGCAGGCTCGGTCTACTCCGCTCGTAAGCCTGGGCGGGTACCAGGTTGGCTTGGCTGGCCAGTTACCTGTGGTGGGACAACCAGCGCACAATGGATCACCTAGACGGCCGTGTTCATGCGACGCGCCGGAGCGGTCAATTCACTGCCTTGAAGCAGGCGGCTTGTTCTTCTACCTCATATCGCGACCAGGTCAAGCAGAAGAGGAACGCACGTTGAGAGCTTTTCAGAGTACAACGATGACTTCGAGTTCTCGACGAGAAGAGCGTCCTGGGAGCGATACAGGCATAGAGTCGGATACCGCACGTGGCCGGACTACGTTCAAGGCGATCCAGACGAAAGGCTTGGTTTGATCCTGCTCGAGCGTATCCACGTACTTGCTCGTCCGCTTACCTTGCATGAACTTCGTGCCAATAGGGTGCCGTTTCCAGCAAATGTCCAGCAGGGACGCGGTCTATCGGGTGGAGAGGTCGCGACCGTACTCGGCCTCGCTGGCGGTTTCTCGTGACGTGACGCTCAGGTCGGTGGCGAGTGGGATTTGGCTCGTCGCGCTGCTGACCGCCGCCGACCGGTTCATCCGCATGAGGTCCCCTCCGAGGTCAAGCCGGCCAAGGAGAACGTGCAGGATCAGCTCGATTCGATGACGAGCCGGCTCAAGTCGGTGTCTAATCGGCTGCACGCCATGGCGCTTCTGCTCGCCGAGCTGGTCGAGCGGGAGACCCGTGAAGAGGCGGCGACCGAAGGCCACAGGTGAGGCGCGTACTGGTCGCTGTCGCACTCGTCGCGGCCGCTGCAAGTCGAGCTCAAGCTGCGAGAACACATCCGACTCCGGCTCAGGTTCCGGGACACGAGCCACCGAGTCTTCAACGCCATCTACGCCCGCGCAGCGCAGACGTATGCGCCGCGAACGCCCACGGCAGCGAGCTGCGAAGGCACGTCGGCGACGCGCGTCTGCCCCGCCACCAGCCGGGTTCTGGAAGGTGTTACAACCCGGACCAGCTGCGAGTGCTGTCGTCGTGCCACGCAGCTGCAGGCACCGTCACCAAGGTCAAGAGCGAGGAGGACGCGACCTGCACATCAACTTGTCGCTCGCCAGGAAGTTCAAGAGCCTGCTCAGCAGCGAGAACTACCGCCAGCAGAACGAGATCTCGTCGTCGAGTTCATGGCACGCGACGGGGCACCTCCCAGCCCCTTCGGTCGGCGACCGCGTCCGGCTCACGGGCGCTTAAGTCGACGACACAGACCACGTGGAACAGCTGCACCCAGTGTGGTCAGTCTCCATCAACGGAGAGCGGCGTCGTTCAGCGGACCCCGTTTAGAAGCAGCCCCGCTGACGCACGTCCAGAGACCGGAAGCCGAGTGCCGCACCCGTCGCGGAAACCCCTGCGGCCGCTACGAGCCCTCCGCCTCGTCAAACGGCGGATCTACCGTGAAGCTCAGCCCGGAGGAGGTGGTAGTGGCGGATCGCCGCCGAGTGGTGGCGGCGACAAGAATTGCTACGACTTCTCCACCCAACCCGAGACCCAGACCTACTTCAAATCAAAAAGCGGACCAGCCCAAGACCCCGACGGCCTGGACGGCGATCGCGATGAGATTGCGTGCGAGAACCTTCCGCCCAGCTGACACGAGTTCCCCCAAATAGTGTGCGAGCTCCTAGTAGCTCCTACCGACGAGTAGCTGGTCGGATCCGTAGCTCAGCCTCGATCCTTGAGAGTCGATCCTCGATCCCCGACAGCTGGCGCTCAGCCCCGGCGTCGGCGCCGCCAGCGCGTCAAGATCGGCGTGGAAGAATTCCACGGGAACGCCGCAAGCGTCGCCGATCTGCTCGAGCCGCTCAGAGTTGGGGTATTGGCTGCCGGCCTCCCACTTCGCAACCGTGTGGGCTGCTGACGCCGAGCCGGTCCGCGAGCTGTTCTCTGGATAGGCCAGCGAGGGCGCGTACCAGCCCGCACACGCGCGGAAAGATCCTCGCCGTTCCTTGGCACTGGAGGATGCTACGCCCCTGAAGGTGGGCTATCGCCGGTCTGAGCGATGGGTCCCTCGGTCGAATGCGACCGCGCAGCGCGTGCCTGCGGGATACTCGGCGGGCGATGTCGCAGGAGAACGTGGACATCGTCCTATCGTTGCAGCGCTTCAGCGGCGATCTGGTCCCGCTTATCCAGGACGATGAGGTGTGGGCTCAGTTGTCCGAGGCTGCCACTCCTTTCGTGCACGCGGATTGCGAGATAGTCCGCATGGGCTTGCCCGGCGGGAGAACCTACACCGGTGTGGACGGTTTCAGGGAATCTTGGCTGGACTGGCTGGCTCCGTGGCGGAGTATCTATCGGAGGTGGAGGAGACTATCGACTGCGGGGAGAGAGTCGTTCTCCTTCAACGCTCCTCCGGCCGCTTGCGTGGGAGTGCGCAGGAGGTCAAGGTTGCCCCCGGCTCCGTGTACACCTTCCGCTACGGGAAGATCGCCCGCTATGAGGTTTATCCCGAGCACAGCGCAGCCCTCGAGGCCGTGGGGCTGTCGGAGTAGGCGATGTCGCAGGAGAACGTGGAGGTCGTCCGTCGCTGGGTCGATAAAGTCAACGCCGGGGAAACCCCCCGGCACCGCGCCTCTCTCTTCGCTTCCCGCCTGGACTTCCGGGACGAACTCGGTGAACTTGGCAATCGAGACGATCTCCGCGCATATTTGGAGAGCTGGAGGTCGGCGCTCTCAGGACTTCATGTGGATTTCGAGCAAGTCACAGACCTCGGCGACACGCTGCTTCTCGAGATAAACCAAGCAGGGTATGGCGCGGCCAGCGGAATCGACGTGGAGCAGCGATTCACCTGGGTCATGACATTCAAGGACGGACGCTGCGTCCGCTGGCATATCTATGCCGACCACGCGGAAGCCCTCGAAGCCGTGGGGCTGTCGGAGTAGGCGATGTCGCGGCAGAACGTCGAGTTGGTGAGGGAGTTCTTCGGACTCTTCGTGGCAGGCGACAGTGGGTCGTGGCGACAGTACTTCGCCCCAGACGTGGTGTGGGATACGTCGCAGAGCCGGTTGCCGGCGACCGGCGTGTATCGGGGTTACGAGGGCATCGAGCAATTCTTCGCGGACTGGCTGCCGATCTGGGTCTACTACGCGGTGGAGACCGACGAGTTCATCTACGCTGGAGATTCTGTCGTCGTCGTGTTTCGCCAGCGGGGTCGCGGCAAGGGCAGCGGAGCACATGCGGAACGAACGTTCTTCGGCTCCTACGACCTCTAGGCGGGCAAGGTGACCGCGTTTCGCATGTACGAGTCGCGCGAGGAAGCACTCGAAGCTGTGGTGCTGTCGGAATAGGCGAGTCGCAGAGAACGTCGAACTTCACCGCGGCATCTACTACGCGTTGAACGCCCCCGAGGCGGCGCGATCCTCAAGCGCCCCAGCCGACCTCGTCGTTCATGTCGAGCTTGCGCCAGGTAGGTCACGGTGGGCTGAGAGGTGATGCCCGCAGCTTGCATGAACGGCCCTATGTCAGGCTGCGCCTCGTCGAAGAAAGCCTGGAAGCTCGCTTCGTCTGGCCACTCGTCGACGGCCATCAGCTCGCCGTCCGCGCCGTACCAGCGGTGAGCGCTGAGTCCGTGCGCTTCGCGACGCCCATGATACGGTCGATCGCTTCTGAGTTCGCTGTGGCCTGCTCCTCGAACTTCGCCGGATCGCCACTCACCCGCAGCGTCATGATCACCGACATGGCCCCTCCTCCTCTTCGTCGTCGTAGCTCCAGCCAACCCTATCCCCTGCGCACTGGCGTTCTTCCTCTATGAGTTCCTCGAGGCTGTGGGGCTGTCGGAGTAGGCGATGTCGCAGCCGCACCTCGAGCCGTCACCGCAACGGCCAGCTTCGCCCCGGAGGACGTAGCGGCGGCCTCGCGAGCCTTGGCGCACCCGACGCGCGCAGGCGAGCTTGGGACGTGCCGCCTCTGCTTCTGATCGCGGCGCGGACGAGCCGCGCCTGTCGCTCCAGGTGCGCTCGCAGCGGCTTCGCGGCGTACGGATCGTTTCGGATGCACGGCTCGAAGCACTCGGGGTGAGCGGCGACGAGCGGGTGGTCCGGTGAGAGGCGATCGCGGCCCGGCAGCAGCAGCACGTAGCCGAGGTCGGGGTCCTTGGGTCGTAGCGGCTGCGTGGGCTGTACCATCCCCTCGCCAGCAAGGACTTTTCTTGCCCGTGACCCCCTGCTGGCGCCCTGTGCGGCAGCGGTCTCTATGAGCATCACGCGGTCTCCTGACCAACGCGCTGGTCCATCGCTTCGCGGAACGGGTCCGGCCATTCGTGCCGCGGCACATCGGCCTCTACGAAGCAGTGAGCGCAGTACTGCATCACTGGGTGGCTGCCGCGCACCAGGCTGCCCGTTCGCATCGTCGTCTGCTCTGGCAGGCTCTAAGTGGCAAAGCCCATCCAGCTGACGTACATCCTGTCCGGTTGGATCGCCCGTCCCGTTGCCGAGACCAGCTTTCTGTTCCGTGGCATTCGGTGCTCCTTTTCGTTTGCTTCTAGTAGGTCGTCGCGCGGCCGGCGCCGAGATTTCGCTGCCCACGTCGTCACACATCTGATCCGGCGCCATCGGCATCGAACTGTGTGTCTAACGCCTCAAGATCTATCTTCTCCTGGCCCACGCGCTCTAGCAGCCCGTTCGCGATCAGCACTCTGCCTGGCTTACTCAGCCACTTCAAACGGTTCCGCCGCTGCGCATCCGCGTCGCGGCGACCCGCGTCAACCAGCGCCTCTAGCTCTTCGTCTCCGAGTTCTCCGAGATCCAGCAGCCGCACTGCCTCGTCTATGTCTTGCGGCTTGTCCTCCCCGCGGTCGTATGTCCACCACGCCCACTGCCGCTACCCCGGCCGGTGGCGGCCAAGCAACGCCTCGCGACGCATCTCCCACGCTTCGCGCAGCAGCGCATCCTGCTCCCGCTCCGACATGCGCCCCACGAAGCTCAACGGCAGCCCGGCCACAAGCTCGAGGTCGAAGATCGGTGCCCTCTCGGGCGTCAGCCGACGACGTCTCAGGTACGCTCGACGGGGCGGCATCAGCCCGGCCCCAAGACATCGGCATCCAAGTTCAGCTCGCGCACCAGCCGCGCGAACGCAAGCCTGCTGTCGCGCTCGATCGTCACCTCAGGCCGAGCCCGCGGCTGCCCAAACCGATCCAGATACGTCGTGCCGTGCTCGCTCAACGCCTCGCGAGCCTCCGCCATCCGGTCCCACGCCTCACAGCACGCCGTCAAGAGGCGCTCGTGATGCTCCTCGAGCCCGTAGTCGATCGAAACGCGGCGCCACCACGCCCGCGACATCTTGGAGAGATGCGCCGGTGCCCTACTAGCCATCAGACCCGCCCCGCCGAAATCTTGATCGAACCATCAGCTCTCTCCTTCGCGCTGAGTTGTGAGCCTGAATCTAACTGGAGTCGGTCAGACGATCACCCCGCCCCCCGGGGTTGCGCACCGCCCGGCCGGCACCAAAAACCGGCCGGGGGTGCGCTTCGCAGCGATACCGCCAGGAGGCTTGCGGCGTGCGCGTTCCTCGCCGTCGTGTCCGCTCCAAGGTCCGACGGCGAAGATCGTGGAAAGGTCGGTCTTGCCGGGCGGCTCCCGTTAGCGCGAGGTCCGCGAGTCCGCTCGCGAGCCCACTCGAGTAGCTCGTCGCGGTCGAAGCGGACATATCGGCCGAGGCGTACGTGTGGGATGCGTTCGGCGCGAGCCTCTTGGAGCAGCCAGGTGTGGGGAACGCTGAGGAGCTCGCCGGCCTGCTGCGCGTTGAGGAGCGAGGCGGTCACGCTGCTTCAGCTCGCTACCGGGAAACGCCGTCTGCAGTGCGGCGAGCGTTTCGTCGGGGTTGACCTGGCCGTTGGCCGGTCCCGGTCCCGCCTCTATAGAGGGCGGGACCGGGGACCGCACACCCCGGCGCCAGGCCCGCGGTCCTGCTCAGTGCGGTCAGTCGGGACGGTCCACTCTCGCGCTTGTGGAGCGGGGTACCACCCGCTGCGGGTGATTGTCCGCCCCAGCCGGTCCCTGGCTTGGGACTCGGCACGTTGCACGGTCCCGACCCGTTCGAGATTCTCGAGGTGGGACCGAGCATGTTCCTTGCGCTTGTGGACCGCCTTGGCGAGCTGCTCTGTCGACTGTCCGGGCTCTCGTTCTATGAGGGCGAGCAGGTCGCCGCGGAGCTCCGTGGCGGCGTCGGGCGTGTCGACTGGCGCGAGCCGCATCGACCGCGAAGCGTCGTGCCAGGCGAGCCTGTAGCGCAGCTCCGGCGTTGCCTCGGCCTCACGTTGTTGGGCTGTGAGCGTCGAGAGGCCGCCGGGTTCGCGCTCCACCGTCACCTTCGATTCCCAGTAAGCCTCGAGATCGCTCGTCCCGCGCAGCCGGCTGCCGTCGTGGCCGGTGTGCTGGACGAACACGACAGCCGCGCTGCTGGCGTCGCGCAGGTCGCGCATGAAGTCGAGCACCGGTGCCATCTCTTTCTGGACGTTCTCGTCGACGTTGGCGCCCTTCAGTCGAACGAGCGGGTCGAGGAAGATCGCCCGCGGCTTGAGGTAGTCGGCGGCGTCCAGCATCCGCTGCTGCCAGTCCGGGTCGTCGAGCCGGACCCGCTTGTTCGTTGCGAAGTGCAGCTCGAGCAGGTCGGCCGGCTTGAGGTGCTGACCGCGCTGGAGCGCTCCGAGCCGGCGGTGCAGAGCGTCGCGGCCGGACTCCTCGAGGATGAGCATTACCGGGCCCGGCTCGGGGACGTCGTAGCGGTCGAACGCTCGGCCGCCGGTGACGATCGCGATGGCGAGCTCCAGTAAGAGCCACGTCTTTCCGCGCTTGTGCTGTCCCTGGATCGCGGCGATGGCGCAGTCGACGATGAGCTGGTCGACCAAGAACGGCGTCGGGCCGGGGTCAGGGGCAACGAGAAGCGCGGCTGCGCTCTCCATGAACCTGGCGGCCTCGGCCTTGAGGTCCAGGCCGAAGGCGTCGTCTGCGGTGATAGTCACGCGGCGTTCGTCGTCAAGAAGGGTCATTGCTCCAGCTCGTCGAGCACGGCTAGCACGCGCGGCATGACCTCGGACCGGCTTGGGACGACGCCGCCCTCGATGTTCTGCAGCATCGTCGTCGAGCAGCCGGCCTCCCTGGCGAGGTCTAAACGGCTGAGTCCGAGCGCGGCCCGCCGAGCGCGGACGTCCAGGTGATCGGGCAAACTTTCACCTGTGGTTGCTGCGGTTGTTGCCATGCCTCCATCGTCGTGACCGGCGCCAGTTGGTCCCGACTTGCGTTACAAGCCGCCGGTCGGCTTCGCGTCCGGGACCCTGAGGCAGACGACCCTCCCGAGATCCGCGTCGCCCACGAGCACGGTCGCCTCGTGCGCAGCGGCCATCGAGCGGATGCCCTAGTCGTCGATGGCCCCGACCCCCTGGTCGTTCTGCAGCCGCCCGACGCCCACGACTTCGATCGTTGGCTCGGCCTTCCGCCCACGCGGGTGCTCGATCCCAGCGAATCGCCCACGCGGCGGCGCATCCATCGCGACGTCGACGGGAGGCTGGCGCTCATGTCGTCCGAGCGCGCCCGGACCGCAGCCGGCCTGCTCGCCCTTTACGACTGGTTGACGACGCGCGACAACGACTACACCGACGGTCTACGGGAGGCCCGCAAGCACCTCGTCAACATCTACCGCAACGGACTCAAAGCGCATCTCGGCCGCCGCTGCGGGAGCGAAATCGTGTGGCAGCACTTTGCCGCCCGGTCGCTCGAAACCGTTTGGCCGGAGCCGCGCGTCTGCGAGTCGTGCTTCCTCGTGTTCGTGCCCCGGACCCCGCGCCAATACCGCTGTGGTCACCAGCGCTGCGTGAAGCACCCCCTCTTCTCCGCAGAGCTCGGCGAGCATCACCTTGGAGCTCGCCTCGGCACGCGCCTGTGGGAGCCCGAGCACCCGCACGAGGACCTCGGCATCACCTACACGTTCCCGTGCTCTGACTGCGGCCAGTACGCATACGCGACAGACCGGCGAACGCTCCACTGCGAACGGTGCAGCACCGGCGCACGCGCACCAAACGGTCTCGGGAGCGCTCGGGCCAAGAAACGCGGGCGTCCGGTCCTCGCATGGCGAGACCATGAGGTTGCTAATCGCGCAACCGGGCGGTGGCCACCCGTTGCGCTTCACGTTCAGCGACACGATGCTCGTTGACGCCGCCGGTCGCGCGGCCGCGCTCACCCACGGGTTCGAGTACGGCGCCGGATGGAAGCTCATGAGGGGCAGCCGCAGCTTGGCGATGATCCTCGGCCTTGCGGCTGCCGGCGCCCAGGACGGCGACGAGCTCGAGCTGCATCCGCTGTGACGGTGCTGCCTGAGCTAGCCTGGGGCGAAGCATGACTGTCCGTATCCCGAGGGGAGTGCTCATCTTTCTCTGCGTGCTCGTCGTGGCATGCGCAGCGGGAGTCGTCGGCTACTTTAATCGGTCGGGAGTCCCGAGCTAGCGACGTGGTCTAGTCTGAGCGGCTTAGTGCTCGCGTGCAGAGCCTCATCGTCGGCGCGATGGCATCGCAAGAGGGATCAAGCGCCACGACAAGGAAACGCTCGACAGCCTCTTGAGGGCTTGCAATTTGGCAGTCAGGTCCGGGACCTACTGCTCGGGCAGTACACAGGCGATCGCTGCCGCGGCTCGGCATTCACGCCTACCACCACGTCCCTAGCGTCGATCCACAATGCCCGTGAGAGCGCCGCCGTCGCCCAGCTTTGCTACATGCTGTCCTTCGGTCTCCTACCGCCGGACGGCGCACCGCAAGCGGACGCACGGAGAACTGTGTAAGTCGCTGAGATTCCGTCGCACAAGTCCCGCTCTACCTCTTCCCCCGCGCGACGGCCGATGGGCTCTCTCTTGCGCAGATCAACGGCACGATTCTGGCGATTCTGTTAGCGGCCGCGAGCAGCTACTTCCTCGTCCACTTCGAGGCGCTTGACCGCATGAGAACTGCGTTGATCGACGCCGCGAACGGTGTCCACGAAGCTCCGTGGAGGCACTTCATCCGCTCCAGGAAGCTAGCAGCGGTGGACTTCTCACAGCTAGACCGTCGCGTCGGCGCCTTGCTGGCGCTTGCAATTGGAGGGTACGCTCGCTCGACGACATGATGAACAACCCGCGCGACGAGGCGGAACGCGCCGCAATTCTCCCTGAGGTAATGGCCCGTGTTGCCGGCAGCTACCCCTTTCCCTCGATCGAAGGGGACGGACTCGACCTGAACAGCGAGCAGAAGGTACGGGCGTGGCTTGCAGATTTCGAGCCAACCACAAGCACCCTGGAATACGCCGCGACCGATCAGGATTCGCGACTGCGCGACCTCCTTCGACATCTCTCAGCCGACGAGGCGAGCCGCCTCGAGAACGACTTAGGTACTGAGGAGGGAGCGCTGCTAAGTCCGGAAAGGTCCCACTACGACCAGTTGTATCTCGACTTCCGCGCCTTCGTCACTAGTGCGACCGCAGTAGCCGCCTTGACCAAGCGAGAAGCAGAGCGCGTTGACCGATACAGGGACAGACTTCCGTCGCAGGGGACGCTCATCGTGGCCGGCATCGTCGCGTTCGCGGTCTTCGTCTGCGGGGTTGCGTTGCCGATGATTTGCCCGAGTGTGTCGTCGGTCGTCGCGGCATGGATACCGGCTGTCGCTTACGACTGCTCTTGCTGGCCGCTGTCTTCCTTGTCGCCAGAGCTCGCTGACTGGCGCCGCCCGCGCGATGGCCTCCTAGAGCGGTCCTCCATCGCTCGGACCGCCGCCGCCTCGAATTGGTAGCGCCTTGGTAGCGCGGTCCTAGCCCCGAAACGCCCGATCGCCTGCTCGTGGAGCGATGATCGGGCTAAGCGGGATACGGGAATCGAACCCGTCTCTCCAGCTTGGGAAGCTGGCGTTCTACCGATGAACTAATCCCGCGCGGGTCGGCGGGCGACAGTCTAGAGCCGGGGCGGTCTGGGGCGGGCTCGGGCTGCGTACCCTTGGAGGTGTGCAGCGCAGGGCCGTCCCCGTCGTCGTGATCGTCGCCGCCGCGGCGCTCGTCGGGCTGCTCATCTACGGGGTCGCGAGCAAGGGACGGGACACGACGATCGACGACGCGCTGGCCAAGGGACAGACGGTGAAGGCGCCCGATCGGGCTCTTCCGGTGCTCGACGGCAGTGGCGAGCGGTCGCTCGCCGACCTGCGCGGGAAGGTCGTGGTGCTGAACTTCTGGGCCTCGTGGTGCGTTCCCTGTCGTGCCGAGGCGCCGGTCCTCGAGCGCGCCCAGCGGCGCCTGCAGAGCGGCGGCGCCGGCACGGTGCTTGGCGTGAACTACAAGGACACCACCGACGACGCGCGCGCCTTCGTGCGCCAGTACGGGCTCACGTACCCGAGCGTGCGCGACGCCGAGGGGAAGCTGGCGCACGACTACGGGACCATCGCGCTTCCTGAGACCTTCGTGATCAATCGCCAGGGGCGGATAGTGGCGCGCAGCCGGGGCACGGTCAACGACCGCTTCGTGCAGTCGGCGCTCGGGTCGTTGGGGGCCGCGCGGTGAGGGGCCGCGCGGTGAGGGCGACCCTGCTCGCCGCCCTGGCCCTCGTCGCGCCGGCGCTCGCCGGAACCGCGGCGGGCGCCGCGCCGCGCACGACGCTTCCCGACGTCGAGGACGAGGTGATGTGCGTGGTCTGCGGCACGCCGCTCAACCTCGCCCAGGCCCCGCAGGCCGATCGCGAGCGCGCGTTCATCCAGCGCCAGATCGACCGCGGGCTGACCAAGGACCAGATCAAGCGCCGGCTCGAGGACCAGTACGGGCCCTCGGTGCTCGCGCTGCCCAAGGACAGCGGCTTCGACGCCGCCGCGTACGTCGTGCCGGTCGCTGTCGTGGGGCTCGCGCTGCTGGCGCTCGCGCTGACGGTCCCGCGCTGGCGGCGCTCGCGCGCGGCGCGCTCCGAAACCGAGGACGAGGGCAGCGTGGCGGGCGCGCCCGAGGAGCCGACGCCGGCCGAGGCGCGGCGACTCGACGAGGAGCTCGCTCGCTTCGAGGGCTGAACCGTGCCGCTCGCGCAGTCCGCAGCAGACACCACGATCGTCGCCGCCTTCGCGGTCGGCTTCGTGTCCTTCATCTCGCCCTGCGTGCTCCCGCTCGTGCCCGGCTATCTCTCGGCCGTCTCGGGCGTCTCCATCGCCGAGCTGCGCGGGGGCGAGCGCGGGCTACGGCGCGTGATGGTGCCCGCGCTGGTGTTCTCGCTCTCGTTCACCGTCGTGTTCGTCGCGCTGGGCATGACCGCGACGGGCCTTGGCTCGACGCTCCAAGACCACCGCGACACGCTCGACAAGATCGCCGGCGCGGTGATCGTCGCGATGGGCGTCTTCTTCGTCGCCACGCCGTTCGTCCCCAAGCTCAACAAGGAGTGGCGCCCGGACGCGCTGATCCGCCGCGCCGGCTCGGGCGGGCCACTGGTGGCCGGAGCCGCGTTCGCGGTCGCCTGGACCCCTTGCGTCGGCCCTACGCTCGGCTCCATCCTCACTGCCGCCGCGACGCAGAACTCGGTCGCCCACGGCGGCCTCCTGCTCGCGTTCTACTCGGCCGGGCTGGCGGTGCCCTTCCTGCTCACCGCGATCGCCTTCGACCGCGCCACCACCACCTTTCGTTGGCTGCGCGACCGCTACCTGCTGATCACCGCCATCGCCGGCGCGGTGCTGATCGCGATGGGCATCCTGATATTCACCGGCGAGATGACGCGCCTCAACAGCGACGCCCAGAGGCTCCTGGCCAGCCTCGGGCTGGACTTCATCTACTCGCTCTAGGGACGCTCTACATGCTGCGCGGCGCCTGGACCCCCAGCAGGTCCAGCGCGCGCGCGATCGTGCGCTGGGAGACCATCGACAGAGCGAGCCGGAACGACTCGACCGACTCGGGCTCGGCCCCGACCACGCGGCAGTCTCGATAGAAGGCGGTGAAGTCCTGGGCCAGCTCGAGCGCGTAGGCGGCGATGCGGTGTGGCGCGCGGCGCGCCGCCGCCTCGCCCACCTCAACCGGGAAGGCGAGCAGGCGCTTGATGAGGGCGCGCTCGGAGGCATGCAGCGGGGAGTCCGCGCGCGGCTCGGCGAGCGCCGCGGCCACCCTGCGCGCACCCGCCTTGTCGAGCATCGAGGCGATCCGCGCGTGGGCGTACTGGACGTAGTACACGGGGTTCTCCGACGACTGCTCGCGCGCCAGGTCGAGATCGAGGTCGACCGTGGTGTCGTGCGAGCGCTGGAGCAGGAAGAAGCGCGCGGCGTCCACCCCGATCTCCGCCACCAGCTCGTCGAGCGTGATGAACTCGCCGCGGCGCTTGGACATCGCCGCCCGCGACCCGCCCTCGACGATGTGGACGTACTGCATGATCGGCAGCTCCAGCGTGTCCGGGTCGCCGCCCAGCGCAGCGAAGGCCGCCTTCATGCGCGTCACGTGGCCGTGATGGTCGGCGCCGAGCACGTTGATGAGGCGGTCGTAGCCGCGCCCTCGCTTGTGCTCGTGGTAGGCGATGTCGGCGGCGAAGTAGGTGTACTCGCCGCTCGAGCGACGCAGCACGCGGTCCTTGTCGTCGCCGAACGCCGACGTGCGCATCCACTCGGCGCCCTGCTGGCGGTACACGTGGCCCTCGTGCTCGAGGCGCTCGAGCACCTCGGTGACCGTGCCGTCGTGCAGCGTGCGCTCCGAGAACCAGCTGTCGAAGTCGACCCGGAACGCGTGCAGGCTGGCGCGGATGCGCTCGACCATAAGCTCGACGGCGGCCACCGCGAGCTCGTCGGGCTCGCGCTCGGCGGCGCCGGTGATCCGCTCGGCGAGCTCGCGCACGTAGTCGCCCTCGTAGCCCCCCTCGGGGACCGGCTCGCCGCGCGCGCGTGCGCGCACCGACTCGCCCAGCAGCCGCACCTGGTTGCCGAAGTCGTTCACGTAGTACTCGCGCGAGACCTCGTGGCCAGCGAAGCCGAGCACCCGGGCAAGCGCGTCGCCGAAGGCGGCGTGCCTGCCCCCGGCCGCGGTCAGCGGGCCCGTGGGGTTGGCCGACACGAACTCGACGAGGATGCGCTCGGACACCGCCGCGACGCCGCCGCCGAAGCCGTCCCCCGCCTCCAGCAGGTGCGCGACGGCGTCGCGGAACCACGCGTCGGCCAGGAACAGGTTGAGGAAGCCGGGGCCCGCGACCTCCACGCGCTCCAGGCGCTCGCCCAGTGCACCGCTGAGCTCGTCGCCCAACCGGCTCGCGATCGCGCGCGGCGGCTCGCCGAGGACCGGCGCGAGCAGCATCGCCGCGTTGGTCGAGTAGTCGCCGAACTCCGGCTTGGGCGGACGCTCGAGCGTGGGCGCCGCGCGGCCGCCGTCGTCCTCCCCGCGAAGGGCGGCCGCCGCCTCCTCGACCGTCGCGCGCAGCCGCGAGAGCGGATCCGGCGAGGCGGCTACGGGCATGAAAACGAGCCTAGATGATTGATTCCGCGGCCCGCGCGGTCGTGGAATCAGACCAGCGTCTGATCCCTGGCATGTGGTGAGCCGGCTCTAGTAGTGGTAGGGCTCGCCGGCGAGGATCTTGTGGCCGCGGTAGAGCTGCTCGAGCAGCACGACGCGCGCGAGCTGGTGGGGCAGCGTCATGGGGCCGAGCGACAGCCGGTGGTCGACGTCGGCGAGCTCGAGCCCCAGCGGCCCGCCGATCACGAAGCACAGATCGCGGCCGCTCTGGCGGCGATCCTCGAGCCAGCGGGCGAAAGCGACGCTGTCGAGGGCCGCCCCGTCGCTGGCCAGCAACGAGATGAACGCTCGCTCGGGCAGGCGGCGCGCGACCGATTCCTCCTGGCGCACCTCGATGAGCTCGAGCCGCGCGTGGCGCGCGAGCAGCCGGTGGTAGTGCTGGACGTCGTCGACATACGGCGGGCGCAGCCGGCCCACGGCGAGGACGACGATCCGCACGCTGCGATACTGACAGCCCCAAGAGACGTCCGCCCGCGACGCGAAGGAGCCCGGCCATGAGTCCCGAGGACGACCCCCAGGAGCGTCAGATCAACATCCACTTCTCGCCCGAGATCATGGCCGGCGTCTACGCGAACTTCGCCAACGTCAGCCACTCGGACTACGAGTTCACCGTCACCTTCGCGCGCGTGGACCACGAGGTGGATGACGAGGAGATCCCGGGCGTGGTCGTCTCGCGCGTGAACCTCTCGCCGCGCTTCATGCGCGAGCTGATCGACGCCATGGAGGACAACTACTCCAAGTGGCGCACCCGCGAGGGGATCAAGAACCTGCCCGAGTTCCCGGGCTCGGGCGAGTCGACCTCGACCTGACCGACGCTCGTTCGCCGCACGCCTGGCCCCGCGCGCCGCGCGCGAAGGCCAGCGCCGTGCCGATGCGACGCACCGTCGGCGGGTGGGTCGCTAGAACGGCGGTGCGCCACGCCGGCGGGTCGGGCTCGGCCAGGTTCGAGAGCGCCAGGCGCCGCTCCATCGCGATGAAGGGCTCCGGCGCGCCCGTGAGCTCGAGCGCGTAACTGTCGGCGCGCGCCTCGATCCGGCGCGAGAGCTGGTTGGAGACGGTGGTCACCACGGCCGACGCCGGGCCGGCCGCCAGCGCCAGCGCGGGCAGCATGGCCGGCGTCCCGGTGCGGCCGGGCGCCAGCGCCTCGGTCGCGCGCTGGATCGCCAGCAGCGCGGGAGGCGCCACGAGCGCGAGGAGGAGCAGGCCGCGCGGCACGTCGCGGTAGCGGACGTGCGCGAGCTCGTGGGCGACGACGAGCGCGACCTCGTCACGCGAGAAGTCGCGCAGGAGCGTGTCGAAGAGCACGACGCGCTTGGTGGCGCCGAGGCCCGTGACGTAGGCGTTGGCGGCCGTCGTCCTGCGGCTGGCGTCGACCTCGTAGACCTCGCCGACGTCGACGCCCGCCTCGCGCGCGAGACGCAGGACGTCGTCGCGTGCCGGGCCTTCGGGCAGCGGCGTGAAGCGGTTGAAGAGCGGGTCCAGCAGCACCGGCGCCAGCGCCAGGAACGCTCCGCCGGCCAGCCACGCGGCCAGCGCCGCCGGCGCCCACCAGCGCCGCGGGCAGCGGCGCTGCAGGCCCACGAGCAGCGCCGAGCCGGAGCCGGCGAGCACCATCCCCACCGCCGCCGCGCGCCCCTGGTCGGCGAGCCACGAGCGCGCGGTCTGGGTCGACAGGCCCACGTCCCCGGCGCGCCTGTGCGCGATCGCCGCGAGCGGGAGCCCGACCGCTCCGAGCGAGAGCGACAGCGCCGCACCCGCCGCGGCGGCGGCAGCCGGCCGCGGCGCCCGCGGCGCCCACCCACCCCTCTCCGCGAGCCACGCGAGCACGGCTGCATCGAGCAGCGTCGACGCCAGCCCGAGTGCGAGCTGAGGCCGGCGGTAGGCACGCGCGCGCTCCAGCTCGGCCGCGCTGAAGTACGATCGAGCGCTCACCGGGTCGGGGTCGATGACGCCCGTGCGCGGACGCAGGAGGGCGACTGCCACCTGGGCGACCGCCGCGGTGGCGCCGAGCGCGGCGGGGACGCGCAGGCGGGTCCGATCCACGTGAAGATCGTATGGACCCCATGCGCGTCGCCGTCCTCTCCGACATACACGGCAACCGGCAGGCCTTCGAGGCGGTGCTCGACGAGGTCGCCCTCCAGGACGTCGACCAGCTCTGGTGCCTGGGCGACCTGGTCGGCTACGGAGCGGACCCCAACGCCTGCGTCGAGCTGGCCCGCGCCAACTGCGATTTGTGCCTGGTCGGCAACCACGACCTCGCGGTGCGCGGCGACATCCCGCTCACCGAGTTCTCACGCGGCGCCGCCCTGGCCGCCCACTGGACCCAGCAGGTGATCAGCGAGGAGGCGCTCGAGTTCCTCGGCCGCCTCAAGCCGCAACTGCTGGACCGCGAGATCGGGCTCTACCACGCGAGCCCGCGGGACCCGATCTGGGAGTACGTGCTCTCGACCCTGCTGGCCGAACTGTGCCTCGACGCACAGAGCCATCGCGTGTGCCTGATCGGGCACTCGCACGTCGCGCTCTCGTTCTCGCGGCTGCCGGGCGAGCCTGCCACCGGCGAGACGCGTCCCGACGGCACCGAGCTCGATCTCAGCGAGGGCGAATGGCTGGTCAATCCGGGCAGCGTCGGGCAGCCGCGGGACGGCGACCCGCGCGGCGCCTGGGCCGTCCTCGACCTCGCGGCTTGGCACGTGAGCTACCGTCGGACGGACTACGACGTGGCCGCCGCCGCAGCGGCCATCCGCGCCGCCGGCCTACCTGATTCCCTGGCCGAGCGGCTCCAGTACGGCCAGTAGCATCATCGCCAGTCAATGCGCTTCGCCGCCCTGACACTCCTAGCGGCCGCCCTTGGTGTGGCCTGTGCCTTCCTCGTCGCCTGCGGGAGCAGCGACAAGAAGCTGATCCCGGGCAACGACGCCGCGTCGCTCAAGAGCTACGCGGACCGCGTCGCCGCGGACGTCAAGAGCGGCAACTGCACCGCTCAGATCACGTCGGACCTCGGTCGTGCTCGGGCCAAGATCGCGAGCCTGCCGTCCTCGGTCGACCCCGATCTGCGCCAGAACCTGCTCGACGGCTTCAACAACCTCTACACGCAGGCCACGACCGCGTGCCAGGGCTCAACGGAGACGACGACCACGACGACGACCCCGACCGAGACCACGACGACGCAGACCACGCCCACCACCGACACGACCGGCACCGGGACGACCGACACCACCCCGACGCAGCCCGATACGAGCGGCGGCGGGAACGGGGGCACGTCCGGCGGGAGCACGTCCGGCGGGAGCACGTCCGGCGGGAGCACGTCGGGTGGCACGGGCACCAACCGCAGCCCGCTGGACCGCCGCAACGGCGCCACCACACGAAGCGGGGGAACGAGCAGCCCATGAACGCTGCACAGCTCATCGCCGACCGCTACGAGGTGCAGGGCCGTCTGGGCGTGGGCGGGATGTCGACCGTGCAGCTCGCGCTCGACCAGCGCCTCGAGCGCCAGGTCGCGGTCAAGCTGCTGGCCGAGCACCTGGCCGATGACGAGGCCTTCGTCTCGCGCTTCCGCCGCGAGGCGCGCGCAGCCGCGCGCCTGACCCACCCCAACATCGTCCAGGTCTTCGACTACGGCTTCGACGAGGGCTCGCAGCGGCACTTCATCGTCATGGAGTACGTGCCGGGGATGTCGGTCGCCGAGATCCTGCGCGACAAGGGACGCCTGGACGTGCCCCAGGCGGTCGACATCATCGAGCAGGCGTGCCGCGGGCTCGACAACGCGCACCGCAACGGCGTCGTGCACCGCGACGTCAAGCCCGGCAACCTGCTGCGCTCGCCGGAGGGCGTGATCAAGCTCGCGGACTTCGGGATCGCGAAGGCCGGCGAGCAGACCGGCATCACCCAGGCCGGCTCGGTCCTCGGGACGGCCGCGTACCTCGCCCCCGAGCAGGCGCGCGGCGAGCCGGCGGGCCCCTCCTCCGACCTCTACGCCCTGGGCGTGGTCGCCTACCAGCTCATGGCGGGCCGCCTCCCGTACGAGGCCACGTCGCTGACCGAGCTGGCCATGAAGCAGCAGAACGAGCCTCCGCCTCCGCTCGACGAGGTCAACCCCGAGGTGCCTCCGGCCCTCGCCCACGCGGTCGCGCGCGCCCTCGCGCTGGAGCCGAGCGAGCGCTACGGCTCGGCGCTGCCGATGGGCGAGGCGCTGAGGGCCGGCGAGCGGGGCGTGGAGCCGCCGCTCGCGCGCGCCACCGCTTCGCACACGGCGGCGACCGCGTTCCTCGACCGCGACGACGTGACCGAGGCCACGCGTGCGTTGAGCGGCGGCGGGGAGGGCACCGAGGCGACCCAGATGCTGCCCCCGCGCTCGCGCGTGGAGCCGCGGCCGCCGCGCCGGCGAGAGCCCGCCGCGCCGCGCCAGCGCCGCGCGGCCGCGCCCGCCCCCCGCGCGGCGCCGAGCGCGCGCCCCCGCAAGCGCCGGCGCGGGCTGCGCCGCGCGCTCGGGCTGATCCTGCTGATCCTCGTGCTGATCGCGGCCGGCCTGGCAGCGATCGTCTACGCCGACAGCCGCAGCCACAACCCGCGGCTGCACCAGGGCCCGTTCGGCCAGGACGTCAACTCCGCGGTCAACGACGTCAAGAACCTGATCGACGACAACACGCGGTAGGGCGAGGGCGGCGACCCCCGGCCGGAGCGGTTGCACCGACGAACGGCGGCGACGAAAGAGGGAGAAGGGGCGCCTCTGGGGTTCTGACTCGAGTTATGCACCTCTGAGGTAAGTAACTCGGGTCAGAAAGGAGCAACCCCCCTCGTCGTCCGCCGTACGAAACGCCAGGCGGACGCGTGGGCGTACCCCTCGTCGCCCGCCGTTGGCCACGCACCCCGGAGGGGCCTCACGGCGCGGCTCCCGCGCGCAGGGCCGCCGCCTCCTCCGCCAGCCCGCCGCTCGCGATCGCGGCCCGCAGCCGCTCCATCAGGCGAGCGATGAAGCTGAGGTTGTGGAGCGTCACCAGGCGCTGGGCCGTCAGCTCCCGGCGTCGCAGGAGGTAGCGCAGATACGCGCGCGAGTGGCCCTCGGCGCACGCCGGGCACGGGCAGCCGGCGAGGATCGGCGCCTCGTCCTCGCGGAAGCGCGCCGCGGTGAGGTCGATGCGCCAGCGCCGCTCTGGCTCCGAGACGAGCGCCATGCCGTGGCGCCCGAGGCGCGTCGGCATCGCGCAGTCGAAGCTGTCGATGCCGAGCTCGACGCCCCGGATCAGGTCGTCGACGTCGCCGATCCCCAGCAGGTGCCGCGGCCGGTCCTCCGGCAGCTCTTCCACCGCCCACTCGACGACCTCGTACATCTGGGCCTTCTCGCGGCCGAGCGAGCCGCCGATCGCGATCCCGGCGCAGTCGGACGCGGCGACCGCCTGGGCGGAGGCGCGCCGCAGGTCCTCGTAGACCCCGCCCTGGACGATGCCGTAGAGCGCCTGGCTGTCAGGGCCGTGACGGGCGTGCCAGTCCAGGCAGCGCCGCAGCCAGCGGTGGGTTCGATCGGTCGACGCGGCGGTGTACTCGCGCGTCGCGTGGTACGGCGTGCACTCGTCGAAGGCCAGAGCAATGTCCGATCCGAGCGCCGCCTGGACCTCCATCGAGGTCTCGGGCCCCATGAAGCGCTCGGAGCCGTCGACGTAGGAGCGGAAGCGCACGCCGTCCTCGCCGATCGCCAGCACGGCGCCTTCGCGGCCGGCTTCCCGCGGGACACGGCCCTTGATCTCGTCGGCCACGGTCCCGTGTCCCATCGAGAACACCTGGAAGCCGCCGGAGTCGGTGATGATCGGGGCGGACCAGCGCATGAAGCGGTGCAGGCCGCCGAGCCGCGCGACCAGCTCGGGGCCCGGGTCGAGGAACAGGTGGAAGGTATTTCCGAGCACCATCTCGTAGCCGAGCCCGGCCACCTCCGTCGCCTGCAGGCCGCGCACCGAGCCGTTGGTCGCGAGCGGTACGAATGCCGGCGTGCGAACCCGCCCGTGCGCGAGCCGCAGGACACCGGCCCGCGCACGCGTCGCGACGTCGCGGTGCTCGACCTCGAAGAGCGCCACGCGCGGGAGCGTAGCCCTGCGTCGTCCTTCACCCGCCCGGCGCGCTCCCCCGGCTGCCCGCCCGCCCGGCGCGCTCCCCTCGCTGCCCGCCCGCTCGGGGCGCTCCCCTCGCTCCCTGCCCGCTCGGCGCGCTCCCCTCGCTGCCCGCCCGCCCCGGCGCGCCGCATTCTCCGCCCCGGGACGCGCGTAGGACTTGACAACTCACGACTTAGATTTCATACTTTGTGCTAGTCATAACTTATCCCATATGGAGGTTCAGACATGGCACTCATCCGCTGGGAGCCGGCTCGCGAGCTCAACTCGCTGCAGAGCGAGATGAACCGGTTCTTCAACACGTTCTTCGACGCTCCCGCTCAGGGCGGCGGCAACGGTGGCGCGCTGCGTCGCTGGGTCCCCGCGATGGACCTCGTCGAGACCAGGGACGGCTACGTGCTGCGCGCCGATCTGCCGGGCCTGACCGAGTCCGACATCGACATCGAGGTCGAGAACAACGTGCTCACGGTCTCCGGCGAGCGCAAGGCCGAGCACCGGGACGAGAGCGAGGGCTACTATCGCGTCGAGCGCGCCTTCGGCTCCTTCGCCCGCTCGCTCACACTCCCCGAGGGCGTCGATGCCGACGCCGTACAGGCGAGCTTCGACAAGGGCGTCCTCGAGGTGCGCATCCCCAAGCCCGAGGAGACCAAGCCTCACCGCGTCCAGATCGCAGTCGGCGGCACCAAGCCCGCGATCGAGGGCAGGGAGAGCAAGAAGTAGCGGCTTAAGCGCATCGCCGACGATCGCGGGCCCGCTGGAAGCGGGCCCGCGGCCTTTTGGAGCAGCGCGGGCCGGCGAGCGGGGCGCGCCGGGGCGAGCGGCGCGGGCGGGCGGGGCGCGCCGGGGCGAGCGGCGCGAGCGGCGCGGGCGGGCGGCGCCGGGGCGAGCGGCGCGGGCGGGCGGGGCCGCCGCGCTCAGGCGGTCTCGGCGACGCGCGCCCAGAGGCGCGCGATGCGCTCGAGCTCGGTCTCCGAGAAGCGGGCGACGAAGTCGTTGCGGATCCCGGCCAGGTAGGTCGGGCGCGCCTGGTCGAGGTGCCTGCGGCCCTCGTCGGTGATGCACGCGTACGAGCCGCGGCCGTCGGAGCTGCAGCACGCGCGGCGGATCAGGCCGTCGCGCTCGAGCCTGTCGACCAGGCGCGTCAGGCCGCTGCGGCTCAGCAGGGCCGAGTCCGCGAGCTCGCACATCCGCATCTTGCCGCCGGGCTCATCGGCCAGGGCGCTCAGGACCTCGTAGGAGGAGAGGCCCAGTCCGTGCGCCGCCTCGAGCTCGCCGTCCAACCGCTTGGCCAGCGCGGCGTGGGCCCGAGAGAGCCCGCGCCACGCGCGGAGCTCGAGGTCTGAGAGGTCGGTCTCGTCGACCGCTGGTGTCGATGCCGCGCTCATTTCCCTACGGGCTCTCGGCGCGTTCAACATAGCAGCGAGCGACCGGTCATCTCGCCGGGCTGCGGCTCGCCCAGCAGGGCCAGGATCGTCGGCGCGACGTCGGCGAGGATGCCCGGCCCGGCCAGCTCTCGCCCCGCCACCGTCACCACCAACGGGACCGGGTTGAGCGAGTGCGCGGTGTTGGGGCTCCCGTCGGGCTCGAGCATGTGGTCGGCGTTGCCGTGGTCGGCGGTGACCACGCACGCGCCGCCGCTCTCGTGCACCGCCGAGACGAGCTCGCCGAGGCACGCGTCGATCGTCTCGATGCCCTTGACGGCGGCCGGTATCGAGCCGGTGTGACCGACCATGTCGGAGTTGGCGTAGTTGACGATCGCGAAGCCCGGCGCGTCGTCGCGCCAGTGCCGCACGAAGGCCTCGGTCACCCCGTGCGCGCTCATCTCCGGCTTGTGGTCGTAGGTCGGGACGTCGCGCGGCGAGGGCACGAGCTCGCGCACCTCGCCCTGGAACGGGTCCTCCTCGCCGCCGTTGAAGAAGTAGGTCACGTGCGCGTACTTCTCGGTCTCCGCGACGTGGAGCTGAGCGACTCCGCGCTCGGCCAGGACCCTGGCCAGGGTCGTGGCCGGACGCGCCGGGGGGAACGCGACCGGGTACGGCCAGCCCTCCTCGTATTCGGCCATCGTCGCCAGCCGCCCGGCGGGCGGACGCCCGCGGCGGTCCACCTCCGCGAAGTCCGGCTCGGCCAGCGCGCGCACGATCTCGCGCATGCGGTCGGGGCGGAAGTTGAAGCACAGGACGCTGTCGCGGTCGGGCCGGATCGTGGCCTCGTCGCCGGCGAGCGTCGGCTCCACGAACTCGTCGGTCTCGCCGCGCGCGTAGGCCGCGCGCACCGCCTCCGCGCCGCTCGGCGCGCGGTGCGGCGCCTCGCCGCACACGAGCAGGTCGTACGCACGCTGGGTGCGGTCCCAGCGCGAGTCGCGGTCCATCGCGAAGTAGCGGCCGACCACGCTGCCCACCCTGCCGGCGCCCGCCTCGCGGCACCAGCCTTCCACGGTCTCCAGATAGCCCGCGCCGGAATGGGGCAGGGTGTCGCGCCCGTCGGTGAAGGCGTGGATCACGAGGTCGTCCACTCCCAGCTCGGCACCCATGCGGATGAGCGCCTCGAGGTGGCCGAAGCCCGAGTGGACGCCGCCGTCGGAGACGAGCCCGAGCAGGTGCACCCGCTCCGCTCCCTCGAAGGCCGCGCGCAGCACCTCGTTCTCGCGTAGCGATCCGTCGGCGACCGCCGCGTCGATCCGGGTCAGGTCCTGGGCGACGACCGCCCCCGCGCCGAGGTTAAGGTGCCCGACCTCGGAGTTGCCCATCTGCCCATCTGGGAGTCCGACGCTGCGCCCGCAGGCCTCGAGCTGCGTGTGGGGATAGGTCGACCACAGCTCGTCGAGCACCGGCGTGTCCGCCAGCGCGATGGCGTTGCCCGGCCCGGGCTCGGCCAGCCCCCAGCCGTCGAGCACGACGAGGCATGCTCGCGCGACCGGAAGGCGTCCGGGGCCCGGGGGGAGGCTCATCGGGGCGCGGCGGCCACGATCTTCGCGAACCCGTCGGGGTCGAGGCTCGCGCCGCCGACCAGCGCGCCGTCGACGTCGGGCAGGGCGAGCAGCTCGCGCGCATTGTCCGGCTTGACGCTGCCGCCGTAGAGGATGCGCACGCGCTCGGTGGCTGGCTGGTGACGGTCGCCGACGAGCGCGCGGATGAACGCGATCGCCTCCTGGACCTGCTCCGGAGTGGCGACGAGGCCGGTCCCGATCGCCCAGATCGGCTCGTAGGCGATGACGATGTCGGCCAGGCGCTCGTCGGGTACGTCGCGCAGCGCCTCCTGGACCTGGTGGCGCAGCCGCCGCTCCGTGTCGCCGTTCTCGCGCTCGTCCTCGCTCTCGCCCACGCACAGCAGCGGCACGAGGTCGCCCTCGAGCGCCGCCGGGACCTTGAGCTGCAGCGCGCGGTCGGTCTCGGCGAAGAGCTGACGGCGCTCGGAGTGGCCCAGGATCACGCCATCCATTCCCAGCTCGACCAGCATCGGCGCCGACACCTCGCCTGTGAACGCGCCCTCGCGCTCGTGGTGCATGTTCTGCGCGAACACCTGCACGCGCGTGCCCTGCGTGCGCTGGGCCACCGCCGCGAGCGCGGTGAAGGGAGGGCACACGGCGACGTCGACGCCCTCCAGCGACGACACCTGGGGCAGCAGGGCCGCGAGGAACGCCTCGGCCTCGCGCACCGTCTTGTACATCTTCCAGTTGGCCGCGATCAGCGGCGGCGGCGGGGGGCTCATCGCAGCGCCTCGACGCCCGGGAGCGGTCGCCCCTCGACGAGCTCGAGCGACGCGCCGCCGCCGGTGGAGACGTGGTCGACGCGGTCGGCGAGCCCGAATTCGTGCAGGGCGGCGACCGAATCGCCGCCGCCCACGATCGTCGTGCCCTCACACTCGGCGACGGCCTCGGCCACCGTGCGCGTCCCGGCCGCGAACGGCTCGAGCTCGAAAGCGCCCATCGGGCCGTTCCAGAACACGGTGCCGGCTTCGCGCACGCGCCGCGCATAGCCCTCGGCGCTGCGAACCCCGACGTCGAGTCCCATCCAGCCAGCGGGAACGTCGACTCCGTCGAGCTCGAGGCGTTCGGCGCCGGCCGCGAAGCGGTCGCCCAGGACCAGGTCTCGAGGCAGCTCGAGCTCGGCCCGCGCGCCCTCGCTCGCCTCGAGCGCGTGCCGGGCGGGCTCGACCCCCTCCTCCTCGCACAGCGAGTCGCCGGTCTCGTGACCCTGGGCGCGGAAGAACGGGAAGCACATCGCGCCGCCGACCAGGATCGCGTCGGAGATCTCGAGCAGGCGGTCGATGACGCCGATCTTGTCGGTCACCTTGGCCCCTCCGACGACGGCGACGAACGGCCGCTCGGGCGCGGACAGCATCGCTTCGAGCGTCTGGACCTCACGCTGCAGCAACCGACCGGCGGCGGCCTGGCTTACGTGGCGCGCGACTCCCTCCGTGCTGGCGTGGGCGCGGTGGGCGGCGCCGAAGGCGTCGTTGACGTACACGTCCGCCAGGCGCGCGTAGGCGCGAGCGAGCGCGTCGTCGTTGGCGGTCTCGCCCGGCTCGAAGCGCACGTTCTCGAGCATCAGCACCTCATCCGGACCGAGCCCGGCGGCCAGCGCCTCGACCTCCTCCCCGACGACCGCAGGAGCGAGCACCACGCGCGCGCCGAGCAGCTCGCCGAGGCGCGCCGCCACCGGCCGCAGCGAGAGCTCGGGCTCGCGGTCCTTGGGGCGCCCGAGGTGCGCGCACACGACGAGGCGCGCGCCCCGGGCGCGCAGCTCCTCGAGCGTCGGCAGCGCCGCGCGGATGCGCGAGTCGTCGGCGATCTCGCCGTCTTCGAGCGGAACGTTGAAGTCGACCCGGACGAGTACCCGGCGGCCTTCGACCTCGACCGCGTCGAGCGTCCTCACGAAGCCGCGACCGAGGCGGGGCGCTCGGCGAGCACGCGCTGGACCACCTCGACGACGCGATTGGAGTAGCCCCACTCGTTGTCGTACCAGGCCACGACCTTGGCCTGGGTACCGTCGATCACGGCGGTGAGGCCGGCGTCGAAGACGCTGGAATACGCCGACTTGACGATGTCCGAGGAGACGATCGGGTCCTCCGTGTAGGCGAGGATGCCCTCGAGCGGGCCGGTGTCGGCCTTCGCCCGGAAGGCGGCGTTGATCTCCTCGACGCTCGTCTCGTGCTCGGTCTCGACGGTGAGATCGATGACCGATCCTGTGGGAACGGGAGCACGCACGGCGAAGCCGTGCAGCTTGCCGTCGAGCTCGGGGATCACCAGCCCGATCGCCTTGGCCGCGCCGGTCGAGGTCGGGATCAGGTTGATGGCCGCCGCGCGAGCGCGGCGCAGGTCCTTGTGTGGCAGGTCCTGGAGGCGCTGGTCGGCGGTGTAGGCGTGGATCGTCGTCATCAGCCCGTGCCTGATCCCGACCGCTTCGTGCAGGACCTTGGCGACGGGGGCGAGGCAGTTGGTCGTGCACGAGGCGTTCGAGATGACGTCGTGCGCGTCGGGGTCGTAGGCCTCATCGAAGTTGACGCCCAGCGCGACCGTCACGTCCGGCCCGCTGGCCGGCGCGGAGATGATGACCTTCTTCGCGCCGCCCTCGAGGTGCTTGGCCGCGTTCTCGCGGTCGGTGAACAGGCCGGTCGACTCGATCACGACGTCGGCGCCGAGCTCGCCCCACGGAAGCGCTGCCGGATCGCGCTCGGCCAGCACCCGGAGCTCCCGCCCGTCTACGAGGATGCCGGCGTCGGTGGCCTCGACCGAGCCCGGAAACGGGCCGAGGATCGAGTCGTACTTGAGCAGGTGGGCGAGGGTCTTGGAGTCGGTGAGGTCGTTGACGGCGACCCACTCGATGTCGGCACCGCGCTCGTGGGCGGCGCGGAACACGTTGCGGCCGATGCGGCCGAAGCCGTTGATCCCGACGCGTACGGGCATGGTGGCGATGTCCTCCTGAGCGACGTTCTCCCTGGCCGGACCGCGGCGGCCCGGCGGGGAGGGAAGGCTAGCGGTTCAGAGTCCGTCTCAAGCAGGCGCCCCGCTCAGCGGCGGTCATCTGTGGATGCCGGGCGCCGCACGCGAGCGCAGCAACAGCAGCGCTATTGCGAGCATTGCGGGTGGCGATCCGGCGCCGCGGATACCGGCGATGGGCGTGGCGAACCGTTTGAGACGGGCTCTCAGGCCCGCGGAGCCTTGTCGATGTCGCGGTGGGCGACCTCGACGAGGTGCTCGCCGCGGCTGCGGTACTGCGCCGCGAGGTGCTCGGCGATGACCACCGAGCGGTGCCGGCCGCCGGTGCAGCCGATCGCCACGGTCAGGTGCGACTTGCCCTCCGCGACGTACTGGGGCAGCAGATAGTCGAGCAGCGGGATGAGGTGGGCGTAGAACTCCTTGAGCTCGCCGCCGCGATCCACGTAGGCGACGATCCGCGGGTCGAGCCCGGTGAGCGGTCTCAGGCTCGCCTCGTAGTGCGGGTTCGGGAGGAAGCGGACGTCGAAAGCGAGGTCGGCGTCGCGCGGCGGCCCGTGCTTGTGGCCGAAGCTCATGAAGGTGACGGCGAGCTTGCCCGGCGTGCTGGTCGGCAGCAGCTCGTCGGCGATCCGCTTGCGCAGCTGCGAGGCGTTGAGGCCGGTCGTATCGATCACCAGCTCGGCGCGCTCCTTGAGCGGCTCGAGCAGACGGTGCTCGGCGGCGATCCCGTCGCTCACGCTGCCGGCCGGCGAGATCGGGTGGCGGCGGCGCGTCTCCTTGAAGCGCGTGAGCAGCGTCTGGTCGTCGGCGTCGAGGAACAGCACGCGGTGGGCCACCCCCTCTCGATCGAGGTCGTCGAGCACCTCGACCAGCCCCTCGAAGTAGTCGCCACCGCGGACGTCCGAGACCACCGCCGAGCGCTCAACCTGAGAACCGGGATGCATGAACAGCTCGGCCAGGTGGCGGATCATCTCGGGCGGCAGGTTGTCGACGCAGAAGTAGCCCGCGTCCTCGAACAGATGCATGGCGGTCGACTTGCCCGCGCCCGAGTAGCCGGTGATGATCACGAGATCGCGCAGCTGCGAGCGGTCGCCGCCGCGCGCGGTGCGGCCGTTGTTGCGCCGCCCGAAGCGCAGCCGCTCGCTCAGCCGTGGTGAACGGGCGGCTTCCATGCCGCCTAGTTTGGCGGGCGGTTCGGTCATCGCGTGATGAACCTGTTAACGCCGTGTTGGCACGAGCGGTTTCGCTTTTGCCCGGAGCGGCCCGCTCCCGTTCCGGTTCAGCGTCCGGTCTTGTTCAGCGCGGCGTAGAGCTCGCGAGCCACCTTACCGGGTACGCCCGGCACCGCCTCGAGCTCCTCGCGCGACGCGGCCAGCACCGCTTCGGGCGAGCCGAGGTGGTTGAGCAGCGCGCGCTTGCGCGCCGCGCCGATGCCGGGGAGGCCGTCGAGGACCGACGACGTCATCGCCCGGTCGCGGCGCGTGCGGTGGTGTGTGATAGCGAAGCGGTGCGCCTCGTCGCGCACGCGCTGCAGGAGCTGGAGCTCGGGCGTGTCGTGGTCGAGTGCGAGCGGTGCCGCGCGGCCGGGGATGAACACCTCCTCGATGCGCTTGGCCAGCGCGATCACCATCACGCCGCGGTCACGGAACCCCGGCAGCGCCGCGACCGCACTCGAGAGCTGGCCCTTGCCGCCGTCGATCACCACCAGGTTGGGGAGCGCCGCGAAGCTCGGGTCGTGCTCGCGGTCGTGGGGCGAGATGTCGTGCTGGTGCTCGAACTGCGCGAGCCGGCGGGACAGGACCTCGGACATCGCCGCGAAGTCGTCCGCGCCCTCGACGGTGCGGATCGTGAAGCGCCGGTAGTCGGACTTCTTCGGCGCCCCGCCCTCGAACACGACCATCGAGGCGACGTTGTCCGTGCCCATCAGGTTGGAGATGTCGAAGCACTCGATCCGCAGCGGCACCGTGTCGAGCCCGAGCGCGGCCTGCAGCCCGTCGAGCGCCTCGACGCGGCGCTGGCGGCGGCGCTCGGTCTTGAGCTTCTCCTGATCGAGCGCGAGGCGCGCGTTGCGCTCGGCCAGCTCGAGGATGCGGCGCTTGTCGCCGCGCTCGGCGTGGCGCAGCTCCACCGGTCCGCCGCGGCGCTCGGCCAGCGCCTGCGCGAGCGCGCCCGCATCCCCCACCCCGCGCTGGACCACGATCTGCGGCGGGATCGCCATCGCGCTCGCGTAGTACTGGAGGATGAACTCCTCGGCCACTTCCCCGGGGCCGCGGCCCGCTTCGTTGAGCAGGTAGAAGCTCTGGCGGTCGGACAGCACTCCGTCGCGGACCTGGAAGACCTGCGCGTTGGCGTCGGCCTCCTCGACGGCCACGGCCACGGCGTCGAGCGTTCCCACGGCCTCGTTCGAGATCCGCTGGCGCTCGAGCAGCGAGCGGACCGCGCGCAGGCGGTTGCGCTCGAGCGCGGCCTGCTCGAAGCGCTGCTCCTCGGAAGCGCGCCGCATGCGCTCCTCGAGCTGGCGCTCGATCGTGCGGTAGCGGCCGCTGAGGAAGTCGACGACGCCGTCGATCATCCCGCGGTACTCCTCCTTGTCGACGTAGCCCACGCACGGCGCCTCGCAGCGCTTGATGTAGTAGTCCAGGCACGGCGAGCCGCTGCGGCGCCCGGGCTCGGGGCCCTCGCAGGAGCGGAACAGGAAGATCTTCTGAAGCAGGTCGAGCGTGCCGCGCACCTTCTTGGCGTTCGAGTACGGCCCGAAGTAGGCGCGCTCGCGGCGGTGGCGCTCGCGCGTGAAGAACACGCGCGGGAAGTCCTCCTCGAGGCTCAGCGCGATGTAGGGGTAGGACTTGTCGTCGCGCAGCCGGATGTTGAAGCGCGGCTTGTACTGCTTGATGAAGTTCTGCTCGGCCAGCAGCGCCTCGGCCTCGGTCTCGACGACCAGGTACTCGATCGAGTCCACGAGCTCGCGCAGCTCCACGAACCCGCGCGTGGCCGGGCTGGAGAAGTGCGACGCGACGCGCTTGCGGATCGACTTG
Source organism: uncultured Actinomycetes bacterium (assembly GCA_963797015.1). GTDB lineage: Bacteria > Actinomycetota > Thermoleophilia > Solirubrobacterales > Solirubrobacteraceae > JBBPZA01. The sequence goes on along the minus strand of CAWCNV010000005.1, from coordinate 30,195 downwards.
GCCTTACCCACGTAGAGCACGCGTCCGCGGGCGTCGCGGAACAGGTACACGCCGGGCGCATCCGGCAGCGCGCGGCGCTGCTCGGAGAGCCGGCCTTCGGTGCGTTTCGGGGCGGCGGAGACGGCCATCCGATCGAGGATAGGGTGGGTCGATGGGCGCCTCGGTCAACCTCTACAGCGACACACAGACGCGCCCGACCGAAGGCATGCGCCGCGCCATGGCCGAAGCCGAGGTCGGCGACGAGCAGCGCGGGCTCGACCCCACCGTCAACGCGTTGCAGGAGCGGGTGGCAGAGCTGCTCGGCCACGAGGCCGCGCTGTACCTGCCGACCGGCACGCTGTGCAACGTCATCGCGACGCGGCTGCACGTGCGCCCGGGCGGCGACGAGGTGCTGCTGCACCACAGCGCGCACCCGTTCAACGCCGAGGCGGGCGGCCCGGCGGCGATCTCCGGCGCGACGCTGCACGGGCTCGACGGTGAGGGAGGGATCGTCGCGCCGGCGACCTTCGAGGCGGCGATCAACGCGCCCGGCGACCGCTACGGCCCGCGCACGCGCGTGCTGTGGGTCGAGCAGACGACGAACATCGCGGGCGGGCGCGTGTGGCCGCTCGAGACGATCGAGCACGTGCTCGCCATCGCCGCCCGGCACGGCCTGCGCGCGCACCTGGACGGGGCGCGGCTCATGAACGGGGTGGTCGCGAGCGGAGTCTCGGCGGACGGGGTCGCGTCCGGCTTCGACACCGCCTGGCTGGACTTCAGCAAGGGCCTGGGCGCTCCCTTCGGGGCGTGCCTGGCCGGGTCGGCGGCGCTGATCGACGAGGCCTGGCGCTTCAAGCAGATGCTCGGCGGCGCGCTGCGCCAGGCGGGCGTGGGGGCGGCGGCCGCGCTGTACGCGCTCGACCACCACGTCGAACGGCTGGCCGAGGACCACGCCAACGCGCGGCGCCTGGCCGACGGCCTGGCTCGGCTCGAAGGCATAGCGCTCGACCCCTCGACCGTGGAGTCCAACATCGTGATCTTCGAGGTCGGCGACGCGCCGGCGCTGGTGGAAGCGCTCGCGCGCGAGGGGGTGGAGCTGTCGCCGCTCGGACCCAGGCGCGTGCGCGCGGTCACCCACCTGGACGTCGACGCCGCCGGCGTAGACGTCGCGCTCGAGGCGGTCGAGGCGGCGCTCAGGCGTCGGGCGTAGCCGGCGCGTCGCGCAGCGCCGGCCGGGCGGCCTCGGGGCCGCGAACGCCGACCAGCAGCGCGATGCTGACCACCAGCACCCAGAGCAGGGTCAGCAGGAAGGACACGAAGCCGATCCCGCCGCCGATCGAGAAGAACGAGTCCGACTCCCCGTAGAGGCTGAGACCGGATATGACCGAGACGGCGGCCGTTACCACGCCGAGCACGCCGGCTGCGCGCCCGAGCGCGGTGGTGCGGAGCAGGACCGCGGCGCTGCCCGCGGTGATCCCGGCAGCGGGGAAGGCGAGCATCGCGAACACGTAGAACTGCGCGTCGTACATGACCCGCACGGTGGACGGGTTGAGCTGCGCGGTGTGGAGGGTCGGAGCGATCAGCAGCCCGTTCCCGACGAGCAGGACGGCGAGCAGCACGATCCCGCTGCCGAAGGAGATCTCTGTCAGGCGGCCGTTGCCGCCTTCGATCTCGCGCAGCTCGGCGCGCAGGGTCCCGATGAACCACAGGAAGGCGATCACCGCCAGCCCCGCGAAGAACGCGCCGGCCTGGATCGAGTCGTGCTTGTCGATCAGGAAGTTGCGGACCTTGGGCGTCGGATCGGTGACCTTCGGCGGGTTGCCGGCGATGAAGGCGGAGATCAAGGTCAGGACCACGAAGGCGATCCCTGCCGCCGCGTCGGTCCGGTCGCTGCGTGCCTGGTCCATGTCCACTCCTCCCGACGCGATCCTCTCACGGCGCCGCGCGGGCGGTCAAGATGGAGGTCGCGCGCGAGCCGCCGCGCGGGCGGTCAAGATGGATGGAAGTCGCGCGCGAGCCGCCGCGCGGGCGGTCGAGGGCGTCGAAGCTCACAGACCGCGGCTCGCGCGGGAGCGTATGCTCACCTGGCTCATGGCCGAGCCGCGCGTCGCGTACCGCACCTGTCCGCTCTGCGAGGCGACCTGCGGCCTGGAGATCACGGTCAACGGCGGGGTGGGGTCGATCCGCGGCGACCGCGACGACGTGCTCAGCCACGGCTTCATCTGCCCCAAGGGACCGGCGCTCAAGGCGCTGCACGACGACCCCGACCGGCTTCGGACGCCGATGCGGCGCACGGCGGCGGGGACGTTCGAGCCGGTGGGCTGGGACGAGGCCTTCGAGCTGATCGACGAGCGCCTGGGCGCGATCCTGTCGCGCGACGGCCGTGACGCGGCCGCGGTCTACCTCGGGAACCCCTCGGCCCACAACCTCGACGCGCTGATCTACGGGCGCCCGCTGCTGCGCGCGCTGGGGTCGCGCAACATCTATTCGGCGAGCACCGTCGACCAGATGCCCAAGCAGCTCGCCGCCGGGCTCATGTTCGGGACCGCCACCAGCGTGCCCGTCCCCGACGTCGATCGCACCGACCACCTGCTGATGCTGGGCGCCAACCCGCTGGCGTCGAACGGCTCGCTGCTCACCGCGCCCGACATGCGCGGCCGGCTGCGGCGCCTGCGCGAGCGCGGCGGGAAGCTCGTCGTGGTCGACCCGCGACGCTCGCGCACCGCGGAGGTCGCCGACGAGCACGTCGCGATCCGGCCGGGGACCGACGCGCAGCTGCTGTTCGGGCTCGTCCACGTGATCTTCGCCGAGGGCCTCGAGGCGCCCGGGCCGCTCGCGGCGCTGAGCGAGGGGCTGGACGTCGTCCGCGCGCTGGCCGAGCCGTTCACTCCGGAAGCGGTCGCTCCGATGTGCGGGGTCGACGCCGGCGACGTGCGCCGGCTCGCGCGCGAGCTCGCGGCCGCGCAACGGGCCGCCGTCTACGGGCGCATCGGGACGTGCACGCAGGAGTTCGGAACGCTGGCCAGCTGGCTGGTCGACGTGCTGAACGTGGTGACCGGAAACCTCGACCGGCCGGGCGGCGCGCTGTTCCCCAAGGCCGCCGCCGGCGCGCGCAACGCCTCCGGCGAGTCCGGCCGCGGGCGCGGCGTGCGCTTCGGTCGTTGGGCCTCGCGCGTACGCGGCCTGGGCGAGGTGTTCGGCGAGCTGCCGGTGTCGTGTCTCGCCGAGGAGATCGAGACGCCGGGCGAGAACCGCGTACGGGCGCTGATCACGATCGCCGGCAACCCCGCGCTGAGCACGCCCAACAGCGAGCGTCTGGCGCGCGCGCTCGAATCGCTCGAGTTCATGGTCAGCGTCGACATCTACGTCAACGAGACCACCCGCCACGCCGACGTCATCCTCCCGGGGCCCTCGGCGCTCGCGCGCTCGCACTACGACCTCGCGCTGTACCAGTTCGCCCTGCGCAACGTGGCGAACTACTCGCGGCCTCTGCTGGAGCCGGAGCCCGGCGTGCAGCCCGAGTGGCGCACGCTCCTGCGCCTGGCCGGGATCGCCGCCGGGCAGGGCGCCCACGCCGACGTCGACGCGATCGACGAGCTCGTGGTCGGCGAGCTCCTGCAGCGCGAGCTCGCCGAGCCGCACTCCCCGCTCTTCGGCCGGGACGCGGACGAGGTCATGCGGGCGCTGGCGCCGCGCGTCGGCCCCGAGCGCGTGCTTGACCTGATGCTGCGGACAGGTCCCTACGGCGACGGCTTCGGCGCGGGCCCCGGCGGGCTCACGCTCATCGCGCTCGAGGAAGCCGAGCACGGCGTCGATTTCGGGCCCCTGCAGCCCCGCCTGCCGGAGGTGCTGCGCACCCCCAGCGGCCGCATCGAGCTCGCCCCCGAGGCGATCGTCACGGACGTCGGGCGCCTGCGCGCCGCGCTCGAGCGCCCGCGCGACGGAAGCCTCGTGCTCGTCGGGCGCCGGCAGCTGCGCTCCAACAACTCGTGGATGCACAACCTCACGCCGCTGGTGCGCGGCAAGCCGCGCTGCACCGTGCAGGTGCACCCCGACGACGCCGCTGAGCTCGGGCTGCTGGACGGCGAGCCGGCGACGGTCAGCTCCGCCGCGGGCGCGATCGAGATCCCGGCCGAGGTCACCGACGCGGTGATGCCCGGCGTCGTGAGCATCCCGCACGGCTGGGGGCACGACCAGCCCGGCGTGCGGATGAGTGTCGCGGAGGAGCACGCGGGCGCCAACAGCAACGCGCTGGCCGACGAGACGCTCGTCGACGCGCTGTCCGGGAACGCGGTGCTGAACGGCATCCCGGTGCGGATCGCGCCGGCGCCGACGCCGGCGCGCGCGAGCGGTGAGCTCGCCGCACGCGCGACCGGGTAGGCCCTCCCCGCCGGCGCGGCGACCCGGCCGGATCCCTCCGCGACCCGACCGGATCCCTCCCCTCCCCGCCCGCGCGCAGCTGGGACCGATTCTGCACCCACGCGGCCCGTTTGTCGGTACGATCGCAGGGACTGGAGGGGGCCAGCCGGGAATGGATGACCCATCGAAAGCGCTGGACCGGGGAGGGGACGACGCGCCAGCGACGGCCGGCCGCTGGTCGCGCGGGGGGCTCCTGCGCCGCGCGGGCCTGGTCGGCGCGACGCTCGCGGCCGGCGGCGCGGTGATCGCGCGCCGCGCGATGGACGCGGGTTCCGCGACCGCGGAGGACGCGCGCGTGCTCCAGTTCGCGCTGATCATCGAGCGCCTGCAGCAGGCCTTCTACGCGGAGGCCAACAAGCGCGGCGCGCTGAAGGGCGAGGTGGCCGAGTTCGCACGCGTCGCCGGCGGTCACGAGAACGACCACGTGGCCTTCATCATCAAGGCGCTCGCGGGCAAGGCAGCGCCGCCGCCGCGCTTCGACTTCCGCGACACGACGAGCAATGAGCGCGCGTTCGTGAAGACCGCGGTCCAGCTCGAGGACCTCGGGCTCGGCGCCTACAACGGCCAGACCACGAACCTGAGTCCCGAGACGCTCGCCGCGGCGGCGCGCATCGTCTCAGTCGAGGCGCGTCACGCGGCGTGGATCCGCGACCTCGCCGGGGAGACTCCCGCGCCGCGCGCATCCGACCAGCTGCTGAGCGAGGCGCGCGTGCGTGCTGAGCTCAAGAAGACGGGGTTCGTGACGCCATGAGGCACGCCGAGCGCGCGGGAAGCCTGCTCTGGAGCGAGATCGACGTCGACGGCGCGCTGGCCGAGACCGAGGAGGCGGTGGCCGCGGCCACCGGGTCGCGCTGGACGCGCGGCGGCGTGCTGCGCGCGGGGGCGGGCACCCTCCTGGGAGCGCTCGCCGTCCCGAGCCTCGCGCGCGGCGCGTCGGGGCCCAACAGCACCGACAAGAAGATCCTCAACTACGCGCTCGGGCTGGAGTACCTGCAGGCGGCGTTCTACACCGAGGCCGAGCGGATCGGCGCGCTCAGGGGCGCGACAGCGGACCAGGCCAAGGTGGTCGGCGCCCACGAGCGCGCCCACGTCGAGGCGCTGCAGAACGTGTTGGGCAGCGACGCGATCGAGCGGCCCTCGTTCGACTTCAAGGGCAACACCGAGAACCAGGACGAGTTCGTCCGCACCGCGGTGGCGTTCGAGGACCTCGGCACGGCGGCCTACAAGGGCCAAGCGCCCAACATCCAGAACAAGACGTTCCTCTCCGCCCTGATCGCCATCCACTCCGTGGAGGCGCGGCACGCGGGATGGATCCGGCGCCTCGCCAAGCGGCTGCCCGCCGCGAAGCCGTTCGACGAGCCGCTGTCGTCCAAGCGCGTGCGGGCGATCGTCGCCGACACCGGGTTCATCACCGCGCCCGCGAAGACCTCGACCACTCGGAGCTCACCGCAATTCACTGGCTGACCGACCGCGCCGGCAGCGCGTGGCGACGGCACGGACTAATGGCCGTCGCGGCGCTCGGCGCGATCGGGATCGGCACGGGGCTGCTCGCCTTGGTGCTGCCGAGCGGCAGTATCTGGGACCGGTTACACCGTGGGCTGCTCCCGCAGCCGCCGAGCTCCGGTCTGGACGTGCCGCGGCCGCTACCGCTCGACCGCTACGACCGGCGCGCCGCCCGCTGGGCGCCCGTGCGCATCGAGGCGGTTGCGCGCACCGCTCCCGATCCGGCAGCGTCATCGATCGCGACGCTGGCCACCACGACGCCCGAGGGGACGTCGAACCTGGTGCTCGTGCTGCGCGGGACCCGGCGCGAGGCAGGCAGGCTGTGGGTGCGGGTGCGCCTGCCGGCGCGCGACAGCGATCGCGCGACCGGCTGGGTGCCGCGCTCGGCGCTCGGCGGCTACCGCGTGGTGCTCACTCGGCTCGTGGTCGATCTCGAAACGCGCACGGCGACGTTGAGGCGCCGCGGCCGGGTGCTGATGCGCGTCCCGGTCGGCGTCGGTCGCCCGACCGCGCCGACGCCACGTGGCCAGTTCTACGTGCGCGACCGCCTCTCGCGCTACGCCAGCCCGTTCTACGGACCGCTCGCGTTCGGGACGAGCGCTCAGAGCAGGGTGACCGACTGGCCGGCCGGCGGCTTCGTGGGCATACACGGGACCGACCAGCCGTGGCTCGTGCCGGGCGACGTCTCGGCGGGCTGCATCCGCATGCGCAACGCCGACGTCGAGCGGCTCGGCCGCTTGATGCCGGTCGGCACGCCGTTGACCATACGCTGATGTTGATGGCACACGCGTCGGCACTCCTCTCCGCGGCGGTTGTCCGCCGGTGGCAGGCCCGGTGCCGGCCGGCCACGGTGGTGCTTGTGTCGCTCGCGCTGGCCGCCATCTCTCCTGTCGCGGTCACTCGGGCGGCGGTGCCGGCGCCCCCCGCGGCCGCGGACAGCTCGACGACTCCGTCGCAGCTCTGGCAGCAGTTCCCGCTCGGGTCACCGCGGCGCGACATCGGCCCGGGGGCAGGAGGATCGACGACTCCCGGAACACGCGGCGCCGGCGGCAGCCGGACCGGAGCGGCGGGCGGGAGCCGCGGCTCGTCACCGGACTCCGGCTCGGGGTTCAGCTGGCTGTGGCTTCTCCTGCTCGTGCCGGTGGCGGCCCTCGCGGCGCTGTTCCTTGCGGGCGCGCGGAAGCCGCGTGAGCCCGCCTGGGCGGGGACCGGCCATCGTGCCGGGCCGCGAGGTCAGCGAGACCCTCCCTACCGCGAGCTCCTCGAGCGATCGAAGCCGCCGCCCTGGCTGCGCGAACGCGACCCCTCGGAAGGCGGCCTCCCCTACGAGCTGACCGGACCGCGACCCCCCATACCCCGGCGCCGCGTTGCGCCCCAGCCGGCGTCCTCGGCGTCGCCGAGCTCTGCTCCTTGGCCCGGGCAGCGACCTCAGCCCGCCCCGGCCCGCGGAGCCCCCGCGTACCCACCCCAACCCCAGCCGGCGGCGCGTCGCGCAGCCCCACCCCCACCACCCCAGCCCGCCCCGGTCCCACCGCGCGCAGCTCCAACCTCACCGGGCCCGCCCACACCCGCCCCACTCCGCGCAGCGCCCACCTCACCGCCCGAGGCCACGCCCGCCCGACGCCGTCCTCCTCCACCGCAACCGGGACCGCCCCGCGCAGCTCCGACACGCCGACCCCAACCCGCGCCGGCAGCGAGACGCGCGGCCCCGACCCCTCCACCCCGGCCGACCGCATCGCCACCCGGAGCGGCTCCATCCCCGGCGCCATCCTGGGCAGCCCCGACCCCACCGCCTGCGCCGGCGCCGGCGGCACGCCGACAGGCCGCCTCCGGCCCTCCATCTCCTGCCGACCGCACGGTCTGGGAACCGCCACGCCCGCCGACCCTGCCCGTGAGTCCGCCCCCGGCTCCACCGTCGAGGCGTGGCGATTCCGCTCGGCGGCGGCAGTCCGATGCGGCGGCCGCGGAGTCCGCGCTTCCGCCCGCTCCGCCGCCTTCGCCGACGGCCGAGCCGACGGCCTCCTGGCTGCTGCACGACCAGCCGGACGCGTCGCAGACGGAGGCCCCCGTTCGGGGCAAGCGACCCCTCCCGGAGGTGACGAACGCTCCCGCCGCACCTCCCAACAGGAACGAGCGCCCGGAGGCGTTCGCTCCGCCCGAGCCGAGACCACCGACTCCCTCTCCATTCGCCCCAACCGCGGGCGAGGCGTCCCCCGCCCCCGAGGTAGGTGAGGAGGTACCGGTCACGATCGAGTGGGCGGCGATCGATCCCGACGCACCGGCGACTCAGCCGCCCACGGCCCAGCCGGACGTCGGCGAGCAAAGAGATCGGGAACCGGACCTTGGTGGACCGCGCGATCAGGAGGACTCCCAGCGCTGGTGGTCCGGGCCGGGCGGCAACGGTGAGCGCGAGCCGTCCGAGTCGCAGCCGGACGAGGCGCCGCGCCGCCGCTTCGTCCGCGAGGGCATGGAGGATCGTGCCGGGGAAAACGGCCGCGAAGACGAGCCGGCGCCCGCTCGGTCGCGTCATCCCGCGCTGCCTCCCAAGCGCGTGGGCCGCCCCCGCTCGCCGAGAACGCTCTGGCGCAAGGCCACCGGCAGGGACAGCCGCTCCTGAGGTCAGTCCGGGCCCGCGCTCGCGGGGAGACCAGGAGGCACCCGGAGATTCCCCCCCCTCGTCGCCCGCCGGGATGCCCTCGGAGCGGTCGCGCCCTCGCTCGCCGTGACGTCGCCTCACTTGACCAGCCGTACCTCGAGTCCGACGAGACCTGTTGCGTCGCCCGCGGCGCCGAGTAGCGCGAGGATGCGCGCGACGTAGCCGCGCGTTTCGGGGATCGGTGGCACGCACATGCACGCGGCCACCCTGCCCGGACCTGCGTTGTACGCGGCGAGCGCGAGCGGGACCGACGCGAACCGGCGCAGCAGGTCGCGCATCATCCGCGCCTGGGCATCGATCGACTGCTCGGCGTCGAACGGGTTGCGCAACCCGTAGGACGCCGCCGTGCCCGGCATGAACTGCGCGATCCCCTGCGCCCCGGCGGACGACACGGCGTACGGGTTGAAGTTGGACTCGGCGTAGATCTGCGCGGCCAGCAGCGCCGCCGAGACGTTGTAGCGCTGCGCCGCGCGCGACAGCGCCGGCGCGTAGCGCGTCGGCACCCACGAGGGAAGCGCCCTGCCGCCGTCACCGCGGCTTCCCCCGAAGCCCACCGAGGCGCTCCCGGCGTTCCGGGCGTAGCCCCAATGCCACGGTTCCCACGAGTACCTCTGAATGAACCCGAACCTGCCCGCGCTCCGGCGCAACCAGCCGTAGGCCGAGGGCGGCGCGAGATCGAGCTCGGTTCCGAGCCGGTGCAGGGACCGCCCCGGGGGCGCGACCCACTTCGGGTTCGGGTTCGCCGCGAAGAGCCGCGCCTGCTCGGCGTCCGAGCGGTAGGCGCTGTTGATGATCAGCGTCACGCCGTCCGCCCGCGCAGCCGCGTACATACGGTCGAAGGCCAGCGCCACGTCGGGGCGCATCGGCTTTCCCTGCCTGTACGCGAGCGGGCCGTTGTAGCCGCCCCCACTGGCGAAGCCGGTTCCGGCGCCGAAGGCCGGCGCGAGCTCGGCCTCGGCGCTCGCCCGGACGGGCGTCGAGGCCTCCCTGCCACCCGCCTCGACGGTCACGGGGTCGCGAACGAGCACGCGGACGCGGACCGGCGCCATCGACACGCCATCGGGGAACGAGACGTCGGCGAGGCGCGCGCCGTTGCGGCTCGCGGTCTGGAGCGCCACGCGCCGGCCGAGCGCGAGGTAGTCGGACTTCTCGAGGTGCCGCGGGTTGCGCAGCCCGTCGATGGTCGGCGGCTCGAACAGCCGCGGATAGGCACCGAGCATCGCCCGCGCGCCGGCCAGCGCTCCGAGGTCAGCTGCCCGCTGGTGGCGGCCCTTGGCGCTGATCCCCCGGGCGATGCCGCCCAGGATGAAGGCGCCCACCAGCACCGCCGCCATCGCACCGACGAGGAGCAGGAGAGCCTGGCCGCGCTCGCGGTCGGGGGACGGGCGCGAGTGGCTCACCACGTCGGCTCCGGCAGTGGAATGCTCGTCGGCGGGGTCAGGCCGGCCAGGGCCAGGGCTCGGGATAGCGGCGGGAGCGTGGCCTTGATCGCGGCTACAGGAGGGCCGAGGTCCGCGATGCGCTCGAGCGCGAGCTCCGCCAGTGGCGCGTCGGGCTCGGCGGCGGCCAGAAGGACCAGGTCCTGGTCGCGCAGGTGCTCGTCGAGGGCGTCGGCTCGGGGGCCGCCGCAGGCGAAGGCGGCCGGTGCGTCGGTGGCCGCGGTGGCGCGGCCGGCCGCGGCTACGGCCGCCTCCGGATCGTCGGGGAGCTCGACCCGCACCAGCCGTCCCGACGCGCTCGCACGCAGCTCCCGCGACCGCAGCGAGGCCACGAGCGCGCGGCTGCGGCGTCCGGCAGGGGCGCCGAGCGCGGGCGCCGGCGAGGGCCACCCGGGGCGCCACAGGAGCAGCAGCGCGATCGGAGCCTTCGCCCGCCGGGCAAGCGACAGCGCCACGGCCGACCCGAGAGCCGCGGCGTCCTCGGGTGGGCAGAGCAACGCGACCTCGGGGACGAGTCGCGGGACCGGCGCGCGCCGGCGGGCCTGCCGGGGCGCCGGCTCGACGAAGACCGACGAGATGCGGGCGAGCAGCTCGGGCATCACGATCCCGGGCCTGCGTCCGCCCGCGCCCTCGCCGTGAGCAGGCTCGCGAGGCGGCGGCTCAGTGCCGGCGGCCGGAGCCGGACCTCGACCGTACGTCCCCGAACCGCAATCGCCACCCGCCGCCGGGACCAGCCCGGCAGCGCGTCGCGGACCGCCTGGCGCGGCTCGCGCCTCTGCACCATCGCCACCGCTCCCGCCTCTGCGGCATGGTCGGCAAGCTCGGCCGCGAGGCCGGCCGAGAGGAGCTGGAGGACCGCTGCGGCGACGATCGCCAGGAGCGGGAGCATTGCGACGACCTCGATCGACGCCTGGCCCCGTTGCGAGTGCGCTCGAGGGACGGCGGCGCGACCGGCCCTCCGGGGGCGGTCGCGGAACCGGCGTGGGGTGGGAAACGGGTTCATCGGTTTCCCTGGGGCTCGAAGCGGGCCGTCGACGCGACCGTGATGAGCCGGCGCCCAACCAGAACCGAGCGGACCGGCAGCGTCACCTGCACGACTCCGTCGCCGCGCTTGCGCAGGCGCATGCCCTTCTCGAGCGGCTCGGGCAGGACGCCTCGCGCGGCGCGAGCCGCGTCGGCCCCGACCGCGTCGGCCCGCGCGGCCGCCCGCGCCGCGGAGCCGGCCAGCCACATCGCCTGACCGGCGACCGCGAGCTGCCACACGAAGCCGACCAGCAGCGCGATGATCGGCAGCAGGACTACGAGCTCGACGCTCGCCTGTCCGCCTTCCGAGCCCGGTCGCATCACGCGCCCAAGGCTTCCGGCGCCGGGCGCGCGGGACTACGCGGGATCGTTGCGAGTCAGCGGAGCCGGTGTGGAAGAAGCGTCGCGGCTACCTACGCGAAGCGGCGCCAGGCCTGCCACACGACGACGAGCGCTGCCACCGACCCGCAGATCAGCACGAACCACAGCAGCGTCCCGATCCCCGTCGCGAACAGCCGCTGCGAAGCGGTGAGCGTCAAAGCGATCACGGCGATCGCGCCGTACAGCAGCGCCCGGTTGCGGTCGCCGAGTCCGAAGAGGTCGAGGCGGTGCTCCATGTACAGCCGCGCCGCGAACCACACAAGGCCCGCGAACATGATCACCGAGAGCAGCGTCCCGAAGAAGGCGGCCGCCGGCCAGCCGCCCGGGAGGAAGGCCACGGCGGCGGCGATGCCGAGGACGATCAGGGCGTTCCGCGCTGCTTTCACTCCCAGGGGATCCTAGCGGGGCGAAGAGGCGCCGCGCCCGGGCGTCAGGGGACCGGCTGGCCGATCCCGAGCAGCCGCGCTACGCGAGTTGCTCGGCTCTCAGGTCGGGGACCGGGGCGCCCGCGCCGGCGCGTCCGGCGCCCTCCTCCACGCGCAACTCCGGCTCGGGGGCGAAGCGGTATCCGATTCCGAAGTGCGTGTGGATGTAGCGCCATCCGGGCGACGCCTTCTCGAGCTTCTGGCGCAGCTTGCGCACGAAGACGTCGACCGAGCGGTCGCCGTGGGCCATCGTGTAGCCCCACACGCGCTGGTAGATCTCCTCGCGCTCGAGCACGTGTCCCTTGGACTCGGTGAGCAGTCGCAGGAGCTCGAACTCGCGCCGGGTGAGCTCGATGCTCTCTCCCCGGACGAAGGCCTGGAACTGGTCGAGGCGCACCTCCACCTCGCCGGCCACCAGCGGCTCGCGCTCCACGCGCGCCTCGGCCCGCCGGCGGCGCCTGACCACGGCCTCCACGCGCGCGATCAGCTCCTCCGGATGGCAGGGCTTGGTCACCCAGTCGTCGGCGCCCAGGCGCAGCCCACGCACCCGCTGGGCGACCGTCGAGCGCCCGGTGCAGACGATGACGCCGAGCGCGGGCAGCTCAGCACACACGCGCTCGAGGTAGCTCCAGGCCTGCGGCCCGAGCAGCTCGAGGTCGATGACGAGCGCGTTGAGCCGCATCGACACGAGGTTGTCGATCGGCACGCCCCCGGCCAGCACGCGGTGCTGCCACCCGGCGGCGCTTGAGCGCCGGGCGAGGACGTGGAGGAAGCCGCTGTCGGAGTCGATGACGGCGACCCGGACCGTGCCGGGACCGTGGCCGGCGCGCCGCCCCTCGCTGGTGTCGGGGGCCGGGGCGTCCGGTGTGATCGGGTCCATACGCCGCCGAGTGTAAAGCTCCCGGTCGACACGAGTCGGACTCGCCTCCCGCCGGTCACACTTTCTTCACAACACGTTCGGAAAGTGGGTGCGAAGCGCGCGGCGCGCACGGGTGAGATGCGGGGCCGGGCGCGAAATCGCGCCCGCTCCGCGCGCCCCTACGCCGTCCCCGCCGCCCGCGAGGCGTCCGAGAACTCGCGGAACAGGCCTGTGACCACGAACGCCACCTGCTCGCCCACGTCGACCGCGTTGTCGCCGATGCGCTCGAACGCGCGCGCCGCGAGGATCATGTGCATCGCCCACTCGCGCACGTCGGGGTCGTCGCCGGCGACCAGCGCGAGGCGGAAGACCTCGCGGTTGAGGGTGTTGATCTCCTGGTCCTGGCGCACGAGGTCCTCGGCCAGTGCGACGTCGCGCAGCTCGAAGGCCTGCTTGGACTGGCGCACCTCGCTGCGCGCCAGCTGGCCCATCTCGCCCACCCGGGCGAGGATCTCCTCGCGCACCGGCGGCTCGTGGCCGGCCAGCGGGATCAGCTTGGCGACGTTCACGCACTGGTCGCCCATCCGCTCCACGTGCTTGATCACGTGCAGCAGCGCGGCGACCACGCGCAGGTCGCCGGCCACCGGCGCCTGCGTTGCCAGCAGCGACAGGATCCCCTGGTGGACCTCGAGATAGCGGCCGTCGATGCGGTCGTCGTCGGCGATCACGATCGCTGCGAGCTCTACGTCCTGGTGCTCGAGCGCCTCGATCGCGCGGCCGAGCGTGTCGACGACGATGTCCAGGCCGCCGAGGGCTTGATCCTCCAGCGATCGCAGGGCCTGGTGGAACTCGTATCTTGCTTCGCGCATCGCCACGATCCGTTCCAATGTTGCCGGCGCCTACCCGAACTTGCCGGTGACGTACTCCTCCGTCCGGCTGTCGCTCGGATTAGTGAAGATCTTGTCGGTCTGCTCGAGTTCGACGAGCTCGCCCAGCAGGAAGAACGCGGTCTGGTCGGCGACGCGCGCCGCCTGCTGCATGTTGTGGGTGACGATGATGATCGTGTACTCGCGCTTGAGCTCGGCGATCAGCTCCTCGATCTTGAGCGTCGCGATCGGGTCGAGCGCCGAGCAGGGCTCGTCCATCAGGATCACCTCGGGCTTCACGGCGATCGTGCGCGCGATGCACAGGCGCTGCTGCTGGCCGCCGGAGAGCCCGACGCCTGGCTGGGCGAGGCGGTCCTTGACCTCCTCCCACAGCCCCGCGCCGCGCAGCGACTCCTCGACGCGCTCCTTGCGGTTCACGCCGGAGATGCCAGCCAGCTTGAGCCCGGCGGCGACGTTGTCGGCGATCGACATCGTCGGGAACGGGTTGGGCTTCTGGAAGACCATCCCGATCGAGCGGCGCACGGCGACCACGTCGACGTCCTTGTCATAGACGTCGCGCTCGTCGAGCTTTACCGTGCCGGTCGCGTACGCGCCGGGGATCTCCTCGTGCAAGCGGTTGAGGCACCGCAGCACGGTTGACTTGCCGCACCCCGACGGCCCGATCATCGCGGTCACGTGGTTTGCGCGGTAGTCGAGGCTGACGTCCTTAATCGCGTGGTTGTCGCCGTAGTAAGCGTTGAGGTCGGAGACCGTCACCGTGTGGCCGGTGCCGAGCCGCTCCGCTGTGTACTGGTCGCGGGAGGCGACCATGGGCCGGCGCGTAGTCGCGTGCTGCTCAGCAGCCGCCGGCCCGTCCGCAGTCGGGGCGCGCGACTCGTTGGAGGCCACGGGCTCCGGGGTAGAGCCCGTGGCGGGCTGCGCGGTTCCTTTCTCAGGGCGGTTCATGAGGTCGGCTGGCTCCTTCGGGCGACGAAGCGTGCGGTGAGGGTCAGGATCAGGATAAGCCCTACCAGCGTGAGCGCCGCGCCCCAGGCCCGGTCGACCACGGCGGGGTTGGGGCTTTGGACGTCGTTGAAGATCTCGAGCGGCAGGCTGTTCATGCGCTGGCTGAGGTCCGTGCTCGTGCCCATGGTGGCCTGGACGGTGAAGAGCAGCGGCGCGGTCTCGCCCGCGCCGCGGGCGATGGCCAGCAGCGAGCCCGTGACCAGGCCTGGCAGCGCGGTCGGCAGGACGACGCGACCGATCACTTTCCAGCGCGGGGCGCCGAGCGCTAGCGCCGACTCGCGCAGGCCGTCGGGGACGAGCAGCAGCACCACCTCGGCCGAGCGCGCGACGATCGGCAACATCAGCAGCGCGATCGCCACTGAGCCCTTCCACGCGGCGAAGCCAGAGCCACCGACCCCCGTCGTGACCAGGCTCACGTAGATGAACAGGCCGAAGACGACGGAGGGGACGCCGGTCATCACGTCGATGAGATAGCGGATGCTTGCCGCCGCCCGCGAGCCCTTGCCGTACTCGACGAGCCAGACCGCGATGCCGACGCCGATCGGCACGGCGATCAGCGTCCCGAGCGCGGTGATGATCAGCGTGCCGACGATCGCGCTCTTGATGCCGCCGATGTCGCCCAGGAAGTTGCCGGTCGGGTCGGTGGTGAAGAGGTCGCTGCTGATCTGGCTGGCGCCCTGCTTGAGCAGGTAGTAGATGATGAGCACCAGCGGCACGAGCGCGACGACCGTCGCCGCCGCCATGAGCGCGCGCATGATGCGGTCGGTGCGCCGCCGCCGCGCGCTCAGCGGCGCGAGGACGCCCGCCCCCGGTCCGCCGCTCACGCCCTGCGTGCCGGTCACATCGACTCCTCGAGCGGCGCGACCGGCCCACTGCGCCGCGCCGATCGCGCCGCCTTGCGCTTGGCCTTGCGCCCGCGGACCTCAGGATCGGACAGCGAGACGATGTAGCGCGCGATGCCGTTGATGATGAGGGTCAGGATGAAGAGCACGAGCCCCGCGGCGAACAGCGCGGAGCTGTAGAGCGGGATCGAGGACGCCTCGCCGAACTCGTTGGCGATCACCGCGGCGAGCGAGTAGCCCTGGTCGAAAATCGACTTGCCGATCGTGGGCGCGTTGCCGATCACCAGCGTGACCGCGATGGTCTCGCCGAGCGCGCGGCCGAGCCCGAGCATCGACGCGCCGGTGATGCCCGCGCGCGAATACGGCAGCACGGCGGTGCGGATCATCTCCCAGCGCGTCGCCCCCAGCGCGAGCGCCGCCTCCTTTTCGTCGGACGGGACGGTAGAGATGACCTCGCGCGAGATCGCCGAGACGATCGGGAGGATCATGATCGCGAGGATCAGCCCGGCGATGAAGTAGCTTGGGCCGGCCACCGTCCCACCGACCCAGGGCAGGAAGGAGAAGGTGTCCGAGAACCACTGCATCGCGGGCCGCAGCCGAGGGACGACGAAGAAGATGCCCCACAAGCCGTAGACCACCGAGGGCACGGCGGCGAGCAGCTCGACGAGGACCACGAGCGGCTGCTTGAGCCGGCCCGGGCAGAACTCGACGATGAAGATCGCGGTCGCGACCGCGATCGGAACGCCGATGATGAGCGCGAGCACCGAGGTGACGACGGAGCCGAAGGCGAGCGCCGCCGCGCCGAACTTGGACGCGCTCGGGTTCCAGTCGTTGGTGAAGATGTAGCCGAAGACGCCCTCCTTGGAGAAGACGTCCTTGGACTCGAAGGCGAGCTTGCCGAAGAAGTAGACCAGCAGGACCAGGACGCCAAAGGAGAGCCCGGTGAGGATCCACTTCAGCGCCCGGTCGGGCAGGCGGGCCAGCGGCGACCGCTCGAGGCCCGGGCGGCCGCCGCCGGGGGAGAGGGCTCCCGCCTCCATCGATCAGGCGCCTAGCTGATGGCCTTGCCGTTGCACTGCAGCTTGGAGATCTGCGCCTGTGCCTGGGTTTGAATGGCCGAGGGGAGCTTTGCGTACTCCAGCTGCGCGAGCTGGCCCTGGCCGGCCCCGAGCGCGTAGGTTATGAACGTCTTGAGCCCCTTGGCCACCGACGCCGAGGCGCCGGCCTTGCACGGGTCCTGGTACATGACCACGAAGGTCTGCGAGGTGATCGCGTAGGCCTGCGGGTTGGCAGGGTTGGAGATCGTGAAGCGCAGGTCGCTCGGGATTTTCACGCCCTCGCCGCCCGCGGTCGTCGACGCTAGCGTCGGCGCGACATAGTTGCCGGCCTTGTTCTGGATCGACGCGGTCGTGAACTTGTTCTGGAGCGCGTAGGCCTCCTCGACGTACCCGACGGCGTTGGGAGTCTGCTTGATCGCCGCCGCGACGCCGTCGTTGCCCTTGGCGCCCGTGCCCGTGGGCCACTTCACGGTCTTGTCGGTGCCGACCGCCTTGCTCCAGGACGGGCTCACCGCCGCGAGGTAGCCAGTGAAGCCCTTGGTCGTCCCCGAGGCGTCCGACCGGTGGACGACCGTGATGTTGTTGGCTGGAAGGCTGACGCCCGCGTTGAGTTTGGCGATCTCAGGGTCGTTCCACTTCGTGACCTTGCCCTGGAAGATGTCGGCGATCACGGGGCCGGTCAGCTTCAGTCCCGACTTGACCCCCGACAGGTTGTAGGAGACGGTGATCGCGCCGAGCGCGGTCGGGAAGTGCAGCGGCGTGCCCTTCTTCTTGGCCGCGGCGACCTCGTCGTCGGTCATCGGCGGATCGGTGCCCGCGAAGTTTACGGTGCCCGCGGTGAGCTCGGAAACGCCTTGGCCCGAGCCGACGGCCTGGTAGTTGACGGTTAGGCCTTGATCGCTCTTTAGCGTCGAGCCCCACTGCTGGTAGATCGGCGCGGCGAACGTCGAGCCCGAGCCGTTGATCGTTCCGCCGCCGCTGCCCGAGCTGTTGTTGCTGCTGCCGCACGCGGCGACGCAGACGGCTACCACAGCCACGGCGACGAGCGCTCCCAGCAACCGCATCGAACGTGTCTTCACGTGCGCTCCTTGAGTTGATTGCACATCGGCGGCGTAGCCTCGTGAGCTGGGGTAGTCAGCCTGTTACCGACCTGTCGCATCTGTGTGAAAAGGATGTGAAGGCTCGGCCGAGAAGCGGTAGCCGAAGCCGATGTGCGTATGGATGAAGCGCCATTCGGGGAGCGCCGCCTCGAGCTTGTCGCGCAGCTTGTGCACGTAGACGTCGACCGAGCGGTCCCCCGGCCGCGGGTCGCTGTCCCAAGCGACGGCGTAGAGCTGCTCGCGCGGGACGATCCGGTCGGGGCGGCGCGCGAGCTCGACGAGCAGTCGGAACTCGCGCACTGAGAGCGTCAACGGGCGGCCCGCGGCCAGCACCAGGCCGTCCGAGGGGCGAAGCTCGAGCCGGCCTGCTCTGAGCACTTCGTCCCTCGGAGCCGCCTCCATGTCGCAGCCAGGTTTCCCCGGCTCCGCCGCGCCGCAGTTACCTCGCCGTAAACGTCCTGTGAAAGACTCGTGAAGGCGCGGCGGTCGCGCGGGAAATCCCGGCGCGGCCGTCGTACGCTGGTCGCGATGGGCTGGTTCAGGCGCGCGCTCAAGAGCGATCCGGTGTTGACGGCGCTGCTCGTCGAGTCCGGGCGCAACGTCGAGCGCTCGTGCGATCTCCTGCGCGAGCTGATCGCCGACTACCCGGAGCGGGCGGAGCTCGCGGCCGAGCTCGTCCACTGCGAGCACGAGGGCGACCGCATCGCCCACGACATCATCCACCGCCTCGACGGCGAGAACGGCGGCAGGACCGTTGCCTACGCGGCCGACTGGCACACGCTCGCGACCGCGCTCGACGACATCGTCGACTACGCGGAGCAGACCGGCGACGCACTCGGGCTCTACGGCGTCGAGGCTCCGATGGAGCAGGCGGTCGCGCTGAGCATGGTGCTTGCCGCAGCCGGTACTCAGGTCTCCGCCGCGCTGCGCTGCATGGGCGACGGCAACGGGTTGGCCGACCGCCTGGTCGAGATCCACCGGCTCGAGAACGATGGCGACCGGCTGTCGCGCGACGGCGTCGCGTGTCTGTTCCAAGCGGGCATCGACCCGATGATCGTGATCCGCTGGAAGGACATCTTCGAGTCGCTCGAGCAGGCGGTCGACGCCTGCGAGACGGTCGCTCACATCCTCGAGGGGCTCGAGCTCAAGCGGCGCGGCAGGCGTTAGGCGCGAGCGGCCGCGCCGGCCAGCAGCCCGGCCGTCACCTTGCCGAGGGCGAGCGCGCTGGGCCTGTGCGGGGGGTGGACCTCCATCATCAGCGGCGCGGCATGGCCGTCGAGCCGGGGTGCGAGCTGCTCCCAGGGCACCGTTCCCGTGCCCGGCGGCAGGTGGAGGTCGAGCGTCAGCGGATCGACCGTGGAGGGGCCCGGCCCGCCGCCGCGTCGGTGGCCGAGGTTGTCGTGGACGTGGAACAGCGCGACGTGCGGCAGGGCCGCCTCGAGCGCGCCGAGTGCGCCGGTGATGTGCGCGTGGCCGACGTCGAAGCACATGCGCACGCGAGGGCAGTCGACGTGCTCGATCAGCTCGACGACGCGCGCGGGATCGTGGGAGATCCTCGGCTCGGCGGCGGGATGCACCGGGGCCAGGTTCTCGGCCGCAAGCGTGAGCCCGAGCGCCCGCGCCCTGCGACCGGCGTGGCGCAGGAAGCGCACCTCGGCCTCCCGCCGGCCGGCCGGAGCGTCGAGCGGGAGGTTGGCGCCGTGGTAGACGACCAACTCGGCGCGGATGCGCGCGGCGTACTCGAGCACCGCCTCGAGCGTGCGGTTCGACTGCGCCGTGCCCGCCACGAGCTCGTCGGGCCCGTGCAGCACCACCCGCAGTCCGCCGACGTCGAGCGCCGCGCGCAGGGCGCGGGCGTGGTCGGCGGCCTCGGGTAGCCGCAGGCAGGCGGCCGGCGGCGTGCGGACCTGTACCCAGCCGTAGCCCGCCGCCTCGATCGACTTCAAGCTGGCTCCGGTCGGCCACCAGCCGTCCGGCACGTTGAGGCCGAAGCGGCGGTCGAGCACCGGCGGCTCGGGGTGGAGCGGAGGCTCGGCGGGATGCGCCATCGGCCGGAATTCTCGGCGTGACCTCCGGGCGGCCTGTGAACGACCCGCTACCGCGGTGTGAAGAAGCGGTGACGCGTCGCCGCTACTGCGAGGCGAGCGCCTCGTAGCGCTCGTAGAGCTCGGCGACGCGGCGGCGCGCCTGCTCGTGGCGGGCGCTCGACTCGGCCGAGCGCTCGGGGTCCGCCCACGCCACGGGGTCGGCGAGCTCGTCCTCCAAGCCGGCCAGCGCCACCTCGGCCTCGGCGATCTGCTCCTCGAGGCGCTTGCGGCGCGCGAGCTCGTTCTTGGAAGGCCCGCGGCGGTCGGGCCCGGCGCGCGGCGGCTGCTGCGCCGGCGCGGCCTTCGGCGCTTCGGCGGCGCGCTCCTCTCGCGCGCGCAAGTACTCCGGCCAGCCGCCGGTGTGGTTGCTCAGCGTGCCGTCCTCGATCGCGATCGTCCGCGAGCCGACCGCGTCGAGCAGGGCGCGGTCGTGCGACACGAGCAGCAGCGACCCGCCGAAGGCCTGCAGCGCGGCCTCGAGCGCCTCGCGCGCTTCGAGGTCGAGATGGTTCGTCGGCTCGTCGAGCAGCAGGACGTTGGCCTCCGACTGGACCAGCACGGCGAGCGCGAGGCGCCGGCGCTCGCCGCCCGAGAGCGCGACCAGCGGCTTCTCCACCTCCTCGCCCGAGAACAGGAAGCGCCCGAGCAGCGCTCGCGCCTTGCCCGGGGTGAGACCGGTCGCGCGCTGGGCGGCGGCGAGGACCGTGCCCTGCGCTCCGAGCTCGTCGGCGTGCTGCGACAGGTAGGCGAGCTGCACGTTGTGCCCGCGGCGCAGCTTCCCGGCCGCCGGCTCGCGGCGACCGGCCAGCGTCTCGAGCAGTGTCGTCTTGCCCGTGCCGTTGGCCCCGACGAGCGAGACGTGCTCGCCACGCTCGAGCCACAGCTCGGCGTCCTCGAGTAGAGGCCGCCCCCCGGCCTCGATGCGCCCGCCCTCGAGCTCGAAGACCACTCGGCCACTGCGCTTGACGGGCGCGAACGAGAAGGCGAGCTCGGGCTCAGCGCGTCCCGCCGCTCCTGGCGCCGCGCCGCCGTTCCCGCCCCCCGCGACCAACCGCTCGAGCTTCTTCACGCGCGACTGCGCCTGCCGCGCCCGCGTTCCGGCCCGGAAGCGCGTGACGAAGCGCTCCAGCCGCTCGACCTCGGCCGCCTCGCGCTCCGCCGCGCGGCCGGCGGCGAGCTCGCGCGCCACCTTCTCCTTTCGCCACGCGTGCCAGCTCCCGGGGAAGAAGCGCGCGCGGCCTCCCTCGAGCTCGAGCACCGCGGTCCCGACCGCCTCGAGGAACCAGCGGTCGTGGGCCACGAGCACGATCGCGGCGTCGAGCTCGACGAGACGCTGCTCGAGCCACTCGAGCGAGGCGATGTCCAGGTGGTTCGTCGGCTCGTCGAGCAGCAGCAGGTCGGGGTCGGAGGCGAGCACGCGCGCGAGTGACGCGCGCGTCAGCTCGCCGCCGGAGAAGCCGGCCAGGCCGCGGTCGAGCTCGTCCGCGCCGAAGCCCAGCCCGCGGACCTGGGCCAGGGCGCGGTCACGCCACGCGTATCCGCCCGCGTGCTCGAGCCGCGACTGGGCCACGCCGTAGCGGTCGAGCGTCGCCGCGCCGCCGTCGCCCTCCGCCATCGCCTGCTCCAGGCGCGAAAGCTCCTCCTCGATGGCCACGAGGTCGGCGCAACCACCGAGGATGTACTCGCGCAGCGTGAGCCCGCGGTCGCGCGGCGGCCGCTGGTCGTGCAGAGCCACGCGTGTGCCCTTCTCGAGCACCAGCTCGCCGCCGTCGACGCTCGCCTGGCCGGCGAGCATGCGCAGCAGCGTCGTCTTGCCCGTGCCGTTGCGCCCGGCCAGCATGAGCCGGTCGCGGCGCTCGAGCTTGAGCGACACGCCGCGCAGCAGCGGCGCGCCGGCGACGTCCTTGGCGAGGTCGGATGCGATGAGAACCGCCATCGCGGCGATGGTAGGCGGCTAGGAGAGCCGCGCAACCTAGGCAACCAAGTGGCGCGAAGGTCGGTAAGCTGGTTGGCGAGCGATGAGGCTCGCTCCATAACCGCGGCTCGACCGCTGATGGCCTCTACAGCACGTCACCCGACGTCGTGGAGGTCCCGTATGGAGCCGGTCCAGCTAGCCGCCGTCCTTGCCGGAGCCGTTGTCCTGGCGTCGATGCTGTCGGTCGAACTGGGCATCTCGGTGGCGTTGATCGAGCTCGGGCTCGGCGTGCTCCTCGGCAACCTGCTGGGCCTAGATCCCAACGCGAGCTGGCTGGCGTTCATCGCCTCGTTCGCGTCCATCGTGCTGACGTTCCTGGCAGGCGCCGAGGTCGACCCCGACGACTTCCGCGAGCGGTGGGTCGCGTCGGTGTCGATCGGTCTGGTCTCCTTCCTCGGGCCGTTCGTGGTGGCGACGGCCACCGCGTCGGGGTTGCTGGGCTGGTCGCTCAAGGCGTCGCTGATCGCCGGCACGGCGCTCTCGACCACCTCGCTGGCCGTGGTCTACGCCGTGCTGGTGGAGAGCGGGCTCAACGACACGCGCGTCGGCAAGCTGCTGATGTCGGCGTGCTTCGTGACCGATCTCGGAACGGCGCTCGCCCTGTCGGCCATCTTCATCCGGCCCAACGCCTGGTTTCCCCTCTTCCTGGCCGGGTCGGTGGCGCTGATCGTGCTGCTGCCCAAGGTCGCGCCCTGGTTCTTTGCGCGCTACGGCAACCGGGTGATCGAGCCCGAGATCAAATTGGTCTTTGTCTGCCTGTTCGCGCTTATGGTCATCGCCGACCTGGCCCACGGGCACGCAGTGCTGCCCGCCTTCGTGCTCGGGCTGGTGATGTCGCGCCACTACCGGCGCCATCGCACCGAGCAGGAGCGCCTCCGCGTGGTGGCGTTCGCGTTCCTGACTCCGTTCTTCTTCCTGCGCGGGGGCCTGAACGTCTCGCTGGGCGCTGTGGTCGCGAACCTGGGTCTGCTCGGGGTACTGGTCGCGGCCAAGATGATGCCGAAGATCGGCCTGGTGACGCCTCTCGCGCGGCGCTACGTGCCCGAGCATGCGACCTTTACGACGCTGCTGATGAGCACAGGCCTGACCTTCGGGACGATCAGCTCCCTCTACGGCCTCAGCGCGGGCATCATCGACCGCACGCAGTTCTCGCTCTTGGTCACGGTGGTCGTGCTGTCGGCGATCGTGCCCACGGCGATCGCGCAGCGCTGGTTCTCTCCTGATCTCGAGGCCGAGCGCCGACGCGACGACGCGCCTGGGCCGGAGGCCGACCTCGCGCCGCCGGCGCCGGAGCCACTGCCCGCCGGAGAGCGCGCGTGAGCCCCTACGACTTCCGGCGGGTCCTGGTGGCGATCGACGGGTCCAGCGGCGGCTGGAATGCGCTCGATTGCGCGCTGTCCATCTGCGAGCGCACGGGCTCGCGGCTGACCGCGCTTGCCGTCGAGGGCAAGCTGCCGGCCTACGCCGCCTCGATCGGCGAGGTCGACGAGGTCAGGCGTGAGAAGGACGCCTACTTCAGAGACGTGCTGCAGGACGCCCGCTCGCGGGCCCGGACGCGAGGGATAGAGATCGACACCGACCTGGTTCCGGGACACGCGGCCGAAGTCATCACTCATTACGCCCGCGCGCACGGGCACGACCTGATCGTGATCGGCCACCGGGGGCACTTCCTGGGCGACTTCCTGCTCGGCTCGACCGCCGACCGCGTCGCCCATCACGCCCATTGTCCGGTCATGGTGGTGCGATGAGTGGCTGTGAGGCGCCACGTTGCAGGTTGACCGCAGGGAGCTCGCGGGGATCTTCGTCGGCGGCTTCGTCGGCGCGGTCGCCAGGGCGCTCTTGGCCGAGTGGCTTCCGCACCGCCCGGCACAGTGGCCCTGGGCGACCTTCGCCGTCAATGTCGCCGGGGCGGTGGCGCTGGGTTACTTCGTCACCCGCCTGCAGGAGCGGCTGCCCCTCTCGGCCTATCGACGCCCCTTCCTGGGCACGGGCCTCTGTGGCGCGCTCACGACCTTCTCGACGATGCAGATCGAGCTCCTGGACATGCTGGATGCCGGACGGGTCGGGCTGGCCGCCGGCTACGCCGGCGCCAGCGTCGTCGCCGGCTTCCTCGGTGTCGCGCTGGCCACCAGCGCGGTGAGGCGCGCGAGGCTCGCGGCGTGAGCGCTCCCGTCGTGCTCGGGATCGGGCTGCTCGGCGGGGCGGGCGCGCTCCTTCGATTCCTGCTCGACGGCGCGGTCGCGGAACGGCTGGGCTCGAGCTTCCCGTTCGGCACGCTGGCCGTCAACCTGAGCGGCGCGCTCCTGCTCGGCGTTCTGGTGGGGGCGGCGGTGGGTTCCGACGCACTGCGCCTGCTGGGCACCGGACTGCTGGGCGCCTACACCACCTTCAGCACCTGGGCGCTCGAGAGCCATCGGCTTGCCGAAGGCGGCGACTCGAGGCTCGCGGGGGCCAACTTCGTGGTCAGCCTCGCGCTCGGGCTGGTGGCCGCATGGTTGGGGCGCAAGCTCGGAGCCGTGTTGTGAACGAGGACTGCCTGAAGCTCACGACCTACTTCGGCGAGCGCGACCGCGCCGGCGATCGCTTCCTGGCCGACGCGTTGCTCGACGTCTACGAGCGCCACGAGCTGAGAGCCAGCGTCCTGCTGCGAGGCGTCGAGGGCTTCGGTGTCAAGCACCACCTCCACACCGAGCGGCTGCTCACGCTGTCCGAGGACCTGCCGGTCGTCTCCGTGGCCGTGGATGACCGCGAGCGCATCGAGTCCGCGCTGGCGGAGGTCGTCGCCGTCTCCGGAGACGGGCTGATCAGCCTCGAGCGCGCGCGCATGCTGACCGGCGAGATCGGCGAGGTCCGGTTGCCGGAGGAGCTACAGGAGGCGACCAAGCTGACCGTCGCGCTCGGACGGCGGGAGCGGATCGGCGACCGCCCCGCCTACATCGCGGTGGTCGAGCTTCTCCACGACCACGGCGTCTCGGGCGCCACCGCGTTCCTCGGCGTCGACGGAACCCGCCACGGCGTCAGGCAGCGGGCGCGCTTCTTCGGGCGCAACGCCGACGTCCCGATGATCATCGTCGCGATCGGCGAGGGTGAGGCGATCGCACGGTCGCTTCCGGCGCTGGGGCGGCGGCTGGCCGACCCGCTGGTGATGCTCGAGCGCGTCCGTGTGTGCAAGCGCGCCGGCGTCCGGCTCGCCCAGCCCCGCCATCTGCCCGAGACCGACCCGTCCGGCCTGCAGATCTGGCAGAAGTTGATGGTCCACTCGCGCGAGCAGGCCGAGCACGGCGGCCGGGCGCTGCACCTGGAGCTGATCCGCCGCCTGCGGCTGGCCGGAGCGGCGGGCGCCACCGCGATCCGCGGGGTGTGGGGCTACCAGGGCGCCGAATCGCCCCACGGCGACCGCCTCTGGTCGATACGGCGCCGCGTCCCCGTGTTGACGTTGCTCGTCGACACGCCGGAGCGCATGCGGCGGTGGTGGCCGATCGTCGACGAGGTCACCGACGAGGCGGGCCTGGTGACCAGCGAGATCGTGCCCGCCGTCCGAGCGACGGGCGGCGGGCACAGGCGCGGAGGCCTCGACCTCGCGCGCCACGGTCATTAGCGCCGCCCTGCAGGCGCCTGCCGGGGCGGGTCTTGGGGACCCGGAGCTTGGTGGGCGAGGAGGGGTGCTCGTTGAGCTTGCCGTCGGCGCCGATCGCCATCACGTGCTGGGTGTTCCGCTCGCCTTCGGGCACCTTGAGCGTGTCGCGCGGCGTGTTCACGACAGGAGCAAGGCCGGTAGCGTGAGCATTGAAGCCGACTTGCCCGGCCGTCGGCAGCGGCGCACCGTCCAGTGACCGACGAGCGAGAGCAAGCCATGTCCCAGCAGGAGCGTGAGGCCCTGCGCCGGACGCGGCTGGCCAACGAGCGAACGTACCTCGCCTGGTGGCGCACCGGCTTGGCCTGCTTCGCGGTGAGCATCGGCACAGGCCGGGTCGTGCCGGCCCTGACCGACCAGGCGCGCTGGCCCTACGCGATCACAGGCGCCGGCTTCGCGGTGCTGGGCGTGCTCTGCGTCGGCTACGGCCTCTACCGGGAGCGCGCTGTGGAGAGGGCCATCGAGGCCGGTGTCTCCACACCGCCACACGAGCGCGTCGTCGGGCTGCTGGCGACGCTCGGGCTGCTGCTCGGTGTCGCTGTGCTCCTGCTCGTAGTTCTGAAGACCTGAACCGCGACGTCCCGCTAGCGCGGGTCGAAGACGAGCGCGGATGCGATCGGTCGTCCGAGCGGAAGATCGACCTCGAAGTCGGCACGCGGGCGGTTGCGCAGCCGGCCGCCGCACACGAGCGAGGTCGAGCCGCCGCCGTCGAGGTTGATCGCGCTCTCCGCGCCGAGCTCGACCATCAGGTCTGCGAGCTCGCTCAACGTCAGACCTGCATCGGTGGCGGCGCGACCGTCGACGGCGACCGCCAGCAGGCGGCCGTCCGCAACCCCGAGCGCCGCGCGCGGGTAACGCCTCGCGGCGATGTCGGAGTCGAACTGGTGCGCGCCCGCACCGAAGCCCTCGGGATCGCCACCCGGCACGATCATGCTGCTCCCGCCGGTCACGAGCAGCGGACCGGCCTGGAGCAGGTCGCCGCGCGGCTCGGGTTCCATCGCGTCGCGCGGCGCCAGGCGCACGTCGCCGCCGACGACGTGGAGGCACGCGCGCATCGCGTTCCAGGGGGCGTCGAAGGGGACCGAGCGCCTCTCGATCCCGGCCGTGCGCAGCTCGCCCAGCGGCGCGCCGCCAGGGCGGGTGAAGAAGCCGCCCACGAGCGCGTGGCGGACGCCCCGCGCCGCGCACCAGACGGCGAGCCGCTCGGGCCGGGGGAAGCGCACGACCCGCGGCACCGTGGAGCGGGTGAAGGTAGCGACGTGCACCGTGGTGCTGCGACCGTCGATGGTCGAGACCCGCTCGCGGGCGAGCGACGGCCACGCCCGTTCCGTGGCTGACCGCCGCGCCCGCGAGGGCAGGCGCGCCGGCCGCAGGAAGGCGGCTCCTTCGCCTTGACCCGCGGCCGGCTCCAGTCGCGCCATGGCCCTAGCGTGGATGTCACCGGGCCGGGCCCGGTGAACACCCGGTGACTGACTCGTAAAGAACGGTTCACGGGAGCGATCCTGTACGCGCCTCCTTCACAGACCCGTCACAGCGCGTTTGCAGGCCATTAACTCCGGCACGCGGCCCGTGGGCCATCGTGCGGGCCATGAACGATCAAATCAACACGGGAGCTATGACGACTCCCGCTCCGACGTCGCGCGTCGACCTGCACTGCCACTCGGCCGCGTCACAGCTGTCCAAGCTCGGCGTCCAGCGCGCGCTGGGACTGCCCGAGTGCGCCACCCCGCCCGAGGAGGTCTACGCGCTGGCCAAGCGCCGCGGGATGGACTTCGTGACGATCACCGACCACGACACGATCGCCGGCGTGCTGGAGATCGCCGATCGCCCCGACGTGTTCGTCTCGGAGGAGCTGACGGTGTGGTTTCGCGGCGAGCCGAGGGCCGTGCACGTCCTCTGCTACGGCATCACCGCCGCCGACCACGAATGGCTCCAGGCCCACGCGAGCGACGTCGAGCAGTGCGCGACCTACCTCCGCGAGAACGAGATCGCCTGCGCGCTCGCGCACCCGTTCTACGCGGTCGAGCAGCCACTGCGATCGCACCACCGGCGGCGGCTCGCCGAGCTCTTCGACGCCTGGGAGACCCGCAACGGCGCCCGTGCCCGCGAGCTCAATCAGCCGGCCGCGGTCTACGTCGAGACCCACGGCGGCACGGCGGTGGGCGGCTCGGACGACCACGCGGGCGTGGACATCGGCCGCACCTGGACCGAGCTGCCACGCGCGGGATCCGTCGACGAGCTGCTCGGCCACCTGCGCGCCGGCCGCACGCGGCCCGGCGGCGAGCAGGGCAGCGCGGCCAAGTGGGCGCATGCGGCGATGGGGCTCGCCGCCCGGGTGCTGGCGCGCGACGGCGTCGGCGACCCCGACCCGCGCGCCGTGCTGCGGATGGTCGAGCGCATGGTCGGCGAGGGCGAGCTCCGGCGCACCGCGCTGGCCACCGACCTGCGCCCGCGCGACGCGCGCGACCTGCTGGCGGCGTGGCTGGGCGGGATGGAGCTCGACCTGCCGGCGCACGAGCTGCTCGCGCTGCTGAAGGACGAGAGCTTCTCGCATGCGGCGCTGGAGCGGCGGGCGCGGCGCACGCACGAGCGCGCGCTGCGCGGCGCGGTCGCGCGCGCCGTCGCCTCCGAGCCCTCGGACGCGGCTCTGGGCCAGGCCGCACGCGAGCTGTTCGCGGCCTGCGTCCCGGCCGTCCCCTACGTGCCTGCGACGCTGTTCCTCGCACGGGAGAAGGCCAGGCTGGCCGCGCGCGAGAACGAACCGCTCCGCGTCGCGCTCGTCACCGATGGCATGAGCGCGATGCACGGCGTGACGCGCACCGTCGCCGAGCTGCGCGAGCGCGCGCTCGACGGCTTCGAGCTTGAGGTCGTGGGCACGGACGCCGACGTCGACCGGCGGCTTCCCTCGGTCGCCGAGGCGCCGATCCCCTTCTACCCGGACCTGCGCCTCGGCGTTCCCAGTCTCCCGGCGCTCACCGACGCGCTGGCCGACGGGCGCTACGACCTCGTGCACGTGGTCGCACCGGGGCCGGCGGGCGCCGCGGCCACGCTGCTCGCCGGCGTGGCCGGCCTGCCGGTCGTCGGCAGCTACCACACCGAGCTCGCCGCCTACGCGCAGCTGCGCTCGGGCGACGCGCGCTATAGGACGGCGATGGCGGCCGCGCTCGCCGCGTTCTACGGCGCCTGCCGGCTGGTGCTCTCCCCCAGCCCGGCGGCGGACGACTCGTTGCGCCAGCTCGGTCTGCCGCCGGAGCGCATCGCGCGCTGGGAACGCGGCGTGGAGCTCGGGCGCTTCGATCCGGCCCGGCGCGTACCGGGCCTTCTGCCCGGGGAGATCAACGTCCTCTACGCGGGCCGGCTGACGGCCGAGAAGGGCGCCGGGCTGCTGGCGGACGCGCTCCTCGACGCGCGCCGGCGCGACCCGCGCCTGCATCTGGTGCTGGCCGGAGGCGGCTCCGAGGAGGCGGCGCTGCGCGAGCGCCTCGGCCCGCACGCGACCTTCCTCGGCTGGCTCGAGCGAGAGGAGCTGGCACGCGTCTACGCGAGCGCGGACCTGTTCCTGTTCGCGAGCGAGACCGACACTTTCGGACAGGTGGTGCTGGAGGCGCAGGCCTCGGGGCTACCGGTCGTCGCGGTCGCGCGCGGCGGCCCGCTGGCGCTGATCGAGGACGGCGTCAGCGGCCGCCTGTGCGAGCCCCACGCGCGCGAGCTGGCGAGCGCGCTGGCCCAGGTCGCCGCCTCACCGGGCCGGCGCCGCCGGCTCGTCGCCGGCGGCCGCGCCGCCGCGGCGCAGCGGACCTGGGAGCGCTCGCTGGCCCAGCTCGTCGACGGCTACCGCCGCGCGCTCGGCGATGCCGCCGGCGAGCAGCGCCGCCGTGCGGCCTGACGTCTCGGATCACGGGCGGGTCGCGCGCAGCAGGGACGCTCCGAGGACCGCGGGGACGGCGACGGGGAGCGTCCACCACGCGGCCGTGCCGGCGTCGGCCAGGACCGCGGTGAGGCCGAGGACGACTACGACCACGGCGGCGATCAGCGGGTCATCGCCGACGATGAAGTCGTAGAGGAACGCGCCAAGCGCGCGGATGCGTTTCATGACGCGGTCGGGGCCGGGGTCGCGGTGGCGCCGGGCCCGCGCGCGTGGCGCCGGCGCAGCACCGCCACGAGCGCGAGCGAGACGAGCAGCGTGAAGGCGATCAGGGCGAGGATCGCCGCGTCGCCTGCGGGCCAGTCCGCTCCCGCGCCCTCGGCCCCCCACAGCATCCCGAAGGACGTGAGCATCACGCCGACGCCGTACTTCAACGTGTTCTCGGGGACCCGGCTCAGCGGCGCGCGCACCACCACTCCGGCGACGACGACCGCGACGACGGCGGCGCAGGCCGCCAGGGCAGCGAGGCCGACGTTGTGCTGGTTGGAGCCGAACGTGACGACGATGAACGCGACCTCGAGACCCTCCAGCAGGACGCCCTTGAAGCTGACCGTGAACCCGTAGCCGTCGATGGCGCGCGGCTCGCGGCCGGCCTCGCGGGCGGCGGCCAGCTCGGCGGCGAAGATCGCCTCCTCGTCGTGCAGAGCCTTGAAGCCGCTCGCGCGCAGGATCGCCTTGCGCAGCCATTGCAGTCCGAACACGAGCAGCAGACCGCCGACCACCAGGCGCAGCACGTCGAGCGGCAGCGCGGTGAGAGCCGGTCCGAGGGCGGCAACCACGGCCGCGAGGACCACGACGGCGACCGCCACGCCGGCCAGCGCGGACCGCCAACCGCGGGTAAGCCCGGCCGCGAGGACGATCGTCACAGCCTCGACGCCCTCGACGAGACAGGCGGCGAAGACGGCAGCGAAAAGCAGGAGGTCGCGGCTCACGGCTCAGACTCCGCGCTTGACCATAGCCGCACGCGTCTGTGGCGCCGGCTCCCCGGTTGTGAAGGA
>CAWCNV010000004.1:0-8422 GCA_963797015.1 uncultured Actinomycetes bacterium | reverse complement strand
GATTCGAACCTCTGACCTTCGGTTCCGTAGACCGCGCCAGCACCCACCAGCCCCGGCCAGGATCGGCCAGGAACACCCGATAAACACAGGCGATCCGGCCGATGCGAGGCCACCGCCCCCGATGGCTATGCGGGCCGCTCCCGGGACGTTCGGGCCACAACAGGGCCAGAACGGCCGCCGTCCTGATGCCGTGAAATGATGTGCCCCTCGGTCGCGGTTGGCCGTTCGTGAAACACCTTCAAGCGCCCCGTCGGAGCAGTCCGGCGGGGCGCTCGTCGTTGAAGGTGTCCGCCGCGCTGTTCATGCTCGTCGGTGTGTTCACGTACGACGACCCGATCCGCGATGACTCCGGGTAACCGCGAGCCCGACGAGCCGGCCAGACGCACCCCGTCGCCGACCGGCCCCTTCTACACACGCGCCGCCGACGGCACGCTGACACCGGCCGACGCCGACGAGTGGTTCGGTCCCGCCAAGGTGACCGCCCGCGCCAGCGACGGCACCCCCACGGGCTGGCGCCGCGACCTCACGCGCCAGCCCCGCCGGCCGCGCGAGCCCCGCGAGCCCCGCGAGCTGCGCGCACCACGCCAGCCGCGCGCACCACGCGCACCACGCCAGCCGCGCGAGCAGCGGCCAGGCGCTCGTCGCGCCACGACGGCGCGCGACGACGGCGACCCTGACGAACCCCCGCCGGCGCGAGTAGCGCCGGCGCCCAAGCCGAAGGCGATCCTCACCTACGGCCACCTCACCGCCGACGAGCGCGGGGCGGTGGTCGCATGACCGCCGCGCGCGGCGCCCTGGTCGCGATCGTCGGAGGCCCCGTCTACGAGGCCGAGCACGTCGCGGTGCACGGCGACATGGTCCTCGCGACCGCGCGACGGCGCATCGGCCGGCGCCCCGACGGCACCCCCTACGCCCACGGCCCCAGGCGACGCTACGCCTGGAACGCCAGGCGCGTCGAATCGATCCGCTGGGACGCCCTCGACGAGCACGACGAGGTGGCGGCATGAGCCCGCGACCGCCGCTAGGCGGCGACTACAACGACAAGCCCCCGGCGCCGTCGTTCGGGGTTTCCCTCTTCGACCGCTGCCTGTCCGTCCCCTGCCCGGTCTGCAGGGCGCCGGCGGGTATCGCGTGCATGCCGGGAGAGCTCGATGGTCTACCTCGCAACCACCTCGGCAGAGTCCCACGCGATGCGAGCGCTGTGCGGCTGCTACCTGTCCCGCGCCTGGAGCCCGAGTCGTGAGCGGCCCCCGATGGATGGGACTCTGCGCCGGCTGCAACCGCGAGGCCGAGCTCGAATCGCGCGAGTCGCACGGCATGCGAGCGTTGTGCGACTCCTGCAACGAACGGCCCTACCAGCTACCCCGCGCCCACGCTGACGACTTCGCCGCGCCCGCCTCTACGAACGGCAAGGCGGCCGAGCCGGCCGCCGAGGACCTCGCCGCGTGGCTGACCGGACAGCTCGGGCTCGGCGACGTCGGCCTGCAGGTCACCGGCGCCAACGTGTTCGGTCGCGGCCCGAACGCGTCCGTCGACCTGCACCTCTCCGACGGCTCGAGGATGACCTTCGACCGCTTCGGCGACGTCGCCAAGCCAGCGGCGCTCTCGGCGTACGTCGCGACGATGGTGGGCCTCTACCGGCCGTTCAAGGGCCCGCAGGCCGGGAAGATCGCCGCCGCCATCTCCAAGCTCGCGCGCCACCACGCGGAGGCCAGCGCCGACGACGCGGCCAGCGAGTGGGGCGCCGAGTACCTGCGCGTCGCACGCAAGCTCGAGGTCGACCTCGGCCACCAGGGCGACCGCTGGCACGCGTTCTCCGTGCTCGGCGAGCTGTCGCCGGCCAGCGACGCCGGCGAGGACCGCAGCGCCCACGCCCTGGCCGCCGCGTCGTGCGTGCTCATCGACAGCGCCACCGGCGAGCGGCTCGTGCGCACCGGCTGGTTTCAGGCCTACGTCAAGCGCGAGGTCGGCGGGCTGTACAGCCCCGCCGCGCTGGCCGTGCAGATGCAGCGCGTCGGGTGGCTCAGGCGCAACTCCGAGGGCCGCGTCAAGGCCACCTGCCCGACCGACGGCCGCCACCTCGGCTGGAGCTTCTACACCGTTCCGGCCGGCTGGGAAGACCGCCCCGAGCCGCCCCAGGTTCCGGCAGGTTCCTCGGTCTACGCGCGCGTGCATGCGCACGCGCGCGGCCCCGTAGGTACACCTGCCGGAACCTCGGAACCTGGCCCGAGCACTGAGGCCACGGCATGAGCGCCGCGGACTACTCGTGGACGAGCCGTGACGCCCGTCGCTTGCTCGCGCGCCATCGCTACCTCGAAGGGGGCGCGACGCCCGAGGAGGCCCGCTACCTGCGCGCCATGGCGATGGTGCTCCTGCTGAGCGAGATGCCGCTCCTGCAGGCGCACGCGATCGCGCTGCGCGAGGTCATCGCCGAGCTCGAGGAGGCGCGGTCGTGACGGGGCGCCTGTTCACCGCGCGCGACGTCGCCGAGATCCTCGGCGTGCATCCCGAGACGATCCTGTGCTGGGTGCGCGACCGGAAGCTGCCCGCGATCCGACTGCCCAGCGGCGCGATCCGCATCCGCGAGGACGAGCTCGACGCCTGGCTCGACGAGCGAGCCACGCGCGGGGCGGGCCGGTCGCTCGCCGACGCGCTGGCCACGAATCTCGGTCCAGGATCTGCGCCGGGCCGAGATGCGCGCGCCGAACACGGGAGGCCGGGCTGATGGCGCGGCGGGCGCTGAAGGTGTGCGCCGAGCCGGGCTGCCCCGCGCTCGTCGCGGCGGGCACGACACGCTGCCCTGAGCACGCGCGTACGCCGTGGGTCAGCAGCGATGGCACCCGGCCACGGCGCATCACCGGCCGCAGGCTGCAGCGGATGCGGGCGTTCGTGTACCAGCGCGATGGCGGGGTGTGCTGGATCTGCGGGCTGTCGGCCGGCGTCACCGACTACGAGGTTGACCACGTCGTGCCGCTGAGCGAGGGCGGCCGCGACGCGATCTCGAACCTGCGCGTCGCGCACGTCGAGTGCAACCGATCGCGACTCGACGCGGCGCGAAGGGGTGGCGGGGGACCCGAGCGCCGTCACGGGGGAAACCGGTGATGGCTGCGCGTCGCAATGTCCGCATTGCTTGTGTGGCGCCAGAAAGGCGCGGGTCGTGAGCGCCGCTGACTGCCCCAGGCCGCCCAAGGCATTGGCCGCGGCGGGCCGCGCGCTGTGGCGCCGCATCGCCTCCGACCTCGACGACGAGCTCGTCTTCGACGGCCGCGACTTGCTCGTCCTCGAGCGCGCCTGCCGGCTCGCGGACCGGATGGTCGCTCTCGAGGACTCGATCGTCCGCGACGGCGCGGTCGGCGACACCGACGCGGGCCCACGGCTGAACCCGGCAGTCACGGAGCTGCGCCAGTCCGACGTCGCGCTGATGCGGCTGCTGTCGATGCTCGACCTCGACGACGACGCCGTCCCGCAGACGCCGACCGCGCGGCGGGCGCGCCGCGCGGCGCAGACGCGGTGGGCGGGACACCAGCCGCACCGGAGCCGCTCGTGACTCGCCGCCGCCAGCCCGCTCGCCCGCACGTCGACGACAGCGCCTTCGTCACGTGGAAGTACCGGTGGACCGGCCGCTTCGCGCTGTCCGCCGAGCCGGGCAGCCCCGGCGCTGCGCTGCGCAAGCGGATCGCCCGCGAGCGCGACCGGCTCGACAGCACCAGCGCTCCCGTCGACGAGAAGCTCCACGCGCTCGAGGCGTTCATCGCCGGGCTCGGCTACGAGGCCAGCCTGCGCAGGTTCATCGACCGCATGCTTACCAGCCGAGCGCGCCACATGCCCGCCGGCGACTTCAGCCACGCACACGATCGCCGGCCAGCCGCCGGCAGGAAGGACGCACCATGACCGAGCAGGCGCAGGACCAGCAGGACGACGCCCAGGCGGCCGCTGAGGCCGCCGACAGCACCGGGGAAGGCACAGACCAGCAGAACGGCGCCGCGGCGGCGCAGGACGGCGCGCAGGCGGGCAACGGCGGCGATCCGCTCGCGGAGGTCCGCCGGGAGGCGTCGTCCTACCGCCGCAAGCTGCGCGCGGCCGAGAGCGAGCGCGACCAGCTCGCCGAAAGGTTGACGGCGGCGCGCATGCGCGAGATCGAGCGCGCCGCGAGCCAGCCCGCCGAAGGGTTCCGGCCCTTGCAGGACGCGCGGGACCTGTGGCGCACCGACCTGACAGTCGCCGACCTCCTCGACGACGACGGCGACGTCGACGCGGCGAAGGTCCGCGCCGCGGTCGCGAAGCTCGCCGACGAGCACCCCCACTGGATCGTGCAGGCGACCGCGCGCGGGTCCGCGGACGGCGGCCGCGGCAGCGCCGGCCCCGACGAGCCGTCGAGCCCGTTCGGTGCCGCCCTGAAGCGCGGCAGATGAGCGCCGTGCCCACAGGTAGCCTGACTGGTGCCGCCGCGTCGCCCCTGGTGGGCCGCGGGCAGGCACCTACTGCGCCAGGAGCGCGAGCGCCGCACGGCCGGGACGTCGGCGGCACACCCCCTCCGAAGCGAAAGGCGTAGACCATGCCGAACACCATCACCGAGCAGGCCGGCCTCGGGCAGGCCATGACCCCCGCGCAGTGGGCGAACTTCGTCCTCGAGCACCTCTCCAACGAGAGCGTCATCTTCGCCTCGGGCGCGCGCAGGATCGACACCGACTCCAAGACGATCCACGTCCCCCGCGTGACCAGCGACGGCACCGTCGTCTGGCTCGACGAGCTCGAGGAGATCACCACCGACCGCCCCGAGGGCGACGACCTCGTCCTCACCCCGAAGAAGGTCGGCGCGCTCGCCATCCTCTCCAACGAGTCCGTCGACGACAGCAGCCCGGCCGTGCTCGACACCACCGGCCAGGCGATGCTCCGCGCGATCGCGCTGGCGATCGACCGCGCCGTCTTCCACGGCACCGGCGGCAAGCAGCCCGTCGGCATCCTCGAAGGCGTCCTGCCCGAGCAGGCCACCGCCCCCACGTACGAGGGGATCGTCCGGGCGGCCGGGAAGGTCCGTAGCGCCGGCGGCCGGCCCGACGTCGTCTACCTCAACCCCGAGGACCTCACCGAGCTCCAGCTCGCCGTCGACGGCGACAACCGCCCGCTCATCCAGCCCGACGCCCAGCAGGGCGCCGCGCCGACCGTCGCCGGGCTGCGGATCTACCCGACCCCCGCGCTCGTCGAGGGCGAGGCGCTGGTCGCGCAGGCCGACCAGATCGTCGTCTGCGTGCGCAAGGACGCCAGCGTCGCGTTCAGCACCGACGCGAAGTTCAGCCAGGACGGCACCGTCGCCCGCGTGATCGCGCGCGTCGACGCCGACGTCAACGACGCCAACGGGCTGTGCGTCCTTGGAGTCGGCTCCTGATGTTCGCCACTACGGACGAGGTCGCGGCCCGCATCGGCCGCGACCTGTCCGCCACCGAGACCACCCAGACCGAGACGCTGCTCGAGCTCGCGACGGGCCTGATCGCCGACGCGTGCGGCCGCGACGAGGCGTGGGCGGCCGCTCTCGATCCGGTCCCGCCGACGGTCCGCGTCGTCTGCATCGAGGCGACGGTCCGCGTCCTGCTGAACCCGCGCGGCGTGCGCTCCCAGCAGGAGGCGCTCGGCGCGTTCTCGCACGCCGAGAGCTTCACCGACAGTCCCGGCGCCGCCGGCCTGACGCTCACCCCGACCGAGCAGCGGATGGTCCGCCGCGCCGTCTACGGATCGAGCACCGGATCCGCGCCGCTCGGGTCGATGCTCGACGACGCCGGGCTGTGCGTGGCGGGGATCGGGTCGTGAGCTACCGGTTCAACCCGGACGAGCTCTCTGACGCCGACAAGCAGTTCATCGACGGCTGCGACGTCGGATCGGAGGTCGTGCGCGCGCTGCTACTGGCGGCGCGCGCCGGCGGCCTCACCGGCCTGCACCGCGCCGTCACCCAGCTCACCGAGGACCAAGCGCGCTGGGGGCTCGTCGCCCTCGCGTGGGTGGTCAGCAAGCGCAGCGACGACCTGGCCGCCGCCATCGTCGGCGCACCCATGAACTGAAAGGGACCGCGTATGTCGACTCGCCGCGCCCGCGGCCCTACGATGGCCCCCACAACATCAAGCGGGGGCGCGACGCGTGAACGCCCGCCCCCATGGCCACGGAGGATCAGCTCCATGAGCAACACGAACCCTACGGCGACCGTCGCCGACACCCCTGCCGCTGCGCACGCGTACACCAGCGGCGTCACCATCCAGGAGCAGTGCGTGCTCTGCGGGGCGGATGAGAGCCGCTACCGCGACCCTCGGGGCAACCGGCTGACCTACTGCGGGCCGTGCGCGCTGCGCGACGCGCGCGACGACTCCAGCATGGCCTACGCCGTGACCGAGGTCCTGCGCGGCGCTCTCATCCAGGCGATGGGGTGGGTCAACGTCAACGACGTCGTCGAGCTCGCACATGACGTCGCGCGGGAGGACCGCAAGGGCCTGCGTAAGCCGCTGACGTTCGCCGAGCTGCAGGCGCTCAAGCGCGCGCTCGAGGACGACTACCCCGACCGCCTGGCCACGGCCCCCGGCGAGGCGGCCGGGCGATGAGCGAGCACCCGATGGAGGTCGCCCGCCGCGCGCTGCGTGAAGCGGCACTCATGGAGGGTCAGCCCCTCCGCCATGGCCTTCTGCGGATCGTCGAAGAGCTGCCGGATCGTAGGCACACCCCGTGGCCCCCGGCACCCTCAACCGAGCGGGACACCGAGCGATGAGCGACGACGTCACGCTCGCCGAGCTCGACGTGCGGGCCCGCGCGACGATCGAGAACGCTATCCGCGTCTGCGGCGAGGACTCCGAGCCCGCCGAGTCGCTGCGACGGCTAGGACGGGCGCTGGAGCTCCTCGACGACGAGCCGCGCCCATCGCTGCAGTTGATCCAAGGGCAGGGGTCCTGATGCCGCCCGTGCAGCGCGGCCAGGCGTACCGACTCGACGCGGGCCGCTGGGGGCTGCGCTACTACGACACCGACGGCCAGCGGCGCCGTAAGAGCCCGTTCCCGACCAAGAGCGCCGCGCTCACGCACTACCGCGACGTCATCGAACCCGTGCTGCTCGGCGAGCCCGCAGCGGCGCCAGAGCTCACGCTGGCAGAGCTCGTCGAGCTGTACCTCGAGCGGCACGCCGTCGGCGTTCGGGCCCGGACGATCTCGACGCTGCGCGACCGGCTCAAGCACGCGACCAGGGCGTTCGGCGACGTGCCGCTGCGCGACCTCGAGCACATGACCGACGAGATCGCCGGGTGGCAAGCGAAGCTGCCCGACCGCGCCGGGCACGGCATCGTGTCGGCGCTGCGGCAGACGCTCGACGCCGGCGTGCGGTGGAAGCGGATCGGCTCGAACCCGGCGAAGCTCGCCGGGCGCAACCCCAAGCCACCGGTGCGGAAGGTGCGCGCGTTCACCCGGGCGGAGGTCGAGGCGATCGGCCTGGAGCTGTCGGCGATCTACCGGCCGCTCCCGGCGTTCGCCGCGGCGACCGGGCTGCGGCCCGAGGAATGGGCAGCGCTCGAGCGCTCCGACGTCGACCGCCGCGGCGGTGTCCTCTCGGTGCGCCGCACGATCTCCTCCGGCGAGGTCGTCGAGCTGGCCAAGACGAGCGCGAGCCGTAGGCAGGTGCCGCTGTCGCCGCGCGCGCTCGGCGCGCTCGACGACCTACTGCCACGGCTCGACACGCCGCTGCTGTGGCCGGCGCCGGCGGGCGGGGTGCTGAATCTCGACAATTTCCGCCGGCGCGAGTGGGCGCCCGCGATCACCGCCGGCGCCATCACCCGCCCGGCGCGCATCTACGACCTGCGCTCGACGTTCGCGTCGAACTCGCTCGCCGCCGGGATCGACGTCTTCGAGCTCGCGCGGGTCATGGGCACCTCGATCGAGATGATCGAACGCCACTACGGGACGCTGCTCACCGGCTCCGCCGCCGGGATCGCGTCGCGGCTCGCCGCCTTCGAGGCGGCGCAAGGGGACATTGGAGACTCGAACAGCAGCGAGGGTCGCTGATGGAGGACACCGGCGTTCATGTCGTAAATGATCGGGAACGAGAGTGGTCGCATCTCGTCGTGCCCGGCCGGTCGATCGCGGTATGTGGAGCGTCGATCGAGGGTGGGCAGGATCTCGGGGTGCTCGTCGTGCCCGCGCGTAAGGCGACCGCGACCGTGTGCATGACCTGCGCCGAGATCTGGTCTACGTGGCGGGGCGAGAGCCTGTGGGAAGGCGAGGGTCCGCGGCCCGATCGGTCTCGGGAGTGGTGAAATCGCGCAAAGCAGGGACGTTCAGGCCACTACCGGGCCAGGTCGCTAGTGCTACCCGGGTAGCACTAGGCCACCGGAAAGTGGCTGTGTGCAGGGCAGAATGGTGAGCGCGCCCGAGAGGATTCGAACCTCTGACCTTCGGTT
>CAWCNV010000003.1:0-820496 GCA_963797015.1 uncultured Actinomycetes bacterium | reverse complement strand
GCGCAGCTACGCCGTGTCAGCGAAGTCCCCTGGCGCGACCTGGAGGAGCAATGCTATGCGCCGCTCGCGCTGGCTGAGCTCGAGCGGCTCGGCATCCCGCCGGCGGCCCTGACTCGCGAGTTCGTCACGGACGCGCCTCGAGCACGAGGTTGAACGGCGTCTCCGTGGCACGCCGGAAGCGGTCGAAGCCGGCTTCGCGGGCGACTTGACCTAGACGCTGCTCGCCCGCCTGAGCACCGAGCCCGAGGCCCACCTCCTGATCGAGTGAGCTCGGTGTGCAGACCAGCGTCGATGCAGCGTAGTAGACACGGCCGACGGGGTTGAGGTTCTCCTCCAGCGTGTCCGCCGCGTAGGGCTCGACCAGCATCACGGTCCCGTCGGCGTCGAGCGCGTCGCGCACGTGCCGCAGCACGCCGACCGGGTCGCCCATGTCGTGCAGGCAGTCGAAGAAGCAGACGAGGTCGTAACCCTCTCCGGGGAACTCCTTGGCCGACGCGACGTCGAAGTGCGCGTTCTCGCCGGCGCCCTCGCTTCGCGCCAGCTCCCGGGCGCGCTCGATCGAGACCTCGTGGAAGTCGAAGCCGTGCACGGTCGCGCTTGGAAACGCCTGCGCCATCAGGATCGTCGAGACGCCGTGGCCGCAGCCGACGTCGGCGACCTTCGCGCCGGCCTGCAGCTTCGCCTCCACGCCATCGAGGGCGGGAATCCACTCCGGCACGAGGTGCGCCGTGTAGCCGGGCCGGAAGAAGCGCTCGGCGCCGAGGAACAGCTCCGGGTCGTGTTCGTGCCAGCCGATGCCGTCGCCCGCGCGCAGGCGCTCGGCGATCTTCGCGCGATCCTTGTAGGCGGAGCTGATCAGGTGATAGCCGCCGAGCACATAGGCCGGGCTGTCCTCGTCGGCCAGCGCCAGCGCTTGCTCCGGAGCGAGCTCGAACGTGCCCTCGGACGCGTCGTACTCGACAAGCCCGCTCGCGGCCTGCGCCGCGAGCCATTCGCGCACGTAACGCTCTCGCACCCCGCTCCGCCGCGCCAGCTCATCCGAGCTCAGCGGCCCCGCGCCGGCCATCTCCTTCCACAGCCCGAGCTCCTCGCCGATCATCATCAGCACGCCGTTCAGAGCCGCGCCCATGTCGGTCACGGCCTGCCCGAGGACCTGATGAAGGGCGGTCTCGTCGACTTGCGATGAGGTCATCTTCGCTCACCTCCTGTGAGGCGGCGCTTTCGCCTCACTATGACTACAGAATGTAGTCTTGTAGCTCCAAACTGTAGTCTTGTCGACCATGCCCGTCAGCAAGCTGACGCCGTTCTCGTACGTCATCCTGCTGCTGGTCGGCTCGCACGGCGCCGCGCCGCACGATCTGGTGCGCATGCAGCGTCAGGGCAACTGGATCTACTGGACGGCCGCCGAGAGCCGCTTCTACTCCGAGCCCAAGCGACTGTCCGAGCTCGGCTACCTCGCGACACGGCGCGAACCGGGCAGGACCACCGATCGCACCCTCTACACGCTCTCGGACGCCGGCCGGGAGGCGGTCGCGCGCTGGCTGGCCGAGCCTTCGGGCTTCATCCGCATCCAGAACGAGCCCGCCGCCCGCCTCACCGGAGCCGATCTGGCGACCGACGACCGCACGGTCCTGCGCAGCCTGCTCGCCATAGAGCCGATGATCGCCGAGCAGCTCGCCTGGCTCGACCGCGCCGAGCGCGAGGCGAGCGCCCTACCGCACCGGGAACGCTATCTGCGACTCAATCACCGCCTCAGCCGCCGCATTCTGGAGGCCTTCTCGGACTGGCTCGAAGAGGTGCAGGAGGAGCTCCTCGGTCGGCCGCCGGCCACCCAGCCCCGGCGCCGCGAGGCGGGCGGCCGCCGGGTGTCCGCCGGCGAACACGACGGGCCGCGAGCGGCGGGCGCAGTGGGAGATTGAAGCCGTGCCCCTCCTGCTCGTGCGAGCCGTATACGGGACGATTCTGGTCGTGGCACCTCAAACGCTCGGCATCGTCGCCGCAGGATCGCCGGGACGCGGGGCAAGTCTCTTCGCTCGCGTGCTCGGGACGCGCCAGCTCGTCGAGGCGGCCGCGCTCGGGACGCACAGCTCGCCAGGGTGGCGCGTCGCGGGCGCTTGCGTCGACGGCGTCCACGCGGCGAGCGCGGTGGCCCTGGCGCTCCTGGCGCCAAAGCGCCGCCGGCTGCTGCTGTGCAACGCCGCGCTCGCCGCCGCGTTCGCCGCCGCCGGCCTGCGAGCCGCCGCCTCGGGTCGCGGTTGACCTCTTTCGGAAGCCGCCGTCGCCCCTGCATCAGGCGAGGCGTTCCCGCCCGTCACCGCGCCGACCGTCGTGGCGACGTCGGCGGGCCGGTCCTGATCCAAACGCCGCCCGAAGCGCCTCGACCGCAGCGGCCGGATCGAGCCCAGGGTCGAGGATCGCGTGGAGGAGCAGCCCGTCGCCCACCGCCGCGAGCAGCGTCGCGATCGCCTCGGCGGAGGGCCCGGTCAACGTCGCCCCGCTGCGCTGATCGGCGCTCACCACGTCGACCATCACCCGCCGGTAGACGGCCAGCATCGCGCCCAGGCGCTCGCGCAGCGCCTCGTCGCGGCCAGCCTCGCGCATCGCCTCCATCATCAGCCCCGAGAGCAGGGGGTCGATCGCGTCGCGGTCGCCGACCTCGGCCTCGATCAGGTCGAGGATCTCCCCGATCGTGCTCATCGCCTGAAAGGCGGAGATCGGCAGCGCCTGCTCGAAGGCGTGCAGCGCAGCCTCGATCAGGAGCTCCTGCTTGCCGCGGAAGTGGTAGCTGACGGCGCCGTGGGGCAGCCCCGCCCGGGCGGCGATCGCCCGGGTCGTGACCCGCCCCCAGCCGACCTCGGCGATCAGCTCCGCAGCCGCGCTCATCAGGCGCCGCCGTGTCTGCTCGGAGGCGGGCCGTGGTCCCGCCGAGCGCTTGCCGGCGCGGGGCCCCGATGGCTCTGTCCCTCCGGCCTGTCGCTGCTTCTGTCCATATGGACTGTTCATACGGACAAGAATAGTGCTATCGTCGTACGGGATGACCGATAGCCGCGACACAGCCGCTGGAGAGCTCGCGGTCGCGGCCTCCGGGCTCGGCAAGAGCTTCGGCCCCAAGCGCGCCCTCGCCGGCCTCGATCTCCGCATCCCGAGGGGCGTCACCTACGGCCTGCTGGGCCCCAACGGGGCCGGCAAGACGACCGCGATCCGGATCCTCGCCACCCTGCTGCGCCCCGATGGAGGAACCGCCACGGTGCTCGGCCACGACGTCGTCCGCGACGCCGCGGCGGTCCGCCGGAGGATCAGCCTGACCGCGCAGTTCGCCGCCGTCGACGCCGATCTGACCGCGGCCGAGAACCTCGTGCTGGTGGCGCGCCTGCTCGGCCTTTCCCGCCGCCGAGCGAAGGCTCGGGCCACCGAGCTGCTCGAGGCGTTCGACCTCGACGATGCCGCCGCCGAGCAGGTTCAGCACCTCTCGGGCGGGATGCGCCGGCGGCTCGACGTCGCCGCGAGCATCATCCTCACCCCGGAGCTGCTGTTCCTCGACGAGCCGACCACCGGCCTCGATCCGCGGAGCCGCAACCAGGTCTGGGACACCGTCCGCGCGATCGTCGCCGAGGGGACCACGGTGCTGCTCACCACCCAATACCTCGACGAGGCCGACCGGCTGGCGGACCGGATCGCCGTGATCGACACCGGGCGCGTCATCGCCGAGGGGACACGCGGCGAGCTCA
The DNA here is from genome assembly GCA_963797015.1 of uncultured Actinomycetes bacterium. Classification (GTDB taxonomy): domain Bacteria; phylum Actinomycetota; class Thermoleophilia; order Solirubrobacterales; family Solirubrobacteraceae; genus JBBPZA01. Next base: position 816,768 of record CAWCNV010000003.1, on the reverse strand, counting down.
AGGCGTCGGTGGGGGCCGGCCGGGTGACCATGCGGCTGCTCGATCCCGGTCAGCGGGACGCGGCCCGTGCGCGCCTGGCGGCGGAGCTCGGCGTCCCCGTGCATCCGGAGCGAGACCCCGCGTCGCTCACCGCCCGGATCCCGGAGGCCAACGGTTCGGGGCTGCTCGCCCAGCGCGTTGCGCGAGCGCTCGGGGGGCTCTCGAGCTCGGGGATCGCGGTCGCCGACTTCGCGTTCGGCCAGCCGAGTCTCGACGAGGTCTTCCTCGCGCTGACGGGCACCCCGGCGGCGGCGGGCGAGCAGGAGCGGGAGGAAGCGGCATGAGCCAGGCCGCGACCAGCTCGCCGCGCGGACCCGGGCTCGACCGCGAACCGCCGAGCGCGATCTCCTCGCACCCCGGGTCCCTACCCGGTGTGAGCCCGATCGCCGCCTCGCTCGCCTTCGCCTGGCGATCGCTGCTCAAGATCAAGCATGTTCCCGAGCAGCTCGGCGACGTGATCGGGATCCCGGTCCTGTTCACGCTCATGTTCACCTACCTGTTCGGCGGCGCGATCGCCGGCTCGACCGGCGACTACCTCCAGTTCCTGCTGCCGGGGACGCTGGCGCTGTCGGTGGTCTTCGTCACCGTCTACAGCGGCGTCACCCTCAACCGCGACCTCGCGACCGGCGCCTTCGATCGCTTCCGCTCGCTGCCGATCTGGCGCCCGGCGCCGATCGTCGGCGGCCTGATCGGGGATCTCGGGCGCTACCTAGTCGTCGCCGCCCTCGTCATCGGGCTCGGCCTCGCCATGGGCTTCCACGCGGCAGGCGGCCCGCTGGGCGTGGTCGCCGCGGTCGCCCTGGTGCTCGTCTTTGCCGTCTCGCTGTCGTGGGCATGGACTGCGCTCGGACTGATCCTGCGCACCCCGAACGCGGTGATGAGCATCGGGTTCGTAATCCTGTTCCCGCTCACCTTCGTCAGCAACATCTTCGTCGACCCCGAGACGATGCCGGCGGGACTCCGCGCCCTCGCCGACGCCAACCCGATCAGCCACCTGGCGAGCGCGGAGCGCGGGCTCATGCAGGGCACCGCGAGCGCCGGCGAGGTCCTGTGGGTGCTCGCGGCCGCCGCCGTGCTCACGGCGCTGTTCGCGCCGCTGACGCTCCGGCTGTTCCACGGAAAGGGATAGCCGCTCGCCCGCACAGCCAGAGCTCTGCCGCGGCCGTCAGCGAGATGGGCGCCTACCGCCCGGCCCGCCGCCGCACTGGTGCCGGCTCGGATCCGTCTCCTGCGCCCGGCTCGGGCGGGGGCCGCGTCAGTCCCAGGCCTCGACGTCGAGCTGGTGGGTGATGTACCCGTCGCCGTGCGAGAGGATGACGTTCTCGGTGATGCGTCCTCCATCGGGGCGGATGACGGTGAGCGTATAGGCGGCCCGGTGGTCGTCGATGACCTCGTTGTCGATCGACAGCCGGATGGGCGTGGTTGCGATGCGGCGCAGGAACGCGCCGATCGCGGCCCGACCGCGCATGATGTTCGGCGTACACGGCGGATCTTGGTGGCGGTATTCGATCCATTCGGCGTCGGGCGCGTAGAAGGCCAGCCCGCGCTCGGCGTCCCGGGCGAGGACGGCGTCGCGGTAGGCGTCGAAGTCAAGGTGTGCGCTGTGCTCGCCGCCACGCCATCCGCTGCTCCGGGCCTCCCCCATGCCCGGCTGCCGAGCGTCGGGCGAGAAAGCCGCGGATCGCGTCTTTCACCGCCACAGGGTTCTCCTCGTGCATCCGATGAGACCCGCCGGAATCTCGATCCGCTCGGCGCTCGGTAGGAGCTGCTGCAGGCGGTCCGTGAGTCGAAGCAGGACGGCGGGGCCCGGCGGGATGTCCTCGTTGGGACGGGCGTAGCGGCGGCTGTAGGAGATCGCGCGATGGGACTCGGCGATCGCAGGCAGCCTGCCGCTGCCAGCTGCGCAGGTCGCCGGCCGTCCCGTGGACGAAGACCACCGGCTCGCCGTCGCACCGCTCACGGAAGGCCAGCGTCGCGCCGTCGACGGCCACGGTCGGCGGGCCGCCGAGCTCGTCCGCAACCGCGGCCGAGGCCGGCGTCGGGGTGCTCTCCGAGGCCATCGCCCTCAGCTCGCTGCGGCGCACAGGGCGACGCCTGAGACCCGGTAGCCGTCCCCGCCGGCGAAGCGCTCGAGCGCCGCTCTCGACTGCGCCTTGACCGCCTCGCGGTCGTCCGCCGGCAGCCTGCGCAGGACCAGGGCGATCGGCCCGGCGGTATCGGCGGTGAAGTCGAGGTACTGGTCGATGCCGGCGATCTCGAAGCTCACCGGGACCTCCTCGACGCGCACCTCGCCGAAGCCGGCGGCTTCGAGCAGCGCGGACGTTCGCTCGGCGCTCGCCATGCTGAAGGGGCCCGGAGCGGCCGGGTCGGGCGGCGGCATGTGACCGCCCTTTACGAGGCCGATCGCGACCGCGCCGAAGAACGGGTTGCGCTCGGGCGGCCCCCACACCGCCAGCGCCAGGCGCCCGCCCGGCCGCAGGACGCGACGGGTCTCCGCGAGCGCCGCCGCCGGGTCGGCCATCAGCATGTAACCGAACCGGCAGAGCACCCCGTCGACCGAGTCGTCTACGAGCTCGATCCGCTCGGCGTCGATCACGCGGTACTCGACGTTCTCGACCTCCAGCTCGGCCCCGCGGCGGCGTGCCGCTTCGAGCATCGCCGGCGAGAAGTCGGTCGAGATCAGCGTGCCGTCCTCCCCGAGCGCAGCCGCCGCCCCGAAGCCCGTGTCGCCCGCACCCGCGGCGAGCTCCAGTACCGTCTGGCCCTCGTGCGGGACGAGCGCGCGGAGCATCCACTCGCGGACGGGCGCGCAGACCCCCTCGATCTCGGCTCGCCGGCGCTCCCAGCTCGGCGCGATCGCCTCTGCGACCTCGTGGGTCATCGCCCGGTACGCGTCGCTGCTTGGTGTGGCCATCGCTCCTCCTTCTTCCGCGTGCGCCAGGTCGGCGCCCGCGGTTCGAGGTCCATGTCCGCCAACGACGTTACGAGCGGCCGGCCGCGCGCGCAATGGGGAGTTCTCCCCACGCGACGAGCCCCTGCTCCATCGCGAACAGCGTCGCCGCGGCGCGCGTGGAAACGCCGATCTTGCCGTAGGCGTTCTGGATGTGGCGGTCGGCGGTCTTGGGCGAGATGCCGAGCGCATGCGCCACTTGCTTGGTCTGCAGCCCCCGCGCCACCATGCCGACGATCTCCGCCTCGCGCTCCGTGAGTCCAGCCGGCCGCTCGATCCTCGGCGAGCGCTGTCCCGCCTCTCGACCACGGCGGTGACCGCGGTGGAGCAACGAGGACGCTGGCGTCGCCTCGGGATCGCATCCTGCGGCGACCGGCCGCGGCGGTCACCGCGACGGTGGCGTTCTTCGGTGCCGGCGCCCTGGGCCTGCTCGCGTACACGGAGGACTACAGCCCGACCAACTCCTTCAAGAAGCAGACCGAGAGCGTCGAGAGGTTCCGCGCGCTGGAGCGGGCGTTCCCGGCGGGCGCGAGCAATCCGATGACGGCGTTGGTGCAGCGAAGCGGCGGTCGGGTGCGCACATCCGACATCGAGGACGCTCGGCGACGGCTTGCGTCGGTTGCCGGGGTCGCCGGCGTCGAGCCGGTCGCCGAGCGCTCGTGCGACGGCCGCATCGGTCGGCTGAGCGTGGTCCTCGAAGGCGATCCCTACACCGCGGACGCGCTCCGGATCGTTCCACGGCTGCGCGAGCGCCTCCAGGACGTACCGCCAGGGGCGAGGGCGCTGATCGGCGGCGGCACCGCGCTTTCAGTACGACTACGACGAGAGCACCGGCAGCGACCTCATGAAGATCGTCCCGCTCGCCCTGATCGCGATCGCCCTGATCCTCGCCTTGCTGCTCCGGGCGCTCGTCGCCCCGCTCGTCCTCATGGCCAGCGTGCTGCTGTCGTTCCTCGGGACGCTCGGGCTGTCAATCCTGTTCTTCCGCTGCGTCGTCGGAGACGCGGGTCTCGACGCGCAGATAACGGTGTTCGCGTTCGTGTTCCTGGTCGCGCTCGAAATCGACTACACGATCTTCCTCATGGCGCGCGCGCGCGAAGAGGCACGGCGCCACGGCACGCGTGAGGGCATGCTGCGCGCGCTCGCCGCGACGGGCCCCGTGATCGCGAGCGCCGGCCTGATCCTCGCCGGCACGTTCTCGGTGCTGATGACCCTCCGGTGACGTTTACGAATTTCCGCGCGTACCTGCGCGCGCGCCCCAGGTGTCTTTCCGCGAACACGTCGCGCGCGAGACCCGTCGCGGCACGGCATCGCCAGCCGCGCGGCCGCCGCGGTCCGGCGCTGTCGTGGTCGGTGTGGATGGCCGGGCTGGCGGCGGTAGCCCGGTCGCGTCAGGCCGCTCGGCGCGCCTGCGCGAGAGCGAGCCCCGCCACCCAGAAGGGCACGAGGACCCAGAACTGCGCGCGGGTGTAGTGGCGAAGCTCGGCGCGCAGGTCGGCGCCCGCGAGCTCCGCTTCCAGCCTGCCTGGGCGCCACAGCGAAAGGACGTGCGCGGTGAGCGGCAGATAGTTGGCGGCCAGCCCTAGCAGCCAGACGCCGAGGACCACGCCGGCCGGGGCGTCCCAGGTCACCGCCGAGGCGCCCAGCGCAGCGCCGGCGACCGTCCCCAGCCCGAACTCGGCGAGGATGACACGCCGGCGGCGCCGGGTCCCGCGCGTGCCGTGCATGTCGAGCGCGGCGAGCCGCCGGACGTCGATGAACGCGCTCTCAGGGATCACGCCGCGCACCGCTTGGGTTGGTCTCCTCGCTGGTCGCTCGCGGCGGTGTCGTGGCCGCTTCGCTGCGCGCGGCTGCCCCTACGGGGCCGGTCCCCTGGGGCAAGCGCGCTCAGCGTGGCGTCTGCTGGTGGAAGGTCAGCTTCCACCCGTCCTCGCGGCGCACGTAGATGCTGCTCATGAGCGCCGAATACTCCTGCCCATCACGTCGAGCCACGACCCCGTAGGTGACTACCACCGTGTCGGGCGTCGGCTGAAAGCTGCGAACGTCGTCCAGCTCGAACGCCGCCCAGGGCTGGCCGCTCATCGAGTCGACGATCGCCGCCCGCTCGTCGAGCACCATGCCGCCCGGGAGAAGCATCACGACTCTGCGGTCCAGAATCCGCTCGTAGAACGCACGAGCAGCCTCGCCACCGGACGAGAGGGCTTCCCAGCCGTCCTGCTCGAGGGCGATGAGCTCATCCTGCGCCACCGACCAGACCGTACCCCACCGAGACTCGAACGCCGCAGGCCATGTCATCTCCCGTACGCACGCGCCGGGAACTCGACTCGGGCGGGCTGACGCCAGGGCTTCCGAAGCCGGAGCAGCGCGGGCCGACAGCAGCGGGCGGCGGCGCGCCCGAGCGAGAAAGTGACCGCTCGCTCGGCCGCTTAGGGTGGTGCGCCATTTCCCTTCCCGGGTATGCGCTATGGGCCGCTTCGCGACTCCGCGGTCAGCGGCACCGCCGCTCCGGCGGCGCCGGCCGAACCAAACGAAGGAGCCACATGACGAGCCCCAGCCGCCGCCGGACGAGCAGCACCGGGATCGCCCTCGGCACGATCGTCTCCGCGAGCGCCGCCCCCTACGGCTACACGGTCTCGCTGTGGAGCACCGGTGCGCTGCTCACACACTACCGGGGCATCCCGGACGTGGGCCAGGTCTTCCTGTTCGCCGCGGGAGCGCTCGTGGGATTCGCGGTCGTGGGCCTGCGGGCGCGGCCGATGCTGCGGCGACAGCCGCCGGTGCAGGGCGATGCCGAGCGGGTCCTCACCGGGGCGCTGCACTGGTTCTCAGTGGGGGCGGCGACCGGCGCCGCGGCGCTCATCGGGCGCGTCCACAGCGGCCTCGACTGGCCGCTGGCCTCGTTCGCGGCCACGACGCTGTTCCTGGTCTGCTCGAGCCTCCAGCTCGCCTTCGCCGCCCGCGGAGACGCGGACTCGAGGGGCTGAGCGCGGGTCCGGCGGCGACCGGTCGTCAGGCGACCCGTCCGGCGGCCGGCCGCTCGCGCCCGCCGGCCGGTCGCCTCGCTCGCTGGAGAGCGGTGGGGAACCCTCCAGACGCCGGCGCAGGACCGCCGTCGACCCCGCGGCCGCCGCACGCGCCGCGCGCGCGTCGTCGAGGACTGTCCCGCGCTCCGCGGCCAGGTCGAGGAGGCGCTGGCGCTGCTCGTCCTGCTCGGCCAGGCGCAGGAACAGCCATCCCAGCAGCAGGATGGTCAGCAGCATTCCCTCGATCATCATCAGGGCCCCGGCCGCCCCCTGCGCGCGCAGCGCGGCCGTCGCGCCGTGGCCCTCGTAGTAGGGGTAGAACACCGTCTGCGACCAGATCAGGACGTTGGCGAGCAGGGCGCCCGCGAAGCGCACGATCACGACATAGCCCAGACGCGCCCACGTCCCGAACCACTGGGGCTGGGGCAGGGGGCCCAGCAGCGCTGTCCACAGCAGCAGCCCGGCCCACAGGAACGAGGCGTGCTCGACGGCGTGCACGAGATCGTGACGGAGCGCTGCCTGATAGAGGAACGGCAGGTGCCACGCGTAGAGCGTCACGACCCAGACGGAGAGGGCGACAGCCGGATGGGTCAGCGGCCGCAGCCGCCGTAGCCCGGGCAGGCGCAGCGCTGGCGCGAGCATGGGTCCTGTGACCCCTACGACGATCAGGAACGCGGCGAGGTCCACGAGCACCAGGTGCTGGGCCATGTGGGCGGGCAGCGATCGATCGCTCAGCTCGTCGAGCGGGGGAGCCTGAACCGACAGCACGGCGACGAGCCCGGCGCCGAAGGCCGCCTGCCGCCACCACGGCAGCGGCCGCCCCTGGCGGGCGAGGGTACGGCCCCGCACCCAGTACGCCAGCGCGTAGGCGACGACCACGAGCACGGGCGGAATCCACTCACCGAGGTGCAGTGAGGATGGCACTACCCGCTCCTGGCCGCCCGCGCTGGAATCATGTGTTGGAGCCCTCGCTCGCCACCATACGACCGGATCGTCGCCGCCGCGTCGCTCGCCCGACGATGTCCGGCGGCGGACCACCGCCGGGCCATGGCTCGTTGGCGCCGCGCCGCAGCGTACGCCGGCCGCCCGCGCGCGGGCGGGTGTCCGGCAGGGAACAGCGGCCTCCCGCGGCCTCGTCGCGCGGCGCGTCGAGCGGCGTGGCTTCGTGTCGGTCCTGCTCGCGCGGCCGGCGCCGGGCGTTCCAAGCACGGCGCTCAACTGTTCGTGCGGCCTGACCCGCGTTCGGGCGCGCGACTTCGCGGCCGCGATCGCACTGGGCGCGGCCCCACGCATCGTCTCCTATACCGCTCTCGGATCATCAGGGGGCGACCCGACGTGGCTGGGAGCGATGCTCGGCGTCGGCCTCACCGTCGCGATCGCGCTCGCAGCCTTCGCCGTCGTGCTCCTCAGGCGCGTTCGCGCCCGCCGGGCGCCTGCGCTCGCGGTCTAGCGAGCTCTCGCCGCCGCTGAGGGGGGCCCGACGCGCGCGCCGATCCAGCGGCCGCCGCGGCGCTCGATGCGGGCGAGCACCCTGCCGTCGCGGTCCGCCAACTGGGCCGGGCCGCCGTCGCCCGCCGCGACGGCGATCTTCTCCTCGCCGCCGACCGCGCCGGTGACGATGCGCTGGAGCTGCTCGCGGCTCGGCGCCTCCAGCCGCCAATCGTTGAGCGTGACCACGAGCGCGTTGAGCGCCCGCGAGACCTCGACGTCGGTCGGGTGCGGGGTCGAGCTCATGCGTCGAGCGCCGGCGAGCCCGACGGGACCGGCCGCTCGCCGGGACGGTGGCCGTCCGACGCGACCGGGGGCGCCGGCGTGCGCGCCTCGCGGCGGGCCGCACCGCGCGTCTGCCCCGCCTCGATGCGCCCTCGCTGCGGGTCGACGGTGTCCTGCGGCCGCGCGGCGGACTGGAAGCCCGCGCGGAAGACGGCCCAGCGCTCGGCGAGCGCGCCGCCGGTGAGCAGGGCCGCCGCGCACAGCGCGGCCGGCCGCGAGCGCCCCCCGCGCGCGACCAGCAGGCCCGCGCCTCCGGTGGCGAGGGCGGTTGCCGCGTTGGCAAGGCTGCCCGCCGGGCCTTCGTGGTAGGGCCTGCCGACTCCTGCGCGCTCGAGGCGCTTCTTCATCCACCGGCTGAGCGCGAGCTCCACGATCGCGCCGCCGAGCGCGATCCGGCGCGCGGCCCGCGCCTCCTCAACTGGCGCCAGGGCGACGGCGACCGCACCTGCGCTCATCGCCGCGCCAGCGGCGAACGCGAACGGCAGCTCTGCCCGCGCGTGGTGCCAGACGGGGATCGAGGTATCGGCGAGCAGTGCGCCGGTGTAGGAGGCCAGCGGCGCGCCGAGCGCGGCCGAGGCGATCTGCGCGCCCCGGCCGAGCGCGCCGAGCCGGCCCCCGGTCAGGGCATGCGCCGCAGCGGGCGCCGTGGCGGTGCCGAAGCCGGCGAGGATCCACGACCCGACGCTCATCGGCGAGGTGACCTTGAACATCCGCAGCATGTTGAGGAAGCGCCGCGGCACTCCGAGGTCTGAGATCAGCAGCGCCGGGCTGACGATGCTCCCGGCCAGGGCGGTGGCCCACGCGCGCCGGGCGACCGCCTCCTCGCCACGCAGGCCCGAGAGGAGCGCGAACCCGGCCGAGGCGCCGGCCAGGCCGCCGGTGTAGAGGTAGGCCGGGATCTCCGGCTTCCACACCGGCTCCTTGATCACCGGCCGCCCGTACGCCGAGGGGCCGCCCTCGCGCGCGGCGCGCGCAGCGCCGAGCTCTGGCCGTGCGCTCACCCGCGCCTCCACAGGACCGCCGCCGCGATCCCGCCCGCCAACGCCGCGGCCGCTCCGGCCGCCGACGCCCAGATCCCCTTCAGGTCTCGCGTGGTGTCGACCGGGTCGGGGGGAAGGTCGTAGACCTCAGGCTCGTCGAGCAGCAGGAAGAAGGCGCCGAACCCGCCCACGCCGTCGTCCGCGTCGGCCCCGTACAGCCGCGCCTCGGCCAGCCCCTCGTCCTGGAGCGCCGCGAGCCGTTTCTCCGCGCGCTCGCGCAGCTCGTCGAGCTCGCCGAACTGGATCGAGTTCGTCGGACAGGCCTGCGCGCACGCGGGCTCCTTGTCGTCCTTGAGGCGGTCGTAGCACAGCGTGCACTTCCACACGCGGCCGTCGTCCTCGCGCCGGTCGAGCACCCCGAACGGGCACGCCGGCACGCAGTAGCCACAGCCGTTGCAGACGTCCTCCTGGACGACGACGGTGCCGAACTCGGTGCGGAACAGCGCGCCCGTCGGGCACACCTCCAGGCACGCGGCATGGGTGCAGTGCTTGCAGACGTCCGAGGCCATGAGCCAGCGCAGGCCGTCGCCGTCCTGATAGGTCTGCAGGCCAGTCTCCTCGGCCAGCGACCCGAGCGCGGCCGTCTGCGCGAGGGTCGCGCCGCCGTCGCGCGCGTCGAGCGGCTTGCGCTGCTCTACGAAGGCCACGTGGCGCCAGGTGTTCGCGCCAAGGTCGATCGTGTTGTCGTAGGAGTCGCCGGTGAAGCCCTTGGGCGAGGCCGGCACCTGGTTCCACTCCTTGCACGCCACCTCGCACGCCTTGCAGCCGATGCACACGCTCGTGTCGGTGAAGAAGCCGACGCGCGGCTTATCGCCGTCCATCAGGCGATCCCCCCGCCGCGGCTGTCGTGGCGGCTGTCGTAGAACACGTCGCCGCGCCGGCGGTAGTCCTCGATCAGCGCGGCGAGCGCCGTGCCTCGCGGGCGGCGGCCCGGCCGCACGTCGCAGGTCGCCGTCTTGTACTCGGAGATGTGCACGTTGAGGTCGAGCACCTGGGAGAGCAGCTCGTTGGCCGCGTCGCCGGTGACCAGCCCGCGGCGACCCCAGTGATAGGGCAGGCCGACCTGGTGCACGACGCGCCCGTCGATCGTCAGCGGCGCCAGCCGGTCGGTCACCATTACGCGCGCCTCGATCGCCGTGCGCGCGGTGACGATCGTCGCCCAGTCCCCGTGCTCGAGCCCGCGCTCGGCCGCCAGCTCGGGGCTGACCTCGACGAACATCTCGGGCTGCAGCTCGGCCAGGTAGGGCACGGTCCGCGACATGCCGCCGGCCGTGTGGTGCTCGGCCAGGCGGTACGTGGTCATCACGTACGGGAAGACGTCCGCGCCGGGTGCGCCGCCGCTGCGGTGGTAGGGGTTGGCCTCGTCGCGCAGGCGCTGGCGCGTGGGGTTGGCGTCGACCTCGTAGAGCGGGTTTTCGACGGGCGACTCGTGCGGCTCGTAGTGCGTCGGCAGCGGGCCGTCGACCAGGCCGGTGGGCGCGTACAGCCAGCCCAGCCCGTCGGGATGGACGATGAACGGCGAGGTCCCGCGGATCGCCTGCATGCCCTTCGCCTCCTCGGGCGGGACGTAGTCGGGCGGCCGGTCGGGCACGAAGTCGGGGTCGTCGCCGAGCGAGGTCCACTTCTCCTGCTCGGCGTCCCACCACACGTAGCGCTTGCGCTCGGACCACGGCTGCCCGTCGGGGCGGGCCGACGCGCGGTTGTAGATGATGCGCCGGTTCGAGGGCCAGGCCCAACCCCACTCGGGCGCGATCCAGTTCTGCTCGATGCGGGGGCGCTTGCGCGCGGTCTGGTTGACGCCGTCGGCGTAGATGCCGGCGTGGATCCAGGAGCCGCAGGTCGTCGAGCCGTCGTCCGCGAGCTCCTGGTACTTCGACACGAAGCTCCCGTCGGCCTTGCGCCCGTTGATCTCCTGCAGGATGGCCTCGGCGTCGGGCTCCTCCTGCGGGCCCTGGAGCGGGTAGTCCCAGGTCAGCGCTGCGAGCAGGCGGTCGCGTGCCTCCGATGAGCCGGCGAGCCGCTCGCGTACGCGGCGGCCGAGGTGGTAGGTGAACCACAGCTCCGAGCGGCAGTCGCCCGCCGGCTCGACCGCCTTGTGGTGCCACTGCAGCAGCCGCTGGGTGTTGGTGAACGTGCCGTCCTTCTCGGTGTGCGCCGCGGCGGGCAGGAAGAACACCTCGGTGCCGATGTCCTGCGGGCGCACCTCGCCGGCCTCGACCTCCGGGCTGTCGTACCAGAACGACGCGGTCTCGATCTCCGAGAGGTCGCGGACCACGAGCCATTCCAGGTTGCGCAGCGCCTTTCGCACGAGCGTCGAGTTGGCTGATCCGACGACCGGGTTCTGGCCCGCCACGATGAAGCCCTTGCAGTCGCCGTCGACCATGCGCGTGAGCATCGGGTAGTGCGAGTGGTCGCCGTCAACGCGCGGTAGCCGGCCGAACAGGAAGCTGTTGTCCGCAGTGGCCCCGTCCCCGAACCACGCCTTCAGCAGCGACACGGTGTAGGACTTCAGCGCTCCCCACACGCCCGTGGAGGGCCCGTTATCGGCCACGAAGGCGTCGAGGTTGTCGCCCGACACCGGGTGGGGCACCGGGATGTAGCCGGGCAGGATGTCGTAGAGCGTTGGGATGTCGGTCGACCCCTGGATGTTGGCGTGGCCGCGCAGCGCGAGGATCCCGCCCCCCGGGCGCCCGATGTTGCCCAGCAGCAGCTGGATGATCGCGGCCGCGCGGATGATCTGGACGCCGACGGTGTGCTGGGTCCAGCCCACGGCGTAGCAGAAGGCCGAGGTGCGTTCGGGACCCGAGTTGCGACACAGCGCGTCGGCGACGAGCCGGAACTTCTCCGCCGGCACGCCGCACACGCGCTCGACGTACTCGGGCGTGTAGCGCGCGTAGTGACGCTTGAGCACCTGGTAGACGCAGCGCGGGTGCTCGAGCGTCGGGTCGCGTCTCGGGCGGCTCGCCGTGCGCGAGCTCGATCCCGTGCGCGCCGTGGGCCTGGTCGCCGGAGACGTCGCCGGCCTGCTCGGACTTGCCGGCCGTCAGCTCACCCGAGGTGCCGGCGTAACCCCACGAGTCGACCTGGTAGAGCCCGTCCTGCTCGTTCCAGCCCGAGAAGAGCCCCGTCGGCTTGCCGCCCGCTCCGCCCGACGGCCGCTCTGTGTCCGCGAACTCCTCCTTGAGGATCACCGGTGCGTTGGTGTAGTGGCGGACGTACTCGCGGAAGTCCAGGCCGTTGCTGACGATGTGGTTGATGATCCCGCCGAGGAACGCGATGTCGCTGCCCGCCCGCAGGGGGACGTGGACGTCTGCGATCGCGCTCGTGCGCGTGTAGCGCGGGTCCACGTGGAAGACCTGGGCGCCGCGCTCCTTGGCCTCGACCACCCATTGGAACCCCACCGGGTGCTGCTCGGCCATGTTCGAGCCCATGATCACGATGCAGTCGGAGTTCTGGAGGTCCTGCTGGAACGTGGTGGCACCGCCACGGCCGAACGAGGTCCCCAGACCGGGGACCGTGCTCGAGTGTCATATGCGGGCCTGGTTCTCGATCGAGATCGCGCCGGCGGCGGTGAAGAACTTCTTGATCAGGTAGTTCTCCTCGGTGTCGAGCGTCGCGCCGCCGAGGAAGGCCATCCCCAGCGTGCGGTTCAACGGGCGGCCGTCGCGGTCTGACTCCTCCCACGTGTGCGCGCGCGTGGAGACGATCCGGTCGGCGATCATGTCCATCGCGGTCTCGAGCTCGAGCTCCTCCCACTCCGTTCCGCCGGGACGGCGGTACTTGACGCGCATCTCGCGCCTCGGGCTGTTGACGTAGTTCTCACTCGCCGCGCCCTTGGGGCACAGCCGGCCGCGGCTGATCGGAGAATCGGGATCGCCCTCGATCTGGATCACCTTCCCGCCCTTGGCATAGACCTTCTGCCCGCAGCCCACCGCGCAGAACGGGCAGACCGACTGCACCACGCGGTCGGCGGAGCGGGTGCGCGGCTCGAGCTCGCGCGAGCGCCGGGACTGCGCCGCGGAGCCCAGCCCGAGCGGATCGGCCAGGAGCTGGCGCAGGAGCGGCGGGCCTCTGCGCCGCCGCCTCGCTTCACCGTCAGCCACGCTGCAGTATTAGCCGATCCCTCACGATCTCACGCCTCCACGGTCAAGGCGCTGACCGATTGGAGGGGACGCGGCGTCGCCTTGGCGCGCGCTCGGGGTGTTTCCGTCCGTTGGTTGGGGTAACGGTGCGTCGGCTTGAGCACCGCCAGGAACATGCCGAAACGAGCAGAAATGGGACCTTTGGGACCGCGGCCGCGGCTCTGGCACGAGAGTCGAATCACGCTCGAGACGGCCGCGCTGCTGCGCTCGGGCGCGTGGCGCGGGCGCGATCTGGAGCCCGGCGGCGGGCGGCCGCTGCTGCTGGTCCCGGGCTTTCTCGCCGGCGACGACTCGCTCGGGCTGATGACCGCGTGGCTGCGCCGCAACGGGTACCGGACGAAGAGGGCGGGGATCCGCTCGAACGTCGACTGCTCGACCGCCACCGTCGAGCGCCTGGCGGAGCGCCTGGAGGAGATGGCCGAGCGACACGGCGCGCCCGTGACGATCATCGGGCAGAGCCGCGGCGGCAACCTCGCCCGCGTACTCGCCGTGCGCCGGCCCGAGCTGGTCTCGGGGATCGTCACGCTCGGCAGCCCGCACCTGGACCCGCTCGCCGTCCATCCGCTCGTGCGCGCGCAGGTCTACGCCGTCGGCCTGCTCGGCTCACTCGGGGTGCCGGGATTGATCAAGGTCTCGTGCCGCTACGGCGGGTGCTGCAAGCGGTTCATGGCCGACCTCGAGGCGCCCTTCCCTGCCGACGTCGGCTTCGTCTCGATCTACTCGCGACACGACGGGATCGTCCGCTGGGGCGCGTGCCTGGACCCGGACGCCGAGCAGGTCGAGGTGCCCTCCAGCCATTGCGGGATGGCCGTCGACGGGCGCACCTTCGCGGCAGTCACAACCGCGCTCGCCGCTTTCCGCCGTGACCGCGAGCAAGACGAGCCCGGGCTGCCGCTGGCCGCCTAGACCGGCGAGAATGTCGGCATGCGCGTTTCCGCCAAGGCCGACTACGCCGTTCGCGCCGCCGTCGAGCTCGCCTCCCAGCACGGCACCGGCCCCGTGAAGGGCGAGCGTCTCGGCGAGGCGCAGGGCATCCCGGTCAACTTCCTGGAGAACATCCTCGGCGACCTGCGCCAGGCGGGGCTGGTCCGCAGCCAGCGCGGGCCCGACGGGGGCTACTGGCTCGCGCGCGACCCGGAGCTGGTCACGGTGGCAGACGTGATGCGCGCCGTGGAGGGACCGCTGGCCGCCGTCCGCGGCGAGCGACCCGAGGCGCTCGAGTACAGCGGCGCCGCCGCGAGCCTGCAACGGGTGTGGATCGCCCTGCGCACGAACATCCGTGGCGTTCTGGAGCAGGTCACGCTGGCCGAGATCGCCGGTGATGCGCTGCCGAGCGGCATCGACGCGCTCGCCGAGAAGCCCGAGTCGTGGACGACCAGATGAGCACCGCGTGAGCGCGCACAACGCTGCAAGATGCGCTCCGGCGCCGGCGTTGATTATGCGCTGTGGTCCGTCTCAACGAATCCGAGGAGGAACGAGGATGAAGCGTCTGGCCGTCGTCGTCGGCGCTCTACTGGCGGTCGCTTTGGTGCCCGCGACCGCGAGCGCCAGCTTCAAGAGCGGGAAGTACAGCTACAAGTCGAGCAAGAGCCAGAGCTGCCGGCTGTGCACGATCTCGTTCAAGGCGAGCCAGTCCAATGCGAGCAAGCTCAGGTTCAGCATCGACATCCCCGCCTCCACGCCCGTGTGCAGCGGTGGCCAGGGGTTCAACGCCTCCGAGAAGGACTTCAAGACGCTCTACGGCTCCCCCAAGACGTCGATCAAGGACGCCAAGTTCAAGTTCAGCCTCGACACGACAAACTCGGCGGGCGCGAGTTCAAGGTCACGATCAAGGGCAAGCTGAAGGACAGCTCGGCCAAGGGGACGCTGAGGCTGACCGCCGATTACGTCACGGGCATGACCTGCGACACCGGCAGGCTGTCGTTCAAGGCCAAGCGCAAGAGCTGAGCGGCCAGGGGTCGTGCGCGCCGGCGCGCGGACCCCGCTCGAAGAGCCCTAGCCGGCCTCGGCGAACGAGCGCGCGCGGTCGGCGCGCACGAACACGATGTCGCCGTCGCGCACCTCGAGGCGAGCCGCCTCGTCGCGCGTGAGCTGCGCCCACGCGGTCGTGCCGTCGGCCAGGGCCAGCTCGATGCGTACCTCGAACCCCAGGTGCGCGATGCGCTCGACCTGCGCCTCGAGCGTCTCGCCGTTGGGCTCGTGGTGGATCTCGAAGTCGTGCGGGCGCACGTAGGTGTTCCCGAGCCGGTTGACCTCGCCGACGAAGCCCATCACGAACTCGTTGGCGGGCTCGTCGTAGAGCTCGCGCGGGGTGGCGGCCTGCTCGACGCGGCCCTCGTTCATGACCACGACGAGCTCGGCGATGTCCATGGCCTCCTCCTGGTCGTGGGTGACGAAGACCGTCGTCACGTGGACCTCGTCGTGCAGGCGCCGCAGCCACGTGCGCAGCTCGACGCGCACCTGGGCGTCGAGCGCCCCGAACGGCTCGTCGAGCAGGAGCACCTTGGGCTCGATGGCGAGCGCGCGCGCGAGCGCCATGCGCTGGCGCTGGCCGCCCGAGAGCTGGGACGGGTAGCGGTCCGCGTAGCCCTCGAGCCGCACGAGCGCCAGAAGCTCGTCGACGCGCGCGCGGATCTCGCTCCTGGGCGTGCGGCGCACGCGCAGCCCGAAGCCGATGTTGTCGCGCACCGACATGTGGCGGAAGGGCGCGTAGTGCTGGAAGCAGAAGCCGACGTCGCGGTCCTGGGGACGGGTGTGCGTGCGATCCTCGCCCTCGATCAGGACGCTGCCGGTGTCGGGCTCCTCGAGCCCGGCGATGACCCGCAGCAGCGTCGACTTGCCGCTGCCGCTGGGGCCGAGGATCGCGGTCAGCGACCCGTCGCGTACGGCGAGGCTGACGTCCTGGAGGGCGACGAAGTCGCCGAATCGCTTGGTCACGTTGCGGATCTCGATGGCCATCTCAGCTCTCCGGTGCTCTGCGTTGGAGGAGGGTCATGGTCACGAGCACGGCGATCGCCATGATGGCGAGCACGATCGAGGCCGAGTAGGCGCCGACCAGGTCGAAGTGCTCGAAGCGCTGCTGGACGTAGAGGGTCGCGGTCTCGGTGCTGCCCGCCAGGCGGCCCGACACCACGCTCACGGCGCCGAATTCACCGAGGGCGCGCGCGGTCGTCAGGACGACGCCGTAAGCGACCCCCCAGCGGATCGCCGGCAGCGTGATGCGCCAGAACGTCTGCCACGAGCTGGCGCCGAGCGTGGCCGCCGCCTGCTCGGCGTCGGTGCCGACCTCGCGCAGCACGGGGATCACCTCGCGCACGACGAACGGCAGCGAGACGAAGATCGTGGCCAGCGCCATGCCCGGGATCGAGAAGATGACCTGGACGCCGGCGTCGGTCAGCCAGCCCCCGAACCAGCCGGTCTCGCCATAGGCCAGGATCAGCGCGAGGCCGACGACGACCGGCGAGACGGCGAAGGGCAGATCGATGAGCGCGTTGAGCGCCCAGCGCCCGCGCGAGCGCCCGCGCACCAGCCACAGCGCGCAGGCGATGCCGAAGATCGTGTTGGCCGGCACGGCGATCGCGACGAGCTTGATCGTGAGCCAGAAGGCGTGCTGGGCGTCGGGAGCGGTGACCGCATCCCACGCCGGCCCGAGCCCGTGCTGGAAGGCGCGGTAGCAGACCATCCCGACCGGCGCGGCGAGCAGCAGCCCGAGGTAGGCGAGCGCGACGCCGCGCAGGCCCCACCTGGCCGCCGCTCCGCCCGAAGCGGGTCCGCTTCGGCCCTTCCGAGGCGCCGCCGAGGCCGGCCCGCTCGGCGCGATCTCGGCCGGCCCGCTCATCGTGGCTCACGCCTCGTCGCGGCCCTGCCGCCGCTCATCGCGGCTCCCCCTTGCGGCCCAGGAACTGGATCCCGGCCACGACGACCACCGAGATCGCCAGCAGCACCACCGACACCGCCGCGGCGCCGGGAGTGTTGTCGAGCTCGATCTGGCTGAACAGGTAGACCGACGAGACCTCGGTCTTGTTGGGCAGGTTGCCCGAGATCAGCACGACCGACCCGAACTCCCCGATCGCGCGCGCGAAGGCCAGCGCGGCGCCGGCGACGATCGCCGGGCGCAGGCTTGGGAGGATGATGGTGCGGAAGATCGTGAGGCGGCCGGCGCCCAGCGACGCGGCGGCCTCCTCGACCTCGAGGTCGACCTCGTGCAGCACCGGCTGCACGGCGCGCACCACGAACGGGAGCGTCACGAACAGCAGCGCGAGCACCACGCCGGCGCGGGTGAACGCCACGTCGACGCCGAACGGCCCCTTCGGTCCGTAGAGGGCGAGCAGCGTCAGGCCGGCGACGATCGTCGGCAGCGCGAACGGCAGGTCGACGATCGCGTTGACCGCCGCCTTGCCCGGGAAGCGGTCGCGGACCAGGACCCAGGCCAGCAGCGTCCCCATGACGACGTTGACCGCGACCACGAGCAGCGACGCGACCACGGTGAAGACGAGCGCGGTCACCGCCCGGTGGGTGGAGACCGCGTCCCAGAACCCGCTGAGCCCGTTCTCACCCGACTTCCAGGCCACGGCCGCCAGCGGGATGATCACGACGACGCTCAGGTACGTCATCACCAGCCCGCGCGACAGCGCCGGCCCGAGCGCGAGCCCGGGCCGGCGGCCGATACGTCGCGAGGTTGCGGCGAGCGAGGCGCCGGTCACATCAGGCTCCGTTCGCCCGTCCCATCACACTCCGGCCTCGCTCTGGATCTTGGTGACGATCCCGTTCTGCTCGTCGAAGAGCTGCTTGTTGACCTTCGACCACCCGCCCAGCTGGGCGATGGTGAAGAGGCCGGCCGGCGTCGGGAACTGCTTCTTGTCCACCAACGCCGGATCGACCGGGCGGTAGCCGGAGGCCGCGAACAGCTTCTGCGCCTGCGGCTGCTGCGCGAAGGCGACGAACGCCTTGGCGGCCGTCGGGTTCTTCGCGTTGGTCGTGACCGCGATCGGGTTCTCGATCAGGATCGTCTGCGACGGGATCACGTAGTCGAGCTTGATGCCCTTCTTCTGCGCGGTGATCGCCTCGTTCTCGTAGGAGATGAGCACGTCGCCCTTGCCGCTCGAGAACGTCTGCAGCGCGTCACGCGCGCTCTTGTCGGCGACCACGACGTTCTTGAAGAACGCCTTGAGGTAGGCCTGGCCCGCGGCGGGGTTCTTGCCGACGCCGCTGGCCGCGCCGTACGCGGCCGACAGGTTCCATTTCGCGCCGCCCGAGGTCTGCGGGTTGGGTGTCACGATCTGGACACCGGGCTTGATCAGATCGAACCAAGAGCGGATGTTCTTCGGGTTGCCCTTGCGCACCGCGAGCACGACGACCGAGTCGGTCACGATGCCCTTGCGCGGGCCGGCGTTCCAGTCCTTGGAGACCTTGCCGGCGTCGACGAGCTTCTGGACGTCGGGCTCGAGCGACAGGGCGACGACGTCCGCGGGCAGGCCTGCGAGCACCGACCGCGCCTGGTCGCCCGAGGCGCCGTAGGACTGCTGGAAGGTGATGCCGGAGCCGGCCGAGGTCTTCTGGAACGCGGGGATGACCTTCTGGTAGGCCTCCTGCGGCGTCGAGTAGGCGACGAGCGAGATCTGCTTGGAGCCGCCGCCGGAGCTGCCGCACGCGGCGAGCACGACGACGGCCAGAGCGGCCACGGCGGCGGCGAGCGCGACACGGATCTTCCTGGTCAAGAGCATCTTCCCAATCGATTTTGTGGACAAGGCCCGCGCAAGGGTATCAGCCTTTTCCCCTTTCCCGATTGGGTTGGACCGGTTTCAGCCGTCACTCGCCCAGCCGGGCCGCCGCCACTGCGGCCTGGCCGTAGGAGATGCCGCCGTCGTTCGGGGGCAGGCGCTCGGGCACGTGCACGCGCAGCCCCGCGTCCTCGATCGCGCTCGCCGTGCGCTCCAGCAGCAGCCGGTTCTGGAAGGCGCCGCCCGAGAGGACCACGTGCTCCAGTCCGCGCGCGCCGGCCGCCGCGACGCAGGCCTGCGCCGTGGCCCGCGCCAGCGCGGCGTGGAAGCGCGCGGAGACCACGCCGGCACACGCGCCTCGCGACACGTCGTCGGCGACGGCGGCGATCACGGGCCGCGCGTCGAGGACGAGCGAACCGGCGCTCTCGGCGACCGGCAGCTCGTAGGCGCCGCGCTCGGCCCGGTTCGCCGCCCCCTCGAGCTCGGCCGCGGCCTGGCCCTCGTAGTTGACCACCGCGCGCAGGCCGCACAGCGCGGCCACGGCGTCGAACAGGCGCCCGACGCTCGTGGTGATCGGCGCCGCGGTCTGGGTCCGCGCCATGTAGGCGACCGCCTCCCATCGTGCCAGGTCGACCTCGTGCACCAGCGCCGTGGGCACCGCGCCGGCCTCGCCGCGCTCCTCCTGGAGCCACGCGCACGCCATCCGCCACGGCTCGCGCACGGCCTGGTCGCCGCCCGGCAGCCGCACGGGCCACAGGTGTCCCACGCGCTCGAAGCCGGCCAGGTCGCCGGCCAGGAGCTCGCCTCCCCACACCGTGCCGTCGCTGCCGAACCCGGTTCCATCGAAAATCGCCCCCACCGCGCGGCCTCCGACTCCGTGCTCGGCCAGGCACGCCGCGAGGTGGGCGTGGTGGTGCTGCACGGCCACCGTGTCCACGCCGTCGCGCTCCAGCGCGTAGCCCGTCGAGAGGTAGTCCGGGTGCAGGTCGTGCGCCACGACGGCCGGCGCCACCGCGAACAGCCGCTCGAAGTGCTCGATGCCCTCACGGTAGGAGCGCAGGGTCTCCCACGTCTTGAGGTCGCCGATGTGGTGACCGACCCACGCCCGTGCGCCCTTCACTACGCAGAACGTGCTCTTGAGCTCGGCCCCGCAGGCGAGCAGCGGGAGGGGCGCCTCCAGCGGCAGGTCGATCGCCTCGGGCACGTACCCGCGCGAGCGCCGCAGCAGCAGCGGCCGGCGCCCGCTCACCGAGCGCACCAGCGAGTCATCGGTGCGCATGTGGATCGGGCGATCGTGGACCAGGAACAGGTCGGCGATCGCGGCCAGCCGCTCGACCGCCTCCTCGTCGCGGTAGGCGATCGGCTCATCCGAGACGTTGCCGCTGGTCATCACGAGCGTCGCGCCCGCGTCGGCGCACAGCAGGTGGTGGAGCGGCGAGTACGGGAGCATCACGCCGAGGTCGGCCGACCACGGCGCGACGCCGGCGGCCACCGCCGCCCCGGGTCGGCGCCGGGCGATGACGATCGGGCGACGATGCGAGCGCAGAAGCGTCTGCTCCTCCTCGTCGAGCTCGACCAGCTCGCGCGCCGCCGCGACGTCGGGTGCCATCAGCGCGAAGGGCTTGTCCTCGCGGTGCTTGCGTGCGCGCAGGGCGGCCACCGCCTCGTTGTCGCCCGCGCGGCATGCGAGATGGAACCCGCCCAGGCCCTTGACCGCGACGATGCGCCCCTCGAGCAGCGCGGCCGCCGCCGCGGCGACGGGGTCGGAGACGTCGTCGCCGCCCAGCAGCCGCGCCCGCGGCCCGCACGCCGGGCACGCGTTCGGCTGTGCGTGGAAGCGGCGGTCGAGCGGATCGTCGTACTCGGCCCGGCACGCCGCGCACATCGTGAAGCCGGCCATCGTGGTCAGCGGCCGGTCGTAGGGGACGCCGCGCACGATCGTGAAGCGCGGCCCGCAGTCGGTGCAGTTGATGAACGGGTAGCGGAAGCGCCGGTCGCGCGGGTCGAAGAGCTCGGCCAGGCAGGCGTCGCAGGTTGCACTGTCGACGCTCACGAGCGCGCGCGGCTCGCCGCCGTGCTCGCTCGCGACGATCGCGAACGAGCGCTCGCCGGTCGCCGGCACCGACTCGCACAGCACCCGCTCGACCCGGGCCAGCGCGGGCGCGTCGGCGGCCAGGCGCTCGACGAGCCGCTCGACGGCGGCCGCGTCGCCCTCCGCCTCGACCACGACGCCGTGCTCGTCGTTGAGCACGAAGCCTCCGAGCTCGAGCTCGCGCGCCAGCCGGTAGACGAAGGGGCGGAAGCCCACCCCCTGCACCGCGCCCTCGACGCGCGCGCGCACGCGCCGGCTGTCGCTCACTCCTGGGGCCGGCGGCGCATCTCGGAGAGGACGAAGCCGTAGAGCAGGTGGTCGGCGGCCAGCGCCGAGCGCTCGGCGGCGCGCAGGCGCGTCGCCTGGGTGAGGCCGAGCAACGGGGCGATGCCGAGCTCGAAGCCCAGCCAGACGCCGAGCCCGTACAGGGGACCGGCCCACGCCCTCCTGCGCACCGTGTCGGGCAGCATGCCGAAGGCCGCGCCGCCCGCGGCCCCGTAGGACCAGTGCGCGAGCTCGACCGCCGCCTTGCGGCGCCCGCGCGGGACGCGCCGGATCAGCCCCCGTGCCCGCTGCTTGAGGATCGCCTGCGGCGGCGTCTGCTTGACGATCCCGAGGTCGACCGTGAACGCGCGCATGCCGCTCATCGCCATCGCCGCGATCGCCCCGCGCACGCCGGCGTGCGCGACCATGCCGATCCGGTCGCGACCTCTGGGCGCCGGCTCGCCGACCGCGGTCATGAGAGCTCCACCAGCTCGCGCAGCACGTGGTAGGCGCCGGCCTGCGCCTCCTGGATCCGCGGGATGTGCTGGGACCGCGTGACCACCACGTGGTCGGCGAGCCGCTCGGCGGCGACGCGCCCCCCGTCGTAGCCCACCATCGCGATCGTGACCAGACCGCGCCGGCGCGCCTCGGCCAGCGCCGCGATCACGTTCTCCGAGTTGCCGCTGGTCGATAGCGCGAGCAGCGCGTCGCCCTCGCGCGCGTAGGCGATCACCTGGCGCGCGAAGAGCGCCTCCACGCCGATGTCGTTGGCGATCGCGGTGAGGATCGCCGGGTCCGCGGTGAGGTCCAGCGCGCGGCGCCCGGGCCAGTCGCGGGGCGGGCTGCGGAAGTCCGCGACGGCATCCATGGCATCGGTGGCCGAGCCGCCGTTGCCCAGCGCGAGCAGCGTCCCTCCGCCGTCGAACGCGCTTCGCAGCGCGGCGGCCGCGGCGAACAGCGGGCCGCGCCCGTCGGCGAGCGTCTGGGCGCGCAGCGCGCCCACGTCGGCGGCCTTCATCAGGGCCGAGCGGCGGACGTCCTCCAGCACCCCGTCGAGATCGTGCTCACCCTCGGCCAGGAACGGATAGAGGAAGCTCGACGCGCCCGCGTCGTGGACGGGCCCGGCGCGCCGGCCCTCGAGTAGGCCGCGGTGCTCGAAGAACACGTGCACGAGCTCCCACAGGACGTGATACAGCGTCTCGGCCAGCTCCTGCCGCACGAACGGGTCATCGCTGGGCGGCGCGAACTCCCATTCCGCGCCGAAGGGCGCGAAGGCGATCGTCTCGCAGCCTCGCGCGCGCGCCGTCTCGAGCGCGGCCGCGAGCTCGGCGTCGCCCCCGTCGCCGAAGGCGATCGCGATGTCGTCGGGCTCGGCGGTCAGACCGACCTCGAGGTCCAGCGGGCCTCCCTCGCCGGTGAGGCCCAGCGCGGGCAGCGCGCGCTTGCCCACGATCACCGGGTGGACGAACTCGACGGCCACGTGCCGGACGTCCGAGCGCGCGGCGGGCGAGCGGCCGAACGCGACCAGGCGGCCGCCGCGCGCGAAGCGCTCGGCCATCCGGTGGCACAGGCGCGCGATGCGCTCGGCCTCCGCCGCGAAGAACCGTTCGTTGGTGCGCGTGCGTTCCTCGACCAGCTCGTCGAGGCGCTCGGCCGAGGCGATCGCGCTCATGCGGGTGCGCGCGTGCGCGAGGCCACCCCCACGAGCCAATCGCGCAGCTCATCGAGCCCCTCGCCGGTGCGCGCGCTCACCAGCATCCGCTCGGCGCCCGGGTTCACCGCATCGAGGTTGTAGAGCAGCTTGTCCACGTTGAAATCCAAATGGGGAAGCAGGTCGAGCTTGTTGACCACCACGAGCTCGCAGGCCCGGAACATCAGCGGGTACTTGAGCGGCTTGTCCTCGCCCTCGGTCACCGAGCAGACCATCGCCCTGACGTCCTCGCCGACCCTGAACTCGGCGGGGCACACCAGATTGCCGACGTTCTCGATCACCAGCAGGTCGATCTCGTCGAGCGGCAGGCTGGGGATCGCCGAGCGGACCATGTTGGCGTCCAGGTGACACTCGCCGCCGAAGCCCGCGCCGGTGTTGAGCTGCACGACCGGGACGTGGACGCCCGCGATCCGGTCCGCGTCCGCGCTGCCCTGCACGTCGCCCTCCAGGACGCCCGCGCGCACGCCGTCGAGCGCGGGCAGGACCCGCTCCAGGAGCGAGGTCTTGCCCGCTCCCGGAGCGCTCATCAGGTTGACCACGGTCACGGAGTCGCGATCGAAGTCGGCGCGGTTGGCGCGCGCGATGGTGTTGTTGGCGTCGAGCGCGTCCTCGACGACTCGTACCTTCGTGCGGTGCACGCGCGCTACATCTCCCGGATCTTGAGGTAGCGCTGGAGCTCTGGCATCTGCGCCGCCACGGCGGCGGCGATCAGGCCGATCACGGACAGCACAAGCAGCAGCTGCACGAGCGGCGGTATGCGGATCTCCGTCATGAGGGGTGTACCTCCCTGGTCGTTTCCGTCAGGTCCGCGAGCAGCGACTCGACGAGCCTCACCGCCTCGTCGAGCGCGGCCCGCACCGGTTCCGAGAGCTCGGCGACGACGACCTCGTCGTCCTCGCTCATGCGCGTGAGCGGCTCGCAGCCGACGACGAGGACGCGCGGCGGCGAGCCGCCCAGGGTGCGCGCGAGCGCGAGCACCTTGACCGGGTCCATTCCGTGGGTGTCGAGCGCGACCTCGGACGGGTCGAGCTCGGGCTCGATCACGTAGAGCGTGCCAGGGGCCTGGTCGCGCGGGGTGGCATCGAGCAGCACGGCGGCGTCGTAGCCGTCTCCGAGCGCGTAGGCGAGGTCCATCCCGCGGATGCCGAAGTCCACCACGTCGACCCCGGCCGGAAGCGCGCCCGTGGCCAACCTCCCGGCCAGTGCGACCCCGAAGCCGTCGTCGCCCAGGAACACGTTGCCGATCCCGGCCACGAGGATGCGGGCGCCGGCACGCGCGGGCGCCGGGCCGGCGCCGTCGAGCGGCTCGACCTCCTCGGGCGAGAAGAAGAAGCGGTGCCCGAGCTGGCGCGCCTTGCCGAGGTCGCGTCCGGGGTCGTCCTCGACCACGATCGCGAGCTGGACGCGCCCCTCCATGTCGGTCTCGATCCCGTCGACCACGCCCACGCGGCCGGCGAGCGCGAGGTCGAACGCGTCCGCGCTGCGCCCCGGGCGCAGCTCCACGCGGCTCCCGCGCCGCAGGTCGACGCCCGCGACCGACACCGAGTCCGGGCCCGGGCGCTCGAGCTCCTCCCAGTGGCCGCGCTCGGAGCTCATGGCTCGCGCACCGCCGCGAACTCGCGGACAGCGCCGTGCAGGCGCATGAGCTCCTCCTCGCTGAGCGCCTCCGTACGCTCGAGGATCTCGCGCGTGCGCGGGTCGGCCTCGCGCATGGCCTGCTTCTCCTCGTCGGTCATCGCGAGGATGTTGAGCACGAGCATCTGGTCGATCTCGCCCGAGTCGAACAGGTCGCCCGGGCTCTCGGGCGCGATCTGCGGGTAGTCGGGGAGGATGATCGGGGAGGCGAGGACGGTGCTGGGATCCTCGACCAGGACCGGCCAGCAGCCGGTGTTCGTGCACGCCTCGGCAGCGCCGCGCAGCGCCTCGGGCGGGTCGGTCAGCGAGACGAAGCTCCCGTCGCTCGTCCGCAGAACCGCGTGCGTCGAGCAGAACGTCTGGCGCAATGTCTGCTCGCGGCTGCCGCCCGCCCACGGGGTCGTGTTGGAGATCCGGACCGTGACCCGATGGACGCCGTCGCCGGCCGGCTCGGTCGCGATCTCCAGCGCGCCCGCGAGCCCCTCCCAGCTTCGCTCGAGCGCCCCCGCCACCGCCCCGTCCGCGCTGCACAGCTCCTCGCGCTCGACCCCCGGCTCGACTCGTATGTCGACGCGCCGTGCCGCCGTCGGCCCGACCCGCTCGGCCCCCACCTCGCGCTCGGTCGCCTCCTGCCACGAGACATGGCGCTCGCCGTCCAGCTCGAGCTCGTCGACGGGCTCGAGCCCGCCTCCGACGGCCCGGAGCACACGGCGCTCGACCACGTGCAGGAAGCGCACGTGGACGTCGAACGTCGCGCCGTCTCCCGTCTCGAGCAGGCACTGCGCCTGCATGACCCATGGATCGTCGCCGCCGCGCTGCTCGCTGTAGGCCCGGGGATGGACGCCGCCGAAGGTCCAGCGCTGCTGGTTCTTGAGCGCCGAGCGACGGTAGGGCCACAGCACGTAGCCCTCGTAGAGGACCGCGTCGGCGATTCGGCGCACGGGGTCCACGGCTAGGCGCTCTCCTCGGGCTCGGGTGGCAGCAGCGCGTCGACCACCGCGTCCCAGCTCGCGAGCTTGCTGCGCGAGCGGTACGCGACCAGGCGGTCGAGCCGCTCGCTCGAGAGGCGCAACCACGCCGTGCCGGCGAAGTGGCGGTCCATGAGCTCCTTCCAGGTCCGCACCGGCAGCGCGAACTCCGCCTCCTGGTCCCAGCCGATCATGCCGGTCTGCAGGTGTCCCTGCGGACCCGAGTAGAACACCGTCCCGCCGAACAGGAACTCGAGCGGCACCTCCCCGTCCTGCAGCGCCTGGAAGTAGCGCGAGGCCGCCACCTCGAGGTCGTAGGTGCAGGGAACGTCGACGTCGACCACCGTGCTGCCGTTGAACGGCGGCACGACCACGGTCACGCGCGTCCACGGCAGCGTCCGCAGCGTCGTGCCCCAATCGCGCGGCACGCCGAAGAGCTCGAACAGCCGGTCGTGCGCCGCGGCGTCGTAGGGCCGCCGCCGCGCGGCGATCTGCAGCTGGACGTCGAGCACCACCGAGCGGACAGCCACGCCGCCCGCGCTCTCGATCTGCAGCGCGAAGCGCAGCGTCGGGACGGCGGCGAAGGCCACCGCCTCTGCATCCTGCACTGCGAACGACAGCCGCGGCGCGGAGCCGGCCAGTCCCGGGGCGGGCGTGGTAGCCGACATACGCCCGCGCTAGATGGTTGAGCGCGCGGCGCGCGCGGCCGCATGGTCGTGGATCGTGGATGGCGGGCGGCGCGGGCCGAAGGGGGACAGTGGCAGAGCCACGGACCGCTTCGGACCGTGGCGATCCGCCGCCGCGAGACGCGACCAGGCGGTCGTGGGGGTCGTGGGCTCAACCATCTATGCCGGGCTCAGGTTCGGCATCCGCGGGTCGATCGGCTCACGCGCCTGGGGGTTGACCCCGGTCGACCGCTGGGCGGTCGACGTCCCGTCGGGGTTGTGGCCCGCCATCCGCTCGTAGTTGCCCCTCGAGTTCCCCTGCTTGATCCCCGGGGTGTGGGCGGGTGCGTCGGGCTTGGGACGACCCGCCGCGTCTGTGCTGCGGCCCATGTCAGCTCCTTTTCTCGGCGACGCTCGGTGCCGGCGTCGCGGCTTCGTCGAGCCTCTCGAAGAAGCTCGTGATCTCGGTCCAGACCTCCTTGCCCCCGGTCAGTCCGCGCCAGCGGCTGCGGATCAGCCCGACGAGCTCGAAGCATATGTCGATCCCGACCAGCCACTGCTGGCGCGCGCCGCGCGCGCGGTTCACCAGCAGCGCCTCGACGTCGGCCTCCATGGTCTCGAGCACCGGGTTGTCGGCCTCGAGCTGCTCCCATGCCTCGAGCCCGAGCAGCGACTCGGTCGCGCCCATCGGGCCCGGGTAGAGGGCCACCACGCGCTGCTCCCGGCTGCTGCGGTGGAAGAAGGCCATGTCGACTGGGATCCGCAGCTCCTCCCACGCGAGGTCGCTCATCGCGAAGTCGTCGAGCCGCAGCCGCCGCTCGGGCACGAGCCGGAAGTGCCCGCCGCCGGCCGCGCCGCGGTCGAACAGCAGCGAGCACGGGCGGCAGGCGCACATGAGCTCGCGGCTCTCGAGGTCCAGCATGTGGCGGTGATCCGGGGAGATCGGCGCGTTGCACAGGTCGCAGCGCTCCTGCGCCTCGACACGCTCTGTCGCCGAGCGCTGCGCAAGTGTTCGCAGACGGGAGCTCTGCACCTACACCGCCGAGCCGAGCGCGACCCTGACCATGCCGGCGTCGTCGCGCAGCAACGGAACCGGCTCGAGGTGCAGCTCGTCCGCGTCGAGACCGCGCCCCGCGCGTTGGACGTCGAAGCGCTTGCCGCATCCCGAACAGGCGAGCTCCTCGCCGCTCAGGCTGCCTTCCCCGAGCGACGCCCCGCAGTGGGGACAGTCCGGACGGTAGGCGTAGACATCGTGGTGCAGCTCGAGGAAGAGCACACGCTCGCCTTCGACCTCCTTCACCAGCGTGCCGCCGCCCTTCAGCTGCGGCAGGCCGCCTGCCATCGCCCAGCTCGGGCCGCCGTTGCCGGCGGGGGGCGGCGCCTGCACCGGCCCACCGAGCACCTCGAGCTGCAGCAGCGCGGGCTCCGGCTCCGAGTTCAGCGCCCCGTCGGCGATCACCTCCTCGATCTCCGGAGCGGCCTTGCGGATGGCGTCCTCGATCGCCAGCTTGAGCGTCATGGCCGACGACGGGCAGCCGCTGCAGCTGCCCTGGAGCGCAAGCCGCACGGCGCCCTCCTCGACCGCCAGCAGCTCGACGTTGCCTCCGTGGGACTCGAGGTAGGGACGGACCTCCTCCAGCGCGCGGCGCACCCGGCCCTCGACGGGCTCCGGATGCAGCCCGTGGAGGAGCAGCAGGTGGGCGACCAGCTCGTCGCCGGCCAGCGCCTCCGCGAGCCGGCCGTCGTCGCCGGCGGAGACGCGCTCCACGATCCGGCCCAGGCCCTCGCCGTAGAGGTCGAGCAGCGCCTGCACGACCTCCAACGCCTTCTCGCGCGCCGCCGGGTCGGCCAGCGCGTCGATCTCGTCGAGGAGCGCCTCGACTCGCCCGACCCGCTCGCGTGCCTCGCTGTCGTCCACCGCGGTGCTCCTAGCTGCCGTGGGCCTCGCCGAAGATCGGCGAGTGCACCTGCCTCCGGACCTTGCCCTTGCCCATGTACATGTGCACGCCGCAGGGCAGGCACGGGTCGAAGCTGCGCACCGCCCGCATGATGTCGATGCCGCGGAAATCGTCCTGGCCGTTCTCCTCGAAGATCGGCTGGCCCATGACCGCGTCCTCGTAGGGGCCTGGGGTCCCGTAGGAGTCCGTCGGACTGCCGTTCCAGGGCGTCGGCGGGTACGGGTGGTAGTTGGCGATCTTTCCGTCGCGGATCACCAGGTGGTGCGAGAGCACGCCGCGCACCGCCTCGTGGAAGCCGCAGCCGATCGCCTCGTCGGGGACGTCGAAGTCCTCGAAGACCTTCGTGTTCCCCGATCGGACCTCGTTGAACGCCCGGTCGAGGAAGTGGAACGCCATGGCCGCCGAGTAGGCCACGAAGTAGATCCGCGCGCGGTCGCGCTCGATCGCGTTGGACCACTGCGGGACCTTCCACTCGAGCGTCTGTTCCGCGGTGTTGGGCGTCTTGGGCAGGTTGATGACCACGCTGTTGCCCGTGGCGTTGACGAACGGCGTCTTGACCTTGTTGGCCAGCGCCGTGGCCCACAGGCGCGCGAGCGCGCCGCCGCCGGTGTCGAGCGCCAGATAGGAGTCGGTGCGCTTGTCATACCAGCGCGGGCTCATCACCCAGCTGTAGTTGCCGCCGTCCAGGTCGCGCTTCTGGGGCTTGGGGATGGTCGTCTGGTTCCACGGGTGGCGCTTGTCGACCGGGTTGCCCAGCGGGTCGTTGGCGACGAACGTCTCCTCGTTGGCCCAGTCGTCGTAGTAGGAGCTGCCCAGCAGAATCCGGATCCCGAGGTTGATGTCGACCAGGTTGGTGGTCACCAGCTCGCCGTCGACGACCACGCCCGGGGTGACGAACATCTCGTTGCCCCAGTGGTCCATGTTGCGGTAGTCGTAGTCGACGTGGTCGGGGTTGTTCCACGCGCCCCAGCACCCGAGCAGGATGCGCCGGCGGCCGACCTCCTCGTAGCCCGGCAGGGCCTCGTAGAAGAAGTCGAAGACGTCGTCGTTCATCGCGACGGCCTTCTTGATGAAGTCCAGCGTCCGCAGCAGCCGGCTGAGGTAGTCGGTGAACAGCGTGGGCGTGGCCACCGTCCCCACCCCACCGGGGTAGATCGTGGAGGGGTGCACGTGGCGGCCCTCCATCAGGCAGATCATCTCCCGCCCGACGCGGCTCATGTGGAGCGCTTCCTGGTAGGTCTCCCCGGTGAACGGGTTGTAGGAGCGCATGATGTCGGCGATCGTCCGGTAGCCGTGGATGCTGGCTCCGCGGGCCTCGGTCTTCTCGGCCTTGGCCAGCACGCTGGGGTTGGTCTCCTTGACCATCTGCTCGCAGAAGTCCACGAACACCAGGTTGTCCTGGAAGATGATGTGGTCGAAGATGTACTCGGCCGCCTCGCCGAGGTTCACGATCCACTCACCGAGCGGGGGCGGCTTGACCCCGTAGGCCATCTGCTGCGCATAGCACGAGCAGACGGCGTGGTTGTCGCCGCAGATGCCGCAGATGCGGCTGGTGATGAAGTGGGCGTCGCGCGGGTCCTTGCCCTTCATGAACACGCTGTAGCCCCGGAACAGCGAGGAGGTGCTCTTGCACGAGACGACCTCGTTGTTGCCGAAATCGATCTTGGTGTAGATGCCGAGGTTGCCGACGATCCGGGTGATCGGATCCCAGGCCATGTCGACGACCTTGCCCGCCTCCGGCTTGACCTTCTCCCGGGTGGCCATGTGCGCGTTCTCCTCTCGCCGAGTCTCGGTCTAGTTGCCCCACCGCGGTTGATAGCCCGTGGTCAGCTCGGGCCGGTTGTGGCGCCACTTCGTCTCTTTGTTGACCGTCTTGTTGGTGATGCTGCGCAGCCTGCGGATCGCCGGCCCGTACGTCCCGCTGATCGCGGACGACAGCCCGCCGCCCGGAGGCGCGTCCATGAACGGCATGAACTTGTCGGGGAAGCCGGGCATGGTGCAGCCGATGCAGATGCCGCCGACGTTCGGGCAGCCGCCGAGGCCGTTCATCCAGCCGCGCTTGGGCACGTTGCAGTTGACGACCGGGCCCCAGCAGCCGAGCTTCACCTGGCACTTGGGCGAGTTGTAGTCCTGCGCGAAGTCGCCCTGCTCGTAGTAGCCGGCGCGGTCGCAGCCCTCGTGCACGGTCTTGCCGAAGATCCACTGCGGGCGCAGCTGGTCGTCGAGCGGTATCACGGGGGCCAGCCCGGCGGCCTGGTACAGCAGCCAGGTCAGCGTCTCCATGAAGTTCTCCGGCTGCACCGGGCAGCCCGGGACGTTGACGATCGGAAGCCCGCCGGCCGAGCGGAAGTCCCAGCCGAGGTAGTCCGCAAGCCCCATGCAGCCCGTCGGGTTGCCGGCCATCGCGTGGATGCCGCCGTAGGTCGCGCAGGTGCCGATCGCGACCACGCCCCACGCCTTGGGCGCGAGCTGGTCGATCCACCAGTTCAGCGTGAGCGGCTCACCCGTGGCCTCGTCGTTGCCGAACGAGGTCCAGTACCCCTCGCCGTTGATCTTCTCGTTCGGGATCGAGCCCTCGATCACGAGCACGAAGGGCGCGTCGAGCGTGCCCTGGACGGCCTGGCGGAAGGGCTTGAGGAACTCCTCGCCGCCGAGCGTCGGCGACAGCACCTTGTTGTGGAGGTTGACCTTGGGCAGCCCGGGGATCGCGCCAAGCAGCACGTCCTCGATGCTCGGCTGGCCGGCCGCGGTGATCGAGACCGAGTCCCCGTCGCAGCTCATCCCCTCGGAGATCCACAGGATGTGGACCTCCTCTACGCCAGCCGGTGCTTCAGTGACCGCCATGGGTGCTCCCTCCACTCGTCGCCAACGCCGACTCCTCCTCCAGCTCCAACGCCTCCACCAGCAACTCCTCGCCGTGGGTTATCTCCACTCTCGAGCTTCCGCATGCGCCACACGCCAGCGGAAAGCCCTCGAAATCGGTCCGCGCACCGCAATCGCGACAGCGCCCGGCCGCCGGCACCTCATCGAGCGCCAGACGCGCGCCCTGCGCCGGCGTACCCTCCGCCACGAGCTCGAACGCGAACTCGAGCGCCGACGGGACCACCTGGCGCAGGTGGCCCACCTTCACCTCCACCGCCGTGACACGGCGCCCGCGTGCATGGCCCTCGACGATGGTCATCAGGGCCTGGGCGATCGAGAGCTCGTGCATCAGCAGATCCTCGGCAGCGGGTCGCCGACGAGCTGATCCATCACGCGCTTGCCGCCGAACGCCGTCGCGACCAGCACCATCCCCGGCGGCTCGGTTCTGACCTCGCCGATCTCCGCCGCCTGCTCGCAGCCCGGTACCGAGCGCAGCGCGGCGAGCGCCCGGTCGGCACGCTCGGGCGCGACGAAGGCGACCAGCTTGCCCTCGTTGGCGACGTACATCGGGTCGATCCCGAGCAGCTCGGCCGCGCCCGCGACCGCCGGCGGCACCGGCACGTCGCCCTCGCGCACGATCATCGCCACCTCCGACGCGCGCGCGAGCTCGTTGAGCACCGACGCCACGCCGCCGCGGGTCGCGTCGCGCATGCAGTGCAGGTCGGCTCCCGCC
Source organism: uncultured Actinomycetes bacterium (assembly GCA_963797015.1). GTDB lineage: Bacteria > Actinomycetota > Thermoleophilia > Solirubrobacterales > Solirubrobacteraceae > JBBPZA01. The sequence goes on along the minus strand of CAWCNV010000003.1, from coordinate 785,193 downwards.
GCGTCGAGCAGCGCGTCGACCGCGGGCCACAGCGAGCACGTGTCGGACTCGACGTCGGCGTCGAGGTCGAACTCGCCACGGGAGAGCATGATCGCCGTGCCGTGCTCGCCGATCGGGCCCGAGACGAGGATGCGGTCGCCCGGCGCGAGCGCCGCCGGCGAGAGCTGCGCGCGCGCGTCGACGCGGCCCACGCCGGTGGTGCAGACATACATCGAATCGCAGTGGCCGCGTTCGACGACCTTGGTGTCGCCGGCCACGACCTCCACGTCGGCGGCGGCGGCCGCGTCGGCGATCGCCTCCACCTCGGCCCGCAGCACGTCGGCGTCCAGTCCCTCCTCGAGGATCAGCGAGAGGCTGAGCGCGAGCGGTCGCGCACCCGACACCGCGAGGTCGTTGACCGTCCCGTTGACCGCCAGCTCGCCGATCGATCCGCCGGGAAAGCGGATCGGCTTGACCACGAAGCTGTCGGTCGTGAGCGCCAGGTCGAGCCCGTCGATCGCGACCGTGCCCGCGTCGGCCATCGCCGCCAGCGCGCCCGGGCCCGCCCCCTCCCGCGTCCCCGCTCCCGCGAAGGCCGGCACGAGCAGCCCCTCGATGAGCGTCTGCGTGGCCTTGCCCCCGGCTCCGTGGGCCATCGTGATCTGCGCTTCCTTGAAGCGCGCGCGCTTGGCGCGGGCGGTCTCGATGATCCCGAGGATGCGCTCCTCGCGCTGTGAGGGAGGAGCGCCGGGCATCAGACGACTTCCCTCTCGCGCGCGAAGCGGCCGTAGTTGTAGTAGGCGGCGCACGCGCCCTCCGGGGACACCATGCAGGTGCCGATCGCGTGCTCGGGCGTGCAGGCGGTCCCGAACACCTTGCATTCCCAGGGCTTGATCACGCCCTTGAGCACCTCGCCGCACTGGCACGCCTTGGGATCGGCCACGCGCACGCCGGGCACGCTGTAGCGGCGTTCCGCGTCGAGCTCGGCGTAGGCGTCTGAGAGCTTGAGCGCGCTCTGGGAGATGAAGCCGAGCCCGCGCCACTCGAAGTGCGGGCGGAGCTCGAAGACCTCGGCCATGACCTCGAGCGCGCGCAGGTTGCCCTCCCACGGCACGACGCGCTTGTACTGGTTCTCCACCTCGTGGCGGCCGTCGACGAGCTGGCGCAGGATCATGTGGATCGCCTGCAGGAGGTCGAGCGGCTCGAAGCCTGCGATCACCACCGGCTTGCCGTAGTCGGCCGGGATGAACGCGAACGGCCGCGCGCCGACCACGGTCGAAACGTGCCCGGGCCCGATGAAGCCGTCGAGGCGCAGGTCGGGCGAGTCGAGCAACGCGCGCAGCGGCGGCACGATCGTGACGTGGTTGCACATGCACGAGAAGTTCGCGACGCCCTCCACCCGCGCGCGCTTGAGCGTGAGCGCGGTCGACGGTGCCGTCGTCTCGAACCCGATCGCGAAGAAGATCACCTCGCGGTCGGGGTTCTGCTTGGCGATCCGCAGCGCGTCGAGCGGCGAGTACACCATGCGCACGTCGGCGCCCTCGGCCTTGGCGTCGAGCAACGTCTTCTCCGAGCCGGGCACGCGCAGCATGTCGCCGAAGCAGGTGAAGATCACGCCGGGCTCATGGGCCAGCGCGATCCCGTCGTCGACGCGCCCCATGGGGATCACGCACACGGGGCATCCAGGGCCGTGGACGAGCTCGACGTTGGCCGGCAGGAGGTCGTCGACCCCGTACTTGTAGATCGAGTGGGTGTGGCCGCCGCACACCTCCATGACCTTGTAGTGGCGACCGGGCTCGACCGTCGCGAGGATCTCTCCGGCGACCGCGCGACCGAGCTCCGCGTCGCGGAACTCGTCGACGTACTTGAGGCTCACGCGAGCGCCTCCTCGCCGAGCCCGGCGAGCGCAACGCCGGCGTGGACGAGCAGCGTGTCGCCGGCCTGCACCGGCTCGACCAGCGCGATCTCGACGGTGGTCCTCGCGCCGTCACGGTCGGCGCACAGGGCGAGCCCGCGCTCCTCGTCGATGCGCAGCACGCGCACTGGAATACCCTCGTCCCCGCAGGTGATGCATCCGCGCTCCGGATGGCAGGGCTCGAGCGGCTCCGTGCGCTCCACGGTCACATACGCCTCATTCGATGGCGCTCGCCTTCAGCTCCTCCAGCTCCTGCTCGTACTCCGCGCCCATGTGCTCGAGCAGGCGCCGCGTGGCGATCGCCTCCTCCTCGTCGACCTTCGAGATCGCGAAGCCGACGTGAATCAGCACCCAGTCGCCGGGCCCCACGCCCTCGGAGTCGAGGAGACCCACGTTGACCGTCCGGCGAACACCCGCGACGTCCACCTTCGCGAGGCGGTTCGGTTCGTCGACGAAGTCGACGATCTGGCCCGGTATGGCCAAGCACATCCTCTGTCTCCCTCCCCGGAGAGCTTCTTCTCGCAATGGATACCACAGTTCGATCGCAAAGTGGAACGGGCCTCCCGGTCACGCCCACGGACGCCGCCAGCGGCGCCGCGCGACCGGGGAGCCGTGGGGGCGGAGCGCTACTGTTATGGGCAGACCGGCCCCACTGCCGGATGCCTGAGCTCCCTGCATCCTCCCGTGGACATCGAACTTCGGGAGCGAGCTAGGAGCGACGATGAGCGAGCTTCCGGACAAGCGCGAGCAGGCGCCTCGCGTGGTAAGTGGCGAGGCTGCGTGGAAGGCCGCGAAGGCGGCCGTCGAGGCGCGCAACGACCAGGCGCGCAAGGCGGGCAAGGAGTTGAGAGCGGCCGCCGAGGATCGGCGCCTCGCCGAGGCCCGCAGCGCCGAGCTGCGCGAGAGGGCCGAAATCGAAGGTCGCGAGCGGCGCCGCGTGGGTAGTTAGCCCACCACATGCTCCGGGGACCGGCCTCCGGGATCGCGAGGCACTGGCGAAGTCACCGCGGGTGGGGCACGCTCGCCGTCTCGCTGGCGGCCAGCGCCGCGCTCGTAGTAGTGCTCGTCTCGAAGTGGGACGAGCTCTCGACCGGCATCACGGCCGCACCGGTCACCGTGATCGCGCTCGTCGTGGGGCTCCAGGTCCTCGCGCTGGTCAGCCGCAGCGAGGCGTGGAACGCGAGCGTCAAGGCATCCGGCGGCACGATGGACCGCCGGCGCCTGTACCGGGCGTCTGGCCTCGGCGGCCTGGCCACGGTGCTCAGCTCCCAGCTCGGCACCGCCACCCGCATCGCGGCGCTGCGCCGGTCCAGCCCCGAGTGCAGTCCGCGCGTGTCGACGCTCATCGCCTCCGAGCTTCCGATCCTCGCCGTCGAAGCGACGCTAGCGGCGGCCACATCGTTCACGCTCGTCGTGCCGCTCGGCCTCCCGTGGTGGCTGCCGTTCGCGGCCTTGGCCGTCGTAGCCGCAGCGACCGTCACGCTGCGAAAGCTGGGCAGCACCCGCGCGCGCTGGCTCCATGACGGCCTCGCGGTGATGCGCAGCCTGCGCGGACGTACGCGCCTGGTCGGCTTCGTGCTCGTCGCCGTCTTCGCGCAGATCCTGCGCAACTGGCTGGTGCTCCACGCCGTGGGCTTCGACGCGTCGCTGTTCGATGCGATCGCGGTCCTGATCGCGGTCGTGTCGCTCGGGCAGCTGCCCTTCGGGCTCAGCACCGGCGCGGCCGCGAGCGTGCTGATCCTCGGGCCTCAAGGCGTCTCCCTGGCCGCGGCGGCCGGGGTCCTGCTCACCGCCACGGGAACTCTCGGTTCACTGTGCTTCGCAAGCTGGGCGGTCTTCGACACCGCCGTCGGCGATCGCCGTCTCGGCGTGCTCGCCCTGCGGCTCCGTGGCCGCCACCGCTGGCTGCGCAGGCCGGCGGCCGGCTCGTGGGCCGCGCTGGCGGCGCTGCCGCTTCAGCGCCGCCGCTCGGTCGAGCGCTCCTACTTCGGCGGCTTGACGCACCTCCAGATCACCCGTGTCCTCGGCTTGGCCGCCGCGTAGCCCGAGCCGGTGGCCGGCACCAGACTGCTGCTTGTGACGGGCGAGGCGCTCGAGGTCGACGCCTCGGTCGAGATCGCCGCCAAGCAGCTAGAGGACGCCACCCGCAGCAGCGCCGGAGCACTCGCCTGGTTCACGGAGTCCGCGACGGGCGAGACCGTCGCGCTGAACCCGGCGCACGTGGTGAAGCTGACAGCGGCTGACGAGTAGCGGCCGCCAATCGGGGCGCCCGGATTTGAACCGGGGACCTCACCGACCCGAACGGTGCGCGCTACCAGGCTGCGCCACGCCCCGAGAGGGGGTCAGTATGGCAAAGCGCGGGCCTGCGCCTCCGGCCGCGCTCAACCCGTGATCGCCTTGAAGTATCGGACCGCGAGGCCCGTGACCAGCGTGCGGAAGACGGTCTCGAGCTCGAGCTTCTCCTCGTCCGCGTAGCGGGTCAGGCCGCGGGCCTCGATGTCCTCGCTCTGCTCGATCACGTCCTCGATCAGCTCGGGGTGGCGGTCGCAGAAGTACGCGCCCATCGAGTACAGGCTCGTGTCCATCAGGGACTCGAGGAAGGCTTCCTGCTCGCCGGCGTCGCTCAAGGCGGCCGCAGCCTAACCGCGCGCGAGCTCGCGCGCTCGCCCGCCTCCGGGCTCAGCCGCCGGTCGAGGCCGGCTTGCGCTTGAGCAGCCCGCCCACGGCGGAGCGAACGGTCCCGGTCGCGGCGCCGACCGCCGAGGTGGTCTTCTGCGTCGTGGCGGCAACCGCCGAGGTTGTCTGCTGGGCCGTGGCGGCTACCGCGGAGGTGGCCTGCTGCGTGGTGTCGCTGACCGTCGAGGGCGCGGTCTGCGTCGCGCCGGTCACCGTCGGGCCCGCTGTCTCGGTCGCGCCGCTGACCGTCGAGCTCGCCGCGTCGGTGGTCTCGCTCACCGCGGAGCCCGCCGCGTCGGTCGTCTCGCTCACGGTGGAGCCCGCCGCGTCGGTCGTCTCGCTCACCGTCGAGCCGGCCGTCTCGGCCGCGCCGCTCAGCGTCGATTCGACCTGCTCGTTCGTCGCGGCCACCGATGAGCCGAGCGCCTTCGTGGTGCCGCTCTCCGTCGCCTGGACCTTCTTGGTCGTCGCCGCCACCGTCGAGCCGGCCGCCTTCGTCGTGCCGCTCGCCGCCGACTGGACCTTCTTGGTCGTCGCCGCCACCGTCGTGCCGGCCGCCTTCGTCGCGCCGCTCGCCGTCGCCTGGACCTTCTCGGTCGTCGCCGCCACCGTCGAGCCGGCCGCCTTCGTCGCGCCGCTCACGGTCGACTGCAGCTGCTCGGTCGTCCCGGCCACCGCCGAGTTGACCGTCTTCGTCGTGTCGCTCACCGTCGACTGAAGCTGCGTGGTGGTCCCGGCGACCACGGAGCGGGTCGTGGCCGTCGCTCCGCTGACCGTCGAGCGCAGCCGGTCGGTGGTGCCGCTCACCGTGGACGTCAGCCGCTGGGTGGTCGCGCCGACGGTGCTGCCGGTCTGGCGGACGGCGCCGCCGAGGTTCGAGACCGTGCCGCCGACCGTCTGCGAGACCTGGCCGCCGGTCTGCGAGACCGTGCCGCCGACCTGGGAGACGGTCCCGCCGACCTGGGAGACCGTGCTGCCGGCGGTCGAGACCGCGCCGCCGACGGTCTGCGAGACGCGCCCGCCGCCCTGCGAGACGTTGTTCCCGACCTTGGAGACGTTGTCGCCGACCTTGGACACCGTGTTGCCCACCTGGGACACCGTGCCGCCGGCCTGCTGGGACACGCCGCCCCCTGTCTGGGAGACCGTCCCTCCCACCTGGGAGACCGTGCTGCCGACCTGCGAGACGCTGCCGCCCACGGTGCCGCCCGCGTTGGACACCGTGCTGCCGAGCTGCGCGCCGAGGCGACCGCCGCCCGTCCCGAGCAGCCCGCCGCCGCCCGCCGAGCCCGACGAGGACGATCCGCCGCCGCCGGGCAGGAACGGCGAGAGCAGGCCGCCGCCCGCACCGCCGCCGCCGCCGAGGCCGCCGCCGCCCGCGCTCGAGCCGCCCGGGAGCACGAACGGCGATGACCCGTTGGGCCCGCCGCCCGCGCCGCCGGCGGCGAAGAGCGCGGCGGACGAGCCGCCGGCACCGGGCGCGCCCGGTGCGCTGCGCACGAGCGCCGACCCCGGTGCGCCGGCCGAGCCACCCGAAGGGCCGCCCGCCGCCTTCGACGGGTCGGGGCTGCTCACCACACTCGAGCCGGCGGCGGCCACCGCGAGTGTCGCGGCAGCCGCGATCACCTTGCCGAGGTTCGAGCTCAGCGGCTCGGCGGCGCTCGTCGCGGCCCAGGTCCAGTTGGTCAGGGCGGCGGAGCCGTCGGCGGCCGGGGCGCCCGAGCGCCGCAGGCGCAGCCACGCGGGCAGCGGCAGCAGGGCGCCGATCTTGGTCCCGAGCGACGTCCGCGGCGGAAGGCTCAGGCCCGCGTGGCGCGCCTGGCGCCGGCAGCGCTCGCAGCCGCTGAGGTGATGGCTCAGGCGCCGGCGGTCGCGCGGGCTCAGGCGCCCGCGCACGGCGGCGGCGATGATGCCCTCGATGCGCCCGCAACGACGCCCGGTCTCGAGCTCGTCGAACTCCTCGTTGAGCCGCTTGCGCGCCCGGAACAGCGTGCTCTCCACGGCCGCGAGCGAGAGCCCCATGCGGTCGCCGATCTGGTTGTAGGAGAGGCCTTCGAGCTCTCGCAGGACCAGGATCCGGTGATGGGTCTCCGAGAGGTCGCCGAACGCTCCGAACAGGTCGCGTAGCTGCTCCTTGGCCTCGAGCGTCTCCTGCGGCGCGGGCTGCGCGCCGGCCAGCGCGCCGGGGCCGGCGGCGTCCAGCGCCTGCTCGGCGTCGACCTGCAGCTCCTCGCTGCGCGCCGAGCGCCGGTGCTGGTCGATGCACGCGTTGCGCGCGATCTCGTAGATCCAGGGACGGAAGGCGATCGGGCGCACGCTCGAGCGCATGCTGCGCAGCGCGGAGAGGAAGACCTCCTGGGTCACGTCCTCCGCGCGCCCGTGGTCGCCGACCAGCGCGGCCACGTAGTGGCCGATGCGCCCGTGATAGCGGACGTAGAGCTTCTCGAAGGCGCGGTCGTCCCCGGCGCGAGTCCGCGCTACGAGATCCGCATCCCCGTCGCCCGGCGAATACGGGACCGGTGCGACGGTCAAGTCGAGCCCCTACCGACCATTGCCCCCCTTGAGCAACCCCTGAGCTTGTGAACCTTAGCGTTCAAATATCCTCGCGGTCAATCCGCCAAACGGCTATCGAACGTGACCGATCGCGATGCTCTCCTGACCCATATCGGCGAACTCCTCGCCGTACCTGAGTTCGCCGACTACGGCCCCAATGGCTTGCAGGTACCCGGAACGCGGGAAATCCAGTCCGTCGTCAGCGGCGTTTCCGCGGGGCTCGAGCTGTTCCAGCGCGCAGTGGGCATGGGGGCGCAGCTCGTGCTCTGCCACCACGGCCTCTTCTGGGGCGGCTCGCCACAGGCCCTGAGCGAGGGCATGGCGCGCCGTCTGCGCGTGCTGCTCGAGAACGACCTCAACCTGGCCGCGTACCACCTCCCGCTCGACGCCCACCCGACGCTGGGCAACAACGCGCTGCTGGCCGACGCCCTCGGCCTGCGTGCCCGCGCTCCGCTCGCCGCCGTCAAGGGCCGCGCGATCGGAGTCCGGGGTGAGCTGGGGGACGACGGCGGCATCCCGGTCGCCGAGCTCGTGGAGCGGGTGCGCGCGACCTGCGGGCGCGAGCCGCTTCACTTCGCCGGCGGGCCGCCGACCGTCCGCACGCTCGGAATCGTCTCGGGCGGGGCGGCGCGTCAGGTCTCGGAGGCGATCGCGCTCGGATTGGATGCCTACCTGACCGGCGAGCCCACCGAGTCGGTGATGACCGAGGCCCTCGAGGGCGGGGTCCATTTCCTCGCCGCCGGCCACTACGCGACCGAGACCTTCGGCGTGCGAGCGCTCGGCGAGCATCTGGCCGCGCGCTTCGGGCTCGAGCACGCGTTCGTGGACCTCCCGAATCCGGTCTGAGCGCGCTTCGGGGCATTGCCCCCGTCCGCGCGGGTCGCTAGCGTTCATGGAACCCCGTCCACAACAAGGGAGGCGCTTCATCCGATGGCCATCCATCTGACGCCCACCGAGCTCGCGCGGGAGTCCGGACTCGAACGCCGCGAGGTCATCACCAAGTGCATGGAGATGGGCGTCCCGATCTTCGACGGCCGGATCGACAAGACCCTCTTCCTGGCCAGCATGCGCCGCTACGGCGCGCTGCAGGAGCCCGCCAAGGTCTAGCCGCACCCGCGCGCGCACCCACGCGCATAGACTCCGTCCCTCAAGCGAGAGAGAGGGACACATGGAAGCTGGCACGCTGACCCCTGGCGCGAACTCCACGGGCTCGCGCACGATCGCCGACCTCCTGCCGCTCGCGGCCGAGAAGTTCGCCGACAAGGTCGCCCTGCGCCAGAAGCGCGGCGACCAGTGGGACGACGTCACCTACGCGCAGGTGGGAGAGATCGTTCGCGAGATCGGCCTGGGCCTGATCGACCTGGGCATCGAGTCCTCAGAGCGCGTGTGCATCCTGTGCAACACGCGGCCCGAGTGGACCTACGCGGACTTCGCGATCACCAGCGCCGGCGCCGCAGTCGTGCCGATCTATCCCACCAACTCGCCGGAGGAGTGCGAGTGGGTGGCCGGCAACTCCGAGGCCGTCGCGGTCGTGTGCGAGGACGCGGCCCAGGCTGCCAAGATCTTCGAGGTCCGCGAGCGCCTGCCGCACCTGCGCGCCGTCGTGGTCATCGATCCCGAGGGCGACACGGGCGACGCGATCGGCCTCGACGAGCTGCGCGAGCGCGGCCGCGGCCGCGACGCCGGCGAGCTGCAGGCCCGCTACGAGGCGGTCCGCCCCGAGGACCCGTTCACGTTCATCTACACCTCGGGCACCACCGGCCCGCCCAAGGGATGCGTGCTCTCGCACGGCAACTACCGCTCGGTGCTGAACATGTGCGAGGGCATCGAGGTGCTGTCCGAGGGCGAGGAGGTCTACCTCTTCCTGCCCCTCGCGCACGCCTTCGCGCTGCTCATCCAGCTGCTGTCGTTCGACCTCGGCGGCTCGATCGCGTACTGGAGCAAGGACGCCCAGAAGATCATCCCCGAGCTGATGGAGACGACCCCGAGCTACTTCCCCTCGGTGCCGCGCATCTTCGAGAAGCTCTACACGCTCGCCTCGACCAACATCCTCAAGGAGATCCCCAAGGAGCGCTTCGATCAGATGGTGGCCATGGGGGTCAGGGTCCGCGATCTCCAGGCCCACGGCCGGCAGATCCCCGAGGAGCTGCGCGCGCCGTTCGAGGAGGCCGACGAGAAGGTGTTCGCCGGAGTGCGCGCGCTGTTCGGCGGCAACCTGCGCCAGGCGGTCACCGGCGCGGCCCCGATCGCGCCGGAGATCCTCGAGTTCTTCTACGCCTGCGGCGTGCCGGTGCTCGAGGGCTACGGGATGACCGAGACGGCGACGGTCGCCACGTACTCGACGATCGAGGACCACAAGTTCGGGACCGTGGGGCGCGCGCTTCCGGGGACCGAGATCAGGATCGCCGATGACGGCGAGGTGCTGATCAAGGGCGCCAACATCTTCGGCGGCTACTACAAGAACGACGACGCCTCGTTCGGCGCCATCGAGGACGGCTGGCTGCACACCGGCGACGTCGGCACGCTCGACGAGGACGGCTTCCTGCGGATCACCGGCCGCAAGAAGGACATCATCATCACCGCGGGCGGCAAGAACCTGACCCCTGCCAACCTCGAGAACGACCTCAAGCAGTCGCGCTGGGTGTCGCAGGCGGTCATGCACGGCGATCGGCGTCCCTTCCCGGTGATGCTCGTGACGCTCGACGAGGAGGAGATCCTGCCCTGGGCCGCCGAGCAGGGGCTGGGACAGGACATCGCGTCGCTTTCGCGCGAGCCCAAGGTCCGCGAGCTCATCCAGGGCGTGCTCGACAAGGCCAACGAGAAGTACGCGAAGGTGGAACAGGTCAAGAAGTTCGCGATCCTCGAGCACGACCTCTCGCAGGAGACCGGCGAGCTGACCCCGACCATGAAGGTCAAGCGCAATGTCGTGAACGAGAAGTACGCCGACGTGCTCGATTCGCTCTACACCGGGGGCGGGTAAGCTACGCAGGTGTAGCTACGAGCGTGGCTACGCCCGGACGGGTAGGCGTCGCTACGCTCGGCGAAGGCGATGAAGACCGACCCCACCGACACCGGCGGCCTGTTCGTCGGGCGCCGTCCCGGCACCCGGCCGGTTCGCTACCGCGCTCTTCCCGAGCGCGGCAGTGAAGCCCGCCAGCGCTACGACCGCCTGCTGGCCTGGCTCATCCTCGCCGCGATGTTCGTCATCAACCTGAGTTTCTGGGGCCCGCTCCCGGTCGCCTGGCTGTGGATCGCCTCGCGCGTGCAGTATTGGACGGGCAACCTCGGGGCCGCGCTCGTGGTCGGCTTCGTCGGTTTGCTGGCGAGCCTGCTCGGGGTGTTGATGGCGCTCCGGCGGCTGGACAATCTGTGGATCCTCGTCCGCCGCGCCGCCGGCTACGACCAGCGCCAGGGGCGCCTGATCCCGATCTTCGCCACCACCTGCGTCGTCGGAGCGATCGGCTTCACGTTCTGGCTGCTGATCGTGGTCGGGCCGGGCTCGAGCTTCGGCCCCACCAACGGCTGATGGCCAGGACCCGGAGGGGCCCGCTCGGCTACTACCGGCAGTTCGAGGGGATGTCGGACCTCGAGGTCTCCGAGGAGCTGCGCAAGGTCGCCGATGAGCGCCGGCGCAAGGCGCTCGCGCGCGTCGAGCCGCTCGACCTCTCGCTGACCACCTGGTTCGAGTTCCCCCATCCCGACGTCGTCGCGGCCGTCACCTACGCCGCGCGCCGGGGCATCAACCGCTACCAAGACCCCCACGCCGGCGCGCTGCGCACCGAGCTCGCGCGGCGGCACGGGCTCGAGGCCGGCCGCGTGGTCGCCGGCAACGGCGCCGGCGAGCTCCTGGTGAACGCCGCCGCCGAGCTGATGGGCCCCGGCGACGAGCTGATCACCCCCTGGCCGTCGTACCCGCTCTATCCGATCATGACCAAGCGCGCCGGAGCGCGCCCGGTGCCCGTGCCCGGGCGCGACCCCGAGCGGATCCTCGACGCCCTGACCGGCCGCACCCGCGTCGTCGTGCTCTGCAACCCCAACGACCCGACCGGGGCCTACACCACGACGGAACAGCTGCGGAGCCTGCTGGAGCGCCTGCCCGAGCAGGTGACGGTCGTGCTCGACGAGGCGCTCATCGATTACGTCGCGGCGGAGCCGCCGGGAAGCTCGCTCGCGCTGCTCGACGAGTTCGAGCGGCTGTTGATCCTGCGCACCTTCTCAAAGGCCTATGGGCTGGCGGGCCTGCGGGCCGGCTACGCGCTCGGCGGCCCCGGCTCCGAGCACCTGCTCGAGCGTCTCGCGCCGCCGCTGGGCCCCAACGCGCTCGCCCAGGCCGGTGCGCTCGAAGCCGTGCGCAAGTGCGGGCCGCTCGTGGCCGCGCGACGCGCGAAGGTGACGGTCGAGCGCGAGCGCGTGCTCTCGGAGCTCGCGCGGCGACCCGTCGATGCCTCGCCGAGCGAGGCCAACTTCGTCTGGCTGAGCGCGCCCGGCATCGAGGGCGTCGAGCTGGCCCAGCGGCTGGAGCGGTTCGGCGTCTACGTCAAGCCCGGCGCCGAGTTCGGAGCCGGCGACCACGTCCGCGCCCAGATCCAGGACGCGCCCGCGACCGACCGGCTACTGCGGGCGCTGGACTCGGCGCTGGGCTAGCGCGGCCGAAGGCCCGCCACCGTGATGAGCGCCAGCGCGGTCCCCATGAGCAGCGCCGCGCCGTGGATGTTGGCCGCGATCGCGAGCACGACTCCCGTCGCCGAAACGGCGATCGCGGTCGGCCGCAGGACCTCGAGCCCGCGCTCCCGGCGTCGCAATGCGAGCCCCGTGGCGGCGACGCCCACCACTATCAGCGGCCGGTACAGCGTTCCCAGCAGCGCCCCGCACCAGATCAGCACGGCGAGCGGAGCGTAGGCGGGCAGGCGCTCGTCGCCGCGCCAGCAGGCGAGCGCCACGGCGCCGGTCAGACCGCAGATCGCGATCGAGTTGCCGCCGCCCTTGGGCTGCCAGGCGTAGGCGACGAGCTCGGCCAGCAAGCCGACCCCGAAGTAGTGCGCCAGCCAGCGCGGTCTCGTGAGGACCTGCTCGGCCACAGCGCCGAGCACGGCGAGGAAGGCGAGGTTGGAGAGGGCGCCGACCACGCCGCCGTCCTGGACGAACAGCGCCGTGCCGGTCCGCCACCAGTCGCCGTGCAGGCCGCCCGGAGTCCGCTGGAGATCGCCCAGCAGGCTCGGGACGGCGAGTTGCGCGAGGCTTCCCGCGGCGGTCAGGACGAGGACCCCGACTGTGAGCCCCGGGAACCGCCGCAGGCCGAGGCGCGCGGGGTCTGCGAGCCGCCCGCCAGGCGAGCGGGAGGCGCTCAGCTCTGGGCGCTCTGACGCAGCAGCGCGCCGGTGGTTTGCTCGAGGATCTTGCGCCAGGCCCGGACCGGCTCCCGCTCGGCGGCGAAGTGCTCCACGACCCTGCGCACCCGCGTCTCCGAGATCTCGATCCCGTGGCGCTCGCAGATCTCGCGGAAGCGCTCGTAGTCGTGCGCGAGCTTGAGCGTCACCGACTGGAATCCGTGGCGGGCGATCTCCACGCGCGCGGTGTAGTTGAGGATCGAGGTCTGGAACATGAGCTCGTCGTCGGGCTCGGGCTCGATCAGGACGATGTCGACGCCGGGGTAGCGCTGCTCCCACTGGCGCGCGACCTCGTGCAGGCGCTGGTAGGCGAGCAGCTTGAACACCTGGTAGCCGATCTGCGGGAAGCCCATGTCCGAGACGCGGCGCGGGCGCGAACCGCCGATCCCGCCGACGCGCTTCTCGAACGGGTTGACGAAGGGCACGAGCGGGTTGATGACCACGACGAACTTGGCCCCCGCCTCCACCGCGATGTCCACGTTGGTGGTCGAGACGATGCCGCCGTCGACGAGCTCGCGCTCGCGCACCTTGACGGGCTTGTAGATCATCGGCAGCGCGCCCGAGGCGCGCACGGCGCGGGCGATCGGGACGTCGTCCCAGCCCTCGGCCCCGAACACGATCCGCTCGCACGTGTCCAGGTCGGTCGCCGCGAGGTAGAGCTCGTTGGCGAGCATGCGGAAGTCGTTGGAGCGGTCGGGGTCGGAGAGCACGTCCCCGACGTAGCGCTCGATGCCTGCGCCGGTGTAGATGCCCGGTGGCAGCGCCTCCGCGAGCCCCACCGCGACGTCGACGGCGGAGACCTGGCCGAGCTGGCCCGCCAGATCGCGCGCGACCCGCGCCGCCCGGAACGGGAGCCGCAGCGCCGAGCCCGCGAAGTCGCGGTAGTTGACGCGCAGCAGCGTGCCGAGGTCGATGTCCCGGAACGGGGTGGGCACCTGGCGGTTGATCACGCGCATCATCTCCTCGGGCGTGACCCCGTTGGCCGCGAACGAGGCCACGAAGGCCCCGACGCTGGTCCCCACGTAGACGTCGAACTGGTTGACCGTGCGGTTGACCGACAGCAGGTCGAGCGCCCGCAGCGCGCCTATCTCGTAGACGCCGCCGGTGAAGCCGCCGCCGCCGAGCACGAGCGCGGTCTTCGAGCGCCGCGGACGACGCCTCGCTGCGCCCTTGCTCCTTGCCTTGGTGCGCTCCTTCACGGCCGAGGCGTCGAGCTCGACGACCTTGCCCATCGCGCACGTATTCTACCGCCCGCCCCCCGGCCACCACTTTTACGTCCAGCGCCGCGACTCCGGCGTGGCAGGCCTGTTGCAAAGTCCATGCGCCCGACGCTCGCCTCCCTAGCCGCCGTCCTGACCCTGCTCGTCGCCGCCGTTCCGGCTGCTGCGCGCCCGCCCGGCGCCGTGCCGCTGAGAGCCGCTCGCGAGGCCGTCCCCCGCGCAGCCGCGCAGGCCCCGAGCGCTTCGGCGGCGGCCTCGACGTTCTCGCTCACAAAGCTCAAAGCCCGCCTCAAGGGGCCGATGTCCTCGGCCGGCCGCAGCTCGGGAGCCCTGGTCGTGGACCTCAGCAACGGTCGCACGGTGTTCAAAGTGCGCTCGGGGACGCGCCGCCCGCCGGCCTCGGTCGAGAAGCTCTACACCACCTCGACCGCGCTGCTGCGCTACGGCCCTGACGCCGCGCTGGAGACGACCGTGCTCGGCAAGGGCTCGCTGCAGGGAACGACCTGGGTCGGCAACCTCTACCTGCGCGGCGGCGGCGACCCGACCTTCGGCAGCCTCAGCTTCACGCGCTCCAACTACGGCGCCGGCGCGACCACCTACGACCTGGCGCGCAGCCTGCGCGACGCGGGCATCGAGACGGTCGACGGGCGCATCGTGGGCGACGACAGCGCGTGGGACGCATTCCGCGGCGTCCCGGACTCGGGCCTTTCGCGCGTCTCACCCTACGTCGGGCCGCTGTCGGCGCTGGACTACGACCGCGGCGGCGGCGCCGCGTACGCGGCCAGGCAGCTCAAGGTCGCGCTCAAGGGCCAGGGCGTCGAGGTGCAGGGCGGCACGGGGGCGGGCGTCACACCGTCGGGCACGACCAAGCTCGCGACCGTCGCGTCGCCGGGCATGCGCAGGCTGGTGGCGCTCACGCTCACGCCGTCGGACAACTTCTTCGCCGAGATGCTCATCAAGGGCCTGGGCGCGCGCTTCGGCGACCGCGGTTCGACCAAGGCCGGTGCGCGCGTGGTCCGGAGCACGATGTCGCGCTTCGGGATCCGCTCCTCGGTGGTCGACGGCTCGGGGCTGTCGCGCTCGGACCGGACCTCGCCCAAGGAGCTCCTCAAGCTGCTGAAGGGGATCCGCTCGGAGCCCGACGTCTTCGCCGCCCTGCGCGCCGCGCTGCCCGTCGCGGGTCGCAGCGGAACGCTGAGCACGCGCATGCGCGGGACGCCTGCGGCCGGGCGCTGCCAGGCCAAGACGGGGACGCTGTCGGGCGTCTCGGCGCTGGCCGGGTACTGCGACTCGCGCGGCGGCGAGCTGGTCGGCTTCGCCTTCCTCATGACCAACGTGTCGGTCTCGGGCGCGCGCTCGCTGCAGGATCGGATGGTGTCCTCGATCGCGCGCTACGACGCGGGCTGAGCTCAGAGGCCGCGCGGCCGGCGCGCGTCGCCGACCGGGTCGGGCGCGGCGTAGCCCACCAGCTCGAGCAGCTCCTGCTCGCCGATGACCGCGACGCCGAGCCGCTCGGCCTTCTCGAGCTTTGAGCCCGGGCTCTCCCCCGCCACCACGTAGTCGGTCTTCTTCGACACCGACGAGGTGACGCGACCGCCGGCGGCGAGGATGCGCTCGGTCGCCTCCTCCCGCGTCAGCTCCGGCAGCGTCCCGGTGAGCACGAACGTCTTGTCCGACAACGGCCCCTCGCCGGGTGGCGCGCCCTCCTGCTCGAAGCGCAGCCCGAGCGCGCGCAGGTCCTCGATCAGCGCAAGCATCTGCTCGTCGTGGAGCTGGTCGTGGATGACCTGCGCCATCTTGGCGCCCACCCCGGGCGTCTGGTCGATCTCCTCGGGGACGGCGGCGAGCAGCGCGTCGATCGAGCGGAACCGCGCGGCGAGGTTGCGCCCGGTGACGTAGCCGACCTCCTCGATCCCGATCGCGAACAGGTTGATCCCGAACGGGCGCGACTTCGACTCCTCCAGGCGCTCGACGATCCGTCGCGCCGAGACCTCGCCCCAGCCCTCGAGCTCGGCCAGCTGGTCGACCGTGAGGCGGTAGAAGTCGCCGGGCGTCCGCACGAGGCCGGCGCGCATGAGCTGGGCGACCTGCTTTTCGCCGAGCCCGTCGACGTCTCCGACGAAGTGCTTGAGGAGCTGCCAGCGACGCTCCGGGCAGACGCGGTTCGGGCACTTGGTGAACACCGCGCCCTCGGCCTTCACGGTCGGCGTGTCGCAGAACGGACAGCGCTCCGGGGGACCGGGCGGTGGCGAGCGGTCGGAGCGCTCGACCGCGTGCGGAGCGGGCGAGAGCACCTGCGGGATCACGTCGCCCGCACGCAGCACGATCACCTCGTCGCCGGGCCGGATGTCCTTGCGTGCGAGGTCCTCCTCGTTGTGCAGCGTGGCGAGTTTGACCGTCACGCCGCCCACGTGCACCGGCTCGAGGTTGGCGAACGGGTGCAGGTCGCCGAACTTGCCGACGTTCCACATGATGCTCTTGAGCAGCGTGACCTTGGTCGTGGGCGGAAACTTCCACGCGATCGACCAGCGCGGGTCGCGCCCCACCACGCCCAGGCGGCGCTGCAGCTCGTAGTCGTCGACCTTCACCACCACGCCGTCGATCTCGAAGTCCAGCGCGCCGCGGCGCTCCTGCCAGGAGAGGCACTGGGCCACGATCTGCTCCTCGGTGGTCAGCCGCTTGACGTCGCCGTTGACCCTGAAGCCGTGCTCGCGCAGCCATTCGAGCGTCTCCCAGTGCGACTGCAGCTCGAGCCCATCGACGGCGCCGACGCCGTAGCACCACATCGACAGCGGGCGCTGGGACGCGAGCCGCGGATCGAGCTGGCGGATCGTGCCCGCCGCGGCGTTGCGGGGGTTCATGAACGTCGAGAGCCCGCGGCCGGCGCGCCGCTCGTTGAGCGCCGCGAAGTCCGGCAGCGACATGTAGATCTCGCCGCGCACCTCGAGCAGTGGCGGCGCATCCTGGACGCGCAGCGGGATCGAGGAGATCGTGCGCAGGTTGTGCGTCACCTCCTCGCCGACCTCGCCGTTGCCGCGCGTGGCGCCGTACTCGAGCACGCCGTCGCGGTACACGAGCGAGATCGCCAACCCGTCGATCTTGGGCTCGGCCACGTACTCGAAGGCGGCGTCCTCGATCCCCTCCCGGGCCAGGTGGTTGCGCATACGCGCCACCCACGCGCGCAGCTCCTCCTCGGAGCGCGCATTGGCGAGCGAGAGCATCGGCTGCGGGTGGCGGACCTTGTGAAGCTCGGAGACCGGCTCGGCGCCGACCCGCTGCGTCGGAGACTCCGGGGTGACGAGCTCCGGGTGCTGCTCCTCGATCCGCCGCAGCTCGTCGAGCAGCGCGTCGTACTCGTCGTCGGCGATGACCGGATCGTCGAGCACGTAGTAACGGCGGTTGTGCTCCTCGAGCTCGTGCCGGAGCGCCTGCGCGCGCGCCGCGGGGCCCGCGCCGTCGCCGCTCGCCCGCTTGCGGCCCGCTCGCCTCCGCTCGCCGCCCTTCGCGCGACCCTTCGCGCCGCCCTTCGCGCTCACTCCAGCTCCCTCGCCGCCGGGGCCAGCAGCTGCGCGAGGTCGTAGACCGCGAGCGCGTCCATCCCGGAGCGGTCGGTGAGGTCGAAGTGGATCGGCGTCACCGAGATGCTTCCCTCCGCCACCGCCGCGAGATCGGTGCCCTCCTCCTCGTGGAAGCCGATGTCCTGGCCGTAGATGCGAAACAGCCGCCGGCCGCCCTCGTCCTTCTCCTCGAGCGTCAGCCGATCGCGGTAGATCCGCTTGCCCAGGCTCGTCACCTCCACGCCGGAGGGCTCGTCGGCCGGAACGTTGACGTTGAGCAGCG
This sequence comes from uncultured Actinomycetes bacterium, assembly GCA_963797015.1. Classification (GTDB taxonomy): domain Bacteria; phylum Actinomycetota; class Thermoleophilia; order Solirubrobacterales; family Solirubrobacteraceae; genus JBBPZA01. The sequence goes on along the minus strand of CAWCNV010000003.1, from coordinate 767,626 downwards.
TGCCGCCGGGCAGCGGGACGTCCTCGATCTCCTCGACCACGCGCGCCGCGAAGCGCGCCCCGGTCTCGAAGTCGAAGCTGTGGGAGATGCGGAAGTCGAGCTCGCCGGCCGAGGACTGCTGCGAGATCGAGATGCCCGGCAGCCCGAGGACGATCGCCTCCAGCGCCGCGGCCACCGTGCCCGAGTACGTGATGTCGTCGCCGAGGTTGGAGCCGTGGTTGATGCCCGAGACCACGAGCTCGGCTTGGAAGCCCTCGACCAGTCCCAGGTAGGCGAAGCGCACGCAGTCCACCGGCGTTCCGTCGGTGGCGTAGCCGACGGTGCCGTCGCCGAAGTCGACCTCCTCCACCCACAGCGGCCGCCGCGTCGTGATCGACCGCGCGGCGGCGGAGCGGTTCGAGTCGGGCGCGATCACGGCGAGCTCGACTCCGGGCGTGTCGAGCAGCGCACGGCGCATGGCCTGCAGGCCCTCCGCGTGGATGCCGTCGTCGTTGGTGAGCAGGACCTTCATGGCCGACGACGGATGGTAGTTGCGGGTGCTGCGGCCGCCGCTCAGCGAACGGCCGACAGCGCCGGCGCGAGCCCGATCAGCGGGCGCGGCCGGCCGAGGTGGTGGCCCTGCGCGTGGTCGACCCCGTACTCGCGCAGCAGCGCCACCGCGCGCGTGCCCGACACGTGCGCGGCGAACGTCCGCAGCCCGAGCCCGGCCGCCATCGTCACCATCGAGCGCACGACCAGGCGGTCGGTCTCGTCGCTGGCCACGCGACGCACGAAGTCGCCGTCGATCTTGATGCCGTCGACGGGCAGGCGCTTGAGGTAGTAGAAGCTCGAGAAGCCGCGGCCGAAGGCGTCCAGGATGACCTCGGCGCCTGCGTCGTGAAGCGCGCTCGCCAGCGCCCGAGCGGCCTCGAGATCGGCGATCGCCGCCGTCTCTGAGATCTCGATGGTCAGCCGGCGCGGGTCGACGCCGCGCTGCTCGCACAGGTCGCGGACGTAGCCCGGGAGCTGGAGATCGCCGACGCTCGCCGCCGAGAGGTTCACGTGCGGATGCGGCGCGGCGAGGCTCTTTGCCGCGCCGTCCATCAGCTCGATGGCCTGCCCGAGAACCCAGCGATCGACGGCTCGCATCAGGTCGAAGCGCTCGGCGATCGGCATGAACTCGTCGGGCATCGTGAGGCGACCGTCGGCGTCGCGCAGGCGCAGCAGCAGCTCCACGCGCGCACACGTGCCGGTCGAGAGGTCGACGATCGGCTGGGCGTGCAGCTCGAAGCCCTCGTCGACGAGCGCCCGACGCACGCGGTCCGCGCACGAGCGGCGGGCGCGAAGGCGCGCGCGCGCCGCGTCGGTGAACGCGACCACGCGGTCGCCGCCCTCGGCCTTGGCGTCGTACATGGCCAGGTCGGCCTCGCGCAGCAGCGTCTCGGCCGCCGAGCGGCGCCCGCCTACGGCGCTGACCCCGGCGCTCGCGGTGATCTGGAACTGCCCGCCCTCCAGCGCGAACGGCTCCGCGCGCAGCGTCTCGACCAGGTCCTCGGCGACGCGCAGCGCCTCGGGGCCCGAGACGTGCGGCAGCAGCGCGGCGAACTCGTCGCCGCCCAGGCGGACGAGCGCGTCGCTCTCGCGCAGGCGGCTGCGCAGCCGGACGGCGACCGCCTGCAGCAGCGCGTCCCCGACCTGGTGGCCGAGCGTGTCGTTGACGACCTTGAACCCGTCGAGGTCGAGCGCGATCAGCGCGCCCCCCTCGCCGTAGCGCACCGCGCGAGCGACCTGCGATCCGAGCTCCTCCTCGAAGCGGCGGCGGTTGAACAGGCCGGTGAGCGGATCGCGCTCGGCCAGCGAGCGCAGCAGCTGCTCGACGCGGTCGCGCTCGGTGAGGTCGGTGAGGGCGCACAGCGAGATCGGCCCGCGGTCGGTGTCGATCCAGCGCGCGGCGACGCGCACGGTCACCTCGCTGCCGTCCTTGCGCGCCAGCAGGAACTCGCCCTCGCGCGCCGGCCCCGTCGAGGGGCGCTCGTCGCGGATCGCGCACAGCAGGTCGAGGTACTCGCGCCGGAAGCGGCGCGGCCAGACCACCTTGACGTGCTTGCCGATGAGCTCCTCGGGCTTCCAGCCGAGCAGCTGCTCGACCGGCGCGTTGGCGAGCGTCACGGTCCCGTCGGGGCGGCCGCCGATGAGCGCGCTCGGCGAGAGCTCGGCCAGCGCGCGCAGGCTCGCCTCATCGTGGATGCTCGGCGGAGCGTCCAGTCGCTGCTTCAGCTCGGATTGCACAGCTTCGACCCGCGTAAGGGCCATAACTTAACCCGAGTCCGCAAGTTGCGACAAAAGTCGCCAAGGAGGTGGAACGCAGTTCGGGGGTCCGCGCGCCCGGCCGGAGCCCGTTCACGCCCGCCCTTCCCCGTACCCGACCCGCGCCAGGTAGAGCCCGTGGGCGGGCGCCGTCTCCCCCGCCTCGCGCCGGCGCGCGCCGCGCAGCAGACGCTCGAAGTCCGCCATCGACCGCCGCCCGCCGGCCACCTCGAGCATCGTGCCCACCAGCACCCGGTTCATATGGCGCATGAAGCTGTCGGCCTCGATCCAGAACTCGAGCAGCTCGCCGCGGTCCTCCCAGCGCGCGTCGAGGATCTCGCGCTCGAAGCGCACGTGGTAGGTCTCGGCGGGCGTGAAGGCGGTGAAGTCGCGTGCTCCACGCAGCGCGGCGGCGCACGCGTGCAGCGCCTCGCGGTCGAGGGGATGTGGCCACCACAGCGCCCGGCCGCGCTCCAGGGCCGAGCGCTCGCGCCGCGCCAGGACCCGGTAACAGTAGGTCCGGCTCAGCGCGTCGCGGCGAGCGTCGAAGCCGTCGGGCGCCGGCTCGGCGGCCAGCACCGCGACGGCGTCCGGCAGCACCGCGTTGAGCGAGCGCGCGGCCGGCGGCGTCCCGGTCTCGAAGCTCGCGACCTGGCCCCACGCGTGCACGCCGCGGTCAGTCCTCCCCGCCACGGTGAGCGCCGGCCGCACACGCGTGATGCGCTCGACGGCCCGCTCGAGCTCCTCCTCGACGGTGCGCTCGCCGCGCTGCTTCGCCCAGCCGGCGAACGCGCCCCCGTCGTACTCGAGCGTCAGCCTGCCGACCACGAGGAGCGCAGGCTACGGCCGGCCGCGGCGCACACCGCGCACGCCGCGCCACACCTGCGCCTCAGGGACCGGCCGGGAGGTTGTGCGAGCCGGTCTGCGAGCCGGTGCCCTCGTCGTAGCCCACCACGAGGTTTCCCGTCCCGTTGACCGTCCCGCTGGTCGCGCCGGGCCCCGATACGACCTGCAGGTTCGCGCCCTCGACGCGGACAGTCGGCTTCCGGTACTGAGGCTGCGACGCGCGCAGGTGCGCGAGCACGGCGAGCACGCGCCAGTTCTCGTCCTCGGACTCGAACAGCCCGAGCTTGATCAGCACGTTGCGCACGTGGCTCTCGACCGTGCGGTCGGTGAGCCCACAGGCGCTTGGCGATACAGGCCCTTAGACGAGCTCGAGGAAGACCATCTCGGTGCTGTCGCTCCGCCGCGGACCGAGCTTGAGGATGCGCGTGTAGCCGCCGGGCCGCTCCTGATAGCGGGGCGCGACCTCCTCGAACAGCTTGTGGACGGCGAACTTGTCCTGGCCCAGGGCGGCGAGCGCCTGGCGCCGGGCGTGCAGGTCGCCGCGCTTGGCCAGCGTGATGAGCTTCTCGAGCTCGGGCTTGACCGCCTTGGCCTTGGCCTCCGAGGTCTTGATCCGCTCGTGCTCGATGACCTCCTTGACGAGATTGCGGATCAGCGCCCGGCGGTGGCTGGCCGTGCGGCTCAGCTTGTGGCGGTTCTTCTGGTGGCGCACGGCGGCCTCTTCGCTACGAGTCGCGCAGGCCCAGCCCGCGAGCCTCGAGTGTCTCGATGACCTCGTCGATCGACTTCTTGCCGAAGTTCGGGATCGCGTTGAGCTCGCCCTCGGTCTTGGCCACCAGGTCGCCGACGGTCTGGATCCCGGCCCGCTTGAGGCAGTTGTAGGAGCGCACGCCCAGCTCGAGCTCCTCGATCAGGATGTCGTCCATCGCCGAGGGCTGGCGCCCGCCGGGCACGCCGGGAGCGCCACCGGGACCTGCGACGCCCGGACCGCCGTCGAGCATCGCGCCGCCGGGGCCGGCCCGCAGCTCCTCGATCCGGTCCGCGTCGGTGAAGATCGCGAGCTGGGAGATGAGGATCTCGGCCGCCTCGCGCAGCGCCTCCTGGGGCTCCTTGGAGCCGTCGGTCTCGATGTCGAGCGTGAGCTTGTCGTAGTCGGTGCGCTGGCCGACGCGCGCTCCCTCGACCGCGTAGGCGACGCGCCGCACGGGGGAGAAGATCGAGTCGATCGGGATCACGCCGATGGGCTGGTCGGGCGACTTGTTCTCCTCCGCGACGCGGTAGCCGCGGCCGCGGCCGATCGTCAGGTAGAGCTCGAGCTTGGTCTTCTTCTCGAGCGTGGCGATGTGGGCGTCGGGGTTGAGGATCTCGACGCCCGCCGGCAGGTCGATGTCGCGCGCGGTGATGTCCCCGGGGCCCGTCACGACCAGCGGCGCCTCGATCTCGGAGGCATCGGAGTGCATCCGGCAGACGATGCCCTTGAGGTTGAGCACGATGTCGGTGACGTCCTCCTTGACGCCCCGGACGGTCGAGAACTCGTGCGCGACGCCCTCGATCCGCACGCTGGTCACGGCCGCGCCGGCCAGCGAGGAGAGCAGCACCCGGCGAAGCGAGTTGCCGAACGTGTATCCGAAGCCGCGGTCGAGCGGCTCGATCACGAACGAGCCGCGATTGTCCTCGACGGAGTCGGATGTGATCCGGGGGATCTGGAAGTCGAGCATGTAGGCGTCCTAGGGGTCTCGGGTGGTTCACGCGGCGCGCGGAAAGCGCTCCCGCGGCCGCCGCTTACGGGCGGCTGGTTCGAAGAATCTGGTTACTTGGAGTAGAGCTCGACGATGAGCTGCTCCTGGACCGGGGCGGTGATCTCCCTCCGCTCGGGCCGGCGCAGCACCTTCGCCGTCAGCGAGTCGTGGTCGGCCTGCAGCCAGGCGGGGACCTGCGCCGTCAGCTCGGTCGCGTCGCGGATCAGCGGCTCGGTCGGGGTACCGGCCTTGACCGCGATCACGTCGCCCTCGCGCAGCTGGTAGGACGGGACGTCGACGCGGCGGCCGTTGACCGTCCAGTGGCCGTGGGAGACGAGCTGGCGCGCCTGGCGCCGCGACGCGGCGAAGCCAAGCCGGACGAGCACGTTGTCGAGCCGGCTCTCGAGCATCCGCAGCAGGTTCTCGCCGGTCACGCCGTGCTGGCGCGAGGCCTTGGCGTAGTAGATGCGGAACTGCTTCTCGTTGACGCCGTAGTAGCGGCGCGCCTTCTGCTTCTCGCGCAGCTGGACGCGGTACTCGCTCTGGCGCATGCGCCCGCGCCCGTGGTCGCCCGGCGGATACGAGCGGCGCTCGACGCCGCACTTGTCGGTGAGGCAGCGCTCGCCCTTGAGGAACAGCTTCTGCCCCTCGCGGCGGCACTGCTTGCACTGCGGTCCGGTGTCGCGGGCCATGGTTAGACGCGCCTCCGCTTCCGCGGGCGGCAGCCGTTGTGGGCTTGAGGGGTGACGTCGCGGACGGACGTCACCTCGAGCCCGGCTGCCTGGAGCGAGCGGATCGCGGTCTCGCGACCCGAGCCGGGGCCGCGGACGAACACGTCGACCTTCTGCAGGCCCTGCTCCATGCCCTTGCGGGCGGCGGCGTCGGCGGTCACCTGCGCCGCGAAGGGCGTGGACTTGCGCGAGCCCTTGAAGCCGGCGCCGCCGGCGGACTCCCAGGCGATCACGTTGCCCTCGCGATCGGTGAGCGACACGATCGTGTTGTTGAAGCTGGTCTTGATGTGGGCCTGGCCCAGCGGGATGTTCTTGCGGACGCGGCGGCGTCCTGTGCGAGGTCTACGAGGAGCGGGCATCTACTTCTTGGCCGCCTTCTTCCTGCCGGCGACCTGCATCCGGCGGGGGCCCTTGCGGGTGCGCGCGTTGGTCTTCGTGCGCTGGCCGCGGACGGGCAGCCCACGGCGGTGGCGGAGCCCGCGATAGCAGCCGATCTCCTGCAGGCGCTTGATGTTCTGGGAGCGCTCGCGGCGCAGGTCGCCCTCGACCATCAGGTCGTCGACCGCGTTGCGCAGCCGCACGACCTCGTCCTCGGTGAGGTCACCCACGCGCGTGTCGAGCGAGATGCCGGTCTCGTCGAGGATCTTCCTGGAGGTCGAGCGGCCGATGCCGAAGATGTAGGTCAGCCCGACCTCGGCGCGCTTGTTGAGCGGGACGTTCACCCCGGCGATACGTGCCACGCCTCAGCCCTGCCGCTGCTTGTGTCGCGGGTTCGAGCAGATGACCAGGACGGCGCCATGGCGTCGGATGATCTTGCACTTCTCGCACATCGGCTTGACCGACGGTCGTACCTTCATGGTTCCTTTCGGGTGGTTCCAATCGCCGCGGCTCTGGCCGCCGTTACGGCTGCCGCTACCGCGTCGAGGATGAGCGCAAACGTGCTCTCGCCCGCTTTTTGCGCAGCAGGTGATGCTAGCAGAGGGCCCCTGCTCCTCAGGCCGCCGCCTGGGCCCCCTCGAGGTGCCACGGAGTGAGGATCCGGGGACCCTGAGCCTCGATCGCCACCGTGAACTCGAAGTGGGCGGCGAGCGAGCCGTCCTGGGCGTAGATCGCCCAGTGGTCCTCGCCCATCCGGACCGCCTGGCGGCCCGCCGTGATCATCGGCTCGACGGCGAAGACCATCCCCTCCTCGAGCGTCACCCCGCTTCCCGGTGCGCCGAAGTTCGGGATCTGGGGATCCTCGTGCATGTCGCGCCCGATCCCGTGCCCGACCAGCGAGCGCACCACCGACAGGCCGCGCGGCTCGACGTGGGCCTGGACCGCGTGCGAGACGTCGCCGAGGCGGTTGCCGGGCCGGCACTGCTCGACGGCCGCGAACAGCGCCTCCTCGGTCGCGCGCAGCAGCTTGCGCGCGATGGGGGTCACCGGGCCGACGGGGAAGGTCCGGGCGGCGTCGGCCACCCAGCCGTCGAGGATCACGCCGACGTCGACGGACAGGATGTCGCCGCGGCTCAGCCGGTAGCGCCCCGGGATCCCGTGCACGACCATCGAGTTCGGGGAGGCGCAGATCGAGCCCGGGAAGCCGCGGTAGCCCTTGAACGCCGGCTCGGCGCCCTGCGAGCGGATGAAGCGCTCCGCCGCCTGGTCGAGCTCGGCCGTGGTCACGCCCGGGCGGATCTTGGACTCCATCAGCTTGAGCGTGCGCACGAGGATCGCCCCCGCGGCCGCGATCTTGTCGATCTCCTCGGGCGACTTCTTGATGATCAAGCGTGACTCCGGTCGTACGCCCGCGCGGGGCTTCGACGAGCGAACCGTCGTGGCTGGCAAGGAAGCAGGGAGGGTGCAATGGCAGAGCCATTGCCCCGACCGATGACGCCGCCAGGCGCGGCGGGGCGCCGTCGAAGACCGCGGGGGTGTGCGACCGGGGTCACGAAAGTCGCTCCTCCAGACGGTGGGTAGCGAGCGTGGCCCGGATGTGGTCGTGCACCTCGGTCGGGCTGCGGGTGCCGTCGAAGCGGCGTAGCAGGCCGCGCTCGTCGTAGTAGTCCTCGAGCGGCTTGGTCTCCTCGTGGTAGACGCTCAGGCGGCGCCGGATCGTCTCGGGCTTGTCGTCGTCGCGCTGTTCGAGCCGCGAGCCGTCCTGGTCGCAGACGCCCTCGCGCTTGGGCGGATCGAACTCGACGTGGTAGATGTGGCCGCTCTTGACGCACACGCGCCGGCCCGAGAGGCGCCGCACGACCTCGTCGTCGGGGACGTCGATGTCGAGCACGGCGCTCAGGCGGCGCCCATGCTCTTCGAGCATCGCGTTCAAGGCGTCGGCCTGGGCCACGTTGCGCGGGAAGCCGTCGAGCAGGAACCCGTCCTTTGCGTCCTCCTGGGCGATGCGCTCGCCGATCATCGCCGTGACGAGCTCGTCGGGTACGAGCCGACCGGCGTCCATGTGCTCCTTGGCCTTGCGCCCGAGCTCGGTCCCGTCCTTCACGTTGGCCCGCAGCATGTCGCCGGTGGCGATCGAGACGAGCCCGAAGTCCTGCACCAGCCGTGCCGCCTGCGTGCCCTTCCCGGCGCCGGGCGGGCCGAGCATCACGAGGTTGAGCTCGCTCACGGGCGGGCGCTCACTTCAGGAAGCCCTCGTAGTTGCGCATCATGAGCTGCGCCTCGAGCTGCTTCATCGTGTCCAGCGCGACCCCGATCACGATCAGCAGCGAGGTGCCGCCGAAGAAGAAGTTCGCGCTCGTCTGGTTTATGAGGATCGTCGGCAGGGCCGCGACCACCGCGAGGTAGAGCGCTCCCGGGAACGTCAGCCGCGAGAGGATGCGGTCCAGGAATTCGGCCGTCGGTCTGCCTGGCCTCACCCCCGGTATGAAGCCGCCGTATTTCTTGAGGTTGTCGGCCTGGTCCACCGGGTTGAAGGTCACCGCGGTGTAGAAGTAGGTGAAGAGGATGATGAAGATCGTCTCGCCCACGATGTAGGCCCAGCCGTTGGGCGACAGGAAGCTCGAGAAGTCGCGCGCCCACGGCTTGTTGATGAGCTGCCCGATGGTGGGCGGGAAGGCCATGATCGAGGCGGCGAAGATCACCGGGATCACGCCCGCCATGTTCACCCGCAGCGGCAGGTAGGTCTGGCCGCCCTGGGTCATCCGGCGCCCGATCACGCGCTTGGCGTACTGCACCGGGATGCGCCGCTGGCCCTCCTGGACGAACACGATCGCGGCGATCACCGCGAGCGCCAGGAACGGCATCATGACCTTGAAGACCTGGTCGGGGTTGGTCCACCAGGCCTGGACCCCGTGCGGCAGGCGCGAGGCGATCGAGGCGAAGATCATCAGCGAGATGCCGTTGCCGATCCCGCGCTGGGTGATGAGCTCGCCCATCCACATGAGCAGCACGCAGCCCGCGGTCAGGCACACCACGATCAGGAAGACCTTGGGGAAGTTGAAGTTCGGGATCAGCTCGGCGCCGGCCTGGTTGGAGAACGACCGGAACAGGAACACGTAGCCGACCGACTGGGCGGCGGCGAGCGCGACGGTGAGGTAGCGCGTGTACTGGGTGATGCGCTGCTGGCCGACCTCGCCCTCCTTCTGGAGCTTCTCCAGCGAGGGCAGCACCACGGTCAGGAGCTGCAGGATGATCGAGGCCGTGATGTAGGGCATGATCCCGAGCGCCATCAGCGCTACCCGCTGCAGGCCGCCGCCCGAGAACAGGTTGAGGAAGCCGAGGATCGAGTTCCCGGTCAGGTTGTCGTTGATCGACTTGACCGCGTCGCCGTTGACTCCCGGCACCGGTATGTGCGAGCCCAGCCGGTAGAGCGCGAGCACGAACGCCGTGAAGGCGAGCTTGCGGCGGATCTCGGGGACCCGGAAGGCGTTGGCGATGGTGGCGACCACGCCTGAGTGAGCCTACTCGTCGGAGATCAGCTGGCAGGTCCCGCCCGCGGCCTCGATGCGCTCGCGGGCGGTGGCGCTGAAGCCGTGCGCGTGGACCGTGAGGGCCTTGGCGAGCTCCCCGCGCGCGAGGATCTTCACGGGCACGTCCTTGCGGGTGGCGAGGCCACGCTCGCGCAAAGTCTCCGGGGTGACCGAGGCGCCTTCGTCGAAGCGCGCCTCGAGGTCCTCGAGGTTGACCGGCTGGGTGTGCGTGCGGAAGGGCTCGAACGGCATCGACTTCTTCATGTGCGGCCCGCGGAGCTTGCGCATCCGCATGTGGATCGGGTTCTGGCCGCCCTCGAAGCGCGCCCGCTTCTTCGCTCCCGAGCGCGCGCCGTAGCCCTTCTGGCCGCGCCCGGCGGTCTTGCCCGTACCCGAGCCCTCGCCGCGGCCGACGCGCTTGCGCGGACGGCGCGAGCCGGCCGGCGGCTTGAGGTTGTGCAGGCCCTTGCGCTCCTCGCTCACCGCTCCACCTTCACCAGGTGACGGACGGCATGGAGCATGCCCTCGATCTGCGGCGTGGGCTCGTGCTCGACCGCGTGCCCGATGCGACGCAGGCCGAGCGAGCGCAGCGTCGCCGTCTGGCGCTTGTCGGCGCCGTTGGAGGAGCGCACTTGCGTGACCCTCACGCCTCGACCTCCTCGGCCGGGACCGCGCCGTTGCCTGCAGCGGCGGCCTCGTCCTCGGCGCTGTCGAGTCCGAGCACGTGGTTGATCGACTTGCCGCGCAGCTCGGCGACCTCGCGCGGGGTGCGCAGACCCTGCAGGCCGGCGACGGTGGCCTTGACCAGGTTGATCGGGTTCTGGGTCCCGAGGCTCTTGGAGAGGATGTCGTGGATCCCCGCGAGCTCGAGCACCGCGCGCACGCCTCCGCCGGCGATGACGCCGGTCCCGGGCGAGGCGGGCTTGAGCATCACGCGCCCGGCGCCGTACACGCCGGTGATCTTGTGGGTGATGGTCGAGCCGTGCCGCGGGACCTTGAACAGGTTCTTCTTGGCCCGCTCGACGCCCTTCTGGATCGCCACCGGGACCTCGTTGGCCTTGCCGTAGCCGACGCCGACGGTGCCGTTCTCGTCGCCCACCACGACGAGCGCGGTGAACGAGAAGCGCCGGCCGCCCTTGACGACCTTGGCCACGCGGTTGATCTCGACCACGCGCTCCTGGTAGTCGCTGTCGCGCTGGCGACCGCCGTCTCTCTGTCTGGGCTGGGGCATGTGAACGAGGGAGGGTAGAGGAGTCCGGGATCGCCTAGATCGCCAGGCCGCCGTCGCGGGCGCCCTCGGCGAGCGCGCGCACGCGGCCGTGGTAGCGGTAGCCGCCGCGGTCGAAGACCGCGCGCTGCACGCCCGCCTCGAGCGCGCGCTGGGCGAGCAGCTCGCCCGCGCGCCGGGCCTGGTCGCTGGGCTTGAGCGCGCGAAGCTCTTCCTCCGTCCAGTTGACGGCGGCCAGCGTGTGGCCGCGCTCGTCGTCGATGAGCTGGGCGAAGATGCCGCGGTTGGAGCGGAACACGGAGACGCGCGGGCGCGCGGCGGTGCCCCGCACCATGGCGCGCACGCGGCGGCGGCGCTTGAGCCGCACCTGTGGCTTGGTCTTGACGGTCACGCCCGCTTGCCCACCTTCCTGGCCACGTACTCGCCCTCGTAGCGGATGCCCTTGCCCTTGTAGGGCTCGGGCGGGCGCTTCTTGCGGATGTTGGCGGCGACCTCGCCGACGAGCTGCTTGGAGATCCCGCGCACCACGATCCGCGTCGGGCTGGGGACCTCGAAGTCGATGCCATCGGGGGCCTTGATCGGCACGGGGTGCGAGTAGCCGAGCGCGAGCTCGAGGTCGCGGCCGCGCGCCTGCGCGCGGTAGCCCACTCCCTGGATCTCGAGCGTCTTGACGTAGCCGTTGGTCACGCCCTCGACCATGTTGGCCACGAGCGAGCGCGTGAGCCCGTGCAGCGCGCGGTGGTTCGGCCGGTCCGTGGGCCGGGTGACGACCAGCGCGGAGTCCTCCTGGGCGACCTTGATGTCGCGCGGGATGCGCTCGGAGAGCTCTCCCTTGGGCCCGTTCACGCGCACCTCGTCGCTGCTGATCGAGACGGTGACGCCCTCGGGGACGGGAATCGGCTGCTTGCCGATGCGGCTCATGGCCCGTTCCTCACCAGACCTCGGCCACGACCTCGCCGCCGACGCCCTCGCGGCGGGCCTGGTGGCCGGTCATCACGCCGCGCGACGTCGAGACGATCGTGGTTCCCATCCCGCCCTGGACCTTCGGGATCGAGCGCGCGTCGACGTACGAGCGCCGCCCGGGCCGCGACACGCGCCGCAGCCCCGAGATCACCGGCCGGCGCGCCTCGGTGTAGCGCAGCCGGATCGCGAGCTGCTCGCCGGCGCTGCGGGCGGTCGGCGGCTCGACGCTGTAGTCGGCGATGTAGCCCTCCTCCTTGAGGATCCGGGCGAGCTCGCGCTTGAGTCCCGACGAGGGGATCTCGACGGTCTCGTGCGCGGCCTGGATCCCGTTGCGGATCCGGGTCAGGAAGTCGGCGATGGGGTCGGTCATTGACATAGTTGCGGGCGGCCTACCAGCTCGACTTGGTCATTCCGGGGATGAACCCGTCGTGGGCGAGCTCGCGCAGGCAGATCCTGCACAGGCCGAACTTGCGGAACACGGCGCGCGAGCGCCCGCACCGGCGACACCGAGTGTAGGCGCGGGTCTTGAACTTGGCGGGACGCGCCTGACGCACGCGTTGGGAGGTCTTGGCCATCAGTTCTCCTGCCGTGAGAAGGGCATCCCGAACGCCTCGAGCAGCGCGTGGGCCTCCTCGTCGGTCTTGGCTGTCGTGGTGATCGCGACGTCGAGGCCGCGCACCTGGTCGATGGAGTCGTAGTCGATCTCCGGGAAGATGATCTGCTCGCGGACGCCGAGCGTGTAGTTCCCGCGGCCGTCGAACGAGCGCGGGCTCAGTCCCCTGAAATCGCGGATGCGCGGGATCGCGATCGACATCAGGCGGTCGAGGAACTCGTAGGAGCGCTCGCCGCGCAGGGTCACGGCCACGCCTACGGGCATCCCCTCGCGCAGCTTGAAGGCGGCGATCGACTTCCGCGCGCGCCTGACGCTCGGGCGCTGGCCGGCGATCGTCGCCAGCTGCTCCGAAGCGGCGTCGAGCATGTTGGAGTCCTGCTTGGCGTCGCCGACGCCCATGTTGAGCGTGATCTTGACCAGGCGCGGAGCCTGCATCGGGCTCGAGTACCCGAACCGCTCGATCAGCCGCGCACGGATCTCCTGCTCGTAGCGCTCTCGCAGTCGCGCGGCCATCAGGAATCGATCCTCGTCCGGAGGGGGATGCTTCGCGCGGCCATCAGCCGTCCAGCCTCGTTCCCGAGCGCTTTGCCACGCGGATCGCCTTTCCGTCCTCGCGGATCACGCCGATGCGGGTCGGCTTGCCGTCCTTGGGGTCGGCGAGCGCGACGTTGGAGACGTGGATCGGGCCCTCCTGCTCGATCACGCCGCCGACCTGCTCGGCGCGCTGGGCGCCGCGTACCTGCTCGGGCTTGCGGTGGCGCTTGATGATGTTGAGCCCTTCGACGTAGACGCGCTGCCCGTCGCGGTCGGTGCGCAGGACCTTGCCGGTCTTGCCGCGATCCTTGCCGCCGATCACGATCACGTCGTCGTTCTTGCGGATCCGCGCGCCCACGGTCACAGCACCTCCGGGGCCAGTGACACGATCTTCATGAAGTTGCGATCGCGCAGCTCGCGCGCGACGGGGCCGAAGATGCGCGTCCCGCGCGGGTTGTTGCCGGCGTCGATCAGCACCGCGGCGTTCTCGTCGAAGGCGATCGAGGTGCCGTCGTTGCGGCCGAACTGCTTCTTGGTGCGCACGACCACGGCGGTCACGACTTCGCCTTTCTTGACCGCGCCCTGCGGAGTCGCCTGCTTGACGGTGGCGACGATCGTGTCTCCCACGCCCGCGTAGCGCCGGCGCGAGCCGCCGCGCACGCGGATGCACAGGATCTCGCGCGCGCCGGTGTTGTCGGCGACGCGCAGCCGTGTCTCGTTCTGGATCACCGCGCGCGCTCCAGGACCTCTTCGAGCTGCCAGCGCTTGGTGCGCGACAGAGGGCGTGACTCGACGACGCGGACCGTGTCGCCGACATTCGCGTCGTTTGCCTCATCGTGCGCGTGAAGCGTTGAGGTCGAGCGCACGATCTTCTCGTAGCGGCGGTGGCGCCGCGCGATCTCGATGCGCACCGTGATCGTCTTGTCGGCCTTGTCGGACACCACGATCCCCTGCCGGACCTTGCGCTTGCCCTCGGGCCGCGCAGCGGGGGGCGGTGCCGGGACCCGCTCGGCGGCCTTCGCCTTCTCGCGGGCGCGCCCCCGGTAGCGGCGGCGAGCGGCGGCCTTGCGGCTGCGCTCCTCCGCGCGCTCGGCGGCGCGCTCCTCGGGCGTGCGCTTAGGGCGACGCTCGCCGGCCAACGACCTCTCGCGCCGTCGCACCTCCTTGGGATGAAGCGTCTCCCGACGCTCCGCCGGGGCGGCCGGAGCGGCGTCGGCAGCTGGCTCCTCGGAGGCGGGCTGCTCGGGGGCGGCGTCCTCGGCCAGGGCCTCCTCGGCCGGAGCGTCCTCCGCCGACGGCGGTTCGGCTACGGCGTCCTCGGCCGGCGCCCCGGGAGTGTCCTCCTCGGGCGCGGTCGGCTCGTCGGTCGCCGCTTCCTCGGCGCGGGCCGCGACGTCGTCCTCTGGGGTCTCGGGTGTCTCTTCGCTCTCGATCATGTTCTCTTCGTTCAGTCGCTCTTTCGGGCGAGCTCTCGCTCGACGTCGATCCCGCGCTCGCCGGCCACCGTCAGGGCGCGTGCGAGGTCGCGCTTCGCGCCGCTCAGGCGCGCGGTGTTCTCGAGCTCGCCGGTTGCATGCTGGAAGCGCAGACCGAAAAGCTCCTTGCGCGCCTCGCGCACGCGCTCGATCAGCTCCTCGTCGGTGATGTCGCGGATCTCGCTCGCCCGGCTCGCCATCAGTCCTCCCGCATCACGAACTTGGTCTTGACGGGAAGCTTGTGGCCGGCGAGACGGATCGCCTCACGGGCGAGCGGCTCGGGCACGCCGGCGAGCTCGAACATCACGCGGCCCGGCTTGACCACCGCGACCCAGCCCTCGGGCGAGCCCTTGCCCGAGCCCATGCGGGTCTCGGCCGGCTTCTTGGTGTAGGGCTTGTCGGGGAACACGTTGATCCACACCTTGCCGCCGCGCTTGATCTTGCGGGTCATCGCGATTCGGGCGGCCTCGATCTGGCGATTCGAGATCCAGCCGGCCTCGAGCGACTTCAGTCCGTACTCGCCGAACTGCACCGTTGTCTGTCCGCGCGAGAATCCCCGTCGCCTCCCGCGGTGCTCCTTGCGGTGCTTTACGCGCTTGGGCGCGAGCATCACCCGCTCCCCTCGCTCGACGGCGCGTCGCCGCCGGACGATCCGCCGCCAGAGCGGCCGCTGGACGGCGCGTCGCCGCCGGACGATCCGCCGCCAGAGCGGCCGCTGGCCGGGGCGTCGCCGCCCGCCGAGCGGCCGGCGCCCGGACGACGCCTGGTCGCGGCATCGGCGCTGGAGAGGTCGCTCGGGGACGGGCCTCCACCCGGACCTCCGCCTCGACCGCCTCCTCCGCGGCCTCCGGGAGCTCCGCCGGGCCCGCCCGGACCGCGACCGCCTCGGGAGCCGCGGCTCCCGCCCGGGCCGCCCGGGCCGCCCCGGCCGCTGCCGCCGGCGCCACCGCCCGGACCGCCGCCGCGACCGCCCGGTCCGCGTCCGCTGCCACCGCCTCCGCCGGCGCCGCCGCGCCCGCCACCGGGGCCCCCGCGGCCGCCTCCGCGCGGCCCGCGACCCTCGCCGCGGCCGCCGTCACGGCCCCCGCGCTCCCCACGCTGCTGCTGGGGAGCGTCGAGGTCGGTGAGGTCGGCGCCGGTGTAGCCCTCGGGCATGATCTCGCCCTTGTTGATCCAGCACTTCACGCCGATGCGGCCGAAGGTCGTGCGCGCCTCGTGGAAGCCGTAGTCGATATCGGCGCGGAGCGTGTGGAGCGGGACGCGGCCGTCCGAGTAGCCCTCGGTGCGCGCCATCTCGGCGCCGCCCAGCCGGCCCGACACCTGGACCTTCACGCCCTTGGCTCCCGACCGCATCGCGCTCGTGAGCGCGCGCTTCATCGCGCGGCGGAACGCCACACGGTTCTGTAGCTGCTCGGCGATCGACTGCGCGACGAGCTTGGCGTCGAGCTCTGGGCGCTTGATCTCGAAGATGTTGACCTTGATCTGCTTGCGGGTCATCCGGTGCAGATCGCGGCGCAGGGCGTCTACCTCGGAGCCCGACTTGCCGATCACGATCCCGGGCCGCGCCGTGTGGATGTTGACCTCGACCTCGTTGGCGTCCTTGCGGATCGTGATGTCGCTCAGCCCGGCATGGGAGAGCTTGTTGAGGATGTGCTCGCGGATGTGCACGTCCTCCGCCAGGTAGTCGGCGAAGTGGCGATCGTTGAACCAGTTCGACTTCCAGTCGTGGATGTAGCCCACGCGCATCGACTCGGGATGGACCTTCTGACCCATGGTTTCTCCGTTACTCCGTAGGCGTGAGCGTGATCGTGAGGTGGCTGGTGCGCTTGCGGATCCGGGTCGCCCGGCCCATAGCCCGCGGGCGGTAGCGCTTGAGCGTCGGACCCTCGTCGGCGGTGATCGTCGCGATGCGCAGCTCATCGCCCACGAGCTCGTGGTTGTGCTCCGCGTTGGCGACGGCGGACTCGAGGACCTTGCTCCAGTCGCGCGCGACGGCCCGCGGCGAGAAAGCGAGGATCGCCCGCGCGTCCTCGACCGACTTCCCGCGCACGTGGTCGGCGATCAGCCGCGCCTTGCGCGGGCTCGTGCGCACGTACTTCGCGCGCGCGCGAACCAGCGGCGGCTGACCGGAGGGAGCGCGCGGGCGACGCGGCGCGGGAGCGGGCGACTCCTCGGCGGGAGCGGCATCGTCCTTCTCGGCGGCAGCCTCCTCCACCTCGGCAACGGAAGCGGTCTCCTCCTCGTCGCCCCCGGAAGCGGCCTCCTCCTCGTCGCCCCCGGAAGCGGCGGCTGAGGCGGCGCCCTTCGCGGCTCCTCGGGACGAACGGCGGCGACGAGAGCGGGCGGGCTCCGGCGCTTCCGCGGAATCATCGGCGGCCGCTTCGACCGCAGTCTCGTCGCCGGACTTCGCGGCCTCCGCGCCCTCCTCGTCGACGCCGGTCTCCGCCGCGGCTGCGCCTGCGGCCTCGGGCTCCGCCTTCTTGCGGCGGCGCCTGCGCTTCGGCTTGGCCTCCTCGGCCTGGTCCGCGGCAGCCTCGGTCGAGGCCTCTTCCGCCAGCTTCTCCTCGGGCTCGGAGCCTCCTCCGCCCTTCACGTTCCGCTGTCGCTCTTCGTCGCTCACCGGCGCCTGCCCGTGTCGGCGTGGCCGCGATACATGCGCGTCGGGGCGAACTCGCCGAGCTTGTGACCCACCATCGACTCGCTGATGAAGACCGGGACGTGCTTGCGCCCGTCATGGACCGCGATCGTGTGCCCGACCATCTCCGGGAAGATCGTCGAGGCGCGCGACCAGGTCTTGATCATCGTCTTGGTGTTGGACTGGTTCATGGACTCGACGCGCGCCATCAGGCGCTCCTCGACCCACGGACCCTTCTTGCTGGAACGGCTCACCGCTTCTTGCCCCTTCTCCGGCCGCGCACGATGTCGCGGTCGGACCTCTTGTTCTTCTTACGTGTGCGGTAGCCCAGGGTAGGAACCCCCCACGGAGTGACGGGATGGCGCCCGGGAGTCGTCGAGCCCTCGCCGCCGCCGTGCGGGTGGTCGACCGGGTTCATGGCCGTCCCGCGCGTCTGCGGGCGCACTCCCATGTGTCGCTTGCGCCCCGCCTTGCCGATCTTCACGTTCTGGTGATCGGCGTTGCCGATCGTCCCCACCGTGGCGCGGCACTCGGCCCGTACCATCCGCATCTCGCCGGAGGGGAGCCGCAGCGTCGCGCGGCCGCCCTCCTTGGCCATCAGCTGGATCGCGGCGCCGGCCGCGCGGCCGAGCTGACCGCCGCGACCGGGCTCGAGCTCGACGTTGTGGACCACCGTCCCGATCGGCATGTTCGCCAGCGGCAGCGCGTTGCCGACCGAGATGTCCGCGGACGGACCCGACTCGACGGTCATCCCGACCCGCAGCCGCGCCGGAGCGAGGATGTAGGTCTTGACCCCGTCGACGTAGTGCAGCAGCGCGATGTGGGCCGAGCGGTTGGGGTCGTACTCGATCGCGGCGACGCGCGCCGGCACGGCATCCTTGCGCCGCTTGAAGTCGATCCGGCGGTACAGCCGCTTGGCGCCGCCACCGCGATGGCGCGCCGTCTTGCGGCCGTGGGTGTTGCGGCCGCCGCTCTTCGAGGCGCCCTCGACCAGCGACCGCTCGGGCTCCTTCTTTGTGAGCTCGGAGAAGTCGGGGTAGGTCGCGAAGCGACGGCCGGGCGATGTGGGCTTGGGCTTGCGGATGGCCATCAGCCGCCTCCTTCCGCACCGAGCTCGAGCCCGGCGAACACCGGGATGGTGTCGCCCGGCTTGACCTGCACGATCGCCTTCTTCCAGTCCCGCGTGCGGCCGGAGGTCAGGCCGCGCCGCTTGGGCTTGGAGCGCACGTTCATGGTCCGCACGTCGACCACCGTCACGTCGGGGAACAGCCGCTCGACCGCCTGGCGGATCTGGGTCTTGTGGGCATCCGGGTGGACGCGGAACGTGTAACGATCGGCCGCCGCGAGCGCGTAGCTCTTCTCGGAGACGATCGGGCGGATGATCACCTGGCTCGGGTCCATCACGCGGCCTCCTGGGGGGAAGCGGTCGCGTCGGGGGAGGCCGCGCGGGCGCGCTCGCGCCGCGCGCGAGCCGTCAGCCCCTCGAGACCCGCCTCGGAGGCCAGCAGCGAGGCGGCGCCGACCACGTCGACGACGCCGGCGTCGTCGGCCGCGAGCACGTTCACGCGCGGGATGTTGCGGAACGACTTGGCCGCCGCCTCCTCCTCGGGCCCGAGCACGACGAGCGTCGAGCGGGGCTGGTCCCAGCCCTCCAGCAGCTCGGCGGCGCTCTTGGTCGAGGGCTCGTCAAAGGCGCCGGCATCGACCACCGCGAGCGAGGCGCGCGAAGCGTGCAGCGACAGCGCGCTGCGCAGCGCGGCCCTGCGCGCCTTGCGGTTGACCTTCACCACGTAGGAGCGCGGGCTGGGGCCGAAGACGACTCCGCCGCCCGTCCAGATCGGCGAGCGGATCGAGCCGGCGCGGGCACGGCCGGTGCCCTTCTGGCGCCACGGCTTCGCGCCGCCGCCGCGCACGCGCCCGCGGGTCAGCGTCGACGCGGTGCCGCGCCGGCGCGCGGCCAGGTCGGCCCGCACGCACTCGTGCACGAGCCCTTCGTTCCACGCGGCCCCGAAGACCTCGTCGTCGAGCTTGACGGCCTTGCCGCCGCCGAGACGCGGTGCGTCAGCCATCGGTCCGCACCTCGACGATGCCGTTCTTGGGCCCGGGCGCTGAGCCGCGCACCAGCAGCAGGTTCTGGGCGGCGAGGACCTCGACGACCTCGAGCCGGCGCTGTGTCGCGCGCTTGCCGCCCATCCGTCCGGGGCCGCGGATGCCCTTGAACACGCGCGAGGGCGTGGCCGAGGCGCCGATCGAGCCCGGTGCGCGGACGTTGTGGGAGCCGTGCGAGGCGGGGCCGCGGCTGAAGTTGTGGCGCTTGATCGTGCCCTGGAAGCCCTTGCCCTTTCCGATCCCCGCGACCTTGACGCGCTGGCCCGGCTCGAAGACGTCGACGCGCACCTCCTCGCCCACGGTCAGCTCGCCGACCTCGTCGCGGAACTCACGGACGTGGCGCAGCGGCGGCGCGTCGGCCTTCGCGAGGTGGCCGAGCTCGGCCTTCGTCAGATGCTTCTCGCGCGCCGCCCCGAAGGCGAGCTGGACGGCGTCGTAGCCGTCGCGCTCGCTCGTGCGGACGGCGGTCACCCGGCACGGGCCGGCCTCGAGCACCGTCACGCGGTCGACCGTCCCGTCGTCGCGGAAGCGCTGCGTCATTCCGAGCTTGCGGGCGAGGATCGCGGCCATCAGATGGTCGAGCCCGCGGCCCGCGCGCGCGGCCGGCTGCGGATCGTGGATGCCAGGCGACGCGGCCCGAAGGGGGACAGTGGCAGAGCCACGGACCCCTTCGGGCCGTGGCGATCCGGCGCCGCGAGACGCCGCCGGACGAGCGTGGGGGTCGTGGGCTCGGCCATCTCTAAGCCTCCTAGCCCGCGAGGCGGATCTCGATGTCCACGCCGGCCGGGAGCTGGTCCAGGCGCTGGAGCGAGTCCACGGTCTTCGGCGTCGGCTGATGGATGTCGATCAGCCGCTTGTGCGTGCGGATCTCGAAGTGCTCGCGCGAGTCCTTGTCCTTGAACGGCGAGCGGATCACGCAGTAGACGTTCTTCTCGGTGGGCAGCGGGACGGGGCCGGCCACGGACGCGCCGGTACGCGTCGCCGTGTCGACGATCTCCTTGGCCGCCGTCTCGATCGCCGTGTGGTCGTAGGACTTCAGGCGAATCCGGATCTTGTTCTGTGCCGCTGCTGCTGCCACTTTGTCTTTCGCTGTCTCGTGTCTCTTTCGCGCGTCGAGGGCGAACCCCGGGCTTCGGGGCCCGCCCCCTGGTAGTCGTATCCGTCGTCGTCGTGAAACGGGGGCCTCGCGGCCCCCGGAGGAACTACTGGGTGACTTCGGTCACCACGCCCGAGCCGACCGTACGGCCGCCCTCGCGGATCGCGAAGCGCAGGCCCTTGTCCATGGCGATGGGCTGGATCAGCTCGACGTCCATCTGGATGTTGTCGCCGGGCATGACCATCTCGACGCCCTCGGGGAGGCGAGCCACCCCGGTTACGTCGGTGGTGCGGAAGTAGAACTGCGGCCGGTAGCCGGTGAAGAACGGCGTGTGGCGCCCGCCCTCTTCCTTCTTGAGGACGTACACCTCGGCCTTGAACTGGGTGTGGGGCGTGATCGAGCCCGGCTTGCACAGCACCTGGCCGCGCTCGATCTCCTCGCGCTTGGTGCCGCGAAGCAGGCAGCCGACGTTGTCGCCCGCCTGACCCTGGTCGAGGATCTTGCGGAACATCTCGACGCCGGTCACGACGGTCGAGGTCGTGTCCTTGATGCCCACGATCTCCACCGTCTCGCCGGTCTTGATGATTCCCTGCTCGACGCGGCCGGTGGCCACCGTCCCGCGGCCGGTGATCGAGAAGACGTCCTCGACCGGCATCAGGAACGGCTTGTCCAGGTCGCGCTCGGGCTCGGGGATGTAGGTGTCGAGCGCTTCGGCCAGCTCGAGGATCTTCTGCTTGGAGTCCGCGTCGCCCTCGAGCGCCTTGAGCGCCGAGCCGGTGACGAAGGGGATGTCGTCGCCGGGGAAGTCATACTCGGAGAGCAGCTCGCGGACCTCGACCTCGACCAGCTCGAGCAGCTCCTCGTCGTCGACCATGTCGGCCTTGTTGAGAAACACCACGATGTACGGCACGCCCACCTGACGCGCGAGGAGGATGTGCTCGCGGGTCTGGGGCATCGGCCCGTCGGCAGCGGAGACCACGAGGATCGCGCCGTCCATCTGGGCGGCGCCGGTGATCATGTTCTTCACGTAGTCCGCGTGCCCCGGACAGTCAACGTGGGCGTAGTGCCGGTTCGCCGTCTGGTACTCGACGTGGGAGGTGGCGATGGTGATCCCGCGCGCCTTCTCCTCGGGCGCGTTGTCGATCTCGTCGAAGGTCTTCGCCTCGCCGCCGCCGGCCTCGCTCAGGACCTGCGTGATGGCCGCTGTGAGCGTGGTCTTGCCGTGGTCGATGTGACCGATGGTGCCGACGTTTACGTGCGGCTTGTCGCGCTCGAACTTCTCCTTCGCCACTGTGGGTTCGCTCCTTATTGAAAACGGTTCGGCCCGCCCCGGCGGGCGAACCCCTCAAAAGTACTACCTCTCGGCAGGCACCGACCTCTAGGCGGGCACCGGCTCGCCGGTGCGGCCCTCCACGATGCGCTCCGCGATGTTCGTGGGGACCTCCTCGTAGCCCTCGAACTGCATCGTGTAGGTCGCCCGGCCCTGGCTCATCGTGCGCACGTCGGTCGCGTAGCCGAACATCTCCGACAGCGGGACCGAGGCCGTCACCACCTGGGCGTTGCCGCGCGGCTCCATCCCGTGGACGCGCCCGCGGCGGCGGTTCAGGTCACCGATGACGTCGCCCATGTACTCCTCGGGCACGACGACCTCGACCGCGAAGACCGGCTCGAGCAGCACGGGCTTGGCCCGCCGCGCCGCCTCCTGCAGCGCCAGCGAGCCGGCGACCTTGAAGGCGACCTCCGAGGAGTCGACGTCGTGGTACTTGCCGTCCACCAACGTCACGCGGACGTCGACCATCGGGTAGCCCGCCTTGACCCCGTTCTCCAGAGCCTCCTCGACGCCCTTCTCCACCGCGGGGATGAACTCGGACGGGATCGCGCCACCCTTGATCTTGTTGACGAAGTCGAAGCCCTCGCCCGGCGCCGGCTCCAGGTCGATGTAGACCACGCCGTACTGGCCCGAGCCGCCGGTCTGGCGCACGAACTTGCCCTCGATCTTGTGGACCTCGCCGCGCACCGTCTCGCGGTAGGAGACCTGCGGGCGCCCGACGTTGCCCTCGACCTTGAACTCGCGCAGCATGCGGTCGACCAGTACCTCGAGGTGCAGCTCGCCCATGCCCGAGATCTCGGTCTGGCCGGTCTCCTCGTTGGTGCGGACCTGGAAGGTGGGGTCCTCCTCGGCGAGGCGCGCCAGCGCGGTCGACATCTTCTCCTGGTCGGCCTTGGTCTTGGGCTCGATCGCCACCGAGATCACCGGCTCGGGGAACTCGATCGTCTCGAGCCGGATCGGGCGGTCGGGGGCGGCCAGCGTGTCGCCGGTCGCGACCTGCTTGATGCCCACGGCGGCGGCGATGTCGCCGGCACCCACACTCGGGACCTCCTCGCGGTGGTTGGCGTGCATCATCAGGATGCGCCCGACGCGCTCGGTGCGGCCGGTGGTCACGTTGAGGATCCGGGAGCCGGCCTCGAGCCGCCCGGAGTAGACGCGGAAGTAGGTGAGCTTGCCGACGTAGGGGTCGGCCATGATCTTGAACGCGAGCGCGGCGAACGGCTCGTCGTCGGAGGGCTTGCGGACCGCGGGGCGCTCCTCCTCGCCCTTGACGATCTCCATGCCCTCGACAGGCGGCACGTCGAGCGGGCTCGGGAGGTAGTCGATCACGGCGTCGAGCAGCGGCTGAACGCCCTTGTTCTTGAACGAGGAGCCGCACAGCACCGGCGTCATCTTGATCTGGAGCGTCGCCTTGCGGATCGCCTGCTTGAGGCGCTCTTCCGGGACCTCGGTCTCCTCGAGGATCATCTCGACGATCCCGTCGTCGTAGTGGGAGACCTCCTCGAGCAGGTGCTCGCGCGCGGCCGCGGCCTCGTCGGCGAGCTCGGCGGGGATGTCTACGACCTCCTGCTCGACGCCGAGCTCGTCCTTGTAGAGGATCGCCTTGTTGGCGACGAGGTCGACGATCCCGCGGAAGTCGCCCTCGACCCCGATCGGGAGCTGGATCGGTACGGGATGGGCGCCGAGCCGGTCGATCATGGTCTGGACGCCCTGCTCGAAGTTCGCCCCCACGCGGTCCATCTTGTTGATGTAGGCGATGCGCGGCACGCGGTACTTGTCGGCCTGGCGCCAGACGGTCTCGGACTGCGGCTCCACGCCGGCGACCGAATCGAACAGCGCGATCGCGCCGTCGAGCACGCGCAGCGAGCGCTCGACCTCGACGGTGAAGTCGACGTGGCCCGGCGTGTCGATGATGTTGATCCGGTGGCCGTGCCACTCGGCGGTGGTCGCGGCGGAGGTGATCGTGATGCCACGCTCCTGCTCCTGGGCCATCCAGTCCATCGTCGCGGCGCCCTCGTGGACCTCGCCCATCTTGTGGGTGCGACCGGTGTAGTAGAGGATCCGCTCGGTCGTCGTCGTCTTGCCGGCGTCGATGTGCGCCATGATTCCGATGTTGCGGGTCTTTTCGAGTGAAGTACGTGTCATCGCAGAAAAAAGGGCCCATCGGGCCCCCGAACGACGTGGCTGTCGGCCGGCGTGGTCCTCTAGTCCGAAGGGGTCTCCATGTTGAGTAGCGTCGTCTCGCAGGGCGCGCACTGATGGACAGCGCACCAGGCGGGGCGACAGTCGATGATAGCAAGCGAATGGCCGATCTCAGGGGGTCTCTGGCCGGCCTGAAGCCGCTCGAGGCGCTGCTTCTGCTGGCCGCCCTGATCGGCGGCCTGCTGCTCGTGGCGAGCGACTTCTCGACCCTGTTCGAGGTCCGCGTGGCGGGCGTCGTCCGCGACCACGTCACGGGCGGCGACCAGCACGCCTACGCCCTCGCCCTCGTCGGCGCCGCCGCGCTCCCGCTGGCGCTGGCGGCGACCTTCGGGGCCAGCCGCGCCGCCGCCTTCGCCCTCGGCGGGCTGGGCCTCGTAGCGGTCGCGATCGTGCTGGCGGTCGATCTGCCCGACGTCAGCCGCACGGGCTACGCGAGCGGCTTTCGCTCCGCCCACACGTCGGCGGCGCGCGGGTTCTACCTCGAGTCTGCGGGCGCGGCGCTCCTGGTGCTCGCGGGCGCCGCGGCGATCGCCTGGTCGCGGCGGACGCCCTAGCCCTCAGCGGGTCGCGCCCGGCGCCCCGCCGGCCCCAGCCGGTTCAGGCCTCGCCGCCAGCGCGGCGCTCTGGCCTCGTGGCCGCGCGCCTCGAGGTCGAAGTAGAGCAGCGTCCTGCCGACCGCGACGTAGGGCGTCAGCAGCGCGAACACGACGGCCCCGATGAAGTCGATCAGCGGCAGCGAGAGGTTGGCGAAGATCAGGCCGAATCCGAGCACGGGGCCGGCGACTCGAGCCAGCAGCCAGAAGAACCCGGCCACGCTGACGGTGTGCCACCAGTGCCCTCGGACGTGACGGGTGCTGCCGCGGAAGGCCTCTCGGAACGACGCGTTGCGGAACAGGACCTCCTGCTGGACGAACTGCCAGTCGATGTACTTGAGCACGGCGAACGGGATCCCGATGACCGTCACGAACATCGCGATGACGAGCAGCTCGGCGAGCAGCTGGCAGAAGGCGGCGCGCCAGAAGCGCTCGAACGTCCCGCGGTAGCAGGCCGCGAAGGTGGCGCGGCGGCCCGCGTCGAGCTCGCGCACGAAGACGATCACCGCGGCGGCAACTACGGCGAAGCCCACGGGCCGTCCGACGGCCGCGATCGGGTCCTCGATCTGCAGCGAGAAGCTGCTCGAGGCCGACCCGACCCCGATCGTGTTTCCGCCCACGAGCTGTCGCACGATCCAGTGCAGCCCTTCGACCGCGCCGATGATGGGAATCGCGGTCAGGCCTATGAGCACGAGCGGGCGCCACCGGCGCCTGTAGAGCTGCCCCGCGGCTCGGACCAGCTGCCCGAACGCCCGCCGCTGGCGCAGGCGCGAGAGGTCGACCGGGCGCCAGCGCGTGAGGATGATCGGCAGCACGATCAGGACGAGCGCGATCAGGAGCAGGAGCAGGGCGCCGGTACGGCTCTTTGCCTCGAGGTTCACCCAGGTCGACAGCGTCGCGACCGTGCCGCAGAACACGTTGGTCACGGCCGGGCCCATGAGCGAGCCGCCGGGCAGCTTGGGGCTGGCATGGCGCAGCCCGTCCATCCAGGTGAACGGCGCGTCCCATTGGCTCTTGGTCAGCGGCCCGGTCGGCCCGTTGTTGTAGCCCTTCTGCTGCTCGCCCCAGTGGCCGAAGTAGGTGAGCCACTGGAAGCGCGTGCCCGGCCCGGGCTGGTCGGGGATGAGTACCGGTGTGGGGACGACGCGGCGCAGCGGCTCCGTGGTGTTGTCGCAGCCCAGACCCGAGCCGCCCTGGCCGTTCTCGACGTACACCGCCGGCTCGAAGAAAGTCGCGTGGGAGCCGGCGGCTGGATAGACGACGGGGTGCGTGCCCTCCTTCTCGACGCGGTCGTCGTCCCAGTCCGCCTTCTCGCCGCCGCCGTGCTGGAAGAGCGCGATCTGCGACGGGCCCTCGGCGAGCGCCTGCTGCGGGCTGCTCGCGTCGAAGGCGATCTGCATCCCCTCCCAGTCGCCTTCGTGCACGTCGTTGAACTGGTTGAAGTAGTAGAAGAACCAGTATTGGACGACCAGCCCCGGCCTGCCCGCCTCGGTGGCGATGTGCGCGTAGGTGATCGGCGGTGCCCGGCCGGCCTGCTTGAGCGCACGGAAGTCCTTGGCGTAGGTGCAGCCCGGGTTCAGCGCGTCGCCAGGGACGTCGAGGTGGTAGTCGGGCCCGAGATTGACGACGTTGGCCGCCGTGGGTGCCCGCTTGATCGTCCGGCGCCCGTCCGGACCCTTCGGCCCGATCAGCCGCACGCGCGGGTTGCCCAGCATCACGTCGACGGTCGTGGGCTCGTACTGCTCCTGGCTGTCGTCGCAGACGTCGGTGAGGTCGCGCAGCATCACGATCGGCGAGTACGCGCGCACGAGCCGCTCCGAGGGACTCGGCGGCGCCGCGGCAGCCGTCGACGCGAGCGCCGCGACGGCCACGGCGGCGAGGATCGCCAACGCGAGCGCGCGGGGGCGGAACACGGGGCGACCCTACGTCATCGCGGCTCGCCGTCGGGCGGGAGAGGTTGACAAACGGCGGGCGACGAAGGGGAGCGCGACCGGAGGAGCGGAGGCCCGTCGCTTGCTTCTGGCCCGAGTTATCGACCTCAGCGGTACATAAGTCGGGTCAGAAGCCGCGGAGGCGTTCTTTCCCCCTACCCCTTCGTCGATCGCCGTTCGCCGGTGCTAACCGAACGGCCGGGGGCTGCGCCGCCACGTGTGGCGCCGGGACTCCTACCAGCGATAGTGCGCAAAGGCTTTATTCGCCTGCGCCATGCGGTAGATGTCGTCCTTGCGCTTGTAGGCGCCGCCCTGCTGGGACTGGGCGTCGAGGAGCTCGTTGGCGAGGCGCTGGGCCATCGTGCGCTCGCGGCGGTTGCGGGCGAACTCGACGAGCCAGCGCACGGCCAGCGTGCGTGCGCGCCGGGCCGGGACCTCGACCGGGACCTGGTAGGTGGCCCCGCCGACGCGCCGCGAGCGGACCTCGAGCACCGGCGTGAGCGTCTTGATCGACTGCTCCAGCGACTCGACGGGGTCCTTGCCCGAGCGCTCGCCGAGGATCGCGAGGGCGTCGTAGACGATGCGCTCGGCGTGGCTCTTCTTGCCGTCCAGCATCACCTTGTTGATGACCTGCTGCACGAGCCGCGAGCGGTGGACGGAATCCGGCTCGACCGGCCGGAGCTGGGCTGCGGCGCGGCGCGGCACTACCGGGCCTTCACGCCGTACTGCGAGCGGGCCTTCTTGCGGTCGCTGACGCCGGCGGCGTCGAGCGTCCCGCGGACGACCTTGTAGCGCACGCCCGGCAGGTCCTTGACGCGGCCGCCGCGGACGAGGACGACCGAGTGCTCCTGGAGGTTGTGGCCCTCACCGGGGATGTAGACCGTGACCTCCATGCCGTTGGTCAGCCGCACGCGGGCGACCTTCCGCAGCGCCGAGTTCGGCTTCTTGGGTGTCGTGGTGTACACGCGCGTGCACACCCCGCGGCGCTGTGGCGCCGCGACGCGCCGCTTGCGCCCCTTGCCCGACTTCAGGCCCGGGGTCGCGAGCTTCTTCTTGGGCGCCTGACGGCCCTTGCGGATGAGCTGGCTGGTGGTGGGCATGCGGCGGCGGATGGTAGCAACGGAGGTAGGTTTCCCCGGTGGTGCAGTCCGTCGCGATCGACTTCGACGAGCCCGGCGACTGGCGGTCGCTTCCGTCCTGCGCGGGTTGGGTGGACAACGCGGCCCGCCGTGCAGACGGGTGGACGCTGGGCGGCTGGGCCGCTATCCCCAGCAGCGGCCCCTTCGATGCGATCCGCGCTCGCTGGAACGGCGCCGAGCTCGGCGAGGCCGCGCGAGCGCCGCGGCCGGACGTGATCGGAGCGCTCTACTGGGTGCCTCACGCCGAGCGGGCCGGCTTCGAGGTGCGCCTGGACGACGGTGAGGACCTCGGTCGCCTGGACCTCGTAGGCGAGCGCCGCGGACAGGCGGTAGCCCGGATGTCGACCACCTTCCTCAGCCAGGACCGGGAGACCGCCCCGCTTCCCCCGGCGCAATTGTCCGAGCGCGTGTCCGAGTTGTCCGGCGACGCCTTCCGGCTCTCGGGCCTCAAGGGGTTCACCGATCTCTGGGACCAGGTGAGGCGACACTGGCGCGGCCCAACGTCCCCCCGTGTGCTGGACTGGGGCTGCGGATGCGGAAGGGTGGCGCGGTACCTGACCAGAGCCGAGGTCGCCGAGGTCAGAGGCTGCGATCTCGACGCCGATGCCGTGGCATGGTGCGCGGAGAACCTCCCGGGCCGCTTCTTTCACACCGCGCCCGATCCGCCGCTGCCGTTTGCCGACGGCGAGCTGGACGTCGTCCTGGCGGCCTCGGTGTTCACCCACCTCAGCCGAGGCGAGCAGGACCGGTGGCTGCGCGAGATCCGGCGTGTGCTTTCGGGGGATGGTCTGCTGGTGGCGTCGGTCACCGGCGGGTTCGCGTTCGTCACCCACTATGGGCGCCGCTCGTGGTACGGCTCCCCCGGCTCGGTGCTGGACCACGTCGACGTCCGCCGACGACTGCGACGCCTTCGGCGGGCGGGAATCCTGGACGCTCAGCTCGACGAGAAGCTCGACGGCATTGCGCCCTCGGGCTACTACCGACTCGTCTTCCAGCACCCCGACTACACCGTGCGGACCTGGAGTGAGCACTTCGAGGTGCTCGACTATATCCCGCGAGGCCTGAGCGGCTATCAGGACCTGGTGGTCATGCGTCCGCGCCCGCGTTGAACGCGCGGCGCGGGGCGCGGTCTGAGGCTCTCAGGCCGTCGCTGGAGCGGCGTGGCCCGACGCGCGGATGGGCGCCGGCGTGAGCGCGGATGCGACGCAGACCATCACGAAGGCGACGGCCTGGGCCACGATGCCCAGCGCGTTGCCGGGCATCGGGTCGCCGAAGACGATGATCCCGCCCGCGATGCAGGAGATGTTGGCGGCGGTGCCGGTGACCGTGATCACTGGGACGGCGTCGCCGTCTTGGAGGCCACGGGCGGAGGCGTAGAAGGCCGCGATGCTCGCCACCACGGCGACGAGGATCCAGGGACCGAGCGCCGCCAGGCCATCCGACGCCCCGATGAGCCCGGTGATCGCCTTGATGGCCACGTCGGAGACCCCGAACAGCACGCCGGCCGCCGCGCCGAGCATGACGCCGTGGTGCTCCTCGGGGCCGCCGAGGCGCTTGCCCATGATGAACAGCGCCCCCAGCCCCACGAGGCCCGCCTCGAAGGCGATCATCGCCGAGGTGGAGAAGGTGGAGCTCGCTCCGGTCTGGGCGGGGAGCGTGATGCCGATCAGGACCAGCCCGGCGGCGGTCAGCCCGACACCGGCCCACTGGCGCCGCCCGACCTCGAAGCCGAAGAGGCGCTCGGCCATGACCGCGAGTAGCACGAGGCCGCCGGAGAGAACGGCCTGGACGACCGAGAGCGGAGCCATCGCCAGGGCCGCGACGTGGAGGCCCCACGCCCCGGTGGCGACGGCCATGCCGATCGCGAACCAGCGCGAGGAGAACAGCCCGGCGGCGCTGCGCACCGGGTGGCGCATGTCGACGTCGGGAGCAGCGCAGGCGCCGCGGTGCTTGTAGAGGAAGCCGAGGTTGGTGGCGACCGCGCAAGCGAGCGCGAGCAGGATGCCGAATTGGAGCGTCAGGTGCATTCAGGAAAGAAGGGAGGTGGTGGCCGATCTCGCGGGGAGCCGGGTGACCCTGGAAGTCGACCGGCCAGTGGTCCGGGTGACGTCCGCGAGAAGGGTTTCAGTCAGGCTAGCGGGTCCACCAGTCAAACGTGTCGTGACGATCGTGACGAAATTGCCACTGAATCGAGGCGAATCGCCGTCTGAGCAGCGGTTGTCCGCCGCGGACGAGACGGGCATCCCAGCGCTGCTGGTCGACATCGACGGGGTCATCTCGTTGTGGGGCTTTCCCCCCGCCTGCACACCCGAGGGGTCCTGGCTCACCGTCGACGGCATCGTCCATTTCCTTTCGGCCGAAGCCGCCCGCAACCTTCTCGCGCTGACGGCGAGCTTCGAACTGGTGTGGTGCTCAGGATGGGAGGACAAGGCCAACGATTACCTCCCACAAGCCATCGGCCTACCCGGCCCGCTTCCGTTTCTCACCTTCGAGGAGCGGACGAGTGTCGGGGGGATCGAGGGGCGGACGAGCGACAGGAGGATCGAGGGGCGGACGAGCGACAGGAGGATCGAGGGGCGGACGAGCGACAGGAGGATCGAGGAGGGGGCGAGCGTCGGAGGCCCGGCGGGCGAGGGGGTCGGTGGACGTGGCGGCGAGGGTCTCCCCCACTGGAAGCTCGCCGCCATCGATCGCTGGGCCGGGCCGTGGCGGGCGGTCGCGTGGGTGGATGACTCTCACGACGCGCGCACGCGCTCGTGGGCGGCGCGGCGTCCCGGGCCCACGCTGCTCGTCGAGACCGAGCCCGCGACGGGGCTCGAGCGCGAGCACGTCGAGGCGCTGCTGGCGTGGGCGGCGACGTCCAGTGGCTGCAGAGCTACGTGACGCAGGACAAGCTCTCCTGCGTCTACATCGCGCCGAACGAGGAGCGCGTGTACGAGCACGCGCGCTGCGGTGGCTTCCCCGCCAACTCCGTCTCCCAGGTCGGCACGACCATCGACCCCACCACGTCGGAGGCACGGGTCACGGCGTAACAGCGCGCGGTGTCCCGGTCCCTCCCGGCTGCATCCAGTAATCCGTCAGCAGCCGGGAGGGATCCGGGCACCCCGTGCGGCGCCCTAGCGGCGCCCTACGATTCCTCGTCGCCCTCGGCCGGCTCGGCCACGTCGAGCTCGGCGAGCTCGTCCGCCAGCCCGCCGTTGCCCGCGCCCACGTCCTGCAGGCCGGAGAAATGCTCCTCCAGCCCGGGGGCGCCCAGGCCCTCGAGCTCACCTTCCGCCAGCCCGAGCTCGGCCGCGAGCTCGTCGGCCTCCAGCAGGCCCACGTCGTCGATCGCACGCGGGAGCGGCTCGGAGGGCTCGATCTCGATCCGGCGGTAGCGCTTGAGCCCGGTTGCCGCCGGGATCAGCTTGCCGATGATCACGTTCTCCTTGAGCCCGTTGAGGCGGTCGATCTTGCCCTCGAGCGCGGCATCGGTCAGGACCTTGGTCGTCTCCTGGAAGGAGGCCGCCGACAGGAACGAGTCCGTGTTCAGAGACGCCTTGGTGATCCCGAGCACGATCTCCTCGGCCTGCGCGGTCTCGCCGCCGTCGTCCTTGACCTTGCCGTTGATGCGCCCGTACTCGTGGCGGTCGATGAACTGCCCGGGGAGCAGGTCCGTGTCGCCCTTCTGGTCGACGCGCACCTTCTTCATCATCTGGCGCACGATCAGCTCGATGTGCTTGTCGTTGATGTCGACGCCCTGGGACTTGTAGACCTCCTGGACGCCGGCCACGAGGTACAGCTCGGTCCGCGTGCGCCGCGCGTCCTGCGACTCACCGCCGTGAGCCAGGATGTCGGCCGGATAGAGGTTGCCCTCGTTGAGCTGGTCGCCGACCGTGACCTGCTGGCCGTCCTGCACCAGCAGGCGCGTGCGCCGCGGGAAGGTCTCGCGGTGCTCGGCCCCCGACTCGTCGGTGATGACCACCGTGCGCGCCTTCTCGGTGTCCTCGATCGCCACGCGCCCGTCGAACTCGGCCATCTTGGCCAGGCCCTTGGGCTTGCGCGCCTCGAACAGCTCGACAACGCGCGGCAGGCCGTGCGTGATGTCCGCGCCGGCGACGCCGCCGGTGTGGAACGTGCGCATGGTCAGCTGCGTGCCGGGCTCACCGATCGACTGGGCGGCCACGATGCCGACCGCGTCGCCGATCTGGGCGGTGTCGCCGGTGGCCAGGGAGCGGCCGTAGCAGGCCTGGCACACGCCGGTCTGGGCCTCGCACTTGAGCACCGAGCGCACCGGGACGTGCACCGGCGTGCCCTTCTCGCGGTCGCCGTCGTAGGCCTCGGCCAGCTCGGCGAGCTCCTCGCGGCCGATCTCCTGATTGGCCTCGAGCAGCTTGCGCCCGCGCTTGGTCTCGAAGTCGGACGCCGCGACGCGCCCGATGAGGTTGCCGTTGGGAGCCCCGCCGACGAACAGCTCGAGGGCGAGGTGCTCCTTGGTGCCGCAGTCGTCCTCACGGATGATCACGTCCTGCGCCACGTCGACCAGCCGCCGCGTGAGGTAGCCCGAGTCGGCGGTGCGCAGCGCCGTGTCGGCCAGGCCCTTGCGGGCGCCGTGGGTCGAGATGAAGTACTCGAGCACCGACAGGCCCTCCTGGAAGTTGGCCTTGATCGGGCGCTCGATGATCTCGCCCTTCGGGTTGGCCATCAGCCCGCGCATGCCGGCCAGCTGGCGGATCTGCTTGAACGACCCGCGCGCTCCAGAGTTCGCCATCATGAAGATGGGGTTGAGGTGGTCGAGGTTCGCCTCCATGGCGGCAGCGACCTCATCGGTCGCCGCGGTCCACTTCTCGACGACCATCTCGTGGCGCTCCTCCTGGGTGATCAGGCCCATGTCGTACTGGTCCTGGATCTCGCCGACCTCGCCCTCGTAGCGGGCGAGGATCTCATCCTTGTTGGGCGGCACCACGACGTCGTTCTTGGAGATCGTGATCCCCGCCTGCGTGGCGAAGGCGAAGCCGAGGTCCTTGAACGCGTCGAGGACCAGCGAGATCGCCGAGGCGCCGTACTGCTGCACGAGCGCATCGACGAACACCGTCGTGTCGCGCTTCTTCATCGAGCCGTTGACGAACTCGTAGTCAGCCGGGTCGAAGCCCTCGCCGAGCGCCTCGTCGAGCGCTCGCTCGATGCGGTCGTTGTAGATGATGCGGCCCACGGTGGTGAGCACGTGCCCGCCCTCGCGGCGATAGGGCCGGTACTCGGCCAGGTCGTGCAGCTTGGTCGAGCCGTGCTCGAGCGCGAGCTCGGCCTCCTGCGCCGACCGGAACACGTGCGGACGGTCGCGGCTGGAGGGCCACTTGCCCGCCGTGAGCTGCTGCTCGAGCCCTGAGAGCTCGCCCGCCTCGGGCCCGTAGGTGAGGTAGTAGGCGCCCAGGATCATGTCCTGGGTCGGCGTGGCCAGCGGCGCCCCGTGGGCGGGCGACAGGATGTTGTTCGAGGACAGCATCAGGATCCGCGCCTCGGCCTGGGCCTCGGCCGACAGCGGCAGGTGGACCGCCATCTGGTCGCCGTCGAAGTCCGCGTTGAACGCGTGGCAGACCAGCGGGTGGACCTGGATCGCCTTGCCCTCCACGAGCACCGGCTCGAAGGCCTGGATGCCCAGGCGGTGGAGCGTCGGCGCGCGGTTGAGGAGCACGGGGTGCTCGTGGATGACCTCCTCGAGCACGTCCCAGACCTCGGGGATCATCGAGTCGACCATCTTCTTGGCCGCCTTGATGTTCTGCGCCGACTTGCGCTCGACCAGCCGCGCCATGATGAACGGCTTGAACAGCTCGAGCGCCATGAGCTTGGGCAGCCCGCACTGGTGCAGGCGCAGCGACGGGCCGGACACGATCACCGAGCGGCCCGAGTAGTCGACGCGCTTGCCGAGCAGGTTCTGGCGGAAGCGGCCCTGCTTGCCCTTGAGCATGTCGGAGAGCGACTTGAGCGCGCGGTTGCCCGGGCCGGTCACCGGCCGGCCGCGGCGGCCGTTGTCGAACAGCGCGTCGACGGCCTCCTGGAGCATGCGCTTCTCGTTGTTGACGATGATCTCGGGCGCGCCGAGGTCGAGCAGCCGCTTGAGGCGGTTGTTGCGGTTGATGACGCGCCGGTAGAGGTCGTTGAGGTCCGAGGTCGCGAAGCGGCCGCCGTCGAGCTGGACCATCGGGCGCAGCTCGGGCGGGATCACCGGCACCGCCTCGAGCACCATCTGCTCGGGCTTGTTGCCCGACAGGATGAAGGCGCTGACGACCTTCAGGCGCTTGACCGCACGGCTCTGCTTCTGGCCCTTGGAGGTCTTGATCGTCTCCTCGAGCGTCCGGCGCTCGTCGTCGAGGTCGACCTGCTGGAGCAGGTCGCGCACCGACTCGGCGCCCATGCCGCCGCGGAAGTACTCGCCGAACCCGTACGGGGAGCCGAAGCGCTCCTTGAGCTCGCGGAAGGTCGACTCGTCGTTGACGACCTGCTTGGGCGACATCTCCTTGAAGAGCTCCCAGACGTCGCGCATGCGCTGGGCGGCGTCCTCGATGTAGGCCTCGGTGTCGTCGATGTCGGAGTCGAAGGTCTTGCGCAGCTCCTTGAGCAGCTTGTCGCGCTCCTCGTCGGAGAGCTTCTTGATGTTCACGTCGAGCGACTCGGCCCACAGGTGGTCCTCGTCGTTGAAGCCGGTCTGCTTGCCGGTGCGCAGGTGCTCCTCGCGGCGCTCGAGCGACTCGCGCAGCTCGAGGACGCGCTCCTCCTTCTCGGCGGCGTAGGCGTCGAGGACCTTGTTGACCTCGCCCTCGAGGTTGTCGAGGTCGCGCTCGCGCGCCTCGTCGTCGACCCAGGTGACGATCGAGGCCGCGAAGTACAGGACCTTCTCGAGCTCCTTGGGCGCCATGTCGAGCAGGTAGCCGATACGGCTCGGGACGCCCTTGAAGAACCAGATGTGGCTCACGGGGGCGGCGAGGTCGATGTGGCCCATGCGCTCGCGGCGGACCTTGGAGCGGGTCACCTCGACGCCGCAGCGCTCGCAGACGATGCCCTTGTAGCGGACGCGCTTGTACTTGCCGCAGTAGCACTCCCAGTCCTTGGTGGGACCGAAGATGCGCTCGCAGAACAGGCCGTCCTTCTCGGGCTTGAGCGTGCGGTAGTTGATGGTCTCGGGCTTGGTGACCTCACCCGAGGACCACGACCGGATCTGCTTGGAGGAAGCGAGCCCGATCTCGATGGCGTCGAAGTTGTTGATGTCGATCAATTCAGTGGTTCCTTTTCAGTCAGTCGCGCGCGTGGGGAAGCGGTGCGGGTGTTGGGTGCGGGCTCTACTCCTCGGTGCTCTCGGTGCTCTCGGTGGCCTCGGGGACCTCGATGTCCTCGATCGCGACCTCACCGTCGCCCTCGGCGGTGAGGTCCTCGGGTGCGTCGGCCTCGGCCTCGGCGGGCGGCGCCTCCCCTTCCTCGGGTGCTCCGGCGTCGGTGTCGTCCTCGCCCTCGACGGCCTCGTCGGCCGCTCGGCCGTCGGTCGCGCGGACACCCGAGAGGTCGATGCCGAGCTCCTCGGCGGCGCGCAGGAGGTCGTCGTCCTCCTCGCGCATCTCCGCCCTCTGGCCCTCTTCGGAGACCACGTTGACGTCGAGCGCCAGCGACTGCATCTCCTTGAGCAGGACCTTGAACGACTCGGGGATCGAGGGCTCGGCGATGTTCTCGCCCTTGACGATCGCCTCGTATGCCTTCACCCGGCCGACGGTGTCGTCGGACTTGATGGTGAGCATCTCCTGGAGCGTGTAGGCCGCGCCGTAGGCCTCCAGAGCCCACACCTCCATCTCGCCGAAGCGCTGGCCGCCGAACTGCGCCTTGCCGCCCAGCGGCTGCTGGGTGACGAGCGAGTAGGGGCCGGTGCTGCGGGCGTGGATCTTGTCGTCCACGAGGTGGAGCAGCTTGAGGATGTACATGTAGCCGACGGTGACCTTCTCCTCGAAGGGCTCGCCGGTGCGGCCGTTGAACAGCGTGACCTTCCCGGACGCGCGCTCGCCGGCGCGGTTGTCCTTGGAGATCTCGAGGCGGATGCGGCCCTCGTGCTCGTCCTGCCAGCGCACGAGCGCCTCGTCGACGTCCTCGACGGTCGCGCCGTCGAAGACCGGCGTCGAGACGTAGACCTTGCCGCCGTCGCTGCGCGCTTCCTTGACCGCCTGCGAGCCGTCGTCGTACCAGCCGTTGGCCGCGACCCAGCCGAGGTGCGTCTCGAGGATCTGGCCCAGGTTCATGCGGCTCGGCACGCCGAGCGGGTTGAGGATCACGTCGACCGGCGTGCCGTCCTCGAGGAACGGCATGTCCTGCTCGTCCACGATCTTGGAGATCACGCCCTTGTTGCCGTGGCGGCCGGCGAGCTTGTCGCCCTCGGCGATCTTGCGCTTCTTGGCCACGAAGACCCGCACGAGGTCGTTGACCCCGGGCGGCAGGTCGTCGCCCGCGTCGCGCGAGAACGTCTTGACGTCGATCACCACGCCGCCCTCGCCGTGGGGCACCTTGAGCGAGGTGTCGCGGACCTCGCGCGCCTTCTCCTTGAAGATCGCGCGGATCAGCTTCTCCTCGGCGGTCAGCTCGGTCTCGCCCTTGGGCGTGACCTTGCCGACCAGCAGGTCGCCCGACGCGACCTCGGCGCCGATGCGGACGATGCCGCGGTCGTCGAGGTTGCGCAGCGACTCCTCCGAGCGGTTCGGGATGTCACGCGTGATCTCCTCGTCGCCCAGCTTGGTCGTGCGGGCGTCGATCTCGTACTCCTCGATGTGGATCGAGGTGAGCTCGTCGTCCTTGACCAGCCGCTTGGAGAGGATGATCGCGTCCTCGAAGTTGTAGCCCTCCCAGGACATGAAGGCGACGAGCAGGTTCTTGCCCAGCGCCATCTCGCCCTGGCTGGTCGAGGCGCCGTCGGCCAGGACGTCGTTGGCCTTCACCGTCTGGCCGACGCTCACGCGCGGCTTCTGGTGGATCAGCGTGCCCTGGTTGGAGCGCATGTACTTCTGGAGCTCGTACTCGCTCTTCGAGCCGTCCTTGCCCTCGGCGACGACCGACTCCGCGTCCACGTAGGCGACGGTGCCGGGCGCGTCGGCGAGCACCACGTCGCCGGTGTCGAGCGCGGCGCGGCGCTCCATCC
Organism: uncultured Actinomycetes bacterium; assembly: GCA_963797015.1. GTDB lineage: Bacteria > Actinomycetota > Thermoleophilia > Solirubrobacterales > Solirubrobacteraceae > JBBPZA01. The sequence continues at coordinate 731,123 of CAWCNV010000003.1, read as the reverse complement.
CGGTCCCGATCAGCGGCGCGTCGGTCTTCAGCAGCGGCACGGCCTGCGCCTGCATGTTCGAGCCCATCAGCGCGCGGTTCGCGTCGTCGTGCTCGAGGAACGGGATCATCGCCGTCGTGATCGACCAGATCTGGTCGGGCGAGACGTCCATGAGGTCGACGTCCTTGGGGTCGGCCGCCACGTAGTGGCCGGCCTGGGTGCGGCACAGGACCTCGGGGCCCTTGAGCTTGCCGGACTTCGGATCGACCGCCGAGTTGGCCTGGGCGATGATCCGCTCCTCCTCCTGGGTGGCGTCCAGGTGGACGATCTTGTCGGTCACCTTGCCGCCCTCGACCACGCGGTAGGGCGTGGTGACGAAGCCGTGCTCGGAGACCTCGGCGAACGACGACAGCGAGCCGATCAGGCCGATGTTCGGGCCCTCGGGCGTCTCGATCGGGCACATGCGCCCGTAGTGGGTGGGGTGCACGTCGCGGACCTCGATGGGCGCGCGCTCGCGGGTCAGGCCGCCGGCACCCAGCGCCGACAGGCGGCGACGATGCCTGAGGCCGGCCAGCGAGTTCGTCTGGTCCATGAACTGCGACAGCTGCGAGGAGCCGAAGAACTCCTTCTGCGCCGCGACGACCGGGCGGATGTTGACGATCGTCTGCGGCGTGATCGTGTCGGCGTCCTCGGTGGTGAGGCGCTCGCGCACGACGCGCTCCATGCGGTACAGGCCGACGCGGAACGCCTCCTGGATCAGCTCGCCCACGGTGCGCAGACGGCGGTTGCCGAAGTGCTCGTACTCGTCGAGGTGATCCTCGATCGGCTCGCGCGGCATGATCACGGCTTCGGCCGCGAAGTCCTTGATCTCGGCGTCGGGCTCCTCGGGCATGCCGAGCAGCTTCGGGATCGAGACGAGCTCCTTGACGAGGGCGATGATGTCCTCGTGCGTGAGGGTGCGCGTATCGAGATCGATGTCGAGGTTCAGGCGCGAGTTCAGCTTGTAACGACCGACGCGGGTCAGGTCGTAGCGCTTGGGATCGAAGAAGAGCTGATGCAGCAGGTTCTTCGCGTTGTCGACGCTCGGCGGCTCGCCCGGACGCTGCTTCTTGAAGAGCTCGATCAGCGAGCCTTCCTCCGAGCGCGTGACCTCGGTGTCCGCCTCCAGCGTCTGGCGGATGTAGAGCGAGTTGTCGAAGAGCTTGAGGATCTCCTCGTCGGACGCGTACCCCATCGCGCGCAGGAGCACGGTGACCGGGAGCTTGCGCTTGCGGTCGATGCGCACGTACACGCGGCCCTTCTTGTCGATCTCGAGTTCGAGCCAGCTGCCCCGTGCCGGCATGAGGTTGGCGATGAAGACCTGCTTCTCGCGGTCCTTGGGCTCCATCAGGTAGGCGCCCGGGGAGCGAACGAGCTGGGTGACGACGACGCGCTCGGTGCCGTTGATGATGAACGTGCCGCGGTCGGTCATCCACGGGAAGTCGCCCATGAACACGGACTGCTCGCGGATCTCGCCCGTCTCGCGGTTGACGAACGCGACCTTGACGGTCAGCGGCCGGGCGTAGGTGAGGTCCTTCTCACGGCATTCCGCGATCGAGGCGACCGGCTCGTCGAAGCTGAACGGGCCGAAGTCGACGGCGAGGTTGCCGGTGTAGTCCTCGATCGGCGAGATGTCGTCGATCGTCTCGCGCAGCCCTCCCTTCTCGGGGTCCGTCAACCAGGCGAAGGACTTGCGCTGGATGTCGATCAGGTTGGGTACATCAAGGACCTTGTCTAGACGCGCGAAGCTACGGCGCGTCCGGGGGGCGTCAGCTGAGGCCAAGGCGGCGACTCCTCGGGAACGTCGGGAGGGCAGGGCGGGCGCTCGAAAGCGCGACCAGCCAAGATAGCACAGGGCATCGTGGACCCCCTGGGGGCAGCCGGCGCTCACGGACCCCGCCCTGGGCGAACCGCGTATGTGGCGCGGTCGCCGGCTCCTTTTGGGCGGCTACGACTATCGGCCGGCGCGCGGAGTGTACCCCCTGAGGCGCTGCGCGCAAGGCTGCGCCGCCCGCGCCGTGGCCGCCCTCACATGAACTTCATCGAGATGATCTGGGTCCGTCCGCCGGCGAGCCCGACCCTGAAGGTGGCCGACTCGCCGCTGCGGTAGCGCTCGACGACCTTGCAGTACTGCGGGAGGCTGCCGTCGAGGCGCCTGCCGTCGATGGACACGATCGAGCGGTCCTCGCCGTCGCCGAAGCCGGCGCGGTCGGCCGGCGAGCCCTTCACCGCCTCGACGGTGTGCAGGCCGGGCGGCAACCCGGCGGCCTCGAGCTGGGAGGGCGGGACCGGATCGATGCCGAAGCCCGTGAAGCCCATCGACTTGCCGCGCCGCAGCCGCGCCATCACCTGCTTGATCCTGGCGACCCCGATCGCGTAGCCCTGGCCCTGGATCGTGCGCCCGTCCGCGCGGTCCAGCCCGGCCGTGTCCATGCCGATGAGCTGGCTGCGGAAGTTCACGAGCGGGCCGCCCGAGTTGCCGGGATTGATGGCCGCGTCGGTCTGGATCACGTTTTGCAGGTCGGGGACGTCGAAGGCGCCGGTGAACACGGTCCTGGGCACCGAGACGACGCCCGCCGTCGCGGTGAGGTTGTCGCGCTCGGAGGCGTTGACCGGGAAGCCGACCGCGATCACGGCCTGGCCCGTCTTGACCGTGCGCTGGTCCGCCAGCGGGATGGTCTTCAGGCCGGTCGCGTCGGCGATCCTGAGCAGCGCCTGGTCCTCGCACGGCGCGGCGGCGACGAAGATCCCCTCGCGCTGCTCGTCGCCGACCTTGATCGTCCACGCGTCGCCGCCGTTGACCACGTGGGAGTTGGTGGCGATCAGGCCCTGGTTGGCGTCGAGGACCCAGCCGCTGCCGCCCGCGATGGGGCGGCCGCTCTGGCGGGTGAGGATGTCGACGGTCGAGGGGGTGACGTCGGAGACGACCTTCTCGGTCGTCGGCGTGCCGCCGCCGCCCGAGCTGAAGACCCCGGTGACGGCGAGCACCGCGACGGCGCCCACGACAACCACGGCGATCCCGATCGCGGCCAGCGCGAGCACGTTGGCCCGCGTCACGGACCGGCGCAGCCGCACGCGCTCGATCATCGAGGGAGTCTGTGGAGGCGGGGGGATGGGGAGCGGCGCCCCGGGCTGGGCGGGGGGATGGGCGCCCTGCGGGGGAAGGGCGCCCTGCGGCGGAGCGGCCCCGGTCGGCGCCTGGAAGGCGGCCGGGGCGCCGGCGGGCGGCTGTGGAGCGGCGGAGGGCGCGTGGGCGGAAGCCCCCGCGCTCAGCATCGTCGGCTGGGCGGCGGGCGGTCGCTCTACGAGCAGGGTCGTGTCCCCGACCCGGACGCGCTCGCCGCCGCGAAGGGACACCGCGCCGGTGATGCGGTAGCCGTCGACGAAGGTGCCGTTCGTCGAGCCCAGGTCGGTGAGCACCACGGTCCCGTCAGGGCGCGGCTCCAGCGACAGGTGGCGGCGGGAGATCTCGGCGTCGCCGCGCAGGACGATGTCGGCGTCGCCCGCCCGCCCCAGTACGACGCGCCGGGCGTCGACCTCGATCGTCCTGCCCGCATGCTCGCCCGACTCGTACGTCAGCCTCATGCGGCCGCGAGCCTAGACGCTCGCCAGGCGCGAGCGCGCCGGGCCGCGGCCGTCGCGCCTACTTGACCTCGACGGTCGCCCCGGCCTCCTCGAGGTCGCCCTTGAGCTTGTCGGCCTCCTCCTTCTCGACGCCCTCCTTGACGGGCTTGGGCGCCTCGTCGACGAGCGCCTTGGCCTCCTTGAGACCCAGCCCGGTGGCCGCGCGGACCACCTTGATGACCTGGATCTTCTTGTCGCCCGCACCGGTCAGCACGACGTCGAACGCCGACTGCTCCTCGGCACCGGCGCCATCGCCGTCGCCGCCTCCGGCGCCCGCGGCCGGAGCCGCCGCGGCGACCGCGGTCGCCGAGACGCCGAACTCCTCCTCGAGCGCCTTGATGCGCTCCGCGAGCTCGAGCACCGAGATGCCCTTCAGCTCGTCGATCCACTCCTGTGTGCTCTGTGCCATCGCTTACTCCTTGTCTTGCGCGGCGGCATCGCCGCCGTCGCCGTCTGTCGAATCCTGTGCAGCGGCCTCCTCCGGCGCGCTCTCCTCGCCCGATGATTCCGCGGAAGTGTCCGCTTCGCCGGCCGGCTCGGGCGCAGTCTCTGTCTCGGCGCCCTCGGCCGGCGCCGCCTCGACGTCGGCCGCGGCCTCCTCGGCTGCCTCGGTCCCCTCCTCGCCGCCCTCCGCGGCCGCTGCGTCGGTGGCCGAAGAGGAGTCGGCGGAAGCTTCATCCGCGGCCGCGGTCTCGCTGGCCGCGCCGGAATCGGAGGGCGTCTCCTCCGCCGCCGGGGCCTCGCCGGCGGGCAGCTCGCCGCTCTCCTTCTTCTCGCGAACCTGCCCGAGCGCGACCGCCAGGCCGCCGACCAGCGCGCCCAGGCCGCGGACCAGGCCGGTGAGCGGCGCCGCCACGGTGCCCACGAGCTGGGCGTGGAGCAGCTCGCGCGCGGGCAGGCGCGCGATCGCCTGCAGCTCCTCGGGCGTGAGCGCGTGCCCCTCGAGCAGCCCGCCCTTGAAGGGCATCAGCCCCGAGCGGCGCGCGAAGTCGCTGATCGTCTTGGCGGCGACGGCGGCGTCGCCCCGCACGAACGTGAATGCGGTCGGGCCCTCCAGCAGCTCGCGCAGCTCCTGCGCACCCGCCTTGTCGGCCGCGCGCTCGGTCAGGGAGTTCTTGACCACGCGGAAGGTCGCATCGACCTCGCGCAGCTGGGCGCGCAGCTCGGCCGCCTGGGGCACGGAGATGCCCCGGTAGTCGACCGCGAAGACGGCCTCGGACGAGCCGATCTGGCCCGCGATCTCGTCGATGACTGCGCTCTTCTGTTCCCGGTTCATTCGATCCCTCCGATGCGAACGCCCGCACAGGGCGGGCGTCGAGAGGGCTCACGAGAGCGCTTCGATGCTCCGCCTGCCCTGGGCTTCCGCGCGTGACGCGCAGCCAGGGGTCTCGGGCGATGCCGGTCGAGTGTAGCCCTACCTAAGCTGCGGCCCCGGCCTCCGCCTGCTCCTCCACGATGTCGCGCGTGCGCGAGGGGTCGACCTTCACCCCGGGGCCCATCGTCGTCGCAAGCACGATCGAGCGCAGGTAGCGACCCTTGGCCGCGCTCGGCTTGGCCCTGATCAGCTCCTCGATCACCGCCGCGTAGTTCTCGAGCAGGCGGCGCTCGTCGAAATCCGACTTGCCGATGACCATGTGGACGATCGCCGTGCGGTCGGTGCGGTACTCGACCTTGCCGGCCTTGGACTCCTCCACGGCCTTGCGCACGTCCATCGTCACCGTCCCCACCTTGGGGTTGGGCATCTTCCCCTGGGGCCCGAGGATCCGGCCCAGGCGCCCGACCACCGGCATCATGTCCGGCGTCGCGATCGCCACGTCGAAGTCGGTGAAGCCGTCGTTCTGGACACGCTCGGCGAGGTCCTCGGCGCCCACGACGTCGGCGCCGGCCTCGGTCGCCTCGCGCGCCTTGTCGCCGCGCGCGAACACGGCCACGGTGACGTCCTTGCCGAGCCCGTGAGGCAGCGCGATCGTCCCGCGCAGCTGCTCGTCGGCGTGGCGGACGTTGAGCCCGGTGCGCACGTGGATCTCGACCGACTCGGCGAAGCGCGTCGTGGGGAGCGACTTGATCAGGGCCACGGCCTCGGCCGGCTGGTACTCGCGCTCGCGGTCCACCTGCGTGCGCGCGTCGAGGTAGCGCTTGCCGTGCTTGGCCATCAGCCGCTCACATCCACACCCATCGAGCGGGCGGTCCCCTCGATGATCTTCGAGGCCTGATCCAGGTCGTTCGCGTTGAGGTCGGGGAGCTTGCGCTCGGCGATCTGGCGCACCTGGGCGCGCGAGATCGTGCCGACCTTCTCGCGATTGGGCTCGCCCGACCCCTTCTCGACCCCGATCGCCTGCTTGATCAGCACGGTGGCAGGCGGCGTCTTGGTGACGAACGTGAACGAGCGGTCCTCGAAGACCGTGATGACCACGGGGATGATCGTCCCCGCCTCGTTCTGCGTCTGCGCGTTGAACGCTTTGCAGAACTCCATGATGTTGATGCCGTGCTGGCCCAGGGCAGGGCCGACGGGCGGGGCCGGGTTGGCCTGGCCGCCCGGCGCCTGGAGCTTGATCGTGGTGAGGACCTTCTTGGCCACGGGCCCGAGCCTAGACCTTCTTGACCTGGTCGAAGCCGACCTCGACCGGGGTCTCGCGGCCGAAGATCGAGACGAGCACCTTGAGCTTGGCCGCGTCCTCGTTGATCTCCGAGATCTCCCCGGAGAAGTCCGAGAGCGGGCCGGAGATGACCTTCACGGACTCGCCGATCGAGTACTGCGCGCGCGTGCGCGGGCGCTCGGCGGTCTCGCGGTGCAGGAGCCGGTCGACCTCGGTCTGGGTCAGCGGAACGGGCTCGTTGGAGGCCCCGACGAAGCCGGTGACCCCGGGGGTGCCCTTGACGACGGTCCACGAGTCCTCGTTGAGGTCCATGTTGACCAGCACGTAGCCGGGCATGGTGCGCTTCTCGACGGTGACCTTCTGGTTGTCCTTCATCTCCGAGACGGACTCGGTGGGGACGACCACCTGGCGCACCGCGCGCTGCTGGTTGAGCGAGACCACGCGGTGCTCGAGGTTCTGCTTGACCTTGTTCTCGTGGCCGGAATAGGTGTTGACGACGTACCAGCGAAACATTTTCGGTTGGGGGTTGGGTCCTCTCTAGAGATCGAGCAGGTAGGTGACGACCTTCTGCCAGATGAAGTCCATCAGGCCGAGGTAGCTGCCCGCGATGACGACGAAGCCGAGCACCACCGCGGTCGCCTGGCCGACCTCGCGGCGGTTGGGCCACTGTACGCGTTGTAGCTCGGCCCAGCATGCCCGGAGGAAGGCGAAGACCGGGTTGCGGCGCCGTGCACGCTCCGGGCGCCGGGCCGCGGGACGCCCGACGGCAGTCGAGGCCGCCTCGCGCGAGCCGCCCCCGCGGCGGCGGGGTGCGGCGGCCTCAGCGGCGGCCGCCTCTTCCTCCGCGACGAGCTCCTCGTCCTCCTCTTCCTCGAGGCCCAGATCCTCGTCGCGATCGACGAGCTCGGCCATGACGCCGCCGCCCCCGTCGTCGTCTGAGAGCTCGTCCTCGTAGATCTCGGCCTTGGCGTCGGGGTCGTCGCCCTGATGGTCGACCTCGTCGGTCGGGGCGCCGCGGATAGCCTCCTTGGCCAGCTCGGCGTCGCCCGAGATCTCCTCGACGGAGTCGGGCGCCTCCTCGGTCGAGCGTCCCTCGACCGCCAGCGGCCCCTCGCGACGGCGGTCTCCCCCGCGCGAGGCCGGCCGCGTCTGGCTCGTGCGCCGCTCCTCGCGCGCCCGGCGCTGCTTGGCTCGCTTGCGGTCGCGTGCCATGGCGAGCGCCTAGATGGTTGGTTCCGCGGCCCGCGTGGCCGCGTGGCCGTGGATCGTGGATGCCGGGCGGCGCGGGCCGAAGGGGGACAGTGGCAGAGCCACGGACCCCTTCGGACCGTGGCGATCCGGCGCCACGAGGCGCGGCCAGGCGGGCGTGGGGGTCGTGGAATCAACCATCTAGCGCGTCTCCCGATGGGGGGTGTGCTTGCGGCACCAGCGGCAGTATTTGCGCAGCGTGATGCGATCGGGGTTGTTCCGCTTGCTCTTGTTGGTCTGGTAGTTACGCCGCTTGCACTCCTCGCAGGCGAGGGTGACGGCGATTCGAACGTCTCCGCGGGCCATCGCGCTTCCCCGAAGGTGGTGGTGTGAAAAATGGCGTCGGGCGTCAAAAAAGCGCCGCCCGGCGCTCGCAACGGAGGATAGCGCGGTTCTAACCTCACCCGGATGCCCGACCGAATCCCGCGCGCGAGCGACCCGGGAGGCGGGCGCTTCAGGGTCGCCTTCGCCGCCGTGTTCACGGCGTGCATGCTCGGCTTCCTCTCGGTCGGCTGCGTGCTCCCCGTCCTGCCCCGTTACGTGCGCGGGCCGCTCGACGGCGGGGACATCGAGGTCGGCGTCGTCATCGGCGCCTTCGCGGTCGCCGCGATCGTCACCCGGCCCATAGCCGGGCGTTTGGCGGACGCCCACGGGCGGCGTGTGGTCGTGCTCGCCGGCACGGCGGCCATGGCGCTCGCGGGCGCGCTGTACTTCGTGCCCGCTGGGTTGGACGCGCTGCTGGCATCGCGGCTCGCGCTCGGCGTCGGCGAGGGGCTGGTGTTCACCGCCGGCCTGGCGTGGGTGGTCGACCTCGCGCCCGAGGCCCGGCGCGGCCAGGTGATGGGCCTGTTCGGGCTCTCGATCTGGCTCGGCCTGTCGCTCGGGCCCGCGATCGGCGAGGGCCTGCGCACCGCGCTGGGCTACGACGCCGTGTGGGCGTTCGCGCTGCTCGCTCCGGCGGTGGGGGCGCTGGTGACGCTGCAGATCACCGACCGGCGCGGGCGGACGACCCCACCCGCCCGCAGCTCGCTGCTGCCGCCAGCCGCGATCCGGCCCGGCTCCGCGTTGGCCATGGCCGCGGTCGGTAACGCCGCGATCACCGCCTTCATCGTCCTCTACCTGGACTCGCGCGGCGGCCACGGGGCGCTCGTGTTCGTGCTCTTCGCCATCGCCGTGGTCGGCAGCCGCCTGCTGGGCAGCCGGCTCCCCGACCTCGTCGGCGGACGGCGAGCAGCGATGGCGGCCGCCGGAGCCGAGGCGACCGGCCTGGCCGTGATCGCGCTCGCGGACCACTGGACGCTCGCCGCCGCCGGGGCGATGCTCGTGGGCACCGGCTGGTCGCTGCTCTTCCCCTCGCTCGCCCTGATGGTGGTCAGCGACGCCGGCGAGCGCCGGCGGGCCGAGGCGCTGGGCACCTACACCGCCTTCTTCGACCTCGGCTTCGGCCTCGGCGCGCCGCTGGTCGGCGTGATCTCCTCGCTGGCCGGCTACCCCGCCGCGTTCTGGGCCGCCGCCGGCTTCGCGCTGGTCGGCGGAGCGATCACCGCGGCGGGAGCGAGCGGGCGCGTGGGGGCGGCGGCCGCGCAGAGGGCATCGGCGTAGGCCGTGCCACCGGGGCGACCGTGAGCCGCTTCCTGCTCTGGACCGGAGTCGACGAGTGGCGCGCCGAGGCGGCTTCGGTCGAGCTCTCGTCCGACGGCCTGCGCGCGAGCGGCACCCAGCTCGGCGCCGATCCGCTCCCCTACCGGCTCGACTACGAGCTCGACGCGAGCGGCACGGGCTTCGTGACCCGCAGCCTGAAGGTTCGCGCCTCGGGCGAGGGCTGGTCGCGCTCGATCGAGCTCGAGCGCGAGATCGACGGCGGCTGGAGCTGCTCGGCGGCCGAGCAAGGCGCCGCGCCCGGCCTCGCGACTCCGGGCGGCGACACGGACGCCATCCGCAGCGCGCTCGACTGCGACCTCGGCCTCTCCCCGATGACCAACACGATGCCGGTCCTGCGCCACGAGCTCCACCGGCGCCCGGAGGAGGTCGACTTCCTGATGGCCTGGGTGTCGGTGCCCGACCTCGGAGTGCACCCGTCGGTGCAGCGCTACGAGCACGTGAGCGTGGGCGACCCCGGCTCGGTCGTGCGCTATGTCGGCGAGCACCGCGACTTCGTCGCCGAGCTCGAGCTCGATCGCGACGGGCTCGTCGTCTTCTACCCCGAGCTCGCGCGGAGGGTGTGAGCGCGTGCGCATCCGCGTCATCGACGCCTTCGCCGAGCGCCCGTTCACTGGCAACCCCGCCGCGGTGTGCCTGATCGACGGCGAGCGCTGGCCCGACGAGGCGTGGATGCAGCAGGTCGCCGCGGAGATGAACCTCTCGGAGACCGCCTTCGCGCACCCGCTCGAGGACGGCGGCGAGGTGGACTGGGCGCTGCGCTGGTTCACGCCGGCCGTCGAGGTCGACCTGTGCGGCCACGCCACGCTGGCCACGGCCCATGCCCTGCACTGCGACGGCATGGCGAAGCGAACGGTGCGCTTCGCCAGCCGCAGCGGCGTGCTGCTCGCGCATGCCGAGGACGACGGCGCGATCACGCTGGACTTCCCCGCCGCCCCGCCCACGGCGATCGCGCCGCCCGAAGGCCTGGCGGGCGCGCTGCGCGCCGCGCCGGTGTCGGTCCACGGCACCGGCGGGCTGGGCGACCTGCTGGTCGTGCTGCCCGACGAGGCCGCCGTGCGAGCGCTGGCGCCCGACTTCGGCGCGCTGACCGAGGTCACGGGCCGCGACGAGACCCGCGGCGTGATCGTGACCGCCGCCGCGGCCGACCCCGATCGCGGGTACGACTTCGTGTCGCGCTTCTTCGCTCCCGCCGCCGGCATCCCCGAGGACCCGGTCACCGGCAGCGCCCACACCGCGCTCGCCCCGTACTGGTCGGCGCGCCTCGGCCGCGACCGCCTCACGGGCCTGCAGGTCTCGGCGCGCGGCGGCCTGGTCCGCACCGCCGTCGCCGGCGACCGCGTGCACCTGACCGGAAGGGCGGTCACCGTCCTGGACGGCGAGCTGCACGATTGAGAAGCCGAGGACTCGAACCCGGGCAATTGGTCGAAACGGGGGAGGTCTACGCGGTCGCCGCCCTCACGCAGGAGAACGTCCAGGATCCGCTAGGCGACGGCTCGCAGCCGGGGCCGGTGCTCTTGGAATCGTTCTGCCAGCCAGTCGCGCTCGTCCATCGATCTGTAGACCCGTCCCCGGCGCTGGTTTGTGACGTCACGTCTCCGTGCCGCCGGGTGTCTTCCCATTGAAGCCACTCGCACGGACTCACACCGAAGGAGATTGCAATGAAGACGCTCCCGACCATCGCCAGCCCACATGCGGACGACGTCGCCACAAGCGCATGGCGCCTGGACCCGACGCGCTCGAGCGTCGAGTTCCACGTCCCCCACTTCTGGGGCCTGGCCCGCGTCAAGGGCCATTTCGAGAGCTACGAGGGCACGCTCGATCTCGGCGCCGACCCGGCCATCGAGCTGACGATCGACGCGACCAGCCTCGACACCGGCAACGCCAAGCGCGATCAGCACCTGCGGTCAGCCGACTTCTTCGACGCCGAGCGCCACCCGTATGTGCGGTTTGTCTCCGACTCCACGGTGCCCGACGGCGACGCCCTGAAGGTGCGCGGGCGCCTGCACGCGCGCGGCAGCGAGATCCCGCTCGAGATCGACGCGCGGATCGACCAGGTCGACGGCGAACTGGAGATCGAGGCGACCACCAATGCGCCGCACCGCGCGCTGGGCATGACCTGGAACCCGCTGCGCATCGTGCGTCGACACAGCCGCCTGCTGGTCAAAGGCCGGCTCGAGCGGGCGGGGGACAGCAGCAAGGCAGGAGACCGCTGAGCGACCTTCAGGCCATCGCTGATCGATTCGAAGATCGAGGCGCCGCGCGGCGCGGATCTCCTCCCGGCTGCGAGCTCCTCGCCGGGGTCGAGGGGGCTGCGAGCTCTCTGGGACTACTTCGTGCACACCGGCCCCACGCAGCGAGGAGCGCCCGCTGACACCGGTCCATCCTCCAAGCCCGGAAGGGGACTCGAACCCCTGACCCCCTCCTTACCATGGAGGTGCTCTACCGGCTGAGCTATCCGGGCGCTTCGGCTCGCCGTCTCGGCGACTGCGGCCAGACGGAGTCTAGAGCGGCTAGCGTGGTCGGAGTGAGGGCGCTCGGACCCGGCTCGCGGCGACTTCGCAGCACGCGCGCACGCGTGGCCGGCGTGGCGCTGGCCCTGATTGCGCTCGCCGGCTGTGCCGACGCGGCGCTCGCGCGCGACCGGCCCGCCCGCGACCGCGCGGGCTCGCGATGGTGGCGGGGCGCCCACGGGCCGCTCGCCCCGCTCGGGGCGGACGGGCGCTGGATCACCGACCGCTCCGGACGGGTCGTCCTGCTCCACGGCGTCAACGAGGTGGCCAAGTCAGCGCCGTTCTATCCCGGCGCGTTCGGCTTCGGCGCCGACGACGCGCGCTTCCTCGCGCGGCAGGGCTTCAACGCCGTCCGCCTGGGTGTCGAGTTCCAGGGCCTGATGCCCCAGCCCGGTCGCGTCGATGAGAGCTACGTCGACGGGCTCGCGCGCACCGTGCGCCAGCTCGCCCGCCGCCGCCTCTTCGTGCTGCTCGACTTCCACCAGGACGGTTTCGGGCCCAAGTACCGCGGGAACGGCTTCCCGGCGTGGATGAGCCTCGACGACGGGCTGCCGAACCCGCCCGAGGCGAGCTTTCCCCTGTACTACATCCAGAACCCGGCCATGCAGCGAGCGTTCGAGAGCTTCTGGGCCAACCGCCCGGGGCCCGGCGGCGTCGGTCTGCAGGACCGCTTCGTGCAGGGCCTTTCGGCCGTTGCGCGGCGCTTCGCGCGCGAGCGCTACGTGCTGGGCTACGAGCTGATGAACGAGCCGTGGCCGGGCGCCACCTGGGCGCCGTGCGCGTCGCCGACCGGCTGCCCGCAGCTCGAGCGCGGGCTCCTGCAGCCCTTCTACGGCAAAGCGACGGCCGCCGTGCGGAGGCTGACCCGGACGCAGCAGGTGTTCGTCGAGCCGTTCGTGCTGTTCAACTTCGGCCAGTCGCCCACCTCGCTTCCCGGCGCCGGCAGCGCGCGCGGCCTGGCGACCCACTCCTACGCGCTGGACCCGGCGGGCGAGCAGGGCGTGGTGGACAACGCCGTGGCCGCCGCCCAGCGCGACCGCGCGCCGCTGCTCATGACCGAGTTCGGCGCCACCACGGACGTCGCCACCCTCCAGCGGCTGACTGCCGGCTTCGACCGGAGCCTCGTGCCGTGGCTGTTCTGGGCCTACAACGAGGAGCTCGTCGTCGACCGCAGCCGGCCCGCGAGCCTGGCGACGGTCCGCAACCTCGACACGCTCGAGGCGCTCGCGCGGCCCTATCCGATGGCGCTCGCCGGGACGCCCGAGCAGCTCAGCTTCGATCCGGCCTCGCGCACGTTGGAGCTGCGCTACACCACCGCCGGGCCTCAGGGCCGGCGTTACGGGCCCCGCTTGCAGACCGTCGTGTCGATGCCGCGCCTCGCGTATCCGAATGGCTACACCGTGCGCGCAGACGGCGCCCGCGTGACCTCGTCCCCGTGCGCCCGCCGGCTCACTCTGCGGACGCGGCCCGGCGCGGCTCAGGTCGCCGTCACCGCCACACCCGGCGGACGCTGCCCCGCCCTCCGCTGACGGTCGCGCGCCCGGCGCGACATCCCGGAGGGTTTCATGTTAGGGTGCCCTAACTATGGACGGGGAAACGGCGCCCACCCCCACCCCCACCTCCGCCTCCGCCTCCGCCTCCGCTGCGCGACGCTCGCGCGCGATCGCCTGGGGTATCGGCCTGGTCGCGGTCGTCGGCCTAGGCTACCTCGCGCTCACCGCGGGCGGAGGCGTGCCGGACCCGACCGAGGCTCAGAACGGCTCGCTCAGCCGCGGCACGGTCGTCTTCGACTCCGCGGTGCTGGTACTGCGCGAGGGGCTCGAGGCGATCCTGATCCTCGCCGCGGTGTTGGCCGGCCTGCGGGGCAGCAACGGCGCGATGCGGCGCCCGGTCGGAGTCGGCGCCGCGGTCTCGCTGCTGGCGACGATCGCGACCTGGTTCGCGGCCGTGTGGGTCCTCGGCGAGCTCGGCGCCGCCGGGCTCAACGTGCAGGCCGCGACCGGTCTGCTGGCCATCGTCGTGCTGATGACGGTCATGAACTGGTTCCTGCACCGCGTGTACTGGACCGGGTGGATGACCCATCACCACCGTCGCCGGCGGCGGCTGCTCGGCGCGCTCGGAGGCTCGACCCGGCGCGGCGTGGTGCTCGGCTTCGCCCTACTCGGCTTCACGGCGGTCTACCGCGAGGGCTTCGAGGTCGTGCTCTTCCTCCAGTCCCTGCGCCTGAGCGCCGGCGCGGGAGTCGTGCTCGAGGGCGTCGCGATCGGCGCCGCCATGACCGTGGTCGTCGGGCTCGTGACCTTCTGGATGAACGCGCGGCTCCCCTACCGGCGCATGCTGGTGGCCACCGGCATCCTGCTCGGCTTCGTGCTGGTTGTGATGGTCGGCGAGGGCGTCCAGGAGATGCAGCTCGCGGGCTGGCTGCCGACCACGCCGGTCGGCATCGACATCCCCGGCTGGACGGGGACCTGGTTCGCGCTCTTCCCGACGGTCGAGACGCTCGTCGCGCAGGCGCTCGCGATCGTATTCGTCATCGGGTCCTACCTGCTCGCCGAGCACCTCAAGGTTCGCCGACCCAAGCGGCGCGGCGAGACCCCCGCGCGCCCGGCGTCACTGCCGCCCCAGACGGCATCGCCGCTGGCCTGAACGCCCTCGCCGCCGGCGGCTCTCAGCGCTCGAGGACCGTCGGCGAGTCGACGCGCGCCATGAGCAGCCGCGGGGTTCCGCCGCCGTCGGCCGGAACGGTCCACAAGCCGCCGTCGAGGCCGTAGGCGAGGCGGTCCGGCGTCAGCCACGCGACCTGGTCGTCGACCGAGCGCGTCTCGCTCACGGCACGGTCCGCGCGCGTACGCAAGTCGTAGACGTGGATCCGCCAGCGCCCGGAGCCGAGGCGCGACTTGTACGCGATCCGGGTCCCGTCCGGCGAGAGCGAGGGGCACTCGACGCCGTCGCGCAGCACCTCCCCCGATCTCCCGGACACGCTGCCCTGGATCAGGTAGTGGTGACCGCCGGTCGCCATGGTGGCGTAGAAGCGGTCGTCGCCGGCCGCGAACGTCACGCCCCAGAAGTTGCGGTCGACGGCGACCACCGGGCGACCCTCGAGCGTCACCCTGAACTGCTCGAGGTCGCCGAGCACGCGACCGCTGGCGAGCTCGACGATCTGGGTGCGCGTGGAGAATTGGCCGGCCTCGGTGTAGTTGTCCCCGGTCACGAAGGTCGTCATCGCGCCGTAGCGGCCGCTGGGGGAGATCCGCGCGCGGCTGGGCAGGCCGGTGAGTCCCAGGATCTTCGTCGTCTTCAGCTTGCGATCAAGGATCGCGGCGCGGTAATCCACCCCGCTGGACGCGAGGTACAGGCACATGCCGCGGCCGCCCGCGAAGGCGACGCGCTGGCACGCCGGCCCGCCCGCGGGGCGCGCCCGGCGACCCGGGCTGACGACGTACAGGCGTCCGTTGAGGCGCGGATCGCGAGGGCTGACCGCCCGCACCAGGACCCGCAGGCCGCGCGGGAGCGGCGCAGCCGCGTCGGCTCGCGCGGCGGCGCCCGGAGGCAGCGTCGCCGTGCCACCGCCGCCGGTGAGCGCTGCGATCGCGGCGAACGCACCCGCCCCGACGACGCACGCGCCCACGACGAGCGAGAACGCGAGCGCGCGCCTAGACATGCGCGCGCGCAGGGGCCATGCGCAGCGCGATCCCTGAGCCGGCGACCGTCGTCACGAGCGCGACGATAAAGGCGATCACGGCCGTGTCGAAGCCGGTAAGCGTCCACAGGGCGCCGAACAGGATCGATGCGGCCAGGCGGCCGACGCTCGCGACCGCGACCACGAGCGACATACCGCTCGCGCGCAGGGACGGCGGCAGCAGCGTGGTCGCCAGAGCCATCATGACGCCGTCGGTCGCCGCGTAGAAGGCGCCCAGCACCGCGAGATAGGCGACGCACTGCGTCACCCCGAAGGTGGGGAGCAGGAGCGAGGTGTAGACGATCGCCAGCAGCCCGTAGCCGAGCACGAACACCCGCCCGCGGCCGAGGCGGTCGGCTAGCCGGCCGACCGGGATCGCCAGCGACATGTAGACGACCGCGGTGCCCACGTACAGCAGCGGCAGCAGGGGCGGGGCGAAGTCGAGGCGGCGCTGGATCCCCAGGTAGATGAAGCCGTCGCTGAGCGTGACGAGCCCAAGCGCGCCCCCGCAGATCACGAGCACGCGGAAGCGGCGGTCGCGCAGCAGGCCGAGCGCCGCGCGCAGCGTGACGCGGTCGGCGGCCGGGTCCTTCGCGGCGGGCGGAGTGTCGACGAGCAGCGCGAGCACGGCGAAGCCGACGACCGCGAACGCGAACGAGACGACGAAGATCGCGTCGTAACGACCGGGGGCGAGCTGCAGCAGGCCGACCGCGACCAGTGGCCCGATCACGGCGCCCGCGGTATCCATCGCCCGGTGCACGCCGAACGCCTGCCCGAGCTGCTCGCGCTTGGAGCTGAGCGAGATCATCGCGTCCCGCGGCGCCGTGCGGATTCCCTTGCCCGTGCGGTCGACGAACATGAGCGCGGCGAGCCCCGCGAAAGCGCCGCCCACGACGAGGAAGCCGAGCTTGGTCACCGCCGACAGCCCGTAGCCCACCGCCGCCACCGGCTTGTGCCGGCCGTGTCGATCGGCGGTCACGCCGCTGGCTACCCGGATGAGCGCGCCGCCGCCCTGGTAGATGCCGTCCAGGACCCCGAACGCGAGCGGGGTCGCCCCCAGCGCGAAGACCACGTAGACCGGCAGGATCGTCGCGACCATCTCGGCGGAGATGTCGGTCAGGAGGCTCGTGAGGCCGAGCAGCACAACCGTCCGGCTCACCGCGATGGCGCGGGACCGCCGCCGGCCGCCGGCGGCCGGGGCGCCTCGAAGCAGGACGTTCGTCGTCTCGGCGATGTAGGACATGCCGCTCGACCACTAACGCGCCGCGGGACTTCGAACTCCTGCTCGCGGTGCGGCTGTTCGGCGCCGGGCGCAGGGCTTCCCGCCGTGGTCGGCGATACTCGGTGGCTCCCGTGAGTCTCAACCCTGCGCTCGACGAGGCCGGCTTCTGCCCCCGCTGCGGCGCCCGGGCAATCGTCGACTTCCCGCACTCGCTGGCCTGCGAGGACTGCGGCTACCGCGCGTTCTACAACCCCAAGCCGGTCGCGGCGGTGGTCCTGCGCGGACTCGACGGCGACGGCCGGATCTGGATGCTGCGCCGCGGCTTCGAGCCGGGCAAGGGCCGCTGGACGTTCCCGGGCGGCTTCGTCGACCTGGGCGAGTCGGTCCAGGACGCCGCCCGGCGCGAGGTCCGCGAGGAGCTGGCGATCGAAGTCGAGCTCGGGGCGCTGCTCGGCGTGTACTCGCGCGCGGAGGACCGCATCGTGCTCGTGGTCTTCGCCGGCGTCGCGCTCGACCAGCCGCAGACCACGCCCGAGGCGCCCGAGGTGCGCGCCTTCGCGCCGGCGGAGCTGCCCTGGGCGGAGCTCGCCTTCTGGTCGACCGAGCGCGCGCTGCGTGACGCGCTCGAGCGACCTGAGGCAGAATGGGCGCGATGAGCGACGACTTCCGCGTCACGGTGGAGCTCGAGGACGAGCGGCCGGTGGCCGACTTCGTCGAGCGCGTGCGGGCCGCCGACCTCGAAGGCGACGTGCTCGCGCGGATGCACGACCGCGTCGTGGTGAGCCACGACGCGGACAAGGTCTTCTTCTACACCGACAGCGAGGCGGCCGCGCGCGAGGTCGAGCGGCTGGTCGGGGCGCTGCTCGCCGAGCACGGTCTGGCGGATGCGAAGGTCACGGTCACGCGCTGGCATCCGGTCGAGGAGGACTGGCGGCCGGCCGACGAGCCGCTCCCGGACGACGCGGCGGCGATCGAGCGCGAGCGCAAGCACTACGACGAGCGCGAGGCGGCCGAGGCGCGCGAGCGCGGCTGGGCGGACTTCGAGGTGCGCGCCGAGCTGCCGTCGCATCGCGACACGGTCCGCCTCGCCAAGCGCCTGGAGGCAGAGGGGATCCCCGTCGCACGGCGCTGGAAGTTCCTGATCGTCGGCGCCGCGACCGAGGACGACGCCAACGCGCTGGCCGAGCGCCTGCAGCAGGAGGCCCCGGTGGGCACGCGGGTCATCGCCGAGGGCAGCGGCGCGCTGGCCTGGCAGGCCGGCGAGGGAGGGCGTTTCGCCTTCCTCGGCGGCCTGGGCGGCTGAGGCCCCGACCCGCCTCGCGCCGCACGCCGCAGCGGCCGGACCCACCCTTTCCCTCGGCGATGCCGTTCGCCGGCGGCGCAGCTACGCCGCAGAGTCTCCACTCTCCCGGCTAGAGCCGTAACGCGTTCGGCCGCACGATCGCCGCATGGCGAGCGGCGCGCAGCGAGGGCAGGCGACGGCGGAGTACGTCGCCCTGCTGCTGCTCGTCGCGATGGCGCTGGCCGCGGTCGGGACCGTCGTCGCCGACCCCGGCCTGGGCCGCTCGCTGCTGTTCGCGATGCGCCGCGCGCTCTGCGTGGTCTCCGGTTTGGGCTGCGAGCGCCCGCCACAGCCGTGCGTGGTCGAGAGCCGCAGCGATCGCGACCGCGCTTCGGTCACCGTCGCCGTGGTGCGCCTGGGGGGCGACGCGACCGTTCTGCGTGAGCGGCGGTCCGACGGCAGGGTCGCGGTGACTTTGCTCGAGGGCGGCTCGGCCGGCGCCGACGTCGGCTTCGGAGCGCGCCTGAAGCTCCCGGCGCGCGGGCTCGACGTCGGGGCGGACTTGCGCGTGGTCGGGGTCGCCGCGCTCGGTGGCGGCCGCACGTGGGTCCTCGCCGGTGACGCCGCCGCCGACCGGCTCATCGCCCGACTGGGACAGCGAGGGCGACGCCCGCTGATCGGAAGCGTGATCGGGCTGGCCCGGGGGATCCTCGGCAAGAAGCCGGAGGTGCCGGCGCCCGACTCCACCGTCATCGACTTCTCCACACGCCGCTCGGCGTCGGCGACGTTCGGCGACGGCCTTGCGCGCGGTGGGCTCCAGGTCCGGCTGGACGACACCGTCGGCATCCGCAGCGAGCGCCGCAGCGGCCGCCGCACGTTCTTCGTGCGCGAGAGCCGGGTGGTCACGCCGTCGCTGCGGGCCAGGCTGCTCGCGACGACGCTCCGCGTTCCGGGTCGGGGGCTGGCCGAAGCGGCAGGCGACCTGGTGCTCGGGATCACTGTCGACCGGCGCGGAGATCCCGTCGAGCTCTCGGTCGATACCGAGGGATCGGTCGTCGCCAACCGAGACCTGTTGCCGGGTGCCGGCGGCGGCCGCCCGCCCGGGGAGGGTCAGCAAGCCGCCGGCGACCGTTTGGAGGTGGAAGCGCGGCTCGATCTGCGCGACCCGGAGAACGCGGCCGCGGCGCGGCGCCTGCTGGGTGCGCTGCGACGTCCGGGCCGCCCCGGAGAGCTCCTCGGTGCGGCCGGGCCCTGGGCGATCGGCTCGTCGACTACTCCGACCTCGAGGCCCGCACGTACCGCGTCGCCGAGTCGATCTCCGGCGCGGCGGGACGGGTGAAGGTCGGCGGCGGCCTGGGCGCCGACGTCCAGCGCGATCGCGAGCGAGCGACACTCGTAGGCGCGTGGGACCGCGCGCCCGGAGGGGTGTGGCGTGCGCGCGCCGACTGTCTGCGCGTCGCGGCGGCGGCGTGATGTCGTGCCTCTCCCCACCCCCCCGCGCGACCTCCATCCGAGCCAACGGCGCCCGGGGCTGAAGTGATCGGCGATGCTCCATCATGACGGCGGGCGTGCGCCGCTTCGCCGGCCCTCTGAGACAATCCCGCGGTGGCCGCCGGGTATGAGCCCGACTTCGACCTGCTCGCCGCCTCGCTGCGCGCCGACACGACCGACCTCGTCGCCTACGTCGAGGCGCTCGCCGTCAAGCTCGAGGGTGCGCTGCCCGGCCGGGCGCGGGTCGAGCGCAGCGGCGGGGGTCTGTTCGGCCGTAAGCCCAAGAGCGTCCACAAGATCGAGGTCGACCTCGGCGAGGCTCGCTACCTGCTCGACCAGCGCGGCCGGCACGGCGCGCCGCAGGTCGCGCGCCAGAAGCTCGTCCGCGGAATCGCCCTGAGCACCGATCCCATGTACCTGCAGGACTGGATCGACGCGCTCGCCCGCGACCTCGCCGCGCAGGCACAGGCGGGGGCGGAGGGACGGCAGGCGATCGAGCGCCTGATCGGCTGACGCGCGATGGGGTTCCTAGACCGCTTCACCAAGAGCGACGAGGAGAAGGCCGCCGACCAGCAATCCGCGCAGGAGGCCGCGCAGGCGCAGGCCGTGCTCGCCGCCGGCGGAATCCCGCCGAAGGCCCAGCGCCGCCTGGCCGAGCTGCGCTCCTCGGGCGACGACGCCTTCTTCACCTCCACCCTCTCGGTGCCCGAGGCGCTGCTCGTGCGCGAGGACGGCTTGCGGCCGATCACCCAGGTGATGGGCTCGTCGATCTACCACGTGGGCTGGCAGTACCAGCGAACGTGGGGCGCGTGGAGAGGCGACGCTGCCTTCCAGGAGCTCTCGATAGTCGCGCGCGCGTGGAACGAGGCGCGCCGCCTCGCGTTCTCGCGCATGTACCAGGAGGCGCGCCTGGCCGGCGCCCACGCCGTAGTCGGCGTGCGCGTCGACAGCAGCCGCTGGGAGTGGGCGCGCGGCGCGATCGAGTTCATCGCCACCGGCACCGCCGTCCGCGAGCCCGGCCGCGAGCCGCCCGAGCATCCCGCCCTCACCGACCTCTCCGGCCAGGACTACTGGAAGCTGCGCGAGGCCGGCCACCAGCCCGTGGGGGCGATCGGGGCCACCGCGTCGTGGCTGGTCCTTCCCAGCCGCAACTCGCGACGCGCGATCCTCGGCGGCTGGTTCTCCGGCTACCGCAACCAGGAGATCCCCGAGTTCGTCCAGGGCACCTACCACGCGCGCAACCAGGCCCTCGGGATGGTCTGGCAGCAGGCGCAGGCCCTGCACGCCGAGGGCATCGTCGGCATGCAGATCGCGCAGGACGCCAAGGTCCATCGCCTCGAACGCGAGAGCAGCGCCGACGACGTCTACATGATCGTCACCCTCCACGTCCTGGGGACGGCGATCGTCAGCGTCAGCGACGTCCCGCCGCCGTCGATCCGGCCGGTGATGTCGCTCTCGGGCCCGCCGAGGTAGTGCGAAGGAGCCGGGTCAAACGGGCGACGAGGGAGGGGTTCGTCTTCCTCGGAGGCCGAGCCGAGGTCAGACGGGCGATGACGGAGAGGATCTCGGTTTTTTGACCCCGAGTTCTGTACCTCCAGCGTGCATAACTCGACCCAGAACGCGGCGCGGGCCTTCCTCCCCTTCGTCGCCCCGCTCGAGCCCGGTAGGCGGTCGCGAAGCGTCGGACGCTCGGGCTCCGCGAAGCCTCGGACGCTCGGGCTCCGCGAAGCGGCCGACTGAACGACCCGGCCTCAAAGGCTCAGGTCGAGCACCGTCTGGGGCGCCTGGATCGTGTGGTCCTCGGACGTCGGGACGATCGCGGTCCCGATCGCGAAGAACTCGATCACGTGTGAGCCCCAGCCGTGCGAACGCTCGGTCAGGCGCACCCCGACGATCCCCTCGGCCTGCACGGCCTGGGCCTCCGCCTGCATGCGCTCCATGGCCAGCTCGCGCGCGTCGTACAGGGCCTGGGTGTAGTTCGGGAGCTCGACGTTCTGCCCGGCCTGCCGGAACATCTGGCGCATGCCCTGGTGAGCGACGTGGTAGACGCACGAGCCCATCGTCATCCCCACGGGCCGGTAGCCGGCGTTGAGCAGCGTCCAGAACTCCTGGCCCGAGAGGTCGGAGGTGAACGGACGGCCGTTCGGGGCGCGGTGAAGCGCACCCTCGCGGTGCTTGACCGCTGTTCCGATCGCGATGAACTCCGCCATGTGCGAGCCCCACTCGTACTGGCCGATGTCCAGCCGCACGCCGACGATCCCGTCGGCGCCGAGCTGGTCGGCCTCCTCCTCCATGCGGGTCATCGCCAGCTCGCGTGCCTCATACATCGCCTGCGACAGGACCGCCATCTCCTGGTTCTGGCTCCACGCCGACTGCTGGTAGCCGATGTGGTAGATCGAGCTGCCGACCACCAGGCCGAGCGGCTCGAAGCCCACCTGCTTGATGAGCAGGAACTCGTTGACGGACAGGTCCGAGGTGAACAGCCCGCCCTTGAGCTGTTCCATGCGCTCCACCCCATGCTGGGGCACGCCCTCGAGCGACCCGGCCTGGTAGGCGGGCGCCGCGGCCGACTGTGCCAGCCCGGCGTTCGGGCCGGCCGCCTGCGCAGGGGCCACCTCCTGCGCGGGGGCGGCCGCCTGCGCACCGCCCGCATCGCCTGCGCGGCCGCCGCCGAGCGGGCGCTGGGAGTCCGTCCACTGGCTGCCATCCCAGTAGCGCTCCTGGCCGGGAGCACCGGGATCGGGGTACCAGCCGGCCGGGGGATTCGAGGTCGGAGCGGTGATGGCGGCGATCCTAGCGTGGGCCGCGCGCGCGGGCGCGCCCAAACCTGCGAAGCTCGGCCCATGGACGACCTGAATGATTTCGGGGGTCGCTGGTGGACGTCGTGATCGCCGGCGCGCACGGGAAGATCGGCCGGCGGCTGACAGGGCTTCTGGCGGCGCGCGGGGACCGCGTCCGCGGCCTGATCCGCAACCCGCAGCAGGTCGACGACGTGCGCTCCGACGGCGGCGAGCCGGTCGTCTGCGACCTCGAGACCGCGGCGCCCGAGGCGGTCGCCGAGGTGCTCCAGGGAGCGGACGCGGTCGTCTTCGCGGCTGGCGCCGGCCCCGGCAGCGGCGCGGAGCGCAAGCTGACCATCGATCGCGACGGCGCGATCAAGCTGCTCGAGGCCGCGTGCTCGGCCGGCGTCGAGCGCTACGTGATCGTGAGCTCGATCGGTGCCGAGAGCCCACCGCCGGGCGACGAGGTGTTCGCGGTCTACCTGCGGGCCAAGGCGGAGGCCGACCGCGCGCTGATGGAGAGCGATCGCTCGTGGACCGTGGTCAGGCCCGGCATGCTGCGCGACGACCCGGGGACCGGCCGCGTGCGCGTCGACGAGCGCCCGTTCCGGAGCCCGGTCGACCGCGACGACGTCGCCGCCGTGCTCGGAGCGATCGTGCATGAGCCACGGTCTGCCGGCCGGACGCTGTACGTCGGCGAGGGCGACGCTCCGATCGAGCAGGCACTCGCAGAGGTCATCGACGGTGCGGGGGGCGACTGATGCGCGAGGGTCCGGTGGTCATCGCCTTCGACGGATCGCCGGGCGCCGAGCACGCCGTGCGCGAGGCCGGTGCGCTGCTCCACGGACGCCGCGCGCTGGTGCTCGCGGTCTGGACGGCGGGCATCGGATGGGACGCGGTCGACCTGCCGGCGAGCTCCATGGGACTGCCGCCCGCCGCGCTCGACGTCAACGCTGCGCTCGACGTCGACCACGCGATGCTCGAGCGCGCGCAGCGCGTAGCGCGGCACGGGGCGGTCGTGGCCGAGGAGGCCGGATTCGAGGCAGAGCCACTCGTCACCGCCGACGACCCGGGCAGATCGGTGGCGCAGACGATCGTCACTGTCGCGCGCGAGCGCGACGCCCAGGCGATCGTGGTCGGCGCCCACGGCCACAGCCGCGTCGGCGAGGTCCTGCTCGGGAGCACGTCGCGCGACCTGGTCCGCCACGCCGACTGCCCGGTCGTCGTTGTGCGGGAATAGCTACGGCCGCCGATGGCCCGCGGCGGCGCTCAGTACCTGCTTCCAACCGAGCTCGCCGGGTCGGCGGCCCGTGACGCGCTGGCCGCGAGGCTGGAGCTCCGCGGCGAGCCCGCCGTGGTGGCGGAGCGCACCTACTACGACACCTTCGACGGCCGCCTCCACGCCGCCGGACTGGTGCTGGTTCACGGCGAGGACCGGCTGGCGCTGGCAGACGCCGCCTCCTACGTCGAGCGTGCCGCGGTCGAGCGCCCCGACGCACCCGAGCGCGTGCTGGCGTCCGAGCTGCCACGCGGCCGTCTCCGCGGGCAGCTCGAGCCGGTCGCCGAGCAGCGCGCGCTGACCCCCGTGGCGCGCGTGCGCTCGCGCGTGCGCCGCCTGCGCGTGCTCGACGGCCACGCCAAGACCGTCGCCCGGCTGGTCCTCGACGAGCCGCTGCGTGGCCGCGGCCGCCCGGCGCCGCGGGCGCGCGTCGTGGTCGCGCCGGTGCGGGGCTACGACCGCGCCCTCGCGCGCGTGCACAGCGTGCTCGAGGACGACCTCGGCCTGGCGCCCGCGGACGCACCGCTGCACGACGAGGCGGTGCAGGCGGCGGGCGGGACCCCGGGCGGGGTCACGGCGCGCCGGCGGGTGAAACTGGAGCCGGGGCAGCGATCCGACGCGGCGGCCGCCGCGGTGTTGAGACCGCATGCTGGCCGCGATCGAGGCCAACCTGCCCGGGGCCGTGGCCGACGTGGACAGCGAGTTCCTGCACGAGCTGCGGGTCGCGCTGCGCCGGAGCCGTTCGGTGGCCCGCCAGTTCGCGGGCGTGTTCCCACCCGCGCCTCTGGCGCGCATGCGGCGCGAGCTGCGCTGGCTGCAGCAGGCCACCGGCCAGGCGCGCGACCTCGACGTCCACCTGCTCGACCTCGACGAGCTGCGAGCGGCGCTCCCCGCCGCTGCCGCCGCAGACCTCGCGCCGCTGCGCGACGTCGTCGTCGAGCGGCGCCGGGCCGCGCACCTGCGCTCGAGGCGCGCGCTGCGCTCCAAGCGCGCGCGCACCCTGCTGGCCGAGTGGTCGGCGCTGGTCGACGAGCTCGCGTCGGCTCCCGCCGAGTTCACCTTGCTTCCCGCAGACGACCGCCCCGACGCCGGACGTCCCGTTGTCGAGCTGGCCGGCGAGCGCATCCGGGCGGCGCACCGGCGGATGGTGAAGGCGGGCCGCAGGATCGACGACTCGAGCCCGCCCGAGGAGCTGCACGAGCTGCGCAAGAAGGGCAAGGAGCTGCGCTACCTGCTCGAGCTGTTCGGCGGCCTGTATCCCGAGCGCGTGGTCAAGCCGCTGATTTCGGGCCTGAAGGCGCTCCAGGACACCCTCGGCCGCTTCCAGGACCGTGAGGTCCAGGCCCAGCTCCTGCGCGAGTCCGCGGACGCGGTCGGCGGGCGCGAGGGCGGCGCGGCCGCGCTGATGGCGATGGGGTCGGCGGTGGATCGCCTCGACGCCGAGCAGAGCGCGGCGCGCGAGCAGTTCGCGCAGCGCTTCGCCGCGTTCGCCGCACACCCGCGGCGCGCCGTCGTCGAGCGGACGTTCCGATGACCCGCGTGCTCGCCACCTACAACATCAAGGGCGGCGTCGGCAAGACCTCGGCCGCGGTCAACCTCGCGTACCTCGCGGCGCGCGAGACCGGCGCGCGCGTACTGCTCTGGGACCTCGATCCCCAGGGCGCGAGCACGTACCTGTTCCGGGTCAAGCCGAAGGTCAAGGGCGGCGGGCGCAAGCTCGTTCGGGGCAAGAGCGACGTCCGCGCGCTGATCCGCGAGACCGATCACGAGGGCCTCGAGCTCCTGCCGGCCGACTTCTCCTACCGCCACATGGACCTCGCGCTGGACGCCACCAAGCGCCCGACGCGACGGCTGGCGCGCGTCCTCGCGCCGCTGGCCGACGAGTACGACCACGTGTTCCTCGACTGCCCGCCGAGCATCTCGCTGGTCTCAGAGAGCGTGTTCGAGGCAGCCGACGCGCTGCTCGTGCCGCTGATCCCCGCGACGCTCTCCTCGCGGACCTACGAGCAGCTCGAGCGCGTCGCGGCCGAGCTCGATGACGGTCCCGAGGTGCTCGCCTTCTTCTCGATGGTCGACGGGCGTAAGCGACTGCACCGCGAAGTGATGGAGGACCTCGCCGAGCGGCATCCCGGCGTGCTGCGCAGCGCGATCCCGGCGGCGGCGGACGTCGAGCGGATGGGCGTGCACCGCACGGCGATCGGCGAGTTCGCGCCCCGCAGCCGCGCCGCGCGCGCCTACGAGGCGCTGTGGGAGGAGGTGAAAGAGCGCCTCGATGCGAGCGACTGACGAAGGCGGGCGATCGGTGGCCGCGTCGCGCGCCCTCAGCGCGAGCCGCTGACGAACGCGGCGACCGCCTTGATCTGGGCGTCGGAGAGCTTGCCGGAGAACGAGGGCATCGCGCCTCCGCCCTGGCGGACCTTCGTCTCGATCTGGGCCGCGCTCAACGTCGTGCCGTCGAGGTCGGGCCCCACCTGCCCGCTGGTCCCCGCGGCCGAGAGCGTGTGGCACGAGCCACAGTTCGATGTGAAGAGCTGCTTCCCGTCCGTCGCCGCGCCGCTCGCGGCGCCGGCGTAGGCGGCGGCGCCCGGCTCGTTCTGGGCCTTGTCGTTGGCCACGAGCTGCGGCCCGACGAAGAGCATCACGAGCACCGCGGCGGCCGCGAGCCAGCTCACGATCGCGAGCACCCTGTCGACCTGCGCCAGCGCCTTCACAGGCTCGGCATCCCCTGGTGGTCGATGAACCACAGCGCGCTCGTGCACCAGAGCGCCACGAAGACCGCGAACACCAGCCCGCCGGCGACCGGCAGCGCCCAGCCCGGAAGGCCGCGCGACCGGACGATCGTCACCTTCGCGGCGAAGGCTCCGTAGAACGCGCACCCCAGCAGCGAGTGGGCGAGCACGCGCGTGGTCGTGTCCTGGAAGCCCAGCGACCACAGGCAGTGATAGGCGACCGGCAGCGAGATGATGAACGCCGTGCGCCCCGACACGCGGTGCGCGATCCCCAGCCACGGCGGCGCTCGCCATGGCAGCCGCCCGTAGATCCACGCCGCGGTCAGCAACTGGACCACCGCGAAGGCGAGCGCCACCGTCGCGAGCCACACCTTCATCGCGATCGTCGAGGAGAAGATCAGCGTGAAGACGAGCTGCTGGCTGGGGTCGTGGACCCTTCCGTAGACCCCCAGCGCCACCGCGACCGCCGCTCCCAGCGCAGCCGCCAGCAGCAATCGCGGAGCGGCCGGGCGCGGCGCGAGCGTGGCGTTCACGGCAGCGGCGAGCGTACCTCCCCCACATGAGCGGCGGATGAGCTGCGTCGCCACGCCTCCACCCCGAGCAGGACGAGCGCGGGCGGGACCGTCGCCGGAAGCACGTCGTAGACGAGGAACAGCTGGTCCCAGCACAGGGCGACGACCACGAGCGCGGCGGCCGCGGCCAGGCGCGGCCCGCGCTCGGCGGCGACGATTCCGCCGACGACCGCGGCCGCGAAGAAGTCGCCGTACCCGAGGCTCGCCGCGCCGAACGATGCCGACTGGAGCTGCGGCAGCCCGAGGCCCGGCGCCGCGGCGACGAGCACCGAATTGGGCGCCTGCAGCTCGTTGGAGAACACCAGCCAGGCGTCGACCGCGGCCATCGCCACGACGCCGAGCTTGAGCAGCGACAGCGGCGCGGCGCCCGCCAGCAGGCGGCCGAGGGTCACCGCCGAGCCGGCGATGAGAACGACCGCGGCGGCCTGCCCCACGCGCTCGCCCTGGTAGGCCCAGGCCAGGGCGAGCAGCGGCGCGGCGAGCGCCGCGAGCCACGGCCGCGCGCCGCGCGCGGCCCAGCCGAGCGCGAGCGCGCAGCCGGGCGGGACGAGCAGCAGCGCGACCCAGGTCAGCACGTCGGCGGTCGAGGGCACGAGCGCGATGGTGGCTATCACGACCGCGATCGACAGCGGCAGCACGACCGCCCACCAGCGCCCCCGCAGCCGACTCGTCCACGCCGGTAACCCGGCGGCGGGCAGCGCGACGCACGCCGCCTGGGCGGCGGTGAGCGCGAAGCTGTCGGCCGAGAACCACATGCGGCGAGGAGATGGTGGCAGTCGGCGACCCTCGCTTCGGCGGCTCGCCCGAGCGCGTAGGGTGCCTTCGTGGGTGCTCGCACGCTGATCACAGGCGGCCGCGTGCTGTCGATGGACGCCGAGATCGGGGAGCTCGAGCGCGGCTCGGTGCTGATCGAGGACGGGCGCATCGCGGCGGTCGGCCGCGAGCTCGGCGAGGTGGACGCCCAGACGATCGACGCCGGCGGGGGCGTGATCATGCCCGGCTTCGTCGACACCCACCGGCACACGTGGCAGACCTCGCTGCGCGCGATCTGCACGGACTGGACGCTGTTCGACTACACGATCGGCATGCGCATGACGATCTCGCCGCGCTGCAGCGCCGAGGACGTGTACGCCGGCAACCACGTCGGCGCGCTGGAGGCGCTCGACGCGGGGGTGACGACGATCCTCGACTTCTCGCACTGCAACAACACGCCAGAGCACGCGGACCAGGCGATCCAGGGCCTGCTCGACGCCGGCATCCGCGCCACCTTCGCCTACGGCTACTTCCACCCGCCGGCCGCCGACCCGCACTTCACGAGCCACGCGATGCGGCTCGAGGACTCCAGGCGCGTGGCGCGCGAGCTCGAGGCGCTCCCCGGAGACCTGGTCACGATGGGGATCTCGCTCACCGAGCCGGGGCTCGTGCCCTTCGACGACACGCGGCGCGAGGTCGAGACGGCGCGCGAGCTGGGCGCGCTGATGGCCACCCACACCGGCTGCGTGTGGAGCCTTCCGACCGGGCTGGACCAGTTCGCGCGCTACGGGCTGCTCGGGCCCGACATGGTCCACGTGCACTGCAACACGTGCACGGCGCGCGAGTGGGAGCTGCTGCGCCGCTCCGACGCGAAGATCTCGACCAGCCCGGAGAGCGAGCTGCAGATGGGGATGGGCCATCCGCCGATCGCGCAGGCGCTCGAGGCAGGCCTCACGCTGAGCCTGAGCTGCGACGTGATGTCGGCGAGCTCGGGCGACATGTTCACGCAGATGCGTATGGGACTGCAGTTCGCGCGCTGTATGGCCAACGACGATTTCAACGCGCGGCGCGACGACCCGCGCGAGCTCGCGTACTACGCCCGCGACGCGCTGGAGTGGGCGACCGTCAACGGCGCGCGGGCGCTCGGGCTCGAGGACACGATCGGATCGCTGACTCCGGGCAAGCAGGCCGACGTGATCGTGGTCGGGCCCGGCAACGAGCGCCTGAACATGATCGCGCCGGCGAACCCGGTCGGGGCGCTCGTGACGCAGGCCAACGCCTCCAACGTCCAGACGGTGCTGGTCTCAGGACGGGTGGTGAAGCGCGACGGACGGCTGGTCGGCGTCGACTTCGGGCGCGCGCGGCGGCTGGTCGAGCAATCCTGCGCGGCGATCCTCGAGCGCGTCGAGGCGGCCGGGCCGCTGCTCCCCGACCCGCGGCCGAGCTTCGGCGACCTCGCGCAGCCGCTCCTGCCCAACTTCAATGTGGCAGGGCCGGGGCCGGGAGCTAGCCCGGCGTCACCACGAGCCTGATCGGGTCGCCCTCCTTGGAGGCGAGCCGCTCCACTCCGCGCGCGACGTCCTCGAGCGGCATCACGTCGCTCACCGAGCGCGACACGTCGAGCCGGCCGGTGGCGACGAAGCGCACGAGCTCCATCAGGTGCTGTTTGCGGTAGCCGAGGTGGCCGAGCAGCGAGTGCGCCATCACGCCGAACTGCGCGTTGACGCCGAGCGCGATCGGCTCGGCCGAGAGGCCGATGATCACCAGGCGGCCGCCGCGGCCCAGGCAAGCGTCGGCCTGGACCAGCACGCGATTGGCGCCGAAAAGGTCAGCGGCGAGGTCGAGCCCGCGGCCCCCGGTCAACCCCCAGACCTCCTGCTCGACGCCCCCGGCGGTCGGGTCCAGCGAGTGGTCGGCGCCGAACTCGAGCGCCCGGTCACGGGCCGCCGGACTGGGGTCGAGCGCGATGATCGGCGTGGCTCCGACCATGCGCGCGATCTGGACGGCGTGGACGCCAAGCCCGCCGATGCCCCACAGCCCCACCGCCTCCCCCGGCCGCAGGCCGCCGCGCTCGGTGAGGCCGGCGTAGGGAGTCGCGACGGCGTCGGCCAGGATCGCGGCCTGCTCGAGCGGCACCTGCTCCGGCACCTCGACCACGGCCTCCCACGGCACCGCCACGTACTCGGCCCACGCGCCGTCGTAGGCGAAGCCCATGACCATCGGCGACCGGCAGAGCGAGGAATCGAAGCCGCCGACGCAGCTCTCGCACTTCCCGCACGCCTTGCCGCCGGCCATGACGACGCGTTTGCCCGGCGCCCAGAACCCGGGCACCTGCTCGCCGGCCTGCTCGATCACGCCCGCCGACTCGTGCCCGGGTATGACGCGCTCCTGCTCGGCCGGCAACGTGCCGTCGATGAGGTGAACGTCGGACAGGCAGATCCCGCACGCCGCGACGCGCACGAGCAGCTCGTCGGGCGCGGGCTCGGGGACCGGCACGTCCTGGAGCTCGAGGCGACGGCTCGCGGAGTCGAAGACGGCGGCGCGCATCGCCTCAGGCCTCCGCGGTCTCCCCGCCGCGGTCGAAGTTCAGCTCGAGCTCGAAGTCGCGTGTCTGGCCGCCGGCGGCGAGGAAGCCCTCCATGCGCTCGATCGTCCCGTCCAGGGCGAGCGTCTGGTTGAAGCGGTGGCCCTCCTCCAGCAGGCCCCGCCGCGGGTCGGGCTGAGCGGCGGTCACCGCCGCCTTGGCGTGGGCGATCGACTCGGGCTCGAACGAGGCCATCCGCCGGGCCAGCTTCTCGACGAACGGCCGCAGCTCCTCGGGTTCCAGCGCCCGGTTCACGTAGCCCCAGCGCTCGGCGGTCTCGGCGTCGACGTCGTCGCAGCCGAGCACGATCTCGAGCGCCCGGGCGCGGCCGACCAGCGACGGCAGGCGCTGGGTGCCGCCGCCGCCCGGGATGATCCCGAGCGCGACCTCGGGCTGGGCCAGCCGCGCGCGCCCGCGCGCGGCGAAGCGCATGTCCATCCCGAGCACGAGCTCGCTGCCGCCGCCGCGCGCCCTGCCTTCGATCACCGCGATGCTCACCTTGGGCATGGTGCGGAAGCGGTCGACCATCGACTGGAACAGCGAGAGCTCCTGCGGCGGCTCCTGCGCTTCCTGCGGAAGCTGCAGGATCAGGCCGACGTCGGCGTGCGCGATGAAGAACTCCGGGT
This sequence comes from uncultured Actinomycetes bacterium, assembly GCA_963797015.1. GTDB lineage: Bacteria > Actinomycetota > Thermoleophilia > Solirubrobacterales > Solirubrobacteraceae > JBBPZA01. Next base: position 700,467 of record CAWCNV010000003.1, on the reverse strand, counting down.
TGGCGCTGTCCAGGACCACCACGCGCGCCTCGGGGTCGGCCTCGACCTCCCGCCCGAGCCGATCCATGTCCACTATCAGCGCGCCGTCGAAGAGGTTGATCGGCGGGTGGTCGATCGTCGCGTGCACCACGCCGCCGTCGATTCGCACCTTCAGGGTGCTGTAGCCCCCGGTCTCCACGGCGGGTAGGTTATGCCGTTCCTGGGAGGAGGGAGATTTTGATCGGAGCGCTCGGGTTGCGGGTCGGGGGGCGGTGGGGCATGGTCGCGCTCGCGGCCGCCGTCGCGCTCGCACTGGCGATCGCCCCCGCGGCATTCGGCAAGGGCCGCTGTGGCACGCACCCGTGGTGCGACACCTCGCTCTCCGCCAACCAGAGGGCGGCGCTGCTCGTCAAGGCGCTCACGCCCGCAGAGCGGATCGGCCTGCTGGCCGGCGACGACGCGGCTGGCGTGGCCGGCGTCGCCGGAACGCACACGGGGACGTCGATCGGGGTCCCGCGGCTCGACGTGCCGACCTTCTACCAGACCGATGGCCCGATCGGCGTGCGGTCGGGCCCGGCGACGTCGATGCCGGCGTCGATCGCGCTGGGGGCGAGCTTCGACCGCGAGCTCGCGCGGGACTACGGGGCGCTGGTCGGCAACGAGGCCAAGCTGAAGGGCAACGACCTCGTGTACGGGCCGACGGTGAACATCCTGCGCACGCCGCTGTGGGGCCGCGCGTTCGAGACCTACGGCGAGGACCCGTACCTGACCGCGCGCATGGGCGTCCAGTGGATCCGCGGGCTGCAGGCGCAGGGCGTGATCGCGAACGTCAAGCACTTCGCGGCCAACAACCAGGAGGGCAACGCGCAGGGCGGCAGCCGCTTCACGGTCAACGCGGTGGTGGACGAGCGCACGCTCCGCGAGATCTACCTGCCCCAGTTCGAGGCGGCCGTCAAGGAGGGCCACGCCGGCTCGGTCATGTGCTCCTACAACAAGCTCAACGGCACGCACTCGTGCGCGAACAAGCCGCTGCTCGACGGCATCCTGCGCCGCGACTGGGGCTTCAAGGGCTTCGTGCTCGCCGACTACGGGGCATCCAAGCGCGTGGACACCGCCCTGCGCGCGGGCCTGGACTACGAGCCGTGGCCGTTCGTGGACAGCGATGGCGGCGAGAACCTCACCCCGGCGAACGTCCAGGCGGCGCTGGCCGCGGGGCGGATCGACCAGGGGCTGATCGACGCCGCGGTGCAGCGGCTGATGCGCGGGCTGTTCGCCTACGGGTTCTTCGACCGGGCGGCGTACGTGGACGACGACTCGCGCGTCGACAAGACAGGCCACCGGCGTGTCGCCCAGCGTGTGGCCGAGCGCGGCATGGTCCTGCTGCGCAACCGCGGCGCGCTGCCGCTCGACGCGTCCAAGCTCTCCTCGCTGGCGGTCATCGGGGCCGACGCCGACCGCTACATCACCGGCGGCGGCTCGTCCGCCATCAAGCCCTATCTGCTCACGAACGTGCGCCAGGGAATCACCGATCGTGCAGGGTCCGGAGTGGACGTGCGCTTCGACGACGGAACCGACCTCGGCCGCGCAGCGCAGGTCGCGGGCGGCGCCGACGCGGCGGTCGTGGTGGTCGCAGACACGGCGAGCGAGGGCACGGACAAGCCGTGCCTGGGGCTGGAGGGCTGCGGCCAGCCGAGCGGGCCGACCCTCCAGCGCGACCAGCTCGTCGAGCGAGTGGCGGCGGCGAACCCGCGCACGGTCGTGGTGCTCGAGACCGCGGGGCCGGTGCTCACGCCGTGGCGCAAGCAGGTGCAGGCGATCGTCGAGGCCTGGTACCCCGGCGAGGCTGGCGGCCGGGCGGTCGCGCGCGTGCTGTTCGGCGACGTCGACCCCGGCGGCCGCCTGCCCGCCACCTTCCCGCGCTCTGAGGCCGACCTGCCGACGGCCGGCAGCGCCTCCCGCTACCCCGGAGTCGACAACGTCGTCGACTACAGCGAGGGGATCCTGGTCGGCTACCGCTGGTTCGACCGGCGCGGGATCAAGCCCGCGTTCGCATTCGGCTTCGGTCTCTCCTACTCCCGCTTTGCGTTGCGCGACCTGCGCGTGCGTGAAGCGCGCCGCGGCGTCGGCGCCCGCGTGACGATCGACGTCGCCAACAAGGGCGACCGGACCGGCATCGCCGTGCCAGAGCTCTACCTCGGCCTGCCCGGCGCCCCCGGGCGCATCCAGCCGCCGCGCCAGCTCAAGGGCTTTGACAGCGTCAAGCTCCGCGCCGGCGCCACCAGGCGCGTGACCTTCAAGCTCGACTCGCGCGCCTTCTCGTACTGGAACACCGCCAAGGACCGCTGGCAGGTCGCGCCAGGCTGCTACCGCGTGTACGTCGCGCGCTCGTCGCGCGACGCAGGCCGGTCCGCCACGCTCGCACTCGGAGGTGCTGAATGTTGACCCGCTCCGTCCCCGCACTCGTCGCCGTGTTGTGCGCCGTCCTGCTCGCCGCCCCGGCGCGGGCCGCCGCCGCGACGCCGCCACCGATCGAGAACGTGTGGCTGATCGTGCTCGAGAACAAGAGCTTCGAGGAGTCCTTCGGGCCCGACTCGCAGGCGCCCTACCTGGCCAAGACGCTGCGCTCGCAGGGCCAGCTTTTGACCAACTACTACGGGATCGGACACTTCAGCCTCACGAACTACATCGCGCTGATCTCCGGCCAGGCGCCCAACTCCTCGACGCAGGCCGACTGCACGGGCCCGTTCGCCGACATCGTCCCCGCCACCCCCGCAGACAGCGGGCAGGTCATCGGCACCGGCTGCGTCTACCCGTCGCGGGTGAAGACGGTCGCAAACCAACTCGACGACGCCGGGCTGCGGTGGCGCGGCTACATGGAGGACATGCGAACGCCGTGCGAGCGCCCGCCGCTCGGGACCAGGGACCAGACGCAGCGCGCGACCGTCGACAGCCAGTACGCGGTGCGCCACAACCCGTTCGTCTACTTCCGCTCGATCATCAACGGCGTCACCTGCGCGCGCAACGACGTGCCGCTGAAGCGGTTGCCCAAGGACCTCCGGCGTGGCCGGACGCCCAACTTCGCTCTGATCACGCCCGACCTGTGCTCCGACGGTCACGACACGCCGTGCGTCGACGGCCGCCCGGGCGGGCTGAAGAGCATCGACACGTTCCTGCGCGAGTGGGTGCCGCGCATCCTCGCCTCGCCCGGCTTCACGCGGCGCGGGATGCTGGTCATCACCTACGACGAATCCGAGGGCCTGACCGACGAGGCCTCGACCGCGTGCTGCAACGAGCCCACGGGGCCCAACGTCTCAATGCCGGGGATAGTGGGCCTCGGCGGTGGGCGCACCGGCGCGCTCGTGATCTCGCCGTGGTCCAAGCCGGGCTCGACCAACCCGACGCCCTACAACCACTACGCGCTGCTGCGCTCGGTCGAGGACCTGTTCGGCCTGCGGCACCTCGGCTACGCGGGGCAGACGGGCCTGAAGCCGTTCGGCGCCGACGTCTACAACGGCTCGGGCTGCATGCCCGCGAGCACCGGGCGCGTCGTCAGCGGCCTGCGGCTCAACGGCCGCACGCTGCGCTTCCAGGCGCTGCGCGATGGACGCGTCCGCATCAGGGTCAGGCAGGGCGGCGCGCTGAGCTCGATCGGACCGCGGCGCGTGGGCGGCTGCAAGAGCTACGCGGTCACGCTGCCGGCGGGCGCTTCTCGCGTCGCGTTCTCGGCCGACGGCCGGCGCACGGTCTTCGACTTGTGATGCGCGGCCGAGCGCGAGCGGCGCGGGCGGTCGCCTTCGCCCTCGCGCTCGCGACCCTGCTCGTGGCGGGCGGGACGGCGGTCTGCGCAGCGGCGCCCCCGGCGTTCGTGCCCGCACCGCACGCCGGCAGGCCATAGCTCAGCCCGCGGCCCGGCGGCGGCCTGCCGCCTCAGCATCTCGACTGGACGAAGTGCGCGCCGGTCCGACGATCGAGACCTCAGCGACTAGCTTGGTCTGAGATCCGCACGCGCTCGAAACCCATCCGAAGGAGCAGCCATGGTGATCTCCGTACTCACCCGCCGTCTGCGGTGCAGGCTTTCCTCGACCGCGTGGGGCCGCAGGAGCGAAGGCGCCACGACCGCATCGACGCCGTGATCGAGCCGAACATGACCCGTGCCTTCTACGTACAGGTCGCGGACGACGACCTGACCCACGGCGCTCCTCCCGACTGAGGAGCGCCACGACGCGAGCGACGCTCCGGCGCCCCTAGCTCGACGAGTCCTAGGCGAAGGAGCCGTACTTGATCTCGGCGCCGCTTCGGTAGTTGGCCATGATCACGCCGCTGGGGGACACCTCCGAGCCGACGAGCTCCAGGCCCGCCGGCACGGTGCCGCCGTCGAACAGGCGCTTGCCCTTGCCCAGCACGAGCGGGTAGGTCTTCAGGCGGAACTCGTCGACGAGCCCGTGCTCGAGCAGCGTCTGGATCAGGTTCCCGCTGCCGTGGACCTGAAGCTCCGGGCCATCCTCTTCCTTGAGCGCACGAATCCCTTCCGGCACGTCGCCCTCGATCAGCTTCGAGTTCACCCACTCGAGCTGGTTGAGCGTGGTCGAAGCCACGTGCTTGGTCGCCTTGTTGAGCGGCTCGGCGCCCGGAGCGTCGCTCTTCGGCCAGTAGGCCGCGAAGATCTCGTAGGTCTTGCGCCCGAGGACGAGGTCGAAGGGCTTTGACATCGACTCTCCCATTGCGCTCGCGATCTGCTCGTCCCAGTACCCGGCCGACCAGCCGCCGTGGTCGAAGCCATCGGCCGGGTCCTCCTCTGGGCCGCCCGGCGCCTGCATGACGCCGTCGAGGGTCAGGAAGGTCAATACGACGAGCTCTCGCATCTCGGGGTTCCTTTTCTGCCGGATTCGATCCAGTGACCGGTGCAGGCAGGGAAACTCATCGGACCCCCGCAGGCAGTGCTAGCGAACCTCGCTCGGGTTCTCGTGTATGCCTGCGCGTTCCAGGGCTCGCGACTGATCCATGTAGAGCTTGTGGTGGACCATCCGGCCGTCCCTGAAGCTGGTGACCCACGCGTGCTTCCCGAGGGCGACGTCGAGGCCCGTCGAGCGCCCGCGCATCCGCAGGTCGATCAGCGTCACCACACGGTCCCCGGCGTCGATCAGTTGGAGGTCGGCATCAAGCGTCTCCCACGCATCGAACCACTCTCGCCACCAGCGCCCCACGGCCTCCTTCCCGGAGTAGACGCCACGGAGGTCTGCCGCCGTCGCCTCACAAGCATCCTGTTCGATCTCCGGGTCCCAGAACTCCGCCATCCGCGAGACCGTCGCTTCCGGGTCCAGGCGTTCCTCTGCGCTGCGCGCGATCCCTTCCCAGTACGCCCGCATCAGCTTCACGTTCTCGCGCGACACGGCCCCCGAGTATCGCCGGTTCCGTCAGACTTCGCCGGATGCCGCTCCCTTCGACCTCCACGGGCCGCGCACTGCTCGGGGCGCGAACCGCGCTGGGCGTCGCGACGCTGCTCGCGCCGCGGCTCGCCGGCCAGGCGTTCTTCCTCGACCCCGACGAGAACCCCCAGCTGCCGGTGATCGGCCGCATGTGGGGCATTCGCAACCTGTCACTTGGCGCCGGTATGTATGCCGCAACCGGCGCCAACCGCGCACAGTGGTGGAGGCTTCAGGTGGCCGTCGACGCGCTCGACTTCGTCGCGATCGCAGCGGAATGGCGCCGCGGCGCCGTCCCCGGTCCGGCGGCGGCGTTGATGGCCGGCACCGCTCTCGGCGCGGTCTCGCTGGGGGCCCTGTCGGTTGCTGCAGAGTCCGGTACCTGACGACACGCGACAGGAGCCGAGCAGCTTCGACTCGGTTCGAGCGATCTTCGAGCGGCTCGCGCGGCTCTTCAACGAGCGCGACGTCGCAACGATCCCGACCGTCTACACCGAGGACATCGAGTACCGCGACGAAGCCTGGCCGTAGGTGATGCGAGGCCACGCCGGGGCGCAGCGCCTGCGCACAGTGGAGCGGCTTCGCGGGCGGAATGGGGGGAGGAGGATTCGAACCTCCGTAGGCAGTGCCGACGCGTTTACAGCGCGTTCCCTTTGACCGCTCGGGCATCCCCCCACGGGGAGGCCGAGTCTAGCGACGGCCTGGTGCTGCGCCCGTCGCGATCCGCCTCGTATGGCGCGTACTTCAGGCCGCCGACGATGATCAGCGTCTGCCCCTCCACTGCCTCGCTCGGGATGAACCAGCGGCGGCCGTCCTCGGCAAGCACGAAGAGGTAGTCGCAACGTGCCGGATCGAACCGCTTCGTTACGCCGCTCCAGCTCCGATTGCCTCCGCGCGTACAGACCGCGACGTTGTAGCGCTCGTTCGCCGCACGGCACGAGGAGGTCTTGACCTGCACGCGCAGCAGGTGCCCGTCGTGCTCCGCGACGAGGTCGTAGTCCGGGCTGTGGAAGAGCGGGACCAGGACGTTCTCCGCGCCGGCGCGGGTGAGCCAGTCGATCGCCGCGGCCTCGCCGAGATCCCCCTGCTTGCGGCGATGCGCGCTTCCGAACATGGGCCCATTCTCCGCCCGGGGTCGGAAGGTATTGAGGAAGTGTGGAAGGTGTTACAGAAGTGCGGAAGGGCCTTAGAACGGCGAGGGGCGGGGCCCGTAGGCCCCGCCCCAGAATTGCCGTTCAGAGCTGCTGGTCTAGCGGCGCAGACGGACGCCGTTGACCGACACCCGCTCGCAGCTCTTGATCGTCTTCATCTCGTTCTTGTTGATCGACACGCGGTCCTTGCCGTCGCCGCACCGCACCTTCGCCGCCGGCCCGTTGACCGAGACGTTGACGAAGTCGGCACCGGCGCCGGACTTGACCATGTCACGGCCGAAGTCGCCCGTGATGCGGTCGCCGCCGTCCCCGCCGTAGATGAGGTCGTTGCCCGCGCCACCCTTGAGGTAGTCGCGACCAGCGTCGCCCAGCAGGATGTCGTTGCCGTTGCTGCCCGACTCCGTGTCGTTGCCTTCGCCACCATCGACGCAGTCGTTCCCGTTGGCGCTGGAGATCTTGTCCTTCTCTCCGAGGCCGAAGATCCGATCTGCCCTGTTGGTGCCGCTGATCTTGTCGCGGCCCTCGGTCCCGAGGATCACGAACTGCGGGCCGCTGCCCCTCGCGCAGCGCGAGCTGCGCAGCGAGTCGGGCAGGTCGGCGAGCGCAACCACGCGACCGCCGCTGGGGCCCTCGAAGGGACGGCCGACCACGATCCGCTCCGTGCCGCCGCCCGGAACGGTGCGGAGGATCACGCAGAGGTTGTTGTCGGACTCCCAGGTCGCGCCCAGCGGGCACGGGTTGCCGCCGCCGGAGCCGCCGCCACCGCCGCCGCCGGAGCCGCCGCCCCCGCCGCCGCCGCCGCCGCCACCGCCGCCGCCGCCACCGCCGCCGCCGCCGCCACCGCCACCGGTGGAGCAGACGGCGCCCTGGACGGTGACCTTGGTCTCACCGACGATCGCGTGGACCACGACGGTCGAGCCGAGCTTCAGCTGGACGTCGAGCGCACGCTGGACCAGCGAGGTCGAGGTCTTGGTCTGCGAGTTGACCTTGACCGTGAGCAGGCCGCCGAGAGGCAGCCCGTTGACGATGTTGCCCGTCACCTGCAGCACTCCATCCGCGCTGACGCTCTTGCCCAGCAGGGTCAGACCCGTGACCTGGCTGCCGCCCGTGAGGACGGGCTTCCCGGCCACACACGATCCGGTCGCGTTCGACCGTACGACGAGCGCGCCAACCAGGTTGGCCGCGACCGGCGCGCCGATCTTCAGGTTCTCGACCGTCGCGTTGGCGACCGGAACCTGGTTGCGCGGCGCCGCCGTCGACGAGACGTTTGTCGTCGCCCGCGCCGTCGTCGACGTGATCAGCCCCAGGAACGAGTTGATCGGTGCCGGACCGTCGTCGTCAGTGGCGCACGAGGTCTTGTCACCGCCGCTCGCGTCGCCATTGGCGACCAGCGGCTCGATCCGAGGGAGGATGCTGCTTGTCACCGACAGCACGCTCGAGCGACAGTTCCAGCTCGGCGTCGCCGCCGCGGCCGGCGATGCGGTACAGGCGAGCGCGAGCCCTCCTGTGATCACCAGCAGGAGGAGCACACGAAATCTGGCGCCTCCCAAACGAGGTTGATGCATTTTGTACCCCTTGTCCGAGACGGCCGGCATCCGAGCCGACCGGTTTTCCACTTTTCAGTGTCGGCAGGGAATGGCAGAGTCTCAACGCCTCTTGGACGAATGGCGGACAAACGCGGACGTTCAGCCGAGTCCGCGCAACTTTGCTGTCCGAGCGGTGATCGAGCCGCGCGCGAGCGGCTGACGTTGGCGTCAGGAGGCGTCGCGCAGGCGCTGGGCCTCGGGCAGCGCCTCGAGCTTCTTGAGCGTGTGGTTCTCGATCTGGCGGATGCGCTCGCGCGTGACGTTGAACGCGCGGCCGACCTCCTCGAGCGTCCGCGGCCGCTCGCCCGTGAGCCCGTAGCGCATCTCGATCACCTCGCGCTCGCGCAGCGGCAGGGCGGCGAGCGCGCGGCGCACGTTCTCGCGGCGCAGGTTCTCGGAGGCCAGCTCGAACGGCGACTCGGCGGTCTGGTCCTCGACGAAGTCGCCGAGCTCTGACTCCTCCTCCTCGCCGATCGGCTTCTCGAGCGAGATCGGCTGCTGGGCCATGCGCAGGATGTCGCGCACCTCGCGCGTGGTGCACTCGAGCTCGCGGGCGATCTCCTCCGGCGTGGGCTCGCGGCCGTACTGCTGCACGAGCTGGCGCTCGACCTGCACGACCTTGTTGAGCTTCTCGACCATGTGGACCGGGATGCGGATCGTGCGGCCCTTGTCGGCGATCGCCCGCGTCACGGCCTGACGGATCCACCAGGTGGCGTAGGTCGAGAACTTGTAACCGCGGCGGTAGTCGAACTTCTCGACAGCGCGGATCAGCCCGAGCGAGCCCTCCTGGATGAGGTCGAGGAACGTCAGCCCGCGACCCAGGTAGCCCTTGGCGATCGACACCACGAGCCGCAGGTTGGCCTCGACCATCTGCTGCTTGGCCATCATGTCGCCGCGCTCGATGCGCTTGGCCAGCGTGACCTCCTGGCCGGCGGTCAGCAGGTCGACCTTGCCGATCGAACGCAGGTAGAGACGCAGCGAGTCGAGGCTCGGCTCGACGGTCAGGTCGATCTCGGGCTTCTTGGGCTGGTCGGGCCGCGGCCGCTCCCGCTCGGCCGCCGCCGCCTCCACGCGCCCGTTCTCCGACGTGGCGAGCGCCCCGTCGGCGGCCACCACGTCGATGCCCTGCTCCACGAGGTAATCGTGCAGCTCCTGGAACTGCTCCTTGGTGGCCTCGAGCTCCTCGAGCCGCGTCGAGATCTCCTCGAAGGTGAGAAAGCCGCGTTCCTGACCTTCCGCGATGAGCGCGCGGAGCTCATCGGCGTCTGTGATCGGTGCCTCGTCCGTCAACAGCACCTCTGAAGTCTTGGTCCTCACACCCAGTCCGATCGAGACGTAGCCGTTGTCCGGGGCGCGGGGACGCACCCCTCCCGAGTTCTCTCCCTGAAGCTATGTCGTCCGACAGGCCGCGACACTCGTCGCGAAGGGGCTGAGCCTCTTGTCTCTCGTTCTATGACGGAGGGGCTTCCAGCCGACCGTCCGGAGTCATACCACAGGGCGGGCGGAATGGGGCGCACCGCTAGGCTAGATCGCTCCCGGAGAAGGGCACCATGGCCGACCAGACCGCAGCCCCGTTCACAGCGCCGGACGTCCAGGCCCAGCTGCCGACCGTGCACGTCGGGCTCTCGCGCGTCGGCGTCACCGGCGTCGAGAAGGTCATCCGGATAAGCGCCAACGGAGAGGACCATCTCTACCACGCGCGCCTGGAGTGCGTGATCGATCTCGGCCCGCGTCAGAAGGGCGCGCACATGTCGCGCTTCGAGGAGGTCGTCAACGACGCGATCGGCGAGGTCCTGCTGGGCGAGTCGGGCTTCCGCGCCGAGTGGCTGGCCCAGCGCGTGGCCGAGGTCGTTCGCGAGCGCCAGGAGGCGCGCCGCGCCGAGGTGCGCATCTGCGCGCGCTTCCCCGAGCACAAGCCCGCGCCCGAGTCGAGGATCCTCACCCAGGAGATCTACGAGCTGTTCGGGGTCGCGGTCGCCAGCGCGCGCGGCACGCGCAGGATCACCGGCGTCGCCGCCCAGGGCATGACCGCCTGCCCGTGCGCGCAGGGGCTCGTGGCCGAGGCCGCCCGCGAGCGGCTCGCCGGGCACGGCTTCTCCGAGGACGAGATCGAGCAGATCCTCGAGGACGTCCCCGTCGCCACCCACAACCAGCGCGGGCTCGGAACGCTCTACATCGGCTGCACCGAGGCGTGCAACGACGAGATCGACGCCGCCGACCTGCTGCGCATCGTCGAGGGCTCGATGTCGTCCGAGATCTACGAGCTGATGAAGCGCTCCGACGAGGCGGCCGTGGTCGAGAAGGCCCACCGCCGGCCGCGCTTCGTCGAGGACTGCGTGCGCGAGATGGTGGGCGGCGTGGTCGCAAGCTTCCCCGAGCTCAACGACCCGGTCTTCGTCCTCGCCCGCCAGGAGAACCTCGAGACCATCCACCAGCACAACGTCGTCGCCGAGCGCTTCGGGCTGCTCGGCGAGCTGCGGCGCGAGCTCGACACGGGCGAGCACGCCGAGCGCCATACGACGATGGAGGAGTGGCTCGAGGGCGCCTTGTAATCAGGCCGGCTCGGCCCGGCGTCGCTTCGCCTCGTTGAGGCTGCGCCGGATCCCGAACACGTAGTCGACGCCCGAGAGCACCGTCACGGCGACGGCCAGGTAGACGAGCAGGTCGACCGACAGCGGCGGCTCGTTGCCGGCGGCGATCAGCGCGAAGATCGCGGCGACCTGCACGACGGTCTTCGCCTTGCCGAACGCGTTCGCGGCGATCACCACGCCCTGCTGGGCGGCGGCGAGGCGCAGCCCGGTGACGACGAATTCTCGGGAAATGATGACCATGGCCACCCACGCCGCGACGCGATCGAGCGACACGAGCGCCATCAGCGCGGCGATGATCAACAGCTTGTCGGCGATCGGGTCCATCAGCTTGCCGAACGTCGTGACCCAGTTGCGCGAGCGCGCGAGGTATCCGTCAACAGCGTCGGTCAGCGACGCGACAGCGAACACCACCGCGGCGAGCAGGTCGCCGTTGGGCGTGCCGTCGAGCAGCGCGACGACGAGCACCGGCACCGCGAGGATCCGCAGAACGGTGAGCACGTTGGGCACGTTGATCGGGACCATGGGCCTTCCACCGTATACCGGGTCCTTGCGCCGGGTGTCGGTTGATCAGATACTTGGCGCGATGAGTGCCTGCGCGGTGACGCTGGGACGCTAGTGCCGGAGCTTGCAGCGGGCACCGAGCTCGCCGGCCACCGGATCGAGGGCGTGGCCGGCCGCGGCGGCATGGGAGTCGTCTACCGGGCGCTCGACCTCGACCTCGGCCAGAGGGTCGCGATGAAGGTCATCGCGGACCACTTCGCGGCGGACGCGGAGTTTCGCGAGCGCTTCAAGCGCGAGGCACGCCATGCCGCGAGCCTCCGCAGCTGTGCCCATGCCGCCACCGTCTACCGCTACGGAGATCAGGACGGACTGGTGTTCATCACGATGGACCTCGTCGAGGGTCCCGACCTCGGTGAGGTCCTCGCCCGCGAGGGCGCCCTGCATCCTCAGCGCGCCGCGTACCTCACCGCGCAGATCGCGGAGGCGCTCGACGCCGCGCACGCGCGCGGCCTGGTCCACCGCGACGTCAAGCCCGAGAACGTGCTCCTGGAGCGCACGGGGCATGCCGAGCGGGCCGTGCTGACCGACTTCGGCCTGGCCAAGAGCCTCGACGGAACGCGATTCAGCGCGACCGGTACGTTCGCCGGGACCGCGAACTACGCCGCGCCCGAGCAGTGGCTCGGAGAGCAGGTCGACGCCCGCACCGACATCTACGCGCTCGGCGCGGTGCTGTTCCAGATGCTGAGCGGCGATGTTCCGTTCCCGCGGCCGAGCACGCCCTCGAAGATGCACGCGCACCTCCGCGAGCCACCCCCTGTCCTGCGCGACCGCGGCCTCGACGGTCCGGTTGCCAGGGCGTTCGACGGGGTGGTGATGACCGCGATGGCCAAGAACCCCGATGCGCGCTTTCCGACCGCGGGAGCGCTGGCCGCGGCGGCGGTGCACGCCGCCGCGGGAGCCGCCTCTCCGTGGACGGCTGTCGAGCCGCAGCCGCCGCCCCATTCGCCTCCGCCGCCCTGGCCGGCGACGCCCCCACCGTCGCATCAACCGCCTCCGCCGCCGTGGACGTCGACGCAGCCGCCCCGAGCGCCGCAGCAACCGCCCCCGCCCCCGTGGACGTCGACGCAGCCGCTGTCGCCGTCCTCGCCGCCGCAGCGGGCGGCGCCGCTTGCGCTGGTCGCGCTGGCGGTGCTCGCCCTCGGCGCGCTCGCAATGATCGTCTCGACCTTCCTGCCGTTCTTCCACGTCGGATCCGATCACTTCACCCTGTGGCAGTCCTTCAGGCGGTTGGACATCGTGCAGGTCGTGCTCGCCGTCGGCGTCCTGATGGGCGCGGCGGCGGCGGCGCGCTGGCGGTCGCCCTACATGGCGGTCGCCGCGGCGGCCTGGGCGAGCATTGCGGCGGGCGCCGCGGTGTGGCTCGCGTACCCGGGCCTGCTGGTGGGCGCCTACCTGAGCACGCTGGCCGCGCTGGCGGTCGCGGCCGCGGCGGCGGTGCTGGTGGTGCTCCGGGCCAACTTCCCGCGGAGCATGCTCGGCGGAGGAAGGCTGCTCGCGCGCCGCGTTGGCGCCGGGGCGTCGCTGGTCGGACTGGCGCTGGTGGTCGTGGGCACCAGCCTCAAAGTCAATGGGGTGTCCTCGTGGGGCAGCGGGCGCGCGCTCGCGATCGTCGTCTCCTTGCTGGTGGCGCTCGCAGCCACGGCCGTCCTCACGCTGGCCGTCCGTGGCCCGTGGGCGCCGGGGCTGTTGCTCGTCGCGGCCGGGTTGATCACGGGCTACGTGGTCGGCTTCATCCCCGAGGAGCTCGTCGCTCCCGGGCCGCTTCCCGGCGCCGAGTGGCTGCGGGCCATCGGATGCTTCATCGCGCTTGGCGGGGCGGTCGCGGCGGCGGCGACTGCGGCGCCGCCCGCCTCCCGGCCCCTGGTCGGGGCCCCGGCCGGTCCGCCGCGCTGAGGAGGCGACGCCACACGTCGTCCCTTCCCCTACGGCTTGATGCGCCGCCCGGTGGCGAACAGCCACGAGCTCCAGGCGGCCGCTCCGGTCGCGAGCGCGGCGGCGACGCCCAGGGCGAGGAAGATGTTGGTGTCGGCCGTCCCCAGGAACCCGTAGCGCACGGCGCTCACCAGGTAGAAGACCGGGTTGAGGTGGGAGACCTCGAGCCAGGGCGAGGGCAGGCGGTCGACCGAGTAGAAGACCCCACCGAGGAACGAGAGCGGCAGGATCACGATGTTGTTCACGAACGTGTGGTGGTCGAAGGTCTCGGCGTAGATCCCGACGACGACGCCCAGCGCGGAGAACAGCACCAGGACGAGCGCGACCGCGAGCACGAGCACGAGCGGCTCGCGGACCGGGACGCCGGTCGCGGGGACGGCGAGCAGCAGCAGTCCGGCGCCGATCGTCAGCGCGCGGATCGCGCCGCCCAGCGAGAAGCCGAGGTTGACCTCCCAGTTGCGCATCGGCGCGGCGAGCATGTCGTTCAGGTAGCGGTCGAAGCGGGCCTGGAAGATCGAGGAGGAGTTGTTCGAGTAGGCGGCTTGGGCCATGGCCATCGTGAAGAGCCCGGGGACGATGAACACGTCGTAGTCGAAGCCGTCGACGTGCTTGATCCGTCCGCCGAGCGAGAACCCGAAGACGAGGATGAACAGGAACGCGCTCAGCACCGGCGCGGCCACGGTCTGGGTCCAGGTCTTGAAGATCCGCAGCACCTCGCGCGCGACGAGCCAGCCGAGCGGGCGGTGGCGGGCGAGCACGGCCGCGCCGGGCGCGCGACGGGCCGGCGGAGCGGTCGCGTCGCGGGCGATCACGAGGCCATCGCCTTGACGTAGACGTCGGCCAGCGACTCGGCTTCGTAGGCGTCACGCAGGCCGGCCGCGGTGTCGCGGGCCAGCAGCCGCCCGTCGCGGATCAGCGCGATGTCCTCGCACAGCTCCTCGGCCTCCTCGAGGTAGTGCGTGGTGAGGAGGATCGTCGTGCCCTCATCGTGCAGGCGCCGGATGTAGCGCCACAGCTCCAGGCGCAGCTCGAAGTCGACGCCGGCGGTCGGCTCGTCGAGGATCACCAGGCGCGGCTCGTGCATGAGCGCGCGGGCGAGCAGCAGCCGCCGGCGCATGCCGCCCGAGAGCTTGGGCGCGCGCACGCCCGCCTTCCCGCGGAGGTCGAAGACGTCCATCATCTCCCGTGCCCGCGCGTGCGCGCAGTCACGGCTCATGCCGTAGTAGCCGCCGTGGTAGACCAGCGTCTCCTCCACGTCGAGGAAGCGGTCGAGGTTGATGTCCTGCTCGGCGACGCCGACCGCCCGCCGGGCCTCGTTGGAGTGGTGCGGGTGGCCGAAGACCTCGATCTCGCCCGCGGTGACGCGGATCAGGTTGCACACCGCGCTGATCAGCGTCGTCTTGCCGGCGCCGTTGGGGCCCAGCAGGCCGAAGAACTCGCCGGCGGGCACGGTCAGGTCGAGTGCGTCGAGCGCGAGCAGACCGTCGTCGTAGCGCTTGGTCAGACCACGGAGCTCGAGCGCGTTCACCCGCTCGACGGTAGCGCCCGGGACTGGCCGGGCCGATCTGCTTAGCTGTCCCCCATGCCCCTGGTTCCCATCGTCGTGGAGCGCAACTCGCGCGGCGAGCGCGAGTACGACATCTACTCGCGGCTGCTCTCCGAGCGGATCGTGTTCATCGGCACGCCGATCACCGACCAGATCGCCAACCTGGTCATCGCCCAGCTCCTGCACCTGGAGTCAGAGGACCCCGACAAGGACATCTCGATCTACATCAACTCGCCGGGCGGCGACGTGTACTCGGGCCTCGCGATCTACGACACGATGCAGTTCATCAAGCCCGACGTCACCACGATCTGCTTCGGGATGGCGATGTCGATGGGCTCGCTGCTGCTCACCGGCGGGGCCCACGGAAAGCGGCTCTCGCTGCCCAACGCGCGGGTGCTCATCCATCAGCCGTCGGCCGGCTTCGAGGGCCAGTCGACCGACATCGAGATCCACGCGCGCGAGATCATCGACATGCGCGGGCGGATCGACAAGATCTACGCGCGTCACACCGGTCAGCCCCTGGATCAGGTCCACGCCGACATGGAGCGCGACCGCTTCTTCAAGGCCGACGAGGCCGTCGCCTACGGGCTGATCGACCGGGTGATCGAGCAGCACTAGCGGCGCCCGGCGCGAGGGGCTGCCTCGTTCAGGCGACCGGGTGCTCGATCGCGCCCAGGCGCTCGATCTCGATACGGACGACGTCGCCCGAGGCGAGGAAGCGCGGCGGGTCGAGGGCCATGCCGACGCCGGATGGGGTTCCGGTGAGGATCAGGTCGCCGGGGCGCAGGGTGCAGGTCTCCGAGATGAAGGCGACCAGTTCGTCGGCGCGGAAGAGCATGTCGGCGGTCGAGGCGTCCTGGCGCAGATCGCCGTTGACCCACGTGCGGAGCTGCAGGGCGTGGGGGTCGGGGACCTCGTCGGCGGTGGTGATCCACGGGCCCCAGGGGCAGAACGTGTCCGCGCCCTTGGCGCGCGCCCACTGGGGCTCGCGGCGCTGGAGGTCTCGCGCGCTGACGTCGTCGGCGACCGCGTAGCCGGCGACCTCGCCCCCGGCGCCCATGACCACCGTCAGTTCGCCCTCGTAGTCCAGCCGTCGCACGACCTCGGGACAGCGGATCGGGCCGCTCGGCGGAGCCGAGGAGGTCGGCACCATCGCGAACACGATCGGCGCTTCCGGCCGCTGCGCGCCGGTCTCGGCCGCGTGCGCGCGGTAGTTGAGGCCGATCCCGTACAGCGCGCGCGGCTCGGGCACCGGCGCGAGCAGGGTGACCTCGTCGAGCGGCAGGCTCTCGCCGTCCGCGGCGGCCCGATCGCCGGCGGCGAGCCTGTCGAGCACGGTCGTGCCGTCCCCGAACGCGATCGCTCGACCGTCACGCACCTCGCCGGCCACCGGAGCGCCGCCCGCGCGGGTAACGAAGGTCGCGAGCTTCACTCCGGCGAGCCTAGCGGGGCCCGGTGGGGCCGCGGGGAGGTGTGGCGCGGGGGGTGCCCGCCGCTCAGCCCGTCGCCGCGCGGCGCAGCCGGCGGCGGCCGTCGTCGTCGCGGTTCTCGCCCACGCCCTCGCGCGCCAGGACCTGGACTCGCGTGATCGTGCGGCGCAGGATCCGCGACACCTGCATCTGCGAGACGCCGACGCAGTCGGCGATCTGACTCTGGGTGAGATCGTCGAGGAAGCGGAGCCGCAGGACTGCGCGGTCGCGGTCCGAGAGCTCCGCCAGCGCCGGCCTGATCGCCTGCCAGTCCTCGACGCGCTCGAAGCCCGGATCTTCCTCGCCGACGCGATCGCCGCGCGTCGGGTCGCCGTCGGGCCCCGCGGGCTCGTCGAGCGAATCGGCTTCGTAGGCGTGGCCGGCGGAGAGCGCCTCCACCACGGCCTCGGGGGTCTCGCCCGTCGCCTTGGCGATCTCGTCGACGGTCGGCGTGCGACCCGAGTCGCCCGAGAGGCGATCGACGGCCTTGCCGATCGTCAGCACGCGCTCCTGCACGCTGCGCGGGACGTGTACCGCCCAGCCGGCGTCGCGGAAGTGCCGGCGCAGCTCGCCGACGATGGTGGGAACGGCATAGCTCGAGAACGCCGCGCCGCGCGTGGGGTCGTAGCGGTCGACGGCCTTGACGAGGCCGAGGTTTGCCACCTGGACGAGGTCGTCCAGCGGGCGGCCGCGGCCGGCGTAGCGCGCCGCGAGCTGGCGCGCGAGCGACAGATAGCGGTAGACGAGCGCCTCGCGCGCGGCGTCGTCGCCGGTGTCGCGGCGGCGCCAGAGGTCGGGTTCGGACGCACGCACGCGACGGGGCCCGAGCCCCGCCGGCGAAGATTGGCTCTCGCGCGACTCTCGGATCTGCGGCATCCGGTACCGGTTCTCACTGTACACCCGCTCTCATGCGGGCTCGCCGGGCCGCGTAACGCGCCGGATGCCGGTCGAACTCGGCCTGACAGTCAGGCGAGCAGAAGAACAGGGTGGCCGCGCCGCGCCGCTCGCGCAGGGCCTTTCGGCGATCGACCGTCATCCCGCACACCGGGTCGCGCGCGCCGCGCCGCACGGTGAGCGCGATCAGAGCGACGAACACCAGCGTGGCCAGCACGTTGAGCACGAACTTGTAATCGAGCTCGATCGAGCCGAAGACCTCGCTGCTGGTCGGCCGCGTCGCCGGAATCAGTCCCGCGAGCGAGAACAGGCCGTCGACGGCGAGCGCTGCGACGATCATCGTGGCGAACATCAGCGCCGTGATGCGCGCGGCGAACGCCCAGCCGTAGTACTTGCGGTAGATCGCGATGATCGGCAGCACGATCAGGTCGGCGTAGAGGAAGGCCATCACGCCCGCGAACGAGATGCCGTTGGCCCACAGGACCGCGGCGAGCGGGACGTTGCCCACCGAGCAGACGAAGCTGAGCACGGCGATCACCGGCCCGGCGATCACGTTCTCGATCGTGCGCACCGCCGGCGGCGCATCGCTGACGAAGAGCGTGCTGAAGACGTCGGGGTCGAGCAGCCCGATGAAGCCGGCGAGCACGAAGCCGAGCCCGATCTCGCGGTAGAGCATCCTCCAGTCGCCGCGGAAGTTGTGGGCGACGTCCGACCACGCCGAGAGCGAGGTGAGCCGTTCGCGCCATGGGCCGCTCGAGGCCGCCGAGTGGTGCTCGTGGCCGCGACGGGCCCCGGCCGCGTGCTCGCGCGCCCGGCGCTCGAGCTTCGGCGACACGACAAGCCGCAGCCCGAGTGCCATCAGCACGATCATCACGATGCCGCCCACGTACTCGGCGAGCGCGAACTGCCAGCCGATCAGCACCCACAGCACGAGACCGAGCTCCCAGACGAGGTTGGTGGACGCGAACTGGAAGGCGAGCGCGGAAGCGGCCGACGCGCCCTTCTGGAACAGCGACTTGGCGATCGCGACCGCCGCGTAGGAGCACGACGAGGAAGCGGCGCCGAGGCCGGTGGCCCACGCGACCGGGCGAGGGCCATCGCCGCTCAGGCGCCGCTCGATGCTCTCGCGCGGCACCCACGCCTGCACGACGGCCGAGACGACGAACCCCAGGACGAGCGCCCACCACACCTCCCACGCCATCAGGAAGGCGTTCCACAGCCCGTCGCCGATGGTCTGGAGGACGTCGGACATGGACCGCGGACTATACCCCTATTGGGTATCTGCCTGCATGGGGTTGCCAGCCAACTCGTGCTCAGGGCGAGCTGACGCGCTCGGCCCCGGTGTAGACGTTCACGCGGCCGTCGCGGGCGAAGCCGCAGAGGGTCATCCCGCGATCCCCCGCGAGGCTGACCGCGAGCGAGGTCGGGCCCCCGACGCCGACGAGCACCGGGGCTCCCGCGACCGCTGCCTTCTGCACCAGCTCGAACGAGAGCCGCCCGCTCACGCACAGGATCAGGCCGTGGAGCGGCACCCGACTGTCGAGCAGCATGCGGCCGATGACCTTGTCCATCGCATTGTGGCGGCCCACGTCCTCGCGCGCGAGCAGCAGCTCGCCGTCCGGGTCGAACAGGCCGGTGGCGTGCAGCGCGCCGGTGCGGGCGAAGCCGGGCTGCTCCAGGCGGGCCGGCAGCCCGGCCAGCAGCGCACGCGAGAAGCTGGGCCCGGGCGCGAGCGGCGGCGCGTGGACCGCGACCTCCTCCAGTGCCCCCTTCCCGCACACCCCGCACGAGGAGCTCGTGTAGAAGCGCCGCGCGCCCGGGTCGCGCGCGAGCGGGCCGGTGACCTCGATCGCGTTGGCCGCGAGATCATCGGGAAGCGAGATCGCCGGTGCGCGGTCGACCAGCCCCTCGCCCAGCAGGAAGCCGGCGACCAGCTCCTCGTCGTGACCGGGCGTGCGCATGGTCACCGCGAGCGGCGCGCCGTCGACGCGGATCTCCAGCGGCTCCTCGACCGCCACCTCGTCGGCGCGGCCGTCGAGCTCGACGAGCGCGTGCAACCCGCGCCGGCGGACTGGAGGAGCTCCGGGCATGCGCTCCAATGATCGCGCAGCCGTTATCCGGGGGCCCACAAGCCCACGCCGGCCGACGCCACACTCAGCACCCGATCGCGCACGGTGTAGGACACCTGGCGGTCGCGCGTGACCGTGAGCTGCATCGTCGCCTGCGCCAGGCGCGCGTCGCAGCACGAGGCGAAGCCGCGCTCGAAGGCGAGGCGGTCGGGTCCCGGGTGCAGGGTCGCGACGGCGTCGGCGTCGGGCACTGAACCGTCGCGGCCGCGGCGGGCCTGCGCCGCGGGGACGAACGTGCGCATCCGCACAGTGTCGCCGGCGCGCAGGGGAAAGCGGACGCGCACGCCGCCGGGGACGGGCGCGTAGCGCACGACCACTGTCCGTCCGAGATCGGTCCCGGCCGCGTCGGTGAAGCCGGCGCGCATCGTCACGACGCCGCGCCGCCCGACCGTCAGGCCGCGGGCGTACGGGAACCACTCGCGTCCTGAGACCACCAGCACCGGCCCGGCCGAACTCGGCGCGCGGCCCACGGTCATCGGCCGCGGGCGGATCAGGTCGCGCCACGACCCGTCCTCCTCGCGGCGCTTGAGCGCGACGAGCCCCGTGTCGTAGCGCAGGTCGGGCTGCAACGGGCGGCCGTTGACCGCGAACCACACGTCGCCGCTTCGCACCGCGGCGAAGCCCGCACCCGCGCCGTCGACGAAGGCGCCGTCGCGGTCGGCGGGCAGCGGCGCGCCGGGGGCCGGCGCGGCCGCGGGGTAGCGCCGGGCGACCTCGGCCGCCCGGTCGAGCAGGAAAACCGTCAGGCCGTTCCACACGACCGTGTTGTTGAAGTCGAGGCCGGCGAAGCTGAGGCGGCGACGGGAGGCGGCCGGCTCGCCCGACGCTCCGCCGGGAGCAGCCGGCTGGCCGGCGGTCGCGGTTCCTCGGCCGGGAGCAGCCGGCTGGCCGGCGGTCGCGGTCGCGTCGCGAAAGCGTGGCACCACGGCCACCCCTTCCGGGCCGATCGTGTGCACGCGCTCGAGGCGATCGAGCGCGCGCGCGCCCAGCGCGCGGTAGCGGGCGGCGGCCTGACGATCCTCGGCGAACGCTGCCGCCGCGGCGGTCGCGGCGTAGGCGGCCGCCGCCAGCGGCCAGGACTGCTCCTGGCGACGGCCGATGTACGCCAGATCGCCGTCGGGCGCGGTGAACGCCGCCTGGGCGCCGATCGCTCGGCGAAAGACCGTGACGGCGGCGGCGGGCGCGCTGCGGCCGAGGCCGAGGATGGTCTCTCCGACCATCGCCGTCGAAAGGGCGTGGTAGGCGAGCGGGTAGAGGCGTGCGTCCGAGATCAGCCCCAGGCCGCGGCGCGGGCCGGGGCCTGTCGAGCGGGCGGTCGGCGCCAGCGCTCCCGGCGCCTCGACCGCGACCGTGCGGATCGCGCCGGCGCGCGTGGCGCCGGGATCGGCAAGCTTGGACCCGGCCACGGTGGAGCGCAGCCCGGTGCGCAGCGACTCGAGGTCACCCGCCGCCTCCACCGCC
Source organism: uncultured Actinomycetes bacterium (assembly GCA_963797015.1). Classification (GTDB taxonomy): domain Bacteria; phylum Actinomycetota; class Thermoleophilia; order Solirubrobacterales; family Solirubrobacteraceae; genus JBBPZA01. The sequence goes on along the minus strand of CAWCNV010000003.1, from coordinate 679,745 downwards.
TCGTGGTTGTGGAAGCACCCGGGGCTCGTGATGCAGCCGGCGATACCGGGGTCGAGCGCCGGCGGGCCGGTCGTGCGCAGGTAGGCGCGCCAGCGCGGCCGAGCGCGACGGAAGGCGGGGTCGCCGGCCAGCCGGCGGCGGGCGAGGTCGTAGGCCGCCGACACGCCGAGCAGGTCGAAGACCCCGCGCTGCGCGGGCGGGGTGGCGAGCGCGGTGCCGACGGCGCGCACCCCGGAGCGCACGAGACTCTCGTCGCCGCGCCGGATCCCGGCCGAGAGCAGCCCGTAGCCGAGCATGATCGCCCCGTAGCCACGCGCCTCGCGGCCGGTGACGGGATCGACGAAGAACCCGTCGGGGCGCTGGCGGGACGCCCAGGCGGAGGCGATCCGGTCGGCGAGCGCGGCGGGGTCCGGCCTGCCGCTCTCCCCCACTCCCTGCGCCCGCGCCGGTGCCGCCAGGGCGAGCGCCAGAAACAGCGCGACCAGCCCTAGTAGCCCGGCAGGTAGCCCTCCTGCTTGGGCGGGAGGGTGACCGTGACGTAGGAGGAGTTGTCCTCCTCGTCGGACTCGGCGAGCCGGTTCTTGGGGTCGGCCGTCATGACGTAGGCGTACTTGCCCTTGAGCCCGGTCACGTCGACGTACTGCTGGTAGTAGAGCGAGGGGTACTGGTCGATCCACCCGACGGAGGTTCCCAGGGTCACGCGACGCTTGTTCGGGTCCTGGTTGCAGCCGGGATAGTGGCGGCGCTTCGGCGAGCCGCTCGGTGGGTCGTCGAGGCGGATGAGGTCCCGCAGGCAGTAGACCTGCTTCGGGCTGCGGCGTAGCAGCTTCTCCGGCTTGCCCTCCGAGTTGAGCGACCAGATCGACATCTGGGCTGCGTCGATGAACTTCCAGTAGCGGTACTGGCCCGGAATCGGCTTGAAGAACAGGTAGCCGCCGGTCTTGCGCAGCAGGTAGCCGCCACTGCGCTTCCTGATCGCCTGGGTAACGACCATGCGGAACTTGCGCAGCGGGCTCTTGCGCCGGCCCCGAAGCTCCATCGGGCCCGCGCCGATATTCGTGAGGCGGCTGGTCGCGCGCAGCAGCGTGCGCTTGCGGCCGATCTCGGCGTACAGCCCGCTCGGCTTGCCCATGACCAGGTTCGGGCACTTCAGATCGGCGGCCGACGCTCCCAGGCACGGATTGTCCGTGGATGCGCTCCCCGAACCGGTTCCGACGTCGGTGCCGCCGGAGCTCTGGGCGAGGCTCGCCGCCGGCACGACCAGCGCGAGGAGGGCTATGGGGGCGATCAATCGGCGCATACGTGGACGAACACCGCGGCGGCGGTGCCGGAGCGGTCGGCCGGGAGTTGTAGCGGACGGGGAGGCGGCGGGGCGGCCGGCACACGGGGCGGCCGCCAGCGGGCGGCCCCGCGACCGGCGAGCGGACCGGCGAGCAGCGGCCGCTGCTCGCCCGGCGCGTGTCGCTAGCGCACGACGAGCGCCGAGCGGTCCGTCGCAACCTGCCCCCTCGCGCGCGCGGTCACGGTGACGCTTCCGCTTCCCGCCCGCGTCCCGCCTGCGACCGTGACCGTCGTGCGGCCGGGAGCGGCGCGCGCTGTCGCGGTCGCGCCGGAGGGAGCGAGGGTCACGCGCAGCCTGGCGTCGAGCGTGGTCACCACGACGACCGTCACCGGCTCGCCGACCCTCGCCCGCACGCGCGTGCCGCGGATCGCGACCGCCAGGCGCCGCGGAGCGTCCGGGGCGACCCAGCGCACGACGTCGTTGAGCGCGTCGCCGATCAGGATCCCGCCGTCCGGCGTCATGGAGACCGCCTTGGGTTGATGGAGCCGCGCGCGCGTGGCGGGACCGCCGTCGCCGCCGTATCCGCCGTTGCCTCTTCCGGCGACGGTGACGATCCTGCCGTTCGGGAGCACGCGACGGACACGGTCGTTGAGCGTGTCGGCGATCAGGAAGCCGCCGTCGTCGAGGGCGAAGATCCCGTGCGGCCCGGCGAGCCGGGCGCGCGTCGCCGGCCCGCCGTCGCCCGAGAAGCCGCGGCGGCCGGTGCCGGCGACGGTGGTGATGCGCCGGCGCCGCGAGACAAGGCGCACGACGTCGGCGGTCGCGTCGGCGACGTAGAAGCCGCCGTCGCGCCGCGCCGAGACCGCGAACGGCCCGCTCATCCGCGCGCGCGTGGCGGGCCCGCCGTCGCCGGCGCGCTTCCCGGGCCGGCCGCTGCCCGCGACGGTTCGGATCACCCCGTTGCGAACGCGGCGGATGCGCCGGTTGTTCGTGTCGGGGATCAGGAAGCCGCCGCCGCGCAGCTTCTCGGCCGCGATCCCGCGCGGGGTGTCGATGCGTGCGGCGGAGGCGCGCCCGCCGTCGCCGCCGAAGCCCTGCGCGCCCGTCCCCGCGACCGTCCGGATCGTCCCGTCGGCGAACACCCGCCGGATGCGCTGGTTGAGCGTGTCGGCGAGCAGGAAGCCTCCGCCCCGCATCAGGGCGACGCCGTGGACGAAGTTCAGCGCCGCCCGCGTCGCGCGGCCGCCGTCGCCGCCGAAGGCGGTGGCGCCGGTGCCGGCGACCGTGGCGATGCGGCCGTCGGCGCGGACCTGGCGCACGCGGTTGGCGTAGGGCTCGGCGAACAGGAACGAGCCGTCGCGCGCCACGTCGATCCCGCGCGGGTGGCTGACGCGCGCGGCGGTCGCGGGCCCGCCGTCGCCGCTGTTCCCCGGCGCACCGGTGCCGGCGACGGTGAAGATCAGGGCGGCGGCGAGCGAGCGCATCGCGGGTTGGGCAAGCTACCGGCCGCGCAGGCCGAGCCCCGCGGTCGCGGTCGCCGAGCCGGTGGCCACGACGAGGTTGACCGTCACCCACTGCGGCGCGTTGTCGGCGCGCCGGCGGCCGTCGATCTGGCTCGAGGCCCAGACCAGGCTCAGGTCGCGGGGATCGGGCGACGCCCCCGGATAGTCGCCCCACGAGCACGCTCCCGAGCAGCCCGAGCGCGCGCCGCGGCTGCGGGCGACGACGCGCTCGTCGCCCATCGCGCCATGCGGCATCGCGCCGTCGCGACGCTGCACGCGCAGGTCCGGGAGCGCCCGGGCGCCGCCCGTGTTGTAGACGATCACCACGCCGCTCCCGTCGAACGCAGGGGAGATGGCGCCATTGAACGCGAGCCGTCCCTTGGCGCGGATCGTCCCCGTCTGCAGTGGGCGCCGACGGGCGGGCTCGAGCTCGTACCAGCGCACCGCCGAGCGCGCGCCCGCGCGTACGGTGTGCTGGGTCCAGATCGCGAGCCGGCCGCCCGCGGCCGGGTCGCCGCGGCCGACCGCCTGTGTCAGCGCGGCGGAGAACGAAGCGGAGTCGAGCGTGCTGGTGACGCCGGGCTGCGGGACGTCGGGCGGGATGCGGTAGCGCGGGACGGCGACGTTGCCGACCTCGGCGAGCGCCGGGCGCCCGCGGCGCGGCGCGATCCGCCACAGCATCAGCTGCCTGGCGACGCCGCCCTTGGTGGCGAGCGGGTCGTCGGCGGCGACGACGTAGGCCTGCGCGCTCGGCTGGGTGAGGTTGACCGGCTCGAGCGTGTAGGCCTGGTCGCCGTCGGCGGTCGTCAGCGGCTCGCGCGGCGTGCCGAAGACCGCGACGCGACCGGCGCGGCAGCTCCGGACCCCGGGCGCCGGTTTGCGGATCACGTAAAGCGCTGCGCTTCGGAAGCGCTCGCCGACGAAGACGTTGGCGCTCACCACCACGTAGCCGTCGCTGTGCCCGAGCTTGGGATAGTCGGGGGCGGCGTCGCCGGTCTTGACCGTGAACCGGCACCACCCCGAGCGCAGCTTGCGCGGGTCCGGCGTCTGTGACCAGCCGTACTCGAGGTAGTTCGTCTCGCCTTTGGTGCGGATCGCCGCGTACAGCCAGCGACGCCCCTGCTCGTCCCACTGGATCTGGGGGTCGGCGACATCTCCGCCAGGAGAGCCGAGGAACGAGTCGAAGGCGCGCGTGCGAAGGATCTTCAGGTCGCTCTTGCGCACGACCGCAACGCGCTCGTTGGTGAACTCGAGGTACGCGAAGGGGCCGGCCGACCCGGTCGAGTCCGACGGCTCGAAGATCCCGCGCGAGACGATCCCGCGCCGCACGTGGACGACCCCGGGCCCGGTCACCCGCGGCCCGGGCGAGGTGCGCGGCGCGTTCGGTCCCGGAGGCACCAGCGCCGCCTTCTTCAGCCGGCTTCGCAGGTACTGGGAGGGCGCGGCCACCGCAGGCGCCGACCGCTTGCCCTGCCCGCGAACGTCGGCCGGGCGCCCTTCCTGCGCGAGCGCGGGAGCCGCGAACGCAGCGGCGCCAAGCCCGGCGAGCAGAGCGGGGGCGAGGCGGGCGGCCACGGGCGGCGAGTGTAAGCGGGCCGGGCGCTGTACCTTCGCCCGATGCCGCTCGTCCGTCGCACCCCCGCCGAGCAGGCCGCCATCGCGCGGACGGTCCCGCGGCTCGCGCGGCTGCGGCCTCCGCCGCGGCCGCTTCGCAGCACGCGCGTTCGGATCCTTCACGTCCCGTGGTTGTTCCGTCTGCCTTGGTTCCGGCGTTTCGTCGGCTACACGATCGGCCCGCTGATCCTGCTCGATCGGCCCCTGGACGAGGTCGGCGACGACCTGATCGTGCACGAGCTCTGCCACGTGTGGCAGGTGCAGCGCGATGGGTTGGAGATGTGGCTTTCCTATCTCTACCTCGGCTACGAGCACAATCCGTACGAGGTGGAGGCGCGGCACGCCGTCGAGGCGACGCGCGCAGGACCGCACGACTCCGCCGACTGAGCGCGCCATACTTCGCGCGATGCACGGCCGTCCCACGCGCCTCGTCGTGATCGGCGCGTTCGGTGTGTTGTGGGCCGCGGCGCTGACCTTCGTCATCGCGACGACGGGCTCCGACTCGCCCGCGTCGCCCGAACGCAAGGCGCGCTCCGTCTCGAAGAGCGTGGTCGCCGGCCTGCCCGCCGCGAACACCGCCATCGCCGAAGACCCCGAGGCGTATCGCCCCCTTCCCAAGCCGCGACCGACGCTGGTCGAGCCGCAGGCGGGCGTCCCGAGCACCGTCGAGACCCAGACCACCCAGCCGAAGGCCAGCGCGGACACCGCGCGACCCGAGTCAGACGCACAGATCCGCGCAGAGCTGCGACAGCTCAAGAGCTACTACGCCTCGGTCTCGACCCAGTTCGACGTCGGCGCGGCCTCGGCGCCCTTCGAGCTCACCGCCGGCCAGATATCGAACCTGAGCGGCTGGCAGACCAGCGTCGCCTCCGTGTACTTCGACTACGGCGGCCCGCTGGCGTGCGGCGGGCGGCTGCGCCGCGACCAGTTCGGCGTCGCCAACAAGAGCCTGCCCTGCGGGACGATGGTCACCTTCCGCTACGGCGGCCGCGCACTGCGCGTGCCGGTGATCGATCGCGGCCCCTACATCGCGGGGCGCGAGTGGGACCTGACCGGCGCGACGGCGATCGCGCTCAACTTCAACGGCCTCGGACCGATCGACTGGATCATCGGCTAGCGAGCGCCTTTTCCGCGGCGCGCAGGACGTCGCGCCGGCGGCGGTGGGCGCTCTCGTACAACCGCACGACCGCGACCTCCTCGGGGGTCGCGGCCCCGAGCCGGTGGGCGATGTCGCGGGCCGTCATCGCGCGGTAGTTCTCCCACGGCTCGTCCACGTGCAGCTCGGCCCCGGCCCCGTCCGCCGCGCCCGCGTCGGCGGATTCGGCGACGAGCTCGTCGTCCTCGAATTCGGGCCTCTCGCCGGCCGCCCCCGCGTCGGGTGGGGGCGCGGTCTGGGAAGCGGCGGCCGGCTCCGCCGCCGGGCGCAGCTCGACGCCCGCGGCGGCCGGCTCCGCCGCCGGGCGCAGCTCGACGCCCGCCGCCGCCGCGAGCTCCTCCGTCGCCGCTCGGACGTCCTCGATCGTCGAGTCGAGGTCGGGCAGGGCGTCGAAGTCGCCGACGAGGCCGAAGCTGACGGTGCCGTTGTAGGAGACGGCGCCGACCGTCAGCGCGAGGTTGTTGCCGACCGGGACCATCGGCGCGATCTCCAGCAGCTCGCGACCCAGCAGGTAGAGCGGCTGCTGCGGGCCGGGGACGTTTGTGACGACCAGGTTGACGAACCGCTGGCGCGCGCTGAGCCGTGCGGCCACGCTGAGGATCGTCGGCGGCGCGAGGCCGCTCAGTCCGGTGAGCGCCTGCGCTCCGAGCGCCTGCCCGGACTCCTTGACCTCACGCGTCTCCTCGCTGATCTGACGCAGGCAGTCGACGGGATCCGGGCAGCCGACCGGCAGCCGCACGACCATGCCCGAGACCTCGTTCCCCGGCGCCGCGGCCCGGTTGCGGCTCTGCGCCATGCTCACCGGCACGAAGGCGTTGAGCGCGCGCACGTCCTCGCCGCGTCGTTCCAGGTCGCGGCGCAGCGCGCGAGCGACGATCGTCAGCACGGTGTCGTTCAGCGTGCCCCCGAGCTCGTTCTTGATCGCCTTGAGGTCGTCGAGCGCGACGCTGTAGAAGGCGATCCGCCGATCGGGACCGGTGAGGTTGCGGTTGTACGGCGTCCGCGGCGCCGGGCGGCGGCCGGCCCAGGCGAGCGCCCCGACCCCGACGAGCGCGGCGCCGACGTCCCCGGCGAGCCGGCGCGGACCGCGCAGCGCGGCGCGCACCGGCCGCAGCAGCTCGCGCGGCGACAGCGCGCGCTCGACAAGCGACTCGGCCAGCAACTCGACCCCGGACGGAGTACGGCGTGGCTCCCAATCTCCGGTCCCCGTCTCCTCGTCGGGAGCGAAGATCGCGCTGAGGACGTCGAGCCCGGAGATCCCGTCGACCATCGCATGATGGGTCTTCGAGACGACGGCGAAGCGCTCGGGCCCGCCGGCATGCGCGGGCGCGAGCCCGTCGACCAGCCACATCTCCCACAGCGGCCGGTCGCGACGCAGGGCGCGCGAGAACACGCGGCCGGCCAGGGTGCGCAGCTCCGAGTCCGAGCGCGCGCCGGGCAGGCTGGTCGTGCGCACGTGGTAGCGCAGGTCGAAGCCCTCGTCGTCGACCCACGCCGGCCGCCCCTGCCTGAGCGGCACCGTCGCGACCCGCTGGCGGTAGCGCGGGACCAACTCCAGACGAGCCTCGACCTGGGTGAGGAAGTCCTCGTAGGCCGGCGCCTCGCCGGCGAACACCAGCACCGAGCCGACGTGCATCGGGTTTCGGGTGGCGTCCTCGACGTGCAGGAACGAGGCATCGAGCGGGGTCAGGCGATCCGACGGCATGTGGCTCCTCGGGGATGGGGAAGAATCTCCCCTTCGCGCTACCCGGACCAGGCCGCGGCGACGCGCCCGCCTGGCTCGGGCTAACGCTTGAGCTCGACTCCGAGGAAGCGGGCGACGTCACGCGCCTCCGCGTCGAGCGCGCGGGCCGCCGCCGGGCGGCCGAACCACTCCACGGCGAGGCGCCGCCGGCGGCCCGAGCCCTCCAGGCGCCACGTGCCGGCCGCGGCGCCGCGCGACAGCACGGTGGGTCGCAGGATCCCGCCGCCGGGCAGGATCCGCCGCTCGTGCACGGCGGCGACGACCGGCTCGCGGCTGCGATAGCCGAGTAGCACGGTGTCGAAGGCAGCGAGCAGCAGCGCGGGCGGCGCGGGAGGAGGCGCCGTCTCGAGCGTCCCCGGCAGGGCGAGCAGTTCGCCGGCGCTCTCGAGCTCGCCCACCACGGCGAAGCCGCGGCGCACCGCGGTCAGCGGCAGCCCGCACCAGCGCGCGCAGTCCGCGGCGCTCGCCGGGCCGTACCCGGCGAGGTAGCGCTCGACGAGCGTCGCGAGCGCCTCGTCCTCGTCGACCGCAGGCGCAGCTTCGGCGGCGCGGAAGCGGCCGTCGGGCAGGCCGAGGACCAGACCCTGGGCGGCGGCCCACGCCATGATCACGTTCACCGACGGCGCCGCCAGCTCCGAGTGGCCGCGCGCGACGAGCTCGGGCAGGAGCTCGGATCGCGTCCTCGGGCGCTCGGCCAGCAGGGCGACGATGTCGGGGAGCATTCCCCGGGCGGCGTCGAGGTTGCCGCGCTTGGCCATCAGCCCGTCGAAGTACCGCCGGTTGCGCGGCCCGGTCAGCGCGTGCAGCCAGGGAAGGTCGTCGACGTCGAGCAGGTGCACCGTCCCGCGGACGGTCCACGTCCGCACGAGCGCCGGGTCGTCGAGCGCGGCCCGCTCCAGCCCGGGCACGCGCGAGCGCAACGCCAGGCCGGCGGCGCGCACGTCCTGGGCCTGGATGCCGACCACCGCACGCGCGGCCTCGCGCACGTCGCGGGCCGCGGTCGCCGGCGTCAGGCGCTGCGCGGCGAGCCGTAGCCGGCGCAGCCGCCCGGCTTCGATCACTCGCGCTTGGCGAGGACCTGGCGAGCGGCCGTCTCCGCCGCCGCGAGCTGCTCTTCCACCAGCGTGAGCCCGCGCGTCCAGAAGCCCGGGTCGGCGAGGTCCACGCCGACGATCGCGCCCAGCTCCTCCGGCGACCGCGATCCGCCCGCGGCCAGCAGCTCGAGGTAGCGCGGCACGAAGGCCTCGCCCTCCTCGCGGTAGCGCTCGTAGACCGACAGCGCCAGCAGCTGGCCGTAGGCGTAGGCGTAGACGTAGCCGGGCGTCGACATGAAGTGCGGCACGTAGGACCACCACAGCCGGTAGCCGTCGGTGAGCTCGACGCTGTCGCCGAACATCTCGCCCTGGCTCTGGGCCCACAGCTCGCCGAAGCGGTCCGGCGGGAGCTCGCCCTCGCCGCGGCGCGTCGTGTGCGCGAGGTCCTCGAAGCGGTTCATCGCCGTCTGGCGGAAGACGGTCGCGATCGACCCCTCGATGCTCTCCGCGAGCAGCGCCAGCCGCGACTCGGCGGAGTCGGCCTCGTCGAGCAGCCGCGCAAAGGTGACCGCCTCGCCGAACACCGACGCGGTCTCGGCCATCGTCAGCGGCGTGCCCTGGTGGAAGATGCCCTGGCGCGCCGCGAGCGTCGCATGCACGCCGTGGCCGAGCTCATGGGCGAGCGTCAGGACGTCGCGCCGTTTGGCCGTGAAGTTGAGGAGCACGTAGGGGTGCGCCGACGGCGTGGCGTAGGCGCAGAACGCGCCGCCGCGCTTGTGCTCGCGCACCGGCGCGTCGATCCAGCGCTCGTCGAAGAAGCGGCCCGCGACGTCCGCGAGCTCTCCGGAGAACGAAGCGTAGGAGTCGAGCACGAGCTCGCGCGCCCGCGGCCAGGGGATGTCCTCGTCGTCGCCGGTCACGGCGGCGGCGCGGTCGTAGTCGGCCAGGCGCTCGACGCCGAGCAGCCTGGCCTTGAGGCGGTACCAGCGCTGGGGAAGGTCATAGCGCGACCGGACCGCCTCGATCAGCGCCTGGACCGACTCGTCGGAGGCCTCGTTGGCCAGGTTGCGGCTGGCCAGCCAGGTCGGATAGTCGCGAAGGCGGTCGTCGGTCGCCTTGTCGGCGAGCAGCGTGTTGTAGATGTAGGCGCGCGTGCGCAGGCCCGGCTCGAGCGCCTCCGTGACCGCCTCGGCGACGGCGCGGCGCTCGTCACGGTCGGACGAGGCGAGGCGCGCCAGGGCGGCGTCGAGCGGCGCGGGCTGCTCACCCTCGACCGTTACCCGCAGTGCCGACGTGTGCTCGGTGAAGAGCCGCGTCCACGCGCTGCGCCCGGTGACCGACTTCTCGCTCATCAGGCGCTCCTCGGGCTCCGTGAGCAGATGCGGGCGATAGCGGCGCTGGGTGCGCAGGTAGTGGCGGCAGAAGTCGAGCCCCTCGTAGGCGAGCAGCTCCTCGGCGCGCTCGTCGTCAAGCGCCGCCCACTCGAGCTCGGCGAACAGGAGCTTGGTCTCGATCGCCGTGCCGCGCTCCTGCACGCGCTGGAGCAGCGCGCCGCGAGCCGGGTCGGCGGTGTCGATCGAGAAGCTCAGCGCCGCGTAGGTGCCGGCCCGGCCGGCCCGGTCCTGGATCTCGTCCAGCTCGTGCATCGCCTCGGCGAGGCCCGGACCGTCGAGCTCGGCCACGTGGCCGGCGTAGCGCTCCGCGAAGCGCCCGGCGCGCTGGTCGGCTTCGTCCAGCAGGCGCTCGACTCCCGCCGCGCCCCGGCCGTCGACGAGCGGCTCGAGGTCCCAGGCGACCTCGGTGACCTCTTCATCGGGATGCCCGTTGTGGGAGGCTGCAGTGGCGATCCCGGCAGGGTAGTGGCCCGCTCGGGTAGGGTCCGCGCCGCCAAACTTGACTGGAGGAAATCGATGCTTGCTCGCCGTCTGCTCGTAATCGCCCTGCTCGTGGGGGCGCTGGGTGTTGTCCTCGCCGGCTGCGGTGGTGGCGATAACAACAACAAGTCGACATCGTCGGGAGCCAACGCGAGCCTCGTCGAGCAGTGCAAGCAGCAGGCGGCGAAGGTCACCAACGAGAGCGCCCGCAACAAGGCCGAGGCGGCGTGCAACCGTCTGTCCACGGTCTCGGTGCCGAGCACCCCGACCACGACCACCGGCGGCGCCTCGCGGGTCCAGGAGTGCCTGAACTTCGTGAAGCAGATCCCGAACGAGACCGCACGCAAGAGGGCCGAGGCGGCCTGCCAGCGCGCCGGGTAGGGCGGGCCGCGCCGCGCGGCCATCGGCTGGGCTTCGCGGTAAAGGTCCTGGGCGCGGGCGGGCTGCCCTCGCACGACACACGGCGCTGGCAGTCCGGGCCGCACCTGTCGGTCTCGCTCGACAGGCTCGAAGCGATCCTCGCCTACTGCGCGGACCGCGAGATCGCCTTCTACCGGATGGCGTCCGCGCTGGTCCCGTACGGCACGCACCCCGAGCTGCCCCAGTTCCACGGTCAGGTCGGGGAGTGCCGTGAGCGACTCGCGCAGACCGGGGCGCGGGCGCGCGAGCTGGGCGTGCGGCTCACCGCACATCCCGGTCAGTACATCGTCCTCAACTCCGAGCAGGAGCGCGTCCGGGACTCCGCCGCGCGCGACCTCGAGCTCCAGGCCGAGCTGTTCGACGCGATGGGCCTGGGGCCGGAGTCGGTCGTCGTGCTTCACGTGGGCTCGGCCGCCGGCGGAGTCGAGGCCGGCATCGATCGCTTCCTGGCCGGCGTCGAGCGGCTCTCCAAGCGCGCGCGGGCGCGGCTCGTGGTCGAGAACGACGACCGTGCCTTCGGGCTCGACGACGTGCTGGCCGTCTCGCGGCGGTCTGGGATCCCGGTCGTCTGGGACGTGCTCCACCACCACTGCCACGACCCCGCGGCGATCCCGGACCGCGAGGCGCTCGAGCTCGCGCTCGCCACCTGGCCCCACGGCGTGACGCCCAAGATCCACTACTCCTCGCCGCGCACCGCGGTCGAGGAGAGGCGCCGCCGCAACGGGCGCCGGATGGAGCGCTCGCTGGTCCTGCCCCAGCTCCGCGCGCACGCCGACCTGGTGGACCCGATCGGCTTCGAGCACTTCCTGCGCGAGACCGCGGCCGGACTGTGCTTCGACGTGATGCTCGAGGCCAAGGCCAAGGACCTCGCCCTGCTGCGCCTGCGCGAGCAGCTCGCGCGGCGGGGCATCGTCAGCCGGGGAGGAGAGCTGCGGATCGGCGATACACGTGCCCGGCCTGTCCCGGCGGGGTACGTTGACCGCGATGGACGACGATGACGACTGGGTGGGCGAGCCGCCCGAAGGCCGCTACACGCGCGACCGCGCCCGGCCCGACTTCTGGCAGCGCAACTGGCCGGTCGCCACGGCTGCGATGGGGATCCTGTTCGTGCTGTTCGTGGTCGTGCTCGTGCTCGCGCTTCGGTGAGCCCTTCCGCCCCCTCCTATCCTTGTATATGCAATGACCTCGGAACGAGCACAGGCCTACGGCCGGGTGGTGCAGAAGCTGCGTGACGACGGCGCGGTGAAGCTCTCCCCCGCCGAGCAGGAGCGCGTGCGCGAGAGCGCAGACGCGCTGTTCTTCTGCGAAGACGTGGGCGCGGACGAGTCCGCCCGTGCGGCGGTCTCCGACATCACCGCGCTGGCCTCCGCGCTCGTGGATGCCGACCGCTGGAACGAGGACCGCGCCCGCGAGCTGGTGAGCGACGTGCTCGGCTGCGGCCCGGTCGCACCGGTCGCTTAGCGCGCGCCGCGACACGCTTCGGCGCGGGCCGCGCAGTTGAGCGGGGGCGCCCGGATCCCTCCCGGCCGCTGACGGCCAACTGGATGCGGCCGGGAGGGACCGGGACACCCCCGCTCGGTCGTCGGATCGGGAGATGTTTAGCGTGCTAATTTTTTAGCTTGCTAGACAGATGCCTGCCACGGTTCCCGACACCGAGCTCGAGGTCTTCGCCGCAGCGGTGGATGACTTCATGCGCGCGATCCGCCGCGCGCGCGGCAGGTTCGCTGCGGCCGACGGCGAGGAGGCCGAGCTGTCGCTCTCGCAGTTCCAGCTGCTCGAGCCGCTCGTCCTCGCCGGCCACGGGGCGCTGACCGTCGGCGAGGCAGCCGTCCAGGCCGGGATCTCGGCGCCCAGCGCCACGCGCATGGTCGACGGGCTCGAGCGCGAAGGGCTCGCCGTCCGTGAGCGGCGCGTCGACGACCGCCGCATCGTCCAGGTCCGCGCCACAGCGGAGGGCCGGCGGCGCGTCGAGGCGAAGCGCAGGCTGATCGCCGCTCGCAGGATGCGGCTCTTCGAATCGCTCGCGCCCGACGAGCGCAAGCAGGCCGCGCGCGTGCTCGCGCGACTCGCCGCCGCCGTCGAGGACCTCCGTTGAGCCAGAGCGGCAAGCTGACGCCCGAGGTCCGGGCCGTCGCGGCCGTGGTGATCGTCGGCGCGATCATGTCGATCCTCGACACGACGATCGTCAACGTCGCGCTCCAGACGCTCGCGTCCGACCTCCATGCGCCGCTGTCGACGATCCAGTGGGTCGCGACCGCCTACCTGCTCTCGCTCGCCACGGTCATCCCGCTCACCGGCTGGGCGGCCGAGAAATTCGGCCCCAAGCGCGTGTGGATGACCGCCGTCACCGCCTTCGTCCTCACGAGCGCCCTGTGCGGCCTGGCCTGGAGCGCCGAGTCGCTGATCGCCTTCCGCGTCCTCCAGGGCCTCGCCGGAGGAATGATCATGCCGATCGGGATGATCACCCTCGCCCAGGCCGCCGGCCCGAGCCGCATGGGCCAGGTGATGAGCGTGGTCGGGGTGCCGATGCTGCTGGCCCCGGTCTTCGGCCCGGTGATCGGCGGCCTGCTGGTCTCCGACGCGAGCTGGCGCTGGATCTTCTTCGTGAACCTCCCGATCGGCATCATCGGGCTGGCGCTCGCCACGCGGCTGATGCCGTCGGCGAAGGCAGAGGGCCGGAGCGGGGGGCGCGCGGTGCTCGACGTCCGCGGGCTGTTGATGCTCTCCCCGGGCCTGGCGCTCCTCGTCTACGGTCTGAGCGAGACCGCCCAGAAGGGCGGATTCGACCATCCCAGCGCGCTCGTTCCGCTGCTCGCCGGCGCCGCTCTGGTCATCGCGTTCGTCCGCCACGCCTGGGGCCATCCGCACCCGCTGGTCGACGTGCGGCTGATGCGCAAGGGCGGCTTCGCCGCGGCGGCCGTGACGATCATCCTGGTCGCAGCCGCGTTCTTCGGCGGGATGCTCCTGCTCCCTCTCTACTACCAGGTCGACCGCGGCCTCTCGGCGCTGCAGGCCGGCCTGCTGCTCGCCCCGCAGGGGATCGGCGCCGCGATCGCCATGCGCTACTCCGGGCGCGCGACCGACCGCATCGGCGGCGGCCGCGTGGTCCTCGTCGGCCTGCTCGTGCTCACGGTCGGGACGCTGCCCTTCACGCAGGTCGACGCGACCACCCCCTACTGGCTGCTCTGCGCCGGGCTTTTCCTGCGCGGGATCGGGCTCGGCTGCACGATGATGCCGGCGATGGCGAGCGCGTATGCGCTGCTCGAGCGAAGCCAGGTCCCGCGCGCGACGCCGATGCTCAACGTGCTCCAGCGCGTCGGCGGAGCGATGGGCACCGCGGTGCTCGCGGTGGTGCTCGCCCAGCGGTTGGAGAGCGCCGTCCCTGGGGGCGGCGAAGGCGGTGCCAGCTCGGCCTCGTCGCTGCCTCCGGCCGCGCGGCAGCGCCTCGCCGAGCCGATCGCCGCGGCCTTCGCCCACACCTACTGGTGGGCGCTGGGGCTGAGCCTCATCGCGGTCATTCCCGCGCTGGTCCTGGCCCGCTCCCAGCGGCGTGAGGGCCCCGCCGCCGTGCCCGCAGCGCCCGAGGCCGAGCGGGCGTTGCCCGGCGCCGCCTGACCGTCACCTGAACGCACGCCGTCCGGGGCTACGCTGGACACCGGGAATGCAGATCCCGGACACTCAGTTCGCCCGCGCGGGCGACGTGCGCATCGCCTATCAGGTGTTCGGATCGGGGCCGGTCGAGTCCGTGTCGAGCGGCGGACCGGCCGGGCACATCGAGATTCTCTGGGAGGAACCGCTCGTGCGGCGCTACTTCGAGCGCCTGGGCACGTTCGCGCGCGTCGCGATCTTCGACCGGCGCGGGACCGGCGCCTCCGATCCCGGTCCCAGCCCGCCGACGCTGGAGCAGTACACGCATGACCTCGAGGCGGTCATCGACGCGTGCGGCTTCGAGCGCCCGGTGGTGATGGGAGGCTCGGAGAGCGGGCGCATGTGCATCCTGTTCGCCGCCCGGCATCCCGAGCGCGTCGACAAGCTCGTGCTCACCGGGGTCTCGGCAAGCGGACCCGCGGTGGGCCGGCCCGATGTCATCGAGGCGCTGGAGGACGTGATCGAGAACGCGTGGGGTGAGGGGCGTCTCGTCGACGTCTACGCCCCGAGCATGGCGAACGACGAACGCTTCCGGCGCTGGGGCGGCCGCCTGGAGCGCAACTCGGTCTCGCCGCGCGGCGCCCGCGACATCCTGCGCGTGGCCTTCGAGAGCGACGTGACCGACGTGCTCGACCAGATCCAGGCGCCCACGCTCGTCCTCCACCGCCGCGACGACACGCTCACGCCCGTGGAGGAGGGCCGCAAGCTCGCTGCGGCGATCCCCGGCGCGCGCTTCGTCGAGGTCCCGGGCCGCGACAGCATGGGCTGGGTCGGCGACATCGACTCGCTGCTCGACGCGACCGAGGAGTTCCTCACCGGCCGGCGCGGCCAGCGTGCGGCCGAGCGCGTGCTCGGGACCGTGCTCTTCACCGACATCTGCGGCTCGACCCAGATCGCCGCGGCGCTGAGCGACCGCCGCTGGCGCGACCTGCTCACCGAGCACCACCACAAGGTCGGCGCGGAGGTCGAGCGTGCCGGTGGCCGCGTGATCAAGACGCTTGGCGACGGCGTGCTCGCGACCTTCGCCAGCCCGGCCGACGCGCTGCGCGCCGCACCCGCCGCGATGGAGGCCGTCGAGCCGCTGGGCATGCGCCTGCGAGCCGGGGCGCACACCGGCGAGATCGAGCTGCTGGGCGACGACGTGGGAGGCCTGGCCGTGCACATCGGCGCCCGCGTGGCCGCCGAGGCGCAGCCCGGCGAGGTCTGGGTCACGAACACGATCAAGGACATCCTCATCGGGTCGGGCCTGCGCTTCGAGCCCCGCGGCACGCATGACCTCAAGGGCGTTCCGGGCGAGTGGCCGCTCTATGCGCTGGACGGGGACTAGCGGTCGAACCGCCGGGCTCCGAGAACCAAGAGCGTCCGGGTCACGCCCATCACCACTCCCACAGGGAGGGCGAAGCCGATCCAGAAGGCGAGCTCGAGCGGCAGCAAGCCAAGCGCGAGCAGGCTGCCGGAGCGCCGGCCGCGCCACAACAGCGATCCGACGACCAGTTCCGCAGCGCACACGAGGACGAAGGCGACGAGGAGCGCCACCGACGTCTCGACGCCGATGTCGACGAACGGACCGTCGCCGTAGGTCGGGAAGCCCAGGAACGTCCAGACGCTCCCGTGGTCGGCGAAGTACCAGACGGCGTAGACACCCGGCAGCCCGAAGCCGAGTCCTGCTGCCCAGCTCAGCACGGACGCCGCCCTGATCATGGATGGCGGCTAGTCGGCAGCGGCGCCGGCGGGTAGAGCGCTCGCACCTCGTCCACGAAGGCGGCCATCCGCTCGGCCAGCGCCGGATCTGCGATCTCGAGCACGTTCTCGGCGTTGAGCTCGCCGGAGTGCGAGAGGTTGAAGCTGCCCGTGAAGACGGTGTCGTCGGCGACCGTGAGCTTGGCGTGCATGTAGTCGTGGACGGCGCCCGGGCTGTAGGGGGTCGAGCGCTTGCCGGTGAACGGCGCGTGGCGCAGGACGGCGCCGAGCGACGCGAGCTTCCAGCTCGAGCGCGGATTCGAGCCCCACTGGCCGTAGACCTCGGAGAGCTGAGTCGCGTCCACCACGCCGGCGACGTCGACGCGCCCGTCCGCGGTGGTCTCGGCGAGCGTTCCGAGGATCGGCCCGGAGGTGAGGACCGGCGACGCGATCCTGACCCGCCGCCGCGCCCGGCCGATCGCGGTCGCGATCCGGTGGGCGAGGTCGTCCCCGTTGCCGGGGCAGAACCAGGCGCGCACGGTCGCGTCGCCGACCTTGAACGGCTGCGGGTCACGGGTCCCGCCGCTCCCGGCCACCGACCCTCGCTTCCAGAGCGCGTCGAAGTCGTCGCCGTAGGCGGCCGCGATCTGCTCGGAGTCGACGGTCACGATGACGTTCTCCTCGCGCGACCACGAGTCGCTGGTCCAGTTGGTCGAGCCCGTCCACAGCGAGCTCGAGTCGCGGATCACGTACTTGTGGTGCATGAGGTCGGGCTCGCCGGGGATCGGCCGCGTCGGGACGCCCAGCGCGGCGAGCAGGTCGGGACGGGTCGAGGGCGGCGGGGGGATCGGCTTCGCGCGGTCCTTTTCGTGGTTGAAGGCGATCCGCACGGCGACTCCGCGCGCGGCGGCCTCCTTGATCGCGCCCGCGACGACGTCGCCCTCGGGGGACGGGAGGCGCACGTCGTACAGAGCGAGGTCGAGCGTCTCCCGAGCACCGCCGATGAAGTCCGCGACCAGCCGAGCGATGTCCATCGGCCGCTGGCCGCCGTCGGTCAGAGTGCGCACCGTGATCGGGCCACCCGCCGCGGCGCGCGCCGGCGCGGGATCGCCGGACGCCCCTCTCCCCCCGCTCACGCCGCCAACCCCTGACCCTCGGCCCCGGCGCAGATCGCGTCGACGACCTCGCGCGGGTCGTCCGTGCAGTGCAGCAGGTCGAGGTCCTCGGCGGCGATCTTGCCCTCGGCCAGCAGTCGCTCGCGCACCCACTCGATCAGCCCGGCCCACCAGTCGCGGCCCACGAGCAGGACCGGGAAGTGGCGGACCTTGCCGGTCTGGATGAGGGTCAGCGCCTCGAACGTCTCGTCGAGCGTCCCGAAGCCTCCCGGGAACACGACGAACCCCACCGCGTAGCGCACGAACATCACCTTGCGCGTGAAGAAGTAGTGGAAGCGCAGCGGAAGGTCCGCGTACGGGTTGGCTCCCTGCTCGAAGGGCAGCTCGATGTTGAGCCCGACCGAGCGCACGCCCGCCTCGCTCGCGCCCCGGTTCGCCGCCTCCATGATCCCGGGCCCGCCGCCGGTGATCACCGCGTACCCGGCGTCACCCAGCCCCTGGGCGGTGGTGCGCGCGAGCTCGTACTCCGGCGAGCCCGCCAGGGTGCGCGCCGAGCCGAAGATCGAGACCGCCGGCCCGAGGTCGGCGAGCGCCTCGAAGCCCATCGCGAGCTCGCGGCGCACGCGCTCGATCCGCGCCGGGTCGCTCTCGCGCGTGGCGACGAGCGGCGAAGCGGCGTTGAGTAGCTCCTCGTCGCGGGTCGCGGGCTCGCGTGGCGCCGGCACGCGCGGGACCCTATCCGCGGCTACGGCCGCGCCTTCGGCGCCAGTGCCCGCGAGCCTCCTATGGTGTGTCGGGATGGAGCTTCGCGAGCTTGGCCGGACGGGCGTCACCGTCAGCCCCCTGTGCCTGGGCGCGATGATGTTCGGCGCCTGGGGCAACGAGGACCACCGCGAGTCGATCCGCATCATCCACCGCGCGCTCGACGCCGGCATCAACTTCGTCGACACCGCCGACGTCTACTCACGCGGCGAGTCCGAGGAGATCGTCGGCGAGGCGCTCACGGGCGGGCGTCGTGACGACGTCATCCTCGCCACCAAGGTCCACGGCACGATGGGCGACGACCCCAACCAGCGCGGCAACTCGCGCCGCTGGATCGTGCGCGAGGTCGAGAACAGCCTGCGCCGGCTGCAGACCGACTGGATCGACCTGTACCAGATCCACCGCCCCGAGCCGGACACCGACGTCGACGAGACGCTGGGCGCGCTCACTGACCTGATCCGCGCCGGCAAGATCCGCTACGCCGGGTCGTCGACCTTCCCGGCATCGGCCATCGTCGAGGCGCAGTGGACCGCCGAGCGCCGCGGCCGCGAGCGGTTCGTATGCGAGCAGCCGCCCTACTCGATCCTCGCGCGCGGCGTCGAGGCCGACGTGCTCCCGATCTGCGCGCGCTACGGCATGGGAGTCATCCCGTGGAGCCCGCTGGCCGGCGGCTGGCTCTCCGGGCGCTTCCGCAAGGAAGGCGGCGACACGAGCTCGCGCCGCGCGCGGCTGGTGCCGCAGCGCTACGACATGTCACTGCCCGGCAACCAGCGCAAGCTCGATGCCGCCGAGGAGCTCGCCCAGCTCGCCGACGAGGCCGGCATCAGCCTGATCGAGATGGCGATCGCCTGGGTCATCCGGCATCCCGCGGTGACAGCCGCGATCATCGGGCCGCGGACGATGGAGCACCTCGAGGGTCAGCTCCGCGCAGCCGAGGTGCAGCTCTCCGACGACGTCCTCGACCGGATCGACGAGATCGTGCCGCCGGGCGTCAACGTGAACCCGGCCGACGCGGGTTGGCAGAACCCGGCGCTGGAGCCGGCCGCCCGGCGGAGGTAGGGGGCGCGGCGCGGCCGCGCTCTGAAGCGCAGCGGCCGCGCGCTCAGCGAGTCGCTTCGCTTGCCGCCGCGACCTTGGCCGGACGGCTCGCCGCCCCCGGCACGGCGCGGGGCGCCGCGTCCGGAGCGGTCACCTCGAGGATCACCCTCGCGACGTCCTCGGGACCGTCCCACATCGCCAGGTGGCCCATCCCCTCGAGTGCGAGGTACTCGGCGTCGGGCAGCAGTTGCTTCATGCGCGTGTAGTACTTCGGCCAGCGGATCAGCCGGTCGTGCGTGCCATAGGCGATGCGCACGTGGCAATCGATCTCGCCCAGGTCTCCGAACATGTTCCCGGTCCTGCTCAGGGCGAGGGCGTCCTCGACGATCGCGCACTCCGCGGCGCCCTCGAACATCGCGCACGCGGCCGAGGCGTTCACGCGCTCGGGGTGGGCGACCAGCTCGCGCAGGGCGAGGTACCGCAGGCGCGGCCGCCGGGCGATCGCGTGGATCATCGGGCGCCCAACCCGCAGCATGCGGTTGTTCTGGGCGAAGAAGCGCGCGGTTGCGCGCTGCTCGCGGCTGCCCGGATACCAGCCGCCGCCCGGGCACAGCGCGACCACGGACAGTGCACGGCCTCGGGTGCCAAGCTCGAGCGCGGCCCAGCCGCCCAGCGAGTTGCCGACGATGTGCGCCCGCTCGATGCCCTCCGCGTCGAGCTGGCGCTCGAGCATGTCGATGCTCGATTCGATCGTCATCGGCATGCCGTCCTCGAACGGCGGGCCGCCGTGGTGGCCGGGCAGCGTCGGCGCGAACACCGCGTGGTGGGCCTCCAGGGCGGGCAGGACCGGGGTCCACGTCCGCCAGGTGTCGGTGAAGCCGTGCAGCAGCACGATCGGCTCGCCGCTGCCGCCCTTGTACGACGCCTGGACCGGCGCGAACAGCCTCACGACGGCCGCTCCCGACGCTCGCGGCGCCGGTCGCGGAACGAGATCCAGCCGATCACGATGAACACCAGTATCGCCGGTCCGGCGAATGGAAGCGCGAGCACCAGCATGTGGTGCGCGAGCGGGACGGTGATGAGCCCGAGCACGTCGATCACCTCCGCCCCCTCAACGCGCTCCGCCGGGGGCCACGGGCGCCGGCCGCGAGCGCGGCGCGGGCGCCCGGCGCCGAGGCTCCTGCTCGGTGCGCGGGCGGCCCTGCTCGGCCGCGGCGGCGATCGCCACGCGGTGCAGGCCCCAGACCAGCAGGCAGAGGAAGCCGAACGCCAGTGTGAGGATCACGCCGTAGGCGAGGGCCCACAGCCAGGTGGCCGCCGTCTTCTGCTCGCGCTGGAGCAGCTTGTGGTCAGAGACGAAAGCGCGCGTCACCCGGTCGCGGGCGACGACGCCCTTCACGGGGATCGCCGAGTCGGCCGGCAGGTACACCGGAAGCGCCATCAGCGAGTTGCCCTTGTGCAGGCGGATCAGCGACTTCCAGCTTCCGTAGACCGGCATCGGCTTCGTCGTGCGGTAGACGCCCGGACCGACCTTCTTCAGGGAGTCGACGACCAGCCCGCCGCCCTGCCACGAGGTCGCGTCGAACCAGGCGGCGTTGTCGGCGGCGTCCTTGGGCGACAGCCTGACCGTGGCATCGACCTTGCGATCGGGCCCCGGCTTGACCGTGGTCAGCGCCACCTGCGCCGTCACGCCCTTGTCCGACGGCGTGTAGAGCGAGTAGCCGACGAGCACGAATATCGCGACCGCCGAGGCGACCGCGGCGAGGCGCACCGAGCGCTCGCGCGGGAGGCGGTCGGACGCCAGGTGCTCCCCGATCCACGCCCCCACCAGCGAAGCGGCGACGGCCATCAGGAAGGCGAAGATCGCGCCCTCGGGGAAGATCCCGGAGTTCCAGGGGATCGGCATCCAGATCCGCGACCACGCCCATTCCGCGGCCAGGCCCACGGTGCCGATCAGGACGCCGCAGACGGCGCCGAAGCGCAGCGGGCGGTCGACGGTCATCGCCAGCGCGACGCCCTCGACGATCAGCGCCTCGACCACGTAGAGCGGGAAGTGCGGCGTCGGGTTGCCGATGATCGGCCCGACGATGAGCGCGATGATCCCGCGCACGATCAGGAAGAACAGCACGGCGCCGATCGCTGAGCCGCGCCCGAGCCAGATCCGCGCCGCCACGAGCGTCAGCCCGGCGGCGAGCAGGATCAGCATCGGGTGGAAGATCAGGCGGAACTGGGGAACGCCGAAGTCGAACTCGCCCTGCAGCGTCGACATGCCGAGCAGCAGGCCGCCGGGCAGCGACACGCGGCGCATGAGCTCGGCCCACGGGACCTCGACCAGGCGTGAGTCACCCGCGCTCGCGCGCTTGCCCTCCACGAGCAGCACGGCGAGGCCGATGAGCGTCATCGCGGCGCCGCCGAAGAGCATCAGGTGGGTCGGGCCCCAGAGCGTGACGTCCTGCCCGAAGAGCCGGTGCCACATGTCGTCGAGCGGGAAGCCGATCAGCGAGAACGCGCCGCACGCGGCGATCAGGACGCCGCCGAGCGGGGCGTACCAGGTGCGCGTGATGCGGACCGCCGACGGGCTGGGCTTGCCGTTCGGGAGGACCATCGAGATGTAGCCGGAGGCGAAGACGCCGAAGAGGCCGAAGAGGATGAAGTAGTGGGCCGGATTGGCCAGCGGGCCCGGGTCGCGCCCCTTCGCGATGTGGATCGAGATGTCCCAGAGCATCCCGAACAGCGCGACGATCAGGGAGCCGACGATCATCCCGGCGGGGACGGCCGCCCACGACGGCAGGCCGGAGATGCGCTCGGAGTAGTCGCCAAGGCGCTCGAGCAGCTTGACCTTGCCCTCGCGGTGCCCGATGCCCACGTAGAGCAGGACACCGGTCACGATCATCGCGGCGACGGTCGCGATCACGATCTGATCGACGGCGGCGCCGCCGGCGGGCTTGGTCGAGCTCTGGCCGACGGCGAAGAGAAGCGAGATGGCGTGCATTAGGCGGTCTCCTACCCGTTGAGCATGGTTTTATGCGTCACGGATCCATGTAACCCTGAATCGTGTACCGGTTACGCGACGTGGGTCACACAGGGGGCCGGGGCCCCTCGCTCTCCGGCCGCGCGCTCCCCGACGAGCGGCGGCTGGTCGCCCGCCTACGACTCGACCGCGTAGAGCCGCCAGTCGCCGGGCACGCCCTTGAGCTCGTGCTCGCCGCGATCCTCGAAGGCGAAGCCCGAGCCGATCACGAGGTCCTTGACCGTGCGCGACACGAGCACCTCGCCCGCGCGCGCGAGCGCGCCCACGCGCGCGCCTATGTGCACGGAGAGGCCGCCGATGTCCTCGCCCATCAGCTCGCACTCGCCGGCGTGCAGCCCCGCCCTGATCTCGACGCTCAACGGGCTGACCGCCTCCCTGATCGCGCACGCCGCGCGGATCCCGCGCGCAGGAGCGTCGAAGGTGGCGAGGATCCCGTCGCCAAGGCTCTTGATCGGGCGGCCTCGTTGGCGCTCTACCTGCTCGCGGACCACACGCTCGTGCTCCTCGACCAGCGAGCGCCAGCGCCGGTCGCCGAGCTCGGCGGCGCGCTCGGTCGAGCCCACGATGTCGGTGAACAGCACGGTGGCCAGGATGCGGTCCGGCTCGCGCGTGCCGGGGGCGCCGGTCAGGAACTCCTCGATCTCGTCGAGCACGGAGTCGGAGTCGCCGACGGCGAGGAAGTGGTCGGCGCCCGGAAACTGCACCATCTTCGCGTTGGGGATCAGGTCGACGTAGGGCTGGGTGAGCGGGAGCGGGGAGATGACGTCGCCGCTGCGGTGCAGGACCAGCGTCGGAGCCGAGACCGCCGGCAGCGCGGCACGCACGTCGAGCGCCTCGTAGGTCTCGAACAGCGCTCGCACCGAGTTGGGGCTGGCGGCGGCGCGCAGGAACCGCGACCACCATTCCTGGAACTGGGTGTCGTCGGCGATGCTCGGCGCGAAGGCGTGCAGGGCGACCGGCCCGCCCCAGCGCTCGGCGAAAACCTCGCCCGCGCGCTTCATCGTGCCTTCGGGGAGGCCCTGCGGGAAGTCGGGCCCCTCGATGAGACGCACGTACGCGCCCCAGAGGATGAGCGCGGCTGGTGCGCTCGGGGTGCATGGCGGCGAACAGCGCCGCCTGGGCGCCGCCCTCGGAGAGGCCCATAACCGCCGCCCGCTCCGAGCCGGCGGCGTCCATGACCGCGGCGATGTCGTCGACGACCTCCTCCAGCGTGTAGACCTGGCCGGTGCGGTCAGACAGCCCCTGACCGCGCTTGTCGAAGGTGATCAACCGGCTGAAGCCCGCGAGGCGCTCGTACGGGCGCCGGATCAGCGGATCCCACAGCAGCTCGATGTGGGACACGAACCCGGGGACGACGATCAGGTCGAGCGGTCCCTCGCCGTCGACGCGGTAGGCGAGGCTGAGCTCGCCGCTGCGCGCGTAGCGAACCTCGCCTCCCATGGGACGAGTCTACGGCGAGCTACCTGCAGCCAGGTGATCGCGCAGGCCCGCGCCGTACGCGGTCGGAGTGCCGGTGTAGTCGCTGATCAGCGCCGGACCGCTGCGGCAGTCCCAGGTGTTCCACGTCCAGCCCAGGTAGCTCGCCCCCCGCGCGTCGAGCCACTTCATGAGCGAGGTGATGTGGCCGGTCGCGCAGTCGTTCTCGCCGATCTCGCCCACCACCAGCGGCACCTGGGCGATCACCGGCGCGACGTTCGCATCCCAGCACGTCTGGGTCGAGCAGGCGCTGAAGTTGTAGGAGTGCCAGGAGGCGGCGAGCTGGCCCGCGGAGTCGCTCGGCCGGTACTGGAGCCAGCGCGACAGCGTCCCCGAGTACTGCACGCCTCCGACCATCACGACGTTGCGGGCGCCGGTCGCCCGCACGGCGTCGAGCAGCTCCTGCATGCCCGCCGCCTGGTAGTCGAGCGACTGGCCGCCCTGGTCGACGAGCAGCCCCGTGCACGCGCTGCCGCCGTCGCGCAGGCACGTCCACGCCGCGGTCGTGTCCTGGTTGCTGTCGGGGAACGGCTCGTTGAACAGGTCGAAGACCACCGAGGCGTTGCCCTTGAAGGTCGTCGCGACCTGCGACCAGAACGCCGGCGTGTGGTCGCGGTCGGGCATCGGAAGCTGGCGGGTGGCCGGCGTCGTTCCCGGCGCGGACCAGTGCAGCTCGACGATCGCCACGAGGCCCGCGTTGTTGAGGCGCGCCACGTAGTCCTTGATCGCCGCCTGGTAGTTCGCGCCGCCGTACTGCGAGGGGACGCCGTTGATCCCCAGCCAGCAGTCCTCGTTGAGCGGCACGCGGACCGCCTTGACGCGCCAGGACCTGATCGCCTGGATCGACGCGTCGTCGTTGGGGCCGTCGAAGATCCCCCACCCCTGGATGCAGGCGAACTCGGTGCCCGAGCGGTTGACCCCCAGCAGCCGCATTGGGTTGCCGTTGCCGTCGACCAGGCGGTTGCCCGACAGCGAGACCGACGGCGCGCAGCCGGCGAGCAGAGCGCGGCGCAACACAGCACCGCCGCCGTCAGCACACCCTTGAGCGCAGGTCCACACGCCATCCGCGTCGCGCCGACCCTATCCGCCGGCCGCGAAGCCCGGCAGCGGCCAGACCGATGTACGGTCAAACGGTGCGCGCCGCTCCCGTCCTTCTCGCATTCCTCACGGCTCTGGCGGCGGCGCTGCCGGCTTCCGCCTCCGGCCGACCGCTGCTCGACAAGTGCCCTACGACGGCCCGGCGAGCCTCGCCTTTCGCGGGAGGCGGCTGCTCGTCACCAACCAGTCGACCCTGCGCTCCAATCCTGGAGCCGTGGGCGGTCTTCGACGTGTGGGCCGGCGAGCGCGGCATCCCGCTCTTCCGCCCGGTCGTCGCGCCGCCGGCCAGGCGCCCGCGGATCCGCCTCGTGGCGACAGTCCAGGCCGGCGCCTCGCCGGGGTTCCGGCGCGTGACCTTCAAGGTGACCGTCGGCCGCGGGACGCGAGCCCGTGCCGTGCGCGGCGCGCGGATCTCGCTCGCAGGGCGCACCGCGGAGAGCGATCGGCTCGGAAGCGCGTCGCTCCGGCTGCCTCTCCGGCTTCTCGCGCGTGCCCGCGCGCGCGCGAGCGCGCGCGGGCTTCGCGACGGGGTATCTACGCTGAGGACATGAGCGAGCGGCATCGCGTGGTCGTGGTCGGCGGAGGCTTCGGGGGCCTGCAGGCCGTCAAGCACCTCGCCGGCGCGCCGGTCGACGTCACGCTCGTGGACCGGCGCAACTTCCACCTGTTCCAGCCGCTGGTCTACCAGGTGGCCACCGGCAGCCTGTCACCGGGGGAGATCGCCACGCCGCTGCGCTCGATCTTCAAGGACGACCGCAGGGTGCGCGTCATGCTGGCCGAGGCCACCGGCGTCGACTTCGAGCGCCGCGAGCTCGTCTTGCGCGCCGTCGAGGGCGACGTCGACCCGCGTCCCGAGCCCTACGACACGCTGATCGTGGCCACCGGCTCGTTCTACTCCTACTTCGGCCACGACGAGTGGCGGCCCTACGCGCACGAGGTCAAGTCGCTCGAGAGCGCGCTCGACGTCCGACACCGGATCCTGGGCGCGTTCGAGGCCGCCGAGCTCGAGACCGACGCGGCGCGCCGCGGCGAGTGGCTCAGCTTCGCCGTCGTCGGCGCCGGGCCGACCGGCGTGGAGATGGCCGGCCAGATCGCCGAGATCGCACGCGACACGCTCGCCCACGACTTCCGCGAGATCGACCCGGCACACGGGCGCGTGCTGCTGGTCGACCAGGTCCAGCACGTGCTGCCGACCTACCCGCCGTCGCTGTCGGCGAAGGCCGAGCACGCGCTCGAGCAACTCGGCGTGACGCCTTTGACCGGCCGCACGGTGGTCGGCGCCGACGAGCAAGGGATCACGGTCGAGCGCTCCGACGGGCACCGCGAACGCATGACCGCGCGGACGGTGATCTGGGCGGCCGGGGTGGAGGCGTCGCCCCTGGGCCGCACGCTGGGGGCGGCCAGCGGCGCGGAGGTCGACCGGGCGGGTCGCGTCACCGTCGAGCCCGACCTGACCCTCCCCGGGCACCCGGACGTGATCGTGCTCGGTGACATGGCGCGCGTGCGCGATCCCCACGGCGAGGTGGTGCCGCTTCCCGGGGTCGCGCCGGTGGCGATGCAGCAGGGCCGCTACGCCGCGCGTCTCGTCCGCAACCGCCTCGCCGGCCGCCGCACGCGCCCGTTCCACTACCTCAACAAGGGCGACATGGCCACCATCGGCCGGGCCCGCGCGGTGGTCAACCTGCCCGGACGGATCCGGCTGGCCGGGCCGCTGGCCTGGCTCTTCTGGCTCGGCCTGCATCTCTTCTACCTGATCGGCTTCGAGAACCGGCTGCTCGTCGTGACGCGCTGGGCGTTCAGCTTCGTCACGCGCGGCCGGGGGGCGAGACTCATCACCGGCAGTCCCCCCGCGCCGCCGCCCGCCGCGCCGTCCACCGTCCAGGCGCGGTCCTCTGCCGCCGCGGAATCCGGCGGCGACGCTCGCGCCTAGCGGCGCACGACAACCTCGTAGCGATCCACGATCGGCGCCCGCGACGGGCCGGCCGTGGCGATCGCCTGCTCTCGCGACTCCTCCGCGGCGCGTTCGCTCTCGCGCAGGTGCTCCTCGGTGTCCCACAGGCTCAGCGCGAACGCCTGGCCGCTGACGCGGTTGACGGCCACTGTGATGCCCTGGAACCCCTCCTGCGCCTCGAGGCTGGTCAGGCCCTCGGACTCGAACTCCCTGACCATGTCGTCGATGCGCTCGGCATCGAGTCCCGCGAACCTGCTCAACCGCGCGTGCATCTGGGCCTCCCTCCTGTTCCTCGATCGCCGCGCCGCGCGACCGCGCAGCGCGACTGCTCGTTGCAATCGTCGCGAACCTTATCGCGCGAATTTTTCACACCGACGCTCCACAAAGGCGTAGGTTCCCCCCGTGCGGAAAAGGCGTTGGGCCCCTCTCGTGCGGAGCAGGGTCGTTGTGGCGATCCTCGCGGTGCTCGCCCTCGCGCTCGCCGGCTGCGCGTCGGGCCACGAGGCTCCCGCCACCGGGATCGGCCAGAACGGTGCGACGCTGAACGGAAGCGTGTCGGGCACCAACGACGGCAACGTCGAGTACTGGTTCGCGTACGGGACCTCGGACGACTACGGCAAGGAGACCCCGCACCGGACCATCACCATCAGCGATCGCGACAACCACCCGGTCTCCGAGCCGGTCGGCGGCCTGCTCCCGGGCACGCGCTACCACTACCAGGTATGCGCCAAGGACGACCTCAGCACTGCGATCTGCAGCGCGGACGAGAGCTTCACGACGACTGGGACCGCGCTCGCGGTAACCGCGTCGCCGGCGCTGTTCCCCGCTTTCGACCCGGGGGTGAGCGACTACGTGACCCGCTGCGGCGCCAGCCCGGTCGCGATGTCGGTCAACGCCCCGCCGGGAACCGACGTCTCGGTCGACGGGCAGCCGGGCCGGAGCGGCAGCTTCACGGCCAACGTCCAGCTGTCCGCGGGCCAGGGCTTCGACTTCAGCGCCACCGCCGCCGGCGGCACGACGACCTTCCACGTGCGCTGCCTGCCCGCCGACTTCCCGGCGTGGACCTATTCGCGCACGAGCAAGTCGCACATCGCGTATACGCTCGCCACCCCCACTCTCTACGCGGTGCCGGCGCATTACGTCGCGTTCTTCGACGACAACGGCGTTCCGATCTGGTGGTACAACGCGCCGACCTCGACCCCGATCAACGCCACGCTCTTCTCGGACAACACCGTGGCCTTCGGTGGCTTCCCGGGCAACGGCTTCGGCGGCGATCCGTTCCAGATCCGCCGGCTCGACGGCTCGCTGGTCCGGACGGTGGGCACGGTCGGCACGCCCACCGACTTCCACGAGATCCAGCGGCTGTCGAACGGCGACTACATAGTCGACTCCTACAACCCGCGTGACAACGTCGACCTCACCTCCCTGGGCGGGCCGGCGAACGCGACCGTGACCGACGCCGTGATCCAGGAGGTCACGCCGGCCGGCACGGTCGTGTGGACGTGGAACAGCAAGGACCACATTGCGTTGAGCGAGAGCTCACAGTGGGCGTCCAACATCGTGGCCTCGCCGACGCAGCTCTCCGACGGCCGCTTCGCCTACGACATCGTGCACATCAACGCCATCGAGCCCGACGGCAACGGCTACCTGGTCTCGTTCCGCCACCTCAACGCCGTCTACCGGATCCTTCCCAGCGACGGCTCGATCGACTGGAAGCTCGGCGGCACGACCACCTCCAAGAGCCTGACCGTCTCCGGCGACCCGCAATCGGTCCGCTTCGGCGGCCAGCACGACATCCGCCGCCTCTCCGACGGGACCATCTCGCTACACGACAACGGCACCACGCTCGGCCGGCCGCCCAGGGTGGTGCGCTACAGGATCGACACGTCGGCGAGGACCGCCAGCCTGGTCGAGAGCTTGAGCGACTCGGCCATACCCTCCTCGAACTGCTGCGGGAGCGCGCGCAAGCTGTCCTCGGGCGGGTGGCTGATCGCCTGGGGAGGCAACCCGACCGTCAGCGAGTACAGCGCCGGCGGCACGCGCATCTCCTCGTTGAACTTCGCGCCGTACTTCTCCTACCGCGCCCAACCGATCGAGCCGGGCCGGCTCAGCGCCACCCAGCTGCGCGACGGCATGGACGCCCAGTACCCGCGCACCGCGGCGCGCTAGACCTACAGGCCGTGGTGGGGCCACTGCGGCCGCAGGTCGCCGGCCTTGAACGCGCTCGCGCCGAGCGTGTGCGAGTCGCGGCGCATGAACATCGAGATCGTCATCTCCGCCTCGATCCGCAGCCGCTCCTCGAGCGTGCGCCCGACGCCGCGCATCACGCTCTCCTTGTCCGAGCGGATCGCGCCCTGGGGAAGCTCGGCGATCTCGCGCGCGAGCTCCTGCGCGCGTTTCAGCGCGCCGCCGCGCGGGACCACCTCGTTGACCAGCCCGATGCGCTCCGCCTCGTGGACGTCGATCCGCCGGCCGGTGATGATCAGCTCCATCGCCTTGGCGAAGCCGACCACGAGCGGCAGGCGCACGGTCATGCCGTCGCCGCCGACGATGTTCCAGCGCCGCTCGAGCGCGCCGAACTCGGCGTTCTCGGCGGCGATTCGGATGTCGGCCAGCAGCGCGGTCTCCAGGCCGGCGGCGAACGCGTACCCGTTCACGGCCGCGATCACCGGCTTGAAGATGTCGGCCCTGCGCGTGTAGCCGCACTCACCGGGGCTGTTGTAGAGGCTCGAGCGGAACGCGTCGTAGTCGCCGAGGCTCTCGAGCTCCGCCGCGTCCTGGAGATCCCAGCCGGCGCAGAACGTCGTCTCGCCCGCGCCGGTGATGACCAGCACGAAGGCGTCGTCGTCATCTCGGAAGCGCTGCCAGGCGTGGTGCAGCTCCACGTTCATGACGCGGTTCACCGCGTTGTGCTGGTCGGGCCGGTCGTAGGTGAGGGTGACCACGTGGTCGTCGTGGTCGTAGCGAAGCGTCTCGTAGTCCATCGCTCCTCCTTGGAGTCATTCGGGGTAGGATCGCGGGGCACGGCGGGTGCACTACGGAGAGGAGTCACGCATGACGCGATCGACACGGTCGATCATCATCGCGCTGGCGGCGCTGCTGCTGCTGGCGGTCGCAGCGGGTCCGGCCCAGGCGTGGAAGAGGGGCGGCGGCAAGAGGGAGTTCGTCGGTCCGGGCGACTCGATCCAGGCGGCCATAGACGCCGCCAAGCCCGGCACCACGATCTTCGTCAAGGGCGTTCATCGCGAGAACGTCTCGATCACGAAGGACGGGATCAAGCTGCGCGGCCTGGGCGCAGTCCTGAAGCCGGCGGCGACGGCGGCGCCGAGCCCGTGCTCGGATCCGACCAACCCGGATGACGTCAACGGCGTCTGCGTGATCGGCGAGGGCAGCTTCGATACGGGTGAGGTCACGCGCTACGTACGCGATGTGACGATCAACGGCTTCACGATCCGCGGCTTCCCGGCCTCGGGCATCTTCGCCTTCGCGGCGCAGGACTCAACGTTCGCGCGCAACCGCGCGAGGGACAACGGGGAGTACGGGATCGCGGCATTCACGTCGACCGGGACCCATGACCTGTTCAACCGCGTGTCGGGCAGCGGGGAGGCCGGGCTGTACCTGGGCGACTCGCCGAACGCCGACGCGCTGGTCCTGGGCAACGAGACCTCTGACAACCAGCTCGGGCTTTTCGTCCGCAACGCGCTGGGCGGGAGGGCGTTCCTGAACTCGGTCCACGGAAACTGCGCCGGGATCCTCGTGCTCGCGGACGCGCCCGGCCCCGCGGGTGACTTCCGCTTCTCGGGCAACCGGGTCTCGCGCAACAGCAAGTTCTGCCCGCCGAGCGAGGACTCTCCCGACCCGACCTCCGGGATCGGCATCGCCCTGTTGGGGGCCACCGGCGTGAAGATCACCGGTAACAAGATCACGGACAACGTGCCGGGCGGAGCCGGCGTCCCGATCCACGGCGGCGTGGTCGTCGTCAGGGGCGACGGCGGAACGGCTCCGACGAACAACCGTGTGCGGTTCAACAAGATCCTGCGCAACGACCCCGACGTCTTCTGGGACGGGTCGGGCACGGGCAACGCCCTGAAGCCCAACTTCTGCCGGACGAGCACGCCGGCGGATCTCTGCGGCTGATCTAGCGCGCGCGGGGCGAGGGGCCGGCCGCGGCCGGGTCCTCGCCCCAGCGCGTGGCTGTCGCGAAGTCCGCCAGCCGGTCGAAGTAGCGCTCGATGGGCGTCACCTCGATGCCCGCCGGTTGCAGCCGGCGGCGGGCGCGGCGGTCGTCGTAGCGGACTCGCGCCGAGAAGTACGGGAAGTAGACCTCGCTTCGTTTGAGCGCGCGGCGGCGCCGGCCCCTGGCGGCGCGGACCAGGACGGGATGGACGAGTCGCCGGTAGAGGGCGGGCGGCAGCAGGCGAGGAGGCCTTCGGCGGAAGTAGCGGGCGGAGAGCTTTAGGAGCTGCTCGACGGTGCTTGCGCGGGCGCCGGCGACGAGGTGGAAGGTGTCCTCGCCGTCGCCACCTCGCCGCCCTCCTCCCGCGTCGCCCGTTCGACAGCTCGAAGACCGCGTCGGCAACGTAGTCGACGGGGACGACGTCGACCGGCGCCGACCGCCTCCCCGGCAGCGCGAGGTACGCGCCGCGGGCGAAGGCCTTGAGCGGCGCGTAGAGCACGTTGAACGACGTGGTCCAGCCGGTCCTGCGCTCGCCGACGATGATGCTCGGCCGCAGGACCTGCACCGGTAGCCGGTCGCGGTAGGAGCGCACGAGCTGCTCGGCCTCGAACTTGGAGCGCTCGTAGGCGTTCCGGAAGTCCTGGCCGACGTCGAGCTGGTCCTCGCCGAAACGGCCCTCGTGCGTTCCGGCGACATAGGCGGTGGACACGTGCGAGAGCTGTCGGAGCCCGCCGCTGCGCTGACACAGCTCGGCGAACTCGAGCACGCGCCGCGTCCCCTCGACGTTGATCTCGCGCGACTCGTCGAGCGGGAGCGTGAACGACACCGAGGCGGCGGAGTGGACGATGTCCCGCACCTCTTCCGCGAGGCGCTCGCGCGAACCGGCGTCGATCCCGAGACCCTCGCTCTGGATGTCGCCCGGCACCGCGACCACGCGGTTTGCGGGTGCGCCGGCGCCGTCGGGGACCTTTGCCAGCGCGGCGTCGAGGCGCCGGGCGGCAGCTTCCTCGCTGGGCGCCCGAACCAGCGCGTAGATCCGCCGGTCGGTGTGGCGCAGATATCGGGCGGCCACCTGCATGCCGACGAGGCCGGTCGCGCCGGTGATGAGGACGCCGTCAGCCATCGCCGTTCCCTCGCCCGGCCGCGAGCAGCTCCTCCGGCGCCCGCTCGCCCTGCACGCCCTCGACCGCGAGCAGTTCCTCCAGCGCCTCGTCGAGGCACTCGGCGAGCTCGTCCGCGTCGGGAAGCGTCTCCGCGTCCGCGTAGATGCCGAAGAACGCCTCGTCGCGCACGGTGGTGACCCCGATCGAGAACGCGTGGCCGTCGGCGATCGGCACCACCGGATAGACCTCCTCCAGCTCGCACCCGCGCATGTACAGGGGCTCGCGCGGCCCCGGGATGTTCGAGACCACGAAGTTGAAGGTGCTGGGGCTGGCGGCCACGTGCGCCAGCGCGCGCTGCATCAGATCGGGGCGCGTAGGCGAATGCCTTGAGCGCGCGGCTCGCGCCCTCGGGGCGCCCGCTGCGCTTGCGCTCTCCCACCTCCTCCTTGACGTCGAGCAGCCGCGCCACGGGGTCGGGCTCGTCGCACGGCAGGTCGACGAACACGAACGAGATCTGGTTGCCGAGCGCTCCGGCGCCGTCCTCGGGGCGCACGCTGACGGGCACCATCGCCTTCAGCGGCACCGCTTCCTCGCCGCGCCGGTGGAGGAAGCGCCGCACGGCCCCTGACGCGACCGCCAGCACGACGTCGTTGACCGTCGCGCCGAACTCGCGCTTGACGCGCCGGAGGTCATCCAGTGGACGGCGGGCCTTCGCCAGATGGCGGCGCGGGGAGATCGGTTGGTTCAGCCCCGTCTCCGTCTCGGCGGGGCGTAGCGAGTCGGCGAGCGCGAGCGTGCTCTGCAGTCCGTCGCCGGCGAAGCGCAGCAGCCGTCGCGGATCGCGCGCCAGGCCGAGCGAGCGTCCGGCCAGGTCGAGCGTCGTCCGGGCCCGGTCGAGCACGCCATCGACCAGCAGGGCCGCACCTCCGGGCCCCGGCTTCGGCCGCCAGTCGTCATCCGCGGGCGCCGGAGGGTCCGGGGTGGGATCGAGCAGCAGCGTCGCCAGCTCGACCGCCGCGATGCCGTCCGCCATCGCGTGGTGGGCCTTGCCGACGACGCCGATGCCGCCGTCCGGCAGGTTGTCGGTGATCCATAGCTCCCACAGCGGGCGGTCGCGCGCAAGCTGGTTCGAGAGGACCTCGTCGGCCAGGGTCTCCAGGCTCGGCGAGCGACTGTGACGGACGTGGCGGTCGACGTCGAAGTTCTCGTCGTCTACCCACACGGGGTCGTTGAGGTCGAGCGGCACCTCCGCGAGCTTCTGGCGGTACCGCGGGGCGCGGGGAAGGCGGTCCTCGACGTGATCGCGAAGCTGAGCGAAGCTCGGCTTCGGCTTCCGTCGCGGCCGGCCGAACCGCGCCGCCCAACCGACGTGCATGTGCGCGGACTCGCTCTCGACCTCCAGGAACGAAGCGTCCAGGGTCGTCAGACGGCTCTCCGACATCCTTCACCTCCCTGCCGCGTGTCCGGCGCGCACCCCGCACGCCGCCGTCCACACGTCATCTCGCTTGGGCGTGAACTCCCTAGGCTGCCCAGCCGGGCGCGTGTGAAACCCCTCCCGTCCCTCATTCGACGGAATGACGGGGCGTTACTCATTTCATCCCGCTGGGGTGACGGCAGCGAAAGGCGGGCGGGCGGGGCGTACGCTCGCCCCACCCCGCCTCAGCCGGTGGCGAGGATCACGTCGGACGCCTTGATGAGGGCGGTCACCCTGCTGCCCTCGGCGAGCCCGAGCTCCTCCACCGCCTCGACCGTGATCGAGGCGACGAGACGCTGGCCCGCGACGTCGAGCTCCACGTTCGCGATCGCCTCGCCGCGGCGGATGGCCTGGACGGTGCCGTCGAGCTGGTTGCGCGCGCTGATCTTCATCTGACCCTTCCTTCGGTGGTCGTGCTGACGAGGCGTGTCGCCGCCGCCTTCCAAGAGGCGGTGACCCTAGCGCCGGTCCGCAGGCCCAGCTGCTCCGCGGCGGCCTGGGTGATCTCGGCGGCGACGGGCTGGGGGGCGGTCAGGCCCAAGCGCACGCGGTTGCCGATCGTGGTCATCGAGACCACCTCGACGGCGAGCCGGTTCTGAGCCGAGCCGTGCGGGGGCTCGCTCGCCGGCTCGATCGCGATCTCCCACGGGTAGACGCTCGCCGCGACGGGGCCTTCGGCTGGGTCCGTACTGACGATCTCGCCGCCGCCGTCGAGCTCGACGTGCGTGAGCCCGTCCGCCCGGGGACGTGCGATGCCCGTCAAAACGACCGCTCCCGTGAAGTCGGCGACGAACGCGGAACGAGGAGCGGCGGCGAGCTCGCTCGGGGTGCCGATCTGGACGATGCGCCCCGCGTCCATCACGCCCACCCGGTCGCCGAGCTGGGCCGCCTCGGTGAAGTCGTGCGTGACGAGAAGGCCGGGCGCCTCGGTGGAGCGCAGGACCTCGGCCAGCTCGCGAGTAGCTCCGGCGCGGGTGCGGGCGTCGAGGGCCGACAGCGGCTCGTCGAGGAGCAGTACCTCGGGCTTTCGAGCGAGCGCGCGAGCCAGCGCGACGCGCTGGCGCTCGCCGCCGCTGAGCTGACTCGGGCGAGCGTTCGTGCGCTCGCCGAGCCCGAGCCGCTCGAGAAGCTCGACCGCCCGCGCGCGCCGCTCGCGCCGACCCAGTTTTCGCAGCGGATAGGCCACGTTCTGCCACGCGCTCATGTGCGGGAACAGCGCGTAGTCCTGGAAGACGTAGCCGCAGCGTCGCCGCTCGGCCGGAACGTCGACGTCGCGGGCGGTGTCGAGCCAGGTCTCGCCGTTGGCCTGCACGCGGCCATCGGCGGGGCGCAGCAGGCCGGCGGCCACCCGCAGCACGCTCGTCTTCCCGGCTCCCGACGGGCCGGCGAGAGCGAGGCACTCGCCCGGGCCGACGGAGAGCTCGACGTCGAGGTCGAGTTCGCCCAGCGTGGTGCGGGCCTCGACGCCAAGCACGCGATCAATCTGCCTGCCAGCCACCCAGCGCCGCGCCGCCCTGCACGAACTTCACCGCGAGCAGGATCGCGGCCGAGACCGCGACGAGCACCGCCGAGAGCGCGAGGGCCGAGTCGAAGTCGGTCGCGAAGCGGTCGTAGATGGCGAGCGGGACGGTCTGGGTGACTCCTTCGAAGGAGCCGGCGAACATCAGCGTCGCCCCGAACTCGCCCAGCGCCCGGCCGAGCGCGAGCGCCGTGCCCGAGGCCAGGCCGGGCAGCGCCACGGGGATCATCACCCGCAGGAAGCCGCGCGCCTCGGAAGCGCCGAGCGTGCGCGAGGCGTCGGACAGCGAGCGGTCGACATTCGCGAATGCGGCGATCGCCTGGCGCACGTAGAACGGCGAGCTCACGAAGGTCAGCGCCACGACCACGCCGGCGGTCGCGAACGAGAGCTCGATGCCGGCCGCGTCCAGCGCCCCGCCGAGGATCCCCGACGGACCGACCGCGGCCAGCAGGGCGATGCCGGCCACCGCGGGAGGCAGCACCAGCGGGAGCTCGATCAACGTCACGACGAGCGCCTTGCCGCGGAACGAGCGCGTCGCGATCAGGTACGCGGCCGGGGTCCCGATCGCGAGGATGATCGCGATCGAGATCGCGGTCGTTCGCAGGCTGAGCCAGAGCGCTTCACGAGAGCTCTTCTCCCCGAGGCTGGAGAGCAGATCGGCCGGGCTCGACTTGGCGAAGATCGCGACGATCGGGACGGTCAGGAAAGTCAGCGCGACCGCCAGGCACAGCGCGAGCAGGACCCCGAACCACCCGGGCCGTCTCACGGCGGCGGGCCGAAGCCGGCGCTGCGAAGTGCGTCCGCGCACGCGCCCCGCGTCAGCCCGGCGACGTACTTCTCGGCCAGGTCCGGCTGCTTGGCCTTGCTGACGACGCCCGCCTCGTAGACCACTCGCGGCTCGAGCCGCCCGGGCAGCGCGATGGCCCGGAGCTTCCCGTTCGTGGCCTTGACGTCGGTGACGTAGACGAACCCGGCGTCGGCGGCTCCCTGGGTCAGCTTGCCGACGATCCCCTTGACGTCGGGCTCGGTGGACCGCACGTTGGCGAGGATCGCCTTGCGCTGGGCCGGCGGGAGCTTGGCCAGCGTGTCGCGCGTGTAGGAGCCGATCGGCACGGACGCCGAGCCGATCACCAGCTTCGTCCCCGCCTTGGTCAGGTCCTCGATCGAGGTGATCTTCGAATCGCCGGGGACTGCCAGCACGAGCTCGTTGGTGGCGAACTTCACCGGTGTGCCGATGAGCCCGTCGGTGTGGAGCTGATCGGGGAGCTTCGTGTTCGCCGCGGCGTAGACGTCGACCCTCGCCCCCTGACGGATCTGCGCGGCCAGCTCGTCCGAGCCGGCGAAGGACTGCTTCACGCTGGCGTCCTGCGCCTTGTCGAACGCGGACGCACAGGCCGTGAGCGACTCCTTCATCGAGGCCGCGGCGGACACGACCAGGGGCGTTGAACCCGAGCCGCCACCGTAGGAGCTCCCGCACCCGGCGACGATCGCTGCGCACGCGACGCTCAACGCCACCAGTGCGCGCTTCACTTTCCGCTCCGCTCGACCATCACCGACGTCGCCTTGACCGCCGCCGTCGCGTCGACCCCGGGCGCAAGCCCCAGCTCCTCAACCGCGTCGCGCGTCACTGCGGCGGTGACCAGATGCGGACCGGCCTCGATCTCGACCAGCGCCATCACCCCGTCGACCTCCACCGACCGCACGACGCCCGGAAAGTGATTTCGCGCTGACAGCGAGCCCCCGGTGCGATGGCGCTCCGGATGACCGGAGAGCCGCTCGATCTCGCGCCGCGACACCCGCCGGCGATTGGCGCCGTCGCGCGACGTGCGCAGCTTCCCGGCGCGTTCCCAGCGCCGCAGCGTGTCCGCGCTCACCCCGAGAGCGCGCGCAGCCTCACCGAGCAGGACGCCTTGATCGCCTCGCGCCATTGCCTAAGCATTGCATAGGTGTACCCCGCGGCCGCCGCCGCTCCCGCCGGCGGCGGCTGCCGGGCGCGCCTTCCCGGCCGCTAGGAGGCGATCAGGTAGTTGTGGACCTCGAAGAAGGACATCTGGGGTTCGTTCATCCCCACCTCCTGCGTGATCGGGCCGATCTGCTCGTTGGCGAACTTCTCGAACTTCTCGCGGCTCTCCCACACGTCGGTCACGCGGATGCCGTCATCGGTGGGAGTCACCCAATGGAACATGCCACCGTCGGGCATCGGTCCGCCGAGCTTCAATCCCATCTTGCCGATGGCCTGGTCGTACTGGTCGAGCGTGCCCTCCGGGAAGTCCAGCATCACGCCGATCGCCATCCTCTGCCTCCTGGTTGGTTGGGGACAGGTTCGACCCTAATCCCAAAGCGATGAGCGGTGGGTTAGGCCGCATGAGCGGTGGGTTACGCCGCCCTTGTTTCACCCGCGCGCGAGCTGGAGCGCGAGCAGCGCACTGATCGCGCTTGCGCAGAGGACGTGGTCGCGGTAGATCGACCTCGCCAGGCGGCTCTGGACCGCGATCGGATCGGTCCTCGTTCCCAGCCGCACGGCGCTTGGAACCGTACGTTTGGCCGCCAGCCCGACGGCCGACGTCGCGAGCGCCAGCGATGCGCCCGCGACGGGTCGCGGCGCATCGCCCCGTGCCAGCTGGACGCCGAGCGCTCCGAGCGTCGAAACCATCACGGCCGCGACGAGCCGGTTCATAGGGCGCGCTCCGGTGGTCACCCGCGCGTAATAGGCGGCGATCGACGCGAGCGCCTCCTCGGGCACATCGGCGCCGCCGCGGCGGCGCGCTTGCACGTCGAACATGAGATCGAACCACAGCACCGCGAGCAGGAACCCGGCGCCGGCGGTGGCAACCGCGGGCGCGGGGGGCCGCCGCAGGTGCTGCGCGGCCGAAAGCCTGCGGCGCCGGCTCAGGGCTGCAGCTGACCCGCGTAGAGCGTGAAGATGGCGCCCTGCGGATCCTGCACCGGGGCGATCTTGGCGATCTGGATGTCGATCGGCTCGGGCATCAGCTTCGTTCCGCCGAGCTGCTCGACCTTCGCCAGCGCCGCGTCGATGTCGTCGGTCGCGAAGTACATGCCCCAGTTGGGCGGCTCGCCGGGCTGCGGCTCGCGCATGCCGCCGTTGCCGGCGTCCCCGTTGGCGATCGTCATGTAGGGCTGGCCCGTGCCCTCGAAGGGCTCGATCTTCCAGCCGAAGAGCTCGCCGTAGAACGCCTTGGAGCCATCCAGGTCCGGTGAGGCGAGCTCGTTCCACGACCACGCCCCCGGCGCGTTGACCAGCTCGGCGCCGAAGGTCTCCCGCGCCTGCCAGACCATGAAGAAGGCGCCCTGTGGATCCTGGATCACGGCCATGCGTCCGGCGTCGAGGACGTCGAACGGCGGCGCGTGCACGGTGGCGCCGAGTTGCGTCGCTCGTTCAGCCGCATCGTCCGCGCTCTCCACCGACACGTATGAGTTCCACAGCGGCGGAACGCCGGCGTCGCGCTGCTGCTGAGGCTGAGATGAGATCGCCGCTACGACCTTCCCGCCCAACTGCTGCAACGAGTAGACGACACCGTCCCCGACCGGCCGGTCGTCGGACTCCCACCCGAAGAGGCCGCCGTAGAACGCCTTCGCCCCCTCCTGGTCGGTCGTCGAGAGGTCGACCCAGCAGAACTGCCCTGGTGGATACTGCGTTCGCTCGCCCATGGAGCGAGCCTAGCGCTCAGCAGGCGTAGTAGTTCGGACAGTCGTCATACGAGTCGGATTCGTCGGTCGAGGTGTCGACCGGCTCGGGCGGCGGCGGTGGATCGGGCAGGGCCACGAGCCGCAACGTGCGGTCGAGCCGAGGCGCCTGATGCCGCAGGCAGTTCTCGCGTTCGAGATACGTGGCGACGGCGGCGAGCAGGCGGCGGACGGGTAGCTGCCGGTTGTAGCTCGACCCGTCGTAGTCGTCGAGCACGGTGGCGAGGTAGTTGATGCCCATGATCGCGCGCCGCCGCGCGGCAGGCGAGGGTGCGGGTGCGGCGCTCGGGTCCTGCCGCCGGCGCGTGAGCGCGCGACAGTAGGCGGCAATGTCGTTCGTCGCCCGTTCACGAGCCTGCCGCCGCTCGTTGATCTTCTTAGGCGGCGGGCGGTTGGCGTCGGCTGTCGAGTCCGTTGACCAGTCGCAGCCCGAGAACGCGAGCGCGCCGAGGAGAAGTGCGGTCAGCGAGAGGATCCGAAGATGGGCGGTCATGGCGAGCGAGTCGTGCTGGAACGGCCCGACCTGACGGCCGCCGAGACACGCGTCGAGGAGAACGGCGTCGCGTTCAGGCGGAAGTATCGACCGCGGCGGTCTGCGTCTCGAGGCCCTTCCAGCGCGTGATGCGCTCGGCCTCGAGCGCCACCGACGCGGCGTCGCCGCGCAGCTTCGCGTGACCGGTGCCGCGGATCAGCCGGCCGCGCTTGGCGAGCGGCCCGAGGCCCTCGCTCTCGTCGATGCACACGCACGCGCGAGCGGTACGCGGCCCGCCCGCGTCCTTCAGGGGCTGGGCCGGGACGCGGGCGCGCTCCGCCTTGTCATCCCAGCTGGCCGGCAGCGCGATCGGCCCGCCCGGAGCCTCCCAGCCCAGGACCGCCTGCGCCTGCCAGCCGTCGAGCAACGCCGCGCTCTCGACACGAACGCTCAGCGGCGACGGCGGCTGGGCCGGAGCGCCGCCGCGCGCGACGTCGCGCGCGAATGCGGCCATCTCGAACGCGTTGCGCCCCGCGAACGCGGGCAGCCCGAGCGGCGCGCGAGCGAGCTCGCCCGGCGAGGCGGGAAACCGGTCGAGCAGCGTCGCCTCGCCACGGAGCGCGATCGACGCATCCTCGCCCGGCACGACCACGCCGACCGCCGGCCGCTTGGCGAGCACGCGCGCCTTGAGCGTCCCGCGCCCGATCCCGAACCACAGCCGGTCGGGCGTCGCGCCGAACAGCAGCGGCGTGACGTGCGGCCCACTCGCGGTCGCGATCGCCAGATAGGCGAACGACGCCTCGCCGAGCACCCGGGCGACCGCCGGGCTCCAAAGGCCCTTCACGCGTCGGACTCTATCCCCGAGCGAGCGCGATACTGGCGCGCGTGTTCGACCGGGTGACGCTGCGCGTCGCGGACCTCGCCGCCTCGAGGCGCTACTACGAGACCGTGCTCCCCACGCTCGGGTTTTCGCCGACCGTGGCTGAGGAGGAGCTGGTGGCGTGGGGCGACTTCGCGCTCGCCGCCGCCAACGGCGAGCACGCGGTGACCCGGCGGCTGCACATCGGCTTCGCCGCCCCCTCGCACGAGCACGTTGACGAGTTTTGGCGGATCGGCACGGAGGCGGGCTACCGCGACGACGGCCCGCCCGGCCCGCGGCCGCAGTACTCGGAGAGCTACTACGGCTCGTTCCTGCTCGATCCCGACGGCAACAGCGCAGAGGCCGTCCGCCACGAGCGCGTGCGCCGCGACGGCACCATCGACCATCTGTGGATCCGCGTTGCCGACCTTCCGGGATCCAAGCGCTTCTATGAGGACGTAGGGCGACTCGCCGGCTTCCGTCTGGTCGCGGACCTCCCCGACCGGGCCCGCTTCTGGGGACGAAGCGGGTCGTTCTCGGTGGTCGAGGGCCCGCCGACGGAGAACGTGGAGTTGGCGTTTGCGGTGGACCAGGAACCGGCCCGCCTCCGCGATCCCGACGGCAACGTGGTCGAGCTGGTGAGGCGGAAGCCAGCCTGAGCAGCAAGCCCCTCCACGAGCGAGCTGAACGCGCGCGCCGGGTGCGCTGATACGTGTCGCATAGGTGCGACAGCGACCGCCCACTCGAGCGCCGTGTCGCATCTCCGTCGCCTCATAGCGTCCCGAATACGCTATGTTGTCGTATCGATGACGGCCATGCACGACACAGACGCGACATCCTAGGAGATCCCTTGCCCGACCTCGTTCTCGATCCGGAGGAGCAGGAGCTGGCCGACCTCGAGCGGCGGATCAGCGACGCGCTCGCCACGCTTCGCGCCGAGCTAGAAGCCGCGGCGGACGATGTGGACGTTCCGGCGATCGATCCTGACTACATCAACCGCTGGCTCGATACGGCGAGGCGACTCTCGGTGCAGGTCAGCAACGACCTCCCACCGCAGCTCGAGCCCGAGGCCGTAGCGGAGGTCCGCAAGATCATCATCAACGTGCTCGATGGTCTCGAACGCATGGACGACGAGCGACCGCTGGACACCATCGATCAGTTCTTCGTCGGAACGGAAGCAGTGCGCCACATCCTGAGGGACGCTCTCGACGAACACGTCGGGGTCCGCGATGACGACGCCAGGCGCCTCGTCGCGTACTTGAAGGAAGCCCTTCCTCGGATCACCCAGGCCGACCAGGCACGCATCGCGGGAGTGTCCACCCGTCACCTCCAACGCTTGGCGAAGGAGGGGGGAACGCCGCCACGGCAACTCGTGCTTGCGGCCCGCTTGGTCAAGCTTCTGCGCTACGTCTGGAACCCCGAGGGCGTGATCGCTTGGTTCCACCGCGAGCGCACTGACCTCGACGGCCACGCGCCAATCGACGTCCTCGGCGAGCCCGGATTCGAGCGCGTGCTGCTTCGCCTCGCAAGGCAGGGACGCGCCCAACATGGCGCGTGAGACGCGACCACGGGTCGTCGCCGTCGACACGA
The DNA here is from genome assembly GCA_963797015.1 of uncultured Actinomycetes bacterium. Lineage (GTDB taxonomy): Bacteria > Actinomycetota > Thermoleophilia > Solirubrobacterales > Solirubrobacteraceae > JBBPZA01. The sequence continues at coordinate 638,421 of CAWCNV010000003.1, read as the reverse complement.
TCGCGCACCGCTATTCGAGCTACGACACGCCGTTCTGGGCGCGCGAAAACAGTGATCCGGGACGCTGGCATGTGCGGGGGGACGGCCCGACCCAGTACCTCTCGCAGAGCACCGATGGCGCCTGGGCGGAGCTCATCCGCAATGAGGAGCTGACCAGCGAGGACGAGGCCGCGATGGTGAGCGTCCAGATGTGGGCCGTGGCCGTGAACCAAGCGATGATCGTCGACTACTCGACCTTTGAGCTGGCGGATTTGGCCGGCTTCGATCCTGACGCGCTGGTCGACGATGACTACGCCTGCTGTCAGCACGAGGGAGCGCGTCTCCGGCGGCTCGGGTACGCCGGCATTCTCGCGCCGAGCGCGGCCCTACCGGATGCGACCAACCTCACCCTGTTCGGTCCACGGGTGGCCTCGACGTGGGGCCGTCCGCCGCTGCTCGCATCCTCGTTGCCCGCGACCATCCTCACAAAGGGCGCGCCGCCTCCCGGATTGCTGGCCCGCGTCCGCCTGATCGGAACGCCCCACGGGGGCCTGGTCGCGTACAAGTCCGGACGTACGGCCGGCGCGGGCCGCGCCGATGGCGCGGACGAGCCTCGCGAGGAATGACTCGCGCGGCTCGGGCCGCCTGCCCGCGGGGACGCGTCCGGTCCCCGCCGGATCGCCAGCACGATCTGTCAGGTCGAATGCGCGCTCCGCGACTCCCCCTTGGGTGGGCTCGCGTTCGACTCCCGTCCGTCCGGCTGCATCTACGCCTGCACCGCGAGTAGGGTCGCGAGCGCGGCCGTCTATCCGGCTCGTCAGGTCTGCGCGCCGGCCTTCGACCCTTCCCCCATCCGTGGCCCGTCGACGCTTCAAGCGGCTCTCCGACCTCGAGCTCGGCTCCCTCTCCGACGAGGAGGTCGTCGCGTACGCCGTGGCCGCGCGCGGCGCGGGCGACCGCGAGGCGATCGCCACCGCGATGAAGATCCTCGTCTACGGGCGCATGACCTACGTCGAGGCGATGGTCGCGCGGCGCGTGCCCGAGCACGCCGTGGACGCGGTCGCCTCGGAGGCGATGATCCAGGCGATGCGCGTCGTGTTCGAAGGAGAGTCGGTGGGCGAGTTCGTGAATCTGCTCAAGCGGGTGACGCACGCCCGCATCGCCGACCACTGGCGCAGCCTCGGACGCCAGGGCCGCGAGCAGGCGACCCTCGACTCCGATGAGGAGGGTCGCCGGCGGCGGGAGATCGAGGACCCCGCCGAGGAGGTGGAAGCCGTGCCGCTCCGGACCATGATCGACCGGCTCATCGGCGAGCTGCCCGAGCACCACCAGGCCGTGGTCGACTGTGCGGTGTTCGACGACCGGTCCTCGGCGGACACCGCGCACATGGTCAACGAGCGCTTCCCCGGGCTGAACGAGCCGATGACGGCCGACAACGTCGACCAGATCAAGTCCCGCTTCCGCAAGGCGCTCAAGCAGGCGCTTTCGGACGGGGATACTGACCCGTGACGATGACCGAGGTCGACGAGCTGTTCAGCGCCTTCGTCGCGGCGGAGAGGGCGGGCGAGGAGCCCGACCCGCGCTCGTACTTGGGGCGGGTGAGCGGCACCGCCGCGCGGGCCGAGCTAGGGGCCCTGATCGAAGCGCATCTGGAGCGCGCGCCACGGCGTGCGTTCGACGCCGAGCGGTATCGCGGCTCGCGCGCGGAGGCGGTGATGTCCTCGCTGACGGGGCCGGCGGGAGCGTGGCCGGAGTTGCTACCGCGGCTGCGCGACGAGGCGCAGCTGCCGCGCGAGACGGTCGTGACGCGGCTCGCGGCCGTCTTGGGGGTCTCCGACCGAGAGGCGAGGGTGCACCGTTACTACCACGAGATGGAGCACGGGCGGCTCCGTTCCGCCGGAGTCTCGCAGCGGGTCCTGGAGGCGCTGGGGCAGATCCTGGGCACCAGCGCCGATGCGTTGCGCCGGGCCGGCGAGGGGCTGGGTGAAGTCACCGGCGCCACCGGCCCGGTCGACGCGCCACCCGCGTTCGCGCGCGCCGCGCCCGCGCCGGCTGGGAGCCCTGCTCCGGCGCGCGAGTCCGACACCGACGGCGACGAGTGGGACGACATCGACGAGCTCTTCCGCGGAGGCTGACCCGTCAGGTGCCCCCGATGCCCGACGACCTGAACTCCATGTCCCACCGCCGCGACCCGATCGCGCTCCTGCACTTCGCGGTGCGGGAGGGAGACCTGCGCCTGCTCGAGCTGCTCGGGGCCGCGCTGCGGCGCGAGGGCGCCGGGCTCGGCGCCCGCTCGACCGCCCCGGCACCGCCCCGCTCGACCGCGGCACCCTCTCCCCTCGCCCACCGCACACTCGACGCCCTGCTGATCCTGCTCGGCGTCGACGAGCCCTCCCGGCGCCGTCGGCCGGGCCCCGGCGAGTGACCGTCGACACCGCGGCGATCGAGAGCCGGGCCGAGGCGGTCCTCGACGGCCTCCCCTCGTACGTCTGGGACGGCCATTCGCTCCCGGTCCCGGTGGAGCGAATCGCGGACTCCTGGTTCGGCCTGCTCGTCCGCGACGTCCCCGACCTGTCTATGGCGCCGGGCGCTCCGGCGCTGCGAGGCGGGCAGACGTTCTCCGGCCTCCTGCTCCCCGACCGCGGCGAGATCTGGGTCAACGCCGGCGAGGCGGTCCAGTGGCCGAGCCGGCGCCGCTTCACGATCGGCCACGAGATCGGCCACCACGTCCTGCACCGCCGCGACACACACTCGCTCTTCTGTCGCTCCACGGTCGTGGAGGAGGACGACAGCGAAGAGAGCGCCCGGCTGCCGCTACCCGAGGACGAGGCCAACACCTTCGCCGCGGCGCTGCTCATGCCGCGCTGGCTCGTCTGTCGCGACTACCGGCGAGGCATGGACTTCGACGCGCTGTGCAGTCGCTACGGCGCCTCGATGGCGGCGATGAGTCGCCGGCTGCACCGCGCGGTGCCACCGCGCGAGAGCGAGCGCTGGGCCGAGATCGAGCGCGAGATCCAGCGCCGCCTGATCGAGCGGTGGGCCCGTCACCTCGATGCGATCGACGCGGACGCGGGTCGCCGGCGCCTCTCCGAGCGCCGCGTACTGGTGCTCGTCGTCCGCGACCGTCTTCGCGAGGCGCTCACCGACGAACAGGGCGCTCCCGGGGTCATGGTTGAACGCGGGTGCCAAGCGGAGGTGCTGTGGGCGGCAGCCGACCTCGCTGTGCGCCGTGGAGCCCGGGACGCCGACGCGTACGCGCGCGCGATGTGCGACGCGCTCGACCTCGAGGATGTCGCCGCCGGCGAGGATCGCTTCCTCGAAGCGGCCGCGAAGCGCGCCGAGCGAGGCCTGCGCCGGCGCGACTGAGCGCTCTGTCAGGTTCAGGCGCCGCGGCGCGACCCTTCACTTGTGCAGCACGACACCGCCCTCGAACCGCTCACTGCGCGCCAGACCCTGCGCATCTCCTACGACTCCGACGTCGACTACCTCGCGGCGCTCATCCCCGGCGCGGTCGTCGACGGCCTGCTGGACGATGAGGTCGAGGAGCCGCTGGACGGCCTGTACCTCTTCCACCACGGTGCGGGAGGCCCGCTGATCGGCTTCGGCGTCGAGGACCTCTCCGAGTGGGACGTCCTGGCGAACGACGACGAAGACGTCCTGTGGTCCGACGAGCCGCGCTTCGCGGTCCCGACCCTCGGCCTCGCCGAAGCGACGATCGGCGAGATCGCCCTCGCGGCCCAGGCGACGATCAGGACCTCCACACCGGACGTGCTGTTCTTCGACCTCGCGATCCACGCCGGCGAGACCGAAGGCCCCGAGGAGGCCGAGCACTACTGGCGCGGCTGCCTGGAAGCGGGCGAGATGAAGGGCCACTACGGACTCGGGTACACGCTGGTCGAACTGGGCCGCCCGCGCGAGGCGTTCGGCCACCTCCGCGTGTACAGCGAGATCACGCCCCGCAACTCCTGGGCGTGGCTGTGGCGAGGCCGAGCCGCGCAGGACATGGGCGAGCTCGCCGAGGCCGCCGCCTGCTACCGCCGGGCGATCGAGGCGGAGGAGGAGGGGAGCTACGAGACCGACGCCGAGGAGCGACTGGCGGAGCTGGGGCGGTCGCTCGGCTGAGTGAACGCGCTCCCCGGCCTAGACTCGAAGCGATGCCGTCCTCCCTCCCCCGTCGCGCCGGCGGCCGTCCCGGCACGACGCAGACCAACCCCCACACGCAGCTCGATCAGCAACCGACCGACCCGGGCCTGACCGAGGAACTGGCGCGGCGGGTGTTCGCGCTGCCGGGCGTCGTCGAGCAGCCGAGCGGCATCTCCGTCCCGGGCGCCCGCGCGCTGGTCCTCGCCCCCGGCGAACCGGTAGGCCCACCGGAGGCCTTCCTCATCGACCGCGAGTTCGCCCACCTCCACCCGGACCCCGACCACAGCCTCCACGCGATGCTCCCCCTCGATACGGCCGAGGAGGCGATCGAGGCGGGCTGGGCAGAGCTCCACCCCGTCGCGCGCATGGGCGCGATCCCCCCGAACGCGGTGATGCTCTACGCACCCCGAGACGACGGCGAGCTCGAGGTCATCGAGCGCCTGGTCCGCGCGTCGCACGCGTTTGCCCGACCACAGCGGTGATCGACACACGCGTCATCCACGCGCTTCACGTGGAGCGGCTGCGCAAGGCCGACATGGGCGCCGATCTTGACGGCGCCGGAGCGATCTTCCAGACCTCGACGCTCGACGCGGTATTGGACGGCGCCTACGACGGCGATGTGACGGTTGCCGAGCTGGCCGAGCGCGGCGACCTCGGGCTCGGGACGCTCAACGGGCTCGACGGCGAGATGATCGTCCTAGACGGCGCGTTCCATCAGGCCCGCGCTGACGGCACCGTGCGTCGAATCGGACCCGACGAGCGCAGCCCATTCGCTGTTGTCACCCGCTTCGCGCCCGACACCACCGCGACGATCGATGCGTCCCTCGACCATGAGGAGCTGCTCGCCACCCTCGAGTCGCTCGCGCCTGACAGCGCCCTCTGCTACGCGGTGCGCATCGACGGGCGCTTCGAATCGGTCCGCGCCCGCTCGGTTCCCCGCCAGCATCGGCCCTATCCGCCGTTCGCCGAGGTGGTCGCGCAGCAGGTCGAGTTCGAGCTGTCGGACCTCGACGGCTCCATCGTCGGCTTCCGCTTCCCCGACTACGCCCGGGGCCTCAACGTCCCCGGGTACCACTTGCACTTCATCTCCGACGACCGGTCCGCCGGCGGCCACGTGCTCGACTGCCGGATCCTCGCGGGAGAAATACACGTCGACCATTCCTCTGACCTGCACATGGAGCTCCCGACCGGAGTGACGGCGAGCGATCCCGACGCCTCGACCGATAGGCGCGGTCTGATCGCCCGTGTAGAGGGAAAGACCTGAGGGTGGTGGCGGCGTCACCGGATCCGCTGACCCGGGCGGATTCGCGCGCGCGAGGTTCGACGATTCGGTTGGCGGAAGAGTTTCGGGACGGGCAGCGGCAACAGTGGAATAGCGCCGGGAGCGGGTGGCGCAAGTGGTCGGAGCTGATCGACGTGAGCGCGCCAAGGCGGCCGGCCCGGAGAACATCGAGTTCGTCGAGTCCGACGCGGCATCGCTGGAGTTCCCGGAAGTGAACTTCGATGCGGCCCTCTCGCGCTGGGGAATCATCTTCGACCCCGACGGGGAAGGGGCCGCGGCGCGCGTCCGCGGGTTCATCAAGCCCGGCGCACGGATGGCGACCAGCTCCTGGGAACGCCTGAGCGGATGCCGATGCTGGCGATCCCCATGCGCACAGCGATGCAGCGGCTGAATGTGCCACCGCCGCCGCCGGGCTCGCCCGGCCCCCTTTCGCGCCCGGCGAGCGAACCGTTCACACCGGCGCTCCGGAGAGGGTTAGGCTGGCTCTTGGCGTGCAAAAGCTCATCATCCCTGCCCTCGCAGCACTCGCGCTCGTGCTCGCGGGATGCGCGGCGGGGCACGAGGCGCCGCCCACGTCGATCGGCCAGAACGGCGCGACTCTGAACGGGACCGTCTCCGCCAACCCGGACGGCAACGTGAGGTACTGGTTCGCCTACGGGCCCTCGGACGACTACGGCCAGGAGACCCCGCACCGCACGCTCGCGATCAACGACCGCGAGCTGCACCCGGTGTCCGAGCCGGTCACCGGCCTGCTCCCGGGCACGACCTATCACTACTCGGTGTGCGCGCAGGACGACAGTACGCCAAAGCCCGCCTGTAGCGCCGACGTGAGCTTCACGACCACCGGGACGCCGATCTCGATCAGCGCGCAGCCCGCGCTCTACCCCGATTTCAGCCCCGCGGTGACCGACTACGTCACGCGCTGCGGGAGCGGCCCGGTCGCGATGTCGGCGACGGCGCCCGCGGGCACCCAGGTGTCCTTCGACGGGCAGCCCGCGCAGACCGGCACGTTCACCCAGAACGTCCAGCTCTCCGCGGGCCAGCGCTTCGACTTCACGACCACCGCGGGCGGCCAGACCTCGACGTTCCACGTCCGCTGCCTGCCGTCGGACTTCCCGCAGTGGAGCTTCTCGCGCACGGGGAAGTCGAGCATCGCCTACACGCTGCTCGCGCCGGCCCAGAACACCGCGGCGCCGGGGCGCTTCATCGCCTTCATGGACAAGAACGGGGTTCCGGTCTGGTGGTACGCGACGGCCGCCACGGCGCCGATAGACGCAAAGCTGCTCGCCGACGACACCGTCGCCTTCGCCAACTTCCCCGGGGGTCCGCCCTACCAGGTCAGGCGGCTCGACGGGTCGCTGGTCAGGGTGGTCGGGACGGTCGGCACGCCGACCGACTTCCACGAGCTCCAGCGGCTGTCCAACGGCAACTACCTCGTCCTCTCCTACAAGCTGCGCAACGGCGTCGACCTCACCTCGCTGGGCGGGCCGGCAAGCGCGACGGTGACCGACGCCGAGGTCCAGGAGGTCACTCCCGCGGGCTCGCTCGTGTGGTCGTGGAACAGCAAGGACCACATCGCCCTCAGCGAGTCCCAGCCATGGGCGGCCAACATCGTCAACTCGCCGACACAGCTCCCCGGCGGCATCCTGGCCTACGACATCGTGCACATCAACGCGATCGAGCCCGACGGGAACGGGCTGATCCTCTCCTTCCGCCACCTCAACGGCGTCTACCGCATCCTGCGCAGCGATGGCTCAATCGACTGGAAGCTCGGCGGGACGACGACGTCGAAGAGCCTGACGGTGTCCGGCGACCCCCGGGGGCCGAACCCCCTCGGCGGCCAGCACGACCCCCGGCGCCTCCCGGACGGGACCGTATCGATACATGACAACGGCACGCTGCTCAATCGCGCGCCCAGAGCGGTGCGCTACAGGATCGACCCCTCGGCCAGGACGGCGACGTTGGTCGAGAGCCTGTCCGACCCCAGCATCACCGGGTCGGGCTGCTGCGGCAGCGCGCGGAAGCTGTCCACGGGCGGCTGGCTGATCGACTGGGGCGGCCTGCCGACCACCAGCGAGTACACCGCGAATGGGACGCGCGTCTCCACGCTGTCGTTCGCGTCGGTCTTCTCCTACCGCGCCCAGCCGATCGAACCGGGGCGTCTCAGCGCCACGGCATTGCGCAACGGCATGGACGCAATGTTCCCGCGCTGAGCGCCCGCGCGCCTACGCCGGTACGCGCGCGGACCTCGCGGCGCTCATCCCATACGCGCCGGCGAGCGGCGGCACATGGTCTGCCCGGGACGCGCTCGTAGAGCTCGGGATCGGAGGCGGGGCGGCGGACGAGCGCGAGGCGCCGCCCATGGCCCGATCACGACGCGCAATAATCGTTCCATCGTTCCATCGTTCCATCGGTCCCTGATCAGCGGACAGCCGCGATGGCTGACCAGGTGAGGGTCGGCGTCGACGGCCTGACCGGGCCGCCGCGGGACGTAACGGAGCTGCCCGATCTGCTGCACGGGCACTCCCGCGCCGGGCCCGCCCGGGAGCGTCGTCCGGTCTACGTCGATCTCCTGCCCCCGTGCAATGCCGGCTGCCCGGCCGGGGAGAACATCCAGGCCTGGCTCGCGCACACGACGGCGGGTCGTCACGAGCAGGCGTGGCGTGAGCTGGTGGCCGACAATCCGTTCCCGGCGATTCACGGGCGGGTCTGTTACCACCCGTGCGAGAGCGTCTGCAACCGCGCCAACCTCGACAGCGCCGTCTCGATCCACGCGGTCGAGCGGTTCCTGGGCGACGTGGCGCTGGAGCGGGGGTGGATGTTCGACCCGCCGCCGGTCGGCAGCGGCAAGCGGGTGCTGGTCATCGGTGCCGGGCCGAGCGGGCTGTCGGCCGCCTACCACCTGGGCCGGCTGGGCCACGAGGTCGAGATCCGGGACGCCGGCGACGACCCCGGCGGGATGATGCGCTATGGCATCCCGGCCTACCGGATGCCCCGCGACGTTCTGGGCGGCGAGGTCGACCGGATAGCGGCGATGGGCGTGCGGATGACGTCCGAGCACCGGGTCGACGACCTCGCGGCCGAGCGGCAGGAGGGCGGCTTCGACGCGGTCTTCGTCGCGGTGGGAGCCCACCTGTCCAAGCGCGTGGACATCCCGGCCCGGGACACCGGGCGGATCGTGGACGCGGTGTCGTTCCTGCGCGGCGTCGCCTCCGGCGAGCGGCCCGTGATCGGGCGCCGCGTGGCGGTCTACGGGGGCGGCAACACGGCGATGGACGCGGCCCGGGTGGCTCGTCGGATGGGCGCCGACGAGGCGCTGATCGTCTACCGCCGCACGCGCGGGCAGATGCCGGCCCACGAGGAGGAGGCCGCGGACGCCGAGCGGGAGGGAGTGCGGATCAACTGGCTGCGGACGATCAAGGCATTCGACGGGCCCGAGCTGAAGGTCGAGCTGATGGAGCTCGACGAGACCGGGTACCCGCAGCCGACCGGCCAGTTCGAGACGCTGGCGGCAGACAACGTGATCCTGGCGCTCGGTCAGGAGAGCGACACCGAGTTCCTGCGCGCGGTGCCCGGGGTGGAGTTCGAGCCGGATGGCACGGTGATCGTGTCCAAGTCGCTGATGACCGGATGTCCAGGCGTGTTCGCGGGCGGGGACATGGTGCCGAGCGAGCGCACCGTGACGGTCGGGGTGGGGCACGGCAAGAAGGCCGCCCGCCACATCGACGCTTGGCTGCGCGGCGCGGAGGTCGCGAGCCGGCCGAAGCACGACCTGGCCTCCTTCGACAAGCTGAACCTGTGGTTCTTCGGCGATGCCGCCCGCCGGCAGCAGCCCGAGCTGGCGCCGGAGGAGCGCATCGCGGGGTTCGAGGAGGTGACCGGCGGGCTGTCCGTCGAGCAGGCGACGTATGAGTCGGGCCGGTGCCTGTCGTGCGGTAACTGCTGCGAATGCGATGGCTGCCTGGGCGCGTGCCCGGAGGAAGCGGTGATCAAGCTGGGTGTCGGGCACGGCTACCGGTTCGACTACGACCGGTGCACCGGCTGCGAGGCGTGCTTCGAGCAGTGCCCGGTGCACTCGATCGAGATGTTCCCGGAGCCACAGTGACGCGCGCGACGGTCGACGGCAACGAGGCCGCGGCCTCGGTCGCCTACCGGCTCAACGAGGTCTGCTGCATCTACCCGATCACGCCGTCGTCGCCGATGGCCGAGCTGGCCGACGAATGGGCGAGCCAGGGGCGGCTCAACGTGTGGGGCACCGTGCCCTCCGTGGTGGAGATGCAGAGCGAGGGCGGGGCGGCGGGGGCGCTGCACGGCGCCCTGCAGAGCGGGGCGCTGTCGACGACGTTCACCGCTTCACAGGGCCTGCTGCTGATGATCCCGAACATGTACAAGATCGCCGGTGAGCTGACGGCGGCCGTGCTGCACGTGGCCGCCCGGTCGCTGGCGGCACAGGGTCTGTCGATCTTCGGCGACCACTCCGACGTGATGGCCGTGCGGCAGACCGGTTTCGCGATGCTCGCCTCGGCGTCGGTCCAGGAGGCCCACGACCAGGCGCTGGTGGCGCAGGCCGCCACCCTGGCGACGCGCGTGCCGTTCGTGCACTTCTTCGACGGTTTTCGCACCTCGCACGAGCTGAACACGATCGAGACGCTCTCCGACGACGACCTGCGGGCGCTGGTGCCCGAGGAGCTTGTCCGGGCGCATCGCGGCCGGGCGCTGTCGCCGGAGCGGCCCTTCATCCGCGGCACGGCGCAGAACCCCGACGTCTACTTCCAGGCTCGTGAGACGGTGAACCCCTTCTACGCGCGCATCCCGGACGTCGTGCAGGACGCGATGACGCGCCTCGGCGAGCGCACCGGCCGCCACCTCCAGCTCGTCGACTACAGCGGGCACCCCGAGGCCGACCGGGCGCTGGTCGTGATGGGCTCGGGCGCGGAGACCGTTCGGGAAACCGTGGCTTCGCTCAACGCGCAGGGTGAGCGGGTCGGCGTGGCACAGGTTCGGCTGTACCGACCGTTCCCGGCCCGGGCGCTGGTCGAGGCGCTGCCCGCGAGCGTGCGCCGGGTCGCCGTGCTCGACCGCACCAAGGAGCCCGGCTCGGCAGGCGAGCCGCTGTTCCTCGACGTGGTCGCCGCGCTGACCGAGTCCATCGAGGACGGTGAGCGCGAGGTCATGCCGCGGGTCGCCGGTGGCCGCTACGGCCTCTCGTCGAAGGAGTTCACCCCGGGCATGGTCGCCGGCGTGTTCGAGGAGCTGGCACGCGAGCAGCCGCGTCGCCGGTTCACGGTCGGCATCGTCGACGACGTCTCCGGGACGAGCCTGGACTACGACGCGTCGCTGGACATCGAGCCGCCCGACACGGTCCGCGCGGTCTTCTTCGGGCGGGGGGCGGACGGAACGGTCGGCGCGAACAAGAACACGATCAAGATCCTGGGGTCCGAGGAGGACCTGAACGCCCAGGGCTACTTCGTCTATGACTCGAAGAAGTCGGGCTCGCAGACCGTGTCGCACCTACGCTTCGGGCCGCAACCGATCCGGGCGCCCTACCTGGTGCAGCACGCGAGCTTCGTCGGCTGCCACCACTTCGGGCTGCTCGAGCAGCTCGACGTGCTCGGCCGAGCGGCGCCCGGGGCGACGCTGCTGCTCAACTGCCGGTACCCGCCGGCCGAGGTCTGGGATGCGCTGCCGCGGCCGGTCCAGGAGCAGATCCTCGCCAAGCGCATCGACGTGTACGCGATCGATGCCGGCCGGATCGCCCGCGACGTCGGGCTCGCCGGGCGGATCAACGTGGTGCTGCAGACCTGCTTCTTCGCCATCTCCGGCGTGCTGCCGCGCGACGAGGCCATCGCCCGGATCAAGGATGCGATCACGAAGACCTACGGCCGGCGCGGCGCCGAGGTGGTCGAGCGCAACCAGGCGGCGGTCGACCGCACGCTGGAGGAGCTGCACCGGATCGACGTGCCCGACCGGGTGACGGCCACGCGCGAGCTGCCGCCGCCGGTGCCGGCGGAGGCGCCGGAGTTCGTCCGCACCGTCACCGCGGAGATGATGGCCGGCCGCGGCGACGACCTGCCGGTCAGCGCGCTGCCGGTGGACGGCACCTACCCGAGCGGGACGACGGCGTACGAGAAGCGCAACATCTCCGAGCTGGTCGCGGAGTGGGATTCCGACCTCTGCATCCAATGCGGCAACTGCAGCTTCGTCTGTCCGCACACCGTGATCCGCTCCCGGTACTACGACCCGTCCCGCCTCGAGGGCGCGCCGGAAGGGTTCCGGTCGGCTCCGCTGGAGGGGCCCGGGCTCCCGGACAGCCGGTACACGCTGCAGGTGTACGTCGAGGACTGCACGGGCTGTGGGCTGTGCGTCGAGGCCTGCCCAGCCGTGGCGCCGGGCGAGCCGGTCCGCAAGGCGATCAACCTCGCCGCCCGCGAGCCGCTGGTCGCCGCCGAGCGCGACAACATCGCGTTCTTCGAGACGCTGCCGGCGAGCGACCGTTCCCGGGTGGACTTCGGCACGGTGCGCGGCACGCAGTTCCTGGAGCCGCTGTTCGAGTTCTCCGGTGCCTGCGCGGGCTGCGGCGAGACGCCCTACCTCAAGCTGCTCTCGCAGCTGTTCGGCGATCGGCTGATGGTCGCCAACGCGACCGGGTGCTCGTCGATCTACGGCGGGAACCTGCCCACCACGCCGTGGACTACCGACGCCGACGGCCGCGGCCCGGCATGGTCGAACTCCCTCTTCGAGGACAACGCCGAGTTCGGGCTCGGCTTCCGGCTCGCCGCCGACGGCCAGACCGACCTCGCGCGCCGGCGGCTTGCCGAGCTGCGAGACGCGGTGGGCGCCGAGCTGGTGGACGACATCCTGCAGGCACCGCAACTCCGCGAGTCGGAGTTGCGCGAGCAGCGCGAACGGGTGGCGGAGCTGATGCGCCGGCTCGACGGGCTGGACGACCCCGCCGTGACCGACCTGCTCAGCGTCGTGGATCACCTCGTCCGGCGCAGCGTGTGGATCGTCGGCGGCGACGGCTGGGCCTACGACATCGGATCCGGCGGCCTCGACCACGTCCTGGCCAGCGGGCGCAACGTGAACGTGCTGGTGCTCGACACCGAGGTCTACTCCAACACGGGCGGGCAGATGTCCAAGGCGACGCCGCTGGGCGCCGTCGCCAAGTTCGCCGCCGCCGGCAAGACCGTGCCGAAGAAGGACCTCGCCCTACAGGCGATCGCCTATGGCAACGTGTACGTGGCGCGGGTCGCCATGGGCTCCGATCCCCAGCAGACACTCGGGGCCTTCCGCGAGGCCGAGGCCTACGACGGGACCTCGCTGGTGATCGCCTACAGCCACTGCATCGCGCACGGGATCGAGATGCAAAACGGACTGGACCAGCAGTACCGCGCCGTGGCCAGCGGGTACTGGCCACTGATCCGCTACGACCCGATGGCGCGCGCGGCCGGCGGCAACCCATTCCTCCTCGACTCGCCGCGGCCACGCATACCGCTGGCCGACTACACCAACCGCGAGCTGCGCTACCGCACGCTCGCGAACACCCACCCGGCCGAGGCCGAACGCCTGCACGGCCTGGCCGAGCAGGCCGTCGCTCAGCGCTGGGAGGTCTACGAAGAGATGGCCACTCGCGGCGCGCAGCGGTTCCCGGCCGACGCCCGCCGGGATCGCTGATGGACCTGTCCACCGACTACATGGGCCTCGCGCTGCGCAACCCGCTCGTCGCGTCGGCGTCCCCGCTCTCCCAGACCGTGGACGGCGTTCGGCGCCTGGCCGACGCCGGCGTGGGCGCGGTGGTGCTCTACTCGCTCTTCGAGGAGCAGCTGCGCCGCGAGGCGGCGCTGAATGCGCAGCTGGCCGACGCCGGCACCGAGAGCTTCGCCGAGTCCCTGTCCTACTTCCCGGAGGCCGCCGAGGACGAGCCCGGCCCGCGCCGCTACCTGAGCCTGCTCGATCGCGCCGCAGCCGCCGTCGAGGTCCCGGTTATCGCCAGCCTCAACGGCATCACGCCGGGCGGCTGGGCGGGCTACGCCCGGGCGATGCAGGACGCCGGTGCCGCCGCGATCGAGCTCAACATCTACTACCTCCCCGGCGACCCGCACATCAGCGGGCGCGACGTCGAGCAGCGCCACATCGACGTCCTGACGCGAGTCAAGGACGCGGTGACCGTGCCGGTAGCGGTCAAGCTCGGCCCGCACTTCAGCTCGACCGGCGAGATGGCGCTGCGGCTCGACGAGGCCGGCGCCGACGGGCTCGTGCTCTTCAACCGGTTCCTGCAGCCCGACATCGACCCCGACACCATCGCCGTGGTGCCCACCGTGGGCCTGTCCAGCCCCGCAGAGGGCCGGCTGCCACGCACGTGGATCGCGCTCCTGCGCGGACGCGTGCGCGCCGCGCTCGCGGCGACCACCGGGGTCGAGAACCCCGAGGACGTCGCCAAGTACCTCCTGGCTGGGGCCGACGTGGTCATGACGACGTCGGCGCTGCTGCGGCACGGCCCCGCGCACGCGGGCGTGCTGCTCGAGGGCCTGACCGGCTGGATGGCGCGGAAGGGATTCGCGGCAGTCGACGACGTGCGCGGGATCCTCGCGGTGCCGTCCGACGCCGACGAGGCGGAAACGGAGCGCGCGGGCTACGTCGACGCGATGCAGAGGGCCAACAGCAGCGTCTACGGCCCCTGGTGACGGTGCGATCGGGGCCCAGACACCACTGCGCGCCGTGTGCGGCGACCGCGTGAAGGGCGGGGTGCGGACCGCCGAGCCTCCGCCGGCCGGCCGCAGACAGCTCGCGTGATGGCTTCTACTAGCCCAGGGCCGGGGCAAGCACGTCGCCGGGGACTCGGCTAGGAATCGTCACGTCGATTGCACCGTGCCGCTCGATCAGGCGCTTGGCGTTGACGATCGTGAGCGCGATGACGTTGCCGTCGTCGTCATAGCGAACGTTGTGGCCTTCGGGGGTGCCATGGGAGTCCGCAGGCAGGCGAGGCGGTCCGATGCTGAGATACAGGACATCCCCATCGGCGTCGTAGTCGACGTGGTCGAACTCCAAGCTGCCGATGGTGATCGTCATGCGGAAATCCCGGCCGGGGGGTTGTTCTGACCGAAGGCCGTCACGACTCGGTCCGTTTCTCCGGCGAACTCTATAACCACCCTCAGCCACCGGAATGGGAACGATCCCGGCCCGCGGAGCCAGTAGCGCTCTCGCCCCGCGATGACGTCGGGCTCCTGGAGGTCTGGGCGTTCGATGGCCTCCAGCAGCAGATCGAGACGGTCGACCAACTCGACGTGCTTGCCGATGTACGCCCACGTCCGTGCGGTCACTTCGACGATCCGTCCCTGTGGCGACTGAGCTCGTCCGACAACATGGCTGGTGTCCACTGGCACAGCGTCGAGCCCTGCCCGGATGGACGCCTCGGGCGGAAGATGCGGCTGTGGAGCGAGCGAGGCTCACACGCTCGCCATGGGAAGGAAGCGCTCCTTCAGAGCGTCTACCCACGACCCGCACTTACGGCGTGACCGACGAGCTTCCGCGCGTGTGCCGCTCGGCGAGTCGGCCTCGGAGGTTGAGGCGTTAGGCGCTCGCCGGAGCGCGCCTACGCAGGCACGCGCGCGGACCCGGCGGCGCTCATCTCGTAGGCGCCGGCGAGCGGCAGCACATGGTCTGACCAGACGCGCTCGTAGCGCTCCGGATCGCAGGCGGGGCGGCGGACGAGCGCCAGGCAGCGCTCCGCCTGCGCCGGCGTGGTCGCGGCGCGGCCGTGGAGCTCGACGGCGTAGCCCGAGAAGTCGCGCACGAACACGTCGAAGAGCTCGTCGACGACGTCGTCGGGGAGCTCGTGCACGGGCGCGTTCTCGAGCACGAGCTCGGCGTAGGCGACCAGCATGAAGAGCTGGCCGACACCCTGCAGGAAGTCGATGTCACGCTGCTGGGCCTCGTCGGGCGGCGCCTGCACGAGCAGCTCGCGGAAGAGGTCGACCTGCTCGAGGAACGTCGCGACGTTGGCGAGGTGGGCGAAGCGCTCGACCCCCCCGGGAAGTGGCGGAAGGGCATGTGGGCCGCTCCGGCGAGCAACGGTTATGCAACTGTCCCACACACGCGTCGAGTCGGCTGTCGCGAGGCCTGTCGGTGCTTTGCCCGTGCGCGAAGGGCGCGCGTCGGGACGCCGAGCAGGCCGTATAGCCCGGTGGCTTCCGCCGCTAGTTCGGGGCGACGGCGCGTACGGCCCAGGTCGAGGACTCGGCGTAGACGCCGTCCTCGCGGACCATGTCGGCCATTCCCTCGAGCAGCGCCGCGCGGACCTTGGGCCGGACCTCGTCGGCCCGGTCGCCCCAGAGCCGCAGGACCTCCCCCGCCGGGCCGAGTGACATCACTAGGTCGACGGCGTGCTCCAGGTTGTCCCCGGTCTTGATCCGGAGGTCCTGGCGCTTGAGATGGATGTCCTCGAAGCCCGAGTGCTTCAGCACGTCCGTGACGGTGTCCGCGTTCGCCATCGAGAAGGGGCCTGGGCCACAGGTCGGCGCGTCGTACTCCTCCGGGCGGTCGAGGAACTGCGCGACGATCGTCTCGGCGCGGTGCACCCAGTCGTTGTCGAGCTTGCGCCGCCAGACGACCACGTTGAGGCGCCCGCCAGGCCGCAGTGCCCGTCGGACGTTGCGAAGCGCCGCCACCGGGTTCGCGAAGAACATCGTCCCGAAGCGGGCGAACGCGTAGTCGTATGTGTCGGCGAACCGCGCAGCCGCGACGTCGTTGACCTCGAAGCTCACGTTCTCCACACCCGCCCGTTCGGCGTCCTCGCGCGCCCCGGCGATCATCCGCTTGGCGACATCGACGCCGTGGGCGTGGCCGCTGGGACCGACCCGCTCGGCGAGCTGGACGGTCGAGTCCCCCAGCCCGCAGCCAATGTCGAGCACGCGATCACCTGACTCGGGATGGTGGTCGGCGAGCGCCGCGTCCCCGTGTGCCTTCGCGTTCGAGACAACAATCGCCTGGAAGTCCTGCCAGATGTCGAACAGAGGGCCGTTCCAAGCCTCCGTCGCCTCGAGATTCTCAGGCGCGACATGGACCTCGGTCATCCCCGCAAGTGTACTTCCGATCCTTGCTGACCCACGTGAGGGTCGGCACACCTACGCCTCGCCGTTGAATGATCCATGAACGGCCATCTGACGCGGTGCACAACTCCGGCTGGGCGATCCCATCGAGCCAAATGGTCCACACCTGGCCGCCCGCACGGAGAGCGCCCTACGGCGCGATCGGCGAGCTGCTCGCATCGCAGCGCGAGCAGTGATCAGCGGGACTTGGCACGACTGTCGCGCGTGACTACCGCGGCCCTGCTGGCACGTAATTCGAATCCAGACGCCATCAACGAGAGGTCGGACCACGTGCCGAACCCTCAAACCCGTCTTGACGCCTTGGTTCAGCTTCTCAGGGATCCTGTACGGACGCAACGGCGCGCTCGCCGGAGCCGCGATCACGTACGAGGCTCGCACTCGTTCGCCAGGTGGCGAGTCATAGCGGACGCCTGAACCGGCGGCCTCCGCCTCGTAGCTCACGCGGACATCTGGACTCGCGGCCCTCGCCCCGCCGCCTGGCAATTGCCGCAGGGAACGAGATACCCGAACCAGGGCATGCTGCCGGCGCGCCTCTCGGGGTCGAAATGCTCGGTGAGCGGCCGGCGAACGGTCCCAGGCCCGCAGTAGCGGCACGGGATTGCCTCGCACCGGCAGCTGAGCGGGCGCGTGTCGATCATGACGCCGCCGCTGGGAAGTACGCCGATCTTGCCGCGGAACTCCCCGCATACGGGGCACTGCTTGGCGAGCTGGTAGCAGCGAGGAGAGTCACCTCCGTGCGACACCGCTATTCGCGCTGTCATTTGGTGGCCACCCTGCTCGGCTTCGGCCCGAGTTCCGGAGCCGTCGCCGACCGCGACGAACGAGATCGTCCCGCGATCCGCCCATGTCGCATGCGGGGAGGCTGCCTCGAACCGGCGAGGGTCAGCTCCGCCTCCCCCGGGAGCGTGCAGTACACGCGCGCCTCTACGCCCGCCACTTCGCCTCCTTCGAGCCCTTCTAGCGCCTCGCCGGCCTCGTCCACGTCCGTGAACCGCGCGCTGACACGGCGTGGTCGCCTTTCGGCTCCTCGACGAACAGGAGCATGTAGTCCGCAGGCGCACGAGTCACCCACGCGATTGACCTGTCGGCCATTCGAATCACCTCCATCGGTTCCGGCGTTGCCACCATGCCCATCAGGTCGGTTGGCGCGGGTCGCTGGGCCGGATCCCTCACCCGCTCTGGATGGAACTTGCGCCGCTCACAATACGACGGGCGCGTACGCCGCAGCCGTTCAGTGGGATCGAAGTCGCTCACGCGCGATGCTGGAACGCGGCCGGAAGGACTCGCCGGCCCGGACGAGCAGGATCGCCTCCTCGAGGTTTCGGTCGACGCCATTCGCGGCGTTACGCCGGACGGCGTCGCGCCGGGCGAGGAGGTCGCGCTCACGCTCGCGTGTGAGGTCCCTGCGCCTAGTCGACATGGGAGCGATTCTAGGCGCGTGACATCGCCTCGACGACGGCTGGCGAAACCTGCGACACACGGAGTCGCGCACGCTGGCTGTCAGATTTCGCGGGCGGACGCCGACCCATCTGGTGGGCTTCCCTGACTAGGCGCGGCTTGCGCCACAGCCAGTATTGAACCGTGCTTCACCTCCACCGATCTGAACGGGCCGACGGCCTGATCGACGCGCTCAGCGCGCTCCTCGCCGAGCCGCTGCCCGACCCGTTCGCCGCGGAGGTCGTCGCCGTCCCGACGCACGGCATGGAGCGGTGGCTCTCGCAGCGGCTGTCGGGGTCGCTGGGGGCGAGGGCCGGGCGGTCGGACGGCGTGTGCGCGAACGTCAACTTCCCGTCGCCGTGGAGGCTCGTCCGAGACGCGGTCGCCGCGGCGTCCGGGATCGAGCCCGACGAGGATCCGTGGTTGCCCGAGCGGGCGGTGTGGCCGCTACTCGAGGTCGTTGACGAGTGCATGGGCGAGCAGTGGCTTCACACACTGTCCATGTACCTCGGCGGCGTGGGCGATGAAGTCGATCCGGTCCGGCGGGCGCGGCGGCTTGCGACCGTCGGGCACGTCGCCGAGCTGTTCGACCGCTACGCGCTCCACCGGCCGGAGATGGTCCGCGCATGGGCGAACGGGGCCTCGGCGGACGGTGGTTGGGAGGCCGAGCTCTGGCGGCGCCTGCGCGCGCGGATCGGGGAGCCCGGCCCGGCCGAGCGCGTCGAGGCCGCGTGCGTACGGATCACGAAGCACCCGAGGCGCTCGAGCTGCCGGAGCGGCTCTCGGCGTTCGGGCTCACACGCCTCCCCGCGGGCCATCTCCAGGTTCTGCGCGCGCTCGCGGTGGGCCGCGATGTGCATCTCTTCCTCCTTCATCCCTCGCCCGCCCTGTGGGAGCGGGTCGCCGAAGCGACGGCCGGACGGCCACCGGTCGTCCGCCGGGGCGACGATTCCACCGCCACGCTCGCGCGCAACCGCCTGCTCGCATCCTGGGGGCACGACTCTCGCGAGATGCAGCTGGTGCTCGCCGCCGCGGGCGAGCACGTCGACCATCACCATCGAGTCGAGCACGCCGGCGACACGCTGCTCGCGCGCATCCAGGCCGACGTCCGCGCCGACCGTCCGCCGGCCGACGCCCGCCCGCTGCTCGCCCCAGACGACCGCAGCCTCGAGGTCCACGCCTGCCACGGCCGCGCCCGACAGGTCGAGGTCGTCCGCGACGCGATCCTCCATGTGCTCGAGGAGGACCCAACGCTCGAGCCGCGCGACGTGATCGTCATGTGCCCGGACATCGAGACGTTCGCGCCGCTCATCCAGGCGACGTTCGGCGCGGCGGAGGCCGCGAGCGGCGACGAGGAGGTAGACCCGGTCCCCACGGACGCCCGGCCGCCCGACCTGCGGGTACGGCTCGCCGACCGCTCACTGCGCCAGACAAACCCGATCCTCGAGGTCGTCGCCCGCCTGCTCGAGCTGGCCGACCAGCGCGTCGCCGCCTCTCAGGTCCTCGACCTCGCCGATCGCGAGCCGATCCGCCGCCGCTTCCGCCTCGACGACGACGACCTCGCCCGGATGCAGCAGTGGATCATCGACAGCGGGATCCGCTGGGGCCTGGACGCGGCTCACCGCGCGCCGTTCAAGCTCGCGCAGGTCGACGCCGGCACCTGGCGCAAGGGCCTCGACCGCATCCTGCTCGGCGTCGCCATGACCGAGGACGAGCGTCGCACGTTCGCGGACGTCCTCCCGCTCGACGACGTCGAGAGCGGCGCGATCGACCTCGCCGGCCGCTTCGCCGAGCTCATCGACCGGCTCCAGGCCGCCCTCGACGCGCTCAGCGCCCCGCAGACCATCGAAGCGTGGGCCGCGGCCATCGCCACGGCAGCCGACGCCATCGCGACGACCCGCGACTACGAGACCTGGCAGCGCGCCGCGCTCCAGCGACTGCTCGACGAGCTCCTCGACGAAGCGACCGACACCGAGACGGAGGTCTCCCTTCCCGAGATCCGGTCGCTCCTCGCCGAGCGCCTCGAAGGACGCCCCACCCGCGCGAACTTCCGGACCGGCCACCTGACGATCTGCACGCTGCACCCGATGCGCTCGGTGCCCCACCGCGTCGTCTGCCTGCTCGGCCTCGACGACGGCGCCTTCCCGCGCAAGGCCCCGCGCGACGGCGACGACCTCATGCTCGCCGATCCCCACGTCGGCGACCGCGACCCGCGCACGGAGGACCGCCAGCTGCTGCTCGACGCGCTGCTCGCGGCGAAGGACCGCCTGATCATCACCTACACGGGCAACGACGAGCGCACGAACGCGCCCCAGCCGGCCGCGGTGCCGGTCGGCGAGCTGCTCGAGACGGTGGACGCGACGGTCCGCACCGAGAACGGTCCCGCCCGCGACCAGGTCCTCGTGCGCCACCCGCTCCAGCCCTTCGACCCGCGCAACTTCACCGACGGCGCTCTCATCCGAGACCGCGTCTGGGGCTTCGACAAGGTCACGCTCGCGGGAGCCCGCGCCCTCACCGGCCGTCGCGCCGAGGACGGGCCGTTCCTGGCCAAGCCGCTCCGGCCGCGCGACGCGACGGTGCTCGACCTCGATGATCTCGTGCGCTTCGCTCAGCACCCGGTGCGCGCCTTCCTGCGCCAGCGCCTGGGGATCAGCCTCGCCGACTTCTCCGAGGAGGTCGAGGACGAGCTGCCGGTCGAACTCGACGGCCTGGAAAAGTGGAAGGTCGGCCAGCGGATGCTCGAAGCCCGCCTCGACGGCGTCGAGCGCCGCACCGCCTGCCTCGCCGAGATCGCCCGCGGCACGCTGCCGCCCGGCGTCCTCGGACGGCCGGTGATCGACGACATCGACCCGCTCGTCGACGCGATCGTCACACGCACCCACGAGCTGACCGCCGACGGCGGCGCCCCCGAGTCGATCGACGTCCGCGTGGCCCTGCCCGACGGGCGCACGCTCACAGGCACCGTCGCCGGCGTCGTCGGCGACACCCTGCGCGCGGTCAACTACTCGCGCGTATCGGCCAAGCACCGCCTCGTCGCGTGGGTGCGCCTGCTGGCGCTCACGGCGTCGCACCCCGAGCGCCGGTTCCAGGCGGCGACGATCGGCCGCACCGCGGACGGCAAGGATGTGACCGCTGTCTGCATCGAGCCGCTCGCGTCCGACTCCGAGACCCGCCGCAATCTCGCCCTCGAACACCTCGCCACGCTCATCGACCTCTACGACCGCGGGATGCGCGAGCCGCTTCCCCTCTACTGCACGACCTCCGCCGCCTACGCCGAGGCGGCCGCCCGCGGCGAGGACCCGATCAAGGCCGCGCGCGACGCGTGGAACAGCGGCTGGATGTTCGACAAGGAGGACAGGGAGCCCGAGCACCAGCTCGTCCTCGGCGGCGTCAAGAGCCTCGACGACCTACTCGACGAGCCGCCGCGCGCCGACGAGCAGGGCGCCGGCTGGGAGATCAACGAGACGAGCCGCCTCGGCCGTCACGCGCGCCGCCTGTGGGACGCCCTCCTGCCACTGGAGCAGGCGACATGACCCTCGCCCCCGAGCGCGCACCCTTCGACGTCTGCGGCCCTCTCCCGACCGGGGTAACCGTGCTCGAGGCGAGCGCCGGCACGGGCAAGACGTACACCATCGCCGCGCTCGCCGCCCGGTACGTGGCCGAGGGCACGCCGCTCGATCGGCTGCTGCTCGTGACCTTCACGCGCATGGCGACAGGCGAGCTACGCGAGCGGGTGCGGGAACGGCTGGTCGCGGTCGAGCGCGGGCTCGCGACCGCGGGCGCCGTCCGCTCCGACGACCCGATCGTCCGCCTCCTCGCCGACGCGCCCGCCGAGGAGGTCGGGACCCGCCACGCCCGCCTTACGCACGCCCTCTCCAATTTCGACGCGGCCACGATCGCCACCACGCACGGCTTCTGCCAGGAGGTCCTCGGCGGCCTCGGGATCGCCGGCGACCTCGAGCCCGACACGACCTTCGTGGAGGACATCGAGGACCTCGTCGAGGAGGTGATCGACGACCTCTACGTGCGGCGCTTCCACGACGGCGCCACGCCGCCCTTCGACCGCAAGCAGGCCGCGTCGATCGTCTGGGAGGCCGTCGGCAACCCCGACGCGGCGCTCGCCCCCGCCACCGGAGAGGTTCCCGAGATGCGCCGCCGCCTCGCCGAGGCGGCCCGCAGAGAGCTCGACGCCCGCAAGCGGCGGGCGTCGGTCATGACCTACGACGATCTGCTCACACGCCTGGACGGGGCGCTCGCGGGCGCGGGAGGTCAGGCGGTCGCGGCGCGGCTTCGCGATCGCTACGAGGTCGTCCTCGTCGACGAGTTCCAGGACACCGACCCGATCCAGTGGGACATCATGCGCCGCGCCTTCGGCGAGGGCGGCTCGACGCTCGTCCTCATCGGCGACCCGAAGCAGGCGATCTACGCGTTCCGCGGGGCGGACGTCTACGCCTACCTCGACGCCGCGCGCAGCGCTGCGAAGAGCGAGACGCTTGACATGAACTGGCGCAGCGACCAGGGGCTGATCGACGCCTACGACGCGCTCTTCGGCGGGGCGAAGCTCGGCCACCCGGAGATCGCCTACCGGAAGGTGCGGGCCGCGGACGCGAACCGGGCGCCGCGGCTGCACGGCGCTCCGGTGAGCGCTCCGCTGCGCGTCCGCGTCGTGCACCGCGACGAGCCGGGGATCGAGCGCACACCCGGCGGGTTCGCACAGGTCGGCTCGACCCGCGAGCACATCGCGGAGGACCTCGCCGCCGATCTCGTGAGGCTTCTCTCCTCGAACGCCGAGGTCGAGTGCCGCTCAGAGGACGGCGCGACGGTTTCACGCGAGCGCGTCCGCCCCGGCCACATAGGGGTCCTGGTCCATACCAACCGCGCCGCCTCCCTGGTCCGCGACGCGCTCGACGAGGTCGACATCCCCGCCGTCATCAACGGCGCCGGCAGCGTCTTCGGCACACCGCCCGCGCACGAGTGGCTGCGCCTGCTCGAGGCGCTCGAGCGCCCGGCCTCGGAGACGCGAGCGCACTCCGCCGCGCTCACCTGCTTCCTCGGCTGGTCGCCCGAGCACGTCGCGGAGGCGAGCGACGAGGAGTGGGAGCAGGTCCACCGCCGGTTGCATGAGTGGGCGCGGGTGCTTCGGTTCAAGGGCGTCGCGGCGCTGACCGAGACGATCACGCTCGTCGAGCGCCTCCCCGAGCGAGTGCTCGCGCGCGTGGACGGCGAGCGCCGGCTCACCGACCTGCGCCACGTCGCCCAGCTCCTGCACGGCGCGGCCTCGACCGAGCAGCTCGGCCTGACCGCGCTCACCGGCTGGCTGCGCCGGCGCATCGATGAGGCCGGCGAGGACACCTCCAACGAGGAGCGCAGCCGCCGCCTCGAGTCGGACGCCGAGGCGGTCCAGGTCCTGACCATCCACCGCAGCAAGGGCCTCGAGTTCCCGATCGTGTACGCGCCGTTCCTGTGGGAGCCGAGCCTGGATCCCGGACGAGCGATCGCCCCGTCACCTTCCACGACCCGGACGCGGCCGACGCGCGCACGATCGACGTCGCCCTAGCGGGTGCGGACTACGAGGACCACCGCCGGCAGAACATCATCGAGGAGCGCGGTGAGGACCTGCGGCTCGCCTACGTCGCGCTCACGCGCGCGCGTCATCAGGCGGTCGTGTGGTGGGCGGGCTCGTGGGCCAGCCGCGATGCCCCGCTCACGCGGCTCCTGTTCTCGCGCGACGGCGAGGGCAATGTCGCGTCGGCGGGAACGAGCACGCCCACCGACGCGGAGGCGGTGGCGCGCTTCGAGGAGGTGGCGCGCGAGGCGCCCGGACGCATCGCGGTAGAGCGATCACGGCTCGGGCTGCCCGTCGCCTGGAGCCCGACGCAGACGGCCGCCGAAGGACCTCTCGACCGCGGTCTTCGACCGCAGCCTCGACTGGTGGTGGCGGCGGACGTCGTACAGCGACATCACGGCCGGGACGTACGAGGCACGCGTGACGAGCGAGCCGGAGGAGGAGGCGGTGGTCGACGAGCCGCCGGGCGCCGAGCCGGCGCCGGGCACGGAGGCAGCGCCCGATTCGACCCTGGCCACGCCGTCGCTCCTCGCGGCGATGCCGGTCGGGACCGAGGTGGGCACGATCGTCCACCGAGTGCTCGAGCGCACCGACTTCGCCGCCCCCGACTTGACCTCCGAGCTCACGGCCCAACTCTCCGCCGCGCTCGAAAGGCGCGAGGTCGACATCGGCGACACGGAGCTCGCCGTCGCCGGCCTGCGCGCCGCGCTCGAGACCCCGCTCGGCCCGGCGCTCGCCGGCGCCCGCCTCTGCGACGTTGGCCGCGCCGATCGCCTCGACGAGCTCGAGTTCGAGCTCCCGCTGGTCGGAGGCGACGAGCCGACCGGCCGCCTCACCCTCTCGACGATCGCCGCGATCCTCCGCGACCACCTTCCCCCCGACGACCCCCTCGCCGGCTACGCCGACCGCCTCGACGACCCCGAGCTGCGCCAGGACGTCCGCGGCTACCTCACCGGAAGCCTCGACCTCGTCCTCCGCGTCCCCGCCCCGGACGGCGTCCCCCGCTTCGCGGTCATCGACTACAAGACCAACTGGCTCGGCGGCCCCGACGAGCCGCTGACGACCTGGCACTACCGCCCGTCGGCGCTAGCGACCGAGATGCGCCGACGCCACTACGGCCTGCAAGCGCTCCTCTACACCGTCGCCCTGCACCGCTACCTGCGCTGGCGCCTCCCCGCCTACGACCCCGACCGGGACCTCGCCGGAGTCCTCTACCTCTTCCTTCGCGGCATGACGGGCCCGGACACGCCGACGGCGGACGGGGTCCCGTGCGGCGTCTTCACCTGGCGCCCACAGAAGGACCTCATCGAAGCACTTAGCGACGCCCTCGACGAAGGAAAGCCGGCATGACGGGCGCGGTCCTCGAGCTCGACCCCTTCGACGTCCACCGCACCCACCGCGCGCCCGCGCTCCTCCGCGAGTTCAACGACGCGGGCGTGCTGGCACCGGCCGACGTCCACGTCGCAACCCGCCTCGCGAGGCTCGCCGGCGAGCAGGACGACTCCGTCACCCTCGCCGCCGCCCTCGCCGTGCGCGCCCCCCGAATCAGTCACGTCCTCGTCGACCTGGCGACGATCCGCGAGACCGCGACGGTCGACGCCGACGAACCCGTAGACCTCTCGACGCTCCCGTGGCCGGACCCCGAGCCCTGGATCGAGCGCGTCACGGCGAGCGACCTCGTAGCCCTGGGCGAGGACGCGCCCGACTCGAACCGGCCACTCCGCCTCGTCGGCACCTGGCTCTACCTCGATCGCTACTGGCGCGACGAGCGCCAGGTAGCCGCCGACCTCCGATCACTCGCCGGAGTCCCCGCAGACGACGTCGACGTACAGATCCTCCACGACGGCATCGCCCGCCTCTTCCCCGGCCAGACCGACGGCCGCCAGGCCCTGGCCGCGGCAACCGCAGTCCTACGCCGCTTCGCCGTCGTCGCCGGCGGCCCTGGCACCGGCAAGACGACCACCGTCGCTCGAATCGTGGCTCTCCTCACAGAGCAGGCAACCGCCGCGGGCTCCCCGCCACCCCTCATCGGCCTGGCCGCCCCAACCGGCAAAGCCGCCGCTCGCCTAGGGGAGGCAGTCCACGACGAAGCAACCAACCTCCCGATCGACGTCCGGACCCGCGACCACCTGCTGGGTTTGCACGCCTCAACCCTCCACCGCCTCCTCGGCTGGCGCGGAAGCCACACCCGCTTCCGCTACCACCGCGCCCAACGCCTCCCGCACGACGTCGTGATCGTCGACGAGGCCTCGATGGTCTCCCTCTCCCACATGGCCCGCCTGGTCGAAGCCATCCGCCCAGACGCCCGCCTGATCCTGGTAGGCGACCCGGGCCAGCTCGCCTCGATCGAGGCGGGCGCGGTCCTGGGCGACATCGTCGGCCCAGCGACCGACAACCTCCTCATGTCCGCCGACGCCCGAGCCCTCCTCGCGAACGCCATCGGCCACCCGGTGCCGGCCGACGACCCGCCAACCGACGCACCGATCGCCAACAGCATCGTCGTCCTCAAGCGAGTCCACCGCTTCGGAGAAGGCATAGCCCGCCTAGCCGAGGCAATCCGGCGAGGCGACGCCGACGAGGTCCTCGAGATCCTCCACGAGCAGCCCGAGGGCGTCACGTGGATCCCGGTCGACGTCACCGACCCGGAGGCCGAACAAGCCCTCACGCCGATCCGCGACCAGGCCGTCGCCGCATACGGCCGCATCATCGAAGCCGCCCGCGCCGGAGCAGCCCGCGAAGCTCTAGAAGCCCTCTCGTCCTTCCGCGTCCTCTGCGCCCACCGCCGAGGCCCAGACGGAGTGTCCACCTGGACCACCCGAATCGAGTCCTGGCTGGCCGCCGAGATCCCGGACTTCCCAATCGACACCCGCTGGTACCCAGGCCGCCCCCTCCTCGTGACCGAGAACGACTACGACCTAGGCCTGTACAACGGCGACACCGGCGTGGTCGTCCAGTCCACGCCCGACCGCCTGACAGCCGCCTTCGACGGAGGCGGCGAGCTCATCAAGTACAGCCCGATGACGCTCGGAGCCGTCGCCACCGTTTACGCGATGACGATCCACAAGGGCCAGGGCTCGCAGTTCGGCACCGCCGTCGTCCTCCTGCCCGCCCCGACTTCGCGCTTGCTCGCCCGAGAGCTCCTCTACACGGCGGCCACCCGCGCACGCGAGCAGTTGATCCTCACCGGGACCGACGGAACCGTCCGTTCGGCCGTCATGCGCCAGGTCGCGCGGGCGTCCGGACTTCGACCGCGACTGTGGCGGTGACGCGCGCGCACACGAAGGTCGCCCGGAGGTGGAGGCGGTAGCGCGCTCGCCGGAGCGCGCTTACGCAGGCACGCGCGCGGACCCGGCGGCGCTCATCTCGTAAGCGCCGGCGAGCGGCAGCACATGGTCTGACCAGACGCGCTCGTAGCGCTCCGGATCGGAGGCGGGGCGGCGGACGAGCGCCAGGCAGCGCTCCGCCTGCGCGGGCGTGGTCGCGGCGCGGCCGTGGAGCTCGACGGCGTAGCCCGAGAAGTCGCGCACGAACACGTCGAAGAGCTCGTCGACGACGTCGTCGGGGAGCTCGTGCACGGGCGCGTTCTCGAGCACGAGCTCGGCGTAGGCGACCAGCATGAAGAGCTGGCCGACGCCCTGCAGGAAGTCGATGTCGCGCTGCTGGGCCTCGTCGGGCGGCGCCTGCACGAGCAGCTCGCGGAAGAGGTCGACCTGCTCGAGGAACGTCGCGACGTTGGCGAGGTGGGCGAAGCGCTCGAAGGCGGGCCGGAAGTCGTGGAAGCGGACCTTGCCCAGGCCGCGCGTCGGGCCCTGGTCGAAGAGGAAGGCGTCGTCGGCGTCGTCGTCTCGCGTGGGGACGGCCGGCAGGTCGTCGGCCGGGTTGAAGAGGTAGTTGGCCATGAACTTGACCACGAGCGCGACGTTGACGTGCACGGTGCCCTCGAGCCTCGGCAGCATCCGGATGTCGCGCGTGGCCAGCTCGAAGTAGGTGTCCTTCTCGGCGCCCTTCGCCGCGATCACGTCCCAGAGGTCGGTGATCACCCGCTCGCCCTCGGTCGTGACCTTCGTCTTGACGATCGGGTTGTAGAGCAGGTAGCGGCGGTCCTCGCGCGTGGCGGAGCGCATGTAGTCGCAGGCCCGCAGCGCGACGAGCTTCATGGCCACGGTCCGCGCGTAGGCGTCGGTGAGCAGGCGCTTGACGTGCGGGAAGTCGGTCACCGCCATGCCGTAGAGGCGCCGGTTGGCCGCGTGGGTCATGGCCTCGTAGAGCGCGTGGGTGCAGATCCCGATCGAGGCCCAGCCGAGGTTGTACTTGCCGACGTTGACGGTGTTGAGCGCCGCGCTGAACGCCTCGTCGCCGCGGTGCAGGATGTCGGCCTCGGTCACCGGGTAGTCGCGCAGGGCGAAGTTGGAGACGTAGTTCTGGCTGTTGACGACGTTGCCGATCAGCTCGTAGGCCGGGTGCTGGGAATCGGCCGCGAAGAAGACGTACTCGCCGCTGTCGGCGAGCTTGCCGAACGTCGAGACCATGCGGGCCTCGTTGCCGTTGCCGATGTAGTACTTCTCGCCGTTGGCCACATAGGCGCCGTCGCCGCTGGGCGTGAGGACCATGTCGGTCGAGTACACGTCGGCGCCGTGCTCCTTCTCGGAGAGCCCGAAGGCGAAGATCGCGCCCTCCTCGAGCAGCGCCGCAGCCCGGCGCTTGGCGTCCTCGTTGGCGCTCATCCAGATCGGCCCGAGCCCGAGGATGGTGACCTGCCACGTGTACCAGTAGGCCAGCCCGTAGAAGCCGAGGAGCTCGGCGAACTCGGCCAGCCGCCACGTATCCCAGCGGCAGTCCTCGGCGCCGTAGGCGGCCGGCGTGAGCAGGGTCGCGAAGATCCGCTCGCGCGCCTGGAACTCGAGGAAGTCCTCGTACCAGACGCGCTCGTGGTCGTCGTGCTTGAGCCGGGCCTTGCCCTTGGCCTCGAAGAACTCGACGGTCCTGCGCATGATCTCGGCCGACCGCTCGTCGGCGTGCGAGCGGGCGAGGTTGTGTGGGTCGAGGAGGATCATCTGCGGCTGCTGCGGGCGCGGTCCTGGCGGCGCGGGCGCGACTGTATCGGGTCAGGAGTTGATCGGGTGTGGCGCTCGTCTTCAGCTTTTCGACACCGACGCGGGCGAGCGTCTCGCCGCCCTCGGCTACGTCTGAATGGCTAATGGGCCGGCGCGCGGGCGTTCGCGCGTGCTGGCCTCGGTGAACGTCGATCAAAGCCGACCACTGGCGAGATCAGTGGAGGTTGAGGCAACGAAGCAAGATGGCTGCTCGACGTGGCGGAAAGCCTCATCCGCCTCTGACTTGCTCGCGCCAGCCGCCCTGAAGGCGAAGCGCGACGTGCTCGACGCGAATCTGAGTGATGCCGGGAAACCCGAGCTGAAAGGCGGTCCCGAGGCCTCCGTGTGTGAAGACCTGCCCCTACTGCGCCCCCGGGGCATTCGCGACGAGGCGGCGGTCTGCCGGTGCTGCCGGTGCAAGGGGCAGCCTCACCGGGGTTCGCAGTGCTGTCGGGGGACGTCGGACGCTCGGCCCCCGCCGCCCGATGAGCGCCTCCAACGCGAAGGTCCGCGCGGATAGGACGCTTCGCCGAGTCCGATTGGTAGACGTGGATTGCGATTCGTCTCGTTCTCAGAGCATCCGGGTTAGACGGCACGATAAGCACATGGCCGACACAGCAACTGCGGTGACCGCGATCGTAGTGTCTGGCGCCGTAGGGCCCGGGTTGGCGGCCTGGTGGGCACGTACCCGCCAGAAGGACGACCAGCGCCAGCAGCTACAAGTTGAACTGCGCCAGGTCCTCGACGAGGGCGCGCACGCGCTCGGCCAATCAAAGCGCTGCTTCGAGAGAGTTTGGGTTCTTCAGAACCGAGGGACCTCGCACGACAGCCCCGATGCAAAGGAAGCAAGTCAGGCTTGGAGGCGAACTCTGACGGACGTTCGCTACTCGGAAGACCGGATAGCGCTTCGCCTCGGTGATGGCCACCCCGTGCACGCAGCCTTTGTTCAATGTATGAAGGAACTCGAGGCCCAGCGGCCGCTTGCCTGGGCATACGAACGCGGATCGATCACGCAAGAGATTCTTGCGGACCAAACCACGGCTCATAAGCAGTTCCGGGTATCACGGCACGACTATGTTTGCGCGGCAAAAGCATGCCT
Organism: uncultured Actinomycetes bacterium; assembly: GCA_963797015.1. GTDB lineage: Bacteria > Actinomycetota > Thermoleophilia > Solirubrobacterales > Solirubrobacteraceae > JBBPZA01. The sequence goes on along the minus strand of CAWCNV010000003.1, from coordinate 608,714 downwards.
AGATAAATGATCGGTTCATCGAGTGCCATCACACCCTCCCGCTGGCCGCGCTGAAGCCGGGCGCTTGAACTCGGCTGGCGGACCTCGCTCCTCTGCTCGAATGCCACCGCATCACGTCGCATCTAGCAGTCCGCGCAGCTCCTCAAGCCCGAGCCACGGCGCCGTTCGGTGAACTGAGTCAGGGCTGACCCAGCCCTCCTCTTCGCTGCGTCGACTAGCGCGATTACCCTCCAGATGCCCGTAGTAGAGCCCGCGGCGCTCGCGTTGACGGCACCGAGCGGAGCATTCCCACGCCCGGTCGCGTCGCCGCGCGGTTTTCGCGTTCGATCGCATCTCAAAGGCGAGGGCTCGTACGACGCCCGCGACGTCGCACGGGGCGGCCGCGCATTGCCCCGACTTCGGGCGACTACGCCTCGCCGGGGAAGTCGTCTACTTCGTCAAGAACCCAGATCCGCCGAAGTGGCACGAGCCCCTGGGTGAAGTCATCGAGGTTCTCGTAGTTCTCGATGAACAGCTCGGCAAGACGGTCCAGGTCCCACAGCTGGATCGCCATTTGCGCAGCCTCCTTCACGGCGGGTCCAGTGAACCCGCCCGTCGCGACGAAGATGCCGCGCTCACTGTTACTGTCGACGAGGCCATTAAGTTGCCGGATCTCGTCAGGGCTGATCTTCGTCGTCGGCTTCGCCTTGACTTGGGCTTTTACTACGGGCGGATGGAGGAACAGCGCGTCGCGGCAGGCCACGATGTCGATACCTCCATCGGCACCGGCACTGGCCACCTCGGTTGCATAGCCGAGCGCTCCGAGGACTCCGGCGACGAAATCCTGGGTCTCCGACCAGCCGAGGGCAACGATCTTCTTGGCGATCAGCTCGCGGTTGCGGGCCTCCTGCTCAGCGGCGCTAGTGGAGCTCGACCCGCCAACGTCGTCGGGGCCGCCGGACGGGTCCCCTCCGTTCAGGTCATCGATGTCCGCGATTGGCAGCTCGCCGGTTAGGAGGAAGCCGGCGAGTCCAGCTTGGTGGGCGGGCTCGAACGCGGTCAGCAGCGATCCGAGGGTGAATAGGATCCGGTCCGGAAGCTCGTCGCGATTTCGGCGGCCCAGCCACTTGACGGTCCGTACGTGCCGCCACTGTGTGCCCTCTATCACGGGAGCGTTGCGGTACTCGTAGTCGCCTGTCACGGTGCCGTACAGGAGCTCGCGGTTCTGTCCGTCGGGCACAGCCACGAGATCCCCAACGTGGATCGAGTTCGCAAATCGGTGAACTTGTCCCGCGACGTTGCCAGCCTTGCTGCCGATCAGATTGCGCGCGTAGTCAAACAGCTGGTCGCGGTTCTTCCCGGTCACATCACCGATAGGCGCGAACCCAATAGCGATTAGGCCTTGCTGCTCGAAGTCGGCGGCATTTTTGCCGCCCTTGCCGGCACGAACGACCCAGACGTGAGGTTGGTCAGTCACGGAACGAACGCTATCCAATAGCCGGGTCGCCGACGTCCGGGCAGTAGCGGCAGAGCACACGGGCCTGGTCGAGCAACCTGCATCCCTAGCGGTCGAGGTAACGGCTGCCCCCCATTTGAAGGTACGATCCAATCTGGACCGGGGTGCCGGATGACCTCGTCGTTAGGTCCGCCGAACGGTGCGCGACCGCGATGCGGATGCGGACGCTCGAGGACAAGCTGCCAGGTCTTGTGCGCGAGATCGAGGTGGGCGCGATAAGGGCGAGAATCGCAGACGGGGGTGCCGAACGGGAGGCGCCGAACGGGAACGGGCTTGGCTCGCAGCGATGGAGCGTCCCCGGGAGTCGCATGCCGAGCACCGTCGAGGTGCGCGCCTGTGCGAAGAGGTCTCAGGTGGCGCGATGCCCACCCCCTCCTTCGCCTACTGCGAGGCCGGGGAAGCCGCCTAACCCGACGACGTCGCAGCAGCCGAATGCATTGGTTGGCCGTCGCTACAAAACGCGACCTGGATCCGCTTAGAGCCCTCGTCCACGCAGACGAATGTTGCGCCGCCCCCGCCGTCTTCGACCACTGATCACGCGTCGTCGGTCAGTTCGGCGATCGGTGCCTGCGACCGCTGGCTGAGCTTGGCGATTCGCGGAGCTAGCTTCGCAAACACCATGGCGAACGCGCGCTGGGCCTCGATGAGCTCCCCGACACCAGCTCCCGAGCCGGCGTGCACGATGTCGCTACGAGCCTTATAGACGGCGCGCACCGCCTGCTGATAACCCGTCCTCCCGCGCACCCCGGCCAAGAGTAGGCCGGTTCGCCGCGCGAGCGTCTCCCCGACCCCGCCCGCGTAGTGGTCAGTGAGCAGCATCTCAAGCGCCGTCGCCAGGCTGACTGTTGCCGCCCAGGTCGCACCCCCGCGGACGAACGAGCGCCGGAAGTATTCCAGCGACTCAAAGGCACGGCTGTAGGTCCGGGCCTTCGCGGAGTCGCCGGAGCGACCGCGGGCGTGACGGAGATAGCCCGACAGTGCCTCGCCGACCGCCTGCTCGATCTCCACCAGCACGCGGCGACGGCGAGCTCGCCAGCTCGGGTCCAGCAAGACGTTGAGCTCGCTGAGCTCGGCCAGCCCAGCTCCCCGGGCGTGGATCGGGACGGCGTCGCCATCGAGCTCGCCCGTCCGGCCCGGGTTGTCGTAGAGGACGAGGTAGTGATGGATGTCCAGGGTCTCCCAGTTGTTGGTCTTCGAGCTGTTCATCAGCACCGCGAAGCGGTCGGCCGGCGGCGGCTGGAAGACCGCAATCATCGCGATCAGGGCGGTGGTGGCTCGCAGCCGCATCGTGATTGGCCACTCGGCGTCGTAGTACGAGCCGCGCTGAGTCACGACTCGCATCGCCAGGAGCGGGTTGCGTTCCAGCCACGGCGCGCGGCTTTGCTGCCAATGGGCGATCAGCTGGAACGGCACGGCCTTGTGCACGCCGAAGGTCCGGCGCGCGCGCTCAAAGAACTCGACGGACTTGACCAGGTTGTTGGTCTGCGGCGTGATGGCCATGCCCCAGCCGGCATGCTCGAAGTCGATGCGCTGGCGCCCGCGCACAAGCCCACCGCCGACGATCCCGAACGTGTGCAAGCCGAAGAGCACCATTCCCGGCCGATTGGCGCGGCGATCCCGCAGGAACTCAAGGACGGCGAGGACGGGGTCGATCGTTGCGTGATCGGCGGCCGCGCCGAAGAGCAGGTCGTCCATCACCTCGGCCCCGATAAAGATCTGCCGCGCCCACAGCTCGTCCACCAGTGCGTTTCGGATCTCCTGCAGGTGCGTGGCGAGCGCGCGTGCCTCTAGGTCGGGTGGATCATCGTAGGCCGCCAGGCCGAGATCCTCGGTCGTTCCGAACTCCCGTAACCGCAGCTGCTGGCTGCGCAAAAAGGCGGCAGCTTCGTCGACGGTCTTTCCGGTGCGCGTGTGCTGACCGCGCAAGTCATCGGCGAGCCGTTTCACCGATGGCAGTCGAGACGTCATCGCCTCCCTCCTACCACGGTTGTGGTTGTCGAGTCGATCATCGAGCTCGGTGGTGTTTGCGAAGCGCGAATCGCTCCGTCGAGGGCGAGGGGCCGGACTAAAAACGCTTCTTGGCGTGTCTACGAGATCGGCGGCACGGTCGGGCTCGACTCGAAGGGCCCGCCGGTTCTCTCGACCGCGCCCAGCACCAGCTCTTCGGCCTGCCGGACGCGCAGAGCTGAAGCGCGGCCGAGGCTGGGTCCGACTGCCGCGACGCGCACGCCCTCACGCCGCTGCGCAAGCGCGGGATCCAGCGCTGCATGACGCGCCTGATGTCTAAGTCGAAAGGCGCTGGAGTTCGCGAGTCCACACAAGAGTGCCGTCATGTCCGCCAATGCGCAGCGATGTAGTCGACCGCCTCGGACGTGTTTAGGAGTCTCGTGGAGTTGTTGATGCGGACGTAGAGATCGGCCGAGTTGCCCTTGGCGACGTAAACCGGCTTCGGACTCGGCTCGACCTCCACGCGGCAAAGTTGGTGTCCATCGAGGTCCTCGAATGAGATGCTCGCGTGTGCCGCGGAGGGCTTGCCCAGGCTCGTCTCGAAGAGTGTCGTTAGCCAGTTCTCGTAACGGTCTGGGCCACCCTTGGCGAGCGTCCGGAAGTCAGGCTCTACGCCAACCGCCTCCCCGTCGTCGCGCACACCGATGAGCAGCGTGCCGCCGTGTGCGTTCATGAAGCCCGCGACGGTCTTGAGTACCGCAAGCTCTAGAACCGCGTCCTTGTCGCCCTTCTGCTCGTTCCAGCGAGCCGACTGCTTGAACTCGAACGTTGAGCTCTCGCCTGCTGCGACCAGATCCGCGGCGCTGGCCGGTTCGGCGCGAGCGGGCGCCTCCGCGTGTGCGGGTTGCTGATCCTCCTCGATCGCCTGCTCAAGCGGCGCTTCTTCGGGCTGCTCCGGTACCTCCACCCAGTACTCCCGGCCTGTGTCGCGCTCGGTGTAGGAGAAGGCGGTCTTCGCGTAGTCGTGCGGCGCGAGCTTCTTGAGTTGCTCCTTGACCCGCCGCCGGCCCTCCATCGCGAACTCGAAGTACTCGCGCAGCTCGGCGCGGGTCCACTCGCTCGTCGGGATGGAGGATCTTCAGGAGGCCGGACACCGTCTTGCGGACGGCCCGCTCATCGCGCGCGCTGAGGTGGTCGCCGAGGGCGAACTCGGTGTCGAGCGCGCGGACGTAGCTGCGCTTGCGCAGCTCGCGGAGCGCCTCGGCGAGGTAGTCGGAGACGAAGCCGTAGTGGGAGGTGAAGAAGCGCTGCTCCATCTTCGGCGTCTCCCACCCCGGGAGGTAGAAGTGGAGGCGGTCGAGGAAGGCGGGGTCGATCATCGCCTTGGGCAGGTCGGCGAAGAGGTGGGCGGTCCGCACGAGCTCCTGGGTGGGCTTGCTGGTGTTGCCGAGGAAGACGAGCGACGCCTCGGCGGGCATCTCCTCCTTGCCGCGCGCGAACGAGCCGGACTCCATGTAGTCCTTCAGGATCTGGACGACGCTCGAGTCGCTGAACTCGATGCCTGCGACCTCGTCGAACGCGACCGTGTCCCAGGTGCCAATCAGCCCGATCCGCCCGGTGCCCATGTGCACGAAGAGCTGGGCGACGGTCGTCTTGCCGCCCGAGATCAGGATCGCGTTCGGCGAGGTCTCTCGGTAGACGAACGACTTGCCGGTGCCCCATGGGCCCAGCTCGACGAGGTTGTAGTTGCGCTCGGCCAGCGGGATGAGCCGCGTGAGCGTACAGCAGCTTCCTGCGCATGTCGAACTCGCGCGGGCTCGAGGCCGATCGAGCGCACGATCAGATCGAGCCATTCGTCGCGACTGAACTCGCGCGCGCCCGGCGGCGTACTCGTCCATCGAGAACGCGGCGACCTGGATCGGCTTGAGCGCCCGGATATAGAAGGGCCGCTTGTGTGCCTCGTCCTCGTCGGCGTTGTAGATGCAAGTCGAGCTGGGACCAAACGCCGCCTTGAAGCAGGCGCTCGTAGCGGTAGACGACGTCCTCGGGGACGTGGACGTACTTGTCGCCGAAGTTGGCCAGCTCGGCCCAGTACTTGTCCTCGCTCGCCACGAGCCGAACGGCGACCTTGTCGATGAGCCGATGCTGACCCTTGCGCTTGAGCGCGCGCCTTGGACTTCTCGGCCTCGTCCGGCCGGATGAAGTTCTCGGCCAGCGTCTCGTTGACGACCTGGAGCCCGGTCTGGATCGCCTCCGGGTCGTCCGACGCGCAGTACTTGCCGAGCAGGAACTCCAGGACGTAGACCGGCACGTTTGCGCCGACCTTGACCTGGCGGACCAGGTCCTTGCGAACGACGCGCCCGGCGAATGCCTCGTTGGCGCTGCGGTCGAGCGCGTCGTAGTCCTCAGTCAAGCCCATCGTCGACGCGCACATTCGGTGACTACCTTCGCCTCCTCCGGACGTGGCGACCAAGCGGTCCGTCCGAGCATCGTAGAGCTCGAGTACGACCCGCTCGCCCTTCTTCAGCGATGCCGTCACGCGGAGCGTGATGATCGCGGGCTGCTCGACGTTGACGGTGATCGTCCCGGTCGTCGGGTCGAACCCGTTGCCGGCTGCAACACGTGCAACCTCGCCGTCGGAGTCCTTGCGCCGGCCGATCAAGCGAAGGACGGCAGCTTCGCTGAATAGGTTGCGCTTGACCTCGACGCGGGCGGAGAAGACCCCGGTGACGATTCGCCGTCCGGCACCTCGGCCACCAGACCGCCGGGCTGCTCCGGCGACTGCGGCGAAGCGCGCGTCCAGCACCGGAATGAGCAGCTCTTGGGGAGACAGCCCGCCGTGGAAGTAGCGGCGCGCGCCGCCGGCCGGGAACACGCCGAAGCCGCGCGGCACGACGAGGTCGAGCTCGCCCGCCGACCCCGAGCTCTGCGAGCGGAACACGGAACGCGCTCTCCGGACGCTCGCGCCGCCGCGTCCGATCCAGCACCGGCGATGGAGCTCACCCTCCCCACCAGGCGCCTCGATGGTGCGCTCGGGGCCCACCGGCCGCGAGAGCAGGACGAACCCGTGATCGGCGGCGATCACAGCGTGCGAGATTCCGGCATGACGCAGGCGAGCGACGGCCCGCGCAAGCAGCGTGCCGATGTCGCGCACGTAGGAGCGGGCCGCGGCGACCTTGTCGGTCTCGAGCGCCTCGTCGATCTCCTGCGAGCGGACAAGTACAAGTCGCGCCCTCTCGATCCGGCTCGCGCAGCTCCCGTTCGGAGTACTCGAAGACGTCATTGAGAGGGAAGTCGGCGACCTCGCCGTGGGCTGCCCGAAGACGCTCGACTCGCGGAGGAACCCCCGCAACGGGCGTGCCGTCGACCGATACCTGCAGCCGCCGTCGGTCGTCCAGAGCAACCGCGATCCCGGACTCAGCGCCTGGAAGCAGACTCGGCCATTCCAACCGGTGTGAGTGTCGGCGAGGTGGCGACCGCTGCGTGCAGCTGCACCGTGCGCCCAGCGTCGCGCAAGGCGACTGGCGAGCTCTTCGCCCAAGCTCGATAGCGCAGCGCGTCTACGAGGAAGTACGCGATCGGCTCCGCCGCGTCCGCGACGAACGTGTCGATGGATCGCGGTTTGGGCGACGAGCTCGCCGATGTCGAAGCCGTCCGCTCGCGACCGCATCGGTGAGCCGCCGAACCTCGCGCGTCCAGCCACTCCTCGAACGCAACCCGCGCCACCTGCACGGCTTCGTCGAGCACGCCGAGGCTGGCAGCTGCGTGAGCGCCTCCTCCATCTGACGATGGGCCGCGTCGATGCGCCAGCCATCGCGGACATAGCCAGCCAGCACCCCCTCAACCGAGCCGCCCTGCGCCGTCGGCTGGCTCAACTCGAGGAGCAGATCGGTCACCCCGACTGCGGCCTTCCACGCCGGAACCCAGCGCGCAGCCTCTGGGAGCTGGCCATCGGTCCACATGCTGCGCTGCTGGCGTAGGCGAGCCAGCGCCGCCGCCGGTTCGATCTCACTGGCGCTGACCCGCCGCGCGACTTCCGCGAGCGCGAGGTCATCGAGGACTTCGACAGAGTCGAGCTGTTCGAACGCGGCCTGCCACTCCAGCGTGTTGCCGAGCGACAGCATCGCTTGGGCAGTTGCTGCGTGCCCTCGATACGAGGAAAGGCGAAGCCGATCACGCCGCCATGTCGTCAGCAGCTCGGAAATCCGGGCGCGCTGGGACGCGTCAACCGGCGCTGATGCCTTGTCGAGGCCGGGCAACGGGCCTCCAGCGGCGGTGGTCAGCTCGGTGACAACGAGATGCCGGAATGCGGCCTCAATGGCCTCCTCGCTCGGCCCGATCTCCGATATCCCGAACTGCCCTTCAAGGAGCGACCGCGCCTCGTCCCACAGCGCAGAGTCGGACGAATCATCGAGTCGCCCGTCGGCGAGGATTCGCAGGCTCAGCTCGATCGTGTCAGCGGACCCCAGCGCGGCGGGAAGGCGCACCCCAGCCTGGGCTCCGGACGAGAGCGCGGCTTCGACCTCGGGCAAAGTCCGACTTCCCTGTGCCAGCTCGGCGATCCGATCCTGCGTGAGGGTCCCGGAAAGTGAGTCGCGGACTAGCGTGGCCAGCCGATGACGCATCAGCGTTCCTGCGTTTCTGACCTCTGCCAGCGGATCGTCGCCAGGAGTCTCCGTCGGCTGGTAGATCAACAGGCGAGGTGCCGTGGGCCCATCTACCAGCTCCTCGAGCTCGCGTCGCAGGGCGTACCAACTTCCGTCCCACCGCGTGAACCGCGTCTCGCGAGGACAGACGCTGTCGGCGACGTCGATGTATTCGCCCTCCGGGTCCTCCCAGACGACTGCGCCGTGCGCCTCGACCTTCTTCGCTACGACCGCTGCCAGGTGCTCGCGCACCACGCTCATAGCGCCTCCGCCCACTTGGCTACGGTCGCCCAGCCGTGCTGTCTCTCGCGGAGTTCGTCCCGCGCTCGCTTCGCGTCGGGCCACGCTGGGAACAGGTCGGCAAGGGGTGCGGCGCACAGCACCAGACCGTCGTTGAGGTCAGGGGTCCACCCTAGGCCGGCGACGCGCTCGGCTTCCGCCGCAAACCCGCGGAGCTCATCGGAGAGCTGAGCTACGCCTTCCCGCCTCTTTTCGATCTGGGCCAGCTGACGCCCCGAGGCGCTCTCCCCCTCCACTCGCAACTGCTCAATGGATTCCGTGAGAACCTGGCGACGTCGCGAAGCCTCGCGGGCGACGGCATAGAGCATCTCGCGCGACAAGGCGGGCGCATAGATCCATGTGCTCCAGGCACGCGAAGGAACTGATAGCTGCCAGTAAATCGGTGCCTTTCGACGCGACTTCGAGTAGCGCGCGAGATGGTCGCGAAAAAAACGACGACGGAGGTAGGCGCGAAGACCTTGCTTGAGAACGCCCTCGACTTGATCGAGGATTTCGTCTGCGCAATCGCCAAGAGCAGCGGAGGCAGCCGCACGAACACGCGAGGCGAGGTCCCACCGGGCCCCCTCGTCGTCCACGAGTATCCGCGGACTTGGCAGCTCCAGCGGGTAGCCCGGCGGCCGTTGTTCAGAAGGCAGTCCCCGTTCGTCGACCAGCGCTCCGGGCGGGCTGAGTGCCACCGGGTCCAGCAGGCCCGTTTGCGGCGGAGCGCTCGATGGATCTCGGCCGACTTCGACGCTCCACCGCCCGAAGGCAACGCCCACGACCCAGGACACGAAGCGCTCACACTCGCCGCGCAGGTGGTCAGGCCTTAGCCAGCCGTGATCGTCGAGAATCGTCACGACCGATCGCGGGTGGGTCTGAAACACCAGGGCTAGCAGCTCGAGCCTTCGATCCACGATGTGTGAACTCAGCCGCGCCCACCGGGACATGCCGACAACGTTCGATGCCGCATCAACCAACTCGGACATGGAGGCCATGCTCAACTCGAAGAGCCGTTCGTTTTCCTCCGTGCTGAAGTCGCGCTCAGGCAGGCTTGCCACAAGAGGACCTACGGCTTCGTCGAGTGCCAGCGCGACGTCAGGGCCGGCCCCGAGAGCCGTTAGAAGCCTCTCGTCAATCGCGGCGTGCCGTTCGAGCGCCGCGAGACAATCTGCGTTCTGTTGCGCCGCGTCAGCCGCAACACGGTCACGCAGAGTGCCGTCCCGCTCGCAGAGAACAGCCGGGCATACGAACCGCCGCGAGGTCTCGTCATGTGAGTCGCGGCGGGCACGCAGCTCGGCGATCGCCGCGGCTTGAGCTGACAGCTCGTCGGAAACCTTGGGAGACATCTGAGCGTCCGGCCATGGCAGCCGTTGCAGCAGACCGACGCTGTAGTCGCGAGCCGCGGTTCCCCCCTTCTTTGTCTCCTCCCCGGCCGCCGCACTAGACTCGATCACCCAGCGGACCATTCGGCCGTTCAGCCATGCCATCAACGCAAACGGGTCTCCCTCGACGGTAGGGAGAAAGAGTGGGCCCTTGACGCTGAAGACTGTCCCGGCCGGCAGAATCTGAGCAGCAAAGGCGCTAACTGTTCGTTCGGGCCACGTTAGACCGGGCTTGAAGTAGTACTGGGCGCCCTGCACCTTGGCCGGCTGAAAGCTGCGCAGGCGTTTCCCATCCGCCTCCCAGTCCACGACGAGATGGACGTCGCTGTAATAGGGCGAGTACTCGCCGCCCTTCGCAAACGGAGCCCAGCGTAAGCCATCCGTTTCCTTCCGACTCCGAGCGATGGCCGAGGTCGGTACCTCCCAGAACGCTCGAACGAAGCGCAGATCGTCCGAGGTCTGGAGACCCACCCGCACCAGGCTCCTTTCCCCTCTAGGGCGTGGTAGCCCGTGCAATGTGGAGCGGACACCGCCGGGGATCCCAATAGGAGAACACGGCTGCTGGGACCTCGGCGATCTCGTCAAGGTCAACGCTTAGCGCCCGGTCAGACGTCGCCATCTCCAAGTTCGCGGACGACCCTGTGCAGCGCCGAGTCGCGGTCGCGATCGCGAAGCAGGCGTATGAACGTGGCGGAGGGTTTGTCCACGCGCTCGCGCGCAACGCGTAAGCGGCCGACTCCACCATGCGCCCTTCCATGACATCTGACCCAAGGTCGGCGAAGACGGTCAGGCGAATTCGCGAGAATCGACTTCGCGGCGCCACCGTCTCGTACGTCTTCAGGAAGAAAGCCGTGCGGGAGCTGATCGCTCCTACCAGTCCGCCGGGTTTGCCAGCTCGATCCCGCGGCCCACGAATGCCGCGAACAGATTCGAGTCGCTTCCACGGGATCCACGGATAGCTCGCCTTCATGTACGCCTTGGTTTCTGGGACCGGCTCGCCGAAAGGCGGGTTCATGAGCACCGCGTCGTATCGCTGCCGCATCGCCTCCACGAAACCGATCGCGTCCGTCGCCTCTGCGGCCAGAAGCCGTTCGGCTCGGTGTCGCCGATGCGCGCGCGGCGACGCTACGAATCGCGTCCATGATCGCCGCTTCTGCGCGATCCGAAGGCGTCCGCGCGCGACGCCTGCGAACAGCGTCGCCTCTCGTCAGCGTCGGCGCTGGGGTCGGCGCTCTTGAATCTCCTTCTCGAGCGCCTCCTCGACTTTCAGCAGCGGCCCGAGGGTAGGCGCTTGTGCGAGGACCTCCTGGATTCGACGGGCAAGGCGCTCATCGGACTGGTCGAGGTCCGAGAGCGCCTCGGCCCATGCGTCCGGGTCGTCCGGTAGCGCGCGAGCAGTGAAGATGTTCAGACGCGGCAGCTCACCGTCGGGTCGACGCCGTCGTGCGTGAATCGCGATTGCCGCAGCGGCGACCTGCGCGCAGCGCGCGTCGATATCGATTCCCCACAAGGCGCGCACCACGTGCGGGGCCGCCTCGGCGGCTATTGACCCCGCGTAGCTGCCAGGCGGCTTCAAGACGTCATAGCAGCCCGAGCAAGAAATGTCCGGAGCCGACGGCAGGATCGAGAACGCGAACGTCTTCAAGGTCGATCGGGCGGCCAGAGGCCCCGCCGTCCGGGACGAGGAGCGGTAACTGGCCGGCCAGCTCTTCGCCTGAGCCGCCTCTACGAGGCGGCGTCCGAGAGTGTTGTGGACAAGGAAATCCACGACGTAGCGAGGGGTGAAGAACTGATTGCGCACCGCAAGTTCACGCGAGTTCCGCGGCGCTGAGGAGCCTTCCCGCATCGCGAGCCGCTCCTCCGGCCGGTTGAAGAATTGGTAGGTCCAGCCGAAGGCGTCGGGCTGCGACCAGATCGCGTTGAGGCTGGGATCGGAGAGGATGTCGACGAGTTCGCTGAGCGCCTGGGGCGAGGGCTCCAGCACAAGCAGCGGGTTTCGGGGATCAAAGAGCACCGGCGCATCTCGCGCCAGCTCGTCGGCTGCAAGGCGCAGGAAGGTCCAGTACCCGCCACTGGGCCCGTCGCGGAGGAGCGGATAGAGCTCCAGGAGCTCTCGGAACCCGCGGGACCGAGGCCCGTCCGCAAGCGCCGGCGCGAGCATGTCCATTGCTTCTGCCACCCGGACCGCAACGAGCCGATTGAGCAGCGTGAAAGAGGCCTCGCGTAAAAGTCGACCGACCGGCCCGGCCTCGTCGCCGTCGGCACTGGCGCAGGTGCTCAACGATTTCGACGAGCTGCCGGCGCGCACCAGGCGCCGACGGACTGAGGGCAAGTACCTCCTCTGGCTGAACCTCGTTTGGACGACGAGTCCGTAATCCCCCTCCGCGCGTCGTTCCAGGTCGGCTTCGATGGTCTGCCTGGCGGCGCCGATCGCGCGGTCGAGCTTCGCGCGGTCCTGGGGAGTGATGGTCACGAAAGCCAGAAGTGCTTGTTGTCTCCGAGCGCCTCCTCGGCGGCGGAACGGATCCTGGTCAGGAGCGCATCGAGTTCCTCCGGAGAAGTGACGACCCCGTCATAGAGATCGCGGGCCCGTACGCGTACGACATCGGTGCGCGAGCTGAGTTCGTCGAGCGTCGTGCGTACGTTCTCCGCGATTGATGCAACCTGATCCACTCTCGCCGAAAGGGCCTCGACGGAGGGGCGACCCGGGTCGGACTCGTCCGCGGGTATCAAGTCACGAGCGGACGTAGCGCTTCGTCGAGCGCTGCCTCGTCGACCTCGCTCGGACTGGCGGCACGGATGGACGCAAGCTCCTCGTCCACCTGCGTGCGCAATGCGTCCCGTGCGGTCGTCCAGGCCGCCTCCCTTGCATCGCGCACGCGCCGGACGAGCGTGCCGACCTTCGACATGCGTCCCGGCAGGTCGACAGCGTCGAGCAGATCGCGCAGCTCGTCCCGCGCGACGCGAGCATCTTCGGGGAGGCCGGCGTCGGATGCCTGCCGCTCGTCGATAGCCGCACGCAGGGTCACGAGCGCCTGCTCGTCGAGCGTGTCATCCAAGTCACGGGCCGCCTGTCGGCCTCCCACGAGGTCCTGCCAATCCTCGTCGCAGGTCTTGATTGCCTCCTCATCGTCTTCACCAAGCAGCTCTCGGATGTGCGTGCGGGCGCGAGTAACCGCTTCGGGGACGGTCAGTCCGAGACCCCGAAGGCTCGCGACGACGCGCTCACATACCGGCGCATCGCTCGCGAAGGCCTTTCGCGCAGCGCTCGCTAGCCCGTCTATTGCCAGGGGCGGCTCGTCGCCGGTCAGCTCGGCGAGCCGCTGGGCTACACGGGCGCGGATCTCGATATCGAGTTCGCGCTGGGGGGCGAAGGTCGCGGAGCGAAAGGCCGGAAGCGTGGAGAACACCTTGTCGAGGCGCCGGTCCTTCGCATTGGCGATCCGGGCATCCTGATGGCGGACCTCGACAAGGCCGGCGCGGATGGCGGCGGCGACGACGACGTGTACGGCCTCGGGTGTCGCGCCGTAGGGGGGCCGGCGGAACTCTCGCTCGAGGTGTTCGCCGGTTGCCGCCTTGCCGTAGTCGGCCCGGCTTCTGATCTCTTCCACGACAACGCTGAGAGGCGGGCGGTCGATAGCCAGTTTCTTGCCGTCCGGCGTTTCGCGAACGAGCCCGAGCCCCTCCTCGCCGAGCGAGTCGGGGAGCCCTTCGAGGTTGTCGGACCGAAGCATGGTCAGGGCGTCGGAGCGCTTCACGGCCGCGGCGAACACGGCGAGGTCGGGGAACACCTCGGGAATCCGTTGTTCGGCGACCGCCTGGGCTGCGACGCGAGCGTCCTTGCCGGTCACCGCTTCCCTGACGCCACGGAAGAAGGTCGCTCCGGCGAGGAGATCGTCTCCGAGAAGTCGGCTTAGCCGCGCTTCGGCCTGCGCGAGGCGCTTGCGCTCGTCGCTGAGCAGCTCGACCTCCGCGCCGGACTTTCGCGCGGCCTCCCGCGTCTTGATCATCTCGGCGCTGCGGTGCGCCTCGAGCGCCGCGTCGTAGGTCTCGTCCGACGGTTGGTAGGTCCAGATGATGTCCGACTCGTGGCTCGTCTCGCGCGAGCGCGCTTGGACGGCTCCTCCTCGCCCGGCTCGCACTCCTGCACCAGCAGGCGGATGTCACCCGCCGACAGTGACTCGCCGTCGACCTCGAGGCCCACGTTAAACGACCGCGATGTGGTGACGACGAGCGAGCCGAGCTGGTTCTTAATGGCCTCCCGACGCAGGCGGCGGTAGGCGGCCGGGGTCATGGCGAGGGCGCGGCGATCCTTCTCCCAGTCCTTCTCCTCGGGAGATTGGAGGCGGTAGCCCTCCTCCGCCTCGCGGATTACCTCTTCCTGAACGAGGGTCGCCAGCGCGTCCCGTATCTCGTCGTCGAGGCGCTCGCCGGTGATCTCGTCGTGCAGGAGCACGGCAAAGTTGCGGGCATCGAGCCGAAGCCAAGGGACGCCGGAGAGAAGGGCTATCGCCTTGACCACGCGCGTGGGTATCTTGTCGGGGCCGTGGCGCTCGGCGACTTGGATGACTTCCGCCTGCCAAGCCGTGGGAATCACATCGGCGAGCAGGTCGTAGGCCATGTCAGCAGTGGCAAGAGCGCCGACAGGTTTGTCTGAGAGGCCGACCTCGCGATCGATCACGAGCTGCTGGGCCAGCTTGATGATCGTACGGTTGCTACCGCCGAGCATCGGCTGCGCCCCGGTGCGCGCGCGGTGAGCCGATACGGCGTCGATGAACAGCTGAATCTGGTAGGGGACGAGGGGGTATAGCCGCACGAGTTCCTCGCGGGAGAACTCGGTGTCGCGTCGCGGCGAGGAGAGCAGGACGTGCGCCTGCAGCTTGTTCCAACTTCCGTCGACCGCGCCTCGTACGGCGCTCGCGCCGTCGGCGCTCTTGTCGAGCACGCGACGACTTGCGACCTCTTCGATGTCGCTGGGGAGAAGGTCTATCCGTAGCGGGAAGCGATCCTGTACGCGGGCGAGCTCGACCTTGCTTCCCTCGAGGCTGTCGAGTACGTCCTCGAGGGTCTCCTGCGAGGTGGCGATCAGCCAGAGCGCACCGCGCTTCTTTTGGAAGGCGTGGGCGATTCCCTGTAGGTCGAGCATGCGCGCGCGGTCGCGAGCGACATACTGCCCGACCTCGTCGACGACGAACACGATCCGCCGTGTCTCGGGCGCGCGCCTGGCGAGCATTTCGATAGCGCGGTCGGCCACGACATTGGGATCCAAGTGGAGAGCCTGCTGCGTGCGCGCCCATGAATCAGGGCTCGGGTAGGTGGCCGGCTGAAGCAGGTGCATAGCGTGGGAGGCTTCGTTTCGCGCAAGTCCGATATTGCGGCGGGCGCGCCAGTCACCGCGTTCGCCGGAAACCTCTTTGAACGCCCGCTCGAAGTCGTCAAGCAGGCCGTCGCCCTCAAGGTCGAACTCGAGGGCCGAGAGGTTGAAATCGCGTGAGTAGTCGAGGCGCTCGAGCAGGGCCCTGTACATGGGAAGGATCGGATTCTCACCTTCTTTGAGCACATTGCGGGCGCTTGACAGGTCGATGTAGACCGACAGCGTCGGTGCCTGCGCATGAATGGTGTTGAGGAGCGCGCGAATCTTGCCGCCCTCGACGTGAGCGAGCAGCAGGTCGGCGGCGCTTGTGCCTCCGACCAGGGGGTTCTCCAGCAGGTAGCCGACGTTCTTGGCCAAGGACGACTTCCCCGAGCCGAAGAAACCGCTGACCCAGATGTTCGTGCCCTCGTCAGGCTTGTTGATCGTCTCCTGGTAGCGGTCGAGGATCTCCTCGATGCTGTCGCGCAGGTTGTCCGTGACGACGTACTCGTCGAGCTCACGTCTGACGGCCGCCTCGTCGTCGAAGTCAACCTTGATGACCTCCTCGATGCGACGTGCGATGTCCCTGCGGAAAACCTCCGAGACCTGCATCACGCCTCCCTCGCGACGATCTTGGCCCGGTAACCATGGGCCGGCTCGCACTTGCCCATGAACGAGAGCCCGTAGCTTCCCACCAAGCGGCCGGGATACAGAAGCACAACGGGTTTGAGCAACCGCTCGCGCAAGTCGTCGAGGAGCGCAGAGGTGCGGTAGCTCGGGTAAAGGGCGCCGGCGCGGTACAGGAAGGCGACCGAGCGGTCGGGGAAATCCTCCATCGCCGCCATTACGCGGTCCGGTAGCGCTGGCGGACTCATGAGGATCTGGTTGATGTCGGTCGCGAGTCGCTCGAGCGTTCCAGGATCGGCGCGGTTCTCGCGCTCGTCGGTCTCGATCTGTTCGCTGTAGCCGGACTCGTCAATCGCCCGCCAGAACAGCTCAGCGAGCGAGATCGAGACGGGGGTTACGTTTCGGCTTCGCAGCCATACGTCCAGACGCTGGAGCTCCTGGCGTACGGCAAACTCGTGCTTGGGGGAGTACACGTAGGCGTAGTAGGGCGGCGGGCCAGCAGCCGGGCTGTCGAGGTAGTCGACGAGCTGGTCCCCGATCTGACGCAGCTTCCGGCCAAGGGGCATTCGGACCTGCTCAGGCGACGGGGACATTGCCCACCTCCTGGAGGTCCTCGATCAGCCAGTCGATGCGAACGGTGCTGCCCGCTTCAAGGAAGCGGAGCAGCTTGTAGCGGTCGGCCTCACGGAACAGAGCCTCGACGCGGGGCGCGTCAAGCAGGAACCGGCGCCACACGGGGGCGTCGACCAACGCCCGCGATGAGGCTTGGCTCGACCGCTCTCGCATCGCTACGTACGCGAACCCTGCGAGCGAGATCGAGGGGCCCGCGATTGCCTTGTGCACAGCGCCTTCCAGTAGCCCGAAATCGCGGCCGGTGGACAGCAGACCCTCGGCGACTCGCTTGCGCGTTGCCTGTCCCCAAGGGACGTCGATCCGAGCGAGCCAATCGATTACGCGCTGAGGGCCGACGTCGAGCCTGCGTTCAGTCCAGCAGTCGAAGAGCAGCTCGGACGAGAAGCGGCCGAGTAGCTCATCGTCGCGAGAGGCCTCGTAGAAGCATGCGTCGCGAAAGGCGCGTGAGTTGGATGTGAGTGCACGAAGTGTGCCGACGACGTAGGCGTCCGCGGCCACGAAGCGACGCCGGAGGACCGCAATGACGTCCTCGGCGCGGCTGGCGGAAGGCTTGCCCAAGAGGTTGTTCTCGCTGATCTGAGCGAGATTCGTCTCGGCGTCGAGCTCGGGATCCCACGCCTCGACGAATCGCCTGGAGTCATCAAGCAGAGCGCCGCCCTTGATGATGCGAGCGGTGAGCGCCACTAGACGAGGTCGTAGTAGGCGAAGGCGGGCGATCCGGCGTCCAACGTTGCGTAGGTAGCGGCCAGGGAGCACGCAATCTCGCGATAGCGGGTGGGGTCGGCGAGATCGCCTCGGGTAACCGCTCCAAGCCTCAAGCCGTCCGCGAGCCGCTCGCCCGAATCCGGTTCGCCAGCCCATTCCACCAATGCTGCGCGTGCGGTATCCGAATTCCAGCTGGCGAGCTGACCTATCAGGTCGTGTTGTTGGGGCTCGAGCTTTTGCTCGGCGAGCCACTCGAGTGCCAAGCGCTTGATAGGCAGCTCATCAGAGAACAGATGGATGGCGGACGGCCTACCCAGCGCATCACTGTGGCGCTGCGCGGCAGAGCCGATATCGAGCTCGAGCGCCGCAGCGGATGCGGTCCTGCGGAACAGCCGACCGAGCACGAAGGCGCCCGTCGACGAGAGGCCGTGGCACCGTCCCCATCCGTCCAAGTCAGCCTCCCCGATCCGGGCAACGGCAAGTAGCGGGCGGATGATTGAGAGGGAGTCACTGTTCACCGTCGCGCAGCTTATGTCCTGTGGGCTGGCTCGGCCCAGAGCGTTTGCCTCCGAGCAGGACGTGGTGGGCCTCCTGGATGGTTTTGGCGGGCTCCTTCCGGTCGAAGGGCGGTTGTGCCCCTTCCAGCGGCGGGACGCGCGCAGCGTGCCACGCGCCAGCAGGGCGCGGAACCCCGTCCGGGATGGCGCAAGCCGGCCTGGCCGACATTGGGGCCGCGAGAAAGCAGCCTGCGGCGGAGGAACCGGCGCTCCACCGCCAAGGGCCGACTCGGCCGGTGTGATCGAACGTCAGTGAACCGGCAAGCTCAGCGACTCGCTCACGACGGGCGTTTGCAGCCCTCCGCCCGAGACTGCGCGATGATGAGGGTCCGGGCGAGCCGCGACGAAAGGAGCCCGGCGATGGCGAACGAAAGCGAACATCAGGTGAAGCTCACGCTCACGGGCGAGCGGGCCGAACGCGGCATCCCGCTGGCCGACTTCGAGTCGTTCATCGACGCGTTCATCAGCGCATTGCGCGACTACGACCGCGCGCGGCGCGGCGAGGCGACACGCAAGGCCGGGCACCCGGAGCGGCGAGCTGAGGCGGCGTCAGCGTTCCGCCTTGTGCGAGTGGACACCGGAAGCGCCGTCGCGACCCTCGAGCCGGAGGAGCTCGATGATGCGGAGGACGCGCTCGATCTCGGCGACCTGCCGTTGGCGCTTACGAATCTCGCATCCCTGATGAGCGACTTAGCCCAGGAGCGGGACGTGCCGGAAGACGTCGTGGACGCCCTGGACCGCGCGCGTCGCGCGTGCGGCGAGCACGGAGCCATCGAAGTCAATCTGCCGCGAGAGGTTGCGCCAGACGGCCCGGTCCTCGTGGATCGTGAGCGCATCGCGCGCCTCGCGCGGCCCCCGGCGAGTGGCCCGTCGGAGGTGGAGTCCGTCTCGGGGCGACTGCACGCCGTCAACCTCGAGCCCGATCGCATGGCAATCAGAGCTGGGGACGGCGTCGAGTGGGCATGTCGCTATGACGAGGCGCTTGAGCCGAAGGTGCGCTCGCTGCTGGGCGAGGTCGTTTGGGCACGTGGCGAAGGCCGCCTGACCGCCCCGCTGCGCGGCTCGATGCGAGTCGAGACCATCGAGCCAGTGGTGCATGGCCGCCAGACCGAGCTTTTCACGCCTGAGCGTGTGCCGCTCGACGTGTTGCTGGCGCGACAGGGAATCGACTCGGCGCAGGGCCTGGATGCGCTCGAGGGCGATGAGTGGGTCGGTGACGATGCCGATGAGCGCTATCTGGCGGTCATGTTCGGCGACGAATGACGGAAGACGAGCCGCCGGAACTCATCGTCTGTGATTCCTCGTTCGTCGGCGCCGTGGCGCAGCGCCGAACCCGTCCGGAGCGGGTAGCTCACTGGGATGGTGCGGTACTGGCTCGGATCGATCGCGCACGCGCTGCGATCAGCATCATCACCGTGGCGGAGGCTCGCGCGGGCTATGTCGAGGGAGGTTTCGGCGCGGACCGGATCGAACGCGAGGAACGGCGCCTGCAGGCCTATGCCCAGCTTCCGCTCGACGACGACGTGCTCGCCGAGTGGGCGCGCCTTCGGCCCGCTACGAAGGCGCAGGGACTGACGGTCGGAGACAACGACCTCTGGATCGCCGCCACGGCGGCGTCCTATGGCGCTCCACTCGTCACGAGTGATCAAGACCAGTGGCGCTTGCGCGATCTCCTTCCCGAGGTGCTCTACCTGCCACGGCACCCGGACAGCGCGGCGTAGGGCACATTGCTAGCCCCGGCCGGCTTGCATACGGTGTCGCGGGAGCAGCCGTGAGCGAAGTTCTCGAACCGAATGAAGAGGCGCCGGTCCCGGAGGCGCGCCCGACGCGAGGCAACGACCTCGACCGGCCGGCTGTTCCCCTTCCCCCCGGCGCCGCCGAAGGCCTGCGGGAGTTCGCACGCATGCCGGAAGTGCGCAAGGGACTCGGTCGCCTCGCCGGTCGCAAGGAGCCATGGACGGTGGTGCTCGATCCCTCAAAGGACACGCGAAAGGCGCTCGACGCCGGCGAACTCGTCCTGACGAAGACAAAGAAGGGCGGCCAGCTCTTGCCTCAGGCGCGCAGCGTCAAGACCGGCCAGCTCGCCGAGAACATCCCCATGAAGGGGGCGGCGCCAGCCGCCAAGGGCGCGAAGGCGGCCAAAGCGGCGACAGCGGGAGCGGCCGTCGCGTGGCAAGCGATGGCCATCGCGACGCAGCAGCACTACCTCGTGGAGATCAGCGGCCGCCTGTCGAACATCGAGCGGGGAGTCGCAGACGTCGTTGACCGTCACGTGGCGGTCAAAGCGAGCGAGCTGGAGACGACAGAAGACGCACTGGCGCTCGTCGAGGAACACATCGCTTCAGTACACCCGCTCAGCGATACCGAGCGCCAGGACGTGCGTGCCTGGCACAAGAGCGCGCATACGACGTGTGACGCGCAGATGCGTCAGGCGCGAAAGATCCTTGGGGATCCGGAGCGCGATCCCGCCGATGCTCTTCCCGACCTGTTGGTCGCTGACCGAGCGGCGCAGATCGCCGCACGTTGTGCCGCCGCGCTCCTGCGGATGCCGCCGGAGACGCCCGAGAAGCACCTCGCGCAGTTTTGGCATTACTCCGATCTCACCCAGGAACTGCTCGACGAGGTCAATGAGCTGTTCAGCCGTCTTTCCGACGAACTGGCCGACAGCCTGACGGCGTGGCGGGAGTACCTGTTCAGTAGCCCGAACCGCAAGCCAAAGAAGGCTTGGAACGCGGGACCGGGAAAGACGGGGCGACTGCACTGGGGCCCTAAGAGTCCGCGGTTCGGCGGGCTCCGCGAGCTTCCCTCGCCAGAGAAGGAGTTCTTGCGCTCACGCGCCGAACTCGGCCGCGAGCGTGGGCTCCAAGCGGTTCCGGCCACTGTGATCCTTGACGGCAACGAGGCCCGCGTCGTGGTCGACGTCGAGGAAGAAACGGCCGCGGCGCCGGAAGCCTGACTCCCCCGGGGCTAGTGAGTCTCGAAGAGGTTGAACTCGCCCTCGGTTCCGAGAGCGATCGAGGCGTATACCTCGACAATCGTCGACACGGCGGGGTCCACGACCTCGACAACACGAAACTCCATCGCCCGCACACGCTCTTTGGCAGCAGCGAAATGCGGCGTGAAACCAGGGAGCGCGGCGACGGCCTCGCGTGAGCCGGACACGTCCAGCCCTTCGTTCCGGGCCTCCCCCTTGGCGATGTTGAAGGCGAAGGGCGCCGAGTTCTCCTTCGAACTTGGTCGCGTGTGCTCACCGAGACGGCGATTCGCGTTTCGCGTCCGCCCTACGTAGCGGTGGATTCCGACTTCGGTGAACAGGTAGACGCCGGCGACCGCGGGCGCCGGCGGTTTCTCGCCCCGCCTGTAGGGCTGGCTCGCCACCAGGGCGTCGAGAAGCCCGGGGAGCTGGCGCTCGATTTCCCGAAAGCGGACGATGGCATGCTCGTGTTCTGACACGTCAGCGATGCTGTCACGCTCGGCCACGAGGTTTCGATCCCGCCCCGGGGTCAGGCGGCGATGGTGCTGTCCACCTTGACTACGTGAAGCGCGGTGCCGTCCTGAACGAACTCAGTCTTGTGAGACTTGGAGCCGGATGCCTGTAGCTCGGTGGCGAAGGCGTCGAAGGCTTCGGCGTTTGTGGTCAGGGCGGTTGTCCAGTCGCGCTCGTCCCCGCCAAGTCGAGCGGCGGGGATGTCGTCTGGAACAAACTGGTGGACGACCAGAAGCGCCTCCGCCATCGCGCGTTTCTGAGCTTCGATCACGGTCCCCACCGCTGCGGTCCAGAGCTGGTAGCCGTGACGGCTCAGGCTCTCGTCGAGGATCGCGCCGGTCTCCTTGTCGAGAACCTGCCGGCCGAACAGTGCCCGCGAGAGCAGGTTGCATCTCGCGCGCTTGTTGCTCGGGGCGGCTGCGGTCGCGCGGTCGGCGACGAGACCGTCGAAGCCCTCGCAGGCCTTAGCCTCGATCCCGACGACTAGCACGGTCTCGCCGTCACGGCGCATACACCCGAAGAGATCGTGCTGGCGCGGTCGCGAGTAGTCGTCGAGTCGCGTGGTGTGTTCGGGGCGGCCATAGAACTCCTCCACCTCACCCTCGATGAAGCTGCGTATTGCCGACCACAGCTCGTCGGGCATCGCCGGAGAGCAAGGCCGGAGCCACGCCTTGGCTTGCTCCTTGGCGCTGTAGGCGTCCTTCCACTGCGCCAGCCCCTTCTCGGGAGGTGCATGTAGGAACCACGAGTCGAGATCGTCGATCTCGACGTCGTCGGCCCCGAACAACCGGACGGCAGGTGGCATTTGCGTTCTCCCGTGATGACGACGGCGAGGGATAGCCATCCTGCCAGAGGCCCCCGGCGCCGTCCGAGTGCGTTCCAGCAAATCGCCTTGAGCCGACGTAGCTCCGCGAAGTCGCGCCCGCCCGTCCCGAGCCCCGACGGCGGTACGGCGAGGCCGTACCGCACCCTATGCGCGGCAAAGCGTGGCGCACTTGCTGATTCAGGCCAGCTTCCACCATCCTCGCGGCGCACGTAGACGCTGCTCATCAGCGCCGAGTACTCCTGCGAGTCGCGCCGAGCCAAAACGCTGTAGGTGACTATTCCGGTGTCCGACGTCGGCTGAAGGCAGGGACGTCCTTGAGCTCGAACGACGACCAGGGCTGGCCTCCCATCGAGTTGACGATCGTCGCGCGGTCGTCGAGCACCATGCCGCCCGGTAGAAGCATCACCACCGTCCGGTCGAGGACCCGCTCGTAGAACGCCCGAGCGGCCTCCCCGCTGGACGACAGCGCCTCCCAGCCGTCTCGCTCGAGGGCGATGAGCTCGTCCCGCGCCACCGACCAGACGGTATCTCAGCGGGTGTCGAGCCGCCGGCGGATCAGCCGCCCAGCCACTCGTCGAGCGGGACCCGGACGGCGAGCGAGGAGAAGTCGCCGCTGTCGCGGATCTCCTCGGCTGAGGCGGCGGCCGCGGCGAGCGCGACCAGGGCGAGGCGGCTGCCGAGGCTGACGCGCTGGGCGCCCGCGTCGGCCAGCTCGCTCATCGAGAGTCGGGAGCGGGCGAGGACGTTGAGCGGCCGCGTCGTCTCCTCGCGGACGGCGCGGATCTCGTCGAGGGTGGCGAGCCCGGGGGCGTAGAGCACGTCGGCGCCCGCCCGCTCGTAGGCCTTGAGCCGGGCGATCGTGTCGTCGAGATCGGGATTGCCGCGGATGTGGTTCTCGGCCCGGGCGGTGAGCGTGAAGGGGAAGTCGAGCGCGCGGGCCGCCTCGACGGCGGCGGCCACCCGCTCGGCGGCGTGCTCGGGCGCGTAGATCCCGCGCTCGGGGTCGAAGTCCTCGATCGAGCCTCCGACCGCTCCCGCCTCGGCGGCGCGGACGATCGCCCGGGCCGCGTCCTCGGGCTCGGGGCCGTAGCCGTTCTCGAGGTCGACCGAGACCGGCAGCTGCGTCGCCCGGTCGAGCGCGCGCGTGTGCTCCGCGACCTCCTCGAGGGTGACCGCTCCGTCGGGTCGCCCCAGCGTGAAGGCGAAGCCGCCGCTGGTGGTGGCCAGCGCCTTGAAGCCGAGCGACGCCAGCATCCTGGCCGAGCCGGCATCCCAGGGATTGGGGATGACGAAGGGCTCTCCCTCGTGGAGCGCCCGGAACGCCTCGGCCTTCTCCCGCTGGCTCACCCCCGGCATGTCACACGGCCGCAGCCCGGCCGGCGCGGCAGCGGCGCAGCAGGGGCTCGGTCTCCTCGCCGGCGAACTGCTCGCCGGTCACGCCGGTGACGAAGCGCCCGCCCCGGATCAGGCCGCGGGCCTCGAGGCGGCGCAGGGCCCAGAGGACCTCGCGCCACGGAACGGCGAGGCGCTCCTTGAGATACACGTCGCGGAACACCACTCCCCAGCGCGCCAGCAGCTGCCAGGCGACGGCCTCGGCCAGCTCGTCGACGTCGTCGATCGGCTGGGCGGCGGGCAGCAGCGTCCAGCGGCCCTCCACCCCCTGCCGCCACGTGCCCCGGCGTCCCCGCGAACCCGGACGCGGGCGCGGCCGCTGCCGGCGGGCGAACCGGGTCCGGGCGTTCAGGAGCGACCGGATGGCGTTGAAGCCGTCCGCGCTGACCAGCCCCCGCGCGACGCCGTCCCACAGGCCCTCCTCGACCTCGGTGGGAAGGCTGTCGGTGATGGCCTGCAGATCGTGGTGGAACAGCGCGCCGTGCCCGCGCAGGGCGTCGAGCACGTCCCGGCCGGGGCCGTCGGTGGGCTCGGCCGGCGCCACGGCCCCGCGGTGGGCCTGCAGGAGCCAGGGCAGATCCTGGCGCAGCATGAACGTGATGGGCGTGCGGCGCGACGGCGTCTTGCTCGCCTGGCGCGGCGGGCCGGCCGCGGGATCGTCGCCGTCGCCGGCCGGCTCGAGGACGGACAGCCGGCCCCACGCCACCTCGCCCGACAGGCACAGGTCGTCGAGCCATTCGGGGCGGTAGGACTCGACCCGCTCGGCGAAGATGCGCTCCCAGTCGCCGGCCGGCCACTCGAAGCCCTGGAGCTGCTCGATGACCTCGGCCAGCCCGGCACGGCCGTGGAGGCGGGTCCCCGGAGCGGCGTGCAGCCAGGACTGCAGGAACACCTGCCACTCCTCCTGGCTGATGGGACGGACCTCGGCCCGCCGGCGCTCCCGGCTGTAGCCGTGGATGCGCGCCAGCAGGCGGCGGGCGCACCACTGCTCGCCTCGCTCGGGCTCGAACCGTCCGCTCACCGCGAAGCCGCGCGCGCGCAGGCTCTCGAGGCCGATGGTGACCGAGGACAAAGGCAGGCCGGTGGCGGCGGCGAGCTCGTCGGCGGTGACGGGCCCCGAGACCTCGAGATGGCCGCGAACGAGCGTCACCCCCGCCTCGTCGGCGCCCGCGGCGTCGAGCGCGACCGCCAGCCCCGGCGGCAGCGGATGATCCGGAACGAAGCGAGCGCCCGGGAACAGCGCCTCCACCTCGGCGCGGCGCTCGGTCGCCGCCCACAGGACGTCCCGCTCACCGACGTGGACCTCGAAGGACCGGCCCGCGCGCGCCAGCGCGTCGAACTGCTCGCCCCACTCACCCCGCGGCCGCGCGACGACCAGCGACAGGAGCACGTCGTGGAGCTCGTCGGGGTCGCGCACCTCCGGCGTCGCCTCGGCCCGCACCCGCTCGATGGCGTCCGGGTCCAGCCGGCCCAGCTCGCGCGGCTCCACCGGCAGGCCGCGGCGCAGCGGCACGGCGCGCGACCGGCGCTCGCCGATCTCGGTGTCCTCGTCGAGGTAGGTGAACGGGGCGCCGCCCAGGATCTCGTGGGCCAGCACGCTCGGCTCGACGGTGTCGACGAAGTGCAGGCGGACCGTCCCTTCCTCGAACCGGCGCACCAGCGCCAGCAGGCCCTCGATGTCCATGGCCTCGTTCAGGCAGTCGTCCAGGGTCTCGCGCACGAGCGGGTGGTCGGGGATCTCGATCGGGCCGGCGGGTGCGTTGTCCTGGCAGGCGGCCAGCGAGGGGAAGACCGCGGCCATGAGGTCGTCGGCCTCCATGCGCTGGATGTTGAACGGGTTGAGCCGGCCGCCCTTGCGGCGCAGCACGGCGAGCGAGCGGTTGAGGTTCCAGCGCCAGCGGGCGACGAACATCGGGCTGCGCAGGACGGCCTGGGAGACCGCGTCGCGCACGTTGTGGGAGCGCAGGAAGGCGGGCACGTCCTCGAGCGGGAACGAGTGCTGGGGGCCGAGCGAGAGCAGGACGGCGTCGTTGCTGGCCGCCGCCTGGAGCTCGAAGTCGAAGGTCAGGCAGAACTTCTTGCGCAGCCCGAGGCCGAACGCCCGGTTGATCCTCGCCCCCAGCGGAGCGTGGACGATGAGCTGCATCCCGCCGCTGTCGTCGAAGAAGCGCTCGAAGACGATGTCGTCGTGGGTGGGCAGCACGCCGCCGAGCTCCGCTCGGGCCGCGGCCAGGTAGTCGACGACCAGCGCCGCGGCGACGAAGTCGATCCCCGACGCCTCCTCGACGAAGGCCACGGCGGCGTCCCGGCCACCGGCGTCGAGCCGCTCCGCGACCGCGCTGCGCAGCCGGGAGACCTCCTCGGAGAGCTCGTCGGTCCGCCCGGGAGCCTCGCCCAGCCAGAACGGGATCGTCGGGTGCTTGCCGGCCGCGTCGCGTACGCGCATGACGCCGTTGCTCACCTGCACGATCTGCCACGGATGGGTGCCGAGCAGGAACACGTCGCCCTGCTGGGACTCGATCGCGAAGTCCTCGTTGACGGTGCCGACGAACACGTCGCCGGGCTCCATCAGGACCCGGTAGTCGCCGCTCTCGGGAATCGCTCCACCCGAGGTGAGGGTGGCCAGCCGCGCGCCCCGGCGGGCGCGGAGGCGCCCGTTGACCCGGTCGCGATGGAGGTAGGCCATGCGCCGGCCGCGGCCGGTCTCGATGCCGGCCGAGACCAGCTCGACGACCTCGTCGAACTGCTCGCGGGTGAGCCGCCGGTACGGCCAGGCCCTGGTGATCAGGCCGAACAGCTCGTCCTCCCCCACGCCGTCGTCGCCCCTGGCCGCGGCCTCGGCCACCACCTGCTGGGCGAGGATGTCGAGCGGCTGCTCGGGCGGGTGGAGGGCGTCGAGGCGTCCGCGCCCGACCGCGGCCAGCAGCGCGGCGCATTCGACCAGCTCGTCGCGGGTGGTCGGGTACATGACCCCGCGCGGGACACCGGTGCGCTGGTGGTTGGCGCGGCCCACGCGCTGGAGGAAGGTCGCGATCGCGTGGGGCGAGCCGATCTGGCACACGAGCTCGACGGGGCCGACGTCGATGCCGAGCTCGAGCGAGGCGGTGGCCACCAGGGCGCGCAGCTCGCCGGCCCGCAGGCGGCGCTCGACCCGCTGGCGGCGCTCGCGCGACAGCGATCCGTGGTGGGCGGCGACCTCGTCCTCGCCCAGCCGCTCGCCGAGCTGGTGGGCCACGCGCTCCGACAGCTTCCTCGTGTTGACGAACACCAGCGTCGTCCGGTGGGCGGCGACGTGCGCGGCGATGCGGTCGAGGATCTCGTCGAACTGATCGCCCGAGAGCGCCGCCTCGAGCTCGCCGTCGGGGAGCTCGAGCGAGAGGTCGAGGCGACGCCGGTGCCCGCTGTCGACGACGGTGGGAAGCGGCTCGCGCGCTCCCACCAGCAGGCGGGCCGCCGTCTCGACCGGCTTCACCGTCGCCGAGAGGCCGACCCGGATGGGAGCGCTCTCGGTGACGGCCTCGAGGCGCTCGAGCGAGAGCGCGAGATGCGAGCCCCGCTTGTCGCGGGCCAGCGCGTGGATCTCGTCCACGATGACCGTGTCCACGGCGGCGAGCGTGGCCCGCGACCGCTCGGCGGTGAGATAGAGGTACAGCGACTCGGGCGTCGTGACGAGCAGGTTCGGCGGACGGCGGAGCATCGTCTGGCGCTCCGACGAGGTGGAGTCACCGGTCCGCACCGCGACGGTTATCGGCGCGGGCTCGTAGCCGAGCTCGGCGGCCACCTCGGCGATCTCGGCGAGCGGCTCCTCGAGGTTGGTGTGGACGTCGACCGCCAGGGCCTTCAGCGGGCTGAGGTACACCACGCGCGTGACGCCCTCGATGGGCTCGCCGGCCTCGTGCGCGTGGTAGAGCGCGTCGATGGCGGCGAGGAAGCCGGCGAGGGTCTTGCCCGAGCCGGTGGGCGCGCAGATCAGCGTGTGCTCGCCGGCGGCGATCGGCGGCCAGCCCCCGGCCTGGGCCTCGGTCGGTCCGTCGCCGAACCGCCGCTCGAACCACGCGCGAACCGCCGGATGGAAGCGCTCGGGGATCCCGGGCGCGGCGGGAAGGGTTGGCGTCGATGGCAGCGAGCTCACGGCTACGAGTGCATCACACTAGTGCGGCCTTCAACCCGGACCGTGTCTGCGGTCGGCGGGCGTAACCGCATCGCCGCTCGCCACAGCGCTTGGCTGGCCGGTGGCGCGCCGGCGGACCCGTGCATTTCGTCAGAAGCGGCCGTCCGCCTTCCGGCAGATCACGAGGGCCTCGATGTAGTCCCAGCGGTAGCGGCCGGGGGCATCCGCGACACGCTCCTCGAGCTCTCCGAGGAAGTCGGCGAGGAGCCCGGGGGCGCGGCCCTCGCCCTCGCGCGCGAAGGCGCGGAGGAAGAGCGGCGCGCCCCACGCGGTCACGCTCCGAACATAGGCCCGCGCGAACACGCCGGGATCGTCGTGCCAGTAGGGATTGTCGAGACGGAAGAGCTCGGCGCTCTCGAGCTCGAGGCCGGCGACGCGCCCGCCGCCCGCCTCGAAGGGGCCCCGGATCTCGTCGAGCGTGCGCATCCACACCGGAACGACGACCGCGGCGACGGTGGCGGCGGCGATGCGCCCCGCGCGGCACCAGTCGGCGAGCACCCGGTTCATGTCGCCGATGATCTCCGCGTAGAGCCCCGTCCTTTCCGGGCATGGAGCGGGGGAGGCCGGGAGCGCGGCAATAAACCGGCCGCCGGGCGCCAGCTCCCTGGCGCGCATCTCGAGCAGGCGCTCCCACTGCCGCGCCGCGGCCACGCGCCAGGCTCGCCGCTCGGCTTCGTCTGTGTGGTCGGGGTACCCCGGAAAGACGGAGCCGGTCGACGCCAGGCCGCCCGCGTCGGCGACCCAGTGCATCGCCGTTCCGGTGACCCCGACGTGCACGCTGCCCGAGGGCAGGCAAGGCGCCTGCTGGAGGGGGATGCCCGCCATGCTGATCACCGTCGCGGGGGGCGGGCCGCGCTCGCCGACGCGGCGGCAGCCCTCGCCGTGGGCCTCCGGCGAGGCATAGTGGGCTCCGGTGCCGACGTCTGAGACCCCCCGGCCGGCTTCGCCCCGCGCAGGGATGACGAGAACCTCGGGTCCGTCCGCCCGATCACCGAAGGCGTACCGAAGATGGTCGGCAGCGACTCCCCACGCGTTAGTGGGGAGATCGACGAGCGCGTAGATCAGCGGCCGGCCGGCGCGCTCCTCGGCGAGAGCGCGGATGAGGCCGTGAGAGTTGACGCCGTCGGCGGCGCCGAGATCGACCACGCGGAGCACCGGCTCCTCCGAAAACTGCCGCGCGGCGGCGAGGACGGCCGGGTGAGTCGCCTCGAACGCTGCGCGCTGCGAAAGCGCGTTCCGCGCGTAATCGTCTGCCATGCTCGAGAGGTCGGGACGATCTGACGGCGTGGCGACTCCTTCCGGACCGCAGCGCCCGGTCTCCGCGCTGCGACGACGATCGTCCCACAGTGGGTGTTCAGGGCACGAGGACGAGCTTGGTGGGTGGGTCTGCCAGCGCGTCCGGAGCGGCGTCGAAGTCCACGACCGCGCTGGTGACCCGTCCCGGGTCGAGGCGGTGGTCGGTGACGAGCGCGAGAACGTCGGGTATGAGTGCGCGGGCGTGGACGCGCCCGGCGTGCAGCGTGCAGCCGCGGGTGTACATCTCGAGGAGTGGGAGTGGCGTGGTCGGCTCGAAGTAGATCGCGACGCTCGTGCAGGTTCCGTTGGCGGCGGTCGAGCGGATGGCGGTGTGCAGGGCCGCGTGGTCGCCGGATGCGTCGACCGTGATCGGGAACCGGCCCAGCCTCGCCGGCCAGGCGGTCTTCCCGTCCTCCTCCCCTTCACCAACTGGAAGCGGCTCGGCTCCGAGCGCGGCCGCGCGCTCGAGGCGTCCAGGGTCGGTGTCGGCATAGACGACGCGCGGGGATCCGAGCGCGACCGCGCACGCGACCGCGTACAGGGCGATGCTGCGCGCCCATCCGCCGACGATGAGGACCTCGGCGCCGGGAGTGGCGGCCAGCGGGCCAGCGACCGTGCGGAAGCCGTCGGGGACGTTGTCGGCGACGCTGGCCACGGCGACCGGATCCACGCCCTCCGGCAGCGGCACGAGCATCGCGTCGGCGAACGGGACGCGCACGAGATCGGCCAGCGCGCCTCCCCAGTCGCCGCCCAGCGGCCGCATCCCGTACGCGGAGCCGCGGCGGACGGTCGTGCAGCTGCCGGTGTAACCGGCCTTGCACGACGGGCAGGCGCCGCAGGAGATCTGGAACGGGACGATGACCACGTCCCCCGGGGCGGCCACGCTGACCGCGTCACCGACGTCCACCACTTCGCCGACGCATTCGTGGCCGAGCGGAAACGGCTCCGTGAACGGCACCACGCCCGTGAGGAAGGCCGCGTCGAGGTCGCACATCGCTACCGCGAGCGGCCGTACGAGCGCCTCGCCGTCACCCTGGACGGTCGGATCCGGACCCTCCCGCCACTCGACCGAGCGCGGACCGGTGACCTCGAGCTGGCGCACCCCTAACCGGTCTCGCGCGCCTGACGCACGATCCGCCGCATGCCGGCCAGCCAGCGCTCGGGGTCGGTGGCCTTGATCGCCATGAACTTCGCGACCTGCTCGTGCGGGAGGATCAGGAAGCGCTCCTCGCGGATGGCGACGACGGCTCGGGGATCCCGGGCGCGGCGGAGAGGGTCGGCGTCGATGGCAGCGAGCTCACGGCTACGAGTGTCACACTAGTGCGGCCTTCGACCGGAACGCGTGTCCGGTCGGCGGGCGGCGTCGCCTAGCGTCGTAGCGAAGCAATGGTCAGCTTGTGGTGTCCAGCGCCGCCCGGAGGGCAGGGAGGTCGGCCGCCCCGAAGACCACGCGATTTCGTGTGGCGACATATACGAGATCGAGGTTGACTCCAGCATTGGCGATCTTGCGAGTCAGATCCGCCAGCACACCGGGGCAGTCCTCGACATCGACCACGACTACTTCGCGCTCGCGGGTGACCGCGACGTGGGAAATCGCCAAGGCATGCCTCGCGGCCTCGGCGTGCGGGACGAGGATGTGGACCTCGGCCTGCTCGCCTGGCCCGACACACGTGGCGGCTGCGATGTTCACGCCGGCATCGCTGATGGCGGTCGCCACCCGCGCCAGCGCCCCGGGCGCGTTCTCGATGTCGATGACCAGGTCGACCGCCATATGGGCGCGCACCTCCGCGAGCCGTACATCCGCCAGTCTGTCGAGCACCCTAGCTCCGTCTCGGGGGGCCGAGCAACCATGCGCGGGCCGGCTCGTGGGCGATCCGCGGCAGCCAGGCCGCGACCGGTCACATCCCCGCGTCGCGTCGTGCGAAGCAGTGATCGAGGAAACCCAGCCGGTGTGCCAAGCACAGGCACCCGAAGGAGCGCAATCATGGAAGCAGGTAGGAAGATCGCGGTCGCGGGCGCGACCGGGAGGGTCGGCCGTCATGTCGTCGACGTGCTCACGGCGCGTGGGCGCGACGTGTGTCGATGTCTCGCGCGAGCGGTGTCGATGTGATCACTGGCGACGGTCTGGCGGAGGCTCTGGTCGGCGCGGAATGCGTGATCGACATCGCCACCGGCCCGTCGCCCGAGCAGGACGCGGCCACAGAGTTCTTCATCGTGGAGTTCGTGCTCAAGCGCACGGCGGGCAGCCTGGCAGTCGGCGGCCTTGGACACGGGCGGCCTATCGTGCGCTACTCGCCGCGGGCGGCCTGCGAGATCTCGTCGTCCATCGTGCGCAGGTAAGGCGCGACGAGCTCTCCGTAGTCGGCCTTGCGCCCGGCGGGCAGGTCCTTCCAGCCTGTGACCGCGCCGCGGCACCGCGCGGCGCCGCACAGGCACACGGCCGGGAAGTGGTCGACCGTGTAGTTGCGCATTGCGTAGTCGAACGTCAGCTCCTGCCCGGCGCCGATCGGCCGGCGGGCGACGAAGTCGAAGGCCTGCCCGTCGTTCAGGCGAACACCGCAGTTGGGGTCGCAGGAGTGGTTGACCTTCGGTCCCAGGCCGCCATGGAGTGCCCAGCGGTCGGGACCTACCTGCGTCGCGTGCGCGTCGTTCCCCGTGACCGCCCCGACCAGGAAGCCGACCATCACGGTTTCGCCGGCCGCGAACGGGCGTGTGGCCCGAACCCCATCGCCCTTGCCGTCCGTCGTGCGGCGCAGCTCGACGCCCTCCTCCTCGGGAGCCTGGATGCTGCTCGCCTCGCGCTCCGCGAGGACCGGCGATCTGCCGCCACGCGACGCGGTGGCGCCGGGCGGCTTGGACGAACGAACGTGGGGCAAGGGAACCCCTTTCGGTTGACGCCCTCGAAACACCAGCATAGTCCGGGCCGCCCGAGGCTCCCCGGCGGCTCCCATTGGACATCAGCGGGGTGGGTGAGACGGCTTTTGAACCCACACTCCGGTCCGGACCTTCGCCGGAACCCATAGTCCCGACTGCTCCTTCTTGGGCGCGAAGCGACAGCGTGGCTGTGGTCGCGGTCGCTCACGATCGGTCCTCGTCCAGAGCGCTAGCGCTGGGTCTCGCGACCGCCTTGTCACCGAAGCAGCCCGGCTGTCCGGTCTCCGCGGAACCCGGCCCGGCTCAAAGTGGACCCCTGGGCCTGCCGGATGGCGCGCGCGACGCTCGCGTGTTTGAATGGACGATCGTGGACCGCGGCGCTGGAGCACGCCGACCTGCGGGCGCTGCGCTTCCACGACCTGCGCCACACCTTCGGCTCGCTCGCGATCAACTAAGCCTCGATCGTCCAGGTCCGGGCGTCGATGGGCCACGCCGACGTCAGTACGACGATGGGCCACGTGCACCACAAGAGCCGCGCCGACGACGCGCGGCTGCTCTCCCACGCCTTCAGCCCTGATGGCGATGCCGCGGACGAGAGCCCTCGCTCGGCAGCGTGAGCGCGCCCTCGGTGCGGTAGCGGTCGGTCTCGATCGACCTGCTCCGGCGAAGGTCCATGCCCAGCGGATGGTAGCCGCGCCGGTGAGTGGCCGCCCTACTTCTTCTCGGCCTCGAAGTAGGGGTTCGTGCCGCTCTGATGGTCGGTCACGTCCGCCACGCTCGTGATCTCGGGCACGGCCTGGATGATGGCTGTCTCGATCCCTTGGCTGAGCGTGACGGTGGCCATCGCGCAGCCCTGACAGCCGCCACCCAGCCTGAGGTAGGCAGTTCCCTGTTCGACCGCCACGAGCTCGGCGCGGCCGCCGTGCCCGGCGATCGTCGGGTTCACCTGCTGGTCGAGCACCCGGATCACGCGCTGGGCCACGTCGCCGCTCAGGTCGGCGGGCGGTGGCGCGCCGATCGCTGGGCTCGGCGTGTTGGGGTTATCTACTCGCAGGCCGCTGGTGCCGAACGGGTCGTCCAGCCAGTCGATCGTCGCGCCGCGGACCTTGTCGAAGTCGCACTCGGGGACCACGATCGCGAGGTCGCGGTGGCGGACGATGGCGTCGTAGGGCGCCGCCGCGTCGAGCGGCTTGAGCGCGATGCTGCAGGTCCACTGGTTGGCGGAGGTGCCGGTCACCTCGAGCCACATCGCCTGGCGCTCGGGCTCCGCCTCTTGGAGCAGGAAGCCCATCACCTTGTCGTAGGCGGCGGTGGTCATGCCGAGCCACCGCTCGCCGGAGGTCTGATCGTCGGCGCTCATCGGCCCGGACCTATGCTAACGCTGTGGCTCGCTTGCTCCTCCTGCTGCCGACGGCCACCTACCGGGCGGCCGACTTCCTCACCGCCGCCCGGGCGCTCGGCGCCGAGGTCGTGGTGGCGTCCGAGCGGCGGCTCGTGTCGATGGGCGACAGCCAGTTGACGCTCGACCTGTGCCGGCCGGAGGCGGCCGCGGAAGCGATCGCGGCGTTGGCAGAGGAGAGGCCACTCGACGCGGTGGTGGCCGTTGATGACCAGGGAGTGCGCGTGGCCGCCCTCGCGGCCGAGCAGCTGGGACTCCCCGGCAACCCGCCAGAGGCCGCGGCGGCGACGCGCGACAAGGCCGCGATGCGGCACGCGCTCGCCGCCGCCGGAGTGCCGCAGCCCGAGCATTGCACGGTCGGCCCGAGCGACGACCCAGCGGCCCTCGCCGCCGAGGTCGGGCTTCCCTGCGTCGTAAAGCCGCTCTCGCTGTCGGCGAGCCGCGGCGTGATCCGGGCGGATGATCGGCGGGCGGCGGCGGCCGCGGCCGCGCGGGTTCGCGCGATCCTCACCGAGGCCGGGGAGGACCCGGAAGGGCCGCTCCTGATCGAGCGCTACGTGCCGGGCGCCGAGGTGGCCGTTGAGGGTCTCCTGCGCGCCGGCTCGCTCGAGCCGCTCGCGGTCTTCGACAAGCCAGACCCGCTCGAGGGGCCCTACTTCGAGGAGACGATCTTCACCACGCCGTCGCGGCTGCCGGTCGAGATCGTCGCGGCCGTGACCCGCACGACCGCGGATGCCTGCGCGGCGCTCGGGCTGCGCGAGGGCCCGGTCCATGCGGAGCTGCGCATCGATGACAAGTGCGTGTGGATGCTCGAGCTCGCCGCGCGCTCGATCGGCGGGCTGTGCTCGCGCTCGCTTCGCTTCGGCGTCGGTGTGAGCCTCGAGGAGGTGATCCTGCGCCACGCGCTCGGGCTGCCGCTCGGCGACCTCCGCCGCGAGGCAGCGGCGTCGGGCGTGATGATGCTGCCGATCCCCCGCGCGGGCGTACTGCGGGAGGTGCGCGGCCAGGACGACGCGCGCGCCGTGCCGGGCATCGCCGGGCTCGAGATCTCGATCGGCCACGACCGTCCCGTCCGTCCCCTGCCGGAGGGCGATCGCTACCTAGGCTTCCTGTTTGCCCGCGGCGATACGCCCGCGCAGGTCGAGCACGCACTGCGAGCCGCGCACGCGCGGCTGGAGATCGACATCGTCGAGCCCGCGGCCGGCGAGCGGTCGGAGCCCGCGGCGGCGCGGGGCTAGGCTCCCGAGGCGATGCGCGTCCTGCTCGTCTCGACCTACGAGCTCGGCCACCAGCCGCTGCACGTGGCCTCGCCGGCGGCTGCGCTGCGTAAGGCGGGGCACGAGGTCCGCTGCCTCGACCTGTCGGTCGAGCGCTGGGACGCCGGCGCGCTCGAGTGGGCGCAGGCCGCCGGCTTCTCGGTGCCGATGCACACCGCGATGCGCCTCGCGATGCGGGCGGCGGCCGGCGTGCGCCGCGCGCGCCCCGAGCTGCCGGTCTGCTTCTACGGCCTCTACGCGCCGGTGAGCCGCGACCTCACGGTCGGCGCGCTGGCTGACCGCGCGATCGCCGGCGAGTACGAGCCGGCGCTGACGGCTTGGGTCGGCGAGCTGGCGGCCGGCGGTCCGCCCGACGCGCGAGCGGACGAGGCGCTCATCCAGCTCGGCCGGGGCGAGTTCGAGCTGCCGGCACGCGACCTGCTGCCGCCGCTCGAGCGCTACGCACACCTCGCGCTCGGGGGCGACGAGCGGCTCGTGGGCTACGTCGAGGCGAGCCACGGCTGCGTGCACCGGTGCCGCCACTGCCCGGTGCCCCCCGTCTACGACGGGCGCATCCGCATCGTCGGAGCAGACACCGTGGTGCGGGACATCGCGCGCCTCGTCGAGCTGGGCGCCCGCCACATCACCTTCGGCGATCCCGACTTCCTCAACGGCCGCCGCCACTCGCTGCGCGTCGTGCAGGCGATGCACGAGCGCTTCCCCGACCTCACCTTCGACTGCACGACGAAGGTCGAGCACATCCTGCGCAACGCCGAGCAGTGGCCCGCGCTCGCCCGGGCGGGCTGCCTGTTCGTGGTCTCCGCGCTCGAGTCCGTCAATGACGAGATCCTCGAGCGGCTCGACAAGGGCCACACGACCGAGGAAGCCGCACGGGCGATCGCGCTGCTGCGCGAGCACGGGATCGAGGTGAGGCCGTCGTGGATGCCGTTCACCCCCTGGACGACGCCCGGCGACGTGGTCGAGATGCTCGACTTCGTGGCCGAGCACGACCTCGTCGGCAACGTCGATCCGGTCCAGTACACGATCCGCCTGCTGCTCCCCGAGGGATCGCTGCTTCTCGAGCACCCCGACATGCGCCCGCACCTCGGCGGCTACGACGCCGAGCGGCTCAGCTACAGGTGGACCCCGATCGACCCCGACAGCGACCGCCTCCAGGCCCGCCTCGCGGCGCTCGTCGAGCAGAGCGCTGCGGGCTCCGAGCCGATCCCCGAGACGTTCGCGAAGGTGCGCGCGGCGGCGCTCGAAGCGGCTGGGCGATCGCCGTCGCCCGCCGGCCGCGCCGCGCCGATCCTCGCCGGCTCCACCGAGGGGAGGCCACGGCTCACCGAGCCGTGGTTCTGCTGAGCGGAGCCCACCGAGGGCCAGTTCGGCCCTCTCGACGAGGTATAGCCGCCACTCCGGGCATTAGTGATGTCACGCGCGTGAGACGCCCCGCTAGCGTGTCGCAAGCTCTGTCTAGTGGCGGTTCCTCAGACGTTGCACCTGATCCCGACCCTCGAGCGGCGGGTCGCGGCCCGCCGCTACAGCGTGATGACCTGGTCCGGCGGGTTGCCCGACAGCGCTCGGGTAGAGGTCCGGAAAACAGCCGACCTGCACTCCCGCGACCGTGCCCCAAATCGTCGGGGATCGCTCCGGATCCGCTGGGATTGAGCAAAACGGGAGGGTCACCGAGGCCGCAAGAACTCCCTGCAAACGGGCTTGTCACGACCGCTTCATCGCACCAGGAGGTCGCCGGTTCGAGTCCGGCGAGTTCCATCTCAGAAAGCCACTCTGGGAGCGGCTTTCTGGCGTAGGAGGAATCTGCCTTCGACGAGCTGGCAACAATTCCGGCGGAAATGGCAACATCCACTCTCGAGGAGTGGCTCGTCCAGGCTCCGGCCATGACTGTCGTCCGGAGGATGTCCTGGGGATGCGGTGTTCGCCGTCGCGGGCATCCTCGTAGCCCTGCGGGACGCCGGCGCCCAGACTGCGGCCCAAAGCCTC
Source organism: uncultured Actinomycetes bacterium (assembly GCA_963797015.1). GTDB lineage: Bacteria > Actinomycetota > Thermoleophilia > Solirubrobacterales > Solirubrobacteraceae > JBBPZA01. The sequence continues at coordinate 572,382 of CAWCNV010000003.1, read as the reverse complement.
AAAGGGCGCTGCGGCCCCAGGCGAGGCGCAGGATTACGTCGAGCGAGCGTGGTGGCCCGCGCCAGTGTTCGCGGACCAGCTCAGGTCCGCCAGTGCGGACTAGGGCGCGAAGTACGAGCCCGACGACTATGGCGTCATCTAGTTGTCCCACGACAGGGATGAAGTCCGGAACGATGTCGAAGGGCACCGCGAGATAGGCAATCAGGACCACGAGCAGCAGCGTGCGACTGGTTGGGCGCGTGGATCGCGAACCAACGCTTGAAACAAGACCAGACAGTCCGGGATGAACGTGGCGCGGGCTTGCGCGTCCGTGCGCCGGCCGGCGAGGAGAAGAACGGCGATGAAGAGCGCGTAAAGCGCGACGGTCACGCCGAAAGCGATCAGCACCCACTGCCACGCGGATATCACCTCACCGTATCGACGTCGGGCTCGCCGCTCGACGCCCCCTGATGAGCCCGCTGCGCCCCGCCCATCGCCCGCCCGCGCCCGGGGCGGCCTGCGCAACGCGCCCGGCGTGCTCGGCGTCGGGAACGATGTTTGACGAGGGGTTCTAGCGAACGTCCGCGCAGGTTTGAGAGGAGTAGAGTGCTTGTCCTGATCGCTCGTTAGGTCTCTGACTTCTCTCTTCCTTGCGCGCGCCTCCCTAGAGAGGGGCCGAGGAGTCCGAGGACCATGCCGATCACGGAACGACGGGCCGCAGCACAGGCAGCACGACGTCGCGGGGGCTTGCACCGCCAAGACGGGAACCGCCGGGTTGGAGCGGCGGTCCAGGCGCGGCGCGGCTTGCCTACCCCGGTATGGGGCGTGCCTGGACAAACGGCCGCGAGGCGGGCGGCTCAGATCCGCGCTACGCACACCTCTCAGAATCACACGACTAGAAGGATCTAGCGAGACCATGCATGGTCCGCTGTTCTACATCCCGCGCTTCATTCGCCACTACAGGGATCGGCGTCAGCTCGGCCAGTCGATCGGCCAATCTCTAAAGAGTGCTCGGATACGAATGCGGAGCTACCAATGAGCACGCCGAGTTTCGCCAATCGTTTCGCCAAACGCTCCTGCCCGCCTGCGAGTCGACTGAGTTCGGGCTGCTGCCATCGTCTCCGCTCGGTGGAGGCTGGCTGACCGGCAAGTACACCAAGGACGCACGGCCGACCGGCGCCACGAGGCTCGGCGAGAACCCCGAGCGCGGCGTCGAGGCCTATGACCGTCGCAGCGTCCACCGGCGCACGTGGACGTCTTCGACGCAGTCCAGTCAATCGCCTCGGCACGCGGAGTCACCATGGCCCAAATAGCTCTCGCGTCGCTGGTCGACCGGCCAATCGTGACCTCGGTGATCCTCGGCGCCCGCACCGTCGAGCAGTTGCGGGACAACCTCGCCGCCGCAGGCCTGCACCTGAGCCCGGACGAGACCGCACGGCTGGACACAGCGAGCGATCCCGCTCCGGCCGACTACCCCTACGGCGGGCCGGGCACCGACCAACGCGGCCGCGTTGTGGGGGGCACCAGTGCCCCATGAACCTATTCCAGCCTGCGGTAATCGCCGGGTGCCCCGTCCTCCCGCGCAGGCGAGCACGATTCCGGCTTAGCTGCGCGCATAGCGACCTACCTCGGCGCCGCGGTGCTCGATCCAAACCCAGTCGCGGTCAGCGCGCAGCGCGACGCGCTGATGGACGAGCGGCTCGGGCGCGCGGTAGAAGCTCTGGCGGTAGCGCAGGTAGCCGTCGAGCGGCACCCTGCTCTCGCGCGCGTAGGCGTAATCGAAGCGGCTCGGCGGCAGCGGCCGCAGCGCCGCGCGCTCCTCGGCCAGGCGCTCGTTGACGAGGAAGCGGCCGGTCGAGTGCAGACGGCGGTTGCAGACTCGCTCGCGCCAGTCAGCGTATTGCGCGTCGAGGTCAGCGAGCGAGGCGATCCGCCGCGCCGGCCAGAAGCCGGTCTTCAGATAACGCACGCCGCCCTCGACCGACCCCTTCTCGCGCGGCGTCTGCGGCGTGCAAGCGGTCGAGTGGAAGGCGTAGTGGCCGCGCAGGTGCAAGAAGCGCTGGTTCCACTGGACCTCGTCGCCCTGGCGACGGGCGACGACCGCGCGCAAGTTGTCATAGACGCACTCGCGCGCGACGCCGCCCAGCCAGTCGAGGATTCGCACGTGGCCCTCCAGGAACGACTCGGCGGTCATGTCGAAGCTGAAGTGCGCCGACTGGGCCGCCGAGTAGGGCAGCGTCCCGAGCAGCGCGTAGACGCGGCGCTCGCGACCGGCGATCTTCGGTCTGGTCGGCAGCTCAAGCCAATCGAGCTGGAGCACCTGGCCCGGGCGGTAGCCGGTGCGCTGAGCGGGGCGCGCGCTGGGCGGGCGCAGGATGTGCAGGCGACGCTTGACCACGTCGACCGACCCCTCATAGCCGCACTCGACGCGCAGGATGTCGGTCATGCGCGCCGCCCTGATGCGGGGCACTGCTCGAGCGTGGCGCGGAGCACCGGCTCGAAGCGATCGACCTTCGAGCCCTGCGAGGGAGCCGGTAGCTCGGCGGCGCGTCGGACTCGAGCATCCGCTTGACCGTCCGGCGATTGATCCCCTGCCGCCGCGAGATCTCGTGCTGCGAAACCCCGTCCACCCCCATCGCCCTTGCCTGCGCCCACTCCAACGCGCTCCGCACCTCCTGGCTCCTCCCGTCTCGGCCGGCCGAACCAACCGAGCGTGAAAGCTCAAGCGGTCATCACCGACCGGGCGGGTGGCGCACTTTTCGCTGCCCGATCCCGGTGCAGTATTGGGCGCCCGGCGTCAGATGTGCATGGGCGACCGGTCGCTGTACCGGGCGCGACCTGACGCCGCCTCAGACGTCCGGGCGCGGTGGGAGGTCGGGCGTGTTGACGGTCTCGAGCTGGCCGTTCATGGATGTCTCCCAGCGACCGCGGGCGCCGTTGAATTCGCCTGAGATCCGCGATGACGCGTCGACGAATCGCTGCCAGCCCGGAGTGTCTTTGTAGGTCGGGTACGTCAGGGTGACGTCCGCCTGGTAGGTCGCGATCCCCGAAATGGCGTCGTCGATCGCGTTGATCGACTCGCCGATGACCGACGAGACGCTGGTCTGCGGAGAGCCCATCGCGCCCGGCGCGGTCAGTGCGTCGATGCCGTTCTTGACCTCCACGCGAGCGGCGCGGGCGCCGCCGAGGCCCTGATAGGCCTCCTCGTAGCTGGCTCCGGCGTTGATCTGGTCGGAGAGTGTCTGCGTCTCGGCGCGCAGGGTCGAGTACCGGCTGAGGTAGCCGCGCATCGTGCCGGCGTAGGACTGGAGGCCCGCCAGCTCAGAGCTTGCCGCCGCCCGGGCGGTATTCACCCGCCTCTGCCAGCGCTTGAGCTTGGTCGCAGCGCGCCGGATAAGACGGTCCAGTGAGTCGGTTCCGGCCGTGAGCGAAGAGACCGCCGGGATGAGCGGCGTGGCCTTGGTCAGGCGCAGGCTCGTGACTCTGGGCGTCGCGGCGCGAACGCGCTGCTGGGCAACCTCGAGCCGACCGCGGATGCCCTTCCAGTCCGTGAGCTCGGAGTTCCGCATGGCGCTCAACGAGGCGAGTGCGGTGAGATAGTCGCGCTCGGCGGTCAGCGCCGTCTTCGTGGGAAACCTGTAGCGCGCGTCCGTTGCCGAGCCAGCGTCGCGCAGCGCGCGCTCCACGATGCCCAGGCGCTCCTGTGCCGTCACCCCAACCTGTCGCACCTCGTCGAGCTTGCCGGCGCGATCGGCGGCCTGGGAGGTCGACACGACTGCGGTTCGGGCAGCGGAGAGCGAGCCGCGCGCCACCTCGGGGCTCGAGTCGGAGCGACCGCCCAGCACGACGAGCACGGCAGCCCCGCCGGCGGCGAGCAGCGCTACGAGGGCGACTCCCGACGCGATGCGGCGTGGGAGGCGGCGCTTGCGCACAGGCGCCGCGGTCGCGCCCTCGGGTTCCTCGATCACGGTCGCCGCGCCGCCGTCGCGCATTCGGTTGCGCGATGACCTCGCTCGCCGGCCGCCCCCGGCGGCCGCGAGCGCCTGCTCGGCCTTCCACCCCTCCGCCGCGGCGACCGCCGCGCGACCGAGCGCGCCGGCGGTTTCGTAGCGATCCTCCGGCGCCTTGGCCAGCGCGCGCCGGATGACGACGTCGAAGCGCTCCAGCTCGTCGTTGATCGCCTGCACCGAGGGCGGCTCGTCGTGCATGTGGGCCCACATGCGGGCGGCGTCGGACCCGCGCTCGAACGGCACGCGGCCGGTCAGCGCCTCGAAGAGCACGCAGCCGAGGGCGTACCCGTCAGTGCGCCCGTCGCCAACGCGGCCCTCGATCTGCTCGGGCGCGATGTAGTCCAGCGTCCCGATGACCTGACCGCTCTTCGTCGGCTCACCGGTCGACTCCACCGCCTTGGTCAGGCCAAAGTCGCTGAGGTACGCGTACTCCTCTCCCTGGCGAGAATCGACGAGCACGTTGGCCGGCTTTACGTCGCGGTGGATCAGCCCCGCTTCGTGCGCCGCGTCGAGCGCGCTGGCGACCTGGGCGACGAGCCTCGCGGCCCGTCGCGGCTCGAGCGGTCCCTCGAGCGCGATGAGCTCGCGCAGATCGGTCCCTTCGACGTAGCGCATCAGGAGAGACAGCACCCCATCCTCGTCGCCGGCCTGGTAGACGGGGATGACGTGCGGGTGATCGATGGAGGCGGTGAGGCGCGCTTCTTGCTCGAAGCGGGCACGAAACCTCGCGTCGGCCGCGAGCTCGGGCTTGACGACCTTGAGCGCGACCTTGCGCCCCAGACGCTCCTGTTCGGCGAGATAGACCACGCCCATCCCGCCGACGCCCAACACCGACTCGATCCGGCAACCGGCGATCCAATCTCCGATGCGCGGCTCCTCGACCCGCATCACCGGCGCCCCAAGCGCACCGCGGCCAGGCCTCGTTGCGGTGGCCATAGCCAGCCGCCTCTCTGCCCTTCTCACCGAAGCGTCGCTCCGAAAGCGAGAAAAGCAAGAAACTCACTGAGCGCACCACCAACCTACCACATTTCCGACCTGCAGCGTCGGAATTCTCCCGCGCTCCGCGCGAGCGACAGCGGCGTCGCGGTGGCCTTCAGGCGAAGCGGCAGCGACTGTGGCACTCGATGCCGTGCTCGCTCTGCGAGGACCAAGCCTGGCTTGACAGTGCGGGAAGCGGCCCCGATGAGAAGCTCTGCAGATGAGTTCCGGCGAGCAGCCCTCTCAACGAGTGGGTTTCGCGGGCGATGGCTCGGCGCGGATACGCCGTTACCGGGGGAACATCCAGGCTGAGCTGGATCGCGCCGTCATCTACCAGGCGATGGCAGGCGTGGAACGCCACCCGGGGCTCGCCCGCAGTTTTCGACGGCTCGCCGAGGCAGAGAAGGGTCACGCCGAGTTTTGGCGAGAACAGCTGGCCAAGGCGGGCTCGAAAGGAGCTCCGCAGAGGCCGAGCGTCCGCGCGCGACTCTTGGCTCGCCTGGCAGCGCGCTTCGGCAGCCGGCTGGTTCTCCCGGCCGCGGCATCGCTGGAGCTGGCCGAGCAAGAGACTTATGAGTCTCAGCCAGAGGCCGACGGAACGAGGATCCCCGCCGACGAGCGCGAGCACGCGCGCGTACTCGACGCTGCGGTGGAAGCGTCGACGGCTCGCTTCACGGCGAGCGTCCTCGCCCGCACCCTGGGCCGCCGGCGCGGGGTCAGCGGTAACGCACTGCGTGCCGCGGTGCTCGGTGCCAACGACGGGCTGGTCTCGAACCTCAGCCTGGTCATGGGCGTGGCCGGCGCGGGCTTGTCTAGCCGGACGGTTCTGATCACCGGCGTGGCGGGCCTGCTCGCGGGAGCGTTCTCGATGGCGATGGGTGAGTGGATCTCAGTGCAGAGCTCGCGCGAACTGCACCAGCGACAACTTGATCGCGAGGCCGAGGAGATCGCCACCGACCCCGAGCATGAGCGTGCCGAGCTGGACACGCTCTACCAGCGCAGGGGACTCACCCCCGACGAGGCCCACCAGCTTGCAAGCCGAGTGATGAGCAGCGAGGACACCGCGCTGGAGGCTATGGCGCGCGAGGAGCTGGGGTTCGACCCGGAAGAACTTGGCGGCTCCGCCTGGGTCGCCGCGATCGCATCGTTCGCGCTGTTCACGCTCGGGGCAATCGTCCCGGTGGTCCCTTTCGCGCTCATCGGCGGGAACACGGCGGTGGCGCTCAGTCTGCTGGCGAGCGGGCTGGCACTGCTCGGGATCGGCGCCGCGATCACCCTGCTCACCGGGCGCGGCGCCTGGCGCTCCGCACTGCGCCAGCTGTCGATCGGGTTTGGCGCCGCGGCGGTGACCTACGGCGTGGGCTACTTCGTGAACGCCGCCGTTTAGTCATGCCCGAACCCAGGTGGCGGCTGGAACACTCTGCGTCGCTGCAAGAACGCCAAGAGAGGCGGCCGGTCCGATCGTCGTCCACGCGAGGAGGAGGAGGAGGAGGAGGAGGAGGAGGAGGAGGAGACGCTTCCTGCGGAGCTGCACCGGAGCGCTCCGAAGGAGTCACATTTAGCCGTCGGCTCGCGGCCTAGAAGGGGATTGCGCCCTTGCCTCGCCAGTCGGCAAGCGTGAGGAGCTCCGCGGGTCGCACCGCCTTGCCGGAGAGCACGCACGTCCGGCCGTCGCGCTCCCATGTGATCACCGTTCGGCCGTCGTCGCGGAACGCGCGGAACTCGACGCCCCCCCGTTTGGTGGACTGCGCGTTCGACGGCGGAGCGAGCGCGTCGCCTGACACGATCGTGTACGCGATCGTGCGGCCGCCCTTCTCGTAGTAGACGGTGGTCGCGTCCCGCCCGGAGGGGTCGTCCTGGCGGGCGCCGACCGGCTTCCAACCGAACTTCGCGGCGTAGTTCGGGAAGGGCACGTCGTCGACCTCCGCTCGCAGAACCTGCGGGGTACCCGGCACGCTGCCGGGCGCCGCCTGGGTCGGCGGCTTCGTCCCGAGAGCCGCGGCGTCGGCAACGCTCGGGCTGCCCGAGAACGTGTTCGGCAGCACCAGGACGAGGGCGAGTGCCACCGCCGCGGCGGCCGCGATCACCCCGCCGAAGACGATCCTCCTGCGCCCACCCCGGGCAGCTCGGCCCGCGCCGCGGCGCTGCTCGACATGCGAGCGCAGCCGCGCCGGGGCGACGGTGTCGGCCGTGCCGCGCAGCGCGTTCAAGGCGACGCCTTGGCGCTCGACGATGCTCGAGAGCTGAGGCGACGCGGCCACGCGTGCCTCAAGCTCGGCGCGACGGTCGGCCGGCAAGGTGCCGTCGACAAGGCGCGCCAGATCGGCGAGTTGCTCGTCGCTCAGCTCGTTCGTGGGATCAGATTCCATGTCCTTTTGCCCTTAATGACCCCGCCGGGGCCGCTTTTCTGCCGCTTGCGGGTCATCCTTGCAGCGCCTCCGTGACCTTGAGCCGGGCCCGCGCGAGCCGGCTGGGGATGGTGTTCTCGTGGACGCCGAGCGCCTTCCCGGCCTCGGCGTAGCTCAGCCCGAGCACGTCCACAGCGACGAGCACCTCCCGCATCGGCTCGGGTAGCGCCGCCACCGCCTCGAGCACCAGGTTCGTCTCGGCCGCCTGCTCGGGTTGGACGTCGGCCCGCCGGGACGCCGCCTGAACGTCGTCGAGTTGCGCGGCGACCTGCGGGCGGCGCGAGGCCGTGCGCCGCGCGTTGAAGTAGGTGTGACGTAGCGTCCGGTACAGGTAGCCGAGGTCGTCGTCCCGGCGCACGAGGCGGGGCCGACGCAGCACCCGCTCATAGGTCTCCTGGACCAGGTCCTCGGCGTCCTCGCGGGAGCCGCACAAGGCCCACGCCGCGCGAAAGAGCCGGTCGAGATGGTCGCCGAGCGTTTCCGGGTCCAGCATTCGCGGCACGCGGCCCGGATGATCCCAGCCCCTCGCCGGCCGAATTGGGTGCGTTGGGTCACAGGTCTGGCAGAAGCCACGGCCACCTGGGGTCCTTGACGTCGATGGCAACCCGATCAGGAGGACTCACCATGAAACGCGTAAGGATCTTGGCTGCGCTCGTTGCGGCCGCGGCCGCAAGCCTCGCAGCAACCGCCGCCCCCGCCGGTGCGGCGGTCGGCTCGGCGTCGATCACCGGGAAGGCGGCGACGCTCAACCTCGACGGCGCGGATGACAACGTGACCGTTTCCGTGTCCGGCGGCCTGCTCGTGCATGGCCAGACGACCGGCGGGCTCAACAGCGGTTCGGACTGGGACAGCGCCACGGCCGGCGACCAGACCGTTCCCGCTGACGGGACGTTCACGGTCGTGATCAACGGCGGCGACGGCAACGACGCGCTGACCGTGCTCGCGAAGCCCACGGAGGTCGCGGCCGTGAAGCTCCTGGGCGAGGGTGGCGACGACGTCTTGACCGGCGCCGACAGCAACGACTCGCTAGGTGGCGGTGACGGCAACGACCGCATCGTCGGGGCGAAAGGCGCCGACACGATGAGCGGCGGGGCCGGCAACGACACGCTGGTGTGGAACAACGGCGACGGCTCGGACACCATGGACGGCGACGCGGGCAACGACGGCGCCGAGGTCAACGGCAACCCCACGCTCGGCGACGTGTTCACCCTGGAGCCGAACGCCGGACGCGTCAAGTTCCAGCGGACGAACCTGGTGCCCTTCACGCTCGACACATCGACCGAGCGCTTCGAGGTCAACGGGCTCGGCGGCAATGACTCCGTCTCTGCGAACGCCAGCGTGGGCGCGCTCACGCTGCTCTCCGTCAACGGCGGCGCGGGCGCGGACACGGTCTTCGGCTCCGACGGACCCGACCTGATCCTCGGCGGTGAGGGCAACGACGTCCTGAGCGGCGGCGGCGGCGACGACCGCATCGTCGGCGACCGCGGGAACGACACCATGAACGGCGGCGCGGGCGACGACACGCTCGTGTGGAACAACGGCGACGGCACCGACGTCATGAACGGCGACGGCGGCCGCGACGACGTGGAGGTCAACGGCGCTCCGACCGCCGGCGACACGTTCACGGTCCAGCCGAACGGCACGCGCATCAAGTTCGACCGTACGAACCTCGTGCCCTTTTCACTCGATATCGGCTCGAGCGAGACGATGCACGCCAACGGACTCGGCGGGGACGACTCGATCACCGTCGGCGAGGTCGGCGCATACGCCGTGACCGCCTCAGGCGGCCCGGGCAACGACACACTGACCGGCGGCGGCTCCGCGGGCACGTTCCTCGGCGGGTCGGGCAACGACACGATCGTCCCGGGCGGTGGCCTCGACGTCGTCTCCGGTGACGAGGGCGACGACCAAGTCAACATCCGCGACAAGACGGCCGACGTGGCCCGCGGCGGCGACGGGAACGACTCGGTCGTGGCCGACAGGAAGAACCTCGACACCCTCGACGGCTTCGAGACCGTCGACCGGACACCGAACCTCACCCGCGCCGTGATCATCACGAGCGGAACGGTGAAGGTGAAGAGGGGCACAGCGTCGATCAAGGTGACCTGCCCGGCGAACTCGCCCGGCAACTGCACCGGCTCGCTCGCGCTGCGCACCGCTAAGAGCATCAAGCTCGCCGGGCGGAAGGTCGCCCTCCAGGTCGGCCGGGCGCGCTACAACGTCGTCCCGGGCGCCTCGAGAACGCTCAAGGTGAAACTGGCCAAGGGCAGCCGGCGCCTGGCCGACAAGAGTGGACACCTCAAGGTCCTGGCGATCGCCTCGACGGGCCGCTCGGGCGAGATCGCGAAGAGCTCGCGGCGCCTGACGCTCGCGCTTGGCACGGCAACGAACAGAAGCTAGGAACCGGTACCACGGGACCGGAGCGGCCTCGTCCCCCAGCGGGGACGGGGCCGCTCCGCTGGGCTGCACCGCCGCAGAGTCTCGCTCAGGGACGGGGAACGACGCTCACGCTCCACACGTCGACGCCTCCCACTCCTTTCAAGCGCACGTGTGGAGGTCCGGGAGTCCACCTGACATTGACTGCCGGGTGTTTCCGTCGCCAGCTCCGATCACGAAGTGCCTCATCGGGGTTCGCTAGGCCGGAATGGCGCCGAGCTGTCGCATCTGCGAGAGGACGTCGACGACCCCCCAGGTCTCAGCGATCCGCCCGTTGACGAACCGGGCGATGAAGATCTCTTTGTACGTGATGGATTTCCCGGATGGTGGCAGGCCCATGTACTCGCCCCGGTGGGTACCGGTAACCGTGTCGCGGGCGACGACCTTGTCCCCCTCCGCGACCACATCCTCGACGGTGATGTGCAGGTCGGGGAAGGCCCGGTGGAGCCTCCCGAACACCTCCTTTAGTAGTTGCGCTCCGGTCGCCTCGATCGGCAATGGGGTGCGGATCTGCGCGTCGGGCTCGACGAGCTCGTCGATCGTCGTCGAGATGAGCTCCCAATCGCCGCTGCTCAGGGCCTCTTGGAAGCGTGTGAGCGTCGCTTTGTTGCTTGTTGCCTGGTCTGTTGACATTTGGCTTCTCTTTGGGGTTGATAGGCCGTAGCTTGTTGATGCTTCCGGGTGCGAAGACGAGTGCCACCGCGGACCCGAACAGCTGCCCCCGGCCACGCGGCGAGATCGCCGGGTTCATCTCGCCCACCTCAGTAGCGATGTGAGGTCGCCGAGTGGCCCGAGGTGCGTCAGCTTGTCGGGGTTGACGATCGAGTTGATGCTCGTGATCTGGCCGCCGGCGATATCGAGCGCCACCACGCCGATCAGCCGCTCTTGTGGGTCGAGATAGAGCACTCCCGGGCCGCCGTTGACATCGGCGGGACGCAGCGACACGCCCGGAACGGCGGTCAGGCGGACCCAGTAGTTGATCAGCCTGCGCGCGACCCGGTTGCGCCCGCGCAGCGACCGCGCCAAGGCCGGAACCTTGCCGCCGCCGTCCGCAGTCAGCTCCACGTCGTGAGCGAGCAGCGCCTCCAGGCTGGCGAGATCGCCTTGCTCGGCGGCCGCGAAGAACCGGGCCGCCAGCTCCTCGCGCTGCTCGCGCGTCGCTTGGAAGCGGGGCCGCCCCTGCTCGACGTGGCGTCTGGCGCGAGTGGCGAGCTGGCGCACGTTGTCCTCGCTCTTGCCGACGATCGCCGCGATCTCTCCAAACCCGTAGTCGAACACGTCGTGAAGCAGCAGCACGGCTCGCTGCTCAGGCGAGAGACTCTCGAGGAGCACCAGCATCGCCAGCGACAGCGAGTCGGCTGTCTCAGCGTGCCGGGCCGGATCATCCTCGCCGTCGGTGATGATCGGCTCGGGCAGCCACTCGCCAACGTAGCGCTCGCGGCGGGCGCGCGCGGAACGCAGCTCGTTGATCGCAAGCCGCGTGGTCACGGTGGCAACGAACGCGCGCGGCGATGCGATCCGCTCGCCGCCGTCGAGCGCCCGATGTACCCGAAGCAGCGCCTCCTGCACCAAGTCCTCGGCCTCGGAGACGCTGCCGAGCATCCGGTAGGCGATCGCGAACGCGACCGGCCGCAGTTCGTCAAGCAGGCGCTCGCGATCCGTCATGCCGCTTGAAACCCCTGCCGCCAGCTGGGGTGCGCCGGGCGCCATGCCAGCTCGCGCTTGGCCTTGGCATTGGAGGCGCCGCGGATCTCGGTCATTATCACGACGCCGTATTCACCGGCGAACAGCCGCCCGATGAATCGCGGGACGCGCATGGGCTTCTTGGCGCCGAGCTCCTGCGCCAGCGCCGGCAGCCACTCGGCGACCGGGGCGGGGTCGTCGTCGACGACGTTGTAGACGCCGCGGCTGCCGCGCTCGATTGCCGCGAGCGTAGCGTCCGCGGCGTCGGCGATGTGGATGAACGACCACACGCCGCCACCGTCGCCGACCAGCGGGAATCTACGCCTGCGGACTAGCTCGACCTGCTCGGCGCCCGGAGCCAGCGATGTGCCCGGCCCGTAGAAGCCGCCGTAGCGCAGCACGATCCCCTCGGTCCACCGCGCACCGAGGACCGCCTGCTCGAGGTGACGGATCGCGGCCCAGCTTTCGCGCATCTCGCGCGGCGGCGTCGGGTCGAGTGGGTCCTCCTCGGTCTTGACCGGCCCGCCGGTTCGTGCGTACGGGAACGCGCCGTTGCTCTGCGCCACGAATCGCCGCACCCCCACCGCCTGCCCGGCCGAGAGCAGGTAGTCCGTGCCCTCGGTCCGCAGGCGGTTGGTCAGCGCGAAATCGCGATTGACGTGACGCAGGTCCAAACTCGCCGGAATCGCGGTCAGCTGATGGACGATCACCTCCGGCCTCGCCGTGCCCACGGCCTCCGCGACCTGATCAGGATCAAGCGCGTCGGCGACCACCGGCACGGCTCCCAGCTCATAGAGCATCGCCTGCTTTGACTCGCTACGCGTCATGCCCGTCACCTCGTGACCGGCGGCCACCAGACGTGGCACCAGCTGCTTTCCAATCGCGCCCGTTGCTCCTGCCACGAACACTCTCATGGATCAACTCCTTGCTCGCTAACTGGCCCTACCCCTCATGACAAGACAGCAGCGCCGGCTGTGACACCGGCGAGCACGTCTCCGCCGAGACGTGGTGGGTCTGCCGATCAGAACCCAACGACTGCTCGGATGAGGACGACGTGGATGCGGCCGGGATCCTCTTGGTGGATCTCGAGGATCTTGCCGACGCGACTGTTCTTCCCGTAGGCCTTAAGCGCGCGGGCATCCTCGAGCTCGAAACTGTGCTGGTAGATCCGTTCGCGCGCCGCATCGAGGTCTGGGACGAGCTTCTGGGCGCCGACGACGAAGATGACGGTGGCCGCGCCCCACGCGTAGGACGCGAGCTGGCTGCCCAAGGCAGAGGCGATGACGAGCGTTCCGTCGCGCGTGATCGCGTGGACGCTGCCGAGGGCGAAGTCGGGCTGGCCCATTATCGCCTTGATCTCCTGCAGCTGGGTTGCGTGGTCGAGCGCGACCAGCCTTGTACGCGCCGAGTCGTAGCGCTCGCCGTCGTCGACCGCCTGCGCGATGCCCGTGAACTGCAAGGTGACCGATGGGTTGGTCATCACAGACGACCCGTCAGGGATACGCGCGAGCACCATTTCGCGTGCCGCATCGAGGTCATCGACCACGTCGACGCCGACTCCGCGCTCTTCGAGCGCCACGACGGTTTCCGCCAGCCTCCGCTCGTCGGGCAGTGCAGTGAATCGGTCTGACGTCTGGATCGTGGTGCTCATGGGGCTTGGCTCCTCGTGCTTGTTGTAGCGGGCTGACGCTTAGCCGATGGCTACCTGCACCCCACAAGACAAGACGGCAGCCCCCGTTGTGACACCCCAGGCGCGGTGGACGGCACCGTCCACCTCCTCGTTCGACGATGGGGCGCGGACGCGCGGCTGTCACATTTCCGCGCCGTGTCCTGTCATGCAAACAGCCACTGAAACGGATGCGACGCATCCAGTCGACAAGGACACGCAACCAATGATCGCTAACAACCCCCACCACTCCAGACGTTGGACGATCCTGGCGATCCTTGCGATCGCCCAGCTGATGGTCGTCCTGGACGTCACGATTGTGAATATCGCGCTGCCCTCGGCGCAGCGGGCGCTGCACTTCGCCAACTCCGAGCGCCAGTGGATCGTGACCGCCTACGCGCTGGCGTTCGGCAGCTTGCTTTTGCTCGGCGGGCGGATCTCGGACTTGCTCGGCCGCAAGTGGACGTTCATCGCCGGCCTTGCAGGGTTCGCCACCGCCTCGGCGGTCGGCGGCGCTGCCCAGTCGTTCGGGATGCTCGCCGCCGCTCGCGCGTTTCAGGGTGCGTTCGGGGCACTGCTTGCGCCGGCCGCGCTGTCGCTGATGACCACGACGTTCACTGACCCGGGCGAGCGCAACAAGGCGTTCGGGATCTGGGGCGCGATCGCCGGGAGTGGCGCTGCGATCGGGCTGATCCTCGGCGGCGTGCTGACCCAGACGCTCAGCTGGCGCTACAGCATGTACGTCAACCTCGCGTTCGCGACGGTCGCCGTCGTGGGTGCGCTGAGCCTGCTGCACAACCAGGCCCCGGCGGTGAAGCCGAGGCTCGACATCCCGGGCGTTCTGACTGTCTCGGCAGGGCTGTTCTCGCTTGTGTACGGCTTCTCGCACGCGGAGACGACAAGCTGGGGCAACCACACCACGCTCGGATTCCTGGTAGGCGGCGTGCTGCTGCTGGCGGTGTTCGCGGTGCTCGAGACGCGCAGCGCCAATCCGCTGCTGCCGCTGCGGGTCGTGACCAACCGCAACCGCGGCGCGTCCTTCCTCTCGATCGGAATCGCCGGCGCGGCGATCCTCGCCCTGCTCCTGTTCCTGACCTACTACCTGCAGCAGGGCCGCGGCTACTCGCCCATCAGCACCGGCCTGGCGTTCCTGCCGATGGCGGCGTCCGTGATGGCGTCGGCGATGATCGCCACCAACAAGCTCCGCCCCCGGTTCGGCCCCCGCCCGCTCGTGGTGATCGGCATGCTGCTCGGGGGCGGCGGGATGCTCTACCTCACCCGACTGGGCGTCGCCTCGAGCTACGCCACCGCCATCCTGCCGGCGCTGGTCATGCTCGGTGTCGGGTTCGGGCTGGTGATCTCCACCTCGATCAACAGTGCCACCCTCGGCGTCAAGCCCGCCGACGCGGGCGTCGCCTCCGCGACCGTCTCGGCCTCCCAGCAGATCGGCGGCTCGCTCGGCACCGCGCTGCTCTCGACGATCGCCACCAGCGCGCTGGCCAACTACATCGCCAATGCCCACACGCATCCCACCACGCCGCTGATCGCCCACGCCGCCGTGCACGGCGACACCACCGCCTTCGCCTGGGCCGCTGCGATCTTTGCCCTCGGCGCCGTTATCGCGGCAGCCCTGTTCGAGCGCGGCACAAAGGCACTGACGCTCGACGCGAGCATCGCGCCAGCGACCGCCCACTGACCACTCGCTGCCGTGCGATGTCCGCCCTCTCACGCGGCGTGTGAATGGCGGAGGTGCTGGACTAAGCGACCGACCGCTTCGGACGGTAGCGAGTGACACCCGCGTTCACGCGGAGCTTGTGCGAACGGTTCACGCGACTGCTGCCCGAAGCGGGAACGATGATGTTCGGAACTGCGGCACCATGTCGAGGACAGGCCTATGGATCGCTCGTGGCCATCCCAACGGCACCGCTCTCTGAATCATGCGGCGAGCGATCGACTCCGGAGCGCGTGGCGCTGTCAGCGTCTGTCACATCTCCGCGCCGCGGCGTGTCTCCGAAGTGAGGCGCAATCCACTCCAAGGAGACAGAGATGCAGCTGAGCACCAAGATCGCAGTGGCGGGAGCGACCGGGCGGGTCGGCCGGCCGGTCGTCGAAATCCTCGAGTCACGGGGCTACGAGGTCGTACCCATCTCGCGCTCGCACGGCGTCGACGTGATCACCGGGGAGGGGCTGGACCAGGTCCTGACTGGTGTCGAAACGATCATCGACGTCGCCACCGGGCCCTCGCCCGATCAGCAGGCCGCGACCGAGTTCTTCACAACCTCCACCCGCAACCTGCAGGAGGCAGGTGAGCGGGCCGGCGTGCGGCGGCTGGTCGTCGTGTCGATCATCGGCATCGACGAGTTCGCCGGCGGCTACAACGCCGCCAAGGTCGCGCACGAGCAGGCCGCCCTGGCGGGACCGATCCCGGCGCGCATCGTGCGCGCGGCCCAGTTCCACGAGTTCGTGGAAGAGCTCATGCGGTGGGGCACCCAGGGCGACGTGAGCTACGTCTGGAAGATGCGCACGCAGCTGGTGTCGGCGCGGACTGTCGCGGAGGTGCTGGTCGAACTTGCCACCGCTCCAGACCCCGAGTTCGATGCGGCCGAGACCACGGAGGTCGCCGGCCCGCGCGAGGAGCGTCTCGTCGAGGCGGCGCGCCTGTTGGCCGCGCGCCGCGGCGAGGGCCTACGCGTCGAGGAGACGAGCGACCCCTCCGACCCCGACAGCGAGCGCTACGCGAACGGAGCCGCCCTGCCCGGACCGGACGCCAAGCTCGCCGGCCCGACCTTCGAGGAGTGGCTGGACGCGACGGTGCCCGCCGGCCGGTCTTAGAAGCGGTTTCAGAAGTCTGTTGGACGATTGGAGCGGGTGCCCGGATTCGCGGATGATGTGAACGCCGAAGCTTGGGCCGCCGCGCGGCTGAGTCGCTGCATGTTGATGATGGGCTTTGGGCGGTGTTGGAGCCGCTGTTGCCTGAACGCGTTCCACAGCGGATTGGGCGTCCTTGTGTCGATGACCGCATCGCGTTCACGGCCATCTCTTGGTGCTGGCGACGGGGGTACCGTGGCGGCTGCTGCCTTCGGAGATTGGCTGCTCCGGCGTCACGGCGTGGCGGCGGCTGCGCCGGCGTATGGAATCGGTTGCATCGCGAGTTGCTCAGGCGGCTCAACGCCCTCGGGCAGCTCGACTGGTCGCCAGCCACATCCGCGCTCTTCGAGGTGGTGGGCTCACCGGCCGTTTCTCCCGTCGACCGCGCCCGCACTGGTTCCAAGCACCACCTGGTCGTCGACCGTCACGGCGTGCCGTTGGCCGCAACGCTGACGGGTGGCCATCGCAACGACGTCACGCAACTGCTCGCACTGATCGACGGGATCGGCGCGATCAGTTTGGCAAACGCGGTCGACCTCGCCAGCGACCGGACCGGGTGGTCGCCGATCGCGGCTACGACCACGACAAGTACCGTCGGGAGCTGTGGCGCCGAGGCGTGCAGCCGCGGATCGCGCGGCGCCGTACCGAGCACGGCTCCGGACTCGTCCGCGTGCGCTGGGTTGTGGAGCGCACGTTCGCCTGGCTGCACGACCTCCGCCGGCTCCGCATCCGCTGGGAACGCGACGCCGGCCTGCACTACGCGCTTCTGTGCCTCGGATGCTCACTGATCTGCTGGCGGCACATCCGACCGTGACGCACGACCGCGGTCCCTGCTCGGATGCATGGAACTCGATCGCGGCCCCCACCGGAAAGTGATTAGGGCTGGACCACGAACCGTTCCATCATGTCGTTGTCCTCGTGTTCCACGATGTGGCAGTGGTGCACGTACTTCTGCGGCGTCACGAGCTGTCCCAGACTGTTGAGGGCTGTGCTCGGCAGGGCGAACTTCGCCCGGACGACCGTGACCTGGCCCGGGTTGGCCTTGACCGTCTCCTTGAACCCGGCCTCGCCGGGGGCGGGCCGGAGCAGCCCCGACTTCAGGAACGGCGTCAGCGTCGAGACGTCCTGCTGCGGTACGCCGAACTGGCCCGGGTAGGCGGCTGCGTATCCGCGGGCATCGAACTTGTAGCGCCCCATCACCTTGAACGTGAAGAGGTGGGTGTGCATCGGATGCGTGTCCGCCGTCACGTTGACGTAGTACCAGTCTTCAACGCTGTTCCACTTCAGCGTCTCGATGACCGGGTTGGGGTCACCGTAAGGGCGACCGTTCAGATTCAGCCTCCAGTTCGGAGTGTCCGTGCCGAACTCGTTCAGCGTGATCATCCTGCCGGCGACGGAGCCGCCGCTCAGCAGGGGTGCTCCGAGGCTCACCAGCGCATCGAGGTTGGGGTTCGCCGGCAGCGAGCCTGCGGCCGGTACGCTCATCGGCGCGCCACTCGAAGCCGTCTGCTTGACGCGAATCCGCATCACCTTGGTCAGTGACTGTGCCGGCGTGACGACCGGAGCCGGCGGGCGGGTGTTCGTCATGAACACCGTCTTGCCCGCCAGACCGCGGAAGTCGCAGATCACGTCGAAGCGTTCGGCCGGTGCCATCACGAGCTTGTCCGTGGGAGCCGGGTTGTTTGGCAATAGCCCCGCCTCCGCGCCGATGATGTACATCGGTACGCCGTTGATGTTGAGGTTGAGGATCCGGGCGTTGCAGCCATTCAGAACCCGGAACCGGTAGACGGCCGGCTCGACGACGAGGTCGGGCCAGATCTTGCCGTTGACCAGCATGGTGTCGCCAAAGTATTCGCCGATCCAGGGGCCGTTGCTGTCGGCGTCCTCAACCGGGTAGAGGAGCGAGCCGTCGGCGTTGAACTGGCGGTCCTGGACTACGATTGGCAGCTCGTATTGGCCGATCGGCCCCGGAAGGAGCGGATTGCTGCCGGTGTCGAAGCCGTCGCGAAGCAGGTAGCCGGCGGCGAGCCCGGCGACGACGTTCATGCGCGTGTCGCCCACGTAGTGGTCGTGGTACCAGCTCAGCGCTGCCGGCTGCTCGTTGGGGTACTTGACCGACTGCGTGCTCCCGGACCGGAAGGCATCGGGCTGCGCATACGGATTGCCGTCGTCGTCCCCAGCGACGAACGCCCCGTGCAGGTGGGTCAGGATCCGCACCTCGGGGGCGGGCGGGAACTGGAGGTAGCTGCTTCCCCCGTTCGTGAAGACGCGCAGGTAGTCGTCAGGCGCCAGGTCGTTGTGGTAGTTGACGGAGATCGGGACGCCGCTCTTGGCCACGATCGCCGGGCCGAGGTAGGACGCGAGCGGATCGCTCGTGCCCGGGCCACCGGAGCGCAGGTAGCCGAACAGCGTGGTCGCCGGAAGATCCCGGTGAACCTTTCGCGAG
This sequence comes from uncultured Actinomycetes bacterium, assembly GCA_963797015.1. GTDB lineage: Bacteria > Actinomycetota > Thermoleophilia > Solirubrobacterales > Solirubrobacteraceae > JBBPZA01. The sequence continues at coordinate 553,908 of CAWCNV010000003.1, read as the reverse complement.
ATCAGGGCCGCGCTCAGGTTCACCGTGCCTCCGCCGGTCGCGTCGATCGCGTTGTCGACCAACAGCGGCATGGGATCGACGTACGGTTTGAGGCGCGTCGCCACGGACGGGGCACCGAGCGCCGGCCCGGCGAGCAGCGCCCGCGAGGCCACGAGACCGGCGCCGCCGATCGCGCCACGTTTCATGAGCTGTCTGCGAGTGAGCATCGTGCCTCCTCCGTTCGTGTCGGACCGGGACGGCACGCGCTGTTCAGCGTCAGCAATCCCTCTCCGACGCACGCATCTCTGTTCCTCGCTTCCAGCAGCAACCCTATCTCCAGGTGAGACTGCCGTCGAGTCCCAGCGGCCGTGCTCCACGTCGTATTCGGGTCCCGCCAGCCACGCGGCACCGTCGGAGAGGTACCTAGCGTCGTTGCGCCGGCGCGCCCGTGCACGCCCGCCCAGAAGCTCTACAGCGCGTTTGTCGCACGGGGAGCTCGGGCACGCCTCAGGGGCCGCCGGAAGCGCGAGCGCCTGACCGTGCAAACTCGGTTCCTCCACGGGACGGCCGACCGCGTGGTTCCCACTACGGGGATTCCGGCGACGAGCTGGGACAGAAGGACACTCAGAGACAGAAGGACACTCAGAGTTTCCCCAGCCGTGAGAGCGACACCGCGACCAAAGGTCGTGGCGGACGTCGTCACGGCCTTCTCCTTTCGCGTGAGGCTGTCGCACAAAGGGGGGTGCCGTCCGGTGTGGTTAGGAGGATTCCGGGATGGCTCAGAACTTCTTGGCGTGTGATCGTGAGCAGGTGTTTTTGATGCCTCCGGATATGCGGGATTGGTTGCCGGAGGGGCATTTGGCGTGGTTCGTGCTCGAGGCGGTCGAGGCGATGGACCTGTCGGCGTTCTATGCGGGGTATCGCCCGGATGGTCATGGTCGCGCGGCCTATGAGCCGTCGATGATGGTGGCGTTGTTGCTCTACGCGTACGCGCGCGGGACGCGCTCGGCGCGGGCGATCGAGCGGGCGTGTGAGGAGGATGTGGCCTACCGGGTGATCGCGGTGCAGCAGAGGCCCGATCACGCGACGGTGGCGCGGTTTGTGCAGCGCCACGAGGAGGCTCTCGCGGACTTGTTCGGCGCGGTGCTCGAGTTGTGTGCCGAGGCCGGGCTGGTGCGGGTGGGGGTGGTCGCGATCGATGGGACCAAGCTGCACGCGAACGCGAGCCGCGACGCGACGCTTGACTATGAGCGGATCGCCCGCGCGATCCTCGAGGAGGCGAAGGTCACCGACGCAGCGGAGGACGAGCTCTATGGCGAGGCGCGCGGTGATGAGCTGCCGGCCGAGCTCGCGACCCAGCACGGGCGGCGGGGGTGGCTGCGCGACGCCCAGCAACGGCTGGATCAGCGGCGCGCGGAGGAAGCGAAGGCGATCCCGCGCTCGCGGCCGCAGCGGCTGAAGGAGTCCAAGCGGCGGCTTGAGGAAGAGCTGTGGAGCGAGTGCCAGGCCAACGCGAACTACGAGGCCTACCGCGCGCGCGGGGTGATGAAGGACGGCCGCCGGTTCGGTGGCCCACCCAAGCCCTTCGTGCCGCCGGCGACGCCGGCGGGGAAGAAGATCAATACGACCGATCTCGACTCGCGGCTAGTGAAGGGGATTCGCGGCTGGCTGCAGGGCTACAACGCCCAGGCCGTGACCAACGAGGACCAGATCGTCTTGGCCGCCGAGGTGATGGTCGCCTCACCGGACTTCGGGCACCTCGAGCCGATGCTCAGCGCCGCCCAGACCGAACTCGCCGCCGCCGGCGTCACCGCCCGACCCGAGACGGTGCTCGCGGACGCCGGCTACTGGCACCAGCAGCAAATGGAGCGGATCGTCGCCGGCGGCACACACGTCCTGATCCCGCCCGACTCAAGCCGACGCAAGGGCAGCCGGCCGGGTTGGGACGGCGGCCTCTACGCCTTCATGCGCAGGGTGCTCGCGACCGACCGCGGCGGCGGGCTCTACCGACAACGACAACAGCTCATCGAGCCGGTCTTCGCTCACACGAAGTTCAACCGTCGGATGGAGCGCTTCCACCGACGAGGCAGAGCCGCCGCCAGGACCGAATGGCGCCTGATCACCGCCACCCACAACCTCCTCAAGCTCCACAAACACCAGACCGCAACCGCGGCGGCCTAACCCGCCTTCCGCCGGTCGACCCGGCCGCCCGGCGCGCAGCGCCGAAGCGCGCCGCCCCGCGCCAGCCCAAACGCTTTACGCGACAGCCTCGCGTGAAAGCGAGCGCGACGACGGCGATGCCGCACACGCCCGCTGCGGACGAGCTGGAGGAGTCCCCGCGTTTGCCTCGCGGGCTCCCGCTTTCCGCGTCAATGCGGGAGTCGGATGTTGCTGCGGCGACGCTCTTGGACCTCGTCCATAAGAGCAGTGATCCGATCGTCACGGGAGGCGCTCCAATCTCGCATAAGCGTGAGCGAGCTCTCAGCTCTCCTCCCGCCACGCCGCAGGACCGGACCACGCCTCGAGCTCCTCATCGCCGCCCCTCACGGTTGGGTAGCCGAGGCTGATCCAGTCGTGCATGCCGCCGCGGTAGTAGAGGATCGCCTCGGCTGGGTACCCGGCGCCGAGCAGGGTCCTGACCGCATCGGGCGTTGCCTTGCACTGGGGGCCGTTGCAGAAGAAGACTGTTGGCGCGCTGGGATCGAGTTCTCTGAGACGGTCGAGCATGCGTTTGTGTGGTATTCCCCTCGCACGCTGGATCGTGGCTTCGCGGTGGAAGTGGGGTTCGCGGGTGTCGATGAGCGGCAGCCCGCGTGCCAGGTGGTCGAGGACCTCGAGCTCGCCGATCGTGCGCACACCGGGTGCGAGCTCGATCGGCTGCACGGTGCCCCAGGTGGAGTCGACCTGTACGAAGCCGTCGGGGAGCCGTCGCGGGACCATGCAGGCATTCGCGCGGCGCGGGATCCGCTCGATCTTCGCGCTCGCCGCCATGGTCGCTAGCCGCCTGCCGTGGCCGCCTGGTCGCTTGGTTGGAGGATCGTTTCGAGCTCTTGCAGTCGGCGGCGGATGCCGCCGCAGACCTGGTCGCAGAGCTCGAAGACGCTCGGGTCGCCGATCGCGTAGACCGTGCGGTTGCCCTGCTTGGCTCGGCTGACCATGCCGGCACTGTGCAGGATGCCGAGATGCTTTGAGACGTTCTGCTGCGATGTGCCGAGTGCTTCCTGCAGCTCGCTTACGCTCGCCTCTCCACCACGCAGCTGGTCGAGAAGCCTGATCCGGAGCGGCTCACCAAGGACCCGAAAGCGCTGTGCAACGAGCTCGATCAGGGGCTCCGGGAGCGGCTGAGGGATCGGCGTCGGAGAACTCACATTGCCTAATGTATCACAACTAAACGCTTGTGTGGTTGACAACCGCGGAAGTTGAAGCTACCGTATTTACAACTCTACGTTTGTACAGCTGCAGCGTGGCCTCCCAACGAAAGGAAGCACGAGAGATGAACGCCATCGACGCCCTGACGCCGGACACGTTCGCCGACGTCGACGCCGAGCCGTCGCTGGCGGGTGCGTTCGGCATTCGCTCCATCCCGACGCTCGTCGTGCTTCACGACGGCAAGCCGGTGGCGGCGCAGTCTGGCGTGATCGGCGCGCAACAGCTGCTTGACGCGCTCGATCGGATCGCGGCGGAAGCGTCGGCTGATCCGGCGTCGGTCGAAGCGGAGGTGAAGCAGCGATGAGTCTCGAAGAGAGCTCTTCCCCCCGGTGGCCGCTCGAGCGCGTGCTGTTCGCGCTCGCCGGGACGATGACCCTCCTGTCCGCGGCGCTCGCCGCGTTCGTCTCGCCCTGGTTCCTGCTGCTGACTGGGTTCGTCGGGGTAAACCAGTGGCTCTACGTGATCGCCGGGGCGTGCCCGGCCTCGATCGTGCTGCGCCGCGCGTGCCGGCTGCGCTCGGCGATCTACGCCAATCCGCCGCGGGCGAGCGCGCCCAAGAGCGAGCTGACGGTCTGATGGCAAGCGTCGGTCCCATCGGCCGCCTCGGCCGCTACACCGCCACCCACTTCCGCGTTGTGCTGGGCGCCTGGCTCTTGGTCGCCGTCGTGCTCGGGTTCTTTGCCCCCCGGGTAGAGACCGCGCTCTCCGGCGCAGGCTGGGAGACGACCGGCTCACAGTCGGTTAAGGCCCGCGAGCAGATCGACAAGCACTTCCAGGGCCTGGGCAGCTACGGCCTCATGACGGTCGTCCACTCCGAGAGCAAGACCGTAAGCGACCCGGCTTTCCGGGCGGTCACCGCGCGCGTCCAGCGCACGCTGCGCGCGGACGACGCAGTCAAGTCAGTGGTCGCACCCGCGCCCGGAGTCTCCATCTCTCGCGACGGGCGGACGGCCGTCGTCCAGGCCGGTGCGGCCAGGGACTCCAACGGAATGGTCCGCGCCGCGGACGACCTCAAGGGCGAGCTGCACGCGCTCTCGACCGACGACGTGCAGGTGAACCTCACCGGCGCAGCGGGCATGTGGTCCGACTTCAACGTCGCCAACCGCGACGCGATGCTGAAGTCGGAGGTCATTTCCTGGCCCGTGACGCTCGCCATCCTGCTGGTCGCATTCGGGTCCCTGGTGGCGGCCGGGTTGCCGCTAATGCTTACGATGCTCGGTCTGCTGGCCGCCGCGGGTTCGCTGTACCTCGGCACGCGGATCATGCCGATATCCATCTGGGCGATGAACTTCGCGCTGATGTTCGCGCTTGCCCTCGGGATCGACTACGCGCTGTTCATCGTGCACCGGTTCCGCGGTGCGTTCTTCAGCTCCGGAATGTCGGCCCGGGACGCCACCGCGGTGACGATGGACACGGCCGGCAAGGCTGTGCTGTTCAGCGGCGCCACGGTGCTGATCTCCTTGAGCGCGGTGCTGCTCGTTCCGAGCCCGGCTTTCCGGTCGATGAGCCTGGGGATCATGCTCGCGGTCATCTTCGTGCTCGCCGCGACGCTGACGCTGCTGCCCGCCGTGCTCGCCAAGCTGGGTCCCAGGGTCGACAAGCTCGCACTGCCATGGGCTCACTCGGGCGATCACCGCTCGGCACGGTTCGCCGCCTGGGGCGAGCGGCTCTGGCGCCGGCCGGCCGCATACGGGGCGGTCGCGGTGGCCCTGCTCGTCGGGCTCGCTATCCCGGTCACCCAGATCGAGACCTCGATGCCATCGATCAAGGTCGTCCCGACGGGCGACTCCTCGCGGATCGGCTATCAGCAGGTCCAGGCAGCGTTCGGCCCCGGCGCGACCGGTCCGCTGCAGATCGTCGCGCCCGCATCGAAGGCGCCGAGCGTCGCGCGGATTGCCCGGAAGGACACGGGGATCGCCGTGGTGCTGCCGGCGCAGGCCGGCGACGGACGGGCGCTCGTGACCGCCATCCCCAAGCAGGACCCCTCAAACCCGGCGGTCGGACAGACGATCGACAGACTCCGCTCGCAACTGCCCTCAGGAGCGCTGATCGGAGGTGCGGTGGCAGAGAACCACGACCTGCAGGCCGCTTTGACGGCCAAGGCGCCGCTCGTGATCGGCTTGGTGCTGGCGCTCGGTTTCCTGCTGCTGCTGCTCGCGCTCCAGGCGCCGCTGATCGCCGCCGCCGGCGTCGCGACCAACCTGCTCGCCACCGGCGCCGCCTTCGGTGTGGCGAAGTGGATCTTCCAGGACGGCGCCTTGCAGTCGCTGCTCGGATTCCAGTCTCAGGGGTTCCTGGACGCTTGGGGCCCGGTGTTCTTCTTCGCGATGATCTTCGCGATCTCGATGGACTACACCGTGTTCCTACTCTCGAGCGCGAAGGAGCACTGGGACCGCAGCCACGACCCGCACGAGGCGATGGTCGGCGCCGTCGCCCACTCCGGGCGCGTGATCTTCGCCGCCGGGGCGGTCATGGTCGCCGTCTTCTTCACCTTCGCGCTGTCGGGGCCGCTGCCGCCCAAGGAGATGGGAATCATCCTCGGCATCGCCGTCCTGCTCGACGCGGCGCTCGTGCGGTTGCTGCTGATTCCGGTGATGCTGCGGCTGCTCGGCCGCTGGGCCTGGTGGCTGCCGAAGCCGCTCGACCGGCTGCTGCCCGACGTCCGCTTCGGACACACGTGATGCTGACACGCCTGCCCTGGCTGCTTCTGCGCCCATCCCTACCTGCTGCGGCTCCGCGACCTCAGCCACGATGAGCTCGACCGGTTCCGTTCCGCTGCCCGACGGCACGACCGGCGCTCGCTTCCCGGCGCGGTTCGCGCGTCGGCGGCGATTTCGACGACCATGAGCGACCTCGAGCACCTGGTCCAGGCGGTCGAGGTCATCGCGAGCGCCGCACCACCCGTCCGGTACGTGTGCGACCCGCGGTCGGGGGACTACTGGCCGGCTGGCCTGGAGGCACTCAAGCCCACCGCCGGGTGCCGGCGCGGGTGACGCGTCTCAGCCCGTGCTCCTAGCGATCCCGTTCGGCGTCGCGATCGGGCTCATCGTCGGCGCGGTCGGCGGCGGCGGCGCGATCCTCGCCCTCCCGGTGCTTGTGTACGTGCTCGGGGAACCGGTCAGTCCGGCCTCGACCGCGTCGCTGATCGTGGTCGCGGTCGCCGCCGCCGTGGGCGCAGGCGCGCTGGCGCGCCACGGCCATGTGTGCTGGCGCCTGGCGGTCGCGTTCTCGCTGCCTGCCGCCGTGGGCTCCCTCCTGGGCACGGTCGCCAATCAGCACGTCAGCGGCAGCGCCCTCATCCTCGCTTTCGTCCCCGTCATGGCCGTCGCGGCGGGAGCGACCTGGCAGCGCGCAGGGGCGACGCGCGAACAGCCGAATGGCGACTGCCCGCCGGCGGCGCTCGCGAAGGTCCTCGTCGCCGGCTTCGGCGTCGGTGTCCTCACCGGGTTCTTCGGCGTCGGCGGCGGCTTCGTCATCGTGCCGGTCCTCGCCCTCTGGCTCGGCCTCAGCTTCCGCAGAGCCGTGGCCACCTCGCTCGTCATTATCACCATCACCGGCGCGGCCGCCCTAGTGAGCCATCTCCTCGAGGGCGCGAGGCTCGACCTGGCCGTCACCGCCCTGCTGGCCGGCTCCATGGCGGCCGGCGCGCTGCTGGGCACCATGGTCGGCAGCCGGCTACCGCAGGATCACCTCGGGCGCGGCTTCGCGCTCATCGTCGGCGTCGTCGCCATGTTCCTGCTGGTCGACACGCTCGCCCTCGGCGGGCCGCCCGGATCATGACCAACCGCTTGCGGCTCCCGCCCACCGTTTCCGCGTCCCTCGGCGCCGGGCCTAGTGGGCCTCGGCGTTCGCCGCCGGAGCCGCTCCGTGGCCGATTGGCCGCCCGGAGTGCAGCCGCTCGTCAGCGGCGAGGAGGTTGTGGACCTGCTGGACTGCGATCGAGCCCTCCCCGACCGCCGAGGCCACGCGCTTGACCGAGGCGTGCCGCACGTCTCCGGCTGCAAGCACCCGCGGCATGCTTGTCTCGAGCGCGAACGGCCCGCGGTCGAGCGGCCAGCCGTGGGCGTCCGGGACGTCGTCGCCCGTGAACACGAACCCCCGTCGGTCAGTCGCTATCTCGCGAGGCAGCCAGTCGGTGTGCGGGTGAGCACCGATCAGCACGAAGAGCGCGTCGGCGGCGACCGTCTTCTCGTCGCCGGTGGCGCTCTCGCGCAGCACCAGCTCCTGCAGACGCCCCTCCCCTCCCCCGCCGACCACCGCGGTCCCCGTGCGTACTTTCACGTTCGGCGTCGCCTTGATCTCCCGCACCAGGTAGTGCGACATCCCGGCCTCGAGCGATCCAGCGCGCACGACGAGCGTGACGCAACGCGCGTGACGCGCGAGATGCAAGGCGGCCTGGCCGGCCGAGTTCGCGCCACCCGCGATGTAGGCGTCCTTGCCGCCGAGCGCGTGCGCCTCCGAGGCGGGACCGCCGTAGAAGACGCCGGCGCCATTCAGGGCCTCGAGCGAGGGAACGCCCAAGCGGCGGTAGCTGGCGCCGGTGGCGAGGATCACCGCCGCGGCGCTGACGCGCCGGCCGTCCGAGAGTGAGATGTCGAGCCGGCCGCCCGAGCGGCTGAGCTCGGTCGCCCTGTGCATGAATACGAAGGTCGCCCCGAAGACCGACGCCTGCTCGTAGGCTCGCTCAGCGAGCCGACTCCCGCTGATCCCACTCGGGAAGCCCAGGTAATTGCGGATCTGAGAGCTCGATCTGGCCTGCCCACCGATGCCGCCCTCGTCCACCACCAGCGTCCGCAGCCCCTCGGAGGCGCCGTAGACGGCCGCGGAGAGGCCCGCCGGGCCGGCGCCCACGATGACGACGTCGAAGGCGTGCTCCGAAAAGTCGACCGGCGTGCCGGCAGCCTCCGCGATTTCGGCGTCAGAGGGGTCGCTCAGGGCCCGCCCGTTGGGAAAGACCATCAGCGGGAGCTTCGCCTCGGGACCTGCACGTGCGAGGAGCTCGCGCCCCCTGTGGGAGTCGGCCAGACAGAAGGTGTGCGGCGCCGCGCAGCGCTCGAAGGTCTGCCTCAGCTCGTAAGCCCTGCCCGACCACGTTTCACCGACGATGTGGACGGTGTGGGGAACCATGCGCCGCTCCGTGGCCCACTCGAGCAAGAAGCTCGAGATGGCCTGGTGGAACACCTCGTCATGCGAGGCCGCCGGCCTGGGGACGTAGTAGTCGATTCGCCCGAGCGCCATCGAGTCGAGGATCGCCTCGGCGCTCGGCGGGTCCGCCCAGGCACCACCCCGAACCAGCAGCCCGCGCTTGGCGTGCGGATGGAGCTGTCGCGCTCGCTCGAACAGCTCACAACCGGTCGCAGCAAACGCCGAGTTGCCCGCCAGCACCAGCGCCACCTCCTCGCCGGCGCGGGCCAGCTCCGCCAGCGTCCGGAGCGCACGCTCCGGATCCCTCAGGCCCACGACGCGGTAGTCGTGTGCGTAGCGCTGGGCGAGCTGAGTCTCGACGTCTTCGAGGGCGCCCTGGTCTTCGTCAACGGCGAGGAGGACGGGAGGAGGCATCTAGCGGGCTCGACCCTAGCGGCCCGGCTCGAGGGACCAACGCACGCGGGTCTATTACCGAGGTGCGCCTCTCGTGGCGGCTCGTCCAGATCCCGAACCGGATGCGAGATCCGTGGTCTGACGCTTTTTTGACCGCGGCCCTGCGGTCAGTCGTCGAGGATCGTCAGGTCGAGCTCGCGCAGGCGCGCGGCGTCGGCGAGCCAGTCCATCTCGACGATTCTTCCGTCTCTTACCGTGAACGCTCCGACCGAGAAGGGCCGTCCGTCCCGCATCGTGACCAGTCCCGCGGCGCCGTTGACGAGCGCCGGCCGCATGAGTAGACCGACCCGCGAATAGGCCTCCGCCTGACCGGCGACTGCTTCCGCCCCGCGGACTTCCCGCAGACCTGCCGGCGGACCGAAGTCAGCCCTCAGCACGACATCCGGGTCGAGCACTGCGACCAGTCGCTCGAAGTCCCCTTCGCGAGCAGCGGCGAGGAAGGCCTCGACGACCTCGCGCTGAGAGTTCAGATCGGCGTCGGGGATGGTCTTCTCAGCCCGCACGCGGCGGCGTGCGCGGCTCGCCAGCTGGCGCGACGCCTCGGGAGAGCGGTCGACGATCGGCGCGATCTCGTCGAAGGGCACGGCGAAGATGTCGTGCAGCACGAACGCGAGCCGCTCGGCGGGGCTCAGCGTCTCGAGGACGACGAGCAGGGCGAGCCCAACCGAGTCGGCGAGCAGCGCCTCGTGCTCTGGGTCGGTCCCGTCGGCCCGGTCGACGATCGGCTCGGGCAGGTGAACGCCGAGCGGCGCCTCGCGCCGCACGTCGCGCGAGCGAAGCATGTTCAACGAGATGCGCGCGACGACGGTCGTCAGCCACCCACCGAGGTTCTCGACCGCGCTCGCGTCAGTGCGGCTGAGTCGTAGCCAGGCTTCCTGAACGGCGTCGTCCGCCTCGCTGAGCGAGCCGAGCATCCGGTAGGCCACCGCTCGCAGATGGGTTCGGTGCTCCTCGAAGCTCTCGGCCAGCCATTCGCGCTCATCCATCGGTCACGTTCCTCCGTCGCGTCGGGTCATTGCAGTAGACCCGCGAAATCCGGGCGATGTGACAGGCGATACCCGATACGCAAAGGAGAACACGATGCGAGTCTTGGTGACAGGAGCAAGCGGTGCGATCGGTACCCGGCTCGTTGCTCAGTTGATCGAGCGAGGTCACGAGGTCATCGGCAGCTTCAGGTCGACCGGCAACGACGAGCGTGTACGGGCGCTCGGGGCGAAGCCGATCGCGCTCGATCTGCTCGACGCACGCGCTGTGCGCAAGGCCGTCCTCGGAGCCGCGCCCGACGCGATCGTCCATCAGGCGACCGCTCTTGCCGATCTGCGGGACTTCAAGCACTTCGACCGCAGCTTCGCGCAGACCAACCGGCTTCGGACCGAGAGCACCGACGCGCTGCTGACCGCCGCACGCGAGGCGGGCGTGGAGCGGTTCGTCGCCCAGAGCTACGCCACCTTGCAGTACGCGCGCGTGGGTGGGCCCGTCAAGACCGAGGGCGATCCGCTCGATCCCACCCCGGTGCCGGCGATGCGCGAGACCGTCGCCGCGATGCGCCACCTCGACGAGGCGGTCACGGACGCCGGCGGAATCGCGCTTCGCTACGGCTCCTTCTACGGCGCTGCGAACGACGGGCTGCTCGAGCCAGTGCGCAAGCGCCAGTTCCCGATCGTCGGCGACGGTGGCGGCGTCTTCTCGTTCATCCACCTCGACGACGCCGCGGCAGCGGCCGTGCTCGCGCTCGAAAGCGACGGAGCCGGCATCTACAACATCGTCGACGACGAGCCCGCGCCGGTGCGCGTGTGGCTGCCGGTGCTCGCGGACGTGCTCGGCGCCAAGCCGCCCCGCCACTTCCCCCGCTGGCTCGCGCGGCTGCTCGCGGGCGAAGCGCTGGTAATGATGGAAACCGAGTCGCGCGGCGCCTCGAACGCGAAGGCCAAGCGCGAGCTGGGCTGGGAGCCGCGCTACCCGAGCTGGCGACAGGGCTTCGTGGCCGCCTATGCGTCAATGAACCCGAAGGATGGACGCAAGGCTCAGCCGGCCGCTCGAGCGATTCACGCGCCGGCCTGAAGGCCTTCCGCTCGGCCGGGCAGGTCGTGCGACGCTTCCCCGCTCGGCGCGAAGTGGGGACGCGATGCTGGACCGGCGACCGCGGCCCGCGGTCGCCGGTCCTTCACCAGTGGGTGACCGCCGCACCGTATGAGAGAGTGCTGAGCGAAAACGGCTCACCCATCGAAGGAGTCACATGAGCGCGAAGGCGATCGGCCCCCTGACAGGGATCCTCTTCGTAGTCCTCGCCATCGTCGCCTTTGTCGTTGGCGGCGAGACACCCGACGCCACCGATTCGACGAGGAAGGTCGTCGACTTCTACCTCGACCACGACAACGCGCAGATGATCGGATCCGCCGCGCTCGCCCTCGGGTGCGTTGCGCTGATCTTCTTCCTCGGGAGCCTGCGCCGCGCGCTGCGAGCCGCGCCGGGTGATGAGGGCGGGCTCTCGACGATCGCGCTTCTCGGCGGCGTCATGATCGCGGTCGGGGCGTCGATCTTCGCGGGAATCGGATTCACGCTCGGGGACGCGGCGAACGACCTGCCGCCCTCAGCGATCATGGCACTGAATGCACTGAACAGCGACCTGTTCTTCCCTCTCGCGGTGGGGACGGCCGTGTTCAATCTGGCGCTCGGGCTGGCGATCGTGCGCCACGGAGCCCTACCGAAACCACTCGGGTGGCTGGCACTGGTGATCGGCATCGCCGGCCTGACGCCGCTCGGGTTCTTCGCCTTCCTGGCCACCGGCCTCGTGATCGTGTGGGCCAGCGTCGCGCTGGCCATGAGGGCAGGCACGGCGACCGGACCGCCCGCCGTGGCCAATCCTTGAGTGTCTCGCGTCGAGAGCCGGACCGAGCGTCGACCTCCGCTCAACTGCTGCCGCGAGCGGCGTCGAGCGCGGCGATGTCGATGAGGTCCTGGTCCCGGCCAGCAGCCGCCTTCATGGCGATCAGCGACTCGTAGCCGGCGAAGAGCACCGGGGCGGGCACGCCCGGCCACTCCGACTCCACGGCGCTGGCGCGGAGCTGACCATAGCCACGTACGCCCGGGACCTCCTGCATCACGTCGAGTCGGCCGAAGCGGGTGTGAAAGACCCAGTTGCCACCGTGCGACAGGCCCTCGACGTCGAGCTCGATCCCAAGCTCCGACGAATCAATGTCGCCGAGGTCTAATTGCGCGTCGAGGGCTTCGAGGGCGTCGGCTAGCCGCTCCAGGTTCGCCTTGCCCGGGTCCGGGACGATGTCGATGTCCTTGGTGGCGCGGACGACGCCGTGCGCGGCGAGCGAGAAGCCGCCAATGACGACGAACTCCACGCCGTGCTCCCTCAACGCGGAAAGTAGCTCTTCGGGCTTGAGTTGCTGGTTCGCTGGAGAGTCGTCGGTGCCCGTCATCGGCACCGCCGGCCCCCCTCGATGCCTGTCAACGTGCGGCTCAACCGCGAGGCCTGGGCCAAGCGCTCGGGGCGGCTGAGGCGCTCGAAGTCGGCGCGCAGCTCGCCGGGCGGCTGGTTCGGTGCGAGCGGTCGTGCCCGCAGCTCGAGTCGCTCGCCCAGCGCCGCGAGCAGCCGGCTCAGCGTCTCGACCGAAGGGGAGATCTGTCCTCGCTCGATCCTGCTGATCTGCGCCTGGCTCGTCCCCGCGCGCGCCGCGAGCGTGCGCTGGTCAACACCTCGCTTCGAGCGGGCCGCACGGAGAACCTCGCCAGCGGTGGTCACGGGGCCTATATATCAAATCTGGTATTCGAGGTGGCCGCATATCGCACGACTTCATCCGCGCTCGGAGACTACGGTGCTGGCGCGAACCCAGTGAGCAGCTCCACGACGAGCACGGTGGTTCTCATCAACGCATTCGAGGTGCCCGCGGAAGCGGATGAGCCGTTCATCGCAGGCTGGGAGCGCGCGCGGGACTTCCTGGCGGCCAAGGGCGCGCTCAGCGCCACGGCGCTACACCGCGCGCTCCGAGAGGATGCCGACCTGCGGTTCGTCAACGTTGGCCGCGTGGAGTCGGCCGAAGCGTGGCGCGAGGCGATTGCGGATCCGGCCTTCCCGAGGAGCCAAATGCCCTTCAAGGCGCACCCCGGCCTCTACGAGGCGGTTCACGAGGATGGCACGCCCGACAGCGCCGGGGGCGTCATCCTCATCAACGCCTTCGAGGTGCCAGCCCAGGACGACGAGCGCTTTCTGGCCGGCTGGAACCAGGCGCGTGAGCGACTTGCCGCGCAGCGCGGATACCTCGGAACCCGGCTGCACCGCAGCCTCGGGGCAGCGGATTTCCGCTTCGTCAACGTTGCACGCTGGTCGAGCCCGCTGGCGTTCGCGAAGGCCGTCGAGCAGCCCGAGTTCCAGGAGACGACCGCGGCGATGCCCTTCGTCACCCACCCGGCGCTCTACCAGGTCATCCGGGAGTGACGCCGTGCCGCACGGCGGCTCGGCGGCGTCCACCCCGATTCGTCTGGCAGATCGACGCACGGGTCGCGCAGCGATACAAGCTCGCGGCGGGCTACCTCCGGCGGACCCCGCTAAACGCGGTACAAGAAGGTGTACACGGCGGACGGACCGGTCTGGACCCACTCGGCGAGGCAGTACCGGCACATGCTTCCGTCCTCGGCGCGTACATCGATCGTCTTGGGTGGCCGGGCTTCGACGACGTCTGCCCCGACGCGCTGGCCTTCCAAGGGGCCGCCCTGGAGGACGGCAACGATGGTCGCCGGCACATCGTCTTCCGAAGACTCGTGCGGTCCCCCTGAGCGTCATCTTTCATGCCGGCTACCTCAGTCACCCGAAGACGGGCAACCTCCGGCGCTTGGCGAGACGGTTCATCCCGGCCTGGATCGCGGTTTCGACTTCGAGGTAGATCCGGTCGACGTAGTGGCGGTCGTCCGTCCGCGCCGGATCTGTGTCGACGCGGATCGGCTCGAGCAGCTCGGTGCGGATCTTCGCCGGTAGAGGAATGTGGGTGGGAAGGATCTCGGGCGCGATACCGAATGGGACCCCGAGCGCGATCGGCAGCGTCGCACCGCGCAGTCGCCTCTTGAGGCCGATCAGTCGGTCCAGGCCGTCGGCCAGCCAGCGTCCCTCGGAGAGGACGAACACCGTGTCGTGCCCTCCGATCGTCGCCACCGGGACGATCGGGACGCCGGAGCGGATCGCCTGGCGCACGAAACCCTTGCGACCGGCGAGCACCGCGGTGTCCCGCTTGCGCCACGCACGCATCGCATCCTCCTCGCCGCCCGGCCAGACGATGACGTCGTCGCCCGCGCCCAGCGCCGCCGTCACGCCGCGGCGGGAGGCCGGCAGGACCGCGTTGAGGCGAAAGTAGTCGCCGAGGCCCGGGGCGGCCATGAGGACGTCGTGCGCCGTTCCGTGCAGGATCCGCTCGCGACCGAAGCGCCGCCACCACGCGTGAACGAAGGTCCACGCGTCCATGGTCAGCGACCCTCCCGAATGGACGCCGACCAGCAAGCTGGGCTCATCGGGGAGCCGCTCCCAACCGTCCACCTCGACGCGGAAGTAACGATCGGCCAGGAACTTCCACACCGGCTCCTGAAGCGCCATCAACCGCTCGTCGGGCCCCGACAACGCGTTCTCGGTGGCATCCGCGACCCGCCGGGCGATGAAGCCCTGAAGACCGCCCGCCGGCGCGGCGGACGCGTCAGCGGCATGGGCCGCCCTACCGCCCTCGGACGCAGACGCGGCGGCGGAACGCGGACGGTCGGTGGCGGAGCGTGGGGGCACGGTCGTGCCGGTCCTCTGGATTGACGCGATAGCAAGAACATGCCCGCGGTGTAGGCCAGGAAACGCGACGGCCCGAGCTGGCCGGCCGTACACGCCAGCCCGACGACCACACCGCCCAACGAAACGCCTCTGCTCGCCGGGTGCGGCGTATGCTCGACGATGTGCGGCTGCGGGCTTCGTCCCAGCAGCCGCGAGCGGCCTCGGGAGGGCGGAGCGACTCGGAGAATTTGGACAGCTCTACACGTCGGACAATGGGTCGTGGGTGAGCGGTCCTGACTGGGGAGGCTGGCGATGGCTGATCGATCTGTTTCGTACCTGCTAGTCGGCGGCGGTATCGCCGCGGGCAACTGCGCGCGACACCTGCGCGAGCAGGGGGCCGACGGGGACATCCTGCTGGTCGGGCGTGAGCCCCAGCTCCCCTACGACCGCCCGCCCCTCTCCAAGCAGTACGTGCGCGGCGAGGAGTCGAAGGACGACGTCCTGTTTCGGCCGGCGAGTTGGTACGAGGAGCAGCGCGTCGAGGCGCTGACGCGCACGACCGTCACGCGGCTCGACCCGAACGAGCGGCTCGCCACCCTGTCGGACGGGCAGGAGGTGAAGTTCGAGAAGGCGCTGCTCGCGACCGGTTCGGACGTCCGCATCCTGCACGCCGACGGCGCCGAGCTGGACGGGATCCATTACCTCCGCACGCTCCACAACTGCGACGCGCTGCGCGCCGAGCTCGAGCAGGCCGAGCGCGTCGCGATCATCGGCGGCAGCTTCATCGCCACCGAGCTGGCGGCGTCATTCACGGCGCTCGGCAAGCAGTGCGAGCTGATCATGCTCGAGTCGGTCACCCTCGAGCGTTTCTTCGGCCCCGACGTCGGCGGCTTCTTCCAGCACGTGTTGACCGACCACGGCGTCGCCGTGCACGGCTCCCAGGAGCTCGAGCGCTTCGAGGGCTCCAGTGGCCGCGTGAACCGGGTGGTGACGAAGTCCGGGCTCGCGATCGACTGCGACTTCGTGGTGATCGGCGCCGGCGTCCATCCGGACATCCACCTGGCGCAGAAGGCGGGGATCGAGACGAACAGCGGCGTCCTGACCGACCGCTACCTCGAGACGAGCGCCCCCGGAATCTTCGCCGCCGGCGACATCGCCGAGTACGACAGCGTCATCCACGGGCGGCGGCTACGGATCGAGCACTGGGACGTGGCCTTCAACCAGGGCAAGACCGCCGCGCTCAACATGCTCGGCAAGCGTCAACCACACGACGTCGTCCCCTACTTCTGGTCCGACCTCGCCGACTGGTCGAGCATGGAGTACGTCGGTCCGGCGCTGCAGTGGGACGAGATCTGGTGGAGGGGCAGCCGCGACGACGGCGAGTTCACCGCCTGGTACGTCAAGGACGCCCGCCTGGCGGCGGCGCTCACGGTCGGCCGGTCGGACGACCTCGGGGCCGCCCGGCGCCTGCTCACGGAGGGCGTCGACCTAACCGGCAAGCGCGCCGTGCTCGAGGACCCGGACTCAGACCTCGACGCGCTCGAGTCCGCGCGCGAGGTACCGGGTCCGTCGATCTTGCGGACGATCGCCCAGTACGCCGGCGCGCCGATGCAGTTCGTCAAGGGCCGGTTCGCACGGCGGGGCACGGAGCTGCCTGGTCCGGGCGAGGGCAGGGTCGTCGAGGTGGACGGCGACAAGGTCGCCGCCTACAGGGACGCGGACGGAGAGCTGCACGCCGTCTCCGCAGTGTGCACCCACCTCAGATGCATCGTCGAGTGGAACGGATCCGAGAAGACCTGGGACTGCCCCTGCCACGGGTCCCGCTTCGAGTACGAGGGACGCGTGATCAAGGGCCCCGCCAAGACGGACCTGGAGCAGAAGCACGTGGTCGAGCCGGCCACGCGCTAGACCGCAGGGCCTGTCGTCTCTGCGGCGGGCCTGTCCGGGGTCGGTGTACGCACAGCGTGACGGACGCAGCTTGCCGCGCATGCGCCCGAACTGGTGTGGGCGGCGGCCGACCTGGCGCTGCGTAGCCGCACGTGCGCCGTCGCGACTGAGCCCGTCAGGCGCTTTACACGCGAGCAAGAACGCCCTAGGTTCGCCCTACCCAGGGGCAACTGAAGGGGGAACCGTGGAAGCAAAGTCAGTCGACGCCGGTGAGTTCCGGGACGGGCAGCGGACGCAGTGGAACAGCGCCGCGAGCGGATGGCGCAAGTGGTCGGAGCTGATCGACGGCGGGGCGAGCGGGATCAGCGAGCGGCTGGTCGAGCTCGCGGGCGTGGAGCCGGGCAGCCGTGTGCTGGATGTCGCTGCGGGCTACGGCGAGCCGTCGCTCACCGCGGCTCGCAAGGCGGGGCCCGAGGGCGGGGTCGTGGCTACCGACATCTCCACCCAGATGCTCGCGTTCGGTCGTGAGCGGGCGAGCGCGGCCGGCCTTGAGAACATCGAGTTCGTCGAGTCCGACGCGGCGTCGCTGCAGTTCCCGGCGGGGAGCTTCGACGCGGCGCTCTCGCGCTGGGGGATCATCTTCGAGCCCGATGGCGAGGGGGCCGCGGCTCGTGTCCGCGGCTTCCTCAAGCCCGGCGCGCGGATGGCGATCAGCTCCTGGGGGCCGCCCGAGCGGGTGCCGTTCCTGGCGATCCCCATGCGGACGGCGATGCAGCGCCTGGACGTCCCACCGCCGCCGCCGGGAACGCCCGGTCCGCTGTCGCGTCCGACGCCCGAAGCGCTCGGCGGCCTGCTCGAGGGCGGCGGCTTCTCGGACGTCGAGGTCCATGAGGAAGAGGTCACCTTCCAGTGGGACTCGGCCGAGGACTTCACGACGTTCATCAAGGAGATCGCCCCGCCGATCAGCGCGATGCTCGCGCCGCACCCGCCCGACGTCCAGGACGCCACGTGGGACGCGATCACGGAGGCGATCGGGGAACAGGCCGCGGACGACGGGTCCGTGCGGCTCGCCGCCCTGGTCCTCGTGGCCGCGGGACGCAACGGCTAGCGGGCGTCGCGCCGCGTTTCGGCCTCGCCGCGGCGCGGGTACGCGACGCTCGTGGATGTCGCCGGCAAGGTCGTCGTGGTCACCGGCGCGTCGGCCGGTGTCGGGCGGGCGACCGCGCGGCTGTTCGGTGCCCGCGGGGCGAAGGTCGCCGTCCTCTCGCGCGCGAATCCCGGGCTGGACGCGGCGGTGCAGGAGATCGAGGCGGAAGGCGGGCGAGGGTTCGCCCTCCCCACCGACGTCGCCGACGCCGCTCAGGTCGAGGCTGCCGCGGAGCGGGTGGAGGCCGAGCTGGGCCCGATCGACGTCTGGGTCAACGACGCGATGGCTTCGATCTTCGCGCGGGTCTGGGATGTCGAGCCCGAGGAGTTTCGGCGTGCGACGGAGGTGACCTACCTCGGCGCGGTGCACGGGACGATGGCCGCGTTGAAGCGGATGCGAGCCCGGGATCGCGGGGTGATCGTCAACGTCGGGGCCGCCCTCCCGTACCGCGCCATCCCGCTCCAGTCGGCCTACTGCGGCGCCAAGCACGCCCTGCGCGGCTTCACCGACTCGCTGCGCTGCGAGCTGATGAACGACGGCTCCAACGTGCGCGTCACGATGGTCCACCTGCCCGGACTGAACACGCCGCAGTTCACGTGGGTTCGCGTGCGCGGGCTCGCAAATGTGCCGCGGCCGGTCGCCCCGGTCTACCAGCCCGAGATTTGCGCCGAGGCGATCGTCTGGGCCGCGACTCACCGGCGACGCGAGAGCTGGGTCGGCGGCTCGACCGTCGCGACGATCCTCGGCAACAAGGTCGCTCCGAGTGTCGCCGACTGGTACCTCGCGCGGACGAACGTGAAGGGGCAGGAGAGCGACAGTCCGCTTCCGCCGAATCGTCGCGATTACCTCTTCGAGCCCGTGCCCGAGGATCGTGGCTCTAACGGGCCCTACGGGGACGAGGCGAACGACGTCTCGTGGCAGTGGCGGGCGAGCAAGCATCGGCGGGCGTTGCTCGGGTCGGCGGCCGGCGCGTTGGGCGCGGGAGCGGTCGCCGCGGCGCTTCGGCGGCGGTGACCGAGCTCGCCTGGTGGCAGCGCGGCGCCATCTACCAGATCTATCCGCGCTCCTTCGCTGACACGGACGGCGACGGTGTCGGGGACCTGCGCGGAGTTCTGAGCAAGCTCGACCACCTAGTCGACCTCGGCGTCGAGGCCCTGTGGCTCTCGCCCTTCTACCCGTCGCCGATGGCCGACTTCGGCTACGACGTCTCCGACTACTGCGACGTGGACCCACGCTTCGGCACGCTCGCGGACTTCGACGCCCTGACCGAGGCCGCCCACGCACGCGGCCTGCGCGTGATCGTCGACTGGGTCCCCAACCACACGTCCGACCAGCATCCCTGGTTCACGGATCCGGCCAAGCGCCACTGGTACGTATGGCGCGACCGCCCCAACGGCTGGCAGGCGCAGTTCCGCCGTGGCGGGCCGGCGTGGTCGTTCGACCCTGCGCGCGAGCAGTGGTGGCTTCACTCCTTCCTCCCCCAGCAACCCGATCTCAACTGGGACGAGCCCGAGGTCGAGGCGGCCATGCACGACGTCCTGCGCTTCTGGCTCGCGCGCGGGGTCGACGGCTTCAGGGTCGATGTTGTCTACCGGATCGGCAAAGACCCCGAGCTGGGGGAGAACGAGCCGGGCCGGCGGCATGACCAGGACTGGCCGACGATCCACCCGCGGCTGCGTCGCATCCGCGCGGTGCTCGAGCACTTCGGCCCCGACAGGATGGCCGTCGGCGAGCTCTACCTGCCGACGCAGGCCGACCTCGTCCCCTACATCAACTCGGGCGATGAGCTGCACCTGGTCCACAACTTCCACTTCCTCGAGCAGCCCTGGTCGGCCGCAGGCTTCAGGGCGACGATCGAGGAATTCGAGGCGCTGCTCGCGCCCGGCGCGTGGCCGGCATGGTGCTTGAACAACCACGACCACTCGCGGGTGGCGACGCGGTACGGCGGGGAACGCGCGCGCGTGGCGGCTCTGATCCTCATCACCCTGCGGGGCACGCCGTTCCTCTTCCAGGGCGAGGAGCTCGGTCTCGAGGACGTTGCGATCCCTCCGGAGGCCGTCGTCGACGTCGACGGTCGCGACCCTCAGCGCGCGCCACTGCCCTGGGCGCCCGGACCCAATGCCGGCTTCACCACAGGCACGCCGTGGCTGCCGATCACGCCGCAGGCAGACCGCGTGAACGCCGCAACCCAGGACAAGGACCCGCACTCGGTGCTCAGTCTCTACCGCGCGCTGCTCGCCCTGCGGCGGGCCGAGCCGGACCTGCACGGCGGTGGCCAGCGCCTCGTCGACGCGGGTCACCCCGACGTGCTCGCCTACACCCGCGGCGAGCGCTTCCTGATCCTCGCGAACTTCAGCGCGCAGCCGGTCGAGGTCGACTCTCCGAACGGCGCCCGCGTCGTTCTCTCCACCGGCCTCGACCGCGGCCCCGGGCCATTCCGCGGCCCGCTGCGCGGCGACGAGGGAGTCGTGCTCGCGGTCTAGCCGAGCGCGCGCTCGCCCTCTCGGCGCACGCGCAGCCACAGATAGCCGTAGGCGCCGAGATCGACGTTGAGCTTTCCCTCCTTGCCAAGCCTGTGCTCGCGCTGCTCGAGCAGATCGTCCACCGCGAGCGCGTCAGGGCCAAGCTCCAGCACCGCCTTCGCGCGCTTGCGGCCCAGGTTGTGCACGGCGACGACCGTGCTGTCCTGCCACTCGCAGCGATGGGCGAACAGTGCCGGGTCGCCCGTCTCGATCAGCGTGCTCGTGCCCCAGCCGAACTCGGGGGTCTCCTTGCGACGGCGGATCAAGCGCTCAATCCAGTTGAGCTGGGCGTCGGGGTCGCGCCGCTGGGCGGCGACGTTGACGTGCTCGGGGCCGAACGCCCCACCCGTCAGAGGGCGCACGAGGGCGTCGGAAGAAGCCGTCGAGAAGCCGCCGTTCTTCTCGCCCGACCACTGCATCGGCACGCGGACCGCGTAGCGGTCCTCGATCGCGAGGTTCTCCCCCATCCCGATCTCGTCGCCGTAGAAGATCACCGGCGTCCCGGCGAGGCTGAGCATCAGGCTCCACGCCATCCGCATCCGGTCGCGGTCGCCGCCGAGCATCGGCGCCACCCGCCGCCGCAGCCCGTGGCCGTAGAGCTGCATGTCCTCGTCCGGGCCGAACGCGGCGAAGACCTCCTCGCGCTGGGGCGCGGTGAGCTTGTCGAGGGTCAACTCGTCGTGGTTGCGCAGGAAGGTGGCCCAGGCGTTGTCGGGCGGCACGACGGGCAGCGAGCGGATCACGTTCTCGAGCGGCTCGGCCTGGCCGCGCGCGAGGCTCAGCCACAGCGCCTGGTTGAGCAGGAAGGCGAACTGCATGTGTAGCTCGTCGGCGTGCTCGCCGCCGAAGTACTTGCTGAGGTCCTTGAGCTCGGCGTTGACCTCGCCGAGCAGCAGCGTGTCGCCGCGGCGGCGCTCGGTGAACGCGCGCAGGTGGCGGAGCCAATCCTGCGGCTTCTCGTCCATCTGCTCCGTTAGCCCGGAGGTCTCGAGCAGGAACGGCACTGCGTCCATGCGAAAGCCCGAGACCCCGAGCGCGAGCCAGAAGCCGGCGATCTTCGCGACCTCGTCGCGGACCGCCGGGTTGGCGACGTTGAGGTCGGGCTGGAAGCGGTAGAAGCGGTGCAAGTAGTACTGGCCCGCCTTGCGGTCGCGGGTCCAGTTGCTCTTCTCCTTGTCGGGGAACGCGAGGCCCTTCGGCTCATCCGAGGGCTTGTCGCGCCACACGTAGAAGTCGCGCAGCGGCGAGTCGGGGTCGGCCCGGGCCTCCTGGAACCACGGGTGCTGGTCCGATGTGTGGTTGACGACCAGGTCGGCAACGATCCGCAGCCCGCGGTCGCCGGCGGTGCGCACGAGCTCGACGAAGTCGCCCAGGTCCCCGAGCCGCGGATCGACGCCGTAGAAGTCGCTGATGTCATAGCCGTCGTCGCGGTTGGGCGTCGGGTAGAAGGGCAGCAGCCACAGGCACGTCACCCCGAGTCCCGCGATGTAGTCGATGCGGCTGATGAGCCCCTTGATGTCGCCGACGCCGTCGCCGTTCGAGTCCAGGTAGGTCTCGATGTCCAGGCAGTAGATGACCGCGTTCTTCCACCACAGGTCGCTGGTCTGGTCGAGGCGCATCGCGTGCGCACCCTAAGGCCGGCCACGCGCGGCGTCGAGCGCGGCGATGTCGCTCACCGAAAGTCGGAGCGACGTATATGCTCGCTTCTCTTGCGGGCTACGGGAGGGGGCAGCGTGTCTGTCGTATTGGTTCATCACGGTCCGAGTGTCACCCAGGAGAGGTATGAGGAGACGGTCCGCCGGTTGACGGGTGGCAAGAGCCAGATGGACTCGCCTTCGGACTGGCCCGTCGAGGGTCTTCTGGTGCATGCGGCGGGGCAGGGGCCGCAGGGTTTCCGTGTGGTCGATGTCTGGGAGTCGGAGGAGGCGTGCAACCAGTTCGGCGAGACTCTCGCGCCGATCCTCCAGGAGGTCGGCATAACCGATCCGCCGGAGATGTATCCGTCGGTCGCGTTCGTTTCGGCCTGACCGAGGCCCCCGTCAGCGACGAACGCTCAGCACGCCGATGTCGTCGGCGTGCTCGCGCTCCTCGAGGTTGCGCACCACGGTGCTTAGAAGCGACGCCGGGTCGCGCTCGCGGTGGCGGTCAAGCTGGTCGAGGAGCCGCTCGAACCCGACGTCGAGCGATTGCGATCTGCTCTCGACGAGACCGTCCGTGTAGAGGATCAAACGTGCCGCCCGACATGAGGCCGCAGGAGTCCTCGGGACGCCGCTCTTCCGTCACCGCGGCGTCGAGCGGGAGCGACCGGCCGTCCCACAACATGCACGGTCGCTCCCCCGGCTGGACGAGGACCGGCGGCGGATGGCCCGCGCACGTGTAGCGGACTTCGCCCGTGGCCAAGCCGAGCTCCGCGTAGGCGAGCGTGGTCGTCGCCCCGACGTCATGGCGCCGCGCGTATCGGTCCAGCGCAGCGAGGAGGCTGCTGGCGACAGCCCGGTCGAAGCGAGCGCGCGAACCGCGCTCCGGAGCTGGCCCATGACCGCGGCGGCCTCGATTCCCCGGCCGACGATGTCGCCCACGACGAGTCCGGCGGTTTCGCCCTCGGCGAGCCAGAGGCTTCGTACCAGCATGGACGCCCGACGAGTCCATGAACGACAGCCCTGAGAGGTCCAGGAGCACAGGCCCTCGCGAGAGCTGCTCACGCAGGGTCGCCTCGAAGTCGCCAGCCGTTGCGAGATCGAGCTCACCGGACACCGCGACCGTTGTCCTCCCGTCGCCGGGGACGACTTCGACGCTGTAATTGGGACCGTCGGCCATCGGCTGCACCCCAAGCTGGGGTCGACTGAGAGGATCGGACCGTGACCCCACTCGCCGTCCAAATCGAGCGCCTGAGCGTCGTCCGTGGAGGGCATCCCGTGCTCCGTGACGTCTCACTCGGCGTCGCCGAAGGCTCGGTGACCGGCTTGCTCGGCCCGAGCGGCTGTGGGAAGACGACGCTGATGCGCACGATCGTCGGCGTGCAGATCGTCGCCGGCGGCGACGTGACGGTGCTGGGAATCGCCGCGGGCGCGGCCGCGCTGCGAAGCCGCGTGGGGTACGTCACGCAGGCGCCGTCGGTCTACTCCGATCTGAGCATCGAGGAGAACCTGCGGTACTTCGCGCGGATCGTCGACGTCGGTCGCGATCGCGTCGGCGAGGTGCTCGCGACGGTGGGGCTGGGCGGGCGCGAGCAGCAGGTCGTCGGTTCGCTGTCGGGCGGTCAGCGCGCCCGTGTGTCGCTGGCCACCGCGTTACTGCATCGGCCCGAGCTGCTGATCCTCGATGAACCGACCGTCGGGCTCGACCCCGTGCTGAGGGCCGAGCTGTGGAAGATGTTTCATGGCCTCGCTGCCGGCGGCACGACGCTGCTCGTCTCCAGTCACGTCATGGACGAGGCCGCCGAGTGCGATGCGCTGCTGCTCATGCGCGAAGGCGCGCTGCTCGAGCAGACCACGCCCGCCGAGCTGCGCGAGCGGACTGGGGAAGAGGACCTCGGGCGCGCGTTCCTGGCAGTCATCCGCGAGGCGGCGGCCGCATGAGCGCGCGCGTGACCCTGGCCACCGCCGAGCGCGTGCTGTGGCAGATCCGCCGCGACCCGCGCACGATCGCCCTGTTGCTCGTCGTTCCCTCGCTGCTGTTGGTGCTCATGCGCTACGTCCTCGACACGCGGCAGGAGACCTTCCAGCACATCGGCGCGCCGCTGTGCGGGCTGTTCCCGTTCATCCTGATGTTCCTCGTCACCTCGATCACCATGCTGCGCGAGCGCACCACCGGGACGCTCGAGCGGCTGATGACCCTGCCGCTGGCCAAGCTCGACCTGCTCCTGGGCTACGGCATCGCCTTCGGCGCGCTGGCTGCGCTGCAGGCCGTGGTCGTCTGCCTGGTGGGCTTTATCGCCCTCGGCCTGGACTCCCCGCACGGCGCGCTCCTGATCGGCGCGCTGGCGGTGGCCAACGCGCTGCTCGGCATGGCCCTCGGACTGTTTGTCAGCGCGTTCGCGCAGACCGAGTTCCAGGCTGTGCAGTTCATGCCCGCGTTCATCCTCCCTCAGCTTCTGCTGTGCGGGCTGTTCGCGGCCCGGGAGGACATGGCGCGCGCGCTCGAGGCCGCGTCCTGGGCGCTGCCGCTCACCTACGCCTACGACGCGCTCCAGCGGGCGACCGATCCGGCCGCCCTGGGGTGGCAGGTGGGGGTGGACACCGCGATCGTGCTCGGCGCCGCGCTGCTCTCGCTCGGCCTGGGCGCGCTGACCCTGCACCGGCGAACGGCCTGAGCGTTACGGCACGAGCACCACGCGCCCGAACGCCTTCCGTTCCTCCAGGTACGCGTGCGCCGCGGCCGCTTCGGAGAGCGGGAACCGGCGGTCGATCTCCACGTGCAGCTCGCCGCGTCCCGACGCGCTCGATCAGGTCCCCGATCATCTGATGCACGCGCGGGTACTCCGCGATCAGCGCGCCGCCCAGGTAGACGCCGCGCAGCGCGTTGTTCTTCGTCCACAGTGACTGGGCCTCGACCTCCGAGCCCGCTCGGCCTGCCACTCCGACGCTGACGAGCGTTCCGCGGTACGCGAGCGCCTCGATGCTGTCGACCAGGTTCTTGCCGCCGACCGAATCCAGCGCCACGTCGACGCCGCGGCCGTCGGTGAGCGCGCGCACCCGGTCGACGAAGCTCTCGCGCGCGTAGTTGATCCCGTGGTCGAGCCCGAGCTGCTTCAGGCGCTCGAGCTTCTCGTCACTCGACGCGGTCGAGATCACCGTCGCGCCCGCCTGCTTCGCGAGCTGGATGGCCGCCATCCCCACGCCGCCCGCCCCCGCGTGGATGAGCGCCGTGTGATCCTCCGCGAGCTCCGCGGCCGTGAACAGGCACTCCTGCGCCGTGCCGAACGCAACCGGAACGCACGCGGCGGCTGCAGGGTCGAGGCCGTCGGGAACCGGCCAGGTCATGATGGCCGGGACGGCGCGCTTCTCCGCGTGCGAGCCGTCGGCGTTCAGGCCCACGACCATGTCGCCGACAGCGGGGGCGTCGACTCCCTCGCCGGCCTCGATCACCGTGCCGGCGCAGAGGTAGCCGACGATGTGCGGGACCGCGGGCGGAGGCGAGCTCGCGCGGGCGAGGAGATCGCCTCCCTCGATGCTGATGGCCGCGACGTCCAGCAGCACGAAGCCTGCGGGACACTCGGGGTCCGGCACGTCCTCGTACCGGAGCACCTCCGGCGGGCCGTTCTCGTAGATCACCGCTGCTTTCATTGCTCGCTCCCTCCACCTCGGCCTGCGTGGTCCTCGAGCAGCTCGTAAGCGGTGCTCGTGGCGATGGAATAGACGCCCGCGTGGATCACGTCGATCGCAAGCTCCGTCGGGAGACGGCGCCAGGGCGGCGGGACGAGATCGAGGCGCATGAACATCAAAGTGCTCCCGGTCATATACAGCAGGAAGGTCGCGCCGGCCGCGCGCGCGCCGCGCAGACCCGCCAAGCCCACCGCAGCGCGCCCCAACCCGGTCGTCGTGTTGTTCCACCAGTGCGTCGCGAACGCGACGACCGAGCGCGCTCGTCCGCGCGGAGAGATCCCGAGCGCGCGCTCGGCCACCATGGCCGGCAGATCGCTCGCGCCACGACCGGTGAGCCGCATCTCGATCCGCTGCGAGACCGTGATCGCGACCGTGCCGACGAAGCCCGCGGCCAGGCCGCGGACGAACGGGCTCAGCGGCCCGGCTCGGGCAGCGAGCCCACGTTCACCCGGCACCCCGTCCCCTTGCAATTCCGCAGCTTCGCCAGCGCGCCCGCGAGGATGCCCTTGATCCGCGCATAGCGCGGGTCGTTGTGCACGCTCTGGAGCTCCCAGGGATCGAGTGCCAGATCGTAGAGGCCCTGCTCGCCGGTCGCCCACTCCTCGTAGCGGTAGCGCTTGGTTCGGATCGCCGTGTACGCCGGCGCCCCACGGGGGTTCTTGAAGGTCTCCAACAGGACGCCGCGGTCGTCTACTCGTGAGGGGTTGCGTGCGACCGGCAGCAGCGAGATGCCGTCCTGGGGCAGCTTCGGCTGCGCGCCGGTGATGTCGAGGATCGTGGGCGAAAGGTCGGCGTTTACGACCGGGCCGCGGACCTTCCTTCGCGCGGGGAAGTCCGGGCCCGCGGCCATCAGGGGCACGCGCGAGGAGCCTTCGAAGGGGAAGAACTTGACTCCGGTGGTCAGGCCCTGCTCGCTGGTGGGGTCTTTGAGGCGGTGCTCGCCGAGGATCCAGCCGTTGTCCGAGGTGAAGATGACGTCGGTGTTGTCGTACACGCCCAGGCGCTTGAGCGTGTTGACGACCCGCTCCACGAGGTCGTCCACGCCCAGCAGCGAGCCCATGCGCCCGCGGTACTGGTCGGTGAGCTGTGAGATCTCGCGGCCGGTAAGCGGTGGGAAGACGCCCTGGAGGAAGTTCGTCTTGTCCGACATGTCGGCCTCATCGAAGTTCGGCCACGCCGGCAACGGAGTCTTGGCGAAGACATTCTTGTAGCGGGGCGGCGGCAGCGCGGGCGTACCCTCCTGCTCGGCCCCCGACGCCACCGCGACGGTGTGCGGAGCGTTCGGGGCGAGGCTCATGTAGAACGGCTTGCCCGACCGCTTCGCCGCCTTCAGAGCCCGCACCGCGAGCGAGCTGTACAGGTCGGTCGAGTAGTACTTCGCCCGGCGCGGATAGGTCTTCAGCTTGCCGTTGTGGTTGATCGTCATGCCGTAGTAGTCGTAGGTGGTCGGATCGACTCCGCCGTAGTAGTCGGTCCACCCCTTGGGCACCTCGTTGCGCGGGTCGCGCTCGTCGGTCTCGTTGAGGTACTTGCCGATGTGGATCGTGCGGTAGCCCGCGCGGCTCAGCCACACCGGCAGCGTCTCGTCCTGCTTGAACTTGTAGAAGCCGCCCTCGGGGAAGTTGTTCCAGATCACACCGTGGTTGTGGGGGTACTGGCCGGTGTAGTACGTCGCTCGCGACGGGCAGCACAGCGGGTAGCTCACGAGCGAGGTCCCGAAGACGGTCCCGCGACGCGCGATCAGGCTGCGCGTCTTGGGCATCGTCCACATCGAGCGGAAATCCTGGTCGTCGGTCATGACCACGACCACGTTGCGTCCCTTCGCGGCGTGCGCGCCAACCGCTCCGAGCGCCAGCGTCCCCAACACGACCGCAAGCGCGATCCCCGCGATCAACCGAATCCGCCTCATCGCTCCCCCTCAGTACCTGACGTGGCCGCTCACGAACACCCGCCCGTTCTGACCATCCAGCGTGTTCGTGTCCCGCGCGCGCAGCGTGCCGCTGGTGATGCCGCGATAGGCGCCTGTGCCGCCGGTCAACTGCGCGGTGCCGCGGAAGCTGATCTGGTTCCCGCTGATCTTGAACGGCATGTCGGCCGTCCCGGTCACCGAGCCCCGGCCCGGGAAGAGCAGGCGGAACGTGGCCGTCAACTTGCCGCCGGAGAGCGAGCCGACGATCACCACCGAACCGTCACCGAACGGGGCTCCTGAGACGGTCCCGCGGTCCTCTACCGTGCCCGCCACGGTCGGCGGGACGTTGCGGGTCACGCCCGTGAGCTTGAGCACGCGCCGCTTGCGCTTCCCCGGCGGCCGCGTGGTGCGCGCGAGCTGGTAGGTGTTCTGCAGGTCGTCCTGGATGATCGTCGCGCTTCCCTCAGCCCCCAGCTCGAGCGGGCGCTTCAGCCGCCGCACGCGGTACTTCCAGCCGGCCGGCAGCTTCAACCGCGAGCCCAGCGTGCGCAGCTGCTTGATCGTCAGGTTCGGATCGAGGATCTGGGAGTAGCTCTGCATCACGTACACGTCTCCGCCGGGCGCCACGAGCTGATACACCGTCCGGCCGCGCTTCCAGCGCCAGATGTTCGAGCGCGTGATCGTCCGGTCCGTGTAGGGCGCGCGCGCGAGCTCGGCCGCGGTGGGGATCGGGATCGTCGCCACCTCGGTCAGCTTCTGGCCGTTGAAGGTCCGCACCGGGCCGACCTCGCCCCTCGCGAAGTCCATCAGGAAGTAGCGCGGGCCGTTCAACACAACCAGCGACGCGCCGATCTGCTTGGCCAGCGTGCCGGCGTCGAACGCGTTCCACCACGCCGCGGGGCAGTCGTTCTGCCCGATCGTGTTCCACACGGTGGCGGTCGCGTCCGGCGGGGCGTGGTCCAGAGCGATGATCTCGCAGTAGCGGGCGTTGTGGAGGCCGGAGCGGCCGGCGGTTCTGGCCGCCGCGCTGCCGGGCACGGCGACCGCGCCCAGAGCGGCGACCGCGAGGGCGAGGGCGAGCGTGCGCGTGAGGGAGCAGAGGCTCCTCACGGCACCGCCCGGCACGCCCGCCCCTTGCACTTCGCGAGCTTTGAAAGCTTCACCGCCAGCTGCGCGCGAACCTTCGCGTACGCCGGATCCGCCGCCACGTTGCGCAGCTCGTAGGGATCGCGCAGCCGGTCGTAGAGCTCGGGCTCCTTGGTCTCGGTGTAGACGACGTAGGTGTACCGGTTGGTGCGCACGCCCTGGTAGGGGCGGTCCCAGGCGTTGACGCCGGGGAAGTCGCCGGCAAACAGCGGCGCGAGCGCCTCGATGGCCAGGGCGCGCTTGGGAGGACGCGTCCCGCGCTCAACCGTCGGAAGCAGCGAGGTCCCGTCCATCACCCGGCCCGCCTTCGCGCGCGCGGCATCGACGAGCGTCGGCGCGAAGTCGACGTTCGAGACCTGGCCGTCGATCGTCTTGCCCTTCGGCACGCCCGGGCCGCGCAGGATGAACGGCACGCGCAGCGACTCGTCGTAGGGGAGGAACTTGTCGCCGGGGATGCGGTGCTCGCCCTGCAGCCAGCCGTTGTCGGAGACGAACACGATCAGCGTGTTGCGCAGCTGGTCTGTCTGGCGCAGGATCTGCACGAGCTTCTTGACGTGGTCGTCGACCGCCAGCAGCGAGCCCCCGCGCCCCTCGTAGTCGAGCTGGAGCTGGGCGATCTGCTTGTCGGTGAACGGCGCCGTCGCGTTGCGCACGTTGGACGGCTTGTCCGACATGTCGGCCTCGTTGAAGCTCGGCGGCCGCGGCAGCATGAACCGGGAGCTGAGCGAGTCGTAGCGCGGCGCCGGACGGGGATCGCGTCCCGGGCGGCCCATGAGCGTCGTGGCGACGTCCTCGCGGTGCGGAGCGGCCGGCGCCCACCAGATGAAGAACGGCTTTCGCGACTTGGCCTGGCCGGCGACGAGGTTCTCGGTCACCCTGCCGGTCACGTCGGGCGAGTAGTCCTGCGGCTTCGACGTTCCCCAGTAGGTGTAGGGGCGCGGCCCCATGACCTTGGCGAGCTGCTGGAGCACCGTCGCGAGGCTCGGATTGTCCTGCTTGGTGACCTCGACGCGCGCGAACTGGACGAGCTTGCGCGCGAAGTCGGCGTCGCCCCACGTCTTCAACTGCCCGTTGCGGTTCATCTCGAAGTTGAAATAGTCATAGGCCGAGACGTCGAGCAGGCCGCGCCAGATGTTGAAGCCCTTTGGGACCTCGCCCTTGGCGTCGAGCGCGCCGTAGCCGTTGAGCCACTTGCCGATCAGCGCCGTCGTGTAGCCCGACTTCTGCAGCCAGGCCGGCAGGATGTTTCCGCGGTCCTTCATCCCGTACCAGCCGTAGGGGTAGAAGTTGCCCTTCACGCCGTGGTTGTGGGCGTACTGGCCGGTGATGAACGTCGCGCGCGCCGGGCAGCAGAGCGGGAAGGAGTCGACGGCGTTGGCGAAGCTCGTGCCCTTCGCGGCGAGCAGGCGCCTGACGTTGGGCATGTTCGCGACGTCGGCGGCGGCCATGTCGTCGGTCATGACGACGAGGATGTTCGGGCGGCCGTCGCGCGCCGCCGTCACGGGGCGCGCGTTGGCGACGCTCGTCGTCGAGGCCAAGATCAGTGCGGCGATGGCGGCGACAGCGAGGACGAGGGCGCGGCGCGGGGACATCTGCGCCGACCGTAACAGAGTGTGTGACACCGTGTCAACCATGAGCTATCCTCCGCCGCGATGAGCACCCCGGCCCCCACCGACCGGCGCGCCCGCGCCCGTCAAAACCGGCAGGAGAGCCGCGAGCGGATCGTCGTTGCGGCGACCGAGCTGATCCGCGAGGGGTCCTACGAAGGGCTCAGCGTCGGCGCGGTGATGGAGCGCGCGGGCCTGGGCCGCACGATCTTCTACCGCCACTTCGACGACCTCGGCGACCTCCTGCTTCGTGCGAGCCGGGAAGCGTTCGAGGACCTCTACGACGTCCAGCAGGCGCTGGCGCGTGAGGGCGATTACACCCACGTCGTCGGCGACGCCATCGCGGCCGCGGTCGCGGTCTTCCAGCGGCACGGACCGCTGATACGCGGGATATCCGAGGCGGCGGCCAGCGACCCCTCGGTCGCGGCGGGCCGCCGCGCGATGCGGCGCATGTTCGACGGGCTGGCCGAGGAGGCGCTGCGGGAGCGGGTGGGACCCGACGTCGCGGAGTCCGCCAACTTCGCCGAGACCGCTCGCGCGCTCAACCTCATGAACGAGGCGTACCTGCTCGACGCGTTCGGCCGCGAGCCGCGCGTCTCCACCGACACCGCCACGCGGACGCTCTCGGAGATGTGGATCGCCGTGGTCGAGCACGTCGCGCCCGCGGGCTGACAGCGGCGCGGCCCTCAGGGCACCAGCACCACGCGGCCGAACGCCTTGCGCTGCGACAACGTGATCGCGACCGTGCCCACGAACCCGGCAGCAGGCCGCGCAGGGCTGCGTCACGCGCTCGCATCGCAGCCGCTCAGCTACCCGGTGCCGGCAGCGTGCCCACGTTCACCTGGCAACTCGCCCCCTTGCAGTCCCGGAGCTTTGCCAGCGCGCTCGCGAGGATCGCCTTGATCTTCGCGTAGCGCGGGTCCTTGTCGAGGCTCTGGAGCTCCCACGGATCGGCCGCCAGGTCATACAGCCCCTCCTCGCCGCTGTCCCAGGCCTCGTAGCGGTAGCGCTGGGTTCGGATCGCCACGTACGGCGGGGCGCCGCGTGGATTCGGGAACGTCTCGAGCAGGATTCCGCGGCCGTCGAGGCTGGACGGCTTGCGCGCGGCGCCCACCAGCGAGATGCCGTCCTGGGGAAGGGTCGGGGTCGCGCCGGTGATGTCCTCGATCGTGGGCGCCAGGTCGGCGTTGACGACCGGGCCTCGGACCTTCCGCTTCACCGGGAAATCAGGGCCCGCGGCCATCAGCGGCACGCGCGAGGAGCCCTCGTAGGGGAAGAACTTCACGCCGCTGGCCGAGCCGTCCTGGCTTCCGGGGTCGATCAGTCGGTGCTCGCCGAGGATCCAGCCGTTGTCGGAGGCGAAGATGATGTCGGTGTTGTCGTACACGCCCAGGCGCTTGAGCGCGTTGACCACGCGCTCGACCATGTCGTCGACTCCCAGCAACGCTCCCATGCGGCCTCGGTAGTGGGCGGTGAGCTGCTCGATCTGGAGCGGGGTCAGGAACGGGAAGACCTGACTCAGCAGCGCCGGCTTGTCTGAGATGTCGGCCTCGTCGAAGTTCGGGTACGCCGGGAGCGGCAGGCGGGCGAAGACGTTCTTGTAGCGCGGCGGGGGCAGCGCGGGCGTTCCCTCCTGCTCGGCCCGTGACGCGATCGAGACCGTGTGCGGAGCGTTCGGGGCGAGGCTCATGTAGAACGGCTTGCCCGACCGCCGCGCGGCCTTGAGGGCGCGCACGGCGAGCGAGCCATACACGTCGGTCGAGTAGTACTTCGGCCGCCGCGGGTAGGTCTTCAGGCTCCCGTTGTGGTTGATGGTGAAGCCGTAGTAGTCGTAGGTGGTCGGGTCCACTCCGCCGAAGTAGTCGGTCCAGCCCTTGGGCACCTCGCGCGGGTTGCGCTCGCCCGTCTCGTTGAGGTACTTGCCGATGTGGATCGTGCGGTAGCCGGCTCGCTGAAGCCACACCGGCAGCGTCTCGTCGCCCTTGAACGTGTAGTAGCCGCCCAGCGGGAAGTTGTTCCACTTGACGCCGTGGTTGTGGGCGTACTGGCCGCTGTAGTAGGTCGCGCGCGACGGGCAGCAGAGCGGATAGCTGATGCATGTAGGTCGAGAACAGGGTCCCGCGGCGGGCGATCAGGCGACGCGTCTTGGGCATCGCCCACATCGAGCGGAAGTCCTGGTCGTCGGTCATGATCACGACGACGTTGCGGCCGGTCGCGGCGGAACGGGCGTCGCGTGCGTGAGCGTTTGCCGCTCCGAGCGCGAGCGTCGCGAGAAGGACGCCCGCGAGCACCCTCACCCCTCTCATCGAGCGGCCAGCCTATTCGACCGCGAGCACCACGTGACGTAGATGGGGTCCTGGCCGGCGCGCAGGCGCAGGACACCCGAGCGCGACGGCGATGCCGCGCGGCGGCGACCGAAGATGTCGAGCACCTGGATCCGCCGGCCTCCGACCCGGACCCGAATCGGAATCGATGCCGCCGGCGTCCCCGGCTCCACCGGCGCGAGTGGGTTGACACCGGTCGGCGGCCGCTCGTTCGCGTACCACAGCGCCAGCACTCGGCGCCCTCTCGGGCCCGCGAACTGCAGCGCGTAGCCGCGGTCCACCCCGCCCGACCCGCGCGGCAGGCCCAGCGCCCGCGAGCGGTCACCCACATAACGCCACCCCGAACCGCCCAGCTCCTGGCGCAGCGCCACCAGCGCCCGGTAGGACGGCTTCGCGCTGCCGTCCACCCGGAAGAAGCCGAAGTGCGCCTCCTGATTCGTTCCGCCCGGGTCGTCGTAGTCGCCCCACGTGTACCAGGTGACCAGCGGCACGCGGCGCGCCCACGACAGCAGCGAGAGGCGTGCCGTGTAGCGCGCCTGCCGCGCCTCGGTCACGCCGTTGCCCGCGGAGTTGGTCGGCCAGCCGACCTCGGTGTTCCACAGCGGCTCGCGCACGAGCCCGCGCGGCCGCAGCACGCGCCGGAGCTGATCGGCCGCGTCGATTACGGAGCCACGATCGCGGACGCGCGCCTCCGGGGAGGTGAAGGGATAGGGATACGGGTGGTAGGCGACAGCGTCGAAGCAGCGCGCGACCGAGGAGCCGCCGGCGTCGAGCACCTGTCCGAGGAACTTCACCGCGCCCGTGCCGAGGATCCCGCCGAGCGGCGGGAAGAACATGCCGCCCAAGGACACCGGCGCGTCCGGATCGACGCGGCGAAGGGACTTACGCGCCGCGCATAGGAGTCGCCCGTACGCGGCCGGATCCTCCTGCGGCTCCCAGAACCGCCAGCCGCCGTTCTCCTCGTTCCACACCTCCCAGCCCATGACGTCTTCCCGGTAGCGCTTCGCCACGTCGGAGGCGAAGCGCGCGAAGCTCGCCGGGTCGTCGGGCGGGTAGTACTGGGGGTCGCCGATGCCGAAGGGCGGCGCGGGCTTCTGGCCGCGGCGGTAGGCGTCGCCCCCCGCGCGCGAGTAGTCGGGGTGGCCGTAGGCGAGGATCCCCAGCACCTTCAGGCCGGCGCGCCGGATCGCGCGCACCTCGCGGTCCTGCGCCTTCCACACGTAGTCGTGCAGCGGCGGCCCGACCGGCTCGAGCGACACCCAGTTGAAGTCGAGCCTGACCGCCTCCGCGCCCATCGCCCGCAGCCGCCGGTAGGAGGCCGTCCGCTCGGCGACGGTCTTCCCCTGGACGAAGTTCGCGTCGAAGACGACGAGCGGCGCGCGCTGCCCGGCCGCGACGGCCGACGGCGCGCAGGATACCGCCGCAGCGACCGCCGCCGCGAACGCAACCGCAGCCCTCAACCCAGGCCCTTGCGTCGCAGCTCCTCCTTCGCCGCGTCGGTCTTCTCGAGCCCCTCGATGCCCATCCCCCGCGCGACGCCGTCCGTCTTCGTGAACTGGATCTCGTCGTACTGGACCACCTGGACGTGGTTGCCCCACGGATCGCGGAAGTCCAGCCCGCGGCCGGGGAGGATCTCGGCGCCCGCGTCGCGCAACGCCGCGCGGACCGCCCCAGCGTCGTCGACCACGAGCCCGAAGTGACGCGCGTCGTCGGGCGGCTGGCGCCGGCCGGCCGACAGCGCGATGAACTGATCGCCCATGTCGATGAAGCGCCATCCGCGAGCCGATGCGGCCGCGCAGCTCGAACGCGAACAGCCGCCCGTAGAACTCGAGCGCCTCGTCGAGGTCGCCGACCTCGAGCGCGATGTGGTTGATGCCGATCGCGCGCGCCATCGAGACGCTCACGATACGCCCCCCGCCGTCTCCCGCCCGCAGGACTCGAGGAGTAGCCTCGACCCATGACGACCGAGACCACATCCACACCGCTGACGGAAGAGTCGTTCCGCCCCTTCACCTCCGGCTACATGGCCGTCTGGAACGGCCGCGACGCCTCCGCGATGGCGCCCTTCGTAACCGACGACGTCGAATGGCACGACCCCGCGCTCCCCGGGCCCGCGCGCGGCCCGGCCGAGGTCCAGGCGTTCCTCGAGCTCAGCTGGCGCGCGTTCCCGGACCTGACGTTCTTCGAGTCCGATCCGCCACACCTGTCGATCAACGGCGAGCTCGTCGCCTGGTCCTGGCGGATGGAGGGCACGATGCAAGGGCCCATCGACCCGCCGGGCTTCGCCCCGACCGGTCGCCGGATGGCCGTCGACGGGGTCGACCTGTGGCGCCTGCGCGACGGGCGCATCGCCCACTACCGCGCCTTCTACGACATGACGGACCTCGCGCGCCAGCTCGGGATCATGCCGCCGCCCGGATCTCGCGCCGAGCGAGCGACCGTCGGACTGCAGCGCCTGCAGGCGCGCGCACTGCGCCGCGGGCAGTGAGCGGGCAGCCGGCCTACGACGTCGCGATCGTCGGCGCCAGCACCGCCGGCTGCACGGCCGCGCGGCTGCTCGCGCTCCAGGGCGCCAAGGTCGCGCTGATCGAGCGCCGGCCTGCGCCCGACGCCTACAAGACAGTCTGCACGCACTACATCCAGTCCTCCGCGGCGCCGGTGATCGAGCGCCTCGGCCTGGCCGAGCTGATCGAGGAGCGCGGCGCGAACCGAAACTCGATCGACATCTGGACGCCGTACGGCGGCTGGATCCGGCCCCCGGAGGCGCCGTACGGCTACAACGTCACGCGCCGCACCCTCGACCCCCTGCTGCGCCAGCTCGCGACGAGCACAGCGGACGTCGAGTACCTGCCGGGCTGGAGCGCCGTCGCATTCCAGCACGGCGACGGCCGTCCGAGCGGCGTCGAGATCGAGGACCGCAGCCGCGAGCGACGGCGCATCACCGCGCGGCTCGTCGTAGGCGCGGACGGTCGCGACACCCAGATCGCCCGTATGGCCGGCATCCGCGGGCGCGTGCGCCCCCACAACCGCTTCTTCTACTGGGCCTACTGGCGCGGCGTACGGCCCGACCAGCAGCGCTCGCGGATGTGGCTGACCGAGCCCGACTGCGCCTACACCTTCCCGAACGAGGACGGGCTCACCGTGGTCCTGGCCGCCCCTCACAAGGACCGCCTGCCCGAGTGGCGCGCCGACCTCGAGGGCGCCTACATGCGGTTCATGGCCGGGCTTCCCGACGCGCCCGACCTCTCGTCCGCCCAGCGCGAGTCCAAGCTGCTGGGCAAGCTCGAACTGCCCAACGCCGAGCGGCCGGCGGCGCGTCCCGGCGTGGCGCTCGTCGGCGACGCGGCGCTCGCCAGCGATCCGCTGTGGGGCGTCGGTTGCGGCTGGGCCTTCCAGAGCGGGGCATGGCTGGCGGACGAGGCCGGTCCGGCGCTCGCCGGCGGCGGCGACCTCGACGCCGCGCTCGACCGTTACCGGCGGGTCCACCGACGCCACCTGCGGCCGCACCACTTCCTGATCGCCGACATCGCCTCCGGACGGCCCGCGAACCCGTTCGAGCGGCTGATGTACCGCGCCGCGGCGGGCGATCCCGAGGTCGCACGCCGTTTCGAGGAGGTCGGGAGCCGGCGGCACAGCCCGGCGCGCTTGTTCCGGCCCGGGACCTTCGCGCGCATGGTGCGCGCCGGCGCCCGTTCGGGCAGCCATGAAGCGGCTCCGGTCGGAGCCCGCCGGTCGGCCGAGTAGATTGGGCATGTAAGCAGGGGATTCGTCCCCCCAACCAAGGAGGAGACCGCGATGGCCGCCGCAGAACCGCCGGATCCGGGCCGCGAGCTGCTGCGCGAGCTCGGGCGCTACTGGTGGATTCCCGTCACGATCGGCGTTCTGGCCGTGATCGCCGGGATCCTCGTGCTCGTCTATCCCGGCCGGACGCTGCTGCTCATCGAGCTGGCCTTCGGCTTCTACCTGCTGTTCTACGGCTTCATGCGCATCGCCGACGCGTTCCTGATCCGGGCGTCGGCGGGCCGGCGGGTCGTCGTCGCGCTGCTCGGCGTGCTGGCCATCATCGCCGGCATCTTCGTCATCACCACGCCCGGCTTCGGGCTGGCCACGCTCGCGATCATCTTCGGCATCTGGCTGATCGCCGCCGGCGTGCTGGCGCTGATGAATGCGTCGCGCGTCGTCGAGGGGCGCGGCTGGGAGATCGCGCGCGGGATCATCGACGTGATCGCCGGGATCATCATCGTGGCGCAGCCCGACATCGGCCTCGTCACGCTCGCTGTCATCGGCGGCATCTACCTGATCTTCGTCGGCCTGCTGCAGATCGCGGCCGGGGTCACGCTGCGGCGGGCGGGCAAGGACGCGGCGGCGCGACCGCGGGTCGCGTAGCCGGCACGCTAGAGCCACCCGAGGCCGACGCCGAACACGACGCCCATCGTCACGTCGATCGCGGCGAGCCCGCCGAGGCGCGCCCAGCGCGCGCGCGACGTCGGCGCGTCGTAGACCCACGCCGCATACAGGTAGAACCACAGGTAGCCGAAGATGACGATCAGCAGCACGAACGGCGTGTTCCACCACCAGTAATGCCAGTGAAAGACCCCCGCTGCGTGGAGGAAGAGCTCGACCGCGACGCTGACGATCGACAGCCCGAGCGCGACCGCGAGCCGGTTGGGCATACCGAGGATTCGGACCTGGCGATCGGCGGGCAGGAGCTTCGCGTACACGATGCCGGCGAGCGCGAACATGAAGCTGATCTCCACGTTCAGGCCGACGAGGAACTGGTAGGCGGTCGGTCCGGTCGTCGCCCACAGCGGCGCCACGTCGGTCGCCTTCAGGACGAGCGCGTTGACGATCTCGTTGAACCAGTCGGCGAGCCAGACCGCCGCGCCCGCCGCGACGACGTCCAGGCGGCCCCGCTCGACCTCGTTCGCGTAGACGTAGATGACGAGCGCGAGCAGCGTGACCGCGTACCACTTGAACAGCGAGGGGTCGCGCACGAGCCGCTCCGCCTCGAGCGTGGCGTCGGTCCGCGTGGCCAGGATTGGCAGCATCGGCGCGGCACCCTACGGGTGATCCCGGCGCGGCGTCCTGGCGCGCGAGCGGTCATGGGCGTGCCACGAAACCCGATGTATCCGTCGTCGGCACCCGGGCTCTGCGACCCTGTCGGGGTGGCATCCAGTGCGCGCCAAGGCGCAGTCTTACGGGGTACTAGGCGGTGGCGGCCCGGTCCGGTGCGGGACATGGCGATCGATCTCGGGACCGCAAACACGGTCGTGTACGTGCGCGACCGGGGAATCGTGCTGTCCGAACCGTCGGTGGTCGCGCTCGACGAGAAGACGGGCGAGGTGCACGCCGTCGGGAGCGAGGCGCAGCGGATGATCGGGCGGACGCCCGCGTCGATCTCCGCCACGCGTCCGCTGCGGCACGGGGTGATCGCTGACTTCGAGATCACAGAGCAGATGCTTCGCCACTTCATCGCAAAGGTGTTGCAGACCCGATGGGTTCATCCGCGGCTGGTGATGTGTGCTCCGTCGGGAATCACCGATGTCGAGCGGCGGGCAATCGAGGAGGCTTCGCTGTCGGCCGGTGCGCGGCGGGTGCACCTGATCGAGGAGCCGATCGCCGCGGCCATCGGTTCAGGGCTGGCGATCGGCGAGCCAGTAGGGCGCATGGTCGTCGACGTCGGGGGCGGGACCACCGACGTAGCCGTGATCTCACTGGGCGGCATCGTCGTGTCGCGCTCGGTGCGCGTCGGCGGCTATGACCTGGACGAGGCCATCGCCTCACACATCCGCTCCCACCACCGCGTTGCGATCGGGTCCCATAGCGCAGAGACGATCAAGATCGCGGTGGGCTCCGCTGCGCCGCTTGAACAGGAGCTGGTGGCAGAGGTCCGTGGCCGCGACCTTCAGACCGGACTGCCCAGGCAGCTCGAGCTCGGAAGCGACGAGGTGCGCGATGCGATCAAGGCTCCACTTACCGAGATCCTCGCGGCCATCCAGGCCACACTCGAGGACACGCCGCCCGAGCTGGGCAGCGACATCGCCCAGGACGGGCTCCTGCTCGCCGGCGGCGGATCGCTGCTTCGCGCGTTCCCCGATCGTGTGGCGGCCGAGACCCAGCTTTCCGTACACCTCACCGACTCACCCCTCACCTGCGTGGCCGTTGGCTCCGGGCTTGCGCTCGAAGAGCTCGACACCCTCGCCCGTGTCCCCGCCGGGCGACGGCACTGACACCAGCCGCCGGGCGACCACCCGCGCTTCTCGCCGGCAGCAGTCTCAGGAGCCGGGGGGCCCGCAGCGCCCGCGGCGTATCATCGAAGGCGAGGATTTGAAATGACCGCGCTTGGTATCGCGCTTCTGCTCGTGGGCGCCGCGCTGGTGGTGGCCGAGGCACATGTGCCCGGCGGGGTTCTCGGCGCCGCCGGTGGCGTGGCCTTGATCTTCGGCGGGGTTCTCGTCATCGACGCCGCGGGCGGTAGCGCGGCGCTTGCTGTGCCGGTCGGCATCGGCCTCGGCGCGGCGGCCTGTGGTTGGGCGCTGGTGGTGACTCGCAAGGCCGCCGGCGTGCGGCGCGCGCGCATCCGGGGGGGGTCGGAGAGCCTGTGCGGCCAAGTCGGCGTCGTGCGCCAGTGGAGCGAGCCCGCCGGGCAGGTGTTCGTCGACGGGGCGCTGTGGCGCGCCCGGCACGAGTGGGCTGAGAGCGACGACGATGCGCTGCACGAGGGCGATCCGGTCGTGGTCGAACGCGTGCGGGGCCTGACCCTCGGCGTCCGGCGCGCCGACGAGTGGGAGCTGATCGCGTGATCGTCGCGATCGCCATCGCGGTCATCTGCCTGATCACGGCGATCCTCGTGCTCGCCGGCGCCTCGGTGCGCGTGCTGCGCGAGTACGAGCGAGGCGTGGTCTTCCGCCTTGGCCGGGTCACCGGCGAGCGCGGGCCGGGGCTGATCTTCCTCATCCCCGCGGTCGACCGCATGATCCGCGTCAGCCTGCGCACCGTCACGCTCAAGATCCCGGCGCAGGACATCATCACGCGCGACAACGTCCCTGCGCGCGTGACCGCGGTCGCCTACTACCGGATCATCGACCCGACGAGGTCGGTGCTCGAGATCGAGACCGTGCTGGCTGCCACCTCGCAGATCGCGCAGACCACGCTGCGCTCGGTGCTGGGCAAGGCCGAGCTGGACGCGCTGCTGTCCGAGCGCGAGCGCCTCAATGAGCACCTCCAGCAGATCATCGACGATCAGACCGAGCCCTGGGGCGTCAAGGTCACGACGGTCGAGATCAAGGACGTCGAGATCCCCGAGCGCATGCAGCACGCGATGGCGCGTCAGGCCGAGGCCGAGCGCGAGCGCCGCGCCAAGGTCATCAACGC
The DNA here is from genome assembly GCA_963797015.1 of uncultured Actinomycetes bacterium. Lineage (GTDB taxonomy): Bacteria > Actinomycetota > Thermoleophilia > Solirubrobacterales > Solirubrobacteraceae > JBBPZA01. Next base: position 513,910 of record CAWCNV010000003.1, on the reverse strand, counting down.
CGAGGGCGAGTTCCAGGCCGCCGCGCGGCTCAACGACGCGGCCGACGTGATCAGCCGCAACCCGGTGACGATCCAGCTGCGCTACCTCCAGACGCTGATCGAGGTCTCGAACAACCAGAGCTCGACGATCGTCTTCCCGCTGCCGATCGACGTGCTCCAGTCCTTGACGAGCGCCGCCGGCCGGCGAGCCGCGGCTGCCGCGCCCAACGGGCCCGAGCGGGAGCGGCTCGATGAGGCGCTCGCCGCCGCCCGTGCCGCGCTCGAAGCCGCGGGCGGTGCTCCGGGGGCCCTCGACCCAGGCGAGCAGGCGAGCGACTCCGGCCGCCTCGAGCCGGGCCGGCAGGCTGCCACGTCGGCGCTCGAGCCCGAGTCGCCGGCGTAGCGACGTCGTCCGGTTCACCTGCCCCGGACTGCTTCGGTTTCCCTTGTTCTGGTGCTTCGCCCGGCGTAGAGTCGCGCCAATTCGATCCGAGGGGGAGACATGTCCGCAGAGGACAACAAGCAGACCGCCAAGGACGCGTACTCGGCGTTCAGCAAGGGCGACACGGATGGCGCGATGGCCGCCATCGACGACTCCGTCGAGTGGCACGTGCCGGGCGACAACGCCCTCAGCGGCACCTACCGGGGCAAGCAGGAGGTCGGCGGGTTCTGGGGGCAGATCGGCGAGAAGGGCTTTCGCACCGAGCCCAGCGAGTTCCTCGCCGACGGGGACAAGGTCGTCGTCGTGACCACCTACAGCATCGGCGGCGACCAGAGTCGGGCTGTCGACATCATCACCTATTCAGGCGGCAAGCTGGTCGACTTCGACGCCGTGGGCGGCGAGGAACTCTTCGCCCGCCACTTCCCCAAGTAGGGCTGCGGCGCGCGCTCAGGCCGTCGCCGGCGGAGCGGCCGGCGGCGGCGGAGCGGCCGGTGGGGCGACCGCGCCCGGTCGCCGCGCTCGCCAGGCCGCGACCAGCAGCGTCCCGAGGCCGAACACGGTGGCCACCAGCCACGCGACGCCGCCGAGGACCGGGATCAGCGCGACGACGCGCAGGATTCCCCAGCCGACCAGGAAGGCTACGTAGCGGCTCGTGGTCGGCGCGCGGAGGATCAGCCGGCCCAGCAGCCAGGCCCCGGCCACGTAGCCGACCGAGTAGATCGGCACCAGCGCCAGCAGGAGCCCGACGCCCAACGGAATCCCGATCAGCGTGACCAGCGCGATCACGGCCAGGATCGGTAGGCCGAAGACGATCAGGGCGCCCCAGCCGATCGCCGGCCAGGTCGCGTCGCGCATCACCGCCACCGCGGCGTCCGCCGCGCGCGGGGCGAAGGCGAGCAGCACCAGGCCGAGGATCAGCGATGAGATCGAGACCGCGAGCCACACGAGCAGCAGGAACCCGTAACCCCCGAACGGGAACGCATCGCCCACATCGATCTTCTTCGTCTTCCCTCCGACGGTCGCGCCGGGCGCGACCACCGGTTTCTCGTCGCCGTAGTTGAGATCCCCTCCGACCCTCGAGCCCGGCCCGAGGATGATCGGATCCGAGAAGCTGACCACGTCGCCCGACACGTTTCCACCGAGGATCCGGACGCGCCCGCTGAACGAGACGACGTCGCCCTTCACGCGGCCGAGGATCGTGACCGGGCCGTCGAGGATCACGACATCGCCCACGGTCTCCTGGGGCCCGACCAGCACCCTGCCGGAGACGACGACCTGATGGCGCGCGGCCGACGCGCTCGCCGGGACGATCAGCCCGATCGCCGCGACCATCGCGAGCAGCAGTAGGGGTACGCGCGTTCTCACGCCACGACCGTATAGGCCGGAGGTGGCGACTGGCAAGCCGCGGGCGCCCGCGTGCACGGGCTCCCGCCACGCGGTTACGATCGCCCGACGATCTGCAAAACGCGGCCCACCAGGAGGCATCGAAATGAGCGCCGACGGCAACGTCGAGACCATCAAGTCCGTCTACGAGGCGTTCGGGCGCGGTGACGTCCAGGCGATCCTCGAGCGGCTCACCGACGACGTCGACTGGGCGGCTGAGGCCGCGTCCGACGCCGCGCCGTGGTACGGGCAGCGGCGCGGCAAGGACCAGGTGACGGGCTTCTTTGAGGGGATCGGCGGCGCGCTCGAGGTGACCGAGTTCACGCCGCTGAGCTTCGCCGCGAACGACAACGAGGTGATGGTGCTGATCCGCTTCGCGGTCACGGCGCGCGCGACTGGCAGGACGGCCGCGATGAACCTCCACCACTACTGGCGCTTTCGCGACGGCAAGATCGAGTACTACCGCGGCTCGGAGGACACGGCACAGACGCTCGAGGCGCTGGAGGCCGAGCCCACCGCCGTGAGCGGCTAGCGCGTGGCGGCCGCCCCGGCTCGCGCCGCCGCCGCAGCCGCAGCCGACGAGTCCTCGGCCTCCTCCCCGGGCTCGAACAGCTGGTGGATCTGCTCGACCACCACCGCGCCGTCGCCGACGGCGGATGCGACGCGCTTGGTCGATCCGTGGCGCACGTCGCCCACCGCGAACATGCCGGGAACGCTCGTCTCCATCATCATCGGCGGGCGCTGCAGCGGCCACGCGTCGGGCAGGCTGCCCGCATGCACCAGCGCCGAGCCGGTCAGCACGTAGCCCCAGCGATCGCGCTCGACCTCTTCCGGGAGCCAGTCGGTGTGCGGCCGCGCGCCGATCAGGATGAACAGGCCGTCGGCATCCACGCGCTCGGTCGCGCCCGTCGTCGACTCGCGCAGGACCAGGTGGTCGAGGCGGCCCTCGTCGCCGCCGCCGTCGACGACCTCGGTGGCGAGCCGGACGCGGACATTGCCGGTCGCTTCGAGCGCGTCGCGGAGGTACTGCGACATCGTCTCGGCGAGCGAGGGGCGGCGCACGAGCAGCGTCACGCGCCGCGCGTAGCAGGCGAGGTGGAGCACGGTCTGGCCCGCGGAGTTGCCGCCGCCGACGACGTAGGCGTCCTTGCCGGCCAGCCGCTGCGCGTCGGGCGTCGAGGCGCCGTAGAAGACGCCGTTGCCGGTCAGCTCCTCGAGCCCCGGGACGCCGAGCCGGCGGTAGGTCATGCCCGTCGCCAGCACCACCACCGGCGCGATCACGGTGCCGGCTCCGGAGACCGTCAGCGAGAAGCGCTCCCCGTCGCGGGTGACCCGCTCCAGCTCGCGCATCAGCAGGAACTGGGTCCGGAACACCCACGCCTGCTGGTAGGCGCGCTGCGCGAGCTCGGCGCCGCTGATCCCGCGCGAAAAGCCCAGGTAGTTGCGGATCAGCGAGCTCGACCCCGCCTGGCCGCCGAGCGTGCCGCGCTCGACGACGAGCGTTCGCAGCCCCTCAGACGACGCGTACACCGCAGCGGTGAGACCGGCCGGCCCCGCCCCGACCACGACGACGTCGAAGTCGCGCCGGCCGTCGAGCTCGGTGTCGACACCGAAGGCGGCCGCGAGCTGCGCGCTCGAGGGGTCGGTGATGACCTGTCCGTCGCGCACCACGGCCACGGGCGCGGTCTCGTCCTCCTTGCCGACCTGGCGCAACGTCTGGCGGCCCTCGGGTGAGGTGCTGGACTGGAACACGAACGGGACGCCGTTGCGTCCCAGCACGCTGCGCAGCTCGTAGCAGCGCGGCGAGCTCGGGTCGGCGACCAGCGTGATCTCGCTCGCGCGCGGCGAGCGCGAGCGCGTCCACTCGTGCAGGAACTCGGTGATGATGCGGTGGAACTGCTCGTCGCGCGGCCCCCAGGGCTTGACGACGTAGTAGTCCATCTGCGCCGCGGTCATGCCCCTGAAGATCGCGCCCGCGGTGGGCCGGTCGCCCCACGCGCCCCAGTCGATCATGAGCCCGCGCTTGGCCTCTGCGTGCAGGGAGCGGGCACGCTCGAGGAGGTCGAGCCCCTCCATCTCGGGCATCCACTGGTCGGCCAGGATCAGCGCCACCTGGCGCCCTTCGTCTCTCAGCTCCTCGAGCACCGCGAGTGCGTCCGGCGCGGATCGCCGGCATACGACGTGGTAGTCCTCGCCGTAGCGGCGCCGGAGCTCGCTCGCGACCAGCTCGAGCGTCTCGCGGTCGTCGTCGACCGCGATCATCGCCGGGCGCGAGTCGCGCGCGGCTGCGCTCTGCGGTCTCTCCTCCGCTGCCATGGAGCGAGTCTAGAACCGCGCGCGCGGCGCGGACCCGGCTCGCCTCGCGCTCAGCGGGCGCGCGCTCGGTGGCGCGTCCACGCGCCGGCGGCGGCGAGCGTCAGCGCTCCCGCCGCAAGCGCCTGCGCCGTGTCCCACAGCGCGAACGCCCATGACTCAGACAGCTCGCCGCTGAGCGCCGAAGCCGCGATCCCCGCGGTCAGCGCCACCGCGGCGAGCACCGCGGTCCGGGCGTGCCTGGCGTCGAAGCGCAGCGCTACCAGCCCGGCGGCGACGCCGGCGAAGATGGGGATCAGCTCGTACATGCGAAGTCTCCTCGGTTCCCTCGGTCTACGGCGGCGAGAGCGACTTGCGGCCGAAGCGTACGTAGTAGGGGTTGAACAGGTAGCCGGCGGTCGTCTTGGTCGTCTTCATCGTGAAGTAGCCGAAGCCCGCAAACAGGTCGTCGCTGCGGCCGTCGCGACGGATGGCCAGGTAGTCGCCCCAGCGCACGAGCGCGCGGTCGCTGCCGTTGACGAACCACACGACGAAGTCGCCGATGATCCCGAACGCGCTGTCGGGGTTCATCGGCGGGCCTCCGAAGCCGACGCCGATCGCGATCTCGCCGCGGCCGTTGACGTTCAGGACCGGATAGGCGAAGGCGTGCGCCGAGTTCCACACCTGCATCTCGCTCGTCAGCGACCAGTTCGTCACGTTCACGCGCGCGACGCGCACGTGCGGGTGCGGGAAGGAGAAGCCTCCCGCGCCGCCGTCGCCCTTGCCCGCGGTCCAGGCCAGCCACAGGTCGTCGCCGGTGCGCGTCGCTCCGATGACGTAGTTGCGGATCGAGGTCGAGAGATTGGAGAGCCAGTCGGTGGTGCCGTCGGGCGCGATCGAGGTCAGGTTGGCCGGCGTGTTGTCCCACGTCGCCACGCCGACGTCGTGTGAGGCGGGCGAGACCGTCGAGGAGTCGAGCCATTGCCAGATGCGCAGCGTGCTGTGGTCCTTGTGGCCCGACCACAGCGCGCCGTCGCTCGACCCCTGCGCGAACTTGGCCTTCAGCGTCCCGCGGACGTCGGTGATCTTGGTCCAGGTGAAGCCGATCGTGCCCTTCTTGAGGTCTGCGATCGGGATGCGGAAGATCAGCCGCCCGGCGGGCGGCGGCTTGCCACCCGGCGTCGGGGGCGCCGACCACAAGTCGGTGCCGACGTACAGGAAGCCCGCGCTCGCTGCCAGGTCGGGGAAGTCGAGGTCCTGGGTGTTGTCGCCGAAGTCGCCGGCAACGAAGTCGAAGCTCGTCCAGGCGGTGGTCGGGTCGCTCTTGACGTCCTGCGGCGCCGCCATCGCGATCCGGAAGGCGCCCTCCCCGGTCGCCGACTTGGAGTGCTGCATGAACCACACGAAGCGGTCGGCGCGCGGGACGTAGAGGATCACCTGATCGCCGCTGATGCCCGCGCCCAGCGCGGCGGTGAAGATCTTGCGGGGGTCGAAGCGCTTGAACGTCAGGCCCCGATCGGTCGAGACGTCGAGGTAGGTGTTGTAGGCGCGCAAGACAACGCCGGCCTCGGAGTCGGCGCCGGTCGCGTCGGGCACGTTGCTCGAGATCGAGAAGCCGGTGAGGGTGTCGTCGCTGCCCGGCGTGTAGGTGGAGAAGACGACCGGGTCGCGGCCCTCGGGGTCGTTGGGCATCGGCTCGGCGCCGCTCTCCTCGGAGGGCTGGTCGAGCGGGCGCGGCGGGCCCTTCGGGACCTTCGGGGCGACCTTGCGCGAGTTGGGCGTCCGCGGGCGGCGGGGCTTGGGTGGCGCCGCCGGCGCCCCGGGCTTGGCGCGCTCGCCGCGCTTCTCGCCCTTCTGGACCCGTGGCTCCGAATGGTCAGCCATGTCCGGCTCCTTTCCTCGCTCGGCAGCGGGAGGCGCGCGTGAGCGTCTGTTGCGATCCGTCCGCGTAGGTGAAGCCGCCTTCGATCGTCCACGCTCCGCTCGCCGGGCAGCGGCGCGGCGTGCGCAGGTAGACCTTCCTCGCCGCGCCGCTTCCGGTGGAGAACGCGCCCATCCGCAGCGACAGCCGCTTGAGCGCCACGCCCGGCGGCAGCGCCGGGCGGACGACGATCGCCCGCTTGTGCACGAGGTCGCGGAACTCGGTGATCGGGGCCCCGTTGAGCGTGACGAGGATGATGATCCGCCGCTCGGCGTTGAACTCCGTGACCTTGGTCGTGAACTCCGTGCCCGACGGGAAGACGCCGATCGTGTGGCCCGAGCCCAGCTCGCTCTCGGGCGGGCACGCGGAGGCCCCGGTGGCGAGGATCACGGCGTCCGAGGCGGTGCACCGCGGAAGCGCCGACGTGTCGATCCTCGTGCCGGGCGGGAAGCGAATGTAGATCTCCCTGATCACCTTCGGTACCGCGTTGGGCGCGCCCGGGTCGCTCCAGCTGATGCGCGTCCTCAGCCCGCTCGACGCGCCGGTCTCGCGGGTCAGGAAGGTGGTCTTGAACTTCGCCCTGAACTGGGAGCTCGCCTGGGCTGCCGCCGGCGGCAGCGCGGCCGGCGCGGCCGCCGCGAGCACTACGAGGATCTTGCGCACGATGGGCAAGCCGGGCCCCCTCAGCCCGCCGCCAGGAACTCGAGCACGGCGCGCGACCAGGCGTCGCGGCCGGCGGGCTCGGCGAACGTGAAGTGGGAGGCGTCCGGCACGACGACCACGGTCGCATCCGGCAGCGCACCGGCGATCTCCCGTGCCGTCGACTCGCCGAACGGGTCGAGCTCGGCGGTGATCACGAGCGTGGGCGCCGTCACCCGCGAGAGCCCCTCGCGCAGGTCCATGGCTCCGGCCACGTGGTCGTTGAAATGCCGCAGCGCGTCGGCGCTCAGGCCGGAGTCGCGCAGGATGTCGCCGACCGCCTGCTCGTCCTCCCCCCAGCGCGCGAAGTAGAACGGCGCCTCGCGCTCGAGCAGCGCTCCGAGCTCCTCGTCGTTCGCGTAGTGGCCGGCCTGATGGGCCTGGAGCGCCGCCAGCGCATCGGCGAACCACGGCTCGTCGGCGTAGGAGGCGATGATCGCCTCGCGCGCCTGCCTGATGTCGTCGTTGAAGCGCGCGGCGGTGTTGGAGAGCACGAGCCGCCCGACGCGCTCCGGGTTCGCGCTCGCCCACGCCATCGCCACGAAGCCGCCGTGCGAGTGGCCGAGGAGGTCGACGCTGTCGAGGCCGAGGTGCTCGCGCACCGCTTCGATGTCGGCGGCGTAGTCCTCGAGGTCGTAGGCGTGCGGATCGGCCGCCCGGTCGGACTCCCCGGTGCCGCGCGGATCGAGCGCGATCACGGTGCGCTCGGCGGCGATCTCCGGAAGCCCGTCGAAGTAGTGCCCGGACATGCCCGGTCCGCCCGGATGGCACAGCAGCGACGGGCCGCTGCCGGCCTCCCGCCAGGCCAGCCGGCGTCCGTCGGCCGTCTGGATCGACTCCATCACCGCGGACGCTACCGCGCCCGGCGAGCTACGGTCCGCCGAACCGCGAGCGCAGCGCCATCACGTTGTCGACGTAGCGCCGGGTCTCGGGCAGCATGCCGTCGCTGCGGACCGAGTCCAGTCCCTGGTAGTAGGCGGCCGCCGCGGCCGACGGATCTCCGCCGGTCCGGTCGAGCAGGTACTTCAGATACAGGACGCCCGCGCGAATGTTGTCCGACGACGAGCTCGGGTCGAGCTGGCCGGCGGCGAGCGCGTTCTGCACGAAGTCCCACGTGCCGGGGATGATCTGCATCACGCCGCGCGCGTCGGCGGGCGAGACGACGGCGTTGCTGAAGCCCGACTCCTGCCAGGCGATCGCCGCCGCCAGCGATCCGGGGACACCGTTGGCCTCGGCGATCGAGGCGACGTCCGAGGACGAGACCTGCTCGTCGGTGGTCTGCAGGTCACCGCCGCTGGTGGTGGTGGAGTCCGAGCCGGCGCTCGACGAGTCGCCGCCGCCCGTGCTCGACGAGTCGCCGCCGCCCGTGCTCCCGGGCAGCCCGATGGAGGTGCCCGAGACGAGCAGGGCCTCGGGGTCCAGGCCGTTCAGCGCCGCCAGCTCGTCGGTCGAGGTGCCGACGCGCAGCGCGATGTCGGAGAGGGTGTCGCCGGGCTGGACGACGTAGGAGCCGCCGGCGTTGTCGCTGGAGCTGGACGTCGAGCTCGAGTCGCTCCCGTCCCCCGAGCCGGTCTGGATGCCGGCGTTCTCCATCGCGGCGGCAGCCTCGTCCTCGGTCGGGACGTCGATCGTCGTGCCGAGCTGGACGGACGCGTCCGAGGACAGGCCGTTGTAGACGGCGAGCGCTCGCGTGGTGAGGTTGTTCGCGGCGGCGATCGACCACAGCGTGTCGCCGGGTCCGACCGTGTGGGGTACCTCCGCGGCGGCGGGAGCGGCGCCGCTGCCCAGCGCGACGGCTGCGCCCAGCGCGGCGGCGGCCGGCCAGCAGCGCCGGCTCGATTTCGGTTGGTGGTTTCGTCCAGGCACGCTCCCGAATACGGTGGATCAGCTCGGTGTCCTCCCACCGCTAACGGTCGGGGAGGGAACGCAACGCGCCTTGCAGGGGGTCCTGCGAGGGCGAAGCGCTCGCGCGGAGCGGGCACCGCGCCCGGTGCGAGGCCCTCAGCGCGGACGCCGGCGGCGGTGGGCGGCCAGCCAGCGCGGCCACTCGCGCGGGGAGCGCGCCGCCTTCGCCGCCATTGCGCCGTGGTCGAAGTAGGACCGCGCCGACCACGCGCGGCCCTCGCTCATCGCGAAGCGGTCGACCGCCTCCCAGGTCATCCGCGCTCCCGCGACGGTGGCCGAGTAGCGGCTCTCTGCGAACAGCGCGCCTTCCCGCTCTCCCCAACGGAGGAGCCTCGCGCGCAGGTCGGGCATCAGCTCGAGCAGCGGCGAGAACGGATCGTCGTCGCCGCCCACGAGCTCGCGCAGGCGGGTGGGAGTGGGGTTCGCGAAGGCGTCCGCGTAAGCGCGGAGGAAGGGGTCGTCGGGCGGCGCGGCCGGCGGCGCTCCGGACACGACCGGCGGCCGCGGCCGCGCGCGTGTACGGACCAGCGCCGGCCACGCGCGCGGCGCGCGGGCGGCCGCGCTCAACAGCGTCAGCGAGTCGCTGTAGTGGACGCGCTCGGTGGCGAGCCCGTCGCGCAGCAGGAAGCGGTCCACCCCGCGCCAGCCGACCGGGCGGCGGCCGAGCACGCCGCTCAGCGTGAAGTCGATGAAGACGCCCTCCGGGTGCGGAGCCCAGGCGTGCACGCGGCCGTGAAGGCCGGGGAAGGCGGCGAGGATCGCCTCGATCGCGGCGACCGACTCCTCGATCCCGGTCGTGATCGGCAGCAGCGGCGCGACGAGCCGGATCTCGGGCTGGAACATCGCCGCGAACTCGTCCGCCCGCGGGTACGCCCAGGTCCGCGCGAACGCGCCGACGAAGGAGGCTTCGGCCGACCCGGGCCCGGACTCGGCGGCCACCGCCTCAGTCAACGGCGGCTCGGGCCAGCCCGAACGGGCTTCCCTCGCTGTCGCGGCAGACGGCGAAGGACTCGCCGGGATGCACGACGCTGCCGCCGAGCGACTCGACGCGCTCGAGCGCGGCCGCGACGTCGGCGACCTCGAAGTAGGGCAGCGAGAACGAGTCGCCCGGGCCGCGGCCGCGCTCGTGCACGCCGACCGCGGGCGCGCCCTTGCCGTGGGTCTGCCAGCCCGAGCCCTCGCCCTCGCGGCGCGCCTCGAGCTCGGCGCCGAGGAAGCCCGACCAGAACCGCCGCGCGCGCTCAGGGTCGTCGGCGGGGAACTCGACGAGGCGCAGCGGCGCCGGGCTCACGCGCCGGCGCCCGAGGAGCCTTTGCCGTCCCCGGCCATGAACTCGTCGAGGCCCTTGCGGGCACGGCCGCGGACGCTCGCCTGCAGCGGCGGCGCCCAGCCGAGCAGCAACCCGGTCGGACCGAGCGCCTGACGCGCCCAGCGATGGAAGCCGAACTCGTCGCGATGGTCGACGATCAGCCCGTCGCGGAAGAGGAAGCTCGCGCGCACGTCGTTGTCGACGTGCCTGCCGGTCTGGGTGAAGGTGTAGCTCGCCAGCCAGTGCGCGGTGCCGGTCTCGCCGTCCGCGTCGTGCTCGACGAGCTCTACGGACAGGTCGTCGGCGCGGCCTGTGAGCATGCGCCACATCGCCCCCGGCTCCTTGCCCTTCAGGCCCTGGAAGACGGGATCCGAGAAGTTCGCGTCGGGCGCGTAGCAGGCCGCCATCGCGTTGCCGTCATGGCGGTTGAAGGCCGCGTAGAAGCGCTCGATCAGCTCGGCGTTGGGATGGGCGATGGGCGCACGTTACCTCACGCGACCCGCAGTGCCTCGTCGCCGACGCGGACCACGTCGCCGCGGTGCAGCTGCCTTCCGCGCCGCTGCTCGGGCTCGCCGTTGACGCTCACCGCGCCGCTCTCGAGCAGCGCCCGCGCCTCGCCACCGGAGTCCGCGACGCCCGACAGCTTGAGCAGCTGGCCGAGGCGGATCACGTCGCCCCGGATCGCCACCTCGCGGATGGGAGCCTCGCTCATCGCCGCACGGATGATGACGCGCGCGCCTACCATCCCGAGGATGCGCGAGCTGCCCACCTGGCCGATCGCCGCCGGCTCGCTGGTGGTGGGCTTCGGTGTCGCCGAGGCCACGGGAGTGCGCCCGCTCGGAGGCGTGGTGCTGCTCGCGGGAGCCGGCTGGTGCGCGCTGCGCTGGCGGCGCACGGCGGGCGCCGGGCGCGCGGCCGTCCTGGTCGCCCTCTACGCGGCGGTGTTCGCCGCCTCGCACGGCGTCGCCGGAGCCCTCGGGGCCTGGCCCTCGGTGCTGCTGGCGGCGGCGGTCATGGGCGCCGGCGCGTGGTCGCTCGCCGACGCCCGCCCGCACACCGCCGCGCTCTGAGGCCGAACGCCCGCGCGGGCTCAGATCCGCTCGCCGGGGAAGATCAGCCCGAAGCGCTCGACCAGGCCGGGGATGCTGTCGGGCTGGATCTCGAGCCCGAAGCGCGCGCACAGCTCCCCGAGGGCCTCGGGCCCCATCCCGGCCACGCCTCCACCGTCGGACAGCTCCTCGAAGTAACGCTCGAAGCCGGCGGGCGAGATGATCTCGAGGATCCGGCACGGCTCGTCGCCGGCGTTCCAGAACGTGTGCCACTGGTCGCGGGGCTTGAACACGAGGTCGCCGGGCCCGGCCTCGAGCACCTCGTCGCCGAGCAGCGCGCCCATCCGTCCCTCGATCACGAAGCTGTACTCGTCCTCGCGCGAGTGTCGGTGCAGCGGCGCGGCCAGCGCGCGCGGCGACATCGGGTGCTCGACGAGCGAGAAGCCGCCGCCCGACTGTTCGCCGTCGACCATGAAGCGCACCCCGATGCTGCCGAGGAAGCCCGCCTTGCCGTCCGTGGGTCCGACCACCTTCGCCGTCGTCGTCGCCATGTCCCCTGCTCCTTTTTGATTGGACACCACTGTCGCGGCAAAACCTACCGCACGTCCTCGGCGTGTGTCAAGATTGACCGTACACCTGTGGCTGACGAAAAGCGCACATACCGGATGACCAAGCGCGCGGAGCTCGAGGAGCAGACGCGGCAGCGCATCGCGGAGAGCGCCGTCGTTCTGCACGAGCAGTTCGGCCCCGCGCACACGTCGGTGAGCGCGGTGGCCGACCATGCGGGCGTCCGGCGCTCGACGGTGTACCGGCACTTCCCCGACGAGCGCGCGCTGTTCAGCGCCTGCAGCGGTCTGTGGTTGGAGGCCAATCCGCCGCCGGACCCGGGACGGTGGCCGGAGATCCGCGATCCGGACAAGCGGCTGCAGAGCGCGCTGGAGGAGCTGTACGGCTACTACCGCCAGACCGAGCGGATGATGGCGCACCTTCTCCGCGACGAGACGACGAGCCCGCTCGTGCGCGAGTTCTTCTCGCCCTTTCGCGCGTTCCTCGAGGTGAGCCGGGAGATCCTCGTCGCCGGTCGGAGCATACGTGGGGCGGCGCGGCGCCGGCGGGTGATCGCCGCGATCGGCCACGCGCTCGCGTTTTCGACCTGGCAGTCGCTGGCCGGCGAGCAGGGACTCGACGACTTGGAGGCCGCGGAACTCATGTGCCGGCTCGTCGAGGTGGCCGCGGCGTAGCGCCTCCACCGCGGCCGCTCGTCCCGAGCCGAAGCGCCCACGACCCAGCCGGGGCACTCGCGGGAGGCGCCCGCTACCGTCGTGCGCGATGCGCGTCAGCGTGCTCGATCAGTCGCCGATCTCCGAGGGCTCCTCGGGCGCCGAGGCGCTGCAGCGCACGCTCGACCTCGCGCAGCTGTCCGACGAGCTGGGCTATCACCGCTACTGGCTCGCCGAGCACCACGGCGGAGTGCTCCTCGCCGGACCGAGTCCCGAGGTCGTGATCGGGCCGATCGCCGCGACGACGGCGCGGATCCGGGTCGGGAGCGGCGGAGTGATGCTTCCGCATTACAGCCCGTTGAAGGTCGCGGAGAGCTTCAGCGTGCTGAGCGGGCTGTTCCCGGGCCGTATCGACCTGGGGATCGGGCGCGCGCCCGGGACCGATCCGCTCACCACCTTCGCGCTGCAGCGCGATCGCCGCGAGCCTTCGCCCGACGACTTCCCGCAGCAGCTCGCCGAGCTGCTGGCCCACCTCGAAGACACCCTGCCGCGCGACCATCCCTTCGCACGCCTGGGCGGCGCGCTGCCGGGCCTGCCCGAGCGCCCCGAGGCGTGGCTGCTCGGATCGTCCCCGCAGAGCGCGATCTGGGCCGGCGAGCTCGGGCTTCCCTACGCCTTCGCCGATTTCATCAATCCGGAGGGGGCCGAGATCGCCGCTCTGTACCGCGAGCGCTTCGTGGCCTCGGAGCGTCTTGCCGCGCCGCGTGTGATGGTCGCCGCCGCGGCGATCTGTGCGCCGGGCGACGAGGAGGCCGGGCGGCTCGCGGCCTCGGGGCGCATGACCTTCTCGCTGCTGCGCCAGGGGCGGCTCATACCGGTGCCGCCTGTGGAGAAGGCGCTGCGGTTCGTCGAGCAGTATGGGGAGCCGCGCGGCCGCCGGGCGGTGCTGGGGTCGCCGGAGACGGTCCGACGCGGGCTCTCCGAGCTGGCGGAGGCGTACGGCGCCGAGGAGGTCATGGTCGTGACGATCGTGCACGACCACTCGGTACGCCGCCGCTCCTACGAGCTGATCGCTGAGGCCTTCGGGCTCGGCGCCGCGGGGCACGGCGCCGGCCCGGCCGCGATCGCTCGCTCGTCGCCCTAGGTCATCGGCGCCTCCGCGATCGTCGCGGGAGCCTGGGCCTCTCCTCCGGACGGGGCGGGTCGCCCTCCCGGCCGTGCCGGTCGCGCGCGGCCGCCCAGGCCCGCTCGTCCGCGCCCGTGTCCTCGGCGTCGGGCCGCTGCCCCTGGTCCGGTGGCGTTGCAGCGGGCGGCAGCCAGCCGGGGACCGCGCGCCACGCCGACTCCTTGCCTGGCGTACGAACGTCAGGCGACGCGGACCCGAGCTCCGGCGACGCCGGAGGCAGCCAGTCCTGCCCAGGCGCGCCGGGCATGCTGCGGTCCTCCTGCGGCGGTGACCCCTGAGCGATTGGGTCCGGGTTCGCGGAGGGTTGGTCGCCAGCGCGCTCCGTGTCCTCGCCGGCCGGCGGCTCTATGTCCCAATCCCCGGACACGGGGTCACGCTCCTCGGCGACGGGCTCCTCCATGTCCCACTCCGCCGACATCGGCTCACGCTCCTCGGCAACGGGCTCCTCCATGTCCCACTCCGCCGACACCGGCTCACGCTCCTCGGCAACGGGCTCCTCCATGTCCCACTCCGCCGACACCGGCTCACGCTCCTCGGCAACGGGCTCCTCCATGTCCCACTCCGCCGACACCGGCTCATCAGGAACCGGCTCCTCGCGGACGGGCCCCTCCGGCACGAGCTGCTCGGACACGGGCCCCTCCTCGACCGGTTCCGGCTCGTGGGCGATCTGCTCCTCCGCAGGCGGTTCCTCCACCTCCGTGACCGCCTCATCCAGCACCGGCGTCTCGAACGCGTCATCACGCTCGTCCGCGGGCAGGAACTCGTCGTCATCCGACGGAGGCGCCGGGGGCAGATCCGTTACCCGGCCGGGCTCGTCGGACAACGATCCGTACCCCGAGCTCTTGCCCGGCGCAACCGCGGCCGCCATCCGGGCTGGGGCGCTCCGGCGTGGATCTCGCCTGACACGCCCGGCGATGAGCGCGCCGATGACGATTCCCAACACGAGGCACGCGGCAGCCAGCACCCACAGCCAGACCGTGCCATCGGTCGAGCCGTCGCCACCGCGGTTCGTGGGACGGACGACGCTCGGACGCGTGGGCGTCCTTGGCGCCGGGCTCGGCCGCGGCGTGGTCTGCCGCGGCGGGGCAGGCTCCCCGCGCCCTTGAATTCGCCTGACCAGCGCCGCCGCCGTGGCCTTGGTGACGAGGCCGTCGGCGGTCAGGTTCGCTGCGCGCTGGAAGGCGCGCACCGCGGATCCGGTCAGCGGCCCGTAGAGGCCGTCGATCGGTCCGGGGCTCTCGCCCACGCGGCGCAGCCGCCGCTGCAGGGTGCGCACGCGCACCGATCCGCGGGGCTCACCGAACCCCGTCCCCGGCGACATGCTCGCCGAGGGTCGCTTCAGCGCGATCGCGGTCTGCAGCCCGACCACTCCGTCGACGACCAGCTCGCGGCGGTGCTGGAAGCTCCGCACGGCGGCGTCGGTGCGCGGGCCCGCGCGACCGTCGATCGGTCCCGGCTGTTGACCCGCGCGCTTGAGCGCGAGCTGAATGGCACGGACGTCCTGGAAACCATGGGGGACGGCGGAATGGCTCTCGCCAGCCGTCTGGTGTCCCGGCGCGGCGGCAACCGCCGAGCCGGCGACGAGCAGCGCCCCGAGGAGGGTTCCCAGCACGCCGCACACAAGTGCGACTAGCAATGTCCTCCTGCGCATCGTCGTTCCTTTCTCGAGTGAATCCACGCCGCGCGCACAGGCGCGCACGGCGGCACGGCTTGTCTCCCGTCGGGAGAGCTAGCCGGGGCGCTCGAGAAGGGCGATGAAGGCCGCCGGCCGGCGCGGAGCCGGGACGGCGGTCAGGCGTGCGAGGAAGAGTGCGGCGAGGCTCGCCAGCGAAAACAGCAGCGCGAAGAGCGTGAGCGAGAAGCCCGCGCCGGAGAAGGCGGAGCCCGCGTTCGGTGAGCTCGGTGCGCCGGGAGCGGTGGGCGGAGCGAGGGGAGCGGGTCGGGAGCCGCCGGTGGAGTTGGGCAGCATCGGGTCGTTGCCGACGAGTGACGCCAAGGAGCTCGACGCGGCCGAGAACGTGGTGGCGCGAAGCGACTGTCGCAGGCCGGCGAGCCCGGTCGGAAGGCCGAGGCCCGGGCCGGTCGCCGCGTTACGGCCGGAGCGATCGAGGATCGTTGCGGGGGAGGTAGTCGGGGGAGGCGAGCCGCTCGAGGAGCCGGCGGCTGCGGGAAGCGTCGTGACGCCCGGCGCGCCCGGGGGCGGCGAGGCGCCGCCGCCCCCGAACGGGATCGCGGCACCGGCGACGCCGCGACCGGTGACGTCCGACCCCGTGCTCGTGGGAGCGGCCGGCCGCACGCCGGTCAGAGCCCGACCCGCGAGGTCGCCGGCGCCGGCGACGGTCTGACCCACCAGAGTGGTAGCGCCGGTGAGCGTCTGCCCGACCAGACCAGTCGCCCCCGTCAACGTCTGCCCGACCAGACCCGTCGCCCCCGTCACCGTCTGCCCGACCAGACCCGTCGCCCCCGTCACCGTCTGCCCGACCAGACCCGTCGCCCCCGTCACCGTCTGCCCGACCAGACCCGTCGCCCCCGTCACCGTCTGCCCGACCAGACCCGTCGCCCCCGTCACCGTCTGCCCGACCAGACCCGTCGCCCCGGTCAGCGCGCCGGCGGTCAGGTCGGTCGCTCCGGTGAGGGTGCTCCCGGCCAACCCGGTAAGTCCGCCGAGAGTCGTCCCGCTCAGGTCAACAACCCCACCCACGGTTTGCGCGGTCAGGTTGGTCAGGTCGCCGACGGTCTTCGTCGCGACGGCTGTCAGCCCGCCGACCGTCCCCCCCGCCGCGGCAGTCAGGCCGCCAACCGTCTGCCCCGCCCCGGCGGTCAAACCGCCAACCGTCCCCCCCGCCGCGGCAGTCAGGCCGCCAACCGTCCCCCCCGCCGCGGCAGTCAGGCCGCCAACCGTCTGCCCCGCCCCGGCGGTCAAACCGCCAACCGTCTGCCCCGCCCCGGCGGTCAAACCGCCAACCGTCTGCCCCGCCCCGCCGGTCAAACCGCCGAGTGTCGGTCCGCCCGCATCGGGCGCGCCGCTCGCCGGTCCGCTGGGCTGGTCCCCGCCGTCCGCCGGCGCACTCCCGACGACCTTGGTGGCGCTCCGGATGGTGGTCCCCGCGGCGCTCGTCGGACTCGCGCCTCCGCCCGACGAGTCCGGCGAGCCGGCGACCGTTTCGCGGACGGTGTCGACCGTCGCGTTTGCGGTGTCCTGGACCGCCCGGACGGTGCCGCCAAGCAAGCCGCTCGGCTTGGGGGTCGCCGGCTTGCCGGTGTCGGCGCTGCCGCTCGACGTGCTTCCGGAGTTGTTCGACGGCTCTGGATCGGAACGGCTGGAAGTGGGAGCCGAACCGCTCGAGGAGTCGGCCGAGGAGGAAGCCGAATCGCTGGACGAGTCGCTCGACGGGGAGGCCGCACCACCGGAGGAGTCACCAGACGACGCGGAGCTCGAACCGCTCGACGAGGAAGCAGTACCGCTCGCGGAATCGCTCGGCGGCGAGGAGCTCGAACCGCTCGACGAAGAAACCGAGCCGCTGGAGGAATCGCTCGACGAGCTCGAACCGCTCGGCGAAGAAGCCGAGCCGCTGGAGGAGGCGTCCGAGCTGTAGGAGGACGAGGTGGGGGCCGGGGTCGAGGACGACGGAGTCGAGGAGCTCGAGGTCGGCGCGGACGAGGACGTCGCGGTTGAAGCGGAAGCTGACGACGTCGACGGCGAAGAAGACGCGCTCGGCGCGGACGAGGAGCCGCTCGCCGAGGAGCTTGTGTCGCCCGCCCACGCGGGCTGGGACAGCAGGCTCAGGAGCGCGGCGACGAGTGCAACGCAGCCGGCGAGGCGAGCGACGATCGGGCGGGTGACCCGGACGCGCTCAGGGGCCGCTGCCGGCGGCTGGTTCCTGCCTGACCCGCAGCCTTCCCGAAGCTGCGGGAACGTCTCGGTGTGCGACGCGTGCATCGGCTCCCCTCGACACTCGCGATCAGTGACTCCCGCGTACCCGAATCTAGCATTTTATGAACACTTTTGCAGTGTGATCTCCGGGCGGGGCGAGCGAAGGGCACCAATGGAGCTAGCGGCCCCGGATCGTGCTCGGCGCCGCGGGGCACGGCGCCGACCCGGCCGCGGAGCGCGGTCTGCGTCTTAGGTCATCGGCGCATCCGCGTGCGTCGCCGGCGCCTCGGCCTCTCGGGGCGGGTCGGGCCGTCCGTCCCGCTGTGCCGGTCGCCCGCTGCCGCCCACGCCGGCTCCACCGCCTCGGCCTCCTCGGACGCGAGCCGCTCTTGCGGCATCGCACGGGCCGACGGCGATGCGCCTGGCGGGAGCCAGCCAGGGACCGCACGCCACGCGGCGTCCTTGCCGGGCGTACGAGCGCCGGGCGACGCGGACCCGAGCCCCGGCGAGTCCGGAGGCAGCCAGTCCGGCCCGGCCGCCCCGTCCAGGCTCCAGCTCGGCTGCGGCCGTTGCGGCCGCTCGTCGCCGGATGTGGGCACGGGGCTGGGCGGCCGATCCGAGGCGGCCGGCTTCTCGGGCGGGGCCCATTCGGGCCCGGCCCGCTCGAGCTCCCGCTCGCCCACGGGAAGGAAGTCGTCGTCCTCCGAGGGCGCCGCCGGGGGCAGGTCCGTTACGTGACCGGGCTCGTCCGACAGAGATCCGTAGCCCGAGCTCTTGCCCGGCGCGATCGGGCCCGCCGTCCGTGCTCGCGCGCTCCGTCGCGGGTCTCGCCTGACACGACCGGCGAGGAGCCCGACGACGACGATTACCGACAGGAGGCAGCCGGCAGCGAGCACCCACAGCCAGGCGGTGTCATTGCTCGAACCGTCGGCGCCGATGCCCTTGGGCTGGACGACGCTCGGACGCGCCGGCGTCGGTGGCGCCGCGGTCGGCCGCCGTGTGCTCTGCCGCGGCGGGACAGGCGACCCGCGTTCGGTCACTCGCCTCAGCAGCGCCGCCGCCGTGGCCCTGGTAACGAGCCCGTCGGCGGTCAGGCTCGCCGCGCGCTGGAAGGCGCGAACGGCCGACGCCGTCAGCGGCCCATAAAGGCCGTCGACCGATCCGGGGCTCTCGCCCACGCGACGCAGGCGCCGCTGCAGGGTGCGCACGCGCGCCGATCCACCGGGCTCACCGAATCCCGCCCCCGGCGACATGCTCGCCGACAGTCGCCTCAGCGCGATCGCGGTCTGCGGCCCGACCACTCCGTCGACGACCAGTCCGCGGCGGCGCTGGAAGCTCCGCACGGCGGCGTCGGTGCGCGGGCCCGTGCGACCGTCGATCGATCCCGGCCGTTCACCCGCGCGCCGGAGCGCGAGCTGAACGGCACGGACATCCTTGAAGCCATCGGGGGCGGCAGCGTGACCCTCGCCAACCGCCTCGTAACCCGGCGCGGCGGCTGACGCCGGGCCGGCGACGAGCAGCGCCCCGAGGAGGCTTCCCAGCACGCCGCACATCAGTCCGGCCAGCAATGTCCTCCTGCGCATCGTCGTTCCTTTCTCGAGCGAATCCCACGCCGCACGCAAAGCGCGCACGACGGCACGGCCTGTCTCCCGTCGCGGGAGCTAGCCGGGGCGCTCGAGAAGGGCGACGAAGACCGTCCCCCGGCGCGGAGCCGGGACCACGGTCAAGCGTGCGAGGAAAAGTGCCGGGAGGCTCGCCAGCCCCAGAAGCAACGCGAACAGCGTCAACGAGAATCCTGCGCCCGAGAAGCCCGAGCCGGCGTTCGGCGAGCTCGGAGCGCTCGGGGCAGTGGGCGGAGCGACAGGAGCGGGCCTAGGGCCGCCCCCGGGGTTCGGATCCGTCCTGTCTCGGGCGGCCAGTGACGCGATCGAGCTCGACGCGGCCGAGACCGCGCTGGCGAGAAGCGACTGGGGCAGGCCGGCGACCCCGGGCGGGATGCCGAGTCCCAGGGCGATTGCGGCGTTACGGCCGAAGCGGTCGAGGATCGCCCCGGGCGAGGTGGTCGGGGGAGGCGAGCCGGTCGAGGAGCCGGCGGAAACGGGGAGTGTTGTCATGCCCGGCGCGCCTGGCGGCGGCGAGGCGACGCCGCCCCCGGACGGAACGACGGGGGCCGTCATGCCGGGACCGGCGGCGTCCACTCCGGTGCTCGTGGCGGCGGCCGCCTGCTCGCTGGTCGGAGCCCCACCAGCGAGATCGCCGGCGCCCGTCTGCCCGGCCGAATCGGTTGCGCCGGTAGTGGTCTGACCGGGCAGCTCGGGCTCGCCGGGGAGCGTCGGCTCGACCACATCCCCCTCTCCGAGAGGCGCGCCCCCCGCCGGATCGCCCGAGCCGGTCGATGCCCCTCCGGTCATATCGGGCGTTCCAGTGGGAGTGCCCTCGGAAGCCGTACCGCCCCCATCAGGGAGCCCGCCCACCGTCTGCTCACTCCCCGCGGTCGGGCCGTCCACCGTGTCGCCGGTCGCGTCGCTGGGCGAGTCGCCTGCGCCCGCCGGCGCGCCGCCGTCAACTGAGCCGCCCGGCTCGGGCGTCGCCGGCTGGTCAGTGGCGTCGGCGCTGCCGTTTGACGCGGAGTCCGCGCCGCTCGAGGAATCGCCCGACGCGGAAGACGAGCCGCCCGACGAATCGCCCGACGAGGAAGCCGAGCCGTCCGACGACGCGGAGCTCGCGCCGCTCGAGGAGTCGGCCGACGAAGAGGTCGAATCGTTCGAGGAGTCGCTCGTCGGCGCGGAGCTCGAGCCGTCTGACGACCCGCCCGACGAAGCCGAGCCGCTCGAGGGGTCGTTCGCCGAGCTGTAGGAGGACGAGCTCGTTGCCGGGTCCGGCGACGACGGAGCCGAGGAGGACGTGGTCGGTGCGGAGGAGGGGTCGCTCACCAAGGAGCTGCCGTCCTCGGCCCATGCGGGCTGGCACACCAGACTCATGAGCACGGCGACCAGGGCGAAGCAACCGGCGAGCCCGGCCAGCATCGGGCGAGTGACCCGGAAGTGCTCGGGATCCGGTGCCAGCATCGTGTTTATGTTATCCCGCGGTCTGCCCAAAGAGGACCGAAGCTCTCGGTCCCGACGCGGCGCCGACAGGCTCACGACCCTCCGAGCGAGAAGGTCGGCGATGGGATCTCTCGTCCGGCGCGCGCTCCGAGGTCGCGGAGTTGCTCGAACAGGCGGCTCGCGTAGGCGGCCAGCAACGAGGTCAGCGGCGGGCTCGGGCCGGTGCCCGGGCGCGGGAGCCGCGGCAACAGCGAGCGGTCGATCGGCCTCCCGGCGAGGCCCGGCGCGGGACCGCCTGGCGGCCCGCGCCGGATCGCCGGGTGCACTCCGGTGAACTGCCCGAACCGTGTCTGCTGCACACCCCCGCCCGGGAGCGTCTCGGTCCACAGCAGGCGCCGGTAGCCGCGGTCCCAGAAGAACTCGGGGACCACGCGGCGGTCGTAGGTCAGCCGTCGCACAGCGCGCGTGCGCACGTCGATCAGGAACAGGTCGGTGCGGAAGCGCCGGTCGGAGAAGTCCGCGAGGAAGAGCGGTCCGCCGATCGAGCCGGCGTCCGGCGCGTCGAAGGCGGTCGACTGGGCCGCGGTGGTCACGGTCTGGTACCAGCCCGCCGGCGAGCCGCGGTTGCTCATGACGATCACCCCGCGCATGTCTGGCGTGAACACCGCCTGCTCCTCGTAGTCGGGAGCGTTCTCGGTCAGGTGGGTGACCCGCGGGCGCCCGGGCGAGACGCCCCGACCGTAGACGCGCATGTAGTACAGCTCGAGGTTCCCCCAGCCGGGCGCCGAGGACTGAAACGGCGATCGCCGCGGCCCGAAGGCGGTGAAGAGAAAGCCCGAGCCATCGGGTGCCCACGGCTGCGTCTCGTAGACGCCGAAGGCCGGCCCGACCACGCGCACGTTCGACAACCGCGGCCGCCCGCTCCCACGGGGCGCGACGAAGTCGCCGAGCAGCATCTCCCACCGCTCGCCGCCCTCGGCCAGCGGATACGCGCGCACGCGCGTCCAAACCACGTGCCTGCCATCGGGCGAGAAGAACGGGTGGTAGTTGTCGTAGGGAGCGTTCGGCGGATCGGTCGCGCCGGTCAACCGCGTGATGTGCGAGCCATCGGGGCGCATCGCGTAGAGGTCCGACCCGTACCCGCCCAGGCACGGCCCGCCGAGCCTCTCCCGCGCCGCGCCCATCGAGCAGAAGAGGATCCAGTCGCCCTGCGACCGCTCCTGCGGGAACCCGTTCGGCCCCCGCAGCCGCCCGCAGGTGAGGCACCTCCGGCGGGCGCCGTCGAGCCGAGACACGTAGACCTCTCCGCCCTCGTTGGAGAGCACGTTGCCGCCAGGCGTCCACGACGGGTTCTGCCCGAACGTGACCGGGTTGGTGCGAACCCCGAAGGGCGCGGTGAGGTAGGGATTCGAGGAAGAGGCAGCCGCATCCGCCGGCGCCAGCACGGCCACCAAGAACAGGGCGACGAGGGCTGCGAGCACGCTCAAGCGCGCCGATCGAGCATGTAGGGCACGAGCGCGCGGACGAAGTCCAGGTCGGTGCCGTCGATGGCGGGCTCGAACGCCGTCTCGAACGCTTCGAGCGCCGCTCCGGCCATGCCGCGGGCGTACGCCTCCGCGAACTCGATGCTCCCGTAGGCGTCCAAGAGGCCGCGGACCTCGGCGACCATCGCGGCGGTGCGCTCCGAGCGCTCGAGGCCGACGTAGCGGTCGAGCGTGCCACGATCGGCGCCGCGCGCGTACCGCAGCAGATGGATCAAAGGCAAGGTCCGCTTGCCCTCGTACAGGTCCCCGTCGATCTCCTTGCCGTACTCCCGCTCGGTGCCCAGGAGGTTGAGCAGGTCGTCCTGGATCTGGAACGCCGCGCCGAGCAGGAACCCAAAGCGCACCATCGGCCGAAGGTCGGCAGCGCCGCGAGAGCCGATCAGCGCCCCCACGCGCAACGGGTGGACCGTCGTGTACCAGCACGTCTTGTGCATGATCAGATCGAGGTAGTCCTCGGGCTCGAGCGTCTCGACGCGGTCCCTGCGCCAGCCGAGCTCGGTCGCCTGGCCCTCGAGCGTCCGCAGGGCCATGACGTCGAACTCGGACAGGACGCGGTCGGCGAGATCGGGATCGGCCATGCAGCTCGCGTGACGTCGCAGGACCTGGTTTGCGAGCACGGCCAGCGCGTCACCCGCGTTCAGCGCCAGCCCGACGCCGTACTCGGCGGCGAGCGTGGGCCGCCCTCGCCGGCGCTCACTGCCGTCGACGATGTCGTCGTGCACCAGGAAGGCGTTGTGCAGCAGCTCGATCGCCACGGCCACCGGCGAGACGTCGCCGTCGCTGCCACCGAACGCGCGGCTCGTCGCGACGCAGAGCGCCGGGCGGATCGACTTTCCCGGCCGGCTCGGGTACGCGCGCGCGACCCGGTAGAGCCAGCCGTGTGGCTCGCCGTCGGGGATGGCATCGAGCATCGAGCGGCGAACGAGGCGGCTGACGTCGTCGGAGTAGGCCTCCACGAGCGCGGCGCCGTCGGCTGTCAGCACGGCTCGATCGCCACCTCGAACGGCAACCACAGGCCGGGAAGCGCGCGCGCCTGGATCGTGCCGCGGTAGGTCCCCGCGCGCAGCGGGCCACTGGCGGAGAGCGACACGCTGACGGCGCGGCTCGATCGGGGCGGGAGGAGCTTGACCTCGCGAGGCTCGAAGCACACCTCGGCGCCGTCGAGCACCGCGCCATCCGCATCGCTGAGCTCGCCGCAGCGCAGCGCAACCGGGCCGACGGCCGAGGACCGTCCGTTGTGAAGCCAGACCTCGGCGACGCCGCCGTCGGTGCCTCCGGACGCCGGCAGGCTCACGCGCACCGGCGGCCCGACGCCGCTGCGGTCGACGGGCACCGTCACGGCGCCGGGATCGGCCGCGCCGGCCAGCCCGGCGACCGTGCGGCGAAGCAGATCCGTCCAGGCGTCGACGAGCGCTGTGTAGTCACCCACCGCTGACCTCGAGCGGCGGTCATGGCCGTCTGGCTCGGAGCGCAGCATCCGCTCCAGCAGCTCGCTCGCGGCGCGCAGGCCCTCGGCCTGGATGTCGGCCACGGCGCGCATGCCGGCGACCGGGTCGAACAGCGGAGGCGAGCGATCACGGCCTGCCTCGCCGTCCGATTGCGACTCGCCCGTCAAGCGTCTCGCCCCTCTCGATCCCCGGAACCCTCGACCCAGGCGTAGAGTACGCCCAACCAGAGGGGAGCGCTGATGGGCGAGCTGCGAGACCTCATCGGGATCTACGGCGCGATCGACCGCCAGGTGGCGAAGGAATCCGAGGCGCGCGCCGACGTATCACGGCTCGTCCACGTCTACGGAGAGGGCGACGTCCCTCCCCAGTGGTTCGACGACTTCGAGCGCTGGACGGAGGAGCTGCGCACGGACAAGGAGGGGCCCCCGTTCCCGGAGCTCGAGGACGCGCTCCGCGACCTCGGGGACATCCGCCCCGAAGGTCGCATGCGGGCACGACGACTGTGGGTGATAGCGCTCGCGGCGCGAGCATTCCCCGAGCTGCGCGACAGGACCACGGAGCTGGGGCGACTCGCGCGCAGGGCCCTGCCCGTCGAGGGACTGCAGACCGCCGACGACGAGGACGGGCCGGCCCAGCGGCTGTTCGACCTGTTGGCCGACGACAGCCAGCTCCCGGCGGCCGACGATCAGGCGCCCGGCACGCTCGACGAGTGGTGGTCGACGCAGCTCGCAACGGCCTTCGCCGAGGGACTGATCGCCGACCCGCTCGAGCTGGGACCGCGCCCGTGCACTGCCCGGCTCGTGAGGGCCCCCGTGCCCGGCGGTGGCGTGTCCGTCGCAGCGCTGCAGACGGTGTTCGAGACCGACCGGCTCACGTTCGACCAGGCCACGAGGTTTCTGGACCCGTTGAACTGGCCGACGTGCAGCGACCAGCTCTGCTGCGACATGCAGGACAGAGGCATCCAGCCTTCGGGCGTCCATCGATACCACGAGGTGGTCAGCGCCGACTGCCGCTATCCCCAGTCGACCTGGACCATCCAGGCCGACCTCGACTTCAGCTTCGAGCGGATCCCCGACGCGGTGGCGATCGCCGACTATCAGCTGAGCCCGGGACCCCAGCCCTACGTGCTGGTGGACGAGGGCTCTCTGGTCGTGGAGCAGATCGGCACTCCGAACGCGCCGACACTGCGGATCACCACCACCAAGCGGGTCAAGTTCAGCCGGCCCTTCGACCCGACGGCCCTCCAGCTCATGATGTGCGCGCTCGGCTACGCGAACATCGTCGAGGATCTCATCTACACCTGCGCGATCCCCGGAAAGGAGAGCGGGACTCCGTTCCCCGCCACGGCGGCCGCGGCCGGCGCGAAGGGAGACGGACCCCAGGCCGGTGTGCCCATCGACGTCCTCGTCTCCCGCGCCGCGCAGGTGGCCGAAGCGTGCATCGCGCAGTGGGCCGAGGGCGTTCGGTCCTCCTACGCGAAGGCCGCAGCGGGCCGGTACACGGCCGATGACCTCGTCCAGGACCTCTCCCGCGCGTGGGTGGAGACGCTGCGTCAGGGCTCGGCGGCCATGGACCTGGGGTCGGGCAGCGTCAATCCACCCGATGCTGGGCGAACCCCCGCGCCGGACCCGCCTCCGGCGCCCGAGCCGCCGTCGGCGAGGTGAGCCGTGGAGTCGGCGCTGGCAGAGGTCGTCGAGGGGTACGCAAAGCTCGCCTCGGTGCTCGTCGAGCGGTGGAGCGACCAGGCCTCGAAGGTCGCGACGAAGCTTGACCAGGGAACCTACGACGCCGACAGCGCGGCGGCGGACCTCGCCCGCGCGGCGACGCTGGCGACCGAGAGCGCGGTCCTACTGGCCAACGAGGGGCTCAACGCCGCCGCCATCCTCGCCGGGCGCCGCGGAGAGCCGTACGTCGTCGAGTCCCGGCGGTTCACGAGCCCGCGGCCCGGGGCCAAGCTGGACCTGGTTGAGCCGCTGCGCAACCTCAACAGGTCCGACGAGTTGCCGACCAGCTCGGTCAGCTTCAAGCCCGGCGAGACGCTCGGCCCGAAGGAATCCGAGTTCTCGGCTCAGCGTCCAGGCCGCGGGTCGCCGCGGCGGTACCTACACGGGGGAGGTGACGGCCTCCGACCCGCAAGGTGTCGCGTCGGTGCGGGTCTGGATCACCGTCCCATGAACGGAGAGGCACGCGGGGCGGACGGCGACGCGCTCAGCGTCCGGTCGGGCGAGCTGCGCCGGCTGACGATCATGTTCTGCGACGTGGTCGGGTCCACCGAGCTCTCCGGGCGACTCGAGCCCGAGGCGTATCGCGAGCTCATCCGCCGCTACCGGGTCGCGTGCCGCGACGTCATCGAGACCCGCTTCGAGGGCCACCTCATCAAGCTAATGGGCGACGGTAGCCTGGCGACGTTCGGGTACCCGGTGGCCCACGAGAACGACGCCGAGCGAGGAGTACGGGCGGCGCTCGCACTGGTCGGCGCCGTGCGCGAGCTCTCCGCGGAAACGACCTCCACGACCGGCGAGTCGCTCGACGTGCGCGTCGCCGTTCACCGTGGGCCCGTCTACCTCGACCTCGACGAAGGTGACGTCTACGGACTCGCCGCCAACGTCGGCGCCCGTCTGCACGGGCTCGCGGATCCCGGCTCGGTCATCGTCTCCGACGAGGTCCGGAAGCTGGTCGAGGACCGCTTCGAGATCGAGGCCGGCGAGCCGGCGCAGGTAAAGGGCGTGACCGAGCCTCTGCAGCCGTTCCGCGTCATCCGTGAGCGGCGCGTGCCCGACCGGCGATCGTGGTCGACCCCGCTCGTCGAGCGCGACGATGAGCTCGCGCGCCTTCGGGAGGCGTGGGCGCGGGTGGCGGCCGGCCGGGCCGATCGCGCCACCGGCGTACTCCTCCGCGGCGACGCCGGCGCGGGCAAGTCGCGTCTGGCCGGGGCCCTGGTCGATGAGGCTCTCGCGGCGGACGCCCCCGTCATCCAGATCTACGGCTCGCCCTTCCATCGCGACGCGGGCTTCCATCCGGTCCGGAGCCTGGTGGAAACCCGCTGCGGGATCGGCGACCGTGCCGGCGGCGCCGAGCGACTGGCATGCCTGACCCGCGAGGTCGTCGACCTGGGGCTCGACGCCGCCGAGGCGGTCCCCCTGCTGGCGCCTGTTCTGGACATCGACCCGGCGGCCGGTTACGAGCGCGCCGCGAGCGAGGGCCGAAAGCTCGAAGAGCGTGTCACCCAGGCGGTCCGCGGCTACATCGTCGCCTGCGCCCGCGGCAAGCCCGGGCTGATCGTGGCGGAGAACCTGCACTGGTTCGACGACGCGACGCAGGACGTGCTCGCCGAGCTCGTGCGAGCCGGACCGGGCCACCTGCTCATCGTTGGGACCTCGCGCGACGAGGAGCCGGGAGGGTGGGAGACGATCGAGCTCCGCCCTCTCACGCGGGCCGGGTGCCTCGAGCTCATCGGCGCCCTCGACGACGAGCTGACCGAGCACGACCGGCTCGCGCTGGCGCAGCGCAGCGGCGGCGTCCCGCTGTACCTCGAGGAGCTTGTCCGGGCCGGGCCCGCTTCCGGCGCGGCGGAGACGAGCGGCGTCCCTCCCGTGGGCGGGTCGGTCCCCGAATTGCTCTACGAGCCGCTCGTCGCCCGGCTCTACGCGACACCGGCGGCGCTGCCCGTCGTGGCCACCGCGGCCGCCGCCGGCCAAGAGGTGGACCGCTCGCTGCTCCAGGCCGCGATGTCGATCCCGGCCGAGGAGCTCGACGCAACGCTCGCGGGCCTCGTGCAGTCCCGGATCCTCGAGCCGGTCGCCGGTCGGCCGGCGCGGTTCGGCTTCCGGCACGAGCTCCTGCGCGACGTCGCATACGACCTGCAACCACCCTCCTGGCGCCGCGAGGTCCACAGCCGGTTCTGCGACCTCCTCGCCCGCGACGAGCCGCCCGACTGGCACGTGCTCGCCTCGCATTGCGAGCGGGCGGAACGCCACCGCGAGGCGGCCATCGCCCACCAGCGCGCCGCCGAGGGGGCTCAGCGCCGCGGAGCTCTGGCCGAGGCGCGGGCGCATCTGACGCGCGCGATCGATCTCGTCGTCCCGCTTCCGGACGACGCCGCGCGTAACCATCGCGAGGTCCGGCTGCGCCTACGCCGGGGCTTTCTCGCCATGTCGGCTGAAGGGGCCGGCAGCAAGGACGCGTCCGCCGACTTCGACCGCTGCCTCGAGCTCGCCGCCGCCGACCCGCGCGGCGACGACATGCTCAGCACGCTGACCTCGCTGTGGGCGTACTACCTGTCCCGAGCCGAGCTAGGCCGCGCGCGCGAGGTCTCCGAGACGCTGCGCGCCTCCCTCGGTGGCGCGCGCGACGCCTTCCGGCCACAGAACCTCGCCGGCTTTGGGATGCTCGACTGGTTCGCCGGCAGCTTCGCCAGCGCCGTCGACACGCTCACCGCCGCCATTCGAGCGCTCGCGGACATCGGCCTCGTGGACGCCCTCGCCGCCGCGTGGTTCGTGCCGAACGACCCGACCGCGTCGATGCACGCGCACCTCGCTCTGGCTCGCTTCATGGTGGGCGACGACGCAGGCGCCGAGGACAGCCTCGCCCATGCACAGGCGGTGGCGGCGTCGCTCGACTTCCCGCAGGGGCCTTGGAGCGCCGCCTACGCGACCTGGCTGGGCTCCTGGATGTGGATCGAGTCAGGCCGGCTCGATCTCGCCGACGCCGGGCTGGCCGAGCTTCGCTCCTCGAGCACGCGGCACGGCTTTGTCAACTGGCAGCTGATCGCGGCGACGCAGACCGCGGCGGCCGAGGCGATGAGGGCGCTTCGGGCGGCCGGCTCGGACTCGGCCGTGCTGTCGGCGCACGCGGACACGCTCGGCGCGCACATCGCGGTGTGGCAGGGCCTCGAGCTGAGGGTCTTCTTGCCCTTCTACATCACGACGCTCGGCGCGGTGCTGGCGGCATCCGGTGACGCGGACGGCGCCCGGCGCCGCTATGAGGAGTCGCTCGCGCTCGCGGCGGAGACCGGCATGCGCTTCTACGACGCCGAGACCAGGCGGCGGCTTGCGCAGCTGGCTCCCGACGACGAGACGGTGGTGGAAGGGTTGCGCAGCGCGCTGGACCTCGCGCGGTCCCAGGAGGCGCGGCCATTCGAGCTGCGGATCGCCGACGACCTGCGGAACCTGCCGCGGTGACGACCAGGCCCACCAGGGTCGCGATCCTCGGGGGCGGCATGGCCGGCCTGGCCGCAGCATGGCGCCTCAGCGAACCGGGATGGCAGGATGAGCTGGGCTCCATCACCGTGTACCAGCGCGGCTGGCGGCTCGGCGGCAAGGGCGCCAGCAGCCGCGGCCCGAACGGCAGGATCGAGGAGCACGGCCTTCACCTCTGGTTGGGCTATTACGAGAACGCGTTCCGGCTCCTGCGCGAGTGCTACGCCGAGCTCGACCGGCCGGCGACCGACCTGGCCGCGCCGATCCGGAGCTGGCGGGACGCGATGCTTCCCGCCGAGACGGTCGGGCTCGAGGATCGCCGCAGCGACGGCTGGCATCACTGGCTCGGCAGGTTCACGCCAAACGAGCTCGAGCCGGGTGAGACCGACGCCGACGGCCGCGAGCTCACGGTGGCCGAGGGCCTCCGTCGAGCGCTGCAGCTGATCACGGACTTCCTCGAGGCGCTGCCCGACCACTCCGTTGACGCGGGCCGCGTCGTCCTGAGCGGCTCGCCTGATCCGCCCGCGAGCCGCACGCTGATCGAAGGATGCCGCGCGGCGGTGCTGGCGGCGATCTTCGAGGTCACCGCGCTGCTGGGGGGCGCGCTCGACCGCTCCGGTGTCGCGTCGTCGGTGGTGGTGCTGGATCGGGCGATCGCGACGACGCGCGAGGCGCTCGAGAGCTTGGTCCAGGACGATGCCGACCTGCGGCGCACGTGGCAGCTCGTCGCCTTGATGACAGCGGTCGCGCGCGGGCTGCTGGCCGACGGGGTGCTCACCGACAAGCGAGGGTTCCGGGCCCTCAACGACGAGGACTTCCTCGACTGGATCACGCGCCACGGGGCCCCGCCCGCGGTCGCCGAGTTCGCGTTCATGCGAGGGCTCTACGACCTGGTCTTCGCCGACGCGGGCGCGGCGCGTCGAGCGCGCCGCGGCGTGAGCGCGGGTGTCGCGGTGTTTCTCTCGACGAAGATGTTCTTCGAGTACCGCGGCGCGATCTTCTGGAAGATGGCCGCCGGCATGGGCGACGTGGTGTTCGCGCCGCTCTACCAGGCCCTGCGCCGGCGCGGAGTGAGGTTCGAGTTCTTTCACCGCGTCGACCATCTCGGTCTCTCCGCGGATCGAACCAGGATCGAGACGGTGAGGCTGGGCCGTCAGGTTCGCATCGCGCAGGGGGTCGACAGTTACGAGCCGCTGGTGCGCGTCGGTGGCCTTCCCGGCTTCCCCTCGGGCCCGCTCCTCGACCAGCTCGATGCCAGCGCGGACCTCGAGGGCCAGCCGCTCGAGTCGCATTTCTGCGAGTGGCCTGACGCCGAGACACGGACGCTTCGATACGGCGAGGACTTCGAGGTGGCCGTGCTCGCGATCCCCGTGGGCATGGCGCCGATCACCTGTCGCGAGCTGATCGAGGATCGGCGCGAGTGGCGAGCGATGGTGCAGCACCTCGCGACCACCGCGACCCAGGCGGTGCAGCTCTGGCTGCGCGAGGACGAGCCCGCGCTGGGCTGGCGCCAGCCGGGCGCAACCGTCAGCGCCTACGAGCAACCCTTCAACACGTGGGCGTCCATGCCCCAGCTCATCGACGTGGAGCGCTGGCCGGCGGCCGACCGACCGCGCGCGATCGCCTACTTCTGCGGCGCGCTGGAAGCGTCGTGGCCGCCCGACGGACCCGCGTCCGCATACGCGGACGAACACCGGGCGCGCGTGCGGGCCAACGCCGTCGAGCTCGTCGAGCGCCGGCTGGCGCACCTCCTACCGGGCACGTCGTCAGAGGGGTCGTTCCGATGGGACCTGCTCTGCGGCCGCGACGGGCACGTCGGGCGTGCCGCGATCGACACGCAGCTGTACCTGGCCAACGTCGACCCCTCCGATCGCTACGTGCAGTGCGCGCCGGGAACCGACGCGCATCGGCTGCGCGCAGACGAGAGCGGCTACGACAACCTGTTCCTGGCCGGCGACTGGACCGACAACGGCCTCAACGCCGGCTGCATCGAGGCGGCCGCGATCTCCGGTCTGCAGGCGGCAAACGCCGTCCTCGGACGATCGCGGAGCTACCGCATCGCGGGCACCTGGCTGAGTTGACCGCGGGCCCGCGGCCAGAGCCGCCCGCGCCCTCGAACCGGGGACCCTTCATTAGGCGCGGGGCGGCCCGACTCAGCGCGCAGTCGTGGAAGGAAGGCGCGGCGGCGAAGCGAAGTACAGGGTCGCTTTTGCGCGGGCTCAGCGCGACGAACAGAGAGGAATAACACGATGCCGATTGCCACCGACTACCCGTTCTTGGACGTCTTCTGGACCATCGTCGTCTTCTTCTGCTGGGTGATCTGGTTCTGGCTCGTCATCACCGTGTTTGCCGACCTGTTCCGACGCCACGACATCAGCGGCTGGGGCAAGGCCGCGTGGGTGGTGTTCGTGATCGTGGTGCCGTTCCTCGGCGTGCTGATCTACCTGATCGCCCAGCACGACGGGATGCGGGACCGAAGCGTCAAGCAGGCCGAAGCGCAGAAGCAGGCGTTCGACCAATACGTGCGCGAGACGACGGGAGGTTCGGCCGCCGAGATCGCCAAGGCCAAGGAGCTGCTGGACGCCGGCACCATCACCCAGCAGGAGTTCGACGCGATCAAGGCGAAGGCGGTTTCCTGAGCCTGTGGGCAAGCGACGTTGAGCCCGGGTTGCGGCCTGCGCCGTCGCGTCCCGTGCCGACGGCATGATGCCTCGTCGGGATGATCCGCGGTCGACTTCGGCGATCGAGAAGCGACGGGCGAACTGAGCCGGTCGACGAGTTCGTCGCCGGAGTCGCAGCCGATCGCGCGTTCGCATTTCGAGCGCGGTCTTCGTCGCGCAGGGGGGAGTCCGTTCTGCGAGGTCGAGGCTGTCGCGCGGGACGGCCTCAAGCTGCAGCTTGAGGTTCGCGGATGGCGATGCAGCTTTACTGGCGCATGCGGAGCTCGTCTCGCCGACCGCAGACGAGGACGACGCCGAGCGCGGCTTGGCGGTCGTCCAATCGGCGCTCGCCCGCGTGGCGGTCGAGGAGCTCGGGCTTCGCGAGACCGACCACCGCATCATCGAGCTGGTGGCACGGGGACTCTCGAATGCCGAGATCGGCGCTGAGATCCATCTCAGCCCCAACACCGTGAAGGCGCGGATTAGGAGGATCACCCGCGCGCGATCGGGGCGCGTAACAGGGCCGAGGTAGCCGCGACCGCAACCAGGCGCGGCCTGATAGTTCCGCCGGCGGATACCCATCGGGTAGTGACAAGGCCTGATCGGGCGTTGAGGGGCACGGGCGCATAGGGGAGAATCCACCCGGGCTCGCCGCTAACCGAGCCGAGAGAGAGGACGGAGGGCGAAGTGTCAGGAGAGAAGAGGTTGGTGCGCGGTTGGCGCGCGATCGTCACGGCGGTCGCGGGGGGCCTGGTGCTCTGCTTGTGGGTTTCGGTCGCAAGCGCGGCGGCCTGTTCTGGGGCCGTTGACGGGTCGGAGTTCGCCACGGCCGCGCAGTTGAAGAAGCTTGTCAAGCGGGAGAACAGCTTCGGCCCGCGCATCCTGGCCAGCAAGGCGCACAACAAGACGCTGGAGTGGATCGAGGACGAGGCCCGCGACATCGGCTTCAAGGTGCGCACTGACCCGTACGAGGTCTACCGTTGGCAGCCGCGCACCAAGATGGAGGACGGGCCGGGTCTGGACATCAGCCGCGCCGGCGCGATCACCGCTACCGCGCCGGGCGGGTCGACTGTGGACGTTCCCGACGCCGGTGCCGTCCACTGGTCTGAGCCGACGGACCAGAACGGGCAATCGGGCCAGCTCGTCTACCTGCCGTCCGGCCAGGACATCACCGCCGCGAACGCCGCCGGGAAGGTGGTCATCCGCGACTTCCCCAACAACTCGATTCCCTTCGGCTTGTTCCCGGTCGTCGGCCTGTACATCACACCGGACCTCGCCAGTGATACGGGCAATTACGAGCGTCCCTACCTCGGGGGCGGTGTGCTTCACGAGGATCTGCTGGACGCCGGCGCGGCTGGGGCCGCGGGGGTGATCTTCGCGTTCGACGTTCCCCGTGAGCAGGTCGAGGGCTACTACGACCCCCACACGGGAACGAAGTACGGCGTGCCCGGGGTCTTCGTCGGCCGCGCCCAGGCAGAGCAGCTCAAGGCGCTCGCCGCCCAGGGCGCGTCCGCCTCGGTCGCGGTCCGGGCCAAGCTCGATCGCGCGAAGACCGAGAACGTGATCGCCACGCTACGCGGCCGCAGCAAGCAGAAGATCGCGCTCTTCGCGAACACCGACGGCAACTCGTGGGTGCAGGAGGACGGCGTCGTCGGCATGCTGGCGCTCGGTCGCTACTACGCGAGTCTGCCGCTGCGCTGCCGTCCGCGCAGCTTGGAACTCGCGTTCACCACCGCCCACGACGCGATCGTCGAGGATGGAGGCTTCCCCTATACCCAGCGGCTGAACAAGCAGTACGAGAAGGGCAAGGTCGCCTTCGCGTTTGCGATCGAGCACCTCGGTACGCGCGAGATCCTTCCCACCGGCGAGGCCTCGGACCGGAAGCTCGAGTTCACGGGAAAGGGCGACCCGTTCCTGTTCGCCGCCGGCGACAGCGACGCGCTGCGCCAGAGCGCGGTCAAGGCGACCCAACGCCGCAAGCTCGATCGCACGGCCGTCTTGCTGGGCCTCGGGGCCCCCGTCGCGAACCAAGTCCCGCCGATCTGCTCGATGGGTGGCCTCGGCAACTTCACCCACCGCCGCCTGATCCCGACGTTGGCGATGATCTCGGGCCCCTGGTCGCTCTATGACCCGGTGTTCGGAGGCAAGGCCATCGACTTCAAGCGCATGCGCTCCCAGCTACTCGCAGCGGGCGACGCGATCGTCGCTCTCGATGACCTGCCGCAAGCGCAGATCGCCGGCGACTACACCAAGTTCCGCGACCAGCGCGCCCAGGGGACACCGGGATGCCCGCCCGAGCTCTACCCGCAGTTCGGACCGGGCGCCGCACAGTTCGGCCCGGGCGCCGGTAAGTCAGGCCCAGGCGCCACTGGGGTATGACGGGAACCAGGCGAGTCGGGATCGCCGCGCCCATCCGCCCGTGACGGTTGGAAGAAGGAACCACCGAATGCAGGGCCGGCGTAGCGTGAACCGCAATTTGGCGAGAGCCGACGCCCGGACTCGAACCGGGGACCCCTTCATTACGAGCGGGTCCGTGACGTTCTCGACCGTTTGCGGTCGTTAGCGTTTTGCCTGCAAATCCGTCGATTATCGGCACCTAGCCGCGCTCGGAGCTGCGGCCGTTTGCCGGGCTTGTGTTGCCATTCTGCTGCCACACGGTCTGAAGGGCCCCTCGGTAGTCGTCTCGATTTTGAGGCGCCGTGCGGCCGCGTCTGAGTCCTCCTCGCGCTGATCGGGCAAGACAGGGACGAGGCGCGGGAGTGGCGCCCCGACGCCACGTCGAAGCGGCTCGGCACCCGGCGCGTGGACGTCGCGATCGTCGGTGGCGGGCTCGCCGGCCTTACCGCGGCGCGACGAGTCGCGCGCGCGAGGCGCTCGGTCGCCGTGCAGAGAGGACCCTGAAACCGTCACTGCAACGAGCGGTCAGGCGACGGTGAGTCGGGCGCCTCACCCGTCTCGCGGGTCTCAGTCTGCCGGCTCGATCAGTCCGTAGTGGCCGTCGTAGCGCATGTAGATGACGTTGCCGCGGCCGGTGTGGGCGTTTGTGAAGAAGAGGAAGCGGTGGTCGAGCTGGGCCATCTCCGACACGGCCGTGTCGACGCTGATCGGCTCGGTGATGCGACTTGCCTCTTCGACCGGCCCATCGTCGCCGTGCGATGTTGGCTCTGTCGCCGGGGGGCGGATGAGCCCGATCCTGTCGTCGTCGCGGCGGAAGACGACGGCGTCGGCGTCCGTCTCCGTGTCGTGGAAGAGGTAGAAGTCGTGGTCGAGATCCTCGAGGTCGCCCACCGCCTCGAGCGGGTTGATTGCGCCGAGCGTGAAGGTCTTGCGCCGGATGATCGAGCGCTCCCCGGGGGGTCGAGGGAAGAAGCTCGGCCGGGGCGGCGACCGGTCACCGTGGCGCCACTCGTGCGGCGACCTCTCCGGCGCTCGCCGATGTACAGTCGCGCGCCGCTCAGCGTAGCGCTGGAGCTGGCGCTGTAGGTGGGCGGCGAGCTGATCGACGGCCTGCGGCATCGTCACGTCGGCGACGCGGCCGCGCACCATGTGACCGTTGACGTTGAGTTCTGCCTCGGCCCTGGATGGCCGCTCGAGGCGGGGGTTGGGCTCTTCGGCGAGGACAACGCGGGCGCTCAGCATGCGATCGCGCACATGACCCTCCAGCTGGGCGATTCGATCCCGGGCGTGCGCCTTGACATCGCCCGCCACCGTGCCCCGTGTCGTCACGTCGATGTTCATGGTTCGGTCAGGGTTTGTCGCTTTCTTGCCGGCTCATAGGGCCGGGCGGTCAGCCGGTGAGCGTCGGTGCCTGCGCGATGCGCAAGCAGGAGCCCCGCGCCTTCGACCTCATCTCCGAGCTCAGGGCTGATGATTTCGATCCGGATGTCCGAGGTGGGGAGCTCCTGGCTGAGATCGTCGAGGAACGACTTCCAATCCGATTTTTCCAATTCGCGCGTGAACTCCATGTCGGCAACGGTAGGCGCGGTACGGTAGCCGCGCATCCGCCAGAAGCCGCCGATGACCAGGTAGAGCACACGGATGCTAGG
This sequence comes from uncultured Actinomycetes bacterium, assembly GCA_963797015.1. Lineage (GTDB taxonomy): Bacteria > Actinomycetota > Thermoleophilia > Solirubrobacterales > Solirubrobacteraceae > JBBPZA01. Next base: position 478,708 of record CAWCNV010000003.1, on the reverse strand, counting down.
GCGATCGAGGCGGTCGCCACCGCGAGAGCGTGTGTTGGCCTGCTGAGGCGTCGGCGTCTCCGGCTGCCCCAGCCACCATCTACGGACCGAAAGATTCGAATCCTGACCGACGCTGGGAAAGCCCTGCTATCCGTGGCTTCCGGGTTTCGGGGAGCGCACGGCATGAATCGAGACCTACAAACGGGACCTACTTTGGATCGGGGGCCGCGACGTCATGGGCAGAGGTGATCGACGCCGAGATGCCGCGCATGCGGGGCCTATTCCTAGATCCCGTGCGTGAGTTCTCAGAACTCCCCCTGCGCGTACTCCCCGTCGACGAGCAACGGCCCGGCGATGCCCAGCGGCACCTGCGCAACCCCCGCGAAGTGCTCGATGTTGCCAGGGAGAATCGACGGATCGAAGGAGTAATGGGAGACGTGCTGCAGTCCCACACCCGTCTGCTCACGCAGGAAAGACCGGCGCGCCCCCGCGGCCTCGATCGTGTAGTCGTTCTCCGGATCACGCGGGACCTTCTTGCGCTTCGACCGGGGAGGTGCCATGTCACCTGCTCCTGACGTGGATGGTCTTGGGCCAGAGGTGTCCGCGTCAGCCTCGTCGCCGCGGAACGCTGCGGCGAGCGCACGACGTCCTGGACTTCCGACGGGCAGGTCTGCGGGCACGATCGCGGTGCCAATCGCGCGCGCGTGGGAGAGATGAGCGTGACGGCCAGCTTGTGCTCAGTGTACGCGCCGGCCTCTTACGTGCGCTGTCTGCGTGCGCTTATTCGCGCCACCTACACCTTGTTCGCGGTGGTCTGGAACCGGGCGCGCCACTCCTTGGGATCGAACTGCGCCGGCTCGGTTTCCTCGAGAAACCGTTTGAGCACCGAGACGAACCGCGCCGGCGCCTCGAGTTGTGGCAGATGGCCGACTCCGTCGAAGATCTCAAGGCGGCTGCCGGGGATGGCCTCGTGGGCATCCTCGCCGTGGTGTACGGGAATGATCGGATCGCGCGCGCCCCAAACGATCAGCGTGGGCATGCCCTCGGCGAGGTAGAGCCGGTCGCCGGCGTGGACGCGCTGACCGCCCGTGCCGATGACCGAGCGCAACGCGGCCAGGAAGGCGGCGCGGCGGTCCGGGTCGGCAAGCGACGCGTACCCACGAGCGACCTCGGCGATATCCGCGTTTGGCCGCAGCCCGACGGCCGTCAGGCCGCGTCCGAGCGCGGCTCCCGCGGAGCGCCCCGCCGTGGCGGTGGCGGCGATGAACAGATCCGCGCCCGGGAGCGCCGCGGCGCGCAGGACCGGGCTCACCTCCGGACCCAGGCCGCCGCTGGAGACGAGCACCAAGCGCTCGGTGATCTCGGGGAACTGGTAGGAGAACTGCATCGCGATCCCGCCGCCGAGCGAATGCCCGACGAGCGTCGCACGGTCGTGGCCGAGCGCGACGAGCAGATCCCGCAGACCGGCGGCGAGCGCCCCGAGCGAGTAGTCGCCGGCACCCGGGGCCGAGGCGCCGTGCCCGGGAAGATCGGGTGCGACGACCGTGTGGTGTTGCGCCAGCGGCTCGATCACCTCCTGCCAGTTCTCGATGTTGCCCGCCATGCCGTGAATCAGAAGCAGGACGGGGCCGGTGCCCGACTCGACGTAGCTCACCGGCCGGCCGTGGAGGACCACGGTCTCGGGCGCCAGCGCCGTCATGCCGACGCCCCGTCGGCGATCCGCGCGAGCGCGAGGGCGTCCTGCACGCACGCCTCGCGCACCCGCTCGGGATCGAGGTCGAAGGTCTCCGCGACCCCGGGCGCGGCCTCGCGGACGCCGACGCCTACGCGCGCGAGGTGCATCGAGCCGAGCACCTGCGTGTAGAGCCGGTTCGCAGTGAAATCGGGGTCGTCGATCGCGAACACGCCGCGCTCGGCACCGGTCGCGAGGATCCGCTCCAGCGGTCCGAGGGTCGCGGCCATCGCCCGGCCGAGACGAAAGAGCACCGCACCGGAGACACGCTCGCGCAACTCGCCGGCGGGCCGCTGCATCAGCGCCAGCGCACAGTCGAGGAACGCCGGGTACTCCAGACAGAATTCAACGTAGCGCTCGCAGACCTGGCCCAGCGCGGCGACCGGATCCGCGGGCTCGGACAACTCGGCGCCGCGGGCCTCCAGCTCGGCGAGGTAGTCGGCGACCGCCAGGACGAAGATCTCCTCCTTGGAGTCGAAGGAGCGGTAGATCAGCGCCTTGTTCATCCCGGCCGCCCGCGCGATCTCATCGACCGGCGCGTCCCGCCGACCGCGCTCATCGAACAGCGCGCGCGTCGTGGCGACGATCTCCCGCTCACGGGCGTTCCGCCGCGCACGCCGCGTCGGCCGTCGCCCATTTCGCGTCGAAGACACCACGCCAATGTACCACACGAATAACTCTTGGTCTAACTAGTAGTTACATTTACCCGCCGCCCTCGAACTGACGCGAGCGCACCGCGCGGCGCCGCGCTAGAGGATCAAGACCGAAACGGTGTTGCGAGGCACGTAGATCAGTCGCGATGACCGCGTCGCTCAGACGGCTCCGCGAGGCTCGGCTCGACCCCAGCGCATCCCCGCTTCCGCTTCCATGCGGAGCGAGTGTCTCAGCGCCAAGGCGCAGGAGCCGGGCGGGCCGTTGCTCGTCGCGAAACGCTCGGGGATCGTCCATGTCCACGGCCAGCCGTCCGTGATTGTCGAGAACGTGACCGAGCTGCCTGCCGGCCATCCGGTCGTCAAGGCCGACCCGTCCGCGTTCAAAGCGAAGTGACGACGCTTGGCGGAGTTGGGGGGATCTGGCTCCGTCGAGAAAAGGGCGGTTCGGCGCGGCGTCGCGGCTTCCTCCTCGCGCCGTCCGCCTTGCGCCATCCCCGCCGTCCGCGTTCCATTTCCTTTCGGGGGGCGCGGGCGGCAGGGGGGCGTTTCTGAGAAGGGCCGTATGGCCGCGCTCTACTTCTCGTCGTCCTCTCTGCTCAACGCCTTCCCAGCGTCCTGTACGACGTCGCGGAGGAACGCGTACTGGGTATGGACCAGTCGGTCGGCCATCTCCATGGCGCCGTCGATGATCGGCTGGCGCCGGGACGGACGCTCGCCGATTGCCGGCAGCGCCTCGTCGACGGTGTCGATGAACTTGCGCACCGCCTCGATGGCAGCCCGCTGCCCCGACTCAAGCGACTTGAGCACCTCGTCCGAGAGCTCGGAGGTCCGGTCGACCACCGCGCTCGCCTCCTCGCGCTGCCTGCTCTCAGCCTCGTGACGCTTGCGGGTCTCGGCGCCCTTGCGGGCCGCCGCGCTGCGCTGGGCCTTGGTCTCTGGCATTTGGGGTTGCCTCCCTCGGAACGTGCGTCCCGTTCGACCAGGATTCACGGAAGCCGGTCTGCCGGCACTCCCGACTCGCGGAGTTCGCGTCGCGGCCACCGCCTCGCCTGACCGTAGGCCAACGTGCTGGCGGTGCCATCGGTGGTGAAGGCGTAGGTGCCATCGGTAGAAACCTCGGACGTGGCTGGATGCTCGACAACAGGGGCCTGTCGCTGTGAGCTCATCGCCTCTCGCCCAGGTCGCGATCGAACTTCTGATCACCTCAGGTGACCTCATAGCGAAGTGTGGATTCAAATCCACTTCGCTTTAGGCCGCGGCAGGGGGACCGCCGGGCGGGCGGCGTGGCCCCCGGTCCAGTGAACTGGACTACCAGCACGTGTTCGAGGACGTGCGCGGCGGCGTCCCCCGCAACGCCGAGGAGGCGATCCGCGCCGCGCGTGTTCCCCCGGTGCTCCCCGAGCGCAGGGCGGCCGCCGATGTGTAGCGCGGCCGAGACACGCGCCTCGCCGCTCGCGGAGCGGCATCGTGGCCAGAGCCGACGCCCGGACTCGAACCGGGGACCCCTTCATTACGAGGGAAAGCAGGGACGGGAACTGAGGGCATCGGAGGGTCCCGGAGGGCGCACGACCGTACTCCGGTAGCGGGATTCGCGCCGCGAGCGTTGCCTTTGTTGCCCTCGCGCGCCCGCGCGCGTGTTCCCCCGGTGTTCCCCCGAGAGATGCGAAGGGCCGGGATGCGACCCGGCCCGAGCATCTGCCGCTGACGATTCGGCAGGTGTTCTACGCGCTGGTCGGGGGCGGGAAGGTCGAGAAGTCGGAGCAGGAGTATCGGCGGTTGTGCGAGCACCTGAACCGGGCGCGCCGGGCCGGGATGATTCCGTTCGGCGACCTGCGCGACGACGGCGTGGTCGTTATGTCGCGGCGCTGCTACGACGGCGTTGAGGGCTTCCACGACGACACGGCGCGCCGGGCGCGCGAATACCAGCGCGATCGCCAGGCGGGGCAGCCGCAGCGGATTGAGCTGTGGTGCGAATACCCGACGCCCGGCGGCATCCTGCGGGCGGCCGAGGAGCCCGACGCATGACCTTCGCCGCGATCCTGCTCCGCGGCGAGGCGCGAGCGCAGCGCCGCCACCTAGGGCCAGGCCGGTCGCTCGTGTGTGCAGGCTGTCCCGCCGCCGTCGTCAGCTCCGGCGGCGGGGCGCCGGCGCTCGATGAGCAGAAGCGTCACCTGGTTCCCGGCGCCCCACTCGGAGGGCTCTTTCCCGGACGACGCGCCGCGGGCACCTCAGCCGCCTACCTTGATTTCGCCCCTCATGCCCTGCTGCTTGTGGCCGTCGATCGGGGGGCCTGCACGGTGGGTCAGGGGTAGGTCTGTTCGCCGGTGTCCTTTTCGGTGACGGTGATCGCGCCGGCGGGGCAGGCGCGGGCGGCTGCGAGAATCTCGTCGTCGCTGCCTTGGCCGGTGACGACCGCGATGTCGTCGACGGTGAAGACGTCGGGTGCGACGAGTGCGCAGTCGCCGTGGGCGGCGCAGGCGAATTCGTCGATGTGGGGGATGAGGGTCATGCTGCGTTCCTTTCGGGGGGATGTGTGGCTTGCTCGATCTGGCGGCGGATTTCGGGCAGAGCGTGGGGGCGCCCGACCAAGAGCGCGCCGATCGGGCGGCCGGTGGCGGTGAACGTGGCGGTGAAGTCGCGTGCGTGTGGGTCGCCGTCGATCCGGATGTGGTCGGCGCCACGCGCGTGGCCGAAGTATTGGATGCGGATGCCGTGCTGGTCGCTCCAGAAGCTCGGTGTGGCGGCTGGCGGCACGTCGAGGCCGAGCATCGTGCGTGCGGCGGCGGTGCCTTGGCGGGCGGCTGCCTCCCAGTGTTCGGTCCGGGCGTGGGCGCCGAGCTGCGGGTTGAAGTGCTTGGCGGCGTCCCCGGCCGCGTAGATGCCGGGGATCGCGGCGTGCCCTCCCGCGTCAACTGGTATGCCGCCGTCGTCCAAGCCGCTGCCGGCGAGCCACTGGGTCGCCGGGACGGTGCCGATGCCGACGAGCACGAGGTCGCAGTCGATGCGGTGACCATTGTCGAGCTCGATCGCCTCGACAGCGTCGCCACCGTGGAACTGCGTGATCCGAGCCGACAGGTGGACGTCGATGCCCTCGTCGCGGTGCAGCTGCGCAAACCAGTCGCCGAGTTCGGCGCCGAGGACTGTTATCAGCGGCGCGCGTGCCGCCTCGATCACGGTTACGTACGCGCCGAGGCTGTGTGCGGTGGAGGCGACTTCCTGGCCGATGAAGCCGGCCCCGATGACGACGAGGCGCGCGCCCGCGTGAAGAGCGTCTCGGAGCCGGCGCGCGTCGACGAGGTTTCGAAGCTGGTGGACATTTGAGAAGCGCTCGGTGCCCGGCAGACGGCGCGGGCGGCTTCCGGTGGCGATCAGCAGCTGCGAGAACGGCAGTCGCGAACCCGACGCGAGCCTCAGCTCGCGCGCGGCGACGTCCAGCCCGGCTGCTCGCTCGCCGAGCAGCAACTCGACCTCGCGATCGCGGTACCAATCATCGGCACGGAACCGCAGCGCGGCTTCGTCGATCTCTCCTGTGAGGTACTGCTTGGACAGCGGCGGCCGGTCGTAGGGTGCGACGGCCTCTTCGCTGATGAGATGGATGGTGTCGTCATGGCCGCGGCGGCGAAGCGTCTCGACGGCACGCTGGGCGGCGAGGCCGCCGCCGGCGATCACAATGCCCGCACCGCGAAGGCGATGCTCGCGATTGGTCATGGAGCCAGGATCGGAGGTCTCGTTGAGCCGCCGGTAAGCGAGGAGTCAGACTGCTCTTACCTACCTCCCCCCGAAGGTAAGAGCGCTCTGTCCGGCGCCTTACCCGCACCTCCAAGTCGAGGCTCAGGCTCTGCGGTATCCCCACTAAGCCGGCCGACACGGTCGTGACCCAAGGAGCCCTGAATGCACTCGAAGCACACCGCTTCCCGCCGGATCATGGTCCTCGCCGACCGCGACGCGGCGAAGCTCGACCCGCATGAGCTGCGGGGGCTCTACAACGCCGTTGCCGACGGGCACGTGCTGGTCGTCGCACCCGCCGGCCCGGTCGCACGCGAGCGGTGGATCGTCGATCTGACCGCGCGCCGCGCGCAGGCCAAGAAGCGCCTTGAAGGCTGGGCGACGGTGCTCGCGGGGCACGCGAGCGAGCTCGAAGTCGAGGTCGGTGACGAGAACCCGCGCCTCGCGCTGTCTGACGCCGGCCGCGCCTTCCGGCCCGACGCGCTGATCGCGTTTGCGCCGCTCGCCGAGCCGTCGGCCCGGTCCGGCTCGCCGCTGTCTCGCCTGCCCGGTCGGTTCAAGCACGCCGGCAAGGCGGGCATGCTGCCGGCCGCCGCGTGAGCGGCCCCCTGCCGCGCGCGGGAGCGCGGGCCGCACCGTCAGCTCCGTACGAGGTCCCCGGCGTCGTAGCCTGGCAGCTCGAGGGTGATCGTCGTGCCGCTCTGTGGCCGCAACTCGGCCCAGATCCGGCCGCCGTGGGCCTGGACGATCGCGCGGGCGATCGCGAGGCCCAGGCCGCTGCCGCCGCTGTCGCGTGAGCGGCTGTCCTCGGCGCGGTAGAAGCGTTCGAAGACGTGCTCGAGATGTTCGGGCGCGATGCCGGGCCCGGAGTCCGAGACCGAGATGGTCAGCCGCTGGCCGTTCACGCGCGCCACGACTTCGATGCGGTCATCGGGTGTGGTGTGCGAGACGGCATTTCGCACGAGGTTTCGCAGCACCTGGCTGAGACGGTCGGAGTCGGCGTGCAGCGTGCCTTCGACGGCCTGCAGGTGGAAGTCGCGCTCGCCGAACAACGGCAGGTCGCGACGCAGGTCTTCGAAGAAGTCGGCGAGGTCGATCGGTTGGGGCTCGACGAGCCGGCCTGCCTCGGCGCTTGCAAGCGTGAGCATGTCGGCAACGAGGCGGTCCATCTCGTCGAGGCGGCGCAGCAGCGTGACGGTGCCCTTGTGGCGGTGCTGCTCGTCGGTCTCGCGGTCGAGCAGCTCGACCTGCGCGCGCAGCACCGCGAGCGGCGTGCGCAGCTCGTGTGAAGCGTCGGAGACGAAATCGCGCTGGCGAGCGAACGCCCGCTCCAGCCGGCTGAGCATGCGATCGAACGCCGCCGCGAGCACGCCGACTTCGCCGCGCCCGCGGGTCGTGGCGCCGGCGCGCAGCGAGAGGTCGCCTGCGTCGACTGCCACCGCGACCCTCGCCATCCGCCGCAACGGCCCGGCGATCACGGTGGCGAGCAGCAGTCCGGCCAAGATCGCCAGCGCCAGCGCCAGCGATCCCACGAGCGCGAACGTGCGCAGCAGGCTGCGCTGCGCGTCCTCGACCGCCCGCAGAGGGTCCGCGACCTGCAGCGTTCCCACGCGCCGCCCGTGCTCGACGATCGGGCGGGTAAGGACCCGCATCCGTCCCGCCTCGTGCACGTCGGCCGTCGTGATGCCCTCGGGCGCGGCGATGACCCCGTCTCCGCTGCCGACCTTCGGTTGGTGTTTCTCCTCGCGTTCGACGATCTGCGGCTGGTTGCTCACCGGCGTCCCGCCGGTGACGTCGATGACGAAGATCCGCGACGCCGGGTGATAGCGCTGCGCGGCGATGAAGCTGCGCGCTGTCCGTTCCACCGCGGCCGGTGTCGCGAGGTCGCGACCGGCGCGCATCTGCTCCCACTCGGACGCCTGCGTGGTCAGGTCTTGGTCGATGCCATCCTGCAGCCGGCCGCCGGTGCCGCGGTAGACGGCAACGAAGGTCAAGCCGAGCGCCAGCGCAGTGATCAGTGCGATCGCGAGTGCGAGTTGCGAGCGCAGGCTCGCCGGCAGCAGCCGCCTAGCCACGCGCCGCGCGCAGCCGGTAGCCGACGTTGCGGACCGTCTCGATCGGGCTCGCCGCGTCGTCGCCGCCCAGCTTGCGGCGGAGGTAGCCGATGTAGACCTCCAGCACCTTGGTCCCGGGGTCGAAGTCGAAGCCCCAGACAGCGTTGAGGATCTGCTCGCGCGAGAGCACCTGGTCGGGGTGGCGAGCGAGGTACGCGAGCAGCTCGAACTCGCGCGCGGTCAGCTTGACATCGCGGCCGTCGCGCTCGACACGCCGCGTGCGCAGGTCGAGGCGGACATCACCGGCCTCCAGCACGGACGCCTCACGCTGAGTCGGCATGCGCAGCTGCGCGCGCACGCGCGCCAGCAGCTCCTCGAAGGAAAACGGCTTCGTGACGTAGTCGTTGGCGCCTCGGTCGAGCCCCTCGACCTTCTGCTCGATCGCGCCGCGCGCGGTCAAGACGATCACCGGCAACTCGGGCCTGCGCGCGCGAATCGCCTCGAGCACCTGCAGGCCGTTCCGGCCGGGCAGCATCACGTCGAGCAGGACCAGCCCGTAATCGCCGGTCAGCGCTTCCAGCTCGCCGCTCTCACCGTCATTGGCGACCGTCACGGCGTAGCCGTCGGCCTGAAGGCTCTGCGCCATGAAGCCCGCCAACGTGCGCTCGTCTTCAACGACCAGGATGCGCATCTCGACGCCATGCTAAGCCCGCCGGGCGCGCCGAACAGCCAGGTAAGCGCGTTCTGAACCGGCTCTTACCAAGCGTTTCCCGCAGCACCCGAATCGTCGGCAATGTGCGGGCACGGCGTCCGCGGAAAGGTAAGGGCGCTCTGACCCCCGCCTTACAGCCGTCTCACCGCCGCCGTCCAGGATGAGCGCATGACCGACAAGGCCCGCATCAAGATCGCCGCCATGGTCACCGCGCTGTTCCTCGCCGGCGTCTCGACCTTCGGCCTAGCGTTGCACAAGCACGAGCCGGCGACCGCCGGAACTACGACACCCGCAGCCGCCACCGTCCAGCAACCCACCGCCGCTCCGGGCAGCCAGGTCGCCGGCCGCGGCGAGCCGGAGGGCGACGAGAACGCGTCCTACAAGGAGGACTAGTAACGATGACTGATCAGACCCCACGCACCCCGCCGCCCAGACGCGGCTCCCTGGGCCACAGCCTGCTCACCGTCGCGGCTGCGGCGACGACCTCGGCAGCCGTGATCTGGGCCGCCCTCTTCTACAACGCCACCAACCAGCACGCCACCGCAGCCCCTGCCATCCCGGTGCCCGCCGCGCACGCCAGCCCGGCCAGCGGAACCGCGCAGCCCGCCCCGGCGCCCGCTCCGGTCACCACCCGCACGTCATGAACACCGCGATCGAGCACGAGCACAGCTTCGATCTCTTCGGCACCCGTGTGCGGTTGCTCGTCGCGGCCCTCGCCGAGGCGCCGCTCGACGGCCGAATCGCGGCGCTGCGCGTCCAGGCGCGCCTCACACGCCTCCACCGCGCACTCACGCGGTTTGAGCCGGCGAGCGAGCTTTGCCGGTTCAACGCGCGCAGCGGCGCAACCGTCTCGGTCTCGCAGACAATGTTCGCGGCGATCGCAGCGGCGGTGGACGCCGCCCGAATCAGCGACGGCCTGGTCGACCCAACGGTGCTGCCCCAGCTCGAGCAGGCCGGCTATGCCCGCTCCCGCATAGGGCTCGAGCCCGCCGCCCTGGAGGCGGCGATCGCCGCCGCGCCCGCGCGCTGCAGCGCCGGCGCGCACTCCGCGGGCGCGTGGCGAAAGATCGAGCTCGACCCGGCTGCTGGCACCGTTCGGGTCCCTGCCGGGGTGCGCCTCGACCTCGGCGGGAGCGCCAAGGGGATAGCGGTCGACATCGCAGCGCGCATGCTCGCCCATTTACCCGCATTCGCCGTCGACGCCGGCGGCGACATCCGCCTCGGCGGCACCCACCCGGCGCCGCGCGCCGTGTGCATCGAGCACCCGCTCACCGGTGAGATCGCCCACGAGCTCGTCCGAGACAGCGCCGCGATCGCCACCAGCGGCCTGCGCACGCGCGTCTGGCGCACCGCCGAGGGCTATGCGCACCACCTCATCGACCCCGCCAGCGGAAAGCCGGCATGGACCGGGGTGATCCAAGCCACCGCCCTCGCCCAGACGGCACTGGAGGCCGAGACCGTGGCCAAAGCCGCCGTACTGCTCGGACCCGACCACGGCCACGCCCTCCTCGCCCGTCACGGCGGAGCGCTGATCCTCGACGACGGCGAGCTCGTGCTCGCCGGCGACCTCGACCGCGATGCCGACCACGAAGCCGCGCTCAGCCGATGAACACCGACCCAACCCAGCAGATCTTCTGGCTGGCCAGCCGCGCCTTCGGCATCGTCGCGATCATCATGCTCGCGATCTCCGTCGGCCTCGGACTCGCCATGTCGGGCCGCATCATCCGCCGACCCGGCCTGCCCGCGAAGCTCAAGCGCTACCACGAGGCCACGACGCTGGTCACCCTCGGGCTGATCGTCGCCCACGCGGCAGTCCTCCTCGCCGACGGCTACCTCAGGCCCGGCATCGCCGGCATCACCCTCCCGTTCCAGATGAGCTACCGGCCGCTGTGGACCGGCATCGGCATCATCGCCGCCTGGCTTGCCGCAATCCTCGGCCTCAGCTTCTACGCCCGCAAGTGGATCGGCGCCAAGACCTGGCGCTGGCTGCACCGCTGGACCGTCGTCGCCTACCTCCTCGCTCTCGGCCACGTCGTGGGCGCAGGCACTAGCGGCCGCTCGCCCTGGATGATCGCGATGCTGACCATCCTCACCGCGCCGATCGTGTTCGCGTTCACCTACCGCATGCTCCCCAAGCCATCGCGATCCAACCGCCCCGCGCGGCCAACCGCCCCGCGTATCGCCGCCGAGACCTGAACGGAACCACCCGGCGCGACGCCGCGCCGGGTCTTCATCGCGTGGAGCGTCAGCGTCCGCTCGCGCGCGTCCTCCCACCGCGCCCCGCACGCCTCGGTGAACGGGCGGGGGCCGACGTAGGCCAGCACCGAGAGCAGTGTCGCCGTGAGCTGGTCGCCGTCGGCGGCGGCCGCCGCGCGCATCTGCTCGACCACGTCGGGCGGGACGGCGCGCACCGCGCGCTGGCGCAGCGCCTGCGGCGTCGGGACCGCCCGGACGTGGTTACTGGAGACGCGACGCGCGGCTCATGGCGCCCGTCCGAGCCGACCTGCTGGAGTGGCGGATGGCGTCGGGCAACCCGCCCGACGACGCGCCCATCTTCCCCCGCCCGGACGGGGCGCAGTGGAGGGAGACCGACTACCGCAACTGGCGTTGCCGAGTGTTCAAGCCGCTCGCGAAGCGCGTCGGGCTGGGCGACGGGTTCGTCCCCTACGACCTGCGGCACTCCGCCGCGTCACTGTGGGCGCACGAGGGCCGCTCGGTGGTCGAGGTCGCCGCCTGGCTCGGCCACTCGCCCGACGTGTGCCTCAGGACCTACCAGCACGTGTTCGAGGACGTACACGGCGCAGTGCCCCGCGACGCCGAGCAGGCGATCCGCGAGGCCCGTGTTCCCCCGGTGTTCCCCGACCGCAGGGCCGCCGCCGATGCGTAGGCCGACCGAGGAGCGCGTCTTCCCGCTCCCTGAGCGGGCCTCTCGGCGAGAGCCGACGCCCGGACTCGAACCGGGGACCCCTTCATTACGAGTGAAGTGCTCTACCAGCTGAGCTACGTCGGCGGGGCGGCAGAATCGGTCTGATCCGCTGCCGGAAACGCATCGTAGCGCCGTCCAGGCGATATCAAGAGGCGGCACGCGGCCGCCGATAGACAGGGAAGATTGCGGTGATGCAGGCGGGGGACAGCGGCATGGGCGCCGTGGTAATGGAAGGACCCTACGCGGGCGCGGACCTGGAGCTCGGGCGCCGTGGCTCGGGCGCGGTCGCGATCGTCGCCGGCACGCTCGAGCTCGCGCTGTTCGCGTTCGCGCCGCCTACGCACGGGCTCGGGGTGGCGGGCTGGACGGTTGGCGTGGTCATCGGGCTCGCGACGCTCGCCGGCGGCGCCTCCCTCCTACGCCCCGGCGCGACGACGACCTTCGGCCGGCTCGCGGTGCTGCAGTGGTCGGGGCTCGCCGGGCTCGCCATCCTCATCCCGCTGACCGGCGGAGCCGACTCGCCCCAGGTCGCGTTGACGCTGCTGTGGATGGTCAACTTCGCCGCGCTTCACCCCACGACCCAGTTCGCGCTCTCCGTGCTCGCCGCTTCGGCCATGACCGCGGCGCCGCTGATCTACGGGGACGCGTCGCTGGCGCTCGCGGGAGAGGTGCTGGCGCGGCTCGTGGTGTGGATCTTCATGGCCGTCATCGCGCACGCGTTCATGGCCGGCGTGCGACGCGACCGGCTCGCGCGCGAGCGCGACTCGCGACGCGCTGCCAAGCTCGCGCGGCTCGATCCGCTGACCGGCCTCGGCAACCGGCGCGCGTTCGACGAAACCCTGCGCAGCGCGGTCGAGGACGCGCGCGCGGAGGCCCGGCCGCTGAGTGTGGTCGTCGCCGACGTGCACAACTTCAAGGACGTCAACGACCGTTTCGGCCACCTCGCGGGCGACGCCTGCCTGCGGTCGGTGGCGACGGCGCTGGCCGGCGAGACGCGCCGCACCGAGCCCACCTACCGCACCTACCGCTGGGGCGGCGACGAGTTCGCGGTGCTCCTGCCGGACGCGCGGCAGGCGGACGCGGACCTGGTGGCCGCGCGCCTGGTCGCGGCGGTGGAGCAGGTATGTGCCGCGCCCGACGGCGGGCCGCTGCAGCTCGCGTGCGGGAGCGCGGAGCTCGAGCCGGCGATGACCGCCGAGAGCCTGCTCGACGCCGCCGACCTCTCGTTGACCTCGCGCCGCGGCGATCACACCGGATTGCGCGCGGCCGACGCGGGCTGACGCCGGACCGCTCAGCGCGCGAGCACCGATGATGTCCGCGCGATGAAGCTCCCGCGACGCATCCCCGCGGCCGCCCGCCGCCGCCGCGCCGCGCTCGCCGGCGCCGCCGTGGTCGCGCTGGTGGTCGGCGTGGTCGTGGGCGCGAACGCGGGCCGGCCGGCGCTGCACTACCGCACGGCGGTGGCCTCCACGTTCGCCACCTACGGGGACCCGCTCGCGTGTGGCGGCACGCTGCAGGAGGGTCAGACCGGCGCCGCGAGCAAGACGCTGCCGTGCGGCGCGCACGTCGTCTTCCGGCTGCGCGGCCGCACCGCCACGGCCCCGATCATCGACCGCGGACCGTATGTCGCCGGGCGTGACTTCGATCTCACACCGGCGACCGCGGATGCGCTGAACTTCAATGGTCTGGGGGAAGTCGAGTGGGCGCTGGCAGACGACAAGTAGAGTCCATGGCAGGCATGGCGCAGCATCCGATCGAGCTGATCCACGCGCGCAACCTGATGGCGAGCCTCTCGAGTCCCGCCTTCCTGGTGGGCGAGGACGCGATGCTCGTGTACTACAACGAGGCCGCGGCGGCGGTCTTCGGGCGCCGCTTCGAGGAGACCGGACCCATCCCTCCCGAGCGCTGGACGCAGGAGTTCGGCCCCGTCGACCGCCGCGGCGAGGCGCTGGAGATCGAGGAGCTCCCGCTCACCGTGATGCTCCGCGCGGGCCGGCCGGCGCACGGCCGCTTCTGCATCAACACGCTGGCCGACGAGCGCCACAACATCGACCTCAGTGCGCTGCCGATCGTCGGCACCGAGGGCTTCCGCGGAGCGATGGCCTTCTTCTGGCCCGTCGAAGAGGAGGAGTCAGGGGCGCGGCCGCTCGAGGGACACGAGGCCGACGCGATGAAGGACGCCGCGCGGTGAAGGTCCGCATCTGGGGCGCGCGCGGGTCGGTGCCCGCGCCCGGTCCCGAGACGACCCGTTACGGCGGCAACACCTCGTGCCTCGAGGTCACGCTGTCCGACGGGACGATGCTGATCCTCGACGCCGGCACCGGCATCCGCACGCTCGGCCTCAACCGCGTCGAGAAGGGCGAGCACATCCAGATCCTCCTGACCCACCTGCACCTGGACCACATCCAGGGGCTGCTGTTCTTCCAGCCCTCGTTCGACCCGGACAACGACCTGACGATCTGGGGGCCGGCGGCGCCCGACGCGTCGCTCGAGAACCGCATCGGGCGCTACATCTCAGCGCCGCTCTCGCCCGTCGAGGTGCGCGAGCTGCCGTGCAACGTCTCGTTCCGCGACTCGCCCGCGACCGAGTGGGAGATCGGCCCCGCGCGCATCCTCGCCGCGTCGGTCACGCACCGCGGCCCGACGCTCGGCTACCGCATCACCGACGGCGACGCGACGCTCTGCTACATCCCCGACCACGAGCCCGCCCTCGGCGGGCCGGTCGAGGAGCTCGACGGCGAGTGGATCACGGGCTTCGAGCTCGCGCAGGGCGCGGACCTGCTCGTCCACGATTGCCAGTACCGCGACGAGGAGTACCCCGACCACCTCGGCTGGGGGCACTCTGCGGTCTCGGACTCGCTGCGCTTCGCCCGCCGCGTCGACGCGCGCAACGTGCTGCTCTTCCACCATGATCCGCTGCACTCCGACACGATGCTGGACCAGCTCGCGGCGTTCGCGGACGAGTCGTGGCGCGAGCTGGGGCGCGATCCGGCGGAGCTGACGTTCGCCAAGGAGGGGGCGGAGCTCGAGGTCGTCGCCGCCGACGGAAGCCTCACTCCTCGTCCAGGCTGACCAGCCGTCGCTCCAGGGCCCACCGCGAGAGCTCGTGCCGGCTCGAGAGCTGGAGCTTGCGCAGCACGGCGGAGACGTGTGCCTCTACGGTCTTGGCGCTGATCCCCAGCCGGTGGGCGATCTCCTTGTACATGTACCCGCGCGCGATGAGCTGGAGGACCTCGCGCTCGCGATGGGTGAGCTGGTCGAGCCCGGCCTCGTCCTCCTCGTCCTGCGCCGGCGCTGCCGGTGCGCCGGCGAACGCGTCGAGCACGAAGCCCGCCAGTCGCGGGGAGAACACCGCGTCGCCGCCGGCGACGCGGCGCACCGCGTCGGCGAGCTCCGGGCCCGAGATCGTCTTCGTGACGTAGCCCCGCGCGCCGGCTCGGATCACGCGGATGACGTCCTCGGGGTCGTCGGAGACGCTCAGGGCGAGGAAGCGGACGTTCGGCCGGTCGCGCGCGATACGTCGGATCACCTCGACTCCCCCGCCTCCGGGCATGTGCACGTCGAGCAGCACCACGTCGGGCTCGGCGGTCGCGATCAGCTCCACCGCCTCCTCGACGCCTGCGGCGTCGCCGACCACCTCCACGTGCTCGTGCAGCTCGGTGCGCACCCCGGCACGGAACAGCCCGTGGTCGTCGACGATCGCGACCCGGGGCCGGCTCACCGGTCGCGCTCCATGGTCAGCTCGACCTCGGTCCCGGCGCCGGGTGCAGACTCGACGCGCGCGTGGCCGCGGTGGCGCTCCATGCGCCCGACGATCGACTCGCGCAGGCCCCGCCGGTCGGCGGGCACGGCCTCCGGGTCGAACCCGCCGCCGCGGTCGCGCACGTACACGCTCGCGCGCGTAGCGGTGACCTCCGCGTAGAGGTCGACCTTGTCGGCGCCCGAGAAGCGCGCCGCGTTGGCGAGCGCCTCGCGCGCGGCCTGGACCATCGCGGCCAGCCGGTCGTCGAGCGGGCAGTCGCTGACGGTCACCAGCTCGACGTCGACGCCGTGGAGCTCCTCGACCTCCTGCGCCGCGGCGGTGAGCGCAGCGGCGAGCGACGCGCTCGGCGCGCGCTCGGCTTCGCCGCTGAGCCAGGCGCGCAGCTCGCGCTCCTGGCGGCGCGCCAGCGTGCTCACGGTGCGCGGGTCCCCGGCGCGTCGCTGGATCAGGGCGAGCGTCTGCAGGACGGAGTCGTGCAGATGGGCAGCGAGCTCGGCGCGCTCCTGGGAGCGGATGCGCTCCGAGCGTTCGGCGGCGAGGGCGCGGGCCTGGCGGACCATCCAGGGACCGAACACCAGCGCGATCACGATCACCACCACGACGATCCCGACCAGCGCCTGGCGCAGAGCGTGCAGGGTGCCTGTGGCCTGGAGGAAGACCAGCGCGCCCGCGACGACCAGCGCCGCGCCGAGAACGCCGCCCGGGAGCGCTCCGGGCTCGCGGCGGGTCGCCGAGCCGGGCGCGCTCGGCGTCGCTTCGCTCGTCCCTTCGCCACCGCCGCCGCGCGCGCTCTGCTCGCGCCGGGTCGCGGTCCGCTCCCCTCCGCCCCACGCCTGGCGCGCGATGAGCGCGAGGCCCGAGGATCCGAGCACGAGCGGCCACACGATCGCGTCGCCGGGCCACAGCCCGAGCTGGCGCAGGAGCAGAAGGCCGGCCAGGACGAGCAGCGCCATGCCGATCGCCTCGCGCCAGGCACCGTCGTGGAGCGAGATGCTCGCGAGCCGGCCGTCGCGCAGCGCACCCGGGCCCCTTCGCCCGGGCGGCCCCTCCGCCGGGACCAGGGCCCAGGCGAGCACGTAGAGCGCCACGCCGGCGCCGCCGAACGCCGCCAGCAACGCGAAGGCGATCCGCACGACGACCGGATCGACCCCGAAGTACGCGCCGAGCCCGGCACACACGCCGCCCGCATAACCGCGCGAGGGGATGCGGGTGAGGCGCGGCGGGCGAGCGGGGCGCGCACCCTTCGTTCCCGGGGCGTGGGGTGCGGCGCGGGGCTCGGTGGTCATCCTCGGAGCCATGTTCGCACTCACTGCCCGCGGGCCGCCGCGGCGGCGCGGTGGTCAGTCGCGCCGCCGGCGGCGGATGCCGCTGGCCAGCAGGGTCGCCCCGGCTGCGGCGAGCACCGCCGGCCACAGGTAGCCGAAGCCGAGCTCGAGCACGTCCTCTGACTGCAGGACGAGCAGCGCCCCGAGGAGCGCGAGCGCGATGCCTCCGACCAGCGAGGTGAGGTCAGGACGGCGGGTCATCGCGCACCTCCGAAGGCCGGCGGCCGCATCCACGCCGGCGACAGCCCGCTCGCGGAGCGATCGAAGCGGTCGTCGGGCCGCGGCGCGCTCTGCCCGCGAAGGATCCGAACCTCGCCGAACCCGACCTGGGCGTCGATCGCCAGCCGGCGCGGGGCGCCGCGCGGTCGCAATTGCGGGACGTCGGTGACGGTCCGCTTGACGTCGGCGCCGTTCGAGTCGCGCCCGAGCAGCCGCAGATCGCCGCCGCCCGCCTTGCCCTTCACCTGCACCGGGACGCCGTCGGGCACCACGACCGTGAGCTCGCCGATGCCGAGGTCGGCCTTCATGTTGGTGGTTCCGGGTGCCAGCTCCGTGTTGCGCATGTCGACCCACAGCCGCCCGACGCCGAGCTTGTAGTCGGACTTCAGCGCCGTGGCGCCCGCCGGCGTGTAGACGCGGTCGCCCACGCCGCCCGAGAGGTGCACGTCGGCCGCGGTCAGCGCGCCGAGGACGGCGGCCGTGGCCAGGCCGAGCCCGATCAACAGCGGCGCGCCGCCGAACCACGCACTCGCCGCCACCGCGACGCCGGTGACGATGATCGCGCCCGCGATGAACGTCTCTGGGCGAACGTCGTAGACACCGGCCGCGAGCAGCACGCCCGCGGCTCCGACGATGAGCAGCACGGCACCCAGAGCGATTCCCGTGGCGCGCCGCCGCTGCCGCCGCCGCGCGCGCCGAGCGGCCACGACGGGAGAGCCGAGCGGCTCGGTGACGGCGGTTCCCCCGCCGAGGGCCTCACCAGCGGTAGGCGCTCCGGCCGAGCCGAGCGCTTCAGTGGCGGCGGTCGCCTCGCCGGCGGCCGCCTCCCCGGCGGCGGCTCCACTGGCGCCTGGCCGCTCCTCGCCGCTCGTCGCCGGCGCGCCGGCCGGCCGCCCGGCCACGGCCACCTCGGTGCCCGCCTCCGGAGCGGCGCCGCTCGCTGGCCGTGCGCCGCCGCCGCGGCGCACGTCCAGCCCGAGCGACCTCCCGAGCTCTGTGTAGATGAGCAGCAGGTAGGCGCCGCCTCCGAGCACCACCGCGGCGAGGATGACGTTCCCGCCCAGCCCGATCGGCAGCGCGTCCACCAGCGTGATGGCTCCGATGGCGAGCAGGATGGCGCCCGCGATAACGAACGGCCGGTCGCCGCGCCGGCTCCACCCGGTCTTCAGGATCGGGCCGGGCGCTCCGCGCTCGGGCACGAGCAGGACGGCGGCGACGTAGGCGATCACCCCCGCGCCGCCCGCGAAGACCAGCGCGACGGCGATCAGCCGCACGATGACCGGGTCGATGTTGAGGTACTCGCCCAGCCCGCCGCAAACGCCGGCGATCCAGCGATCGTCGCGGCTGCGCTCGAGCCGTCTGGGTCTGGGTCTGGAGCCAGGGTCGTAGGCACTGGTCGTCGTCATCGGGTCACCGCCTGAGTCGGTCATGGATCGGACGGTGTCCAGCTTGCCGCCGGCAGGCCGCGCTGACCATTGGGAATGTCCCCTAGGGGGCTCAGGCCGCCGCGACCCACACGAACTCGGGATTGCGCCGCAGCGCTCCCTCGCGGTGGGTCAGGGGATGGGTCTCGAGCGCGACACCCAGGTGCGACTGGTCGCACGCGCGCGCGTCATAGAGGCACATCGCGGTGATGCCGTGCCGTACCACGAGCTCGTGGACCAGCAGCTCGTAGAGCCTGATCGCGCGAGCGTCGATGCGCTGCTCGGGCACGCACAAGTGACCGCCCACGATCCGGACCGGCCGCGAGCCGCGGACCAGCGCGCGCACGCGCTCGGCCATGCCCTCGGGCCCCAGTCTTCCTTGCATGAGCTGGGTGACGTCGGTCCACCACGCCTGGGAGGAGACCTCGCGCGGCAGCCGGCGCTCGAGCTCGGCGCGCAGCGCGGCGTCGACCTGCAGCGCGACCAACTCGTCGCTCCGCACGCCCTCCTCGACGAACGGCGCAAGGAGCTCCGCACCCGCCGCGGCCCCTTCGTAGATCGCCACGCAGTGGTCGCCGGCATGGGGGCTGCGGGGCAGCGCCTCGACTGCCACGGGATTGTCGGCGTCCAAGCGCCGAGGACGGCGCGCTCCGCACAGCGCGCACCGGAAGCCCTCTCCGTTCTCGGAGGAGTGGCTCAGTGCGTTGCAGCGAGCACACTCGAGCAACGGCAAGCTGTCACTCCTTTCTCAACTCGAGAAGGGCGTACCCGGTGCGGGCCCGTCGGAACCGGATGTGGGGCCGCTAGGCTCGCCGCCCCGTGGCTCCGACCTTCGACCTGCAGTCCCACTCTGACCGCTCCGACGGCGCGCTCGCTCCCGCCGAGGTCGTGCACCACGCAGCGCGCGCCGGCGTCGAGCTGCTCGCGTTGACCGATCACGACACCGTCGACGGCGTCCAGGAGGCGCTGGACGCCGCGCGCGCCGACGGCCTGCGCCTGGTCCCGGCGGCCGAGCTCTCGGCCATCCACGAAGACCAGGAGGACCTCCACGTCCTCGGCTACGGAATCGACCATCGCGACGTCGCCCTGAGCGACCGGCTCGCGGACTTCCGCGAGGACCGCGTGCGCCGCAGCGAGCGGATGGGCGAGCGCCTGCGCGAGCTGGGCTGGGAGGTCGACGACGCCCCGCTGCGCGAGCGCCGCGACGCCGGGCTCTCCGTCGGTCGGCCGCACCTCGCCGCGGCGGCGTTCGGGCATCCGGCCAACGCCGGCCGGCTGGCCGAGGAGGAGCTCGCCGACGCCTCGGCGCTGCTCGTGGCGTACCTGATCCCCGGCCGGCCCGCCTACCTTCCCCGCACGCGGCCGACGGTGACCGAGGCGATCGCGGTGATCCAGGCAGCCGGAGGTGTCGCCGTGTGGGCGCATCCGTTCTGGGACATCGACGCCTCCCCCTCCGTGCTCAAGGCGATCGACCGATTCCACACGGATGGACTGGACGGCGTCGAGGTCTTCTACCCCTCGCACAGCTGCGAGCAGGTGGCGCTGCTGGCCGCGCACTGCGAGCGCCACGGCCTGCTCCAGACCGGGTCGGCCGACTTCCACGGCCCCGAGCACCGCATCTTCAACCGCTTCCGCGCCTTCGAGCTGTGCGGGCGCGAGCCGGTGCTGGGGCCGATCGGACAGGGATAGGATCGCGGGCCATGCGGATCGTCGATCTCTCCGCTCCGATCGCGCCGAGCCCGCCCGAGCTGCCCGAGGTCATTCGCACCGACCTCGAGTACGTCGAGCACGCCGAGGGAGCGGGCCAGATCGAGCAGCTGTTCGGCGTTCCAGCGAGGCTGCTGCGCGACGGCGAGGGCTGGGCGGTCGAGACCTTCACGCGCTTCGGTACACACAACTCCACCCACGTCGACGCGCCGTGGCACTACAACTCGACCGTCGCCGGCGAGCGGGCCCAGACCATCGACGAGCTGCCGCTCGAATGGTTCTTCGGTCCGGGCGTCGTCGTCGACTTCACCGCCAAGGCCGATGGCGAGGCGATCGACGCCGCCGAGATGGAAGCCGCGATCGCGAGCGCCGGCCACGAGCTGCGCGAGCGCGACATCGTGCTCGTGCGCACGGGCCGCGACGCGTTCTACGAGGAGCTCGACTACATGGTGCGAGGTCCCGGAGTCACCGCGGACGCCACCCGCTGGCTCTTCGAGCGCGGGGTGCGGGTGATGGGCATCGACGCCTGGGGCTGGGACCGCCCGCTGAACATGCAGGCCGCCGAGGCGCTCGAGCGCGACGCTCCCGGCGTCTTCTGGGAAGCGCACCAGTGCGACCTCCCCTACTCCCAGATCGAGCGCCTGGTGAACCTAGGCGAGCTGCCCCCGACCGGCTTCCAGGTCGCCTGCTTCCCGCTGCGTATCAAGGGCGCCAGCGCGGCGCCGGCGCGCGTGGTCGCGCTGCTGGACTAGGCAACCGTTGCCAGCGCGCGCTCCAGGCGGTAGGCCAGCGCCTCGCAGGCGAGCTCCTCGGTCACGTTGAAGATCAGCCGCTGGCGCGTGTCCTCGACGAGCTCGACGCCCGCGCGCAGCGCGTCGGGGTCGCGCCCTGCGGCGTCGGCGCGCAACTCGGCGAGCCGGTCCGTGGCGTGGACCAGGTCCTCGACGCCCCAGGCGATGCAGGCGACGTCGCGCAGCCACTGGCCGGTGAGCGCCAGGCCGAGGTCGAGCGCCTCGGTCTGGGCCCGGCGGTGGACGCGCCGCACGCGCTCGGCGTGCTCGGTCTCGCGCCGGCGGCGATCGCGCTTGGCCACCAGCTCGAGCTCGGAGCTGAAGGCCTCGTCGAGGCGCTCGACCGCGGTGCGGCCACGCTGGGCGGCGACGCCGAGGACGTCGCGCCACGGGCGCCCGGCCAGGTCGCCGTGCAGCGCTCCGCGCGCGAGCCGCTCGGCCGCCTCGCGCAGCATCCGCCCCTCCGGGCTCGCCAGCGCGCGGGCACGCGCGCCGTCACCCAGCGCGAGGCGCGCGCACGCACGCGCGTACTCGGCGGGCTCGACTCCCTCGCTCTCGAGCCGGCGCGCGAGCTCCTCGGAGGGCAGCGGATCGAAGCGGACGTGCTGGCAGCGCGAGGCGATCGTCTCGAGCACGTCTGCCGGGCGGTCGGTGAGCAGCAGCAGGTGCACGAACGGGGCGGGCGCCTCGAGCGTCTTGAGCATCCGGTTGGCGGCCTCGTCGTTCATCGTGTCGGCGCGCTCGATCACGAACACGCGCCGGCGGGCCTCGAACGGAGTGCGGGCCGCGGCGGCCACGACCGGCTCGTCGACGTCGCCGGTCAGCAGCTCGTGCGCTCCCGAGGGCACCACCCAGGTCAGGTCGGGGTGGGTGCGGCGCGCCACCCGTGCCCGCACGCCGTCGGGGTCGGGCGCGCCCTCGGCGAGCAGCTCGGCCGCGAACGCGCTCGCCGCCGAGCGCTTGCCCGCGCCCGGCGGCCCGTGCAGCAGGTAGGCGTGCGACGGCCGGCCGCCCGGCCGCAGCGCGGCGCCGAGCACCGCGCGCGCGTGAGGATGGTGCTCGGTGCCCGCGAGCGTCATGCGGTCCATCGTAGATCCATCCAATAGCCTCGCCGGCGCGATGAGCTTGGGGCGGCTGATCACGATCGAGGGCATCGACGGCGCCGGCAAGTCCACGCTCGCCGCCGGCCTCGAGCGCGAGCTGCGCGCGCGCGGGATGCCGGTCGCGGTGCTGCGCGAGCCCGGCAGCGTCGAGCTGGCCGAGCGCCTGCGCGCGCTCGTGACCGACCCGGAGCTCGCCCCGGCGGCGCGCACCGAGGCGCTGATCTACGCCGCCGCGCGCGCGCAGCTCGTGCACGAGCGGCTGACGCCGGCGCTCGAGGACGGCGAGTGGATCCTGCTCGACCGCTTCGTCGACTCCTCGCTCGCCTACCAGGGTGCGGGCCGCGGGCTCGGCATCGAGGCAGTGCGCGCGATCAACGAGTTCGCGACCGCGGGGCTCGAGCCCGACCGCACGCTGCTGCTCGACGTGGATCCCGGCACCGGGCGCTCGCGCCAGGGCCGGCGGCGGGCGGGGCCCGACCGGCTCGAGCGCGAGGACGAGAGCTTCTTCGCCGCGGTGGCCGCCGGCTACCGCGCCCTGGCCGCCGCCGACCCCGGCCGCATCCGCGTTCTGGACGCGCGCGAGCCGCGCGGGCAGGTGCTGGCCGCGGCCTTCGCGGCGGTGGTCGATCTTTTGCCCGCCGATCCGTAGGCTCCGGAGTTGCGAAAGAACGCGCATGAGCCCTGATCACTCCACGGATGGTGCCCTGGACCTGGAGCCCGCGAGCTCCCCGACGCGCGCGCGCGTGGAGCTGCTGCTCGATGCGCTGATCGCCGCACTCGCGATCGCCGCGCTGGCGATCGAGGCGATCTTCCCCAGTCCGGTCAGCGCGCACGAGCGCGCGATCCTCGCCGGGATCCTCGCGGCGGCGAGCGCGGTCGTGCTCGCCGCCTTCTGGCCCGGCCCGCCCCGCGGCCGCGCCCGCCGCCATAAGCCCCTGCTCGCGATACCGGCGACGGCCGCGCTCGCAGCGGTGGGGCTGCTGGTCTACGACCACTTCCACCGCCTCGAGCTCGCCGCGCTGTGCCTCGGCGCGGCATCGCTCGTCCTGGCCGTCGCGCGCACCGTGATGTCGTTCGTGGACCACGATCGGCTGCTCGAGAGCACCCGCAACGTCGCGCTCACCGACGGGCTCACGGGGCTGGGCAACCGGCGCGCGCTGCTCGCCGACCTGCAGGAGGCCTTCGACGGCGACGGCCAGCCGCCGCAGATCCTCGCGCTCTTCGACCTCGACGGGTTCAAGCACTACAACGACGCCTTCGGCCACCCGGCCGGCGATGTCCTGCTCGCGCGGCTGGGGCGGCGCTTCGGCGTCGCACTGGCACCGCACCGCACCTACCGGATCGGCGGGGACGAGTTCTGCGCGCTGTTCGCGGCCAGCCGCGAGGAGGCTCCATCGCTGCTGGCGGCCGCGCTCGGCTCTCTGCACGCGGCGGGCGAGGGCTTCGTGGTCACGAGCTCGTGGGGAGCCGTGGTGCTGGGGATCGAGGCCGGAGACGTCACCGCGGCGCTCCAGGCCGCCGACCAGCGCATGTACGCGCGCAAGGACGCGGGCCGCCGACCGGCGGACCGCCAGGCGCGCGACGCGCTCCTCCAGGTGCTCCAGGAACGCGAGCCCGACCTGCACAACCACCTCCACGGCGTGGCCGACTCGGCCGCAGCCGTCGCCCGGCGCATGGGGCTCGACGCGCCGGACCTCGACGAGCTCGTGCGCGGGGCCGAGCTGCACGACATCGGCAAGATGGCGGTCCCCGACGCGATCCTCCACCGCCGCGGACCGCTCACCGTGGAGGACTCGAAGTTCATCCGCCAGCACACGGTGATCGGCGAGCGGATCGTCGGCGCGGCGCCGGCGCTCACCAGCGTGGCGCGGCTCGTGCGCCACAGCCACGAGCGCTGGGACGGGAGGGGCTATCCCGACGGGCTGGCAGGCGAGGCGATCCCGCTTGGCTCGCGCATCATCGCCGTGTGCGACGCCTTCGACGCGATGACCTCGCCGCGCTCCTACTCGCGCTCCAAGGACCTCGAGGCGGCGCTCGCCGAGCTGCGCCGCTGCGCCGGCACGCAGTTCGACCCGCGCGTGGTCGACGCCTTCGAGGCGGAGGTGCTCAGCAGGCACGAGATCGAGCTCGGCGGGCGGGCCGGCGCGTCGCCGGGCGGCGCGGGTGAGACCGCCGGCCGGTCGGCCGCATCGCGGGGCACCGACGGGGACGCGGGCTAGCCGGAGTAGCCCTCGGGGTGGGCCTGGTGCCAGGCCCAGGCGTCGGCGATCATCGTCTCGAGCTCCGGCTTGCGCGGCTCCCAGCCGAGCTGCTCGCGCGCCAGCGCCGAGGAGGCGACGAGGCGCGGTGGATCGCCGGGCCGGCGCGGGCGCTCGACCACGTCGACGGTACGTCCGGTGACCGTTTGGCAGGCGTCGATCACCTCGCGCACCGAGAAGCCGTTGCCGTTGCCGAGGTTGAAGATGTCGTGGCGGCCCTCCTCGATGCGGTCGAGCGCGAGCGCGTGGGCGTGGGCGAGGTCCTCGACGTGGATGTAGTCGCGCACGGCGCTGCCGTCGGGGGTGTCGTAGTCGGTCCCGTAGAGCTCGACGCGGGGCTGGCGGCCGAGGGCGGCGCGCAGCACGTTGGGGATGATGTGGGACTCGGGGTCGTGGTCCTCGCCCAGCTCGCCGCTCGCTCCGGCGACGTTGAAGTAGCGCAGGCTGATCGCGCCCAGGCCGTAGGCCCCGCACTCGTCGCGGATCATGAGGTCGGTCGCGAGCTTGGATGAGCCGTAGGGGTTGGCGGGCCGGGTGGGCACGCTCTCGTCCATGGGGACCTTGTCGGGAACACCGTAGGTGGCGCAGGTCGAGGAGAACACGAGCCGCTTGACTCCCGCGGCGCGCAGGGCATCCAGCAGGTTGCGCGAGCCGCCGAGGTTCACCTCCCAGTAGCGCTCGGGGTGGCGCACCGACTCGGCGACCAGGGCGAGCGCGGCGAAGTGCATCGCGGCGTCGAAGCCGTCGGCCAGCGCCGCGGAGACCGCGGCGGCATCGCGCAGGTCGACGCGGACGAGCTCTGCGCCCTCGGGGATCGCGCGCTCGTGGCCTCTGGAGAGGTCGTCGAGCACCACCACCTCGTGGCCGGATCGCAGCAGCTGGTCCGCGACCACGCTGCCGATGTACCCCGCCCCACCCGTGACCAGGAGCCGCATGCGGCGGTGGGTATAGCGCACGGGGCGGCAGTTCACGTTGCAACCAGGCGAATGGCGAAGCTCCCCTCCCTACAATCGCGTCGGGAGTGCCACGTTCTGCGGGCGACACCGAAGGTGTAGAGCAGCGCGAGCCCTCCGAGGCCACTCCGAGACCTGGGCCGATCGCGAAGAAGAGCGGCTCCGGGCCGGCCGACGAGGAGCTGCGTGCACGCCTGGCCGAGGAGGTCGCCGCGCGCGACGAGGCCGATCGCAGGCGCGAGGCCCTCGACGGCCAGCGTCGCGCGCTGGCCAAGCGCGTCGAGGAGCTCCAGGCCGCTGCCGAGACCGCGCGCGCCGACGCCGAGTCGTTGGCCGCGAAGGTATCCGAGCGCGACCAGGCGCTCGAGGACGTCCAGGGCGAGGTCCAGCGCACGGCCGCGGACCTCCAGCGCGCGCTCGCGCAGCGCGACGCGGCCGAGCGCGCGATGGAGGCGGCCGAGAAGCAGCAGGCGGCCGCCGACGAGGTGGCGCGCGAGGCGCGCTCGGAGCGCCGTGCACTCGAGCAGTCGGTCGCGTCGCTGCGCGAGGAGCTCGAGGAGGCGCGCTCCACGCACGCGCGTGAGCGGGCCGCGGCCGCCGAGGAGCTCGAGCGCACGCGCCGCGAGGCGGCCGAGGCGCTGGCCGCGACCCGGGCCGCGGGCGAGCATCGGCTGGCGCTGGCGGCGGACGAGATCGCGCGCGCTCGGGCCGAGACGGCCGCGCTTCGCCGCGAGCTCTCGGAGGCGCGCCGGAGCTTCGAGGCGGGGCTCGCGGCGCAGCGCGGCGAGACCGCGCGGGTGGAGGCGGCGCTGACCGGGCTGCGCGCGGCGGAGCCCGAGCTGCGGGCCTCGCTGGAGGGCGAGCGACGTGGGCGGAGCCAGGAAGTGGCGCGGCTGGAGCAGGCGGTCGAGGACGCGCGCGTGGCCAGCGAAGCCGCCGCGCAGCGCGAGGCCGAGGCCGGCGCCCGGCTGGTGCGCTGGCAGGCCGACGCGAAGGGCGAGGCCGAGAGCCAGATCGCGGAGGAGCGCGAGGCGCGGGTGGCGGCCGAGCGGCGCGCGGAGGAGACCGAGCGGCGGGTCGCCGCCGAACGGGCCTCGCGGGCCGAGGTCGAGGCGCGCGTCACCGAGCACGAGCGCGCCCGGCACGAGGCCGAGCGACGCGCTGCGGTGAGCGCCGACGAGCACGAGCGCGCTCGGCACGAGGCCGAGCGACGCGCTGCGGCGCCGGCCAGTGTCGATCAGCCCACCGAATCGCTTGCGCTCGACGAGCTGCCGCCGGATCCGGACGGCGACGGGGCGGCCATTGAGGTCCGCCCCGCGACGCCCGCCGATACCGAGGTCCGCCCGGCGACGACCGCGGGCTCGACGGGGCGCATTCGTGACCTCGAGAAGCGCGCGGCCGCCGCCGAGCGGCGCGCGAAGGAGGCGGAGCTGCGCGCCGACGAGGCCGACACGCGCGTTCGCGAGCAGGGCGAGCGGCTGCGTCTGCGCGTGCCGCCTCCGGGCCCGCGGCGACCCGGCGCGCCCGGAAGGACCGGCCCCGCCGAGCCCGCGCAGCGCACCGGCACCAGCCCCGAGCTGATCTTCGGCCTGGTCCTGGTGGTCCTCGGCCTTCTGATCGCGATCGTGCTCCTGAGCGGCGCCGTCGGCATCGGATGAGCGGCGCCGGGCGGGCGGCGTCCGGGCCTCGGAGCGCCGCTAGCATGGCGCGTCCGATGCGCTCACGGGTCGGCATCGCGATGCTCCTGTGCCTGGTCGCGGGCGCCCTGGCCGGCGCGCCGGCGGCGAACGCCGCCTCGACCTCGGCGTTCACCGAGGTGCTCAAGGACTACCAGTCCGACGGCAAGATCGACCCCTGCGCGCACTCGGACACGACGCTGCGCGACGCGGCGAACCAGGTGCCGGCCAACATCGAGCAGTACGCCCCCAACTTCCCGCAGGCGCTCGGCTCGGCGATCGACAAGCGCGCCCAGGGAGCGTGCTCGAAGGGCGGCTCGAGCGGCGGTACGGCGACCACCACGCCGCCGCCCACCACGACGCCCACCACCCCCACGACGCCGACCACGGGCGGAGCCACGCCTCCGGTGACCACCACCCCTCCCCAGACGACGACGCTGCCTCCGGCGCTGTCCGGCCCGGCGCAGACCAGCCAGAGCCAGGGGTCCAAGTCCTCTGACTCCGGCACCTCGCCGTGGCTCTGGGTCGCGATCGGGGCCGGCGCCCTGGCGCTCCTGCTCCTCGCGGCCTACGGCCTGACGCGCTACATGGGCTGGGACGGCCGGCGCCTGGCCGGAATGCGCCAGGCATGGGGCGAGGCCGGCTACCGAGCGGGCGGCACCTGGGCGGACTTCCGCGACTGGGCGCGGTTCGGGCGGTAGCGCGGGTCGGTCACCGGCCGGGTCCCGGGCGCCGGCGAACGGCATCGACGAGGGAAAGGGGAAGTGGCTTCGGCCGCGCGTCTGGGTTCTGAGTCGAGTTATGTACCTCCAGGGTTCACAACTCGAGCCAGAACACTCTGCGGCCCCGTCGCCCCCTCCTTCGTCGCCCGCCGTTCGCCCGGGCTCTTTTCCCGGCCGGAGCGAAGTTCGGTCGCGTTCCGCGGCGCTTCTCCGCCCCTCGCCTTCTAAACTGATGGAGGGACCTGACACCGCTCGCAGAGCGCCGTTCCGTCCGGTCGTGGGGCGATGATTCGCTGTTACCCCCAGAGCACTGGAACGGACGATCGGAGAGACCGCAAACAGCGGCGAAACGGAGGAGAGCGGTATGGATCAGGGCCCCGAAAGCACGACGATGACGCAGCCCAAGACTGGCGAGGCCCTCACCGTCCGGCGCCTTTTCACGACGCCGGAGGTCCACCCGTTCGACGCCGTCGAATGGGAGCTTCGCGACGCCCGCATCGGCCACGGCGACAAGGTCTCCTTCGAGCAGCGCGACGTCGAGTTCCCGACCACCTGGTCGCAGAACGCGACCAACATCGTCGCCCAGAAGTACTTCCGCGGGCAGCTCTCCTCCCCTGAGCGCGAGCGCTCGGTCAAGCAGATGATCGGCCGGGTTGCCGGCACGGTCGCCGAGTGGGGACGGGAGCGCGGCTACTTCGCCTCCGAGGACGACGCCGCGACCTTCGAGGCCGAGCTGTCGCACATCCTGCTCCACCAGATGGCGGCCTTCAACAGCCCGGTGTGGTTCAACGTCGGCTGGCATCCGCAGGGCGATCCCAAGTGCCAGGCGTCGGCGTGCTTCATCCTCAGCGTCGAGGACCGGATGGAGTCGATCCTCGAGTGGAACACCAAGGAGGGCATGATCTTCCGCGGCGGCTCGGGCTCGGGGATCAACCTCTCGAAGATCCGCGGCTCGATGGAGCCGCTGTCGAAGGGCGGCACGGCGTCGGGGCCCGTCTCCTTCATGCGCGGCGCCGACGCGTGGGCGGGCTCGATCAAGTCGGGCGGCGGCACCCGCCGCGCGGCCAAGATGGTCGTGCTCGACGTCGACCATCCCGACATCCGCGACTTCATCTGGTGCAAGGCGCGCGAGGAGGAGAAGGCCAACGCGCTGCGCGACGCCGGCTTCGACATGTCGATCGACGGCGAGGGCTTCCACTCGATCCAGTACCAGAACGCCAACAACTCGGTCCGGGTCACCGACGAGTTCATGCGCGCGGTGGCCGAGGACGGCGAGTGGCGCCTGATCGCGCGCGCGACCGGAGAGCCGATCGGCGAGCCGCTGCGCGCGCGCGAGCTGATGCGCGAGATCTCCGAGGCCGCGTGGCGCTGTGCCGATCCCGGCGTCCAGTACGACACCACGATCAACCGCTGGCACACGTCCCCTATCAGCGGCCGGATCAACGCGTCGAACCCGTGCTTCCCCGGCGACGCGCGCGTCCACACGACCAAGGGCCTGCTTCCGATCGCCGAGCTCGTGGAGCGCGGCGAGGCCGGCGAGGACATCCGCGTCTACACGCATCGCGCGACGGCGGACAAGCCTGGTCAGGGCGTCGCGGCGACGCGGCCCGTCGCGTTCATGCGCAACGGCGTCAAGCCGATCGTGCGCCTGCGCTTCGCCAACGGCGCCGAGCTGCGCTGCACGCCGAACCACCGGATCTGGACGGAGAACCGCGGTTACGTACAGGCGGAGGAGTTGACCTCCTCAGATCGCGTCTTGCTAAACGACTCCGCAACCCCGGCTTCAGACGCGTCGTGGAAGCTTCCGGTGAAGGTGCTGGCCCAAGCGAGGTCGTATTCGCGAGGGAGCACCGTCGTCACGCAGGAGCTGCCTGATCGCTGGTCGGAAGGGCTGGCGGAGATCACGGGCCACCTCGTGGGAGACGGATGCCTGACCGAGGCGCAGACGCAATGGGTCTACGGTGACGACGATCTTCGCGACGGACTCACCGCGTCGCACGAAGGGCTCCTGAAGGAGCTCGTCGGCGGAATCTCACAGCAGGCGATGGACAACGGGACGTTCCAGCTGCGGGCGGGAAGCAGCGCTGTTCGCGAGCTCTTCCGTGGCATCGGGGTGACATCTGCACGCGCCCACGAGAAGCGAGTCCCAGGTGCGATCTTCTCGGCTCCAACCGAGGTGCAGGCAGCGTTCCTTCGCGGACTGTTCGGCGCCGACGGCTGCGTAGCACGTGTCGAATCGGGACGGAAGGCCTCCCGCTATGCCGGCCTAGGCAGTAGGAGCGAGGCCCTGCTGAAGGACGTCGCCCACCTTCTCAGCGGCTTCGGCATCCGCGGTCGCATCTACCGGATCACCGATTCGCGCGAATCGACGTTTGCTTACACGCGCGCGGATGGGACCACGGTCACTTACGCATCGCGAGAGGGTTTCGACCTCAGAATCACCGGCACCGACCTTGAGCGCTTCGCCGAGCGCATCGGCTTTTCCACTCAGCGCAAGCAGGCGGCACTTGAGACGCTGCTCGAGGAGACGGGCCGCTACAGGACCAAGGCGACGACCTCGTTGGTGACGCGGGAGAACGACGGTCAAGAGGTCGTCTACAACCTCACTGAGCCGCTGCACCATTCCTACATCGTCGACGGCTTCGTCGTCGCGAACTGCAGCGAGTACATGCACGTCGACGACTCGGCGTGCAACCTCGCTTCGCTCAACCTCATGAAGTTCCGGCGCGACGACGGGACGTTCGATGTCCAGAGCTTCGAGCACGCGGTCGACATCGTCTTCCTCGCGCAGGAGATCATCGTCGGCGCCTCGAGCTATCCGACCGAGGAGATCGGCCGCAACGCCAACGCCTTCCGCCAGCTCGGCCTCGGGTACGCCAACCTCGGCGCCTACCTGATGAGCAACGGGCTCCCCTACGACTCCGACGAGGGGCGGCGCGTCGCCGCCTCGATCACCGCCCTGATGACCGGGCGCGCGTACCGCGAGTCGGCTCGCATCGCGGCCGGCGTCGCGCCCTACGAGCGCTACGAGGAGAACCGCGACGCCCACAACGCGGTCATGCGCATGCATCGCGACGCGGCCTGGGAGATCGAGTCGTGTGCCGACGACGAGTTGCTGGCGGCCGCGCGCCGGGCCTGGGACGAGGCGGTCGCAGCCGGCGAGGAGTCCGGCTATCGCAACGCGCAGGCGACGGTCCTCGCGCCGACGGGCACGATCAGCTTCCTGATGGACTGCGACACCACCGGCGTCGAGCCCGACTTCTCGCTGGTCAAGTTCAAGGAGCTCGTCGGCGGCGGGCAGATGACGATCGTCAACGGCACGGTCCCGCTGGCGCTGCGCACGCTCGGCTACAGCGACGAGCAGGTCGAGGCGATCGAGGCCCACATCGCCGAGCAGGGAACGATCCTCGGCGCGCCCGCGCTGCGTGAGGAGCACCTGCCGGTGTTCGACGTGGCGGTCGGCGAGCGCGCGATCTCGCACATGGGCCACATCGAGATGATGGGCGCGGTGCAGCCGTTCATCTCGGGCGCGATCTCGAAGACAGTGAACCTGCCCCAGAACGCGACGGTCGAGGACATCGCCGACGCCTACGTGCAGGCGTGGGAGCTCGGGATCAAGGCGCTGGCCATCTACCGCGACGGGTCCAAGACCGCCCAGGCGCTGCGCACCGACGCCCAGAAGGAGGTCAAGGAGACCGCCGGCGTCGACGTCGAGGCCGCGATCGCCGAGGCGCTGGCCAAGGCGCCGCCCAAGCGCCGGCGGATGCCGCGCGAGCGCCAGTCGATCACGCACAAGTTCTCGATCGGCGGCCACGAGGGCTACATCACCGCCGGCATGTACGAGGACGGGTCGATCGGCGAGATCTTCCTCACCGACATCGGCAAGGAGGGCTCGACCCTGCGCGGGATGATGAACTCGTTCGCGACGGCGATCTCGATCGCGCTGCAGTACGGCGTGCCGCTCGAGACCCTGGTGAGCAAGTTCTGCTACATGCGCTTCGAGCCCGAGGGGATCACCCAGAACCCGGAGATCCCGTTCGCCAAGTCGATGCCCGACTACATCATGCGCTGGCTCGCCTCGCGCTTCCTCGACGCCGACGCGTGCGAGGAGCTCGGGATCCTCACCCCCGAGGTCCGCGCGCGCAAGGCGGCACAGGAGACCGCGCTTTCGGGTGGCGGCAACGGCGGTAACGGACACGGCGGCGACGACGCGCCCGCTGATGCAGCACCTGCCGCCGAGAGCGCGCCGCCGGCGAGCGAGGCCGCGCCCAAGCCCCCGACCTCGGCGCTGACCGACACGCCACCGGTGCTCCCCGCTCGCATCAAGGGCCTCGACCTCGGCCCCGCGTGCCAGCAGTGCGGCGGCATGATGCAGCGCACGGGCTCGTGCTACACCTGCTCGAGCTGCGGGTTCAACACCGGCTGCGGGTAGCTGTAGAGGGTCATCCGAATGTCACTGCAATGGGCATAGCGTGTCCCTCGGGTCCTCGATCTGTCAACTCTTGCGGCCGGGCGCCAGGGCTGCTCGGATGCATGGAACTCGATAGCGCATGGGGTGCTGCTGCCTTGTCGCCGAAGCAGGAGCAACGGCGGCGCCGATCGCGGTTCGGAGGGACGCCTGGATCTCGTCCCTTGCAGGAGCGCAGAGCATCTCAGCGGAGACGCCTCCCTTCACGCGAGGCTGTCGCGTAAAGCGTTTGGGCTGGCGCGGGGCGGCGCGCTTCGGCGCTGCGCGCCGGGCGGCCGGGTCGACCGGCGGAAGGCGGGTTAGGCCGCCGCGGTTGCGGTCTGGTGTTTGTGGAGCTTGAGGAGGTTGTGGGTGGCGGTGATCAGGCGCCATTCGGTCCTGGCGGCGGCTCTGCCTCGTCGGTGGAAGCGCTCCATCCGACGGTTGAACTTCGTGTGAGCGAAGACCGGCTCGATGAGCTGTTGTCGTTGTCGGTAGAGCCCGCCGCCGCGGTCGGTCGCGAGCACCCTGCGCATGAAGGCGTAGAGGCCGCCGTCCCAACCCGGCCGGCTGCCCTTGCGTCGGCTTGAGTCGGGCGGGATCAGGACGTGTGTGCCGCCGGCGACGATCCGCTCCATTTGCTGCTGGTGCCAGTAGCCGGCGTCCGCGAGCACCGTCTCGGGTCGGGCGGTGACGCCGGCGGCGGCGAGTTCGGTCTGGGCGGCGCTGAGCATCGGCTCGAGGTGCCCGAAGTCCGGTGAGGCGACCATCACCTCGGCGGCCAAGACGATCTGGTCCTCGTTGGTCACGGCCTGGGCGTTGTAGCCCTGCAGCCAGCCGCGAATCCCCTTCACTAGCCGCGAGTCGAGATCGGTCGTATTGATCTTCTTCCCCGCCGGCGTCGCCGGCGGCACGAAGGGCTTGGGTGGGCCACCGAACCGGCGGCCGTCCTTCATCACCCCGCGCGCGCGGTAGGCCTCGTAGTTCGCGTTGGCCTGGCACTCGCTCCACAGCTCTTCCTCAAGCCGCCGCTTGGACTCCTTCAGCCGCTGCGGCCGCGAGCGCGGGATCGCCTTCGCTTCCTCCGCGCGCCGCTGATCCAGCCGTTGCTGGGCGTCGCGCAGCCACCCCCGCCGCCCGTGCTGGGTCGCGAGCTCGGCCGGCAGCTCATCACCGCGCGCCTCGCCATAGAGCTCGTCCTCCGCTGCGTCGGTGACCTTCGCCTCCTCGAGGATCGCGCGGGCGATCCGCTCATAGTCAAGCGTCGCGTCGCGGCTCGCGTTCGCGTGCAGCTTGGTCCCATCGATCGCGACCACCCCCACCCGCACCAGCCCGGCCTCGGCACACAACTCGAGCACCGCGCCGAACAAGTCCGCGAGAGCCTCCTCGTGGCGCTGCACAAACCGCGCCACCGTCGCGTGATCGGGCCTCTGCTGCACCGCGATCACCCGGTAGGCCACATCCTCCTCACACGCCCGCTCGATCGCCCGCGCCGAGCGCGTCCCGCGCGCGTACGCGTAGAGCAACAACGCCACCATCATCGACGGCTCATAGGCCGCGCGACCATGACCATCCGGGCGATACCCCGCATAGAACGCCGACAGGTCCATCGCCTCGACCGCCTCGAGCACGAACCACGCCAAATGCCCCTCCGGCAACCAATCCCGCATATCCGGAGGCATCAAAAACACCTGCTCACGATCACACGCCAAGAAGTTCTGAGCCATCCCGGGATCCTCCTAACCACACCGGACGGCACCCCCCTTTGTGCGACAGCCTCACGCGAAAGCAGAAGTCCGCCCCCGGCTGGTCCGGGACTCTTGGTGAGCACGGAAAGCAGGCGCGCGACCACTAGTAGCGCCCTCGACCGGACTGGATACGCTGCCGCGCATGAGGGCGTTTGTCACCGGCGGAGGTCGCGGCATCGGCGCGGGGATTGCGCGGGCGCTCGCCGGCGATGGCTGGGAGGTGGTCGTCGGCGCGCGTAGCCGCGAGCAGGTCGAGGCTGTCGCGGACGAGATCGAGGGCCGTTGGGTAAAGATGGACGTGGCCGACCGCGGCTCGGTTGAAAGCGCGGTCGCGCAGGCGGGCGAGATCGACCTGCTCGTTGCGAACGCCGGCATCGCGACCGCCGGCGCCGACGAGACTCGCAGACCATCATGGGAGATCGACCCCGCCGACTGGTGGCGCGTCTACGAGGTCAACGTCCTCGGCGTCCACCTCTGCTGCCGTGCCGTGATCCCGGGCATGCTCGAGCGGGGTCGCGGGCGGATCGCGATCACCGGCAGCGGCGCCGCCTATCTCCCCGGCGGCGACCGAACCACCTACCCGCCGAGCAAGGCCGCCGTCTGCCGCTACGGCGAGATGCTCGCGAACGAGCTCGCAGGGCGGATTCCCGTCTTCTTCTTCAGCCCCGGGCTCGTGAGGACGCAGATGACCGGCTCGTTCTCCGACGACGCGCCCTGGACGCCGCCAGAGCTCGCGCCCGAGCTCGTCCGCAAGCTCGCGACCGGTCGCTACGACGCGCTTGCGGGCCGCTACCTACACGCCGAGCATGACGACGTCGACGACCTGCTGGAGAGCATCGACGAGGTACGCGAACGCGACCTCAACGCAATCCGTCTCAGGAGATAACCAGGGCTCCCTCACGGGTCGCCCGATCGTGCACGCGCTAGTGCTCCGCGCGACGAGCAGCGCTCCGACAAAGCCTCTCTCCTTAGCGCGGTAGCCGTGTGCTGACTGGGATCATCGGGTAGCGCCGGGCTGCGAATGTCGAGGTCCCGGGAGCACCGGGGCCGTCCACGCCCGCGACGCGGCATGCAGGTGTAGAACCTGCACATGGCCGAGCCCGACGCGCTAGATCGGCCGGCATCATTGCGGATCCCGATCGTTGCCCTTCGCGGGTGCGGTCCACTTTGCGCCCGTCTGGCGGCGGAAGGCCTCAAGGGCCGCGTCCAGCGTTCGGAAGAAGTGGTCCGGGTCGAGCGTGCCGATGAGCTCGTAGCGCTCGAGCTTGGCCCGTACGGGGTCCTTGAGCTCCGCGAAGACAAGGGAGGTGCCGCCCGTGTTGACCTCCTCGTCGAGCTCGAGGAGCATGTCGGCAGCCGTGGTGTCAACGTCCGTGATCGGCTCGGCCGCGATCACGATCCAGCGCGGCTTCGGCTCGCTGGCCGCGAGGCGGCGGATCTGGTCGCGGAACGTCCGCGCGTTCGCGAAGAGCAGGGGCGCGTCGAAGCGGAAGATCACCAGGCCGGGGAGCTCCTCCGCATTGGGGTAGAGGCTGCGGTCGTGATGGCCCTCCATCCCGGAGACACGCCCGAGGGTGGTCTGGTAAGGCCACCAGGCCCGGCGGAACACGTTGAGGATCGACAGCGCCACGGCGACGGCGATGCCGGCGAGCACTCCAAGCAGGGCCACGCCGAGGAACGCGGCCATCGACAGCAGGAACTCGACCCGCCGCTGGTGCCACAGCCGCCTGGTCCCCGCGATGTCGGCCAGCGACAGGGAGGCGGCGATCACGACGGCCGCGAGAGTGGCCTGCGGGAGGTCGCGCAGCAGCCCCGGCACGAGCACCAGCATCAGGACGATCGCCGCTGCCCCGACCAGCCCGGTGAGTTGTGTCTTGGCGCCGGCCTGCTCGGCCACGGCCGTGCGCGAGCCGCTCGTGCTGACCGGGAAGCCCTGGAACAGGCCCGCCCCGACGTTCGCCGCGCCGATGCCGATCATCTCCTTGTTGCCGTCGATCTCCTGTCCGGTTCGCGCCGCGAACGCCGAAGCGGTGGAGATCGTGTCGGTCAAGGACACCAGCGCGATGCCGAGAGCTCCCGCAACCAGGAGCGGGAGATCGGACACCGGGCTCGGCCAGGTGAGGGAGGGCAGCCCCTTGGGCAGGGTCCCGACGAGCGAGACCCCGTGGGCGGAGAGGTCGAGCGCCGCGGTCGCGGCGATCGCGGCGACGACCGCGACCAGCACGCCGGGGATGCGCGGCAGCCAGCGCTGGAGGAGCAGGATCAGCCCGAGGCTGACCACCCCCACGACAGCGGCGGCCGCCACGCCGTCCCCCGACGCGAGCCCGCTGATGAACTTCCGCGCCTCCTCGATCAGGCCGTCTGCGTCGATCGAGAAGCCGAAGAGCTTCGGCAGCTGCCCGACGAGGATCGTCAACGCCAGGCCGTTCATGTAGCCGATCCTGGTGGGCTTGGACAGCAGGTCCGCAATGAACCCGAGCTTCGCCACGCCCGCGCCGATCTCGATCGCAGCGACCAGCAGGGCGAGCATCGACGCGAGCGCGATCGCGCGGTCGGGGTCGCCTCCGGATCCGATGATCGGCAGGAGCGTCGCCGCGATCATCGGCCCGAGTGAGGAGTCCGGGCCGAGCACGAGGACGCGAGAGGGTCCGAACGCTGCGTAGCCGATCAGGCAGAGGACCGTCGTGTAGAGGCCGGTGATAGCGGGCAGGCCCGCCAGTTCCGCGTACGCCATTCCCTGTGGCACCAGGAGCGTGCTCAGCACCAGACCGGCGACCAGATCGTGGCGCAGCCACGACTTGCGGTAGGAGGCGAGCGCGCGCGCGCCCGGTATCCATCTCGGCGGCTTCATTAGCGCGTGCCCGAGGTCAACGCGACGCGACGATATCCGTAGGCTTGGAACCAGTACCCAGTCCCTGCTGAGGAGCCAGAGGTGGAAAAGGAGCGCAGGAAGCGGTTAGAGGAGTTCATCGCGCCGTTCCGAGTGAAGCCCGGCTCGAAGGTGGTCCTGGCGAAGGACTTCGATCCGGCGTTCAAGGCAGGGGTCAACAAGAAGAAGGAGGGGGCGGACCTGCTCGCTGAGGGGGTGCGCCTGCTGTCGGAGTACCAGGCGCGCCTGGCCGCTCAGGACACCTGGGGCGTCCTCGTCGTCATCCAGGGCCTCGACTCCGCGGGCAAGGACGGGACGATCCGCCACGTGATGAGCGGCGTCAACCCGCAGGGTGTCGCGGTCCACAGCTTCAAGGTCCCGTCGGCCGAGGAGCTCGACCACGACTTTCTGTGGCGCTACACGCGCGGCCTGCCGCGACGCGGCGAGATCGGCATCTTCAACCGATCCCACTACGAGGAGGTGCTGGTGGTCCGTGTTCATTCGGACAACCTGGAGCGCCAGAATCTGCCCGAGGCGGCGACGAAGGAGGGTGTCTGGAAGCGGCGCTACCGCTCGATCAACGACTGGGAGCGTCACCTCACCGAGAACGGCTTCCGCATCGTCAAGCTCTGCCTGAACCTCTCAAAGGAGGAGCAGCGCAGGCGCCTGCTGCGGCGGATCGACCTTCCCGACCACAACTGGAAGTTCTCGGAGGCGGACATCAGGGAGCGGCAGCTGTGGGACCGCTACCAGGAGGCGTTCTCCGAGATGCTCACCCACACGAGCACCGAGTGGGCGCCGTGGCACGTGATCCCCGCTGACCGCAAGTGGTTCGCGCGGACCGGCGCGGCGGCGGTGCTCGTGAGTGCCCTGGTGGAGATCGATCCTCGGTACCCGAGTGTCACCAGGAAGCAGCGGCAGGCGCTCCTCGAGGTCAAGCGGGGCCTCGAGGCGGAGGCGCCGAAGGGCGCCGCGCGCGATCCCCTCGAGGAGGAGAAGAAGTGACCACGGACGCGGCGGTCCAATCTGCGACCGAGGAATCGCGCACCGACGGCTGGTACACCGCCTCCGCAAAGGAGGTCACGTCGAGATCGGCGTGGACCCGTCGATGGCCTCTCCGGCCACGAGATGAGGGTCGCCGGCGACCAACTCGCTCGCCTTCCTCCATTCCACACCTCGACTGGCGATCGGCCGCCGAAGGAATGGCTGGCCGCGGCGCTGACCACCCTCGACGGGAGCGAGCTCGGCGCAATCCAGCTCTTCGACCAGGCAAGGGGCGACTTCACGGTCGATGACGAGGCAGCCCTCGTCCATCTCGCGCAGATGACGTCCGCCGCCGTCGAGCGAGCACGGCTCTACCAGGAGCGAAGCTAGCGCCTTCCAGGGTTCAACACCGGCTGCGGGTAACAAACCTCCCGTGCCCCCGGTCAGGGGTGCTTGACTCCCGAACGCAGCGCGTCGTCGAGCTCGAGTACGACTTCGACGCGGTCGCCGACCTCGATGCCGGCCGCCTCGCGTAGCTCGCGGCGCAGGCCCTGATACGTCCTGCCGCCGTACACGGAGAGCCGGCTGCGCGACTCGACGCCGTTCACGGTTCCGCGCACCGGCGCGCGGGCCTGGCCGAAGGTGTCCCGCGCGTCGAAGGGAACCTCGATCCAGCGCCCTCCGCCTCCCGCCTCCATGAGCGTGGCCGTGAAGCGCTGCTCGGACATGGCGCGATCGTAGACCGCGGCCGCGCGGGGTGCACCGTGCGCGCGAGTGAGACGCGGACCTGAGCGCCTACCCCTGACCGAGCACCGCCATCGTCTGGGTGGCCATCTGCGACTCGCCCAGCGCGTTCGGGTGGACGATCACAGGATTGCTGCCCCCGAGCACGGGCTCTATCCAGCGGACCCCCGCCGCCTGGCAGGCGTCGTGGCCCTCCGAGACCGTGCTGAAGTCGACATAGGTCGCCCCCGTGGCGGCGGCGGCGCGCTTGACGGCGTCGTTGAGCGTCGCCTGGATGCCTCGCACGTAGGGCACGTCGCCCGGGGCGACCGGCATCTTCAGGAAGCAGCCGCGGGTCGGCGGCATGATCCACGGGTAGCCGAGGATCGCGACCTTCGCCCCCGGCGCCTTCGCGCGGACGGCTTGGAGCGCGTTCACGAGCGACGGGTACGTCGAGTTCCGGATGGTGTTCTCGAAGTACGAGCCGTAGAGGTTCTTGCACGGTGTCCCGAAGCCCAGCGTCGACAGGCCGGCACTCCCACAGGCGACGATGGCGCCGATGAAGACGTTGCTGTCGTTGCCGCCGATGGTCATCGTGACGACCTGGGTGTCGGGCTTCACGGCATCGAGCTGCGGTGGGACGCCGGGGTACTGCGATGTGAAGAAGTGCCTGGTCTCAGCCGCCCCGCAGGTGACGTCGGTCAGGCTCGCCCCGGTCCTCGACGCGATCACGTGCGGGTAGTTGAGGATCGAGCGCGCGCAGAGAGGGAACGCCGCCGGGTCCGGCGGGAGGACCCCGGAGGCGGCGCTGTACGAGTCGCCCAGCGCGACGTACTTGACAGGCGCCGCGTGAGCGATCTGGGTGCCGACACCCGCGAGTGCGAACAGGGCGCAGGCGAGTGCGAGCGCGAGCAGGCGCGCGCGACTGGGGCGCCGGGTACGTGATGGCATCAACTCTCTCCTCCCGCGGAGCTTTAGGAACAGCAGCGTTCCCCGATAGTACCTTCAGCCCTTCCCGAGATGCAAGCGGCCTTCGCCCTATGCTCACCGCGTGCCAGCGGAGGTCGCCCCCGGGATCCATCGCCTCGGCACCGAGATCGTCAACTGGTACGTGGTTGAGGAGGATGGGCGGCTGACCGCGGTCGATGCCGGGTTGCCTGGGTACGCCGACACGCTCGAGGACGATCTCGCCGGGCTCGGGCACCGGATCGCGGACATCGAGGCCGTCGTGCTCACCCACTCCGACGGCGATCACGTCGGGATGGCGGCGAAGATGCGCGAAGCCGGGGCGCGCGTGCTGATCCACCGTGACGATCAGAAGACGCTGCGCACGCCCGGGACCAAGTCCGGTGACGGGAGCCCGATCCATCTCGTCCCGCTCATGTGGCGCCCGGCCTTCTGGCGGTTCATGGGGCACATGGCGCGCGGCGGAGGCGCCAAGGCGCCGCGGGTCGAGCACGCCGAGTCGTTCACCGACGGCGACGTGCTCGACGTTCCGGGCGCCCCCCGCGTCGTGCACACCCCCGGCCACACCGACGGCCACAGCGCGCTGCTGTTCGCCGAGCACGGCGCGCTCTTCGTCGGCGACGAGCTGTGCACCTGGAATCCGCTCACCGGCCGGCGCGGGCCGCAGCTGATGCCCAAGGCCTTCGACGTGAGCTTCGCGCAGTGCGTCGAGTCGCTCGCGCGCCTGGAGCCGCTGGAGGCCGGTGTGCTCCTCGCCGGCCACGGCGACCCGTGGGAGGGCAGCCCCGCGGCAGCGGTGTCCCACGCGCGAGAGATGCAGCGGGGCTGAGGGCGGGCTCAGGCCGGCGCTCGAGCCACACGCCGCGCCACGCGCTCGAGCAGGCCAAGCGCGACGGGCGGCACGCGGTCCTCGGGGTCGCAGCGCGGGTCGTAAGCGGTCAGCGACAGCGCATGCACCGGCTTCTCGTCGAGCACCGCGGCCACCAGCGCATCGAGCTGCTCCGCGCGCAGTCCATCCGGCGCGCTGTAGATGTTGACCCGCGCCTCGTCCGCGTCGAGGACGTCGAGGTCGACATGGACGTAGAGCCCGCTGACCGCCGGGGAGAGGCCGTCGAGCGCCCGCAGCACCGGCTCGGGCGAGTCGATCGAGCGCGGAGGCAGCCACGACACCGCCGACGCGTCGAGGCGCTCCCTCTCGGGCTCGTCGAAGTCGCGCGCGCCGGCCAGGACCACGGCCGTCTCCGGCAGCGGACGGGCCCCGTCGACGGTGGCGAGCAGTCCCTGCCACGCGCTGCCGGTGAGCACCGCCAGGCCCATGCCGTCGAAGTAACCCTCGATCGTCGTCGCCGGGGTGTTGAAGTCCCCGTGCGCGTCGAGCCACAGCACGCCGGGCGAGCGCTCGCCGAGCCCTGCCACGATTCCCACTGCCACGAAGCAACTGCCGGACAGGACGACGGGAAACGCGCCCTCGCGCACCGCGGCGGCGACGCGGTCGGCCACGAGCCGGATCAACGCAAAGCAGGCGTCGACCTCGCTCTCGGTGCGCTCCTGAAGCTCGAGCACCTCCGTGCGCACCGCCGCTCCGCGACTGCGCACGGCCTCCAGCGCTCCATGCTCCAGCAGCCGCTCCGGGCCGCGACCCACTCCCTCCCGTAGCCCGCCCAGCTCGTAGGGCACGATGAGCAGCCGGATGTCGCTCATGCTTCGACCGCAAGCTACAAGTACGGTGGCCTCCACGCCAGCGAGAGGAATCCCGTATGCCCGAGGTCAGACGGATCAGCCGCCAGGGATGGGTCAACGCGTATCTGGTCGCCGAGGACGACGGCCTGACCCTGATCGACACGATGATCCCCCGCAGCCGGGGCAAGATCTTCCGGGCGGCCGAGGAGGCCGGTGCACCCATCGTGCGGATCGCTTTGACGCACGGGCACGGGGACCACGTCGGCTCGCTCGACGAGGTCGCCGACCGGCTCCGCGACGTCGAGGTGCTCATCTCCACCCGCGACGCGCGCCTGCTGGACAAGGACAAGTCGCTCGACCCTGGCGAGCCGCAGACCAAGGTGCGCGGAGGCGTCCCGGGCACGAAGACCAAGCCCACGCGTACCTTCGAGCCGGGCGAGCGAATCGGATCGCTCGAGGTCGTGGCTGCGCCCGGCCACACGCCCGGCCACGTCGCGTTCCTCGACGTGCGCGACAGGACGCTCTACTGCGGCGACGCCTACTCCACGCTGGGGGGCGTGGCAACCTCGGCCAAGGCCAACCCGCGCTTCCCGCTGCCCGCCATCGCGACCTGGCATCGCCCCACCGCGCTGCAGAGCGCTCGCGAGCTGCGGGCGCTCGATCCGGCACGGCTGGCTCCAGGCCACGGCAAGGTCGTCGAGTCGCCGGCGGTGGCCATGGACGAAGCGATCGCGAAGGCGGAGTAGCCCCC
This sequence comes from uncultured Actinomycetes bacterium, assembly GCA_963797015.1. Lineage (GTDB taxonomy): Bacteria > Actinomycetota > Thermoleophilia > Solirubrobacterales > Solirubrobacteraceae > JBBPZA01. Next base: position 436,817 of record CAWCNV010000003.1, on the reverse strand, counting down.
GCGCGGGGCGGGTAGTCGCGATACCCGTGGCCCACGGCGCACGCAACCTCGCGATCGACCGCGCCTCGCGCCGGCTGCCGTTCGTGCGGCGGATCCCGATCCTGAGGCTGCTGTTCCTCGCGGAGCTCGCGCTCGTCGCCGGCCGCCACCTCCAACATCTGACCCCCGACGAGCGCAGGCGGCTCGCGGCGCTCGTGCGCAGAGGCCGGCACCTCAGCCCGCGCGAGCGGGAGGAGCTGCGCACGCTGGTCGCCAAGCTCGACGCACGCGCCTTCGCCGGCTCCGTAGCCGACCGGGTCTCACCGCTCCCGCTGCCGCGCCGGCTCACGCGGAAGCGCTACTAGGCGCGAGAGGGGCGGTCGGGGAGGCGGGCACCGCGAGGGGGTGGGCGGCGTGCGCGCGACCCCACTTCTACGCTCGCCCCGTGAGCGCGCAGCCCGCACCGGCCGCCGACGAGCGGGACAGCATCCGCAGCATCCTCGCCGCGCTCGCCGCCAACCTGGCGATCGCCACCGCGAAGGGGATCGCCGCCGCCCTGACCGGCTCCGCGGCGCTGTTCGCCGAGACGCTGCACACCGTGGCCGACGCCGGTAACGAGGTCTTCCTCGTCGTCGCCGTCCGGCGCTCCGCGCGGCCGCCCGACGCCACGCACCCGTTCGGATACGGGCCCGAGCGCTACTACTGGGCGCTGCTCGCGGCGATCGGGATGTTCCTGATCGGCGGCGCGGTGTCGATCTGGGAGGGCATCCAGGCGCTCCTGCACCCGACGGAGCTCGAGGCCTTCTGGGTCGGCGTCGCGGTGCTGGTCGTCGCGCTCGTCCTCGACGGAACCAGCCGCACGATCGCGGTCCGCGCGCTTCGCGCGCAGGCCCGGCGGCGCGGGATCTCCGTCCGCACGCTGGTGCGCGAGAGCCCCGATCCCGCGATCACCACCGTCTATCTCGAGGACACGGTCGACGTGCTCGGTGCAGCGCTGGCGCTTGCCGCACTGGTCCTGCACCGCATCACCGGCTCGGCCTTCCCGGACGCGCTGGCGACGTTGCTGATCGGCTGCCTCCTCGCCTACGTCGCGGCCCGCCTCGCGCGCCGCAACCGCGCGCTGCTCACCAACCAGTCGGTGCCCGAGCGCAACCTGCGACGGCTGCACGAACGGCTCATGAGCGATCCCGACATCGCGCGCGTCGCGCGGCTCGATGCGGTCTACCTCGGCCCGGGCCAGGTGCTCGTCGCGGCCGAGGTGCAGATGAACGATGGCCTCGCCGGCGCCGGCGTCGCACGCGCGCTCGACCGCATCCGCGGCGACCTGCTGCGCGATGTCCCGGCCATCGCGCGCGTGTACCTGACGCCGGTCGCGGGCGGCGGCGAGCGCTGAGCGTCCAACGCGATCTTCGCGCCGGCTTGAGGTTCGCGTTAGCGGCGGGCCTTAGAACACTGGGTCGATGGAGCCGGAGAAGCGCGACACCAAGCCCAGGCAGGCGCGGGCCAACGACCCGGTCAAACGCCGCTGGATGATCCTCGGGGGAACGATCGTCGCGCTCGCGGCCGGGGGCGGCGGCGGGGCCGCGGCGGCCCCGGCCGACGCCGAGGGAACGCAGAGTGCGGCCCCGAACGTCGTCCGCATCGATCCGCCCAGCGCGCGGCCGGCGGGGACGGACCCCGAGCGCACACCGCGGGCCGGCGACGCCAAGACCGACGAGCCCGGCACGACCGAACCCGACGTGCTGGCGAAGCGGCTGGGCCGCTTCATGGGCTAGCGGATCGGCAGCGTGATCCGGAGCTTGGACAGCTTGGCCGAGAACTCCTCCGGGCTCGCCTGGTAGGTCGGCGAGTCGCGGCCCAGCAGCTCGACCACGATCTTGTGGCCGGAGGCGAAACGCCAGCCGCCGCCGTCGACGATGAAGCGGAAGCGCCCGCGCTGGTTGGTGTCGAGTCGGTATGTCCCGCGGGTGATGAGCACCTGCGTGTTCGTCTTGGGATCCAGGTCCCAGACGCGCGCGTCGAGCTGGCCGTAGCGGCCGGTGGTCCTCACCTTGCCGGTGATCACGGGGAGGCCGAGCAGCGTCACACCGGGCGAGGTCTTCGAGAACGTCGCGGTGCTGGTGGGATCCGGGCTGAGCTTGGCGCAGATGTTTCCGAAGGGCGCCGGGTTCAGGTCAGCGGCCAACGAGGCGCTCGCGCCCGCCGAGGTGATGTTCAGCGTGCGTTTGGTCCCGAAGCTCAGCTCGTCGCGGGCGAGACGGTCGTAGCTCGACGCCCTGTATGGCCCGCCGCCCGACGGCGCCGTCTTCGGGCAGGTCATGGTCAGGGCGGTGACGCGGCCCGGGCGCGGCTTGTTGCCCTTCCCGCGCAGCCAGGCGTCGAAGAACTTCAGCCCCTGCTTGTCGTAGCGGACGGTGTCGAGCGGATGGTTGGCCGCCGGGCCGTGGCCGAGGTCGCCGATCTGCATCGCGACAGGTGCTTCGGGGTCGCGCGCACGGAGCGCGTTGTAGCCGGCCAGCGCCTGGCCCACCGGGAACAGCGCGTCGGTCCACCCCGTCTGGAAGAGGATCGCCGCGGCCCTGCCCTTCAGCGTCGCGACGCCGTGGTTGGCGTACGCGTTGTCGAGCACGGCCTGGGCCTCCGACGACGGCGTGCCTTCGTCGAGCAGCGCCTTCCAGCCGAGGATGTTGGTCGCGACCGGCGAGCCCAGCGGGGCGACGAAGCCGATGCCGGCCGCGTCGAAGATCGTGTCGGCCCACGCCTGGACGGGCACGCCCAGTGGCGTCCGCGACCAGGCGCCGCGGCCGTTACGCGTGAAGATCGCCTCGCCGTTGGTCCACAACCAGCGCGGCCACGCCGCCTTCAGGCTGATGCTGCGGCCCTTCGGCGACTTCCACGGCGCCAGGCTGCCGTTGGGGAGCTTGACGCGGTTGCGCAGGAAGGCGAGCATCGTCGAGGCCCCGCCCCCGTAGGAGATACCGGTCGCCCCGATCGCCTTTCGGTTCGCGATGCCCTCGTCGACGAGCAGACCGGTGAGCCACTGGATGTCGCGCACCTCGTAGCGGATGTCGTCCAGCCGGGTCTGGCCGTACACGCACTCCGCGGTGCGTGACGAGACGAGCCCGCACGAGTTGCCGAACCCGCGCGCGGTCGGGTTGACGACCGCGTAGCCGCGCTTGGCGAAGGCGACGTTGTTGTAGCGCGGGTCGCCGGCAGTGCCCTCCGAGAACGTCTTGGTGCCGCCGAGCCCGTGCAGGAGCAGGATCGTCGGCCACGGTCCCTTCCCGGTCGGCGGAAGCGTTACGTCGACGTCGATCGGCGTGCCGTCGAAGCTCTGCGGGCGCGAAGCCAGGTCCGACGTCGGGCAGAAGCGCACGCCATCCGTGGTCAAAGTGCACGCGTGGCCGAACGGGGTCGGCTGGGCGGCCCGGGCACCAGACGCGACCGTGAGTGAAGCGACCGCGATCACAGCCGCGAGCCCCGCCAGGCGCCCCACTCCCCTCACCACGCCGGCGAGCATACCCAAAGCCCGGCCGCCGAAGCGCCGGCCGCTCAGCGCGACGCGACCGGCGCCACGCGTCGCGCTACGACCTTCGTCCGTGCAGCGGCCTGCGGTCGGCCCAGCCCGCAGGCCCGCGGCAGCTTTGGGCCCGCGATCCCGCAATTTGCGAGTCCTTTCGCTCGCGTAGGAGTACCTTGATGCCATGGCCACGTGGCCGGGCAACGGCCGGCAGCCACACGTCCACATCGACCCGCGGCGGGTGTTCGCGCTCGGGCTGCTGTGCGGGATCGCGGTCGTCGGCGTGCTGCTGGTCACGCTCGCCCTGCGCGCCGCGAACGGGACCGACGTCGACTCGGGTGGCAGCCACGCAACGGCGCCGCGCGCGCCGGCCGCGCAACGGGCCCGCGACGCCGCCGCGGCGGTCTCCTACCGGCTCACCGGGAGGACCGTCACGGTCGTGGCCGGGAGGCGAAGCACGCTGTCCGGCGACCTTCGCGGCCGGCGCGTCTCGCTCCAGTGCGGCTTCCTCGACTTCAACGGCGCCGCGCTGAGCGAGGGCGCCGCGCGCTGGCCGCGGTCGGGCTCGCGCGTCAGCGTCCTGCTCGACTCGCGCGCGGGCGGCAACCCCCAGTTCTGCGAGCTCTCGCGCGGAGCCGACGGGCCCGCGCTCAGCCGTGCGGTGTTCGGGCCGGCCGCGCCGAGCTGAGGGCGCAGCGCCCGCACCCAGCCTCGCCGGCGCGCTAGGGTCGGATCGCTATGGAGGGGAGGCTCATCGGCGCGGACTTGGGCGGAACCAAGCTCCTCGTCGCCCGCATGCACGAGGGCCAGGTCGAGGAGGAGGCGATCGTCCCCACGGACAAGTCCAGCGCCGACGCGCTTCTCGGTGAGATCGTCGCGGCGGTGGAGCCGCTGCGCACGCCGGACACCGTCGCCGTCGGCGTCGGCGTGCCCGCCGCCGTCGACTTCGCGACCGGCGAGGCGCGGTCGGGCGTCAACGTGCCGCTCCAGGGCGTGCCCGTGCGCCGCACGCTGTCCGAGCGCCTCGGCCTGCCGGTGTTCGTCGACAACGATGCCAACTGCGCCGCGATCGCCGAGGCCCACGACGACGACGGGCGCCTCGTCGTCAACGACCTCGTCATGTACACGGTGGGCACGGGAGTCGGCGGGGGACTGGTCCTGGGTGGACGTCCCTACCGCGGGACGACCGGAGCCGCAGCCGAGATGGGCCACCAGATCATCGGCATGCGCATGGACGACCGACCGCCCGAGCCCAGCGCGACCTTCCCCCAGCCCGGCTCGCTCGAGGGGCTCGCCGCGGGCCGCGCGCTCGACGCGATCGCCGTGCGCGTTGCGCGCGAGCACCCCGAGAGCGCGCTCGGCCGCGTGGCCGCGCGCGAGGGGAAGGTCACGGGCGTGCACGCGGTGCAGGCCGCCAAGGAGGGCGACCCCGAGGCCGTCGCCGCGGTGCGCCTGCTGGGCCGGCGCCTGGGCGTCGGGATCGCGAACGCGCTCAACATCTTCGACCCCGAGGTGATCGCGGTCGGCGGCGGGGTCTCGGCGGCCGGCGACCTGCTGCTCGACCCGGCGATCGAGGTCGCGCGACGCCTCGCGCTGCCGGGGGTCGGCGAGGAGACGGAGATCCGCCTCTCCCGGTACGGGATGAGGGCGGGGGTGCGCGGCGCGGCGCTGATGGCGGCGCTCGCGCTCAGCGACGAGGTTGCGGTGACCTGAACCAGAGAGGAGACGGGGAATGCAGCTGGGAATGATCGGACTCGGGCGCATGGGCGGGAACATGGTCCTGCGCCTGATGAAGGACGGGCACGACTGCGTCGTCTACGACGTCAGTCCGCAGACGGTGCAGGACTACGCCGGCAAGGGCGCCACCGGCGCCGAGTCGCTCGAGGACTTCGTGGGCAAGCTCGAGCGCCCGCGCTCGGTGTGGCTGATGGTGCCCGCGGCGATCGTCGACGATCAGCTCGCCAAGCTGGTCCCGCTGCTCGACGAGGACGACGTCGTCATCGACGGTGGCAACTCGTACTACCGCGACGACATCCGGCGGGCGAAGGAGCTCGCCCCCAAGGGCCTTCACTACCTCGACGTCGGCACCAGCGGAGGCGTCTGGGGCCTCGAGCGCGGCTACTGCCTGATGATCGGCGGCGACGACAACGGTGTGCAGCGCCTCGACCCGATCTTCCGGTCGCTGGCGCCCGGGGTGGAGGCGGCCGAACGGACCCCGGGGCGCGAAGGCGATCCCACGCCCGCCGAGGAGGGCTACCTGCACTGCGGGCCGATCGGCGCCGGGCACTTCGTGAAGATGGTCCACAACGGCATCGAGTACGGCGCGATGGCCGCCTACGCCGAGGGCCTGAACATCCTGCACCACGCGAACGTGGGCAAGGCCGAGCACGAGATCGACGCGGAGACCACGCCGCTGCGCGAGCCCGAGCTCTACCAGTACGAGTTCGACATGGCGGCGGTCAGCGAGGTATGGCGCCGCGGAAGCGTGGTGGCGTCGTGGCTGCTCGACCTGACCGCCGCGGCGCTGCTGGAGAACCCCGACCTCTCGAACTACAGCGGCCGCGTCTCTGACTCGGGCGAGGGTCGCTGGACGGCGATCGCGGCCATCGACGAGGCGGTGCCGATCCCGGTGCTCGCGACCGCGATCTTCGAACGCTTCGAGTCGCGAGGCGAGGGCGACTTCGCGAACAAGGTCACCTCCGCGATGCGCCACGCGTTCGGCGGGCACCTCGAGAAGACCTCGACCTAGGAGGCGGCGCGATGACCGAGCTGCGGGTCTTCCCCGACCCGGAAGCGACCGCCCAGGCGGCGACCCGGCTGCTGGAGCAGGAGGTAGTGACGGCCCGCGAGCAGCGCGGCGCCGTGCACGTGGCGCTGGCGGGCGGCTCGACGCCCAAGCGCACCTACGAGCTGCTCGCGCAGGACGGCGGCCTCGACTGGTCGGGCGTCGAGTTGTGGATGGGCGACGAGCGCGTCGTGCCCGACGACGACCCCGAGAGCAACCTGCGGATGTGCCGCGAGGCGCTGAGCGGCGTCCGCGGGCTCGGCGAGCAGCAGTGGCATCGCGTGCCGACCGAGCTCGGGCCGCACGGAGCGGCCGCCGCGTACGGGGCGGAGCTCGAGTCGCGCGCGCCGGCCGACGGTGGCCGCTTCCCCGTGCTCGACCTTGCGCTCCAGGGGATCGGGCCGGACGGCCACACGGCCTCGCTGTTCCCGCATCACCCGCTGCTCGGCGTCGACGACGTCACCTGCGCGGCGGTGCTGGACTCGCCCAAGCCGCCGCCCGAGCGCGTGACCTTCACGCTGCCCGTGCTGCGCGCGGCGCGCGCGATCGTGTTCCTCGTCACCGGGGAGGGGAAGGCCGGCCCGGTGGCCCAGATCATGGCCGGGCCCGACCCCGGGACGCCGGCCAGCCTGCTCGGCGGCGACGCGACGGTCGTGCTGTGCGACGAGGCGGCGGCGTCGCAGACAGCCCGGCGCGATGGGTAGGACCGGCTGGTCGGTCGTCCTCGTCCGCCACGGCGAGACGGAGTGGACGAAGTCCGGCCAGCACACGGGCTCGACCGACATCCCGCTGACCGACGAGGGGCGCCGGGTCGCGCGCGGGCTGGGCGACCGGCTTGGCGGCCGGAGCTTCGCCGCCGCCTTCTCCAGCCCTCTCGAGCGCTCGCTCGAGACGGCGCGGCTCACCGGCTTCGACGCCGACGCGTTGCAGATCCGCGACGACCTGCGCGAGTGGGACTACGGCGAGTACGAGGGGCTGACCACGGAGCAGATCCGCGAGCGTCGGCCGGGGTGGCTGCTGTGGCGCGACGGCACACCCGGCGGCGAGGACGCGACCGCGGTCGGGATCCGAGCCGATCGCACGATCGAGGAGCTGCGCGCTGTCGAGGGCGACGCCGTCGTCTTCTCCCACGGCCACTTCCTGCGCGTCCTGGCCGCGCGCTGGATCGGGCTGGGGCCGGAGTGCGGCGCGCTGTTCGGTCTCGAGACCGCGACGCTCAGCGAGCTCGGGTACGAGCGCGAGGTCGCTGTGATCTGGGCCTGGAACGCGCCCTAGGCGCGCGCTGGCCGGCCAGCAGCGCGGCGCCGATCGCGCCGCCGAGATCGCCGAGCTGGGCGATCTCGATGACCGGCGGGCGCTCGATCGCGAACAGGTGCTCGTGCATCTCGCGCCTGATCGCGTCGACGTAGTGGGGGCCGATGCGGGTGCCGACACCGCCGCCGATGACCACCGCCTGCACGTCCAGGAGGTTGCATGCCGACGCCACGGTCGTACCCAGCGCAGCGACCGCGCGATCGACGATCTCCAGCGCGAGCCCGTCGCTCTTGCTCAGCCCGCGTGCCCAGATGCCGGCGGTCAGGCGCGGGCGGCCCTTGCGCTCGGCGATCTTGAACAGGTCGGTCGAGCGACCCTCCCGCTGCAGCTTGCGCGCGCGCGCCTCCATCGAGGCGCGGCCCGCGTAGGCCTCCATGCATCCGTGCCGGCCGCAGGGGCAGCGCGCGCCGCCGCGCTTGTAGACCATGTGGCCGATCTCGGCCGCTGCGCCCTGGCCCTCCCAGATCTTGCCGTCGAGCACGATGCCACCGCCGACGCCGGTTCCCCAGAAGACTCCGAGCAGTGACTTGAACGGCGCGCCGACCCCGAGCTCGAACTCGGCCATGGTGGCGACGTTCACGTCGTTGCCGATCGCCACCTTCTTGACTCCGAGCGCCTTGGACAGCGCCGGGCCCAGCGCGAACGAGCCGTCCCAGTCGGGCAGGTTGCGGGCCTGGGACACGGTGCCCTTGCTCGCGTCGATCTCGCCTGGCGAGCCGACCCCGACCGCCGCGAGCTTCGCCGGCGCCACGCCCGCGGCCTCGGCGGCGTCGCGCATCGCCTGCGCCATGACCCCGGCCACGCCCTGCGGGCCGCCGTCGCGCGGAGTCGGGTGGCGCGACTCGCCGATCACCTTGTTGGAGCCGTCGACGACGACGGCCTGGATCTTCGTTCCGCCAAGGTCGATTCCCCCGCGCACGCTCATCTCGCTCCTTCGCTCGCGATCGAGCCGCGAGACTACCCGCAAAGGGCGCGGTTGCCGTCGAACGGTCGTCGACGCGACCTAGGCGCTCAGCTGCACCGGCACGAGCGTGAGCTCGCGGGTACGGCCTTGGCGCAGCACCGTCGTGGGTACCTCGCGGCCGATCAGCTCGGCGACCATCAGGCGCTGGAGGTCGCCGGCCGTGGCCACGGGGGTGCCGTCCAGCTCGACGATGATGTCCTCGGGGCGCAGGCCGGCGCGTTCCGCCGGGCTGCCCTGCACGACCTCGACCACCTCGACCGCAGTGCGCGTCCCCCACTCGGCGCGCGCCTGGGGCGGCAGCGGCCGCGGCCCGCCTGCGATGCCGATGTAGGCGCGGCGCACGCGGCCCTCGCTCATCAGAGCGCCCACGACCCTGCGCGTCGCGGTGTTGATCGGGACGGCGAGGCCGAGCCCGACGCCGGCGACCGCCGTGTTGATGCCGACCACGCGGCCCAGGCTGTCCACGAGCGCTCCGCCCGAGTTGCCGGGGTTGAGCGCCGCGTCGGTCTGGATGACGTTGTCGATGATGCGCGCGGCCTGTCCGGAGCGCGCCGGCAGCGAGCGGCCAAGCGCGGAGACCACGCCGGCGGTCACCGAGCCGGCGAACCCGTGCGGGTTCCCGATCGCGACGACGAGCTGCCCGACGCGCAGCGCGTCGGCGTCGCCGAGCGTGGCGGCCGACAGCTCGGCGCCGTCGGCGCGCAGCACGGCGAGGTCGGAGAGGGCGTCGGAGCCGACGATCTCGAAGCTCAGCTCGCGCCCGTCGGAGAAGGCCGCCGTGCCGCGCCGGCTGCGACCGGCGACGACGTGGGCCGAGGTGAGCAGGAACCCGTCCGGCGTGAGGACGACCCCGCTGCCCGCGCCGGCGGGCATCTGGCCCACGCGCGTGCGCCGGGTGATGCGCAGGTTGGCCACCGAGGGCGAGAGCCGCTCGGCGATGCCGACGACCGTGCGCGAGTAGGCGTCCATCGCCTCCTGCTCGGCGGCGGGCGGCGGTTGCCCGGTCACGGTGCTCATGCGCGTGCCTCCTCTCCCTCCGGCGCGAAGCGCACCTTGAGCTCGCGCTCCTCGGTCCCGCGCACGATCCCGAGCGCGAGCTCGTCGCCCGCGCCCTCCAGCGCGGCGTACAGCGAGTCGATCCCGTCCACGGGCACGCCGGCCGCGGAGACCACGAGGTCGCCGCGTTCGATGCCGGCGCCCTCGGCCGGGCTCCCGGACTCGACGGCGCGTACCAGGACGCCCTCGCGCTCGGGCAGCCCGACCGCCGCGCGCAGCCGGCGCGCGACGCGGGGCGGCGCGACGGCGATCCCGAGGCGCCGCGGCGCGGCGCGCTCGCCGCGCGCGAGCTGCTCGACGCGTTCGGCGGAGACCGGCACGGCGAGGATCAGCCCGCCGTCCATGCGTACCGCGTTCAGCCCGAGCAGCCGGCCCTCGAGGTCGACGAGCGGCCCGCCCGAGGACCCGCGCGGCAGCGGCGCGGTGTGCTCGAGCGTGCCCGGGATCCGGGGCCCGCGCGGACCGCGCAGGTCGCGAGGCGCCGACGAGAGGAAGCCGTGGGTGACGCGCAGCCCGCGCCCGCCGGGGTTGGCCACCGCGAGCACCGGGGCACCGATTCCGGGCGCGTCCGTTTGCGCCCAGGCGAGCGGCTCGACGTCGCCCGTGTCGACCTCGAGCACGGCGAGGTCACCGTCGCGGTCGGAGGCCGCGACGCGCGCCGTCTCGCGGCGCCCGTCGGCGAAGGTGACCGTGGCCTCGTCGCCGCGAAGGTTGTGGGCCGCCGTCAGCACACGTCCGCGATCGCTCACGACCCCCGAGCCGACGCCCCATCCACGGCCGAGGCCGACCACCGAGGGCCCGACCTGCTCGGCCGCCCGAGCCAGAACTGTCGAGATCTCCTGCACCGTCATGTCCGTCCTCCTCGCCGAGTGGACCACTCGGCTAGTCACTAGCTGATTGCAAGTGAGTACCGTAGCACCGGGCCCGAGTACGCTTGACCCATGCCCGACACCGCCGACCGCTCCCCGCTCGCAGAGGCCCTCGACCTCGTCGGCGACCGCTGGACGCTGCTGATCGTCTCTGCCCTGATGGAGGGCCCGCGGCGCTTCGGTGACCTCCAGCGCGAGCTCGGCGGGATCGCCCCCAACGTCCTCACCACCCGCCTGCGCCAGCTCGAGGCGCGGCGGCTCGTGCTCGCCGCGCCCTACTCCGAGCGGCCGCCGCGGATGGTGTACGAGCTGAGCGCGGCGGGCCGCGACCTGGCCGGCGTGCTGCGCCAGCTCGCGGACTGGGGCGCGCGCCAGCACGAGGGCGCCCAACCGCCGCGCCACGCCGCGTGCGGAACGCCGATGGAGGCGCGCTGGTACTGCCCGACGTGCGAGCGACCGGTCGAGGACGACGAGGCGGAGGAGCTCCACTTCGCCTGATGGCGCGGTGAGCGGGGGTGCGGGATACCCCCGCCCTCGGCCAGGCCGCTAAGCCGCGCGCGCAACGGGCTCGGGGCCCCGCGGCACTCCTCGCCGTCCGCGCAGGACCGTCCGAGCGCCGGCGCTCGGGCTGATCGTGATGCTGCGCCGGCGGGTGCGCTCGAGCTCGCCGGCCACTCCGACCTCTGTGCGCTCCAGCACCGTGCGCAGCACGATCCGCATCTCCAGCAATGCGAAGCTCGCGCCCAGGCAGCGGCGCCGGCCGCCCCCGAACGGGATCCACGTGTACGTGCCCGGCGGGTTGTCCAGGAAGCGCTCCGGGCGGAACGCGTACGGATCCGGATAGATCGTCGGGTCGTGCTGGACGAGGTAGGCGTTGGCCGCCAGGCACACGCCGGTCGGATAGCTCCAGCCGCCGATGGTCACCGGCTTGCACACGAGCCTGGGGGCGGCGTTGGGCAGGACGGGACGGCGCCGCAGCGTCTCCTGGACGGTGGCGGTCAGGTAGGCGTCACCGTCGCCCGAGTCCACCTCCTCCTGCAGCCGGGCGAGCACGGCCGGCTCGCGAGTGAGGCGCTCGAAGGCCCACGCCAGCTCCGAGGCGGTCGTCTCGTGGCCGGCGACGAGCAGCGTCATGAGTTCGTCGCGCAGCTCCTGCGTTGTCATCTCCGAGTTGTCCTCGTGCCGCGCGTCGATGAGCATGGCCAGCACGTCGTCGCCGCCGCCGCCGTCGCGCCGGCGTTCTTCGACGAGCTCGAAGATCAGCGCGTCGGCCTCCTGGTTGAGGACCTGGAGGCGCTCCCACTGCTTTCGGCCGAGGAACGTCGTCTGGAACTGGGGCAGCATCGCGAACGGCCGCGCTCCCAGCTCGAGCGTCTCGGTCAGCCGCTCGCGCAGTGCGTCGAGCCGCGGCCCGGGGTCAAGCCCGAACACGGCGCGCAGGATGATCTCGAGCGTGAGCGCCTGCAGCCGCGGGTGCAGCGCGACCGGCTCATCGCGCGGCCAGCCGTCCACCTCGCGCTCGGCGACCTCGGTCACGAGGTCGGTGAGGCTCTCCATGCGCTCGCCGTGGAAGGCCGGCAGCATCAGCTTGCGCTGCTCGAGGTGCGCGCGCTCGTCGAGCAGGATCACCGAGTTGCGCCCGACGATCGGCTCGAGGATGTTCGCGCCCTCGCCCGGGTGCAGCACGTCGGGCGGGGCCGTGAAGAGCTCCCGGATCTCGTCGGGATCGGAGATCATCACGAACGGGGGCGGGCCGAGCAGGCGGATCGTGAAGCGCGACCCGTAGCGCCTGCGGCAGCGCTCGAGGAAGGCCAGCGGCCGCGACCACCATCCGAGCGTCTGCACCGCGCTGGGCGCGCGGGGCCCCGGAGGAAGGGCGGGGGACTCGGCCATCGCCGGCAACGCTACCCCCGACCCGCCGGGCGCGCACGCCCGCTGTGCGCCATCTCACACGGAGCCGGTCCCGCTCCTCATCGCGGGCTCCACGCATGCGCTACGGATGACCAGGCGACCACGACGCTCAACGAGGGCGGGCGCCTGCTCGACGCCGGGCAGCTTCCTCAGGCACAGGCGCGGCTCAACGAGGCTTCCGCTCTCCTGAAGGACGCCGCCAAGATCATCTCCGAGGGCTGAGCGCGCCAGCACGGCGCCGACCCGGGTCGGCGCCGTAGCGCTCGTTCGCGCCGTGGCCCGGAGTCGGCCCCGTGGCCCCTTAGCGGCGCGACCCCCGGGCACGTGAGCCGCGCGAGGAGCTGCTGCGCGACGGCGCCCGGCTCCGCGACGCCGCCGACGAGGACCGGCTCCGCGCCGAGGACGAACCGCTTCGCGACCCCGCGCCCGACCGCCGGCGCGAGCTGGACGAGCGGCGCCGGCCGGAGTTCGTGCGGCGCTCCGCCGCCGGGATCTCCGCGCGCGCGACGGCCTTGGCGAGCTGCGGGATCAGCCGCTGCAGGTAGCTCGCCATGCGCTCCTCCTGGCGGCGGTGGTCCTTCGCCAGCTTGGCCGTCTCGCGGTCATGGACCGTCTCGGCGAGCGCCTCGATCGCCGTGTACATCGCGATCTCGTGGTGCTCCTCGGAGAACTCGGTCTGCGCGTTCTTGAGCAGCTTGTCCTCCGGGCCGCTGCCGCGCAGGGCGTGCAGCGGACCGCGCGCGAGCGCCTTCGCCTTGCCGACGCCGGTCGCCACCACGCCCGCGGCTTCGGTCATCAGCTCTGAGCCGATGTCGGGCCCGGGCTCGGCCTTGCCGCCGAGCTTCTTGATGCGGCGTTCGAGGTTGCGCGCGTGCGCCTTGGTCTCCTTCAGGTGCTCCTGGAGGCGCTTCTTGTAGGCGTCGCGTCCCTGCGTCATGGCGATGTGCGCCTGCAGGTCTGTTTCGAGCTGCTTCTCCTTCCCGTACACCTCGTTGAGGTACTGGATCAGCTTCGCGTCTGCCGCTCTGGGCTCACCGGCCACGTGATTCACACTCCCGTCGTTTCGCGTTGGTCATCGACGGACGCGAGTACCCCACATCGAGCGCGAGTATGCGTCGGCCCGCGCTGCGGGCGCGACGCGGGCAGGGAGCGGAGCGCGCAAAAGCGCCGGCCCGCCCCGCGGGTAGCGGAGCGGGCCGATCGCAGTGGGGTGGTGCCGCGGATGAGCGGCGGCCGGCGGAGCCGGCGCGACGCTTACGCCGCGTCGCGCAGAGCGGCGAGCTCGGCGCTGCGCGCGAGGTGGCGCAGTGCCTGCTCCTCGATCTGCCGCGTGCGCTCCGCGGTGATGCCGAGCCGGCGGCCGGCGTCGCGCAGCGTGGTCGGAGCCTCGCCGTCGAGGCCGAAGCGCAGGCGCACGACGTTGCGCTCCCGCTCGGGGAGCTCGGCGATCGCCTTCTCGACCGTCTCCTCGCGGAGGCGGAGGACGACTTCCTCTTCGGGCTCGGGCTGCTCGGCGGCCATCAGGTCACCCAGCGACGCGTCGCCGTCGTCGCCGACCGGCTGGTCGAGCGAGGTGACGGCCTGCGAGGCCTTGCGGATGTCGATGACCTCCTCGACCTCGAGCTCGGCCGCCTCGGCGACCTCCTCGTCGGTCGGGTCGCGACCCAGCTTGCTCGTGAGCTCGCGGGTCACGCGCGAGATGCGCCGCTCGCGCTGCGCGATGTGCACCGGCAGCCGGATGACGCGCGCGCTGTTCTCCAGCCCGCGCTGTATCGCCTGCCGGATCCACAGCGTCGCGTAGGTCGAGAACTTGAACCCACGCCGCCAGTCGAACTTCTCGGTCGCTCGGATCAGGCCGAGCATGCCCTCCTGTACGAGATCGGAGAGCGGGAGGCCCTGGCCCTGGTAACGCCGAGCGATCGAGACGACCAGCCGCAGGTTCGAGTTGATCATGCGGTCCTTCGCGGTCATGTCGCCGCGCTCGATCCGCTTCGCCAGCTCGATCTCGTCCTCCTTCGTGAGCAGCGGGTAGTGCCGCGCCTGATTGAGGAACGTCTGCAGTGCGTCTGTAGTCGGCTCTGGCTCGTGCTCGCGGCCCTCGGTCCGGGTCCGCGGCTGCTCCAGAATCATGGTGTCAGGGGTCGTTTTGGGGTCCTTCCGTAGTCACTTTCCACATCTTTGTTGCATGTGCAATTATACGCACGAACGTCCGTTCGCGCAAGGCCTCACGGAGCACCCGCGCGAACCAGACCTACATACCCCGCCCAGGACGGGAAGAACGCGCTATACACGGTACGGGACCGCGGGTTACAGAGATCGGTCCCCTGGGTCCGGAAACGCAACAAATCGCCCCCAATTTGCGCCGAGGAGGCGAAAACTCGCCTCCAAACCGGGCCACGGCGGAGGAAACGAAGCGCCGGCTGGTCGCGAAGGGCGCCAGCGGGGGCCGGGCGCCGCGTCCCGCTAAGCGCCCGCTCCCTCCGCGGCCACTCGCTCGCGCGGCGCCGGGGCCGGGTAGGTGCGGGCCAGGTCCTCGCTTGCTCCGCAGACGGCTCCGCCCGGGCATTCCTCCGCGCTGACTCGGCGGCGGGGGTTGCGGACCCCGATGAACGAGATCACGCCCCCAGCGATGACGAGCGCTCCCGAGACCAGCATCCCGGCTCGGAAGGCGTGGACCGAGGCGTCGTCGATCGCTCTCGCGACCACAGCGCGCTGTCGCGCCGGGACCCCTTCGACGCTCGCTCCTGAGAGCGGCTGTTCGTCGGCGTGGGCGACCGCCGCCTGGGCCGGCGGGGAGAGGAACACGCCGGTGAGGCCCTCGTTGACGGTCGAGGAGAACTGGGCTGAGACCACGGCTCCCACGGCTCCGATCGCGAGCAGGCTTGCCACGCGGGCGATCGCGTTGTTGACTCCGGAGGCGACGCCCGCGTGGTGCTCGTCCGCTCCGGCCAGGACCGCCGCGGTCAGCGGCGCGACGGTCATGGACAGGCCGAGCGCGAACACGATCACCGCCGGCAGCACCTGGGTCGCGTAGTCGGCGCTCGCGTTCAGGCGCATGAAGCCAAGCAGCCCGACACCGGCGATCAGCGGCCCGACGCTCATGAGCAGGTGCGGGCCGATACGGTCGGCCAACGCCCCGAAGCGCTTGGAGAGCAGGAACATGATCACCGTCAGCGGCAGCAGCGACAGGCCGGCCGCGAGCGGCGTGTAGCCGCCCACCTCCTGCAGGAACACGGGGAGGAAGAACGTCGCCGCCCCGAGCCCGGCGTACATCGTCAGCGTCGCGGCGTTGCCGGCCGCGAAGTTGCGGCGACGAAAGAGCGACAGCGGCAGCATCGGGTTGGGCGAGCGGCGCTCCTGGAGCAGGAACAGGATGAGCAGCACCGCCCCGCCCGCGAGCGGGATGGCGATGCGCGCGTCGCTCCAGCCGTACCGCGGCTGCTCGATGAGCGCGTACACCACCCCCGCCAGCCCCAGCGCGCACAGCGCCGCGCCGGGAAAGTCAACATGCCCGGGCTCGCGCTCGTCGAGCTCGGGAGGCACCGCGTGCCACACCAGGAACAGCGTCAGCACGACCGGCACGAGGCCGATCAGGAAGATCCAGCGCCACGACGCGAACTGGACGAGCAGCCCTCCGGCCAGCGGCCCGATCACAGTCGACACCCCGCCCCATGCCGTCCACGAGCCGATTGCCGCCCCTCGCTCGTCGGGCGGGAACGTGGCGATCAGGATGGCCAGCGTGCTGGGCACGAGCAGCGCCCCCGCCGCGCCCTGCAGGGCGCGCGCGACGGTCAGCACCGCCGTGTTGGGCGCGAGCGCGCATAGCACCGACATCACACCGAAGCCGGCGATCCCCAGCGCGAACACGCGCCGGCGCCCGAAGAGGTCGCCGAGCGAGCCGCCTACCAGCAGCAGTGAGGAGAGCGCGAGCAGGTAGGCCTCGACGACCCACTGCTGGCCCGAGAGGCCGGCGTTGAGGTCGTCCGCGATCGCCGGCAGCGCGACGTTGACCACCGTCCCGTCTATGAAGACGATGCTCGATCCGAGGATCGAGGCCAGCAGCGTCAGCCGCTTGGCGCGCGGCGAGAAGCCCCTTCCCTCGGCCACGTCGAGCCACGGTAGCGGCCCGGCTCGAGGCGCTCGGCTCGCTAGCGCCCTGCTCGGGCCGGCTCGAGCCGCTCTGCGCGCTCGCGCGCGGCCTGCTCCGCCGCCGGCGCCGCCTGCGGTGCCAGGCGCCCGCTGGCCGCGACCGCCCACAGCAGGGTCACCCACGCCAGCGAAGCGAGCACGACGTGGACCCACACGACCTCGGATGGGAGGTTGAGGAGCTTGTACTGGACGGTGCCAACGACGCCCTGGAGGCCCAGGATCACGATCAGAGCCCCGACCGCCCCGCGCGTCTGCGGGTCGGCGGCGCGGCGGCGCAGCACCAGCCACACGGCGACGGCGGCGAGCCCGAGCACCATGGCCAGGCGCGCGTGCTGGTGGATCGTCCAGTCCAAGGTCCGCGGGCCCTTGAAGTACAGCCGCGAGACCACGTCGCCGGTGCCCGCTCCGCCGGCGTGGGGCCCGGCGGCCGTCGCCGCCGTGCCCGCGAAGATCGTCACCGCGCCCAGCGGCAGCAGCCCGCGCACGGCCCACACCGAGGCGCGGTCGGTCCGCACCGGACGCTCGCCGGGCTCATAGCTCGCGCGCCAGGCCAGCGCCACCGCGGCGACCAGGATCAGCATCGAGAGCCCGAAGTGGGCCATCACGAACCCGGGCTTGAGCCCGTACTCGACGGTCAGCCCGCCGAGCACGGCCTGCCCGATGACGCCGAGCGGAAGCAGCGCGCCCAGGACGGCGAGGTCGCGCCGGAACGGCCGCCGCCGCCAGGCGAGAAGGCCCGCGGCGAGGGTCGCCAGCACCACGATGCCCGAGAACACGCGGTTGCCGAACTCGATCACCGCGTGGGTCTGCAGCGGGGCGATGTATCCGCCCCCGCACCGAGGCCAGTCCGGGCAGCCCAGGCCCGAGCCGGTGAGCCGCACCGCGGCGCCGGTGAACACGATCAGCACGAGCGAGCCGAGCGCGGCGAGCGCGATGCGGCGATAGGCGGCGGGCGTGAGCGTGAAGCGGTCGCGCACGGGCCGAGACATGATGGCAGGGCAGAGCCGCCTGACCCTCTAGCTTGTAGTCCCCGTGGCCACGCTCGCGACCCCTGGGCTCGACGCGCGGAACGCCGCGGCGCAGGCCCGCCACGCCGCGGTCAGCGTCCGTGGCGTCTCCAAGACATTTCGCATCCCGCACGACGAGCTGATGACGCTCAAGGAGCGCGTCCTGCACCCGTTCAAGGCGGCGCGCGGAACCTACGACGAGCTCCACGCCGTCGACGGCATGAACCTCGAGATCGCGGAGGGCGAGTTCTTCGGCATCGTCGGGCGCAACGGAAGCGGCAAGAGCACGCTGTTGAAGTGCATCGCGGGCATCTACGACATCGACGAGGGCGAGATCGGCGTGCGCGGCCGGCTGTCGCCGTTCATCGAGCTCGGCGTCGGCTTCAACCCCGACCTCACCGCGCGCGACAACGTGATCATCAACGCGATCATGCTCGGCCTCACGCGCGAGGAGGCCAGGGAGCGCTTCGACGACATCATCGCCTTCGCCGAGCTCGAGGAGTTCATCGACCTGCGCCTGAAGAACTACTCGTCGGGCATGCACGTGCGGCTCGCGTTCGCGGTGGCGATCCAGGTCGACGCCGACGTGCTGCTCATCGACGAGGTGCTCGCGGTCGGCGACGCCTCGTTCCAGCAGAAGTGCTTCGCCGAGTTCGGCAGGCTCAAGGAGCAGGGGCGCACGATCGTGTTCGTGACCCACGACATGCACGCGGTGCAGCGCTACTGCCACCGCGCGATGCTGATCGAGCGCGGCCGCATCGTCACGATCGACGAGCCGGTGACCGTGGCCCGGCAGTACAACGCGCTCAACTTCGGGCGCCTCGTCCACCAGCGCGACCGCTCAGACGACGGCGGGCGCGAGGACGAGGACCTGGCGGTCGAGGTCCGCCACGCGTGGTTCGAGGACGAGCAGGGCCGCCGCGTGACGTCGATCCATCAGGGCGAGCCGGTGACGGTGTGCGTCGAGGTCGTCTTCAACGAGGCGGTCGACGAGCCCGTCTTCGGCCTGACCCTGCGCAACGAGCCGCGCATGACGATCTTCGCCACCAACAGCGAGCAGTCGGACATGCGGACCGGGAGCTTCGCGGCCGGCGAGCGCATCGTCGTCCGCGTCGACTTCGACAACCACCTCGCCCCCTCGCTGTACAGCGCGACACCGTCGGTGGCGCGCCCGGGCGGCGACGACGTGCTCGACGTGCGGGAGGACATCGCCTCGCTCACGATCCACGGCGAGCTGCGCTCCGGCGGCGTCGCCGACCTCCC
The DNA here is from genome assembly GCA_963797015.1 of uncultured Actinomycetes bacterium. Taxonomy (GTDB): domain Bacteria; phylum Actinomycetota; class Thermoleophilia; order Solirubrobacterales; family Solirubrobacteraceae; genus JBBPZA01. The sequence continues at coordinate 418,000 of CAWCNV010000003.1, read as the reverse complement.
CCACCGGATCGCGATCGAGCGCTCGTGAGCGCGCCCGCGGTAGAGAGCCACCGCCCCTCGGCGCTCGGCGGAGACCTGCGCCGCTTCGTCGCGCTTACGCGCGTGCTCGCCGTCACCGACTTCAAGCTGCGCTACTTCGGCTCGGCGCTCGGCTACGTGTGGCAGCTCGTCCGGCCGCTGCTCTTCTTCGGGATCATCTACCTCGTGTTCACGCACGTCGTGCGCTTCGGCACCGGCGTCGAGAACTACGCGCTCTACCTGCTGACCTCGATCGTCATGTGGACGTTCTTCGCCGAGGCGACCAACGGAGCGGTCCGCAGCCTGATGAACCGCGAGAACCTGCTGCGCAAGATCCGCTTCCCGCGGCTGGTGATCCCGATCTCGGTGTCGCTGACCTCGCTGTTCAACCTGTCGCTCAACCTGGTGGCGGTGCTGATCTTCGCCGTCATCTCGGGCGTCGAACCGCGCTGGGGCTGGCTCGAGCTGCCGGTGCTGGTGGCGATGCTGGCCGTGCTCGCCACGGGTGTCGGGATGCTGCTGTCGGTGCTGTTCGTGCGCTTCCGCGACGTCGACCCGATCTGGGACGTCACGCTGCAGGTCCTGTTCTACGGCTCGCCGATCCTGTACGTGGCGACCAAGTACCCCGACAGCGTGCGCGAGCTTCTGATGACGAACCCGCTCGCCACGATCCTGACCCAGATGCGCCGGGCGTTCGTCGACCCGGGCGCTCCGAGCGCGGCGGCGGTGAGCGGCGGCTGGGTGCACCTGCTGATCCCGATCGGGCTCACGTTCGGGATCTTCGGTCTGGGCTGGTGGTTCTTCAGCCGCGAGGCGCCGCGCATCGCCGAGAACCTGTAAGCGGGTGGCGGCGGCGGACGAGCAAGAGGAGGTCGAGCCCCTGCGCGCGCGCCTCGAGGAGCTCGAGCGCGAGCGCTTCGAGCTCGCCGCGCGGACCAACGCGCGCGTCGCCGCGGGCCAGGATCGCGCCTACTGGCTCGATCGCTGGGGCCTGAACCTCGACGGGGCCCTGCGCCACCGCGTCGTGCGGGCGGCGCTGGCGCCCTGGCGCCGATGACGCCCGTCTCGGTGGTGATCCCCGTCCGCGACGGGGAGCGCTATCTCGAGGAGCTGCTCGGCGCGCTCGCGCGCGAGGGAGCCGACGAGGTCGTGATCGTCGACTCCGGCTCGCGCGACCGCTCGGTCGAGCTGGCCCGCGCGGCGGGCGCGCGCGTGCTCGAGATCGCGCCCGACGAGTTCGGCCACGGCGCGACCCGCAACCTCGGCGCCGAGCAGGCGCGGGGCGAGCTGATCTGCTTCCTGACCCAGGACGCGACACCGGTCGCCGGGTGGCTCGAGGCCTTCCGTGCGGCGTTCGCGCTCGCGCCGCGCGTGGGCGCCGCCTACGGACCGCATCTGCCCCGCCCGGGCACGAGCCCGATGATCGCGCGCGAGCTCGAGGAGTTCTTCGCGAGCTTCGCGCCCGACGGCACGCCGGTCGTCCAGCGCGAGGGCGACGCCACCTTCCTCTCCAACGTCAACGCCTGTTACGCGCGCGAGTGCTGGGAGCAGATCCGCTTCCGCGAGGTGCCCTACGCCGAGGACCAGGCCTTCGGGCGCGAGCTGCTCGACGCCGGCTGGGCGAAGGTCTACCACCCGCGCGCGGCGGTCCTGCACGCCCACGATTACACCGCGTCGGAGTTCATGCGCCGCTATTTCGACGAGTACCGCGGCCTGCGCGAGACCGTCGGCCACGTCGAGCCGATCGCGCTGCGCGCGGCGGCGTCCGACGTACGCCGCCAGGTCGCGGCCGACCGTCACTGGATGGCCCGGCAGGACGTGCCCGGGCGCGCGCGCTGGTCGGCGCGCTCGGTCGTGCACCACTCCGGGCGCAAGCTCTTCTCCGCGCTGGGCTCGCGCGCCGACTCGCTGCCCGGGCCGGTGCAGGAGCGGCTCTCGCTCGAGCGCCGCGGCGCGCCCCGGGGGCCGGCGATCGTCCCCACCAGCCGCATCGAGCCCAAGCTCGCGCATCATCCCTATGAGGCGGTGGCGCGCGTGCTGGCCGAGGGCCCGGCCCCGCTCGCCGACCCCGTGCCGGGGATGGCCGCGCGCGAGCGCCTGCACCTCGCGATGATCATCCCTCACTACCGCCGCGGCAGCGGGGGGCACAACCTGCTCGCGCAGGTGCTGGTGCGGCTGGAGCGGATGGGGCACACGTGCTCGGTCTGGCACGTCGACCCCGAGGGTGACCAGGCCGAGGCGGCGGCGGTGATACGGGGCGGGATCATCGAGCACTTCGCGCCGCTGCGCGGACCGGTGTTCAAGGGCTTCGATGGGTGGTACGGCGCCGACGTGGCGATCGCCACCTCGTGGATCACCGCCTACCACGCGCTGCTGCTGGATGGCTGCCGCAGCCGCGTCTACATGGTCAACGACCACGAGCCAGAGTTCTTCCCGACCTCCACCGAGAGGGACTTCGCGGCCCAGAGCTACCGCTACCGGATGCCGGTGATCGCCGGGAGCCGCTGGCTGCGCGAGCTCGTGTCCGAGCGCTACGGCGCGAGCGGCACCCACTTCACCTACGGCGTGGACCACGCGGTCTACCGCCCGCGGCCGGTCGCGCGGCGGCGCGACACCGTGGTCTTCTACGCGCGCGCGTCGACCCCGCGGCGTGCGGTCCCGCTCGGCCTGCTGGCGCTCGGGATCGTCAAGGGCCGGCGCCCTGACCTGCGCATCGTGCTGTTCGGCGACAGCGACCCGCCGCGCACGACCTTCCCCTACGAGAACGCCGGCATCGCCGGCCCGGCGCAGTTGGCCCGGCTCTACTCCGAGGCGACCGTAGGCATGTGCCTGTCGATGACCAACTACTCGCTCGTGCCCAAGGAGATGCTGGCCTGCGGGCTGCCGGTCGTCGACCTGCGCGGGCAGAGCGCCGCGTCGATCTTCCCCGAGGGCGGGCCGGTCGTGCTCGCCGAGCACGACCCGTGGGACCTGGCGCGGGCAATCGAGGGCCTGCTCGACGACGAGCGCGAGTGGTCGGCGCGCTCACGCGAGGGGATCGCGGCAGTGGCCGACCACACGTGGGATCGCGCGGCGGACGAGGTAGAGCGCGGGCTGCGCGACGCGCTGGCGGCCCGAGGGTCGGGACGGTACTAAGCCTCCCCCGTCCTCGGCGATTTTGCGGATCGGAGCTCGATATCGGCCGGTGCGCTCGTCGGGCTCGACGCATCTCGGCGATCCGAGCATCGGCGAAGCATCCCTCGCATAGTGTGGCCAGCGTACTTCGGGGCGATCGGCATCCACGACGGCAGTCCCTTCCCCCAGGAAGGGGCAAGGTGAGGCACAACGTCGCCCCACCGGAAAGACTCCCATCCGCCCGCGGAGAGTGCGCCACAGAACGCCGCGGCTGATCACCGCAAGCGCGCTGCATAGACCACACCCCGCTGCGCTCGTCCTAGGCGCGCTGGTCCTCGCGGGCGTGATTCTGCGCACCCTCGGCCTCGCGTGTTGGCCGGCCGCCACATTGTCCACGGAACGTGGGCGCGGAAGGCCATGATCGCTCAACCCGAGACCACGCGCTCGAGATGTGGCGCGGCTTTTGCGGAGTTGGTGCGCGCTCAGCAGGGGGCGTGCGAAGTCGAAGTCGGGTGCCGTCTCGACGCGACGGGATTACTGACATAATCGAGCGCCTTCGCCGTCGCCGATGCCCGAGCAGACAGACGTCACTCCTTCCGCCGGTTCTCTGTCGCGCCATGATCCAGAGACGCCATCGATAGCAGGCGGTCCTGCCGTCGAAGTGTCGGTGGTCATGCCGTGCCTCGACGAGGCCGACACGCTCGCGACCTGCGTGCGCAAAGCTCAGGAAGCACTGAGCAAGCGCGAAATGACTGGAGAAATCATCGTTGCAGACAACGGAAGCACCGACGGCTCCCGCGAGATCGCCGCACGGCTCGGAGCGCGCGTCGTAAACGTCGCAGCGCGGGGATACGGGAACGCGCTGATGGGCGGCATAGCAGCCGCACGTGGACGCTACGTGATCATGGGAGACGCCGACGACAGCTATGACTTTCGCGAGCTTACGGCGTTTGTGGAGAAGCTCCGCGAGGGCTACGACCTAGTCCAAGGCTGTCGTTTGGAGCGTGGCGGAGGCCGAGTTCTGCCCGGGGCGATGCCGTTCCTGCACCGGCGGCTGGGAAATCCGGCCCTCTCGTGGATCGCCCGCACATGGTTCGGTACTCCCCTGAACGACGTCTACTGCGGCATGCGCGGCTTCTCGAAACGGCATTACAAGGCACTGTCGCAACGCTGCACGGGCATGGAGTTCGCCGCCGAGATGACCATTAAGTCGAGCTTGATCGGCGGGCGCATCGCCGAAGTCCCGATCAGCCTGCATCCTGACGGTCGGCGCAGCCACGCCCCGCACCTGCGCACCTTCCGCGACGGGTGGCGGACGCTGCGCTTCTTCCTGCTGTATAGCCCCCGCTGGCTGTTCCTCGCGCCCGGGGTGCTCCTTATGGCGCTGGGTCTGGCTGGCTACGCCGTGGCGATGCCCTCGTTCGACCTGGCCGGCATCAGGCCGGACGCCCACACGCTTCTGTTCGCGAGCCTCGCCCTCATCTGTGGCTACCAGGCGGTCCTGTTCGCCATCTTCACCAAGGTATTCGCCGTCAGCGAGGGCCTGATGCCGCCCGACCCCCGCGTGGAGCGCCTTCGCGGGGTGGTCTCCCTCGAGCGGGGCCTGCTGTTGGGAGGTGTCTCAATGCTCGCCGGCGTCGTGCTGCTCGTGGTCGCCGTCAACAAGTGGCGCATCACTGACTTCGGTCGCCTTGATTACGCGAGCACGATGCGCGTGGTCGTTCCGGGCGTGACCCTTACCGCACTCGGCTTCCAGACGGTGCTATCGAGCTTCTTCGTCAGCGTGCTGGCGCTCGCGCGGCGATGAGCGCCACTTTCGACGCCTACGCGGACGAGTACAGCGCTGCCCTAGCAGAGGGGCTGCGCTACTCCGGCGAGGACGGGATCTTTTTCGCGCGGGGCCGCGTCGAGTGGCTTGCGGGCCGGCTCGAGGAGCTCGGCGAGCGGCCGCGGGCCGTTCTCGACTACGGCTGCGGAACGGGGTCGGTTACCCCCTTCCTGCTCGAGATCGCGGGCGTGCGTGAGGTGGTGGGAGCCGACATCTCCCAGAGGCTGCTTGACGTCGCGAGAAATCGCCACGACTCTGACCGCGCGCGCTTCGTCCACATCGATGAGCCAGACGAGGACGCTTTCGACCTGGCACACTGCAACGGTGTGTTCCACCACATCGCCCCGGAGCAGCGCAGCCGGGCGATCCACTACGTTTGGCGCGCACTGCGGCCGGGGGGCCTGTTCGCGTTCTTCGAGAACAACCCGTGGAATCCAGGCACGCAGCTGGTGATGCATCGCATCCCGTTCGACCGCGACGCGAAAAAGCTGTCCGCCCCGTCGGCTCGGCGCCTTCTGCTCGCCTCGGGCTTCGATCTCGTGCGCACGGATTTCCTCTTCGTCTTTCCCGCGATGCTGCACGCGCTGCGCAAGTTGGAACCCGGCCTCGCGCGGGTACCGGTTGGCGCCCAGTACCTCGTCCTCGGGCGCAAGCCGGCGTGAGCCGTCGCGCCCCGCCTGCATGACCACAGCTCCTCGGACCGATGTCGAAGTCGTCCGGGTATCGGCCCGCCATGGCTTGGGCCGGAAGCTGCTCCGGATCGAGCGTTGGCGGCGCCCACAACCCGCCGAACTCGTGCTTGTGCTCCTGGTCCTGGCAGGCGCTGCGCTTCGCATCGTCGCCGCGGCATCGTGGTGGCCCGTAGCAACGGTGCTGAGCGACTCAGGCGACTATGCCCAGAACGCCGCCGGAAACCCGCTTGCTAGCCCCCAGCACCCGCCAGGCTACTCGGCTCTGCTGGCGGTGATTGGAGTGTTCTCCCACGACGTCGGCGTGACGATCGTGCTGCAGTTCCTCGCCGGCATCCTGGCCGCCTTGGTGATGTACGCCACAGTCCGCCGCCTCACGGGTTCGCCATGGCCCGGCTTGGTCCCCGCCGCGTTCATCCTCCTCAACGCCGACGAGGTCTTCCTCGAGCACACCATCATGGCCGAAGTCTGGTTCGTCCTCGCCCTGGCCGCGGCGTTCTACGCAGCAGTGCGCGCGATGGACGCCCCCACGCCCTGGTGGCGGTGGCCGTCTGCGGCGGGCGCGCTCGGGGGGATTGCGACTGTGATCCGGTCACCCGCCCTATTTCTCATACCGGTCATCGCGCTGGCGCTCCTGGTCGCCGCGCAGTGCCAGTGGCGGGAGAGATGGCGACCGCCAGCGGCGGTGCTCGCTGTCGCCGGCGTACTGCTCTGCGGGTTGGCGTCGGCAAACCTCATCAGCAACGGACACTTCGAGATCAGCAGGGCCTCGGGATGGCACCTCTACGGCCGCGTCGCCCCCTTCGCCGACTGCCGCGAGTTCAGCCCTCCCAAGGGCACTGAGCGCCTGTGCCAGAACACCCCGCCGAATAAACGACCCGCGGGCGACTTCTACCTCTACCTGCCCTTCTCGCCGGCGTGGAAACTCTGGGGTCCCCGGCCCTACGTGCATCACGACTCCGACATGCGCGCCTGGGCGATCAGGGCGATATTGGCGCAACCTGGCGACTACGCATCGTCGGTGTGGCGCGACCTCCGGTCCTGGTGGGTCCCGAGCCAGCGCTAGCGGCGGCACTTGTCCGGCGGCAACCTCGACCCCGAGCTCGATTGGTCGCTGACGACGCGGTCCTACGCGGTACGCCTCGGCTCAGGCTTCTTCGAGACCGCCATCCGTCGGGCGATGCAGCGCTTCTTCGACCCGTTCACCCCACGCAAGTCACCGGGTGGTCTCGCCTTCCTGCACGACTACCAGCGCGTCGGTCGCTTCGGGGGCACGGCTCTGTCGATCGCGACTCTGCTCTGCTTGATGGGGCTCTTAGTCGGCTCCCCTCGCAGCCGCGTTGGCGTCCTTCTCCTGGGAGTCGGCGGTCTCACCCTACTCGTCGCACCGGTCTTGACCGTCTGGTACGTCGGCCGTTACTCAGTGCCGCTCGCCGCCCCGATCACCGCAGGCGCGGCAACCGCCGTCTGGGGCTTCTGGCAGGTCCTCTCGAGCCGGCGAAACCGGAGGCAAGACGCGGCTTTCTCCGCCGCGAGTTGACTCCGGACAGCCGGCGCACCCCCGGCAAAGAAAGTTCGGTCGGACGTAACGTCGTCGCGGTCACTCTCCCATCCACCGCCTGCACCCTGCTGGCTGCAGGCGCGTCCTGCACCAGGGGATCGCGGCGCCGGCCACGCTAGGGAGCGGGCGGCACAGGAAATCGAGCCGGAGCAGCGACGCGCTGGCGCAACCCTAGCCTCAGGGGGCAAGAGATCCCGGAGCCGCGGGCTCCTTAGCCAAGATCAGGATCCTCGATGGCCATAGCCTGATACCTAAACGGGCCGGGCGACTTTCACCATGAGCTCTGTCGGACCTGCGAAGCGGGAGGAGGCAAGCAGCCATCTCGCACCCGTATGCCCCTGAACCCAACTCGATCGCGCAACGCGCCGTCGGCAGATGCCACAGCTGCCATGCTGAAATTGGGAGTCGTGGTTATCCTTGCGCAACGCTTCGGATCGTCGCACTCGCGTCATGGCGGCCGGCTGGCACGTTACGCGCGGAGCGATCGCGGCGGTCGCCGACCACACCTGGGAGCGGGCGACGCAGGAAGCTGAGCGCGCCCTGCGCGACGCGCTGGCGCTGCGCGAGGTGAGCAACTAGGGTGCGTTCCCTTACGTTCGGCGCGATCGGCATCCACGCGGAAACCTGGCGTCCGGTAGCCGCGGACTCGCAGGCGGCCCCGCGGGTCCCGCAGAGGACGGAGGTCCGAGAGCGGGATGGGCGTAGGCAAAGCCGGGGGGCCTGTGTCCCAATCCTCGCCGTCCTAATCCTGGTCGGAGTGACGCTGCGCATCGTCGCGCTCGCCTCGTGGTGGCCCGCCGCGACATTGTTCACCGATTCGTATGCCTATACGAAGTATGCTGCCAGCAACCCCCTGGCGAGCCCGCAACACCCCGCGGGCTACCCCGCGCTTCTCGCCTTCATCGGCTTTTTCTCGCGCGCGATCTGGGTGACGATAGTGCTGCAGTACGCCATGGGCGTTGCCTCGGCACTGCTCATGTTCGCCACTGTTCGGCGCCTCACGGGCTCGGCTTGGCCGGGACTGATCCCGGCCGCATGGATCCTCCTCAACGCCGACGAGATCTACCTCGAGCACACCATCATGTCCGAGCCCTCGTTCGTTCTTGCGCTTGCGGGAATGTACTACGCGGCGGTGCGGGCGATCGACATGCCATCTCCATGGTGGCGCTGGCCCGCGGCTGCTGCTGTTCTGGCTACGGCCGCGACGGTCATACGGTCGGCCGGGGTCTTTGCGATCCCCGTCCTCACGCTGACGCTCCTGATCGCCCGACCCCAGCCGTGGCGCTTGCGCTGGCGCGCGCCCGCGGCGTTCCTCGGCATCGCGGCCGCGTTGCTCGCTTGCTACGCAACCGCCAACCTCATCAGCAACGGGCAGTTTGAAGTAGGCCCGCGCCAGGGGTGGCACCTCTACGGTCGCGTCGCTCCGTTCGCGAACTGCCGCGACTTCACCCCACCCAAGGGCACCGAGCGCCTCTGCGAGACGATTCCACCGGATCGGCGCCCGGGTGTCCCGTACTACATGTTCTTCCCCGGCTCACCGGCGATACGCGCCTACGGACCCGAACCGTGGAAGAATCACGACTCCGACCTCGGAGCTTGGGCGCGAAAGGCGGCGCTCGCTCAGCCCGGCGACTATGCGCTCGAAATGTGGCGCGATTTGAGGAGCTGGTTCGTACCGAGCCTGCGGTCAAAGCGCCCATTCGGGGCAGGAGATCTCGACCCGGGTCTCGATTGGACGTCGGACACGAACGGATCTAGCGCTCAGGGAAAGGTCTTCATCTTCACCGAGAACCTCGTCGCTGCCAACGTCCAGCGCTTCTACAACGGCTTCACGATACGCAGGTCCCGCGGGGGCCGGGACTTCCTGCACGACTATCAGCGCGTCTTTCGCTTCGGCGCGACCGCGCTGACGATCGCGACGCTGCTGTGCATCCTCGGCCTCTTTGTCGGACCTCGGCGCAGCCGCGTAGGAGTCCTCCTTCTCGGCGGCAGCGGCCTCGCCCTGCTGGCCGCTCCGACCCTCAGCGGCTACTACGTCGGACGCTATGCGGTGCCGCTTGCAGGCCCGATCTCAGCCGGTGCGGCGATCTTTCTGTGGACCCTGTGGGGCGCCGTCTCCTCGCGATCGGCTGCGCGCTCTTCTGCGCCCGCTCTTCCCCCCGGGTGACGGTGCGCGGTTTTCGCCCTACTCGCCCCCGTCCTGCGTCGCGACCTTGCCCGCCAGGTCGCTCATCACCCCCGGGTCGCGCAGCGTCGTCACGTCGCCCAGCTCGCGGCCCTCCGCGATGTCGCGCAGGAGGCGGCGCATGATCTTGCCCGAGCGGGTCTTGGGCAGGTCGGCGGACCAGATGATGCGCTTGGGGCGCGCGAGCTTGCCGATCCGGCGCGCGACGTGCTCGCGAAGCTCGGCGACGAGCTCGTCGTCGCCGTCGATCTGCTCGCCCTCGAGCGTCACGAACGCGCACACCGCCTGGCCGGTGTCCTCGTCGAGCTGGCCGATGACCGCGGCCTCGGCCACGCGCGGGTGCGAGACGATGGCCGACTCGATCTCGGCGGTCGACATGCGGTGCCCAGACACGTTGAGCACGTCGTCGATCCGCCCGATGATCCAGAAGTAGCGGTCCTCGTCCTTGCGCGCCGCGTCGCCGACCACGTAGGTCTCGGGGCCGAACTTGGACCAGTAGGTCTCCTTGAAGCGCTCCCCCTCGCGGTAGAGCGTGCGCAGCATCCCCGGCCACGGCTTGCGCAGCACGAGCAGGCCCTGCCCGCCCTCGACCTCCTCGCCCTCGCGCTCGGTGACCACCGCGGCGTCGATGCCCGGCAGCGGGAAGGTCGCCGACCCCGGCTTGGTCTCGGTGATCCCCGGCAGAGGAGATATGAGGATGTGCCCGGTCTCGGTCTGCCACCAGGTGTCGACGATCGGGCAGCGCTCGCCCCCGATCACCACGTGGTACCAGAGCCACGCCTTGGGGTTGATCGGCTCGCCCACCGTCCCCAGCAGCTTGAGCGAGGAGAGGTCGTGCTTGCCCGGGTGCTCGGGCCCCCACTTCATGCATGCCCGGATCGCGGTCGGAGCGGTGTAGAACTTCGTCACGCCGTAGCGCTCGATCAGCTCCCACCAGATGTCCTTGTCGGGATAGTCGGGCGCGCCCTCGTACATGACGCTGGTCGCGCCGTTGGCCAGCGGGCCGTAGACGATGTAGGAGTGGCCGGTGACCCAGCCGACGTCGGCCGAGCACCAGTAGACGTCGTCGTCCTTCAGGTCGAAGACGTACTTGTGCGTCCACGCCGCTCCGGTCAGGTAGCCGCCGGTGGTGTGCAGGATCCCCTTCGGCTTGGCCGTCGAGCCCGACGTGTAGAGGATGAACAGCGGGTGCTCTGAGTCGAGCGGCTCGGCCGCGCACTCGTCGGCCGCCTGCTCGAGCGCCTCGTGGTACCAGACGTCGCGCCCGTCCTCCATCTCGCACTCGGCGCCCGTGCGCCTGACCACGAAGATCCGCTCGAGCGAATCGAGGTCGCCCATCGTCTCGTCGACCTGCTGCTTGACCGGCGCCGTCTTGCCCTTGCGCCGCGCGCCGTCGACGGTGATCAGCACCTTGGCCTCCGAGAACTCCATCCGCTCTTTCACGCTCTCGGGCGAGAAGCCGCCGAACACGAGGTTGTGGGGCGCTCCGATTCGTGCGCACGCGAGCATGGCGACGACGACCTCGGGCACCATCGGCAGGTAGATCCCGACCACGTCGCCCCTGCCGATCCCTTTGTCCTTGAGCGCGTTCGCGAAGCGCTGCACGTCGCGCAGCAGATCGGCGTAGGTCCAGTCCTCCTCCTCGCCCTCCTCGCCGCGCCAGTGGAAGGCGACGCGGTCGCCGGCGCCGGCCTGCACGTGGCGGTCGAGGCAGTTGTGGGAGACGTTGAGGCTGCCACCGATGAACCACTTGGCGAACGGCGGGTCGGACCAGTCGAGCGGCTCTGAGAAGTCCTCGGACCAGTCGAGCAGTTCGCGCGCCTGCTCGGCCCACCAGCGAGGAGGGTCCTCGGCGGCCTGCTCGTAGACGGCGGGATCACGCAGGAGCGCCTCGCGCGCGAACTCCTCGGGCGGCGGGAAGCGCTCCTGCTCGAGCAACTCCTCGAGGCGCTCCTCAAGACCCTTCTCGCGGGTCTGCGCTGCGTCGGCCATCTCGGTCTCCCCTCTGGCGAATCTCGCTAGTGAATGATGCCCGCTGCGGGCATGGCCCTCACCGCAGCGCGCGACGGATCTGACGGCGGGCCATGGCCGGGTCGTCGCTGATGAGCGCATCGACGCCGGCCCGCGTCGCGGCGCGCACGTCCTTCTTGCGGTCGAGCGTGTAGGGCACGATCTTCAGCCCGGCGGCGTGGGCGCGGGAGACGAAGTCATCCGACACCGGCCACGAGGGCGACACCCAGTCGTAGCCGCGGGTGCGAGCCGTGGTGAGGCCGCCCTCCTCCGCGCCGGCAAGCGTGAGGTATGAGAGCTCGTACTTGGAGCTGACCTCGCGGGCGGCGTCGAGGTTGCCGGGGATGAAGCTCTGGATGATCAGCAGCCGGCGCGGCATCTTCGAGGCGACGATGCGGCGCATGATCCGCCGCGCGTAGCGGAAGCTCGGATCCCAGTCGTTGTCCGTGGGCAGGTTCTTGATCTCGAGGTTCACGCGCGTGCCCGTGCGCTTGGCCAGGGCGAGCACCGTCTCCATCCTCGAGATCCCCGCCACCGGCTTGCTCAGCTTGCGCGTGGGCAGCGCGCTCCCCGGGCTGCCGAGCACGTCGGCCTTGCACTTCGCCAGGCGCCGGGCGGTGAGCGCGTTGACCGGCCCTGAGCAGATCGTGGTGCGATCCAGGGTGTCGTCGTGGATCACGACCGGCTTGCGGTCCTTCGAGAGCTTGACGTCGAGCTCGATCGTGTAGCCCGCGCGGGCCGCGTTGCGGAACGCGGGCAGCATGTTCTCGGGAAAGCGCGGGACCCCGTCGATCACCGACCCGCCGCGATGGGCCTGGACCTCCGGCGCCTTGGCGCCGGCCGTCGTGGCCGGGCCCGCAGCGGCGGCAGCGGCGAGCAGGAGGACTGCGGGCAGGAGGCGGGCGACGCGCGGCAGGGGTGCAGCTTAACCGCTACTCGCCGAGCACCTTGATGACCAGCCGCTTGGGGCGCCGGCCGTCGAACTCGCAGTAGAAGACCGCCTGCCAGGGCCCGAGGTCGAGGCGCCCGTCGGTGATCGGCAGCACGACCTGGTGGTGGACGAGCAGGTTCTTGAGGTGGGCGTCGCCGTTGTCCTCGCCGCCGCGATGGTGGCGGTAGTCGCCGGGGTCGGGCAGCAGCGCGCGGGCCACGTCGTTGGCGGGCGGCTTCCAGCTCGGCGGCGCGAGCTTGTCGAGCCATTCGAGCGCGTCGGCCTGGATGCCCGGCTCGTCGTCGTTGACCCACACGCCGGCGGTGATGTGCATCGCCGAGACGAGCACCATCCCCTCCTCCACGCCGCTGTCGTCGACGGCCTCCTGGACGTCGCCGGTGATGCGCACGAAGGCGCGCCGCTCGGTGGTGTTGAAGGTCTTGTAGACGGTGTGAGATCGCATGGCAGGGCATCATGCCGCTATGGACCTGGGGCTGAGCGGCCGGAGCGGCATCGTCACCGGCGCGAGCCGTGGGATCGGGCTGGCGACGGCGAGGCTCCTGTGCGCCGAGGGAGCGCGGGTGCTGCTCGCCGCGCGCGACGGGGAGCGGTTGAGCGAGGCGGTCGTGGAGTGCCGGGCCGCCGGAGGCAGCGCGGGCGGCGAGCAGGGCGCCGGCGAGCAGGCCGAGGGCCTGGCCCTCGACGTCACGTCGCCCGACGCCGGCGACCGCCTCGTGGCCGACTGCCTCGACGCCTTCGGACGGCTCGACTTCGTGGTGGCCAACGCGGGCACCTCGGCGGCGATCCCGCTGGACGAGCTCCCCGACGAGGAGTGGGAGCGCCAGTGGGGGCTCAACGTGATGGGACCGCTGCGGCTGATGCGAGCGGCCGCGCCCGTGATGGCCGAGCGGGAGTGGGGGCGGATCGTCAACGTCGCGTCCTCGGCGGGCAAGCGCCCGTCGCTCACCAACGTCGCGTACTCGGTGACCAAGGCCGCCCAGCTCTCGCTCTCGCGCGCCTTCGCCGACGCCTATGCGTCCCGCGGGGTGCTGGTCAACGCGGTGACGCCCGGACCGGTGGGTTCGCCGCTGTGGCTCGCACCCGAAGGGCTCGGCGACCAGGCCGCGCGCGTCGCGGGCACGACACGCGACGAAGCGATCGCCAAGCAGGCGGCCAAGGTTCCCCTGGGCCGCTTCGGCGAGCCCGCGGAGATCGCGCGCGTGGTCGTCTTCCTGTGCTCGGAGGCGAGCTCCGACGTCACGGGCGCCGCGTGGTCGGCGGACGGAGGGACGTTCGCGTCGATCATCTAGGCCCAGGTACGCGGTTGACGTTTTAGGCACCCTTCAATCTGCGGTCTTACAAACACATGGCCTTCATCCGCCTTTAACCAGAGGACCCAATGGACGACGAGACGGCGCGGCTGCGGCCCGTGCGCGATGCAAGGAAGGGCCTGGAAGGCGCCCTGTTCGAGATCAAGCGGGTGATCGTCGGCCAGGAGGGGATGCTCGAGCGCGTGTTCGTGGCGCTGCTCGCCGGCGGCCACGTGCTGCTCGAGGGCGTGCCGGGGCTGGCCAAGACGCTGACGGTCAAGACCGTCGCCGACGTCCTGGGCGGGACCTTCAAGCGGATCCAGTTCACGCCCGACCTCGTCCCCGCCGACCTCGTCGGCACGCGCGTCTACCGGCCCGACAGCGGGCGCTTCGACACCGAGCTCGGGCCCGTGTTCTGCAACTTCCTGCTCGCCGACGAGATCAACCGCGCGCCGGCCAAGGTGCAGTCGGCCCTGCTCGAGGTGATGCAGGAGCGCCAGGTGACGATCGGCACCGATACGTTCGCCGTGCCCGAGCCGTTCCTGGTCCTCGCGACCCAGAACCCGATCGAGTCCGAGGGCACTTATCCCCTGCCCGAGGCGCAGGTCGACCGCTTCATGCTCAAGGTGCTGGTCGAGTACCCGAGCTTCGCCGAGGAGTCCGCGGTCGTCGCCCGGCTGCTCGGCGACCCGGCGCAGACCGAGACCGTGATGGACGCGCGCGACCTCGCCTCCTACCAGCGCGCGGCGCGCGAGGTCTACATCGACCGCGAGGTGGCCGAGTACGCGGTCGCGCTCGTCGCGGCCACGCGCGAGCCCCATCGCGCGGGCCTGCAGGAGCTCGCTCCCTACATCGAGTTCGGAGCCAGCCCGCGTGGGTCGATCAACCTCGTGCTGGCCTCGCGCGCGCTCGCGCTGCTGCGCGGCCGGACCTACGCCCTGCCCCAGGACGTCCGCGCGCTGGCGCCCGACGTCCTGCGCCACCGCATCGTCCTCACCTACCAGGCCCTCGCCGAGGACGTCAACCCGGACCAGATCGTCGAGCGGGTCCTCTCGGTCGTCCCCATGCCGCGCCTGGACCTGGCGCGCGGAGGGGCGGCGAGCGCGTGAGCTCGGACTTCGCCCGCGTCGGGGTGGCGGCCTGATGAGCCCGAGCCTGGGCCTCGAAGTCGAGCGCACTCCGGACCGGCCAGGACCGGGGCCGACGCCGCTCGCGCTGCTGCGTGCGCTCGACGTCGAGGTGCGCCGCCGCGCCCAGGGGCTGTTGCCGGGCGAGCACCGCGGCGCGGGCTTCGGCTGGGGGACCGAGCTGGCCCAGATCCGTCCCTATTCGTCCGGCGACGACGTGCGCCTGATCGACTGGAACGTGACTGCGCGCATGCGCGAGCCGCACGTCCGAGTCCACGTTCCCGAGCGCGCGCTGACGAGCTGGCTCGTGCTCGACACCTCGGCCTCGATGACGTTCGGCACCGCCGACCGGCGCAAGGCCGACGTCGCCGAGGGCGTCGCGCTGGCGCTCGGCCACCTGCTCACGCGCCGCGGCAACCGGCTGGGCGTTATGACCTTCGGCGGCGGCCGCGCGCGGATGCTGCCGCCGCGCCAGGGCCGCCCGGGTCTGCTCGGACTGCTCGCCACCGTGCGCGAGGAGCTTCCACGCGACGGCGGCGGCTCGACCTCGCTGGGCGCCGCCCTCGGCCGCGCGGGCGCGGTCGCGCGGCAGCGCGGGCTGGTGATCGTCGTCTCGGACTTTCGCGGACCGCGTGACTGGCGCAACCAGCTGCTGCAGCTCCGCGGGCGTCACGACGTGATGGCGGTAGAGATCCGCGACCCGCGCGAGCAGGAGCTCCCCGCCATGGGCGAGCTCTGGCTCGTGGACCCCGAGACCGGCCGCCAGCTGCGCGTCGACACCAACCGCCGCGGGTTGCGCGAGCGGTTCGCGCGCGCGGCGGCCGACGAGCGGGCGAGCGTCGCCGGTGAGCTCGCGAAGGCGGGAGCCGACCACGTCGTGCTGTGGACGAAGGGCGACTGGCTGCGCGAGCTGGCGCGCTTCATGGGGCGCAGGCAGAGGGTGAGGAGGCCGGCGTGAGCGGGCGCGAGCTCCGGCCCACCGCGTCCGGCTGCCGCAAGCGGAAGCCGCTCGCGTGAGCTTCCGCGACCCCATCTTCCTGCTCGCGCTGCTGCTGATCCCGCTCGCGTGGCTCGCGTACCTGTCCTTCCAGCGGCGGCGCGCGAAGTTCGCGGTCCGGTTCACGAACCTCGACCTGCTGGCCAACGTCGTGCAGCGCTCGCCGGGCTGGCGGCGCCACATCCCGCCCGCGCTCTACCTGCTCGCCCTCGCCGCGCTGCTCGTCGCCTTCGCGCGCCCGCAGCACACGGTGTCGGTGCCGCGCGAGCAGGCCTCCGTGATGATGGCGACCGACGTCTCGGGCTCGATGCAGGCCACCGACGTCAAGCCGACGCGCCTCTCGGCCGCCCAGGACGCGGCGCAGTCGTTCGTCGACAAGGTCCCCGAGAAGTTCAAGGTCGGGCTGGTGACGTTCTCGCAGACCGCCCAGGTCGTCGCGCCTCCGACCACCGACCGCGGTCTGGTCAAGGACGCGATCGACTCGCTGACCGCCAACGGCGGCACCGCGATGGGCGACGCGCTCGACCTCTCGCTCCGTTCGGTGCGCCCCGGGGCCCGCGGGGCCGGGCAGACGACCGACACCGCCCGCCCCGCTCAGGCCCTCCCGGCGGCCCGCGACCGCCCGGCGGCGATCCTCCTGCTGTCCGACGGCGCGAACACCTCGGGCACGCGCCGCCCGCTCGACGTCGCCCGCCGCGCGAAGGCCCTGAAGGTCCCGATCAACACCGTCGCGCTGGGCACCGAGAACGGGACGCTCGACGTGACCGACCAGTTCGGCAACACCCAGAGCGTGCCCGTGCCCCCGGACCGCGCCGCGCTCAGGCAGATCGCCAAGCTCTCCGGCGGCCGCTACTTCAGCGCGCCCGACGCCGGGGCGCTCGGCGACATCTACAAGAAGCTCGGCTCCCAGCTCGGCTACGTGAAGGTCCACCACGAGCTCACCTACGCGTTCGCCGGCGTCGGGCTGCTGCTGATGCTCGCCGGTGGCGTCGCCTCGCTGTTCTGGTTCAGCCGCTTCCCGTAGGGGTCGGGGCTGCGGAGACGAGCCGCCGCAGCGCCTCCGGGTCGCCCTCGTACTCGAGCCCGTGCGCGCGGGACGCCTCGAGGTCAACCCCGCCGACCAGCGTTCCGAGGATCAGCCGGGGCGTCCCGGTCAAGATCCCGTCGGCGTTCTCCGCGCGGCCCGGGCGGGTTCGGACCTCGCCGCCGCCGATCTCGACGACCACGGGCTCCTCCTCGCCGGCGTGGACCTCGAGCGTGACCGGAGGGTCCGGAAGCGCCCCGCCGGCGAGTTGGATCTCGAGCGGGAGCGCGAGCCAGTGGCCTCGGAACTCCTCATCCTCGCCCGAGCTCGCGGCTACGAGCGGGATTCCCCAGAGCCCCAGCGCCTGGATCACCCGCCGCAGCTCCTTGCCGCGTTCTGTGAGGCGGAACAGTGTCGTCGCGACGGGCGGCGGCGCGTCCTCGCGCTCGACGATCCCGGACTGCTCGAGCTGTCGCAGCCGGTCGGCGAGCAGGTTCGTGGCGATCCCGGGAAGGCCCTCGCGTAGGTCCGTGTAGCGGCAGGCGTCGCGGATCAGGAGCTCCCGGACGATCAGCAGCGACCAGCGGTCGCCGACGACGTCGAGCGCCTTTGCGAGGCCACACAGCTGGCCGTAGGTGCGCACGCCGCAAGTCTAACCGTTTGCGTTGAGCTTGTAAAGTTTAGACTTGACTTTCTCAAGTCAAGCGTCTACAACTGCGTCCATGAACCGACTTCTCACCAGCCCCGATCGCCAAAACCGCCCGCTCATCCTCGCCTCGTTGCTCGCCGCCGCCTTCCTGATCAACCTCGACACGACGATCGTCAACGTCGCTCTGCCCACGCTCGTGCGCGAGCTTCACGCGTCGACGAGCGAGCTTCAGTGGGTGGTCGACGGCTACAGCCTCGTGTTCGCCTCCCTGCTGCTCGCCGCCGGTAGCCTGAGCGACCGGATCGGCCGCAAGGGGATGCTGCTGGCCGGGCTTGCCGTGCTCGGGATTGCAAGCGTGGTCGGCGGGTTGACGACGACGCCCTCCGCGCTGATCGCCGCCCGCTGCGTCATGGGGCTGGGCGCCGCGATGATCTTCCCGGCGACCCTCTCGCTGATCTCGAACGTATTCGTCGAGCGGGGAGAGCGCGCGCGGGCGATCGGCCTGTGGGGCGCGACCGCCGGCGCCGCGATCGCGCTCGGTCCGATCGCCGGCGGCTGGCTGCTCGAGCACTTCTCGTGGACGAGCATCTTCTTTGCGATGGCGCCGGTCGCGGCGCTGGCCGCCGCGCTGGTCGCGGTGACCGTGCCGACCTCGCGCGATCGGGACGCGCCGCCGGCCGACGTGCCGGGCCTCGTGCTCTCCACCGTCTCGATGGCGCTGCTCGTGTACACGATCATCGAGGCGCCCGACCACGGCTGGAGCGCGCCGCGGACGATCGCCGGATTCGCCGTCGCGGCCGCGCTGCTGGTGGCGTTCGTCGCGCGCGAGCGCAGCGCGGCCGCGCCGATGCTGGACGTCGGGCTGTTTCGCAACCTGCGCTTCACCGCGGCCAGCGGCTCGGTGACCGTCGCGTTCTTCGCCCTCTCGGGCTTCATCTTCCTCATCACTCAGTACTTCCAGTTCTTCAAGGGCTACGGGCCTCTCTCGACGGGCGTGCACCTGCTGCCGGTCGCGATATCGGTCGGGATCACCTCCGTGCTGGGGACCAAGCTCGCGGTGCGCTTCGGAACCAAGGTCGTCGTCGCCGCCGGCCTCGCGAGCCTGGCCGGCTTCTTCGCCTGGGTCTCGACGGCGGCCACCGGCACGAGCTACTTGGAGATCGCCGGTCAGATGGTGCTCGGCGGATCCGGCATGGGGCTGACGTCGGCTCCCGCGACCGAGGCGATCATGGGAGTCGTCCCGCGCGCCAAGGCCGGCGTCGGGTCCGCGGTGAACGACACGACGCGCCTCCTCGGGGCGACGCTCGGCGTTGCCGTGATCGGCAGCGTCTACGCGTCCCTGTACGCGAGTCGCCTGACCTCCGAACTGCCGGCTGGCGTGCCGGCGCCCGTGAGCCGCGCGGCTCATGACTCCGTCGGCTCCGCGCTCGAGCTTGCGCAGCGCGCTCCCGCCGGCCTCGGCGGCCAGCTGCACGCGGCCGCGTCGGACGCCTTCTTCGCCGGCCTGAGCGCGGGGTGCCTGGTCGCGGCGGGCGTGACCGCGCTGGGCGCCGTCCTCGCCGCCGCCCTGCTCCCGGCTCAACCCGCCCGGGAGCCGCTGCGCACCGCGGAGCTCGGAGCTGGTGCCTAACGGGCGCCGAGCTTGGCGAGCGCCGCACGCCCCGCCGCCCGCCACACGCCCCGCCGCTTCCCGCTTCCCCGCTTCCGCTTCCCCCCTTCCCCGCTTCCACCGTCCGCTAGAATCCCCTTCTAGAAGATGATTCTAGTGCGGGACAGCTCGCGGCGGGACGCGATCCTCGAGGCCGCGCTCGAGTGCTTCGACGAGCGCGGAGTGGCCGGGACGACCATTGAGGACGTCCGCGCGCGGTCGGGGGCGAGCGTCGGCTCGATCTACCACCACTTCTCGAGCAAGGAGGGGATCGCCGCCGCGCTCTACCTCGCCGCGCTGCGCGACTACCAGGTCGGCGCGCTCGAGGCGCTTCGGGCCGGCGGGATCCGCGGCATGGTCGAGCACTACGTCGCCTGGATCGCCGCCGACGCGCGGCGCGCGCGCTACCTGCTCGAGCGGCGCGAGCCGGAGGTCGCGCGTGCCTCCCGCGACGAGCTCGCCGAGCTGAACCGCGCCTTCTTCGCCGCGATCCGCGAATGGGCCGCTTCGAACGACGTGCGGCAGCTTCCGCTCGACCTGTTCCACGCCGTCGTCCTCGGCCCAGCGCAGGAGTGGGCACGGCACTGGCTGAGCGGCCGCGGCGACACCGAGCCTGCCGAGGCGGCGCGCGTCCTGTCCGACGCCGCCGAGGCCGCGATCCGAAAGGAGCCCCGATGACGACGGCCACACTCACCCACCAGGCCCTCGTCGACGCCGCGCGCGCCGACGAACGCCGGCTCGTCCAGGTCGAACGCGATGGCGCCCGCGCGCTCGTGCGCATGGACGAGCCCGAGCGCCTCAACGCGCTGTCCGCGACGCTCACTGTCCAGCTCCACGACGCGCTCACCGAGCTGGCGGCCGATCCCGGGATTCGGGCGATCGTCCTCACCGGCGCCGACCCGGCGTTCAGCGCCGGCGGCGACCTGGCGCTCATGCGCGACTTCGCCCAGCCCTCGCTCGAGCAGGGCGACGAGGGCGCAGCGGCGATCTGGCGCTGGATCCGGCGTCAGTTCGGCGGCGTGGCGCGCACGATCGTCTCCGCCGACAAGGCGGTGATCGCCGCGGTCAACGGCGCGGCCGCGGGAGTGGGGCTCGCGTTCGCGCTCGCCTGCGACGTGATCGTGATCTCCGAGCGGGCGCGGATCGTGCCCGCCTTCGGCCGCATCGGGTTGATTCCCGAGGTCGGCTCGAGCTGGCTGCTCACGCGTCGGCTTGGCTACCAGGGCGCCTTCGGCCTGTTCGCGTCCGGCGAGATCCTCGATGGCGCGCGCGCCCACGAGCTCGGCCTGGGCAACGAGCTCGTCGCCCACGAGGAGCTGCTGCCCGCGGCGCAGCGCTGGTGCGACCGCGTCGAAGAGCTCCCGCCGCACGTGCTCGAGATGATGAAGCCGCTCCTGCGCCGCGCGGCTGACGCGACCTGGGAGCAGAGCATCGCGATGGAGGAGTACGCGGAGCCGTCGTGCTTCACCACCCGCGAGCACCGCGAGGGGGTCGCCGCGCTGCTCGCGCGCTGAACTCCACTCCGCCCGGATAGGCTCGGGAGATGGAGGCTGAAGCGCAGGTCCGTGCCGCAGGCGGGGTGATCGTGCGGCGCGAAGGCGGCGAGCTCGAGGTCGCGCTCGTGCACCGGCCCAAGTACGACGACTGGTCGCTGCCCAAGGGCAAGCTCGATCGCGACGAGGGCTGGGAGGAAGCGGCGCTGCGGGAGGTCGAGGAGGAGACCGGCCTGCGCTGCAGGCTGCTGGAGGAGCTCGACCCCATCTCCTACCGCGATCCCAAGGGGCGGCCCAAGCTCGTGCGCTACTGGCTGATGGAGCCGGTGTCGGGCTCGTTCGAGCCCAACAAGGAAGTCGACCGCTTCGAGTGGCTCGCGCTCGACGACGCGCTCGCGCGCCTGACCTACGAGCACGACCGCGAGCTGGTGCTCTCGGCCGTGAGGCGGTGACGCGCGCGGTGGAGATCGAGCGCAAGTGGCTCGTTCCCGACCCGCCGGCGGAGGCGCTCGCGGCCGCGCGCGCCGACCGCATCCAGCAGGGCTACCTCGCCGGCGGCCAGGCCGGCGACGCCGAGGTGCGCGTGCGCCGCCGCGGCGACAGCACGGTGTTGACCGTCAAGTCCGCGGGCGGGCTCGCGCGCGTCGAGGAGGAGCTACCGATCGACGCGCGCACGTTCGAGAGCCTGTGGCCGCTGACCGAGGGCCGCCGCGTCGAGAAGATGAGGCACCTCGTGCCGTGCGGCGACGCGACGCTCGAAGTCGACGTCTACGAGGGCGACCTCGACGGCCTGGTCACGGCCGAGGCGGAGTTCGGCTCCGAGCAGGCGGCGCGCGCCTTCGACCCACCGGCGTGGCTGGGCGAGGAGGTCACCGAAGATCGCCGCTACCGCGCCGCGACGCTCGCGCTGCAGGGCGCGCCCGAGCGGTGATCGAAGCCGTCGTCTTCGATCTCGACGGGGTCCTGGTCGACTCAGAGCAGCTGTGGGACGCCGCAAAGCGCGAGCTGGTGGAGCGCACCGGCGGGCGCTGGCGCGACGAGGCCACGACGAAGATGCTCGGCATGAGCTCGGTGGAGTGGTCGCGCTACCTGCACGACGAGCTCGCGGTGCCGCTCTCGCCCGAGGAGATCAACGACGCCGTCGTCGCGCGCATGCTCGAGCTCTACCGCGAGCGCCTGCCGCTTCTGCCCGGGGCGGTGGAGGCCGTGCGCCGCTTCGCCGCGCGCTGGCCGCTCGGGCTCGCGAGCTCCTCCAACCGCGAGGTCATCGACCTCTTCCTCGAGCTCTCCGGGCTGGCCGAATCATTCAAAGCGACAGTCTCGAGCGAGGAGGTCGCGCGCGGCAAGCCCGCGCCCGACGTCCACCTCGAAGCGATCGCGCGCCTCGGCGCCGCAGCCGAGCGCTGCGCAGCGATCGAGGACTCCTCCAACGGCCTGCGCGCAGCGTCCGCGGCCGGGACCGCGGTCGTCGCGGTGCCCAACCCCCACTTCCCGCCCGACCGCGACGCGCTCGCCCTCGCCGACCTCGTGGTCGACACGCTCGACGAGCTGACGGTCGAGTTGGTCGAAGCGCTTCGCTGAACGGCGGGGCGGGCGCAGAGGCAGCCGAGGCTTGACGATCTGAATATCTCGATATATCGTGTTGTGTCGAGATACATCACATTCCTACGAGGGAGACACGTCATGCACGGTCATTCACACGCATTCGATCCGCGTCTCGCCGGCTGGTTCGCGATGGGCCGGGGGCGGGGCAGGCATCGTCACCGAGGCCGGCGGGGCTACGGCGACTTCCCGGGCGCGCGCGGTCCGCGCGCTCGGCGCGGCGACGTCCGCGCCGCGTTGCTCGCGCTGCTCGCCGAGGAGCCGCGCAACGGCTACCAGCTGATGCAGGAGATCGAGCAGCGCTCGGACGGCCTCTGGCGTCCGAGCCCCGGCTCGGTCTACCCGGCGCTCCAGCAGCTCGAGGACGAGGGGCTCGTGCGGACCATCGAGTCCGACGGCCGCCGCGCCTTCGAGCTGACCGAGGACGGCCGCGCCCACGTCGAGGCCCGCGGCGACGAGCTCGCGGCGCCGTGGGACGCGGTCAAGGACGACGCCCGCGAGGGCCACTCGCAGCTAGTCCAGCTCGTGCGCCAGGCGGGCTTCGCCGTGGCCCAGATCCTGCATTCCGGAAGCGACAAGCAGGTGGCCGAGGCGACCGACGTGCTCGACGAGACACGCCGATCGCTCTACCGCGTCCTCGCCGAGGACCCGCCGGCGGCCGATGAAGGCGAGGACGCCCCGCGCGAGGTCTGAGGGCCGCGGGGAAGGCCGAACAGTCGGATGGAGCGTCGCGCCGGGACGAACACCGACTCGACGAGGGGAAGGAGCGGAAGGGAGCCGTCGGCGGGCGAGACTGCGGTTCCTCGCTCCCTCCTTCGTCGATGCCGTTCGCCGAGGGTCGCCGCGGACTCGCCCTATTCCTTTGCGGCCCGCCGGTAGACGAGGATCGTCGTCTCGCCGGCCTGCCTGGACTCGGCGAGCTCGAGCGACGCCGGCGCCTGGGTCTCGGTGAACAGGCGCTTGCCGCCTCCGAGGATCACCGGGAAGACCATCAGCCGGAGCTCGTCCACGAGGTCGTTGTCGACCAGCGTCCGCACCAGCTCGGCGCTGCCGTTGACGAGGACGTCGCCGCCCGGCTGCTCCCGGAGCTTGGCGACCTCGCCGGGGACGTCGTCGCGGATCACGGTCGTGTTGTTCCACTCCGGCTCGCCGATCGTGCTCGAGACGACGTACTTGGTCATGTTGTTGAACTTGTCCGCGAACTCGCCGGTCCGGGAGGGCCAGGCCTCGGCGAAGCCCTCGTAGGTCACGCGGCCCAGCAGCAGGGCATCGCTGTCCATGACCTCGTCGAGCTTGAACTTGTCGCCCTCGGGCCCGCGCTCGTACTTGAACGCCCAGCCGCCCCGGTCCCACCCTTCCGAGCCGCCCGGGTCCTCGACGACGCCGTCCACCGACACGAATTGCGATACGACCACCTTTGCCATCGTCAGCCTCCTTCGGTTCGGGATCCATCAGCAGTGACCGCCACGGGCGGCGAAACTCGTCGCTCGAGCTCGCGCAGGCGCGCGTAGGCGATCGCGATGACGATGCCGACGAACGGGCCGGCGAGCAGCTGGCCGGCCGCGCGACCGGCGACGTGGGCGGCGATGCGGTCGTCGGCGAGCCACAGGCCGAGCCGCTCGCCGGCGATCGAGAGCAGCTCGTCGAGCACGAGCGTCGTGACCGCCGTGACGAGCAGCAGGCGCCCGTGCCCGCGGCTGAGCCGCGAGGAGCGCCGCAGCCCTGCCCACGGGCCGCAGCGCTCCACCGAGATCACCGGCGACACGAGCACCCAGCGGGTCATCAGCCAGAGCCCGGGCACGATCAGCAACGCGAGGCCGAACACGATCCCGGCGCCGGCGATCAACGAGGCGGCGATCAGCGCGGGCAGCGTCGGCGCGGTGGCGCGCAGCGCGGCCCGCACCGAGACCTCCTCCCCCACGCGATCCTGATGCGCGATCGCCTCGCAGTAGCCGGAGTAGAGGAACACGGTCGCGAGCCCCAGTCCCTGGGCGACGAGCACGAGCACGACGTCGGCCGCATCGGCGTCGCCCGGGAGCGTGTCGAAGGCCGCCGCGGGAGCGCCGAAGGCGACGAAGAGCACGACTCCGGGGACGAGGAGCGCGACCGGGTGGGCACGGCACACCTGCCACGCCTCGGCGAAGATCGAGCGCGCGGAGGGAGACTCGGGGCGAGCGTCGCGCGCGGAGGGGGAGTCGGCCGCGGGCGGAGCGTCGCGCGCGGAGGGGGACTCGGCCGCGGGCGGAGCGTCGCGCGCGGAGGAGGACCCGGCCGCGGGAGGCTCGGCCTGCGCGGAGGGGTCGGTTGCCTCCGCGGCTACCCGCCCGCCTCGCGCTGGCGCAGCTCTATCCGGCGGATCTTGCCGGTGAGCGTCTTGGGGAGGTCGTCGACGAACTCCACGCGCCGTGGGTAGGCGTAGGCGGAGTGGCGGTCGCGCACGAAGCGACCGATCTCGACACCGAGGTCGTCTGACGGCGAGTAGCCCTCAGACAGCACGATGAACGCCTTCACGACCGTTCCCCGCCGCTCGTCGGGCGACGCGACGGCCGCCGCCTCGGCCACCGCGGGGTGCTCGAGGCATGCCGACTCGACCTCGAACGGGCCGATGCGGTAGCCGGCCGAGATGATCACGTCGTCGGCGCGGCCCTCGTACCAGACGTAGCCGTCGTCGTCGAAGCGGGCCGCGTCCTTGGTGTGGAACCACTCGCCGCCGAAGACCTCCTCGGTGTCCTCCGGCCGGTTCCAGTAGCCCAATGGATAATGGGGGTTGGAGCGCGCGCGCAGGCAGATCTCGCCGCGCTCGCCCTGGGGCACCGGGTTCTCGTCCTGGTCCAGGATCGCCACGTCCCAGCCCGGCATCGCCTTGCCCATCGACCCCTCGCGGACCTCCATGAACGGGAAGTTCGCGACCAGCGGATAGGACTCCGTCAGCCCGTAGAAGTCGAGCACCGTGAGCCCGTACTGGTCGCGGAACCAGCGGATCGCCTCCGGGTTGAGTGGCTCGCCCGCCGAGCACACGATGCGGAACTTCTGCGGGATAATGCTCGCCCGCGTCCTCGATCGCCATCATCGCGCGCATCGCCGTGGGGGTCGTGAACACGTTCGTGACCTCGTGGCGCGACAGGAAGTCGAGCTGCTCGTGGGGCTTGAAGCCGCCCTCACGCTGATAGACCGCCTGCACCGCGCCCAGCCGCCACGGCCCGAGCAGCGGCGCGATGCCGGCGGCCCACGCCCACTCCCCCATCCCGTGGAAAAGCTCGCCCTCGCGCACGTCGTGGCAGTAGATGAACTCCTCGTGCGCAAGCAGGTAGCGGTGCGCGTGGAGGATGCCCTTCGCCAGGCCCGTGGTCCCGCTCGAGTAGTAGAGCTGCGCCGGATCGTCGGCTGCGGTGTCGACCGTCTCGAAGTCCTCGGAGGCGTCGTCGAGCAGCGCACGGTCGAGCACGATCACGGAATCGACCAGCGCCGCATCGACGCGCGAGGCGTTGGCCGCGTCGGTCACCAGCACCTTGGCCTGCGAATCGGTGATCCGGTGGCGGATCCCCTCGTCGCCGTAGAGGACCGACATCGAGAGCAGGATCGCCCCCGCCTTCCAGGTCCCGAAGAACGCCGCGGCCGTCTCCGGCGTCGGCGGCAGGAGCATAGCCACGCGATCCTCGCGCTCGACGCCGTGCTCGCGCAGGACGTTGGCGAAGCGCGCCGACGAGCGACTGCAGCTCGCCCCACGACACGTCGCGGCGCTCGCCCGTGTAGGACTCCCAGATCATCGCCGGCTTGCCCGGGTCGTGCTTGTCGCAGACGTCGGCGGCGATGTTGTAGCGCTCGGGCACCTCCCAGCGGTGCTCGGAGACCGCCTGCTCGTACGAAGAAGGGAGCATTGCCGCGAGCTTACAATCGCGGCGCACCCGAGGTGAGGAGCAGCGATGACGCCGGAGCGGACCAAGTACCTGCTGGACGAGGACGCGATCCCGACGTCCTGGGTCAACCTGCTCCCCGACGTCCCCGGCGATCCGCTGCCGCCGCTGCACCCGGGTACCCACGAGCCCGCCGGCCCGGACGACCTCGCGCCGCTGTTCCCGATGGGGCTGATCGAGCAGGAGGTCTCGCCCGAGGAGCTGGTCCCGATCCCCGACGAGGTGCGCGACACCTACGCCCTGTGGCGACCCACGCCGCTTCACCGCGCGCGCCGCTTCGAGCGGGTGCTCGGCACCCCGGCCCACATCTACTACAAGTGGGAGGGCGGCTCGCCGGCCGGCTCGCACAAGCCCAACACCGCGGTGCCGCAGGCCTTCGAGAACGCGCGCGCCGGCATCGAGAAGCTCGTGACCGAGACCGGCGCCGGACAGTGGGGCTCGGCGCTGGCCTTCGCGTGCGCGCAGTTCGGCCTGGAGTGCGAGGTGTTCATGGTCGGCTCGAGCTACGACCAGAAGCCCTACCGGCGCTCGATGATGGAGACGTGGGGGGCGACGGTGCACCGCTCGCCGTCCGATCGCACGCAGGCCGGGCGCTCGCAGGCCTCGCACCCGACGGGCTCGCTCGGCATCGCGATCTCGGAGGCGGTGGAGATCGCGGCGCGCGCCGAGCGCGCGAACTACGCGCTGGGCTCGGTGCTCAACCACGTGCTGCTGCACCAGACCGTGATCGGCCAGGAGGCGATCCGCCAGATGGAGCTCGCGGGCGAGGAGCCCGACGTGATCGTCGCCTGCGTCGGCGGGGGATCCAACTTCGCCGGCCTGTGCTTCCCGTTCCTGCGCCGCGTGCTGCGCGGCGACGCGCAGGCCCGCTTCGTCGCCGCCGAGCCCGCGGCGTGCCCGACGCTGACCCGCGGCGCCTACCGCTACGACTTCGGCGACACGGTGGGGATGACGCCGCTGATGCCGATGTTCACGCTCGGCCACGACTTCGTGCCGCCGCCCGTGCACGCCGGTGGGCTGCGCTACCACGGCGACGCGCCGCTGCTCTGCGGCCTGGTTCGCGCCGGCGCCGTCGAGGCGCGCGCCTACCGCCAGAACGAGACCTTCGCCGCCGCGCTGCAGTTCGCGCGCAGCGAGGGCATCATCCCGGCGCCCGAGCCGGCGCACGCGATCCGCGCCGTGATCGAGGAGGCCGAGCTGGCCAGGGAGGCCGGCGAGGAGCGCGTGATCCTGTTCAACCTCTGCGGCCACGGGCACTTCGACCTCGCCGCCTACGACGCCTACCTGGCCGGAGAGCTCGAGGACCCCGAGTTCTCAGAAGCCGAGATGGAAGCGGCGCTCGCGCGCCTGCCCGACGTGCCGGCGCCGGCCTAGCTGTCGCTCAGCCCTTGCACGGGACGTCGTCGCGCGCCGTCACCGAATCGCCGCCGAACAACGTCGTGGTCTGGGTGAAGCGCCAGCGGCCCGGACACGAGGTGGGCGTCTGGACGAGCGGCAGGCCGTCGCGGCCGCGGACGTTTCGCAGCTTCAATCCCATCTCGCTGATGATGTACGGCGAGCCCGCGCCGCCGGCCCCTGGCGGGAAGTCGAGCACGAGCCGTCGCCCGCTGATCTTGAGCGCGTAGAGCGACCGCGCGGTCACGGCGCCGATCCGCGACTCGGCGAGCACCAGCAATGCGGGCCGGCCGCGCTGCGGATTGCCTTTCGCGTCGAGGTCGGCGATCCCGGCGAACGCTCGGATCCGGGCTCGGATCAGGTCGGGGATCGCGGGCCGGGCGTCGGCCGTACCCCAGCCCGACCCGACCTCCGACTTCGCCGGGCACGCATCCGGGCTGTCCTCGAGGACGTAGGTCGACACGCGACAGCGCCTGAACGCGGCGACGTTGACGCGGAAGCCCGGCGGAAGCGCGATCTTGATCCGCTTGACGTCCTGCTCCGGGCGCTGCCCTCCCGCCGTCGTGAGCTTCTCGACGTACTGGACCGAGATGCCGCGCGGCCGCCCCGGCTTGCTCGCGCGGGCAGGCTGGAGGCCGACGTCGAGCGTCATGCGAAGGTCGCCCGACCGGCCCGTGGCCGCGGGGGCGGCGGGCGCGAGTGCGAGCACGACCAGAAGCGCCGCGGCGAGCAGCCACGGCGTGCGCGAGAGCACCACACCACGTTATGTCGGCGGGTCAGCGCGTCGGCATGAGCTGAGCCCGGCATGGGCTCAACGGCGGCGCTTTCGCTTGCGCTTCTTGGAGCTGGGGTGCGCAGGGCCATCGGCTCCGGCCGGCACCGGCTCGCTCTCCGAGGACGGCTCGCTCTCCGCGGGCGCGTCGCGCTGCGAGCGCTCGAGCGCGGCCCGCTCCCGCAGCTCCTGCTGGCTGGGCCAGGGGATGGCCTCCCCTCGCTCCCAGGCCGGAGGCCGCCCGCCCGGCCAGCGCCCGGCGAGCAGGAACGCGAGCGCGACGAACCACAGGAACGCCGAGGCTGAAGCCGATCGGGCCGAATAGCGGAATCGCCGATTAGTGCACCGACTGCTACGCCAATGATGCCCATGTAACGGGTCAGCAAGCCCGTCCTCATGGCGTTGAGGCAGACGATCACGATCGCGAACCCGAGCGCGAACTGCGCGGCGAGCGGAGCGCCTGTGCCGCGCCAGCAGCCCGGCGCGCCGAATGCATCCTTGGCGGCGGAGGCGGTTGCCCGCCGGTGGACGCGAAATCGTGGGCTTCGACAGCGATCCCGATTTGCTGGACTAGCAGCGCAATGAACAGCACGATCGGCGCGTACATCGCACACATCCCAGCCATCGCGGGAGCTGGGGGCCGGCGGCCCTTGGTCGCATCGAAAAGAAACTTGAGCGTGTAGCCGATAGCGAGAAACCCCAGCCCGAGCAGCGCGGCCCCTGACACAGGGCGGCGGCATGGTCCTTGATGTAGAGCAGCCGGCTCGTGTCCGTTGTTCGGGTAGTCCTTCGGGAGAAGGCCGCTGACTACCGCCGACGCCAGCAGCAACAATGCGGCGAGCGCGGCGGCGATCGCGGCCGGCCTGCTCCGGCGGCGCTCGCGCTCTAAGAGGACCTCGGGATCCTCGGGCTCGACCTTCGGCCGCGCCGCCGCTCGCTCAGCGGCCAATGCTGGTCACCCGCCGCGAGCCGCCCGCATCCAGCGGGCGCGGCGACCACTCGTCGGGCGTCTCCTCGGGTGCGGCCAGCCTGGCCACGCGCTCGCCGCTCGCGAGCAGCAGGTCGAGGCCCGGAGCCATCACCCGGATCAGGGACTCGACGCGGCGGCGGACCGCGAGCTGTCTCGCTGTGAGCTGCGTCATCTGCGCCGGGGAGTCTAGGGAGCCCCTCTCGGCCGGACGGCTGATCTAGAGTCCTGATCGGTGCTGATCGGGGAGGTCATGACCGGCTCGGTGGTCACCGCGAGCCCCGAGACCTCGGTCCGCGAGGCGGCCGAGCTGATGCGCGAGCGCAACGTGGGCTCGGTCGTGCTCGTCGATTCCTCGGGGCTGCCGGTCGGCCTGCTGACCGACCGCGACATCGTCGTCGGCGCGGTCGCCGACGGCCGCGACCCCGACTCGGATCGCGCCGCCGACCACGCGTCGGGCCCGGTCGTGTGCGGGCGACCGGAGATGGACCTCGACCAGGCCGCGGAGCTGATGATGCGGCACAAGGTCCGGCGCCTGCCGGTGCTCGACGGCAATCGCCTGACCGGCATCGTCACGCTCGACGAGCTCGTCGCGCGCACGGGCGCTACCGAGGTCGCGCACGCCATCACGTCGGCCCCGACTCGCGCCGCGGTGCCCGGCTTCTACTTCTTCAATCGGGGGGGTTGAGTGGCTGTCGGTGGCGGTCGAGTGGCCGAGGCGCGCGGGCCGATCGCCGTCTACGGCGCGAGCGGGTACACCGGCAAGCTGGTGCTGCGCGAGCTGGTGCGGCGCGGGCTTCCGCACATCGTCGCCGGGCGCAGCGCCGCGCGGCTGCGCGCGGCGGCGGCGCAGGCGGGAACGGTGGCGCCGGTCCGCGCGGCGGCGGTCGACGACCGCGACGCGCTGCGCCATCTGCTGGGCGACTGCGCCGCGGTGATCAACTGCGCGGGCCCCTTCACGCGCTGGGGGGAAGCGGTGGTGCGCGCGGCGGTCGAGACCGGCACGCACTACCTCGACACGACCGGCGAGCAGCTCTTCATCAAGCGCGTGTTCGACCGCTGGGACGCGGCCGCGCGCGCCGCCGAGGTCGCTGTCGTGCCGGCGATGGGCTTCGACTACGCGCCCGGGGACCTGCTCTCGCACCTCGTCGCCCAGGGTCGCGAGCCGCTGCGCGAGCTGGTCGTCGCCTACTCGACCCAGGGCTTCGACCCCTCGCGCGGGACGGCGCGTTCGGCGCTCGAGGTGATGGGCGCAATCGGCGTGCGCTACGAGGACGGCCGCTGGGAGCCCGCGCCGAGCGCTCCGCTGCGCGCCTCGTTCCCGTTCCCGGAGCCGATGGGACGCGGACCGGTGGCGCCGTATCCCTCCGGGGAGATCGTCACCGTTCCCCGCCACGTTCGTACTCGCCGCATCGTCTCGCTGATCGACGCGCGTGACCTGTCGCCCGTCCCGGGGCTGGCTCGCATCCTGCCCCTGACCATGCCGCTGGCCGCGCGCGCCCTGCGCTCGCCGCTGCGGCCGCTCGCGCATCTGGCGGTCGACGGCCTGCCCGAGGGCCCCGACGAGCAGCGCCGCCGCGCCGCGCGCTTCGCGGTGGTGACGATCGCGGCCGGCGAGGATGGGCGGGTCGCCCGCGGCGTGCTGCGCGGGACCGACGTGTACGGGATCACCGCGACGATCATCGCCCACGGCGCGTCGCTGCTCGCCGCGCGCGGCTTCGACCGCGCCGGCGTGCTGGCGCCGGCGCAGGCGTTCGACGCGCGCGCTTTTCTGGACGAGCTGGCCGCGCACGGCACGATCTACGACGTCGAGTCCGCCTAGCGTCCGCCGCCGGCCGCGGTAGAACGCGTCCACGATGAGTCGCTGCCTGGTCCTGGGAGGCGGCCTGCTGGGCGCCCACACGGCGGTCGCCCTGCAGGCGGAAGGCCACGAGGTCACCGTCTACAGCCGCTCTTTCTCGGCCTGGCTCAGAGCCCACAGCTCGCTCGACGGCATGCGGCTGGTGGTGGGCGATCTGGGCTCGCCTCCCGGGCTGGGGCAGCTCGTGCGCGAGGCCGAGGTCGTCTTCTACATGGCCGGCTCGAGCACTCCGGAGATCGCCGCTCGCAGCGTCGTCGCCTCGGCGAGCGGCTCGCTGCTGCCCGTCCTGCACGTCCTCGACGCCTTGCGGGCGGCGGGCTCGCGCCGGCTCGTGCTCGCCTCCTCGGGCGGGACGGTCTACGGCCGCGTACAGCAGGTCCCGACGCCCGAGGATCACCCCACCGAGCCGATCTCGATCCACGGCCTGACCTCGCTGGCGCTCGAACGTTACGCGTTCTTCTTCGCCGCCAACCACGACCTCGAGCCGGTGGTGCTGCGCTACGCCAACGCCTACGGCCCGGGGCAGCGGACGCGCGGCGGCCAGGGAGTGATTGCGGCATGGTTCGACGCGCTGGCGGCGGGGATCCCGATCACGATGATCGGCGACGGCTCGGCGCGCCGCGACTTCCTGTACGCCGGCGATGCGGCCCAGGCCGCCGTGCACGCGGCCTTCGCGACCGAGGGCCCGGGGCTGTTCAACGTCGGCGCCCACTCCTCGGTGGCGCTGCGCGAGCTGCTGGAGCTGATGCAGGAGGTCACGGGCCTGGAGGCCGGCGTGCACAGGGTCGCCGATCGCGGGATCGACGTGCCCGTCACCCAGCTCGACTCGACGCGCTTGGAGCGGCAGACCGGGTGGCAGCCTCGCACCTCGCTGCGCGCCGGCCTGGAGGCGTGCTGGGCCTGGATGTCCGAGCGGCGTTAGGGAGGTAGCGTTGACCCGTGGAATCGGGCGAGGACCCAGCGGCGGCGCGCGCTCAGCTCCTCGACGTGCTCGGCGGTTTCCTACGCACAAAGGCGATCGCCGTGGTGGCGCGACTCGGTGTCGCGGACCTCGTCGGGGACGCTCCGGTCCCGGTGGAGCAGATCGCCGAGCGAGTAGGGGCCGATGCGGGCGCGCTGCACCGCGTGATGCGGCTGCTGGCCAGCGTCGGGGTCTTCGCGCAGACCGAGCCGGGCGTGTATGTCGCGACGCCGATGTCGAAGCAACTCCGCGATGACGAGCCGGGCTCCATCCGGTACCTCGCGATGCAGCAGGGCTTCACGGCGTACCGCGCCGCGAACGAGCTGCTCCGCTCCGTGCAAACCGGCGAACCAGCCGCCGACGTCGTATTCGGGATGCCGTTCTTCGACTACCTGGCGAGTGATGCGGCGGCGGGTGACGTCTTCGATCGCGCGATGGCCGACACAGCCCGTGCGCGCGCGTCGGCGGCGCGGCAGTACGACTGGAGCGGCGCCTCGGTCGTGGCGGACATCGGAGGCGGTACCGGAGCGCTGCTGACGTCCGTGCTCCAGCAGGAAGCGCACCTGCGCGGCGTCGTCTTCGATCTGCCCCCGGTGGTGGCGAAGGCTCGCGCGGCGCTCGAGGAGGCGGGGCTCTCCCAACGGTGCAAAGCGATCGATGGCGACTTCTTCGCCGACGACCTTCCGCCCGCGGACGCCTACGTCCTCGCTTACATCCTTCACGACTGGGGCGACGAGCAGGCGGCCGACATCCTGCGCAACTGCCGCCGATCGCTCGCCCCCGACGGCCGTCTGCTCGTCTTCGAGCAGGTGCTGCCCGACGGCGACGAGCGGAGCTACGGCAAGCACCTGGACCTGATCATGCTCGCCCTGCTCGGCGGCAAGGAGCGCACCGAGACTGAGTGGCGCGCGCTGCTGCGCGAAGGCGGCTTCGAGCTGAAAGGAATCACCCCCGGGCCGGCGGGCAGCCTGCTCGAGGCCGCGCCGGGCTAGGCGAGAGCCGGTAGACAACCTGGGCGGCGAGCTTTCGCGTCAGCGTGCCCTGGCGGCTCTCCAGCACCTGGGACACGCGTACGCCGGGTCGTGGAAGTAGGCGACCGACTGGCGCGACGAGCACCACGGGGTTGACGTATCGGCGTGCGTCGATCCGCCAGCCGACGCTGGAGAGCGCCGTCTCGAAGCGGGCCAGGGTAGGCGGACGGACGGGGCGCGGGGCGGGGCGGGCGGTGGGAAGCAGCGCCTTTGCTGCACGCACGGCCGGGTAGTAGACGAAGGCGAGCCACGCCCCGTCGAGGCTCGCCAGGTGCGGGCAGCTGACGACCGCGACGCCGCCGGGGCGGAGCACGCGCCGCAGCTCGGCGAACGCCCGCTCGAGGTCGTCCGCGTACTCGAGCACGCCGGTCGCGGTGACCGCGTCGAAGGCGTCCGCGGGGAAGGGCAGCTTCCCGAGGTCTCCCTGGACGAGCCGCGCGGCCGCTCCGGGAATCCGAGCGCGCGCCGCCTCCACCATCCGCTCCGAGGCGTCCACGCCCGATACCGTCCAGCCACGCCGGTCGAGCTCCGCGCACAGCCGCCCGGGGCCCATGCCGGCGTCGAGCACCGCCCCGGGAGCCGACGCGTCGAGCAGCGCGAGCGCCGCCGTCATCCGCGCGCGCAAGGCGTGGCCCGCCGGCGTAGACCCCTCGTAGGCGGCGTCGTAGCCCGCGGCCTCCGCATCGAAGAAGCCGGCGTGGCCGGCGGCCGAGGGCGACGTGCTGGTCTCGGCCACGGGCGGCGAGGATAGCCGGGCGGTAACGTCCCGCGGCCGTGCGGACGCTGGCGATCAACGGGCTGCGACTGGCCGGCGCTCGGACCGCGATGGGGCGTTACATGGAGTACCTGGCGCGCGAGTGGAGCGTGGCTGACATCCCGTTCGACCGCGTGCGCATCCTCGCTCCGAGCGAGACGTCGATCGAAGGGCCGCTCTCCGAGCGCATCGAGGTCGTCGCCACGGGCGGGCCGCGCCGGCCGCTCGTGCTCTGGGAGCAGCTCACGCTGCCGCGCGCAAGCGCCGGCGCGGCGCTGCTGTTCTGCCCCTCCTACACCGCGCCGATCGGCCGGCGCGGCCCGCTCGTCGTCGCCAACCACGGCATCTACGAGCGCTTCCCGCAGGAGTTCTCGCGCGCGCGTCGCCTGCGCGCCATCCCCGTCTACCGCGCGGCGGTCCGGCGCGCCGACGCGGTGATCGCCAACTCGCGCTCGACGAGCGCCGACCTCGTCGAGTTCCTGGGCGCAGACCCCGCGAGGATCGAGGTCGTCTACGCGGGCCCCGGGCCGCAGTTCCGCGAGCCGCCTGACCCCGAGGCCGTCGACGCGGCGGTGCGCCGCGCGCTGGGCGAGCGCGCTCCCTACGTCATGTTCGCGGGGAAGCTCTCACCGCGCCGCAACCTGCCCGCGCTGATCGAGGCGTTCGCCGCCGCGCGCCGCGCCGACGGGCTGCCCCACCGCCTGCTCGTCGTCGGCCCCCAGGGCGACGCCGGGTCCGTCAACGAGCAGGCCGCACGCCTCGGGGTCACCGATGCGCTCGTGCACCTGCACCACCTCGAGCTCGGAGAGCTGCAGCTCCTCTACGCGGGCGCGGAGGTCTTCGCTCTCCCCACCACCTACGAGGGCTATTCGTGGACGATCCTCGAGGCGATGGCGAGCGGCGCACCGGTACTGACCGCCGACCACCCGGCGCTCCACGAGGAGGGCGTCGCCAACGCCGCAGAGGTCGTCGCCGAGCCCACGCCGGCGGCGCTCGAGGCAGCGCTGCGGCGGCTGCTGGCCGACCCCGATCTACGCCGCCGCCGCAGCGAGGCCGGTCGCGCGGTCGCCGCGCGGTTCTCGTGGCGCAGGACGGCGGCGGAGACTATGGCCGTGCTGGATCGGGTGGCGGCGCCGGCGGATAGGCGGGGCTGAGGCCCTGCTGGGCTCAACGGCGGGCGACGAAGGAGGGGAAGGAGAAGCCGCGCGGCATTCTCGCGTCGACTTATGTGGCCCAGATCCACATAACTCAACGCAGAAGCCAAATCCCCTCCCTCGTCGCCCACGGACCCGCTGCGAGGGGCGTCGAACGCCGCTAGCGGGGCGCAGCGCCGACGAACCCGAACGCCGCTAGCGGGGCGCGCACGCTGCCGAAACCGCGCCTACCGCGCCGTCGGCACCCGCTCCGCACGCGCCGGCGCGCTCGCCGCGATCGGTTCGGCCGGGGCGGCCGGGGGATGGGCGGGCGCGTGCGCAGTGATCGGGCGCAGGTGGCGGCGGCCTAGGATCTCGGCCAGCGAGGGGGCGACTCGGTAGCGGACGGCGCTGCGGTAGTTGAGCACGAGGTTGAGCAGCTCGGAGGCGACCGTCACGGCCGCCGCGCCGGCGATCCCGAAGACGGGGATGACCGCGATGTTCGCGGCGATGTTGAAGACCGCGCCGGCGACGTTGTTGCGCATCAGCGCCGCCTGCTGGTGTCCCGCGATCAGCGCCACGCCGTAGGCGCCCGCGATCGCCAGCAACGGAATCGCGAAGACCAGGATCGCAAGCGGCAGCGCCGCGTCGTCGTAGGCGTGGCCGTAGAAGACGGCCACGATCAAGGGCGCGAGGGCGGCGCCGAGCACCGCGAGCAGGCCGGTCGCCGCTGCGCTGAACCCGACCGTGCGCCGGAACAGCGGGCCGGCGTGACTAGAGCTGGCCGTGGCGTAACTGGTCAGGAACGAGACGTAGAAGAGCCCGAGCGCGCCGGCGATGAACAGCACCGGCTTGGTGGCCGCGCCGTAGAAGCCGACGTCCTCGCGGCCGAGCAGGACCGCCACGAGCAGGATGTCGAACGAGTAGACCGTCGCGCGCGCGATCTGGTTGACCATCAGGGGCAGGCTGTGGCGCAGCGTCTCGCGCCACGCCTGTACGTCGATGCGCGGGCGGATCAGGCCGAAGCGGCGCGTGACCGCGGCCAGCACCACGAGCGCGTAGGTGAGCTCGGCGCCGGCCTGCAGCAGCGGCACGTGCAGCGTGTCGTGGACGTTCCAGACCAGCAGGAGCACGCCGATCATCAGCAGCACGCGGCCGGCCACGTTGCCGACCGCTACCGCGCGCGCCTGCTGGACCCCGAGCACCATCCAGCGGAGGTTTAAGGCGAGCATCGGCAGCACGAGCGCGAAGAGCCACAGCACGTAGCGATCCGAGGCGCGATCCGAGGCGAAGAAGGCCGCGACGAACAGCAGCGCCATCGCGGCGCCCGAGAGCACGAGCCGCAGGCCCAGCACCGGCTCGGCCAGCTTCTTGAAGTGATCGGGCCGGCGCGAGATGTCGCGGATGTTGAGTACCTCGGTGCCCGAGTCGGCGATCAGCCCGAACCACACCACCAGCGTGGTGCCGAGCGTGACCAGGCCGAAGCCGTGCGGATCCAGCCGCCGGGCCATGACGATGATCGCCACGAAACCGCATAGCTGCGCGAGTCCCTCGCCGACGGCGAGCGCGCCGAAGCGGCGCACGAGCGCGCGCCAGCTCGAGAGGTGCTCGACCAGCGGCTGGACAGGCTCGACGATCTCGTCGTGCTCGAGCGTCTCCGCCCACGGATCGGCAGGCGGCTTGATGTCGGCGCGGTTGTTGCTCACGGATGGCGATCGCGACTCGGACGAGCGCGATCAGATGCGAGAGACGACCCGTCCCGAAGGGCGAGATGTTAGGCGCCCCCGCGGCCGTCAGGCCAGAAGGGTAGACACCTCGGCGAGCAGATCCCCTTCCCCACGGCGCCCGTGCGGCAGCATGCGGGCGAGGGCGTTCGACGCCGCCCGCTGGTGCGAGCGCGCGGTCGCGCCGTCGATGACCGTCACGGTCACCTGCACCGCGCGCAGGTCGCGGCGCGTGATCGGCAGCGTGGCGAGCCCTCCATAGTCGGCGAAGAAGGCGCCCGGTCGCGCCTGCGCGCGCCGGACGCGCTCCACGCCGGCGCCCTGCCACGCGAGGTAGACCTCGACCGCCCTTCCCGGCCCACCCTCGCGCAGCGCCTCCTCGAGCGCGAGCCGCTCGCCCGCCAGCGCCTCGGTCGCCTCGGGGACGAGCATGAAGGCCGGCGGATCGACGAGCACGGCCGCGCTCAGAACGCCCTGGTGGCGGCGCAGCACGTCGAGCACGGCGAGCGCGCCGAGGTCGGCGCCGACGCCCACCGCGCCCGCCGCGCCGCGCGCGCCGACCAGCGCCGCGAGGTCCTCGGCCTGCTCGTGGACCGTCGTGCGCTCGTAGGGCTCGGGCGCGCCGCTGCCGCCGTAGCCGCGGCGGTCGTAGGTCACCACGCGCGCCCGCGAGGCGAGCGCCGCCGCCAGCGGCGCCCAGTCCTTACCGCTCGCCGCCATGCCGTGGACGAGCACGACGGCAGGGCCCTCTCCCCGCTCCTCGTATGCGAGCCGCACGCCCGCGCCCTCGACCTCCGGCGCCATCGCCCGAGAGGCTAGACCGCCGGTCGCTACGATCCCATCATGGAAGGAAGCCCCTTCGGCGACCTCTTCGGCGATCCCGAGGAGCTCCAGCGGCGGATGGCCGAGTTCGCCGAGCAGATGCAGGGCGCCCAGCGCGTCGCTTGGGCCGACAACGCGATCAAGCTCGCGGTCGACATGACGGTCGCCGCCGTCAACCGCGTCAACGTGCAGGGCAACGCCGAGCAGCAGGCCCAGCAGATCCGCTCGGTGATCGCGCTCGTCTTCCCAGAGGCGGTCACGCTCGTGCGCGAGGCCCGCCAGGGCCTGCAGTAGAGCGGCCCCGGCTCAGTTCGCCGCGACCCCCGCCGATCGCTCCGCCTCGCGCTCCTCGCGCCCGCGGCGGATGACCTCCTTGAAGCTGCGGATCTCGAACAGCAGCACGAGCAGCAGGAACCCGGCCCCGAACGTGAACGACGCGATCGCGATCTGCTGGCCGACCGAGTAGGCCGCGACCGTGGCGCCCGCCGCCGTGCCGGCGAAGACCTTGACGAGCAGCGCCTGCTGCACGCCCGCCCCGCCGGGGGTGAAGGGGACGACCGCAGCCACGGCGTTGACCCCGAACACGAGCAGCACGTTTCGCACGGAGCCGCCGACGTCGAACGCCTCGAGCATGCACCAGAACGACGAGAAGCGCACCAGCCAGGCGCCGAACTGGACCAGCCACACCTCGCGCAGGTAGCGCCGCCGGTCGCGCAGGATCGTGACTCCCTGACGCACGCGCGCCCAGAACGCGCGCACGCGCGCGGAGAGCAGCGCGAAGCCGGCGATCACGGCGATCCCCAGCGCTGTGACGAGGAACAGCGTGAAGCGCGGGTGGCCGGCGAAGAAGGAGAGGTCGAAGGCGCCCAGCTTGGAGAAGTCAGGCGGCTTGGGAAAGACGCCCTGCGTGAAGGCGAACAGCAGGATCGGGATCGCCATCGTGACGTCGAAGATGGCTTCGACCAGGATGCTCGAGGCGACCGCGGGATAGCTCGAGTTGGGCACGCTCCGCTTGGTCAGGAACAGCCGGATCAGGTCTCCGCCGCGCGCGGGGACGACGCTGTTGAACCCATAGGCCGCGATGTACGCGCCCCAGATGTAGCGGAACTGGATGCGCTCTTCCGGGTACGCGGCGCGCACGACGTTGAAGTACGCCCGCGAGCGCGTCGTCAGGTAGGCGGCGAACAGCAGCAGAGCGGCGATCAGCCAGCCCCAGTTGATCGCAGCTAGGCTCGAGAAGAACTGACCTACGCGGTCGAGGAAGCTCGAGACGCTGCTCGCCAGCGGCGCGCTGACGGTCACCGCCCGGCCACCACCCGCTCGCGCTCACGTCGCAGGGCGTCGTTCTGGGAGCACAGCCGCTCGCCGGGCACGCCGGCCTGCGTGAGCGCGGGCAGAATGTCGTCGCCGCAGCGTACGTGGAGCATGGCGCCGACCATAGTGGTCGGTTCTCTTCGGTCGGTATAAACCGGCGTCGTGCCGGAGCTCGAGATCGGTTCGGTGATCGGCGGCCATCGCCTCGAGGCGGTGGCCGGCCGCGGCGGGATGGGCGTCGTCTACCGCGCCGTCCACCTTGCGCTGAACCGCGTGGTGGCGCTCAAGCTGATCGCCCCCGAGCTGGCCGAGGACCCCGAGTTCCGCGAGCGCTTCAAGCGCGAGTCGGAGACCGCCGCCTCGCTCGACCACCCGAACGTGATCCCGATCTATACGGCGGGCGAGGACACCGGCCGGCTGTACGTGACCATGCGCTTCGTCGAGGGCACCGACCTGCGCGAGATGATCGCGCTGCAGGGGAGGCTCGAGCCCAGGCAGGCGGCGCGGATCGTCAGCCAGGTCGCCGCGGCGCTGGACGCGGCGCACGCGCGCGGGCTGGTGCACCGCGACGTGAAGCCCGCCAACGTCCTGATCTCAGGAGGGAATGGTCAGGCGCACGCCTACCTGACCGACTTCGGCCTCACGAAGCAGGCGTCATCGCGCAGCGGCCTGACGCGGACGGGGACGATCGTCGGCACGATGGATTACATCGCGCCCGAGCAGCTCCAGGGCGGCGAGGTCGACGCGCGCGCCGACGTCTACGCGCTCGGCTGCGTGTTCTTCCAGACGCTGACCGGCCAGGTCCCGTTCCCGCGCGACACCGAGCCGGCGAAGATGTGGGCGCACATGAGCGAGGAGGTGCCCTCGCTGCACGCCGTAGCCCCGCATCTACCGGTGCCGCTCGATCCGGTCCTGCGGCGGGCGATGGCCAAGGACCCGGCCGAGCGCTTCCTGTCGGCAGGCGACCTGGGTCGCGCCGGCCTCGCGGCCGTCGAGGGGCAGTCGCCCACGCGCGCCGAGCGAAGCGTCGCGACCGGCGACGCCGCGCCCACGGGCCCGGGGCCGAGCGCCGTGCCGACCACTGCCGGGCAGGCGCCGCCCGACCCGGCGGGGGCCACGGTGATGGGCGAGGCGGCGCCCACCGGCGCCCCGAACCTTCCGCCGACCGGGCCCGCCGCGGCCCCCGGAGGCTGGAGCCCGGCGGGAGCGCCGCCCGCGCCGGGCGCGCCTCAGGCCCCGCCGGGAGGCTGGCCGCCGCCCGCGTCGCCGGGCGCGGCCCCGGCGCGCAAGAAGAGCCG
Organism: uncultured Actinomycetes bacterium; assembly: GCA_963797015.1. Lineage (GTDB taxonomy): Bacteria > Actinomycetota > Thermoleophilia > Solirubrobacterales > Solirubrobacteraceae > JBBPZA01. The sequence continues at coordinate 377,868 of CAWCNV010000003.1, read as the reverse complement.
AGTGCCGTTGATCGGCGCGGTGGCCGGCGGCGTGCTCGCTCTGGCGGCGATCGTCGCGGTGATCGCGCTGGCCACGAGCGGAGGCGGAGGCGAGAAGGCGGCGGGCACGATCGTGGGCAAGCCGATCCCGGTCGGCAAGCAGCCCTACGACGTGGAGACCGGCGCAGGCTTCGTGTGGACCGCGAACCTGTCGGAGGACACGATCTCCAAGATCGATCCCTCCAAGCGCACCGCGCAGCCGATCAAGGTGGGCGGCCAGCCGGTGGAGCTGGGGATCGAAGGCGGCGCCGTGTGGGTGTGGAACTACCGCGACTCGATCACGCGCGTCGACGTGGCGACGGGCCAGACCTCCGACCCGATCGCCACCGGCGGCCCGATCGACGCGCTTGCCGTCGGCGGCGGCTACGTCTGGCTCAGCCACGCCAAGGCCGGGACGGTCACGCGCGTCAACGAATCGACCCAGAAGCTCGAGGGCAAGCCGGTCAAGGTCGGTGGCAACCCGGTGAGCATCGCCTACGGCGACAACGCCGCCTACGTGGTCAAGACCGGCGACGACACGATCCAGAAGCTCGACGGCACCACCGGCGACGTGTTCGGAGACCCGCTGGAGCTCAAGCAGCAGCTCGGCGGCATCGAGGTCGAGAACGGCGTCATCTACGTCGGCACGACGGGCGACGTGACGCCGATCGACGAGCAGTCGCTCACGCCCGGCACGCCGTTCCCGCTCAAGGGCGGGAGCGTGTTCGCGGTCGGCAGCAACTCGGCGTGGGTCGGCTACCCGCTCAAGAACCAGATCGCCCGCTTCGACCTCGACAGCCAGAAGCAGATCGACAAGCCGATCGACGGCGTCGGCAAGGGCGCCAACGACATCCAGTACGGCCTCGGCCGCCTGTGGGTGGCCAACACCAAGCAGAACTCGGTCACGGAGATCAAACCGGGCTAGGGGCCCGCTCGCGACTGCCCGGCGGCCGCGAGCGAGCCCGGCGCCCGGCTCCCCTGGCCGCGTATGCTCGCTGTGCGATGACCAGCTTCGACACCGTGCGCGTGGCCGCCGTGCAGGCCACGCCCGTGATCCTCGACGCCCGCGCGAGCGTGGAGAAGGCGGTCGGGCTGATCGGCGACGCGGCTCGCGACGGAGCGCGGCTGGTCGTGCTGCCCGAGGCGTTCGTGTCGCTGTACCCGTCCAACGCGTGGGCCAAGGCCGCGGCCGGCTTCAGCGGCGTCGACGAGCTGTGGGAGCGCATGTGGGCGGAGTCGATCGAGGTTCCCGGGCCGCTCGTCGACGTGCTCGTGGCCGCGTGCGCGCGGCACGACGTGGTGTGCGCGATCGGAGTCAACGAGCGAGAGCCCGAGCGGCCGGGAACGCTCTACAACACGCTGCTCCTGCTCGGGCCCGAGGGGCTGCTGCACCGCCACCGCAAGCTCATGCCGACCCAGCAGGAGCGGCTCTTCCACGGCATCGGCGCCGGCGACGACCTCGCCGTCGTGGACACCGCCGCGGGCCGCGTCGGCGGCCTGATCTGCTGGGAGAACCGGATGCCGCTGGCGCGCTGGGCCCTCTACCAGCACGGACCGCAGATCTGGGTGGCGCCGACGGCCGACGACTCAGACGGCTGGCTCGCCTCGGTGCGCCACATCGCGATCGAGTCGGGCGCGTTCGTCGCGTCGGTCCCGCAATACATCCCGCGCTCGGCGTTCCCCGACGACTTCCCGATGCCGCTCCCCGACCGCGAGACGTTCGGCAACGGCGGCGCGGCGATCGTCGAGCCGACGTGGGGCGAGGTCATCGCGGGACCGCTGTACGGCGAGGAGGGCATCGTGACCGCCGACTGCGACCTGCGCCGCGGCCTGCACGCCAAGCGCTGGTTCGACGCGGTCGGCCACTACGGGCGCACCGACGTGCTCGACGCACCCGGGGAGTAGCGCAGACATGGGCCGCCCGGTCCGCCCGCCCGATGTCAGCGAGCTGCGCGCCTTCTGCGCCGCGGTCGACCTCGGCAGCCTCGGCCGCGCCGCCCGCCTGCTGCGCGTGAGCCAGCCCGCTCTGTCCAAGCGCCTGCGGACCCTGGAGGGGCTGGCGGGAGCGACGCTGCTCGAGCGCTCGCCGCGCGGCGTGACGCCCACCGCGGCCGGGACGCGCCTGTACCTCGAGGCCCGCAAGCTGCTCGCGCAGGCCGAGGCGGTCGAGGAGCTGATGGCCGGCTTCGGCCGCGAGGACGCGCCCATCCGGCTGGCCGCGAGCCACACGATCGCGGAGTTCGTGCTTCCCGCGCCGCTGGTCGAGTTCGAGCGCCGGCGCGAGCGCCACCTGTCGATCGAGCTCGTGGTCGGCAACTCGATCCTCGTGCGCGAGCTGGTGCTCGAGGGCCGCGCTGAGTTCGGCATCGCAGCGGCGGAAGGCGAGGGCCCGGCGCCGCCGCTGCACGCGATCCCGTTCATCGAGGACGAGGTGGTGGTCGCCGTGCCGCGCGACCATCCGTGGGCGGAGCGGTCGGCGGTCCCGCTCGAGACCTTCACCGCCACGCCGATGGTGATGCGCGACCCCAGCGCGAACACGCGGCGGATCATCGAGCGCAAGCTGGGCGAGCGCGGGCTGGCGCTGGCGGCCTCGCTCGCGGAGGTCGGAAGCACCAGCGCTGCGCGCGACGCGGCCCTGTCGGAGGGGGCGCCGGTGCTGCTCTCGCGGCTGGCCATCGGCCGCCCGCGCGACCCGCTGGTCGCCGTGCCCGTGGAGGGCGTTCGCTTCGAGCGGCGGTTCGTCTTCCTGCTCGGCGACGAGGCCAACCTCAGCGGCTCGGCACGCGCGCTGCTCAACCACCTGCGCGCGGCCCACTCATAACCTCAGGTTATGACGGCAGGCGCCAGCCGGCGTCTACTCCCGCGCTGCCCGCGGCCCTAACGTCCGCCCTCATGAGACGTCAGGCCGGCAACGCGACGCGAGCACTCGAGGATCCCCACGAGTTCGCGCGCGCCTACCGCGACCACGCGGGCCGCGTGCGGGCCTCGGCCATGCGGGTGCTCAGGGACCCCGGCCGCGCCGACGACGTCGCCCAGGAGGTCTTCGAGCGGCTGTGGCGCGACCCGGCGCGCTATGACGCGCGCCGCGGCGAGCTCGGCTCCTACCTCCAGCTCGTCGCCCGCAGCCGCGCGCTGGACGCCTGGCGGGCCGATGCCGCACTCGGCCGTGCGACCGACCGCCTCCAGGTCGTCAGCGCGCGCGACGAGGCGGCCGCCGAGGACCAGCGCCCGGCGCAGGTCGCGGAGCGCCGCGACACGGGCCGGCGCCTGCGCGAACTGCTCGGCCTGCTCCCGCCGCGCCAGCGCGAGGCGATCGTGCTCTGCTACTGGGGCGGGCTCAGCAGCGCGGAGATCGCGCGCGCCACGCGGGTCCCGCTGGGCACGGCGAAGAGCCGTCTGCGGCTCGCCCACGAGAAGCTGCGCGAGCTGTGGACCGCCCCTACTTCAACAGGCGCGACAGGCGCCGGTCCTTGAGCACGCGGCCACCGGTCTGGCAGCTCGGGCAGTAGCTCATCACGTAGTCCTCGTGGTGCACCGCCTCGAGCGTCGTGCCGCAGCGCGGGCACGGCTCGCCCTGGTGGCGGTGGACCTGCAACGGCATCGGCAGCTTGTCGGGAAGGGGCAGTGAGATGACCTGCTCGTAGTGCTCGAGCGCGGCCCCGAGCCGCTCGACCGTCGCGTCGCGCAGGCGCTCGGCCTCGAGCGCGACGAGGTCGTCGCCGCGCTTGAACGGCGAGAGCTGAGCGCCCCACAGGATCTCGTCGACCCACGAGCGTCCGATGCCCGCGATCACGCGCTGGTCGCGCAGCAGCGTGTGCAACGGCCGCGGGCCTTCGAGCAGCTTCTCGAACGGCGGCGGGTCGGGCCATGCCTCGGGACCGAGGGTCGCGAGCACCTCTTCGTCCTCGAGCGCGTCGGTCCGCGTGAGCTTCACCCACGCCGCCTGCTTGGTGCCGAACTCGCGCAGCCGCAGCTCGCGCCCGTCGTCGAGCCGCAGCAGCAGGCGCGAGCTGCGGTCGCGCAGGCTCGCGCGCTTGTCGAAGAGCTGCAGGCGGCCGGCCGACATCAGGTGGACGAGCGCCGAGAGGCCGCCCTCGGCGTCGACGACGAGCATCTTGCCGCGCCGGCGTACCCCAATCAGCGCGGCGCCCTCGAGCGCCTGCAGCGGGGGGTCGAAGGAACGCAGCGCGTTGACCCCGGGCGCGAGCGCCGACTCGACGCGCGCGCCGGCCACGGCCGCGCCCAGACGCCGCGCGGTGATCTCGACCTCTGGCAACTCGGGCACGGATCGACCGTAGCGCGGGCGCGACGCTCCTAGCTCGCGATCCTGCGCAGCTCGGCCGGGCGCAGGAGCGCCACGAGCTCGCCAGTCCGGCGCTCGAGGCGCACGCCGGCAACGCCGCCCTTCTTGAGGTCGATGCGGCCGCCCGTGAGGTCGCGGATCACCTCGGAGAAGTCGGGCTCGTGGCCGACCACAAGAATCCAGCACTCGTCCTCGAAGCCCGCCAGCAGCTCGTCGACGTCGTTGCGGTCGAAGCCGCCGGAGAGCGGCTCGTGGACGATCGGCTCGGGGCCGCCGAGCTCCTTGGTCGCGAGCTTGGCCGTGTCGAGCGCGCGCACGCGCGGGCTCGTGAGCAGGGCGTCGAACTCGAATCCGAGCTCGGCCAGCGCCGCGCCCGCCGCGCGCGACTGGCGCTCGCCCTTGTCGGTCAGGCGGCGCTCAGCGTCGGGACGCGCCCCGTGGGGCTCGGCGTCGCCGTGGCGCAGGAACCAGAGCTGCTTGGCCATCGCAGCCGCACGCTAGCGGCTGGACGGCGGCGACGGGAAGCGAAGGGCGGCCGCCTCGCGCCGACGGAGTGACCGCGGCTAGCGGACGAGGATCACCGTGCGCGTCGCGCGGTCGACGTTGCCGGCCTCGTCCGTCGCGTAGAGCTTCACCTTCGCCTTGATGCTGCCGCGCCGGCGGGCCGCCTTCCGCGCCGCGCGCAGGGCCGCCGAGCTGAGCTTGAGGGTCATCTTCTCGCGGTCGTCGGCGCCCAGCGGCAGGCCGCGCGAACGCAGCTTGTAGCTCGCGGTGCGCACCGTGAGCCCGAGCGAGCGCTCGGCGCGCGCCGTGCATGCCTCCTGCTTGCAGCGCACCGACAGCACGATCCTGCGCGTGCGCAGCGCGGACTGGCGGCGGGAGCCGCCGACCCTGAGCGTCGGCGCCGTGGTGTCGCTCGACCCCGAACCGCCGCCGCCCGAGCCGCCGGAGCCCCCTGAGCCACCCGATCCACCCGAGCCCCCCGAGCCCCCCGAGCCCCCCGAGCCCCCCGAGCCCCCCGAGCCGGGCAGCGCGTACCGCGCCAAGAGGTCGGTGTTGACGGCGGGGGCGGTCAGCGTCCGCAAGGCGGAGGTCGAGCCATCGGACCAGCGCTGGAAGCGGTAGGCGCCGTTGCTGGGTGCGGCCGAGACCGCCACGCGCGCGCCCGCGATCGTCGTGCGCGTGAGCGGAGCCGGTCCGCTGCGGCCCGCCAGCGAGACGGTCGCGCCCGGCGGGTCGGAGAGCACGCGCAGGCGGATCGTCTTGGGGTCGAGGCGCAGCGTCTTCGTGTCGGTTGCGCCGTTCGCGTCGGTCACGGTCAGGGTCAGCTCGAGGTAGTTGGGCAGCTCGTGGTCCTGCGCCACGAAGGACCCCGAGGCGACGCCGTCGAGCGTCAGGATCGGGTGCACGTGGCAGCTCGACGGGCAGTGGTGCAGCTTGATGTCCCACGACATCGCCGAGGGGGGCAGAACGCCCTGGTCCGGGTCGGTCGCCGTGCCCGAGAACGAGATCTTCTCGTCGGCCGACCAGCGCAGCGAGGCGGCCGGCGCGGTGATGTTCGCCGTCGGCGGCCGATTGCCCGGACGGATCTCGAGCGGCGCCGAGGTCGTCGTCGCGCCGAGCTGGTCCGATACCCGCAGGCGCACCTGCACGTGCCCGTTCGCGTCTGGCGTGTAAGTGCCCGGGAGGTACGTGAACGTCGGGGAGGGCCCGGCCTCGCCCGCCTCGCCGAAGTTCCCGTCGCCGTCGAGGTCCCAGGAATAGGTGAGCGGGTCGCCCTCCGGGTCGCGCGAGCCAAGCGAGGTGAAGTGGACGACCGTGCTCACCGGGTAGGGGTCCTGGGTGTCCGCGGCGAGGCGCGCGATCGGCGGCTGGTTGGCTGAGAAGTAGCGCAGCCGATGGATCATGCCTCCGATGATGTCCACGTAGTAGAGCGCGCCGCCGGGCCCGAAATCGAGCGCCACCGGCGTGGCCGCGCCCGCCAGGAAAACCTGCCTCTTCGACACGTCGGGCAGTCCGTTCGTCCCCGGGGGCATGACGTAGATGCAGTTGTGCGAGTAGTCGGCGAAGAACAACGCGCCGGCGTACGGCGCCGGGAACGGGCCGCCGGCGGGCGAGAAGGCGATGCCGGTGACCGCGCCGCTCGTGCCCACGCCGCAGCTCTGACCCGGGACCACCGCCTGGTTGTGGGTGTACTCGAAGTACGGGCGTGCGACGACCGAGCCCGGCGCGGCCGCTTCGAACGCGTACAGGCCGGAGCAGATCGGGAGCGACTTCAGAACGGGGTAATCCCCCGATGTATTCAGGGTGCCCTCGTAGCAGGGCCAGCCGAAGTCGGGGGGCGAGGTGGGCGTGGTATCGGCGATGCGGTAGATGCGCTCGCGCGTGTTCCAACCGACGTCGCCCAGCCACAGCTCATCGGTCCCGGGCCTGAACGAGAAGCGGTACGGGTTGCGCAGGCCATAGGCGATGATCCGGGCGCGGTTGGTGGCGGCGCCGGCGGCCGTGTACCCCGGGTTGCCGGCGACGCCGTTGCCGGTGTTGGGATCGACGCGGATGATCGAGCCGTCGAGCCCGAGCGGGTCGCCGGTTGTGCGCCAGTCCTGGGCACGCAGCATCCCGCCCTCCTTGGGCGGGTCGCCGCACTTGTTCGGCAGCGGGTCGCCGGCATCGCCGACGTTGAGCTGGTTGAAGTTGGCCCCGTCACCGCCGCCGGCGTAGAGCATCCCGTCGCGGCCGAAGGTGAGCTCGCCGATCGAGTGGCTCGGGTACTGCTGGCACCAGTCCTCGACCAGCACCTTCTGGTCGTTGAGGGCCGGATTCGACAGGTCGACCCTGACGACGCGGCCGCGGACGTCGCAGCCGTCGAGGTTCAGACCGGGCGGATCAGGGCAGTCGTCGGTGGTCGGGTCGCCCGGGATCGCCGGCGGCCAGCTTCCTGAGCCGTCCCAGGTGCGGTTGTAGGTGTAGGCGAGGTAGAGGTAGGGCTTGGTCGGGAAGCTCGGATCGATCGCCAGGCCGAGCAGTCCGCGGTCCCAGGCGTTGAACACGTCGCTGCGCAGGTCCACGACAGTGTCCGGCGTCGTGTCGCTCAGGCTCGAGTACTCCTTGACGATGCCGGACTTCTCCGCCACGAACACCCGGCCGTCGGGCGCGAAGCGCACCTGTGTGGGGTAGGTCAGTCCCGTGATCGGCGTGTCCTCCTGAAAGCCGGAGGGGAGCGCGCCGGCCGGAGCGGACGCGAGCAGCGCGAGCAGCACCCCGATCGCGAGCGCCAGTAGCGCGGGGCGGGCGAGCGGGCACCGGGCGGCGGGCGGCCGCGGATTGGTGGCTCGGGCGGCTGTCGGCTGTCGGGGCATCCGCACCACCAACGAATGTCGCACGCCCGCGTTTGCACAGCGTTGCGCGAGTCAGCCGGCGGCGATCAGCGCCACGCCGGCCAGCGTGAGCGCGATGCCGGCGTCCTGCACGCGCCGCAGGCGCTCGCCCAGCAGCGCGCGGGCCAGGACCACGGTCGTGACGGGATACAGCGAGCCGAGCACCCCGACGATGCTCAGCAGACCCTCGGTGGTCGCCGCCGCGTACAGCCCGTTGGCGCCGAGGTCCAGGAGGCCGACGAGCGCCAGCGGCGGTAGCTCGGCACGCGACGGCGGAGGCGGCCGCAAGAACAGGACGGCTGCGGAGACGAGCGCCACCGAGCTGACGCGCGCGACGAGCAACGCCCACGGGACGCTGGCCTCGGCCGCGCTCTGGATCAGTGCCAGGAACGAGCCGAACCCCAGCGCGGCGACGAGCGCCAGCGCGATGCTCTGCCGCGTCGCCTCCGCGCGCCGCTCGTCCTCGTGGGCTTCGCGCGACGCCAGCATGACGCCGGCGATCGCGGCCGCGATGCCCGCAAGCTGGAGCGCGCCCGGGCGGTCGCCGCCGGCGATCCCCGCGATCATCGGAATCAACGCGGCGGTCGCCGAGATCGGCGCCACGATGCTCATCGTCCCGATCGAGAGGGCCCGGTAGAACGCGGCCAGCCCGATCGTCCCGCCGATCGAGCCGACCGCGGCCGGGAGCAGGTCAGTCGCCGCCGGCGGCGACACGGCGCGTGCCGCGATCACGACCACGAGCAGAGCCAGGGCCGCGCCCTGGCTCACCAGCAGGACGCAAAGCACCGGCAGCCGGCGGGCCTTGAGCCCCCCGATGAAGTCGGCGACCCCCCAGGAGAGCGCCGAGCCGAATGCGAGCGCGATCGCGAGCAGCTAGGGCGCCGCTAGTCCCGCTTGCCGCGCCCGTACAGGAGCTTCAGCATCCGCCCCAGGAGCTTCGTCGTCCGCGCCTTGTACGGGAACATGTGGATGTCCTTCTTGGGAGCCAGCCGCGTCACCAGCAGCGTCTGCTGGCGCGTGTACTTGCGGATCCCGCCGGCGCCGTGGCGGCTGCCCATGCCCGAGAGCTTCCAGCCGCCCATCGGCAGCTCGAGCGCCACGTAGTTGATCTGGGAGTCGTTGACGCACACCGCGCCCGCCTCCACTCGCCTGGCCAGCGCCTCGCCGCGCGCGACGTCCTTGGTCCACACCGAGGCCTGCAGCCCGTACTGGGAGTCGTTGGCCATCCGCAGCGCCTCTTCGGCGTCGCGCACCTTCATGATCGGCAGCGTCGGCCCGAAGGTCTCCTCGGTCATGCACTTCATCGTGTGGTCGACATCGGCCAGCACCGTGGGCTCGTAGAACATGCCGCCGCCGTCGCCGCCACCTCGCCGGCCGCCCGTGAGCAGCCGCGCGCCCTTGTCGACCGCGTCCTTGACATGGTCCTCGACGACGTCGATCTGGGGCGGGGAGGTGATAGCGCCCACGTCGACGCTGCCGGGACCGGCGGGCACGCCCTGGCGGATGTTGCGCACCTTCTCGGTCACGCGCGAGACGAACTCGTCGTAGATCGGCTCCTCGACGTACACGCGCTCGGTCGAGATGCAGACCTGGCCGCCGTTGTTCATCGAGTAGAACGCCGCCGCGTTGGCCGCGCGCTCGAGGTCGGCGTCGGAGAGCACGACCATCGGGTCCTTGCCACCCAGCTCGAGGTAGACGGGGGTCAGCGTCTCGGAGGCCTGGCGCATGATCTGCTTGCCGACCTCGGTGGAGCCGGTGAACATCACGATGTCAACCGCGTCGATCAGCGCCGGGCCGAGAGCGGAGCCCTTGCCGGTCGCGACCTGGAAGACGCCCTCGGGCGCGCCGCAATCGCGCAGCATCTCCTCCATCAGCATCGACGTCAGCGGGGTGATCTCGGCCGGCTTGAGCACGGCGGTGTTGCCGGCGGCGAGCGCGGGGATGCAATCGCCGAACGAGTTGGTGAGCGGGAAGTTCCACGGGCCGATAACGCCGACCACGCCCGCGGGGGCGTAGCGCACGGTCAGCTTCTTGCCCTTGACGAACACAGAGGAGGACTTGACGCGCTCGTCGGCCAGGAACTCGGGTGCGTTCTTGGCCCAGAAGCCGAACGCCGAAGCGGCGTAGGAAACCTCGGCGAGCTGGGCGTCCTCGTAGGTCTTGCCCGTCTCGGAGACGATCGTCTCGATGAGGCGGTCGGAGTTGTCGAGCACCCACTTCTGGGCGCGCAGGAGGATGCGGCCACGGCCCTCGAAGCCGAGCGCCTCCCAGCCGGGCTGCGCGTCGCGCGCGCGCTGGACGATCTCCCGCACCTCGTCGGGAGTTCGGTTGGGGACCGAGCGGATCTGCTCGCCGGTCGCAGGGTTGTAGACCGGGGTCTGGTCGCCGCTGCCATTGCTGCTCTGGGCCGCGGCGGGGCGCTGTTCGACGGTCGCCATGCTGCTCTCCCTCTGCTCGCTCGCCTGTGCTCGCGAAGAGACTAGCCGACCCCACCTAGCTGCCCCGTCCGACCTAGAATCAGGCGGTGGAAGCCGGCCGGCGCGCACAGCAGGGCCTGGTCATTGCCGCCGGAGCACTCGGCGCGCTCGCCGTTCGAGCGCTCGCCCGCGCCCGCACCGCCGACCAGCGCTTCGCGCTTCTCGCCGCTATGGCGGAGGTCGCCGACGGCGCGCTCGGAGTCGAGGAGACGGTCGAGCGGATCACACGCCTGCTCGTGCCCGGCAGCGCTGACGTCTGCATCGTCGACGTCGTCCAGGGCGATCGCGTGCGGCGGCTCGGCGTCCGCGTCGACGGCCCGGGCGCGGCTGAGATCGAGGAGGTGCTGCGCGCACGCGGCCCGACGCCGGCGGCGGACGGCATCGGCTCGGCCGCCGCGGTGGCCAGCGGCGAGCCGCAGCTCGTGCAGATGAGCGAGGAGCTGATGCGCAAGCTCGCGCGCGACGAGGAGGATCTGGATTTCCTGCGCTCGCTGCGCTCCAACTCGATGATCGTCGTGCCGCTGCGCGCCCGCGGGCAGGACGTCGGAGCGCTGAGCCTCACGGTCCGGCAGACCTCCCGGCGGCGCTATGACCCCGGCGACCTCGAGTTCATGGCCGTCCTAGCCGGCCGCGTCGCGCTGGCGCTCGACAACACCGGCCTGAACCGCGAGCTGCGCGAGATGGAGCGCCAGCTCGGGATCGCCCTCGCCGGCCTCGGCGACGCGGTCACGGTGATGGAGCCCGGCGGGACGATCGTGCAGGCCAATCAGGCCGCCGCCGACCTGCTCGGCTTCGCCCGGCCGGAGGGGCTCTACGAAGCCGCGGCCGTGGACGTCATGGCGCGTCTCGCGATCACCGACGAGGAGGGACGGCCGCTCGCCGCCGACGAGCTGCCGGGCGCGCAGCTGCTGGCGGGCAAGCACGACGTCGCGCCGCTGCTGGTGCGCACCGTGGTGCCCGAGACGGGCGAGCAGCGCTGGCTGCTCAACCGCACCTCGCCGGTCACCGACGACACCGGCGCGGTGGTCCGCGTGGTGAACGTCATCGAGGACATCACCGAGGTCAAGCGCGCCGAGCTGGCGAGCCGGCTGCTGGCCCAGGCCAGCGACGTGCTCAGCTCGTCGCTCGACTACGAGCGAACCCTGCAGCAGGTGGCCGAGATCGCGGTGCCGGCGCTGGCCGACTGGTGCGCGGTGTCGCTTCCCGACGACTCCGGCTACGTGCGCCAGGTGGCGGTCGCGCACGTCGATCCCGAGAAGGTCGCCGTGGGCCGGCGCCTCGCCGCCCGCTACCGCGAGCGCGTCGACGGGTCCGCGGGCACGGCCGAGGTCCTGCGCGACGGCGTTTCACGATGTATGAACGACATCTCCGAGGAAGCGCTCGTGGCGGCCGCGCACGACGCCGAGCACCTCGAGCTCCTGCGCTCGCTGGGGCTGCGCTCGGCGATGATCGTTCCCATGAAGGCGGGTGGGCGCGTGATCGGCGTGCTCTCGCTGGTCGGCGCCGAGTCGGGGCGGCGCTTCTCCGACTCCGACGTGGAGCTCGCCGAGGAGCTGGCCCACCGCGCCGCCGTGGCGGCCGAGAACGCGCGCATGTACACCGAGCGCACGCGCATCGCCACGACGCTCCAGGACGCGCTGCGGCCTCCGCGGCTGCCCGAAGTCGAGGGCCTGTCGTTCGCCGCCCTGTACGAGCCGGCGGGGGAGCTCAACGACGTCGGCGGCGACTTCTACGACGTGTTCGCCACCCGCGAGGGATGGATGGTGATCATCGGCGACGTCTCGGGCCACGGCGCGCAGGCGGCCAGGCTGACGCCGCTGGCGCGCTTCACGCTGCGCAGCGCGGGCCAGCTCACCGGCGACCCCGCGACCGCCGTGCGCGCGCTCAACGCGACGCTGCTCGACGAGCCCGAGCTCGCGCTGGTCACGGCCGTGTGCCTGCACTTCAGCGGCCCCCCCGCCGCGGGCGGCCGCCTGGCGGTCGCGTGCTGCGGCCATCCCCTCCCGCTTCTCCTTCGCGAGGGCGAGATCGAGGAGCTCGACTGCAAGGGCACGATCGCCGGGGCGGTGGCGGACGAGACGTGGGAGACCACCACAGCGGAGCTGAAACCGGGTGACGCGATCCTGCTCTACACCGATGGCGTGCTGGAGGCCGTGGGCGAGCGCGACCGCTACGGCGAGGAGCGGCTGCTGGCGACGCTGCGCGAGGGGTCGCAGGAGCCGGCGGCGCTCGTCACCCGCATCGCCGCCGACCTGCGCTCCTTCCAGTCCGCCGAGCGCCACGACGACGTCGCGATACTCGCGATGCGCCTCGCCGAGGCGCCGGTGCCGAGCGAGCCGGCGCCGGCCTGATCGCGGTCGGCGGGCGCCCCTCAGCCCAGCTCGGCGCGCTCGCCCGGAGCGGCGCCCTCAGCCCAGCTCGATCCGCTCGATGCTCGGCGGGTCCTTCGGGCGGTCGTTGCGACCGATCGGAAGCGACTCGATCGCGTCCACCGTCTCCATCCCCGAGGCGACCTTCCCGAAGACCGTGTGCTTGCCGTCGAGCCACGGAGCGGCGTCGGTGGTGACGATGAAGAACTGCGAGCCGTTGGTGTCGGGGCCGGCGTTGGCCATGGCGAGCGCCCCCCGCTCGACCTTGTGGGGGTTGATCTCGTCCTCGAACGTGTAGCCCGGGCCGCCGGTGCCTGTCCCCTCCGGGCAGCCGCCCTGGATCATGAAGTCGGGGATCACGCGATGGAAGATGATCCCGTCGTAGAAGCCGTCGCCGGCGAGCTTGCGGAAGTTCTCGACGGTCTTGGGGGCGTCCTCGTCGAACAGCTCGAGGGCGATGGGCCCGGCGGTGGTGTGCATCGTGGCAATGGATGGCATGGGCGCAACTCTAGGCGGCCATCGCCCGCGCGACGGTCGCGAGGTCCTCGACCAGCTCGCGCATCGAGACCGCGCGGCTCTCCTCGTCGGGCGCGCGCAGCACCGCCGAGGGGTGCCAGGTGGCGCTCACGACCGGCGCGAGGCCTGACTCGAGCAGCTCGCCGTGCTGCCGCGTGGCGCGGAACTGGCGCCCGAACAGCGCCTGGGCGGTAGCGCCTCGAGCGAACGCCTGGCGGGGACCGGGGCGGTCATGCCTCCCTACTACCCGCGCGCGGCCTCCAGGCGCAGCCGCACACCGCGCACCTCGGTCCCGTCGACCGCCTCGACCACGCGGTCGGCCTCGTCGGCCGGAACCTCGAGGAACGCGAAGCGCTCGAGCACGCGTACGTTGCGGACCGACTCGCCGTCGAGGCCGGCGGCCGCCGTCACCGCGTGGACAAGGTCGGCGACCTCGAGGCCCTGGGCCCTTCCTCCGCGCACGAGCAGCTTCGTCCCCCGCTCGTCGCCGTCGCGCCCGACGTGCGGCTTGGCGTGGCGGCGCGGGCGCTCGCGCACCGGGGCCGGGGCAACGTGGGCGCCCTCGGTCCACGGCGCGATCGTCGTGTTCGCGTTGCGCTCGATCGCCTCGAGCTCGCGCCGCTGGCGCGGCTCGACGAAGGTGATCGCGCGGCCCGAGCGCCCGACGCGGCCGGTGCGCCCGATGCGGTGCACGTAGACGTCCGGGGATGTGGGGATGTCGTAGTTGATGATGTGCGTAACGGTGGAGATGTCGAGCCCTCGTGCGGCGACGTCGGTGGCGACGAGGATCTGCACACGCCCGTCCTTGAAGGAGATCATCACCCCGTCGCGCGCGCCCTGGGTCATGTCCCCGTGCAGCGCCTTGACGTCGAGGCCCTTGTCGCGCAGCGTCTTGAAGAGCTGCTCGCAGCGGATCTTCGTGCGCACGAAGACGATCGCCTGGCGCGGGCGCTCGGCCTCGAGCACGCGCACCAGCGCGTCGGTCTTCTCACGCGGCGCGACCTCGAGCTGGAACTGCTCGACGGTGTCGATGGTCAGCGTCGCCGCCTTCACCTTCACGGTCACCGGATCGAGCAGGTAGCGGTCGGCCAGGCCCCTGATCTCGCCGGGGATGGTGGCGGAGAAGAGCGCGGTCTGGCGGCTGCCGGGGGTGAGCTGGAGGATGCGCTCGACGTCCTCGAGGAAGCCGAGGTCGAGCATCTCGTCGGCCTCGTCGAGGACGACGTAGCGGCAGCCGTGCAGCATCAGCGAGTGGCGCGAGATCAGGTCGAGCACGCGCCCGACAGTCCCGACGACCACCTGCGCGCCCTTGAGCTGCGCCTGCTGGGTGCGGATCGGCGCGCCGCCGAACACGGCCACGACCTCGACCCCCTTGCGCGCGCCGTAGGCGCGCACGGCCTGGGTGACCTGGATACACAGCTCGCGCGTCGGCGTCAGCACCAGCGCCTGGACCGACGGGTCGTCGACGTCGACGTACTCGAGCAGCGGCAGGCCGAAGGCCGCGGTCTTGCCCGTGCCCGTCTGGGCCTGGCCGATCACGTCCCGGCCCTCGAGCAGCGGCGGGATCGCCTGGACCTGGATCGGGCTCGGGCTCTCGTAGCCGACGTCGCGCAGCGCCTGAAGCAGCGGCTCGGACAGGCCGAGTTCTGCGAACGCGGTCACGCGGCGGGGTCGAGCAGCAGCTTGCCCGTGGTGCGCCGCTCGGCCAGCTCCACTTGCGCGCGCGCTGCCTCGGAGAGCGGATAGGTGTCGCCGACCACGACTCGCAGCTCGCCCGCGCGCACGCGCTCGAAGAGGTCGGCGAGCGCCTCGTCGATCATCGCCGGGCGACCGATGCAGTGCTGGATCCAGAAGCCGACCACGCCGCGCGAGTTGCGCATCAGCGAGCCCGTGCGCACCTCGTTCTGGCGCCGCGTGGCGATCCCGTAGGTCACGCAGCGCCCGAACGGGGCCAGCGCCTTCATCGACTGCTCGAAGACCTCCCCCCCGGCCATCTCGAGGACCACGTCCACGGGCCGGCCGAGGTTGGCCTCGACCAGCCGCTCGACCATCCCCTCGGGGCTCGAATCGGTCGCGGCGTCGGCGCCCAGCTCCAGCGACAGCGCCCGCTTGTCCTCGGTCGAGGCGGTGGCGATCACGCGCCCCGCGCCCAGCGGCTTGGCGAGCTGCACGGCGAGCGAGCCGACCCCGCCGGCCGCCGAGTGCACGACCACGCTCTCCCCCGGGCGGATCTGCGCGCTCGTGCGGTGCAGGTGGAACGCGGTCAGGCCCTGGACCAGCAGGGCGAGGGCCTGCCCGTCGTCGACGCCGCCGGGGATCCGGAAGGTCAGCGACGCCGGCGCCGTCGCGTACTGGGCATAACCGCCGGTGCCGGTGAGGGCGACGACGCGCTCGCCGGTGTCCTCGCGCACGCCCGCGACCTCGGTCCCCGGGATAAGCGGCAGGCTGGCTTTGGCCAGGTAGTCGTTCTGGCGCTGGTGGGTGTCGGCGTAGTTCATACCCGCGCGCGAGACCCGGATCAGGACCTCGTCCTCGGCCGGCTCGGGCGTCGGGAGGTCGACGAGCTCGAGGACCTCCGGCCCGCCGAACTCCAGGATCTGGATGGCACGCATGCGGGCCGGACTGTAGCGTCCGTCATGTGGCTGCCACCGCCGCCGACCCGGTGCTCGCGCTTGTTCCGAGCGACGAGGAGCGGCTGCTGCGAGAAGCGGTCTTCGGCGTCGCCTCGGGGTACGGCCCGGCCTACCTGCGCGCCTGCAACCGCGAGGGCCGCCCGCCGCGGGAGCTGTGGGAGGACCTGGCGGGGCGCGGCTACCTCGGGGTCAACATCCCGGAGGCCTACGACGGGGGCGGCGGAGGCATGACCGAGCTCGCGGCGGTCGGCGAGGAGCTCGCGCGCGCCGGCTGCCCGCTGCTGCTGCTGGTGGTCTCGCCGGCGATCGCCGGCAGCGTGCTCGCCCGCCACGCCAGCGAGGCCCAAAAGGACCGCTGGCTGCGCGGCATCGGCCGCGGGGATCTGCGCGTCGCCTTCGCCATCACCGAGGCCGACGCCGGGACGAACACCCACAACCTGGCGACCGTCGCCCGGCGTAGCGGGGAGAGCGGCCCGTGGTCGATCAAGGGCACGAAGGTCTTCATCTCGGGAGTCGAGGACTCCGACGCGATCCTCGTCGTCGCCCGCACCGGGACGCACGAGCCGTCGGGTCGCGGGCTGCTGTCGCTGTTCATCGTCGACGCCGACGCCCCCGGGCTCGAGCGCCAGGAGATCGCCACCGCCCCGCGCGGGGCCGACAAGCAGTGGCAGCTCTTCTTCGACGGCGTCGAGGTGGGCGAGGACCGGCTCGTGGGCCACGAGCACTGGGGGCTCAAGGTGGTCTTCGACGGGCTCAACCCGGAGCGCATCATGACCGCCGGCTTCGCCGTCGGCGCGGGCCGGCTGGCGCTGGCCCGGGCCGCCGAGTACGCGCGCGAGCGGACGGTCTGGAGCGCGCCGATCGGCGCCCACCAGGGCATCGCGCATCCGCTGGCGCAGTGCAAGATCGAGCTCGAGCTGGCGGCGCTGATGACGCGCAAGGCGTGCGCCCTGTACGACGCGGGCGCTAAGGGCGCCGGCGAGGCCTCGAACATGGCCAAGTACGCCGCCGCCGAGGCGGCGATCCACTGCGTCGACCAGGCGATCCAGACCCACGGCGGCAACGGCGTCGCCGAGGAGTACGGGCTGAGCGACATGTGGTGGGGGGTGCGGACGATGCGGATCGCACCCGTCTCACGCGAGATGATCCTCAACTACGTGGCCGAGCACTCGCTCGGCCTGCCACGTTCCTACTAGGAGGAGACGATGCCCACCGAGGACCTGGCGAAGCTCGATGCGACGGCGCAGGCGAAGCTGGTGCGAGACGGTGAGGCCTCGCCCGCCGAGCTGGTCGACGCGGCGATCGAGCGCATCGAGGCGCTCAACCCGTCACTCAACGCCGTCATCCACCCGCTGTTCGACAAGGCGCGCGCGGCGGCTGAGGCGGGCGAGCTCGGCGACGGGCCGTTCCGCGGCGTGCCGATGGTGGTCAAGGACCTCGGCCCCCACACCGCGGGCGACCCCTTCCACGAGGGCATGAGCTTCCTCAAGAAGCTCGGCTGGAAGGAGGAGCACGACACGGTGCTCGTCCAGCGCTTTCGCGCCGCCGGCTTCGCGATCGTGGGCAAGACCAACACGCCCGAGCTCGGCATCCTCCCGACGACCGAGCCCGAGGCCTACGGGCCGGCGCGCAACCCGTGGGACACCGATCGCTCGACCGGCGGATCGAGCGGCGGCTCGGGCGCCGCCGTGGCCAGCGGCATGGTGCCCGTCGGCCACGCCAACGACGGCGGCGGCTCGATCCGCATCCCGGCCTCCAACTGCGGCCTCGTCGGCCTCAAGCCGAGCCGCGGCCGGACCACGTTCGCGCCCGACTTCGGCGACCTGTTCAGCGGCCTGGTCAACGACCACGTCGTGTGCCGCTCGGTGCGCGACTGCGCGGCGATCCTCGATGCGATCGCGGGCTACGAGCCGGGCGATCCCTACACCGCCCCGCCGCCCGCGCGCCCGTACCGCGACGAGGTGGGCGCCGACCCCGGGCGGCTGCGCATCGGCCTGATGACGACTCCGCCCGGCGGTCAGATCGAGGCCCACCCCGACGTGGTGGCGGGCGCCCAGGCGGCGGCATCGCTGCTCGAGGAGCTCGGCCACGCCGTCGAGGCCGATCGGCCGCCCGAGCTCGACGACCCGGAGTACGTCACGACCTTCATGGTGCGCTGGAGCGCAGGGGCCGCGTTCTCGATCGGCTGGTGGGAGCGGCGGACCGGCCGCTCGATCGGGCCCGGCGACGTCGAGCCCTGCACCTGGGCGCTGGCCGAGATGGGCCGAGCGCAGACCGGCCCGGACTACCTTCGCGCGGTCGAGCACCACCAGCTCGCGAGCCGGGCGGCGGCCCGCTGGCACGACCGCTTCGACCTGCTGCTCACCCCCACGCTCGGCGAGCCGCCGACGCGCATCGGCGAGTACGCATCCGACCCCGAGAACCCGCTCGCGCCACTCGCCCGCTCGACGCCGGTCGCGTCCTTCACCGCCGCGGCCAACCTCACGGGCCAGCCCGCGATCTCGCTGCCGCTGCACTGGAACGACGACGGCCTGCCGATCGGCGCCCAGCTCGTGGGCCCGTACGGCGGCGAGGACGTCCTGCTCCGCGTGGCCGCCCAGCTCGAGGAGGCCCGCCCGTGGGCAGACCGCGAGCCCGCGGTGTGGGCGGGCCGCACGGCGGCGTAGGCGCGCGGCCGTCCGCCTTCGGGAGTGGCTTCTCGAACGGCAGTCGACGAGGGATAGGGACGGAGCGCGGGAGGGCGGCGATTTCCGTTCTGAGTCGACTTGTGTACCTATACGGTCGATAACTCGGCTCAGAACGCCCGGACGCCCGCTTTCTGCCCCGTTGCGCTCCGGGCTCCTCCCCTTCGTCGCCCGCCGTTCGCGAGGCCGGACCTGCAGCACCCGACCGAGCAGGGCTCCAGGCGGATCCGCTCCCCTACCCCCCCGGGACCGCGTTCGGCCCCGGCGGCGGGGGTACCGCCGTCTCGCCCTTGACCGACTTCCACAGGATCCGGTCCAGCGTGCGCTGGGGCACCTGATCGAGCGTCGAGAAGTCGAGGCCGGCCGAGCGCCGGGCGTTGGCGCCCGTGGACGGGTTGCGCTCGTTGATCGGCCAGGTCGGGGCCAGCACGCTGAAGGGCTCCGTGTTGCGGGGCTTGGAGGTGAACGCGTCGTACATCGGCGTCGCGAGGCGGTCGAAGAGGCCGAGCGGCCTCATGCCGAGGATCAGCTCCATCGAGCGGATCACCGAGAGGAAGTCGTAGCGCGTCGAGACGACCCCGCCTCGGCGCGCGTAGGGGCTGATCACCGCCGCTGGGATGCGATGCGCGTCGACGTGGTCGGCGCCGTCCTGAGAGTCGTCCTCCACCACGAAGATCGCGGACTGCTTCCAGATCGGCGACTTTGAGATGAGGTCCACGACCTGCCCCAGGGCGTAGTCGTTCTCGGCCACCATGGCGCGCGGGGTGCGCTCGCCGGCCGACGCGCCGCGCGTGTGGTCGCTGGTGAGCGTCAGGTAGTTGAAGCGCGGCACCTCGCCCGCCGCGAGCTGCTTGGAGAAGAGCTGCTTGAAGCAGTCGAAGCGCGACTCGGCCTTCGGCTCGGCGCCCGTGCCCGGGGGCGTCGAGTCCCACACCTCGTTGCCCGAGAGCGAGTTGCGGGCGATGTAGGCGTCATTGGGGTAGCAGCCGACCGGGTTGCCCAGGTCCGACTTATTGAACTTGCGCTTGACCTGGTCGAAGGTATCCGGCGTGCGGTCCTTGTCCGGGAACAGCGGCACCACGCCCGCGACCGCCTCGCCGTAGTTGAAGTAAGAGATGCCCTGGCGCTCGGCCTGGTCGAACAGGAAGCCCTTCGCCGGCCACGTGACCTCGTAGACGCCGAAGTCGTAGGGGCGGTTGCGGCCCGCGTAGTTCTGGAACCAGTTCTTGTTCACGTAGTCCGAGACCTTCGCGGCCGAGGTCCAGAAGTGGCCGTCGATCGAGGCCTCGGAGTTCGCGAACACCCGGTCCAGCACCCCGAAGCGCTCGACCAGCGCGTGCATGTTCGGCGTCACCTTGCGCCCGAAGATCGAGAGCTTGGGGTCGCCGTCGCCGCGCGACTCGTCGCCCAGCACCTGGTCGTAGGTGCGGTTCTCGCGCACCACGTAGAAGACGTACTTGATCGGACCGCCCGCGCGCAGCGGCGTGCCGGCCGGCGCGCGCTCGCGATTGTCGGGCCGCAGCGCGCGCGACGCGACGGGGGTGAGGCGCCGGACGGCCCCGTAGGTGGGCAGCGGGGTCAGTCCTGCGCGCCCGGTGACGATCGCCGGGAGATAGCGGTAGCTGTTGGCGTTGTTGTCGTTGATGCGCGTGGGATCGGGCCCGCGCGGGTTGGGGCCGACACCGAGCCCCTTGCCGGACGTCCACAGCAGCTGCGACGGCATGCGCCGGGTCGCCCGCGTCACCTCGACGTCGGTCGGATAGGAGGCGACGGGAATGCGCCCGACGAGGTCGAAGCCGGCGCTCGCCGGCCGCGCGCCCGCCCCCTGCTCGTCCGCTTCTCCGCCCTCCCCCGCGGCGAGCCCGCGGCTCGCCGCCGCGCGCCGCACCTCCCCCGACAGCACGGCACGCGCGCGCGCCTGCGCGCGCGCGCTGGCCTCCGGCCCGCGGCGCGGCAGCCGGAACACCGCGAGCTCGTCCGCGCCGGCCTCGGCCACCAGCAGCGAGCGGCCGTCGGGGGTCACCGCGAGGGCGACGGGCGCGACGCCCAGGCCCTCGGGCCGGCCCACCGACAGAGTGCGCTCGACCCTCAGCTTGGACGCGTCGATCACCGCCACCTGGTCGGAGTTCGTCACCGCGACGTAGGCGCGGTCGCCGCGCGGATCGACCGTGATGGCCTCGGGGTGCGACAGCTTGGGACCGACCTGGATGTCCTTGAGCTTCGTGGCGGCCTGCAGGTCGATGACCGATACCGTGCCCGTCGCCTCGTTGGAGACGAGGCCGGTCTTGCCGTCGCGCAGGATCGCCGCGCCGTACGGGTAGCTCCCGGTCTTTACGTTCCGCACCGAGCGCGTCTTCAGGTCCACAATCGCCGCCGCGTCGCCCAGGTTCAGCGGCACGAGCAGCCGCGAGCCGTCACGCGCGATCGCGAGCCGGTCGGGCCACGCGACGCGCAGCGTGTTCGTGGGCGGGAAGTTCTGGGGCAGCGGCGCGTCGGCGGGCGGCGGAGTCGGAATCAGGTAGCGGAAGCGCGCCTTGCCGGTCCGCGACGAGTACGAGAACACGTGGACGACGTCGCCTCCGCGGCCCGGCAGCCCCGGGCGCTCCTGGTCGGCCTTGTCGGAGTCGGCGACGCCGGACACGTAGGCGCGCTTACGCACCGGGTCCATCACGATCCCGCCCGAGGCGCCGGGGATCGGCACGACCTGGACGACCCTGCGCTGCGCCACCGAGACGATCCGGATGTCGTTGCGCCCGCGGCCGGTCGAGACCGTCCAGTAGTAGCGGCCGTCGGGGGTGACCGCGGCGCCGGTGGGGAAGTTGCCGAGCTTGACCAGCGTGCCCAGCGGCTTGAGCACGCGCCCGTTGACCTGGCGTCCGGTCTTAGGCCCGATCCCGTCGTCGCCGCTCGTTGCCGCGATCGCAACCGCCACCCCGATCGCCATCGCCAGGGCGAGCAGACCCACGATCCAGCGTGGACGTGCGCGACGCACCACCCGGAGCGTATCCGGGCCGCGGGGGGACGTGTGAAGTTTCGGCGACCGCTACCCTCCGCGCCGCCATGAGCGTCACGGTCGTCGGCTCGATCGCGTTCGATGCGGTCAAGACCCCCTGGGGGGAGCGCGAGCGCATGCTCGGCGGCTCGGCCGTGCACTTCGCGCTCGCCGCCTCGTTCTTCGACGACGTGCGGGTCGTCGGCCCGGTGGGCGACGACTTCGGCGAGTCCGAGTACGACGTCCTGCACGCGCGCGGCGTCAACACCGCCGACATCGAGCACGTCGCGGGCGGCCGGACCTTCTTCTGGGCCGGCGAGTACGAGTACGACGTCAACGTGCGCCACACCCACGACACCCAGCTCAACGTCTTCGGCGACTTCGAGCCCAAGCTTTCCGACGCCTCGCGCGCGGCCGACCTCCTCTTCCTGGCCAACATCCAGCCCGACCTCCAGCGCGAGGTGCGCGAGCAGTGCACCGGCGCCCGCTTCGTGGCGATGGACTCGATGAACCTGTGGATCGAGATCGCGCGCGACTCGCTGCTCGAGACGATCCGCGGCGTCGACTGCCTGATGCTCAACGACGACGAGCTGCGCATGCTCACCGACCAGCCGAACCTGATCGCCGCCGCGCGCAAGGTGATGGAGCTCGGTCCGCGCGTGGTCGTCGCGAAGCAGGGCCACTACGGCGCGGCGCTGGTCAGCTCCGACGGCTTCTTCGCCCTGCCCGCCTACCCGATGGAGAGCGTCATCGATCCCACGGGCGCCGGAGACTCGTTCGCCGGTGGGTTCATGGGCTACCTGGCTGCCCACCCTGGCGAGGAGCCGGCGGGGCAGCTCCTGCGCCGGGCGATGGCCTACGGGACCGCGATCGCGTCCTACAACGTCGAGCAGTTCGGCACCGAGCGCGTCCAGACCCTGACGCGCGAGGAGATCGTCGAGCGCGTCTCAGAGCTGGCCCGCATCACCCACTTCGAGGACGCGCCGATCGAGCTGCGCGCCTAGAGGACGAGGCTGCGCAGAGCGGAGCCGTCGGTGGCCGGCGCCTGGCACCAGGACGGCGCCGCGCGGGTCTCACGCGGGCGGCAGGTCACCTCTCGCCTGGTCTCGAACAGCCGCCGTCTCGCGCACGCGCTCCACCAGCGTCCGCATGAGCTGCCAGGCGATGTCCGCGTTGGACTTCACGAGCGCGCGGAACTCCCACGCCGTGATGCCGTGGCAGCGCCCGCCGGTGCGGCCGGTGACGCTTGCCGTCCGCGCGTCGTCGTCGATGAGCGCCATCTCGCCGAAATAGTCGCCAGGCCCCAGCGTGCGGACGCGGCGGCCGCCCACCGAGACCTCCACCTCGCCCTCCTCGATGACGAAGAAGGCGATCCCGCCCTCGCCCTCGGCCACCAGCGCCTCGCCGGGCTCGAAGGCGCGCTCGCGCATGCACTGGGCGATCCGCCGCCGGTCGCGGGTGCTCAGACGGGAGAAGAGCGGGACGAGATCGACGGCCTCTCGGGCAGGCACGGCGCGATGCTATCCGCGCGGCGGCCGCTCAGCCGCAGCGGGAGCGCGGGCGCGCCGCGTCGGCGACCAGGCGGCCGACCACGGCCGGGCTGCGTGTGAGCGACAGGTGCTCGACGCCCGGGTTCTCGCGGAAGCGGAACCGGTAGCACCGCATGGCGCGCCAAGCGCGGACGGACTTGTTGGTGATGTCCTCCTGGTTGGCGTCGCCGTCGCCGGTGAGGAACTGCGCGCTGGCCGGGTCGAGCACCTGGC
Organism: uncultured Actinomycetes bacterium; assembly: GCA_963797015.1. Taxonomy (GTDB): domain Bacteria; phylum Actinomycetota; class Thermoleophilia; order Solirubrobacterales; family Solirubrobacteraceae; genus JBBPZA01. The sequence goes on along the minus strand of CAWCNV010000003.1, from coordinate 354,736 downwards.
CCGGCGTCAGGCTGGGCAGCACGGCGCCCACGAGCGTCGGCAGCCCCGAGCCGATCTCGGCGTAGACGTCGACGTTCGGGAAGTGCGCGCGGTCGCGGAAGCGGATGAAGCCGATGTAGTAGTCGGCGATCTCGAGCGCGCGCTTCAGGCCGGCGGCGGCGAGCATGCGACGGTAGTCCTTGGGCGTGTAGCGCCGGCCGCTGGACGCGTCCTCGATGACGACCTCGCGGCCGCCGAAAACGTCCGGGTCTGCGGCGCTCATGTAGCTCGCCGGCGAGCTTCGCCACAGTCGCGCGCTGGTCTTGGCGTCTTCGGCGCTCCCCGGCCGTGGAGTCGTTAACGTTCTGCCCGCTGAAGAACGGGAGGTAGGCCGGCCCCCTGACCCGGGAAGTTGCCGGCGATCGAGGTGAAGCCGTGGATGTAGGTGTCCTTCCACGCCCGCGAGCTGTGAGTCAGCAGGTACTGCGCGTACAGCGGTCCGTTGGAGTGGCCGACGAGCTGCACGGGGCGCTTGCCGTTCGCCCGGTACGTGCGCTCGATCAGACGCTTCGTGCGCGCGAGAAAGCCGTCCATGTCCGGCGTCAGGCGCCAGTTGTACCCCGCTACGCGAAGTCGGCGTCGCGCACGTAGCCCGCGTTTTCGAGGGCGCGGTACAGCCCCTCGTAGAGCGGGGCGCTGGACGCGCGCCCGTACGTCGGCGACCTTCACCCGCACGCCCGGGCTGGGCCGAGAAACGCCTGGCCATCGGCTTTTGAGCGCGTCGTAGCGGAGCGTCAGCAGGCGGTTGCGGCAGGACTGCGTGAATGCGGCTGACGCTGCGGTGCCGACCCCGTCCTCGAAGGTGCCCGAGCGCGGGCAGCCCGGGGCGGCCGACTGGCCGTTGATTACGACCTTCAGCCGGGTCGTGCCCGAGCCCGGGAAGAACACGATCGGCGTGCGGCCCGAGGCCGAGGCCCGCACGGGCAGCACGAGCACGGGCGCGGCGACGAGGGCAAGCGCGGCGAGGGCGGCCCGAGCAACGGCACCGGCGGGCATGGCGCCCAGCCTACGGGGCGAGCGCGGGTCGTGTCCGCCCTCAGGTGCCCATCAGCTCGCGCATGCGGCGGTCGGCGTGCTCCATCGTGCGCGCGTACTCCTCGGCCGGCGAGAACTCGACCAGCTCGCAGTCGACCTCGAAGAACGGGACGTGGCCGGGCTCGAGGTAGTACGACTCGCCCGCGCGGTACTCCTCCACGCCGTCCTCGGTCTTGACCTTCATCGCGCCGTCGAGGATGTGCCCCCAGTGCGGCGACTGGCACGCGTCGCCGGGCAGCCCCTTGAACACCTCGGTCGCGTCCGCGCCGGCCTTCCAGCGCTCGCGCTGGACCATCATCCCCCCGGCCTCGACCGCGCGGCCCTCGCCGATCGCGGGCTCGTCGAGCAGGCTGGGTAGGTCGTCCCATCCGTATGCGGGCATCTCATGCCTCCTGTGGTTGTGGAGTGGTCGTGGAGCGAAGTCCGGGCCCCGTGTCGGACGTGGAGGGGGCGAGCGTGCGGCGGCGCAGCACGATGGCCAGCGCCCCGCTCGCGGCCGCGGCGACCGACAGCGCGAACGCGGCCGTCGCGCCACGCGCGTCGATGAGCGATCCGGCGAGCGGGCAGCCGAGCGCCTCGCCGGCGCCGAACGCGGTGCTGGTCCAGGCGAAGGCCTCGGTCGCCATGCCCTGCGGCGCGAGCCGGTCGACGAGGCGGTAGCCGCAGCCGAGCATCGGCGCGAGCGCGAGGCCGGCGACGAACAGCCAGAAGCCCACCAGCCAGGGGCTCCCGCCCAGGATCGCCGGTGCGGTGGCGAGCGCGAGCAGCGCCGCCGCCACGCCGTAGTCGCGGCTCGCCCGGGCCGCGCCCCAGCCGCCGTAGAGCGCGCCGCCGACCACCGCGCCCCCCGCGGCGGCGCCGAGCAGCACGCCGCCGAGCGCCGGCGATCCGGCGGCGGCGGCGAAAGCAGGGCAGCCAACGTCGAAGCCCCCGCCGGCGACCCCGACCGCGAACGTTCCCGCCACCACCGTGCGCACGCCGGGCGACGCCAGCGCGCCGAGCGCGCCACGGCGGACCTGCCCGGCCGGCCGCCAGGCCCGCGACACCGGCGAGGAGACGAAGGCCAGCGTGCCGACGGCGGCCAGCAGCGCGGTCCCGAGCACTCCGGCGAGCGGCGAGGCCACCGCGACGAGCACGGCGACGAGCAGCGGGCCGAGCAGCCAGGTCGCGCTCTGGAGCACGCTCTCCAACGCGTACGCGGTGGGCAGCTCGGCCTCGCCGGCCACGAGCGCCGGCCACAGCGCGCGCATCGCGCTGGCGACGACCGGGTAGGCGGCGCCGCTCACCGCGCACAGCACGACCAGCGTCCAGTCCGGCGCGCCCGCCTCCGACGCGCCCGCCAGCCCGGCGAGCGCCGCCGCGTAGGCGATCGCCGCGGGGCCGAGCACGCGCCCCTGGCCGAAGCGGTCGATGAGCCGCCCCTGCAGCGGCGAGCCGATGCCCTCGACGAGCCCGAACGCGCCGACGCACAGGCCCGCGAGCGCCGCCGAGCCCGAAGCCTCGAGCACGAGCAGGACTACGGCGAGGTACATCATCGCGATCGGCAGCCGGGCGACGACCGAGGAGCCGAGCAGGCGCTTGGCTCCGGGGGCGCCGAGGATCGAGCGGTAGCGGGCCATGGAGGCACGATCTCCTCCGCCCGCAAACAGATCGCAAATCACGCGCAAAAGCGAGTGAGCAAGGAGCTCCGCACCGGCGCCGGGCGCAACGCCGGGGCAAGCCTCGCGGGAGACCCGCCCGCCTGCGGCGGCTCGCCCGGCCGCTCGGCGCGCGTAGGGTTTCGCCATGCTGCGTGTGCGCGTGCTCGGCGAGCTCGAGCTCGAAGCCGGGGGGAGCAGGCTGGATCCGCCCAAGGGGCGCGGCGGCCGCGCGCTGCTCGCCTGGCTGGCGCTCAACCCGGGATTGCACCCGCGCTCTGAGGTCGCGGGTCGCTTCTGGCCCGACGTGCTCGAGGAGAGCGCGCGGGCGAGCCTGCGCGCGGCCCTCTCCGCCCTGCGCCCGGCGCTCGGCGAAGGGGCGCGCGAGCTCAGCGCTTCGCGCGAGAAGGTCGGCTTCGCGCGCGACGCCGAGCTGTGGGTCGACGCGCTCGCCTTCGAGGAGCTCGCCGGGCAGGGACGGCTCGAGGAGGCGCTGGCCCTGCGGCGCGGCGAGCTCCTCGCCGGTCTGGACGGCGACTGGGTCTACGAGGCGCGCGACGTCCACCGCGCACTCGTCGCCGAGGTGCTCGCGCGCGCCGCGGTGCTGGCCGAGGACGCGGGCAACCTCGACCGGGCGCTGAGCCTGAGCCGCGAGCGGGTCGCGGCCGATCCGCTGTCAGAAGCCGCCCACCGCGAGCTGATCCGCAGGCTCGCGGCGTCGGGTGACCGCGGCGCCGCGCTGTTCGCCTACAGCCGCCTGCAGCAGCGGCTGCGCGAGGAGCTCCGGGTCGCCCCCTCCGCACAGACGCGCGCGCTGGTCGAGCGCATTCGGGCGGGCGAGGGGCCCGCCGTGACGGTGACTGGCGCCCCTATGACCGAAATGCCCGACGCCGCGGGCGCGGACTGGCCGCCGCCCGTCTCGCCGGCCCTGCTCGGCCGCGCGCCGGCGAGTGCGTTCGTGGGCCGCGACGAGCCAGCCGTCGGGCTGCGCGCGGCATGGGAGTGCGCCCTCGGCGGCGATCCCGGCCTCGTGCTCGTCGCCGGCGAGCCGGGGATCGGCAAGACGCGGCTGCTTGCCGAGCTGGCACGCGCCGCCGCCGAAGACGACGGTGCCGCGGTGCTGTTCGGGCGCTGCACCGAGGAGACGCTGATCCCGTACCAGCCCTTCGTCGAGGCACTCGACGCCTACGTCGCGGCCGGCGACCCCGGCCGCCTGGCGGCAGAGGCCGGACCAGGTGCGGACGAGCTCGCCCGGCTGCTGCCGCGGCTCGCGCCGGCGCCTCCGCAGAGCACCGACGGCGCGCGCTACCGGCTGTTCGAGGCCGTGGCCGCGCTGCTGCGCTCGGGGTCCTCGCGCTGGCCGATGCTCGTAGTACTCGACGACCTGCACTGGGCCGACACGCCGACCTTGCTGCTGCTCGCGCACCTCGCTCGCCAGGCGGGACCGGCGCGCGTGCTGCTGGCCGGCGCCTACCGCGAGACCGAGCTGGCCCGCACCCATCCGCTCGCCCACGCGCTGGCCGACCTGCGCCGCGAGCGGCTGGCCGGGCGGGTGGCGCTGCGGGGCCTCGAGCGCGACGCCACGGCGGCCCTGCTGCGGGAGCGCATGGGCACCGAGGGCCACCCCGCGCTGATCGACGAGGTCCAGCTCGAGACCGGCGGCAACCCGTTCTTCATCGAGGAGCTGGCCAACCACCTGGCCGAGACCGGGACGGGCGCGCGCACCGGGATCCCCGAGGGAGTGCGCGAGGTCGTGGGCCGGCGCCTGGACCGCCTTGCGCCCGCGACCGACGAGCTGCTGCGGCTCGCCGCCGTGGTGGGCCGCAGCTTTGACCCCGCGGTGCTAGAGGCGCTCTCGCCCGGCGGCGGCGAGGGAGTCCTCGACGCGCTCGACGAGGCGGTGGCCGCCGGCCTGGTGCGCGAAGCGCCCGAGGAGCCGGGGCATTACGAGTTCTCACACGCGCTGATCCGCGACACGCTGTACGACGAGCTGACCGTGGCGCGCCGCGTGCGGCTCCACGGGCGGGTCGCGGACGCGCTCGAGGCGGGCTCCGCGCGCCGCGACGACCGGTACCTCGCCGAGCTCGCCCACCATCTGTTCCAGGCCGCGCCGGGCGGCGACGCGCGGCGCGCGGTTCGGGCCGCCCGCGCCGCGGCGCAGCGCGCCGACGCGCAGCTCGCGTGGGAGGAGGCGGCGGCGCACTACGAGCGCGCGCTGCAGGCGCTCGAGCTAGAGGACGCCGGCGACGCCTCCGCCGGCTCGCTGCGCGGCGAGCTCCTCGAGGGCCTGGGCGAGGCGCGCATGCGCAGCGGCGAGCGCGACGCAGGCCGCGTGGCGTTCCGGGCCGCCGCCGTGCCGGCCGCGGAGCGCGGCGACGCCGACGCGCTCGCGCGCGCGGCGCTCGGCTTCGGGGGCGTGGGCGTGCAGGTCTTCGCCCCCGACGAGGAGACCGTCGCGCTGCTGGAGCGGGCGCTCGCGGCATGCAGCGACGGCGGCGATCCGGCCCGCGCGCGGCTGCTGGCGAGGCTCGCGATAGAGCGCTACTACGACCCCGACCCGGGCGTGCGCGAGGCGCTGAGCGCGGAGGCCGTGGCCGTCGCGCGCGAGGCGGGCGACGCGTCCGCGCTGCTCGCCGCGCTCAACGCCCGTCACGTGGCGCTGTGGGACCCGGAGCACCTCGAGCAGCGCCTGGACATCGCGCGCGAGGCGATCGAGGTCGGCGTCCGGACCGGCGAGCGCGAGGCCGAGCTCCAAGCCCGCAACTGGCTCGTCACCGACCTCGGCGAGCTGGGCGACATCGCAGCGTTCGACGCCGAGGCCGCCCGCCACGAGGCGCTGGCCGACGAGCTCCGCCTGCCGGCCTACCGCTGGTACGCGCCCGCGTGGCGGGCCATGCGGGCGCTGGCCGCCGGACGCCTCGAGGACTTCGGGCGCTTCGGGCAGGAGGCCTACGAGATCGGCGTGGCGGCGCAGGACGAGAACGCCGGCATCGTGCTCGAGGCGACCCGCATGTTCGGTCACCTCGCGCGAGGGGATTACCACGCGCTGGACCTCTCGTTCGTCGAGGCACGGACCGCCCACCCGGTGACCGGCCTCGCCTGGCGCTCGTCGCTGGCCTGGCTGCGCGCCGAGCGCGGCGAGCTCGACGCGGCGCGCGCAGCGCTCGCGCCGATCGCCGACCACGGTGTCGCCCGGCTGCCGCTCGACGCGAACCTGCTCTCGCTGCTCGCCGAGCTCGGCGAGGCCTGCGCGCTGCTCGGCGAGCGCGAGCTCGGAGCGAGCGTCCGCGCGCGCCTCGAGCCGTTCGCCGACCGCAACACCGTCAGCATGCGCGCGCTGGGCACGTGGGGTCATGCGAGCCACTACCTGGCCCGCCTGGCGGACCTGCTGGGGAGGACGGACGAAGCGCTCGCGCTGTACCGGGACGCCCTGGCCGGCAACGAGCGCATGGACGCCGGCGCCTTCGGCGCCCGCACCGCCCTACATCACGCCGCACTGCTTGCGCGCCTGGGCGACCCCACGGCCCGCGAGCGCGCCGCCGCGGCACTGGCCCAGACCGACGCGCTCGGCCTCGACGGCCTGCTGGCCCAGTGGCGCCCGCGGCTGACGGAGCTGGTCGCCTAGCGCGCGCCGACCGCCTCGAGCAGCTCGTCTCCGGCCCGCTCGATCGCGGCGGCGAGGCCGGCCACGTCGGGCGCTATCGACGGGTCGGTGGTGATCCCGATGCCGAAGTCACCGGCCAGCGAGACTCCCGCGAGGCGCAGCGCGTGCCGGGGCGCGACCTCGGCCAGTGACCACAGCTCGGCGACCCGTGCGCCCGCTACCGCCACAGGCTGTGCGGGGCCGCGCACGTTGGAGACCGTGAAGGTGAAGGCGCGCGGGCTCGAGGCCAGCTGCGACGCGGCTCGCGCTAGCGGCGCGGCGACGTGGGTCAGGTCGTTGAGCAACGCGTAGAGCGAAGCCGGGTCGTGTAGCGCCTTGCGCCGTGCCGTCTCCTCGTTGATGGCCCGCAGCTGCGCGACCGGGTCGGGCTGCGCCGTCGCGAGGTCGACGAACAGGAACGAGTCGCGGTTGCCCAGTGCATCCGGCTGCTCGTGGGCCGGATGCATGCTGACCGGCACCTTCGCCCTCATCGCGTCAATCGCCTGCCCGTGCGCGCGCAGCCACGCTCCCACGCCCTGCCCGACGATGGCGAGCAGCACGTCGTTGACGGTCACGCGTCCTTCCAGCGCGTGCTCGATCCGGCGCAGGTCGCCGAGCGGGCGCGCGGTGAAGGCCACGGCGCGATGAGGGCCGATCGGGCGGTCGAACGGCGAGGCGGCCCGCAGCGGCGCGAGCTCGCGGCGCACCGTCCCCGGCATCCGCCCGAGCTCGGTCGCCGCCCGCCGCAGCCGCGCGGGCGAGGCGGCCGTCCGGGCCGCGCCCGCACCCGCGCTCCCGACCCCGCGCGCCCGGTCCGCGAGACCGTCCGCGAGCAGCCGCGCCGGGGACGGGGCGGCGGCGCGTCCGCGCGCGCCGCCCGGGCCGGCCGCGAGCAGCCGCGTCGCAGAGGGGTCGTCGGCGGCGCCGGTCGGCCCCCCGGCCTCGGGCCGCTCGTCCCACAGGACCTCCTCGGCGATCCGCATGCAGCTCGCGCCGTCGGCGGCCGCGTGGTGCATGAGCCAGATCAGCGCGGAGCCTCCACCGGCGAGACGCTCGACCACGTCGATCGACCACAAGGGACGGTCGCGGGGAAGGCGCCGCTCCAGCGCCTCGGCCACGAGCGCGCGAAGGTGCGCGCGGCCCACGGGTCGGGAGGCGGTCGCCCGCCGCACGTGACGCGCGAGCTCGAAGCGCTCGTCGTGCACCCACACCGGGTTGGCCACGCCGAGCGGCGTGGGCACCAGGCGCCGGGTGAGCCCGGGCGCGCGGCTCACCCGCGGGGCGAGGTGCGCGCGCACCGCCTCGGTGTCGCGCTGCTCGCGCAGGACCATCACCTTGCACGTGTGCCCCGCGATGCGCTCGGACTCGAGCCGCAGGATGCGCGTGTCCTCCGCGCTCAGCCGCTCGAGCGCCGACACCGTGGTGGCTACTGGAGAGCGAGCGCGCGCCGCAGTACGTTGCGCAGCGCGCGCTGCTCGGCGCGCGGCAGGGCGGCGATCCCGGGCGGAGGCTCGCCCATGCGCCGCTCGAGCTCCTCGCGCACGCGCGCCCCTTCGGCGGTTAGGACGAGCAGCTTGACGCGGCGATCGTGCTCGGCCGGGCGTCGCTCGAGCAGCCCGCGCTGCTCCAGGCGATCGACGATCCCGGTCACGTTGGAGTTGTCGCAGTGCATGACCTCGGCGAGCTCACCCATCGGCTTGCCGTCGTGCAGGAAGCGCAGCGCGATGATCTGGGGCGGCGAGAGGTCGAGCTCGCGCGCCGTGGCCAGCATTCGCCCGCGGGTCGCCATGAAGATCTTGCTCATCGCGTCCCACGCCTCGGCGGCGGGGTCGGTTCGCCGGCGAGAGGGCGCAGCACGATCGGTGCCGCGCCGAGTGGGAACTGCGGCGGGCTCGGCGGGGCTCGAGTTGGGTGGTGCGACCGTGGCGGCCACGCCTCGAATGATAGTGGAGAAAGTAAAAGCTTGACAAGCTCAACCTTCGGGCTACGCTCGCTTTCATGACCGCGACCAACAGCATCGAGGTCGAGCGCCTCACCCGGGAGTTCAAGAAGGGCCCGCGGGCAGTCGACGCCATCGACCTCGCAGTCGCCCCCGGCGAGATCTACGGCTTCCTGGGCCCCAACGGCGCCGGCAAGTCGACCACCGTGCTCATGCTCACGACGCTGCTCCCGCCTACCTCCGGGACCGCCCGCGTCGGCGGGTACGACGTCGTGCGCGAGGGCCCGCAGGTGCGCGCGTCGATCGGCGCCGCGCTCCAGGAGGCGGCGCTCGATCCGTTCCTCACCGGGCGCGAGCACACGTCGCTACAGGGCGCGCTGCACGGCTCCAGCCGTGCCGAGCGCCGCGCCCGCGGCGACGAGCTGCTCGAGCGCGTCGGGCTGACCGAGGCCGCCGACCGCCGCGTGGGCGGCTACTCGGGCGGAATGAAGCGGCGCCTGGACCTGGCGCTCGCACTCGTGCACCGGCCCTCGATCCTGTTCCTCGACGAGCCCACGACCGGCCTCGACGTCCAGAGCCGGACGGCGCTGTGGGACGAGGTGGGCCGGCTGGCCGCCGATGACGGCGTGACGATCTTCCTCACCACGCAGTACCTGGAGGAGGCGGACGTGCTCGCCGACCGCGTCGGGATCATCGACGAGGGCCGGATCGTCGCCGAGGGCACCCCGGAGGCGCTGAAGGACGAGATCGGCCGCGCGGCGGTCGAGGTCGCCCCCGCCGATCCCGCCGATCGCGGCGCGCTCGAGGAGGTGCTCAGCCGCTTCGGAGCCCGCGTGCCCGCTTCCTCGGAGGCGGTGGCGGTGCGCTTCGACAACGGTGACGACCTCGCCGAGATCGTGCGCGCGCTCGACGCCGCCGGGCTCAAGATCGCCCACCTCCAGCTCCACGAGCCCAGCCTCGACGACGTCTTCATCGCCAAGACCGGGCATCGCCTCGAGGGAGCGGCCGAGAACTCCGAGCCGCAGGCGGAGCGGGTCCCGGCGTGATCAGCCCAGCCGTCACGCAGGTCGCCGCCGTCGCGCGTCGCTCGGTCACCCGCACGCTGCGCCAGCCGGCGATGATCGTCCCGGCCGTCGGCTTTCCCCTGCTGCTGCTGGCGGTAAACAGCGGCGGGCTGAACGCGGCCACTCACATCCCGGGCTTCCCCACCAACTCGTATCTGACCTTCGCGCTCGCGATCACGTTCATGCAGGGCGCGCTGTTCGCGGCCATGAGCACCGGCACCAACGTCGCCACCGACATCGAGACGGGCTTCCTCAGCCGGCTCTCGCTCACGCCGCTGCGGCGCACCTGGCTGCTGCTGGGCCAGCTCTCGGGCGCGCTCGCGCTCGGGCTCGTGCAGGCCGCGACCTTCCTCTCCGTCGGGCTGATCGCCGGCGCCAACCTGAAGGCGGGCGTGGGCGGCGCGCTCGTGATCCTCGCGCTGTCAATGCTGATCACGCTGGGCTTCGGCGCGATCGGGGCCGCGATGGCGCTGCGGACGGGCTCGGGCGAGGCCGTCCAGGGGCTCTTCCCGCTGCTCTTCGTGTTGCTCTTCCTCTCCTCGATGTCGCTTCCGCGCAATCTGATCCAGATCGACTGGTTCCGAACCGTCGCGACCTGGAACCCGGTCTCCTACCTGCTCGAAGGAGTTCGCAGCCTGCTGATCGAGGGCTGGGACGCGCACGCCCTGATCGCCGGCTTCGGCTGCGCCGCGACGATCGCCGCCCTCGCGCTGGCCGCCAGCTCGGCCGCGCTGCGCACGAGGATGGCGCGCGCATGAGCGCTGGCGTGCTCACCACCGCTCGCGCCGTCGCCTGGCGCAACCTGCACAACTTCTTCCTCAACCCGGCGCTCGTGCTCCCGGGGGTCATCTTCCCGCTGTTCTTCTTCACCGCCTTCGCCGGCGGCCTGTCGCGGATCTCGAACGTCCCCGGCTTCGACTTCGCCCCGGGCTACACGGCCTTCCAGTTCGTGTTCGTCGTGTGCCAGTCGGCGGCGTTCGGAGGAGTATTCACCGGCTTCTCGATCGCGCGCGACTTCGAGACCGGCTTCGCGCGCCGCCTGTTCCTCAGCGCGCCACGCCGCGAGGGGATCCTGCTCGGCTACGCCATATCGGCCTTCGTGCGGGCGATCTTCGTGCTCGTGCTCATCACGACGGTCGCGGTGGCGGTGGGGATGAACGTCGACGGCGGCGGCGTCCAGCTCGTCGCCCTCTACACGCTCGCGCTGCTCCTCAACGTCGCCGCGCTGTTGTTCGCGGCGGGGGTCGCCATGCGCCTGCGGACGATGCAGGCGGGTCCCGCGATGCAGATCCCGGTCTTCCTGACGCTGTTCCTCGCGCCGGTCTACGTACCGCTCGCCCTGCTCTCGGGCTGGATACACGGCGTGGCCTCGGTCAACCCGCTCACCGCGCTGCTGGAAGCCGGGCGCTCCCTGGTCGCCGGCCAGCCCGAGCATCTCGTGCTCGCCTTCGCGGTCGTCATCGGGCTGATCCTGGCCTTCGGGGTGTGGGGCCTGCGCGGGCTGCGCAGCGCCGAGCGGGCCGGCGCCTGACGGACGGTCTCAGCCCACGACGGCGAGATGCTGCTTGGCCGCGTACAGCCTCGCGTCGGCCGAGGCGTGCAGCGAGGCCGGCGTGTCGTCGTCGGCCTGCGCGACCCCGGCCGAGGCGGTCACGATGCCGCCGCCCAGGCGCTTGGCGTGCATCGCGTCCTGCACCCGCCGCACCACGATCCGCGCGGCGTCCAGGTCGGTGTCGCGCAGCACGAGCGCGAACTCGTCGCCGCCGATGCGGAAGGCATCGTCGATGGAGCGCGTCCCGCGCAGGATGCGCGCGACCGCGACCAGCACCGCGTCGCCGGCCATGTGGCCGAGCGAGTCGTTGACCCCCTTGAAGCCGTCGAGGTCGAACAGGCACAGGCTCAGCGGAGCGTCGTTGCGGAACGCGCGCTCGACCTCGGCGCTCAGCCGCTCGTCGTAGGCGCGGCGGTTGGCCAGCCCGGTCAGCGCATCGATCCTGCTCTCGCGCGAGATCGCCTCGTACGCCTCGGCGTGGGTCAGGTGCGCCGCGACGAGGCCGCTCAGCAGGCGCAGCGTCTCGACGTCCTCGTCGCCGAAGGAGTTCGGGCTCGGCGCCATCACCTTGAGCACGCCGACCGCGATGCCGTCGTGCACGAGCGGGACGCAGATCATCGAGCCCACCCCCACGCGCCGGCACGCGTCGCGGTCGACGCGCGAGTCGTTCTCGGTGTCGTGGCAGCACAGCACCTCGTTGAGCGCGACGCACATCCCCGAGAGGCTGGTGGCGCGGCGCAGGCGCAGGCCGATGTGCTCGGCCGCGGTGCCGGTCGCCGCCCGGTAGACCATGTCCTCCGCCTCGGCGAGCTCGACCACGGCGCCGGCCGCCGCGGTCAGCGCCTCGGCGCGCTCGGCCACCCGCTGCATGACGGCGCGCAGGTCCAGGCGCGTGCGGGCGATCTCGTTCTGGAACTCGATCACGTCGAGCAGGCGTCTGGTGTCAGGAACGGCACTCACAGCGACCCCATCGTCCTCGCGCGCGCGTGACCTGACCGATCGCGGCCTCGACACGCCGGATGTTCGAGTAACAGTTTACCGGTGTACTGGCGTTTGCGCGCGCCTTGCCGCACGCGCCGGCGGGAACTCGCGCACCAGCGAAGGCAGCAGCGGCAGAAGGCGCCGGACGGCGCCCGTCGAGGCGTTGAGCATGCGCTCGCGGCGCGGGCCCCAGTCGAAGCCGTAGTCGGCGCGCAGCGCCGGCGGCAGCAGCCCGATCGTCACCATGTTCAGCGCCTCGAACGCGGGGCGTACGGGCGGCGGCACCGCCGGGCGCAGGGTCGCGTCGGCCACGTCGCGCGCGGCGTCGGTGACGTGCAGCTCGTCCGTGAGCATGTCCGCGAACCACTCGTTGAAGGCCGGATAGGAGTCGGGCCAGTGGCCGGCGGGAACGCCGCACGCGTGCGCAAAGTGCGTCTGCTCGTCGTAGTAGCGGTGCAGGTCCTCGACCGGCAGCGGACGCACGTAGCGCGTGTAGACGAGCAGCGAGGTCTCCACGAGCGTCGCCCAGACCCACAGCAGCAGGTCGGGTGAGCGGGCGTCATACGGCGTGCCGTCGGACGCCTGGCCGGTCACCTTGCGGTGCACGCGGTCCAGACGCCGCGACGCGGCCGCCGACTGCTCCGAGTCCCCGAAGACGATGCGCGTGGTCACGTCGAGCGTGCGCAGCAGCCTTCCCCACGGGTCCTCGCGGTAGCCGGAGTGCTCGGCGACACCGGCCGCGACGAGCGGGTGGGCGACCTGGAGCAGCAGCGCGCGGCCGCCTCCCGCGAGCAGCACCATCTGCGAGTTGACACGCCAGGTGACCGATCCAGGATCGAAGAGGCCGGTGTCGCGGCCCATTGCCATCCCCTCGTCGCTCCCCGGCCGATTCTAGACCCGCGCCCCTGCGCCGGCCGCAACCGTCGGCGCACTGGGCCCGAACACGTCCGTGCCGAAGGAGCGCGTTCCGCGGCGCCCAGCGAGGCCGAGGCGCTTCAGCCCGAAAAGGTCCTCGATCGTGCGCAGCAGGCTGTAGTGGTCATAGGGCGTCGAGACCACGGTGCCGGGGGCGATGAAGGGCGAGACCAGCACCGCTCCGATCTGGCCGCCGCCGGGCCCGCCCGTCTCGGCCTCGTCGAAGGTCACGACCAGCAGTCCGCCGTCGCGGAAGCCGGGCGAGCCGAGGATGCGCGGCACCTCGCGCCCGAGCCAGGCGTCAGCGCGCGCGAGCCCGCCGGGGGATCCGTCGACGCAGGGGTCGTCGTGCCCGTCGTTGCACAGGTTGGGCACGATCAGCGCGAAGCTCGGCGTCGTCGCGCGCGAGCGCAGGTCGCCCGCGAGGCGCCGCAGATCGACGTCGTTGCGCGCGCAGGAGCGCGCCGCGCGCAGCGAGCGGAAGTAGGGAAACGGGTCGTGGCGGGCGGCGTACTGGTCGCCGCGCCTCGCGCCCTGAGTCGGGTCGATCGGTCCCGCGCCGGGCCCGCGGCAGGTCCTCGGCGCACCGGGCGGGCCGTTGGCCTCGTCCTCCATGTAGCCGCGCCAGCTCAGCCCCGCGGCCTCGAGCTGGCCGGGGAGCGTCGGGACGCCGCCTCGGTAGCTGCAACCCGGCAGCAGGACGGGGCAGTCGGTCCGCGTGGCGAGGTTGGGCGCCCGGCCGCTCACCAGCGCGAGGTAGTTGGGAAGGCTCGGGTGCGCGATCCCGTAGTAGTCGACGAGCAGCGCGCCCCTCGGCGCGAGCGACTTCGCGAGGTACGGCGCCGCCGTCCGTGGCCCGAACGTGTGCGCGTAGCTCGAGTTCTCGAGCACGATCACGAACACGTGCTTGACCGGCGGAAGGCCGTGCGCGGAGGGAGCGGCGCCCGCAACCAGCGCAAGCGCGATGACCACTCCAAGGGACAGCCGGCGCAAGGGCGGCGATCGTACCCCCGGCCACGGTCCCCGTCCCCGGCGCCGACGCTGGGCCGCTCCCGGCGGGCGCGACCGCGCGCCCCACACCGCGCGTGAACCCGTGCGCGATTATGGGTACGCTGCGCGGGAGGAGTTTGCGCGCGTGGCCTGGGGCTTCATCTGGTTGATGTTCGTGCTGAAGATCCCGATCTTCATGCTCTTGGGCATCGTGTGGTGGGCCGCGCGCCAGGAGCCCGAGCCCGACGGCTCCTCCGGCGAGGGCGGCATCCGCCGCCACCCGCATCGCCGCCCGCCGCGCCGCCCGCGGGGGCCGCGACGCGACCCGCACGGAGCGCCCGCGCCCACGGCGCCGCCGCGCATGCGCACCCGGGCCCACCGGGCGCGAACGCTGCACGACGTCTGACGCGCGCCGCTCAGCGCACCACGCGGTAGCGAAGGTGCGTCACCGCCGGCGAGTCGATCACGCGCGTGCGCTCCAGCTTCAGGTCGGCCCCGCCGAGCCCCTCGAAGAGCCGCACGCCCTGCTCCAGGAACACGGGCACGATGTGGATCTGCATCTCGTCGAGCAGCCCGGCCCGCAGGTACTGCTGGGCGACGTCCGCCCCGCCGCCCAGGGCGACGTCCTTGCCCCCGGCCGCGTCGCGTGCCTGCTCGAGCGCCGATTCGATCCCGTCGGTGACGAAGGTGAACGTCGTCTCGCCCTTGACGAGCGACTCACGGGCGTGGTGGGTGAGCACGAATACCGGCATGTGGAACGGAGGCTCGTCTCCCCACCAGCCCTCCCAGGGCTTCTCGCCCCAGGCGCTGTCGCCCCACGGACCGTCCCCGCCTCCGAACATGCGCCGCCCCATCACGACCGCACCGGGCGCGGCCATCGTCTCCTCCAGGACCTCGGAGTCCTGGTTGGTCTCGCCGCCCGGCTCGCCATGCGGCTCGCGGAAGGCCTTCAGGTCGTAGGCCCATTCGTGGAGGCGCTCGCCACCCTCCCCGAGCCCCTTGTCGCGACTCATGTTCGGCCCGGCGATGAACCCGTCGAGCGACATCGAGATGTCGAACGTCAGCTTGGTCATGGTGCCTCCGTCGATTGCCTGCTCCTCAATCGAGACCCTCGCACGCCGCGGAAGTAATCGGTCGGCGCGGCGGCGGACCTCGCAAGACACCGGAACTCGGTTAGGGTCGGCGCTTCCATGGCCATCACGCGCTGTCCCTCGTGCTCGCGCGACGTGCCCGACGCGAACTTCTGCGTGCACTGCGGCCACCAGCTCTCGGAGGAGCTCGAGCGGCCGCCGCTCGGCGTGTCGAGGATCTTCGGCGGCGGCGTGTCCGGCGTCGGGCCGACCTCGCTGTCGGCCGTCCGGCGGCGGTTCGCGGCCGCGCCGGACGAGCGGGTGCTGCAGCCGAGCGTCGTCTCGACCATCTTCCCGCAGCTCCCGGGGCCCTCCCTGCGCGCGTTTCGCGTCGCGCTCGCCGCCGGGCTCGGAGCCGTGCTCGTCCTCGGCCTGCTGAAGCTCTACCCGGTCGGCCTGATCGCCGCGGCGGTCCTGGTCCCGCTGCTGACCGCCGTCTACTTCTTCGACGTCGACGTATACGAGGACCAGCCGCTGACCGTCATCGGCTTCACGCTGCTGTGCGGGGCGGTCCTGGGAGTCGCGTTCGCGCTGTTGACCAACGCCGTCTCGCCCAGCGGGGCCGGGCTGTTCGTGGAGGGCGGCGGCGAGCGCACGCTCGTTCGCGGAGTGCTGCTGCCCCTGCTGAGCGTCGCGCTGATGCTCGCCGGTCCGCTGGTGCTGCTGCCCCGGCCGCGCTTCAACGACGTGCTCGACGGCGCGACCTTCGGGGCCGGCTCGGCCGCGGCCTTCACCGGCGCCGAGGTGCTGGTGCATGGGATCGACACGCTGCGCGCCGGCCTGCGTCCGCCCGGCGAGGTCGCGCCATGGCTCGTGCGGCTGTCCGAGATCGCGATCGCGTTGCCCGTGCTGTCGATGAGCGTCATCGGCGCGGCGTCGGCGGCGCTGTGGCTGCGCTATCGCGCGCCCGTCCGCGACCGCCGCGCGCTCGGGCCGTGGGGCCTCCCCGCGGTCGCCGTGCCGCTCGCCGCGGCGATGATCGTCGCGGGCGCGCTCGTCCAGCTCGAGCTCCCGAGCGGCGCCGCGCTGGCGGTGCTCGCCGTACTCGACGTCTGCGGCCTGATCTGGCTACGGCGCGTCGTCCAGGTGGGGCTGGTCGAGGAGGCGCTCGAGATCGAGTCGGCCGAGCAGATCACGTGCGCCAACTGCGGGCATCCGACGCGGCGTGGGAACTTCTGCGAGCACTGCGGGATAGCGCAGCTCGCGCTGCCCAAGGAGCGCGTCGCCGGCGGGCCGGTCGAGCCGGTCGAGCCGGTTGGCTTCTAGATGGCGACGCTGCGGGTTATCGCCGGGCCGGCGCACGGCCGGCAGATCGTGATCGCAAGCGAGCTCGCGCTCGGGCGCTCGGAGAACGACGCGGGGATGTTGGGAGGCGACCCGCAGCTCTCGCGCCGCCACGCGCGCGTGTACGTCGACGGCGGTGGCAGGCTGATCGTCGAGGACCTCGGCTCGAGCAACGGCACGTTCGTCAACGGGGTGCGTATCGCCCGCGCCGCGGTGCTCCAGCCCGGGAGCCGTGTGACCGTCGGCGGGACCACGCTGGAGGTAGTCGGCGAGCAACGCGCCGCCGCGCCGGCGCCGCCCCCGGCCGCGGCGCCACCACCGGTCGCCCGCGGACCGATCGCGCTCGCCGTGGTCGCCGGCTACGCCGCCGGCACGCAGCTCCAGGTCGCCGACGAGCTCGTGATCGGGCGCGGAGCCACCCGCGACGGCCAGCTGCGCCGCGACCCGCATCTCTCGCGGCGCCACTGCCGCATCCGGCGCGACGAGCAGGGCCGCCCGGTGATCGAGGACCTCGGCTCGCGCAACGGGACCTTCCTCAACGGCACCCGCATCTCGGGCGCGCAGGTGCTGCAGCCCGGCGACCGGATCACGGTGGGACAGTCGGCGCTCCAGCTCGCCGCCCCTGCCCCCGATCCCGCGCGCGCCCGCCCGGCCGCGCCGCGGCCCGTCCCGGCCCAGGCCAGCTTCGCGCCCGGTTATTACCCCGCGCCGGCGCGCGCCGCCAAGCCCGGCCTCAGCGTAGGCAAGGTTCTACTGCTGGTCGGCGGCGGCATGGCGCTCGCCATCGCCCTGGCGGTCGTCGTCGTGGCGGTGGTGGCGCCTTCCAAGCCGCCGGCTCCCTGTCCGCCGGGCGAGCCCTGTGCGCCGCCCACCGCCAGGCCCCTGACCAACCAGGCGCTCTACGTCAGCGACCTCGGCTACCGGCTCGAATACGACGACGACGCCTTCAGCGTCGCCGGACGCAACCCGCGCAACCTCCGACTCGAGGCCGAGGGCGACGCGGGCACGGTGTCGGTGTGGGTGCAGGGCCGCAACGGAAGCGACACCAGGGCGCTGGTCGACGAGCGCCTCGACGCCCTGCGCGGCGACGTCGTCGGGCTGCAGGCCGACAGCGATCCCGTGAACGCCAACCTCGTCCCCACCGTCGGCTTCCGGCGCGGAACCGGCGGGGCGTACGCCGGAACCGCCGACACCCCGCAGGGACCCGGGTCGCCGGTGGTCGTCGACGTGCAGGCGGCGACCGACGGCAAGGTGAGCGTGGTCGCCTCGGTGGTCACCTCGGCCTCCGACGACAAGGGGCGCCAGGGCCTCCTGACGCTCGCCGAGGACGTGCTCAACACGGTGCGCTGGAAGGGGGACATCGCGCGATGAGGCGCCGGACCACCATGCTCGTGCTGGCCGCCACGGCGGCTCTAGCCGCGGTCGCCATCGCGGCGGTCGCCGTCTCCCAGCGCTTGGACGGCGACGGCGCTCGATCCGCCACCGCCGGCGCCGACCGCCGGCTCGGCCCCACCGACCCGCACGAGCAGATCGTCGCCGGGCTCGTGCTCCGCCTGCCGGGCCGCGACCGCCTCGCGCGCTTCATCAGGGCCGTCGAGGATCCGCGCTCTCCGCAGTACCGGCGTTACCTGAGCGCCGGTGAGTTCGGCCGCCGCTTCGGGCTGCGCACATCCGATCTGCGCGAGCTGCGCACGCGGGTCCGGCGGCTCGGGCTGTCGGTCGCGGACGAGTATCCGCAGCGCACGACGTTGCGGGTTCGCGCTCCGGCCGCGGTCGTCGCCCGCGCCTTCGGCGTTCGCCTCGACGACTGGCGCACTCAGAGCGGCCGGCGCTTTCACCGGCCGGCCGGCAGCGCGCGCGTCCCGCCGCCCCTCGCACGACTGGTCGAGGGCATCGCCGGGCTGGACAACCGCCCGCAGGATCGCCGGCCCAAGGACGTTCCCGCCGCCGGGCTCTCGCCGCAGCTGCTCGCCCGCGCGTTCGACATCAAGCCACTATGGGACCAGGGCATGCGCGGAGAGGGCCAGACCGTCGCGATCCTGTCCTTCTCGAGCTTCAAGCCCTCCGACGTTGCGCTCTTCGACCGCGAGGTGGGTCGCATCGGCGGTCCGCCGGTGCAGCGGGTGCCGGTCAGCGGCGGCACCGACGACACGACGTCGGACAACGTCGAGGAGAACATGCTCGACATAGACACCGTCCGTGCCGTCGCACCGAAGGCGCAGATCATCAACTACGAGGGCTCCGAGCAGTCCACCCAGGCCGACGTGATCAACCGGGTCGTGCAGGACGGGCGCGCCAAGATCCTGTCGGACAGCTACGGGCACTGCGACGTCCCCGGAGCCGTCACCCCCGCCGACCGCGCCGCTCACGCACAGGCCGTGCAGGCCGCGACGGCGGCCGGGATCTCGATCCTGTTCGCCTCGGGCGACGCCGGCGCCTACGACTGCCAGCACAACGACGACCCGAGCAACACGCGGTTGGCGATCGACTTCCCCGGCGGCTTTGCCGGGATGACCGTGGTCGGTGGCACGCGGCTGTCCGTCCGCGCGGACAACACCTACCTGGAGGAGACGGCGTGGAGCGACCCGCTCGAGCGCTCGGGCTCGGGCGGAGGCGTCGCGCCCGCCGATCCGCGCCCGCCGTGGCAGACGGGGCCGGGGGTCAGCAACAGCCGCTCGAACGGCAGGCGCCAGATGCCCGACGTGGCCGCGCCGGGCGACCCGAACAGCGGCTACCGCATCTGCTTCCAGGGCGCCTGCGACCAGAGCGTGGGCGGCACCAGCGGAGGCGCGCCGTTCTGGGCGGGAAGCCTGGCCGTCGTAGCCCAATACCTCGACAAGCAGGGCGCCGGCAAGCTCGGGTTCGTCAACCCGCTGCTCTACAAGCTCGGATCGACGGACCAGACGTATCCGCCCTACCACGACGTCACCCGCGGCAACAACCGCTTCTACGACGCTACGCCCGGGTGGGACTTCGCCACGGGCTGGGGCTCGCCCGACGTCTACAACTTCGCGCGGGACGTCGCCGAGCAGTTGAAGTAGGGCGACCCCGAAGCGAGTGACCGCAGATCGACTAGGGTCGCGCTCAGTGTCACGCTCGGGCTTCCGGGTGGTGACGTCCGACCGGCCGGGTTGGTTCTCGGGTCGGTGGCGGGCTGACTCGTAGGCTCGCTGTCGACCAGTAGGTCTGACCGACACCCGTTGTGTCGCCCGCCACCGCCCGAGGGTCCCCGGCGTGACTTGATAGGAGCGTGGCTTCGCCCCAACTGAGGTGTGTCCGCCGGAGGTCCACATCGCCGGTGGCATCCAACGAAGGGATGGAGCAGATGATCGTGATCGGAGCGGACCCACACAAGCGCGAGCACACCGTGGCGGCGGTTGAGGCCGCGACGGGCGAGCTGGGAGGCAGCGAGACGGTTAGGGCGTCGGGTGCAGGTCACGCCGAGCTGTTGGCCTGGGGCCGGGCGCTGGGGTCAGAGCGGGTGTGGGCGATCGAGGATTGCCGGCACGTTTCCGGTCGCCTGGAGCGCTTCCTCGTCGCTCGCGGGGAGCGGGTCGTCCGGGTCGCGCCGAGGCTGATGGCCGGTCAGCGTCGGTCCGCTCGTCAGGCCGGTAAGTCTGACCTGATCGACGCAGTGGCCGTGGCCCGTGCGGCCCTGCGCGAGGGCGTCGGGTCGCTGCCTGCCGCAGAGCTCGATGAGCGGGCGCTTGAGATCAAGTTGCTGCTTGACCACCGCGAGGACCTCGTCCGTGAGCGCACCGCGCTGCAGGGCCGGCTGCGTTGGCATCTGCACGACCTCTGGGGCCAGGACGGTGTGCCGGCCGGCGGGCTTGACCGCGCCAAGTGGCTCGATCGGCTCGCGCGGCGCCTGGCGCGCTCAGAACAGACGGCCCGCGTTCGGGTCTGCCGCGAGCAGGTCGTCCGCCTGCGTCAGCTCGCCCGCCGCTGCGCCGAGCTCGAGCGCGAGATCAGCCTGCTCGTCGCAGCCCACGCCCCGCAGCTGCTCAAGCTGCCCGGCTGCGGAGCGCTGAGCGCCGCCAAGATCGTCGCGGAGACCGCCGGCGCCGATCGTTTCGCGACCGACGCGCGCTTTGCTCGTCACGCCGGCATCGCGCCGATCCCCGCCAGCTCGGGCCGCAGCGATCGCTTCAGACTGCACCGCGGCGGCAATCGCCAACTCAACTGCGCGATCCACCGTATCGCTGTCACCCAGGGCCGGATCCACCCGCCGGCGCGTGCCTACCTCACGCGCAAGCAGACCCAGGGAAAGACACGCATCGAAGCCCTTCGTTGCCTCAAACGCCACCTCGCCCGCACCATCTGGAGAACCATGACCACCACCCCCCAAACCCCAGCCAACAAGCTGGCCTTGACATAGGAGCAACGGGTGCCGGAGCTGCGTGTCCGCCGCGATGACCTCTCCTCGTGCGAGCTGGTCGAGGGCGAGTCGCCGCGCCAGGACCTCGCCGAGGGAGAGGCGCAGCTGCTCGTCGAGCGCTTCGCGCTGAGCGCCAACAACATCACCTACGCGGTGTTCGGCGACCAGCTCGGGTACTGGCGCCTGTTCCCCGCGCCGGACGGCTGGGGCAGGATCCCGGCGTGGGGCTACGCGCGCGTGCTCGCGTCGCGATCCGCGGCGGCGGTCGAGGGGAAGCTCGTGCTCGGGCTCGTGCCGATGGGTCGCCATCTGACGGTCCGCCCGGCGCCGAGCCCGGTCGGGTTCATGGACGCCGCCGCCCACCGCGCCGAGCTCTCGCCCGTCTACAACCAGTACCTCCCGGTCGAGGGCGAGGCCGACGACGCCGCGCTGATCATGCGACCGCTGTTCGGCACCGCGGTGCTGCTGGACCTCGTGCTCGACGATCGTGGGTTGGACGGAGCGCGGACGGTCGTGCTCACCAGCGCGTCGAGCAAGACGGCCTACGGCCTGGCCCACCTGCTCCGCGCGCGTCCCGAGGTCGAGACGATCGGCCTGACATCGGCCGCTCGGCGGTCGTGGGTCGAGGAGCTGGGTCTCTACGACACGGTCCTGAGCTACGAGGGTGTCGGCGAGCTCGCCGCGCCCGGCGGCGCCGTCCTGGTCGACTTCGCCGGCGACCAGGAGCTCGTGCGCGGAGTGCACGAGCAGCTCGGCGAAGCGCTCCAGCGCTCGATCCTGGTCGGCTTCACCCACCAGCGCACCGGCGCGTCCCAGGCGCCGCTCCCCGGCCCCACGCCCGAGTTCTTCTTCGCACCCGACGAGATGGTCCGCCGCGGGCGCGAGCTGGGGCTCCGCTACGCGGACGCCTGGCGCGACTTCGCGCCGGTCGCCGAGCGGACGATGCGCGTCGAGCACGTCACCGGCGGCGACGAGCTCGTGCGCGTCTACCGCGCGCTGCTCGCTGGGGACTTCGATCCGGCCGTGGGCTACGTCGCCAGCCTCTAGACGGAGGTCGCGCGGCGCGAACGCCTCCGTCGCTGACGTGGTCGTCAGACCGCCGCCGGCGCCTGCTCGATGGGGATGATCCGAGCGTTCGCCGCGGCGGTGGCGATGATCGCCTGGTCCGCGTCGATGAGCCTCGCCTCGACGTAGGCCAGGTCGCCGGTTCGGTGGACGACGCGACCCTTGCCGACCACCCGTCCGGGCCGGAGCGGCCGAACGAAGTGGACGCTGAGGTCCAGGGTCGCTTGAAACTCGTCAGGGTCGAGCGTCGCCAGAAGCGCGGGCCCAATCGTGTCGTAGAGCATCGCGGCGATGGGCTTGCGCCCTGGCCGGGAAGAACCGCGCTTGCGCGATTCGACCGTCGCGAAACGTCAATGCGGCCGACATGAAAGCCTCGAGCGTCACTCCGGTGTGGTCTGGAACGGCCATGTGACGCGCGGTCCACACGACCGTGTCGCCTGTCGGCTCGAGCTCGATCGTCTCGATCTCATAGCGGCTCCATGGCTCGAGCCACTCGTCGATCAGGTCGAGAACCGCAGCGCGGCCGCGCACCGGTTCCAAGTAGTCGGGATTGTCCGGCAGCGCGGCCCAGACGATGTCGGGGTCAAGCGACTCGGCCCACGCGCTCCTATCACCGCGATTCCAGGCCTCGACCGTGGTCCTGACGAGCTCGAGGTTCTGCTCGGACACAGTCGTTGCCGCCGCCCCCATGGCGTTGCCTACGCCGCCTCGGAGTACGCGGGTTCCGCGTCCGGCGGTTCGCGCACCGCCTCGACGTCGGGCGAAGCTCGCCGCTGGGGCTGCAGCACCGTGAGCGCGACGGCGATCGCCGCCACCACCAGGCCCGTGCCGATCACGAACGCGAGCTTGTAGCCGTCGGTCAGCGCCGACGCGGTGGACTCGCCCTGAGCGAGCAGGTGGTTGCTGCGCGTCGTCGACAGCGTGGCGAGCACCGCGAGGCCCAACGCGCCGCCGACCTGCAGCGTCGTGTTGACGAGCCCCGAGGCCAGGCCCGCGTCACTCGGCCCGGCGCTTGACATCGCCAGGGTCATCAGCGCGGGGAACGAGAGACCGGCGCCCGTGCCGAACAGGAGCATCGACGGGAGCA
Source organism: uncultured Actinomycetes bacterium (assembly GCA_963797015.1). GTDB lineage: Bacteria > Actinomycetota > Thermoleophilia > Solirubrobacterales > Solirubrobacteraceae > JBBPZA01. The sequence goes on along the minus strand of CAWCNV010000003.1, from coordinate 331,997 downwards.
TGTCCTGCACGTACGTGCCATCGACCGGCACCCTGGTGAACAGGGCGAGCCCTGCTGCGATGAACACCAGACCGGGCAGCAGCGTCGCCCGCGGGCCGAAGCGCATGATGAGCTTCTCGGAGTAGCCGAGCGACAGCGTCCCGATCGCCACTGTTACCGGCAGGAACGCGAGCCCGATCTCCAGGGCGTCGTAGCCCAGGACGCGCTGCATGTACAGCGAGCCGAGGAAGAACATCGAGAACATCCCCGCGACGAACAGGGCCTGGATCGCGTTGGCGCCCGAGAGATTGCGCGAGCGGAAGATCCGGAGCGGGATCAGCGGGTTGCGCGCGGTCGCCTCACGTGCGATGAAGGCAGCCAGCAGCGCTAGCGCGAGCGCTCCGAGGCCGAGCGTGCGCACCGAGCCCCAGCCGTAGTCGGCCGCGGGCTTGACGATCGTGTAGACGAGCAGCATCAGCGCGCCGGTGATGAGCACCGCGCCCAGCACGTCTGCCCCCCGCCCGAAGCCGATCCCCTCGTCGCGGTCGAGCAGCCTGAGCGCGAACACGGCGGTGGCGACGCCGATCGGGAGGTTGACGAAGAAGATCCAGTGCCAGCTGAGGGCCTGGGTCAGCACGCCGCCGGCGAGCAGCCCGACCGAGCCGCCGGCCGAGGCCACGAAGCTGTAGACGCCGATCGCCTTCGCCTGCTCGCGCGGCTCGGGGAACATGGTGACGACCATGCCCAGGATCACCGCGGAGGTCAGCGCCCCGCCGACTCCCTGTAGGAACCGTGCGGCCACCAGCATCTCCTGGCTCTGCGCCACTCCGCACAGCAGCGAGGCGAACGTGAACAGCGCCAGGCCGGCCAGGAAGACGTCGCGGCGACCGATCAGGTCGCCGAGCCGCCCGGCGAGCAGCAGCAGGCCGCCGAAGGTGATCAGGTAGGCGTTCACCACCCACGCGAGGGTGGACTGCGAGAAGCCCAGATCGTTCTGGATCGAGGGCAGCGCGACGTTCACGATCGTGGCGTCGAGGACGATCATCAGCATTCCGACGCACAGCACGACGAGCGCGGTCCAGCGGGAGCGCTCCACGGAGTTCGAGGTGGGGGTGGTATCCGGCATCGCCAACGAGGCTGGCACCGGCGGCGCCCGCATCCAGTGCGGCCTGCCTGCTTTCGCGGGTGCGGATATCCGCACCGATCGCGCCACAGGCGCCGCCGCTGGCAGAATCCCGCTGGTGAGCGAGCCAGTCGCTGCGAGCGTCCTCTCCGACGGCACGATCCGGCGTCTCGTGGACGAGGGCCGGATCGTGATCGACCCGTGGGACCCGTCGCTCGTCCAGCCGGCGAGCGTCGACGTCGCGCTGGGGCGCTCGTTCCGCGTGTTCCACAACCACCGCGCCTCGGCCATCGACCTCCGCGACCCGCCGCGCAACCTGACCGAGGAGATCGTGGTGGACGAGGGCGAGCCGTTCGTGATCCACCCCGGCGAGTTCTGCCTCGGGACCACGCGCGAATGGGTCGAGCTGCCCGACGACATCGTCTCGCGCGTGGAGGGGAAGAGCTCGCTTGGCAGGCTCGGGTTGATCGTCCACGCCACGGCGGGGTTCGTCGATCCGGGCTGGAAGGGCGCGCTGACGCTCGAGCTCAACAACCTCACGCGGATCCCCATCAAGCTGTGGCCGGGGCTGCTGATCGCGCAGCTCTCGTTCATGGCGCTCGACGCTCCGGCGCTCCGGCCCTACGGATCGCGCGAGCTGGGCAGCCATTACCAGGGCCAGGCCTCCGCCACGGAAAGCCGCTACGGAAGCGAACCGACCGGCGGCGCCGTCCGGTAGGCTCGCCGGCCGATGCAGCACCTGGGCCTCATCCTTGCCGCGGCCGAGTCCGAGCCCAGCAAGGTCCCGTTCTACGTCGCGGGCGGTGCGCTGGCCGCGTGGGCCGTGCTCGTGTCCGTGTTCGGGATCACGCGGCCGGACTTCCCCGGCTCCGCCACGGCCATGCGCGGCGTTTGCGCGATCTCGGTCGTGCTGGCCGCGACCGCGATGACGATGGCCGTCGTGACCGCCTGACCGCCAGCAGTGACCGGCAACGCCGAAGACCCGCCGATCTCCTACAGGGCGCTCGAGCGCGGTGTCGAGGTGCGCACGGCGGACGGCACCGCGATCGGCGCCGTGGACCAGGTGCTCGACAACGTTCGCGAGAACATCTTCGACGGCATCGTCGTCCGCACTGCGGAGGGCCGGCGGTTTGTAGATGCGCCCGAAGTCGAGCGCATCACGGCGGAGGCGGTGACGCTCTCGATCGACACCGAGCAGGCGGCGGAGCTGCCTCCCTACCAGCCCGGCGCGCCCGAGTTCCAGGCCAATCCCCGCGCCGGCCGGCTCTCGCGGCTGCTGCGCGGCGGCTGGCGGCGCCGGTAGCCCGCGCACTCGATCCGCAATCATGGGGTAACAGTCCCCACGAGGCGACGACAGAGGAGACCTAGATGGGCTCACCCGAGACGCAGACCCGGCAGGACGGAGCCGTCGGCGGGCAGCAGGGCTCAAGCTCGCTGAGCATCACCGACAACCGCACGGGGAAGCAGTACGAGGTCGAGATCGTGGACGGCGCAATCCGTGCTCCCGAGCTGCGCAACATCAAGGTCTCCGACGACGACTTCGGCCTGCTCAGCTACGACCCGGCGTTCATGAACACCGCGTCGTGCCGCAGCTCGATCACCTACCTCGACGGCGAGGCCGGGATCCTCCAGTACCGCGGCTACCCGATCGAGCAGCTCGCCGAGCATTCCAGCTACCTCGAGGTCGCCTACCTGCTCGTGCACGGCGAACTTCCGACGCAGGCCCAGCTCGACGCCTGGTCCCACGAGATCACGATCCACACGTTCGTGCACGAGAACATCAAGAGCTTCATGCAGGGCTTCCGCTACGACGCGCACCCGATGGGGATGCTGCTCGCGTCGGTCGGCGCGCTCTCGACCTTCTACCCCGACGCCACCGCGACCAAGGACGAGCAGTCCCGCTACCTGCAGATCATCCGCCTGATCGCGAAGATGCCGACACTGGCCGCCTTCGCCTTCCGCCACTCGCGCGGGCAGCCCTACGTCTATCCGGACAACGACCTCCGCTACCCCGGCAACTTCCTGGGGATGCTCTACAAGATGACCGAGCTCAAGTACCAGCCGGACAAGCGGCTGGAGCGCGCGCTCGACATCCTCTTCATCCTGCACGCCGACCACGAGCAGAACTGCTCGACCAGCGCGGTGCGCAGCGTGGGGTCGTCTCAGGTCGACCCCTACTCGGCGGTGGCCGCCGGCGTCGCCGCGCTCTACGGGCCGCTGCACGGTGGCGCCAACGAGGCGGTGCTGCGGATGCTGCACCGCATCGAGAGCAAGGACAACGTGGCTGACTTCATCAAGGGGGTGAAGGAGGGCAAGGAGCGCCTGATGGGCTTCGGCCACCGCGTGTACAAGAACTACGACCCTCGCGCCAAGATCATCAAGACGGCGGTCGACGACGTGTTCGAGGTCACGGGCACCAACCCGCTGCTCGAGATCGCGCTCGAGCTCGAGAAGATCGCGCTCGAGGACGACTACTTCATCGGGCGCAAGCTCTACCCGAACGTCGACTTCTATTCGGGCCTGATCTACGAGGCGCTGGGGATGCCGGTCTCGATGTTCCCGGTGCTGTTCGCCATCCCGCGCACGAGCGGCTGGATCGCCCAGTGGCTGGAGATGGTGCAGGACGACGAGCAGAAGATCGCCCGCCCGCGCCAGCTCTATACCGGCGCCCGCGACCGCGATTACGTGCCCATGGCGCAACGGTCCTGAACGCCGTTTCCGCGGTTAGGCTCAGCCGACACGGATGGCGGACGCGGATCGAGCCCTCATCGAGGCCAAGCGTCTGCTGCGCGTTCAGCAGGCGATCGCCGGTCACATCGCCGGGGCGCAGTCGCGCCCCGAGCTGCTCCAGCGCGTGCTCGGCACGATCGGGTCCTCGCTGGAGTGGACGTTCGGCGCCGCGTGGGGGCTCGACGCCGATGGGCGTCTGCGCTGCCGCGCGACGTGGCAGCGACCCGGCACCGACCTGGACGAGTTCGAAGCCGAGACGCGCGAGCGCGGCCTTGCCCGCTGGGAGGGGCTGGCCGGGCGCACGTGGGCGCTGGGCGAGCCGCTGTGGATCCCCGACGCCGCCGACGAGAGCGTGCTCCCGTTCGGCCGGGTCCGGCGCGCCTCGGCGCGCATGGGCCTGGCCAGCGCGGTCGCCTTCCCGCTCGCGGTCGGCGACCGCTTCGACGGCGTGCTCGAGTTCTTCTCCGCCTTCATCCGCGAGCCCGACGCCGACCTGCTGGCGATGTTCGCGGCGGTCGGCTCGCATCTCGCGCAGGCGCTCGAGCGCTGGGACGCGATCGCCGCGCTGGCCGACAGCGAGGAGCTCAACCGCTCCGTGGTGTCCGCGCTGGCCGAGGGGGTGCTCGTGCTGGCCGCCGACGGCCGCGTCGTGGAGGCCAACGACGCCGCCGCGAGGATCCTCGGCCTGGAGCGCGAGGAGCTCATCGGGCGCACCTCCGGCGAGCTCGCCGGCTCGGGCTTCGAGGTCTTCGGCGAGGACGGCGAGCGCGTGCCGGCGGACGCCAACGCCGTGCTCGATGCGCTGCACACCGGCCGCCCCCAGCGCGAGCTGATCCTCAACGTGCGCCGGCCGGACGGCGCAGGGGCGTGGCTGTCGGTCAACCTCCAGCCCCTCCTGCGTGCGGGCGAACGCATGCCCTACGGCGTCGTGTGCTCGCTGGAGGACATCACCGAGCGGCGGCGGACGGTGGTGGCGCTGCGCGACGAGCGCGACCGCGCCCAGCGTTACCTCGATGTGACCAGCACGATGATCATCGTGCTCGACGCCAAGGGCCGCGTGGAGCTCATCAACCCGAAGTGCATCGAGGTCCTCGACCGCACCGCCGAGCAGCTCAAGGGGCGCGAGTGGGTCGACCTTGCCGTGCCGAGTCACGCGCGCGAGCGCGCACGCGAAACCTTCCGCCGCCTGATGGCCGGCGACACCGAGCCGGTCGAGTTCACCGAGAGCCCGGTGCTGACGCGCGACGGCCGCGAGCGCGTGATCGCCTGGCGCAACGCCGCGGTGCGCGACGACAGTGGCCGCATCACGGGCACGATCTCCAGCGGCGAGGACGTCACCGAGCGCCGCGCGGCCGAGCAGGAGATCGCCCACCTGGCCTTCCACGACCACCTCACCGGGCTGCCCAACCGGACGCTGCTCGAGGAGCACCTCGCGATCGCGCTGGCCAGGGCATCGCGGCAGGGCCACAGCGTCGCGCTGCTGTTCCTCGACCTCGACGACTTCAAGCTCGTCAACGACAGCTTCGGGCACGTGGCCGGCGATCAGGTCCTGGGCGAGGTGGCCGGGCGGCTGCGCGCGGTCACGCGCGCCTCCGACCTGCTCGCGCGCCAGGGCGGCGACGAGTTTCTGCTGTTGCTCACCGACCTTGGCGACGACCCTGAGGGGGTTGCCGGTGCCGTGGCGGCCAAGCTCGCTTCCGCGCTCGAGCGCCCGTTCACGCTCGACGGCTCGAGCTTCCACATCGGCGCGAGCATCGGCATCAGCCTGTTCCCGCGCGACGCGGCCAGCGCCGACGCCCTGATGCGCCACGCCGACGCCGCGATGTACCGGGCCAAGGCCGCCGGCCGCGCGGCGATCGTCCTGTACCCGTCGGAGGAGCGAGCGCCACCGCGCGTGGTGGCCACCGAGCGCGGAACGGAGCCGATGCGCCTGCGCCGGGCGATCGAGAACGACGAGCTCGTGCTCCACTACCAGCCGGTGGTCCGGCTCCGCGACGGCCAGATCGTCGCCATGGAGGCGCTCGTCCGCTGGCAGGACACCGAGCGGGGCCTTATCGCGCCGAACGAGTTCATCCCCCAGGCCGAGCACACCGGCCTGATCGGAGCCTTGGGTGACTGGGTTCTGGACGCCGTGCTCGGTCAGGCCGAGCGGTGGGCGCGCGACGGGCTGCGGCCGGGGATCTCGTTCAACGTCTCGCCCCACCAGCTGCGCAACCCGCGGTTCGCCGACTCGCTGCGCGCGCGCCTGCAGGCCACTGGCGTCGAGCCCGAGCGCGTCAGTGTGGAGATCGCCGAGTCGGCGGCCGTCGTGGAGGCGGACGGACCAGGGCTGCGTGAGCTCGCCGCCGTCGGCGTCCGGCTCGCGGTCGACGGCTTCGGCATGCGCTCTTCCTCGCTCGAGCGCCTGAGCAAGCTGCCGGTGGACACGATCAAGATCGACCGTGCCTTCGTGGCGGAGATCCCCGGCGACCGCGAGGCGCGCGCGGCCCTCTCCTCGATCCTGCGCACGGCCGGCGAGCTTGGGAAGGACCCGATCGCCGAGGGGGTCGAGACGCGGGCCCAGCGGCGCGCGCTGATCGAGCTCGGCTGCCCGCTGGCCCAGGGCTTCCTGCTCGCCCTGCCCATGACCGCCGAGCAGGCGACCGAGCACCTGCGCGAGGTGGGCTGCGCGTCGGCGGCCTGAGCGTCAGCCGAGCGGAGCGGGCGTCAGGGCGAGCGTCGAGCCGTAGCGCCGCAGCCAGCGCTCCTGCTCGCGGTACTCGGGCCGGTGACGGGCGAGCAGGCGCCAGAAGCGCTTGGAGTGGTCGGGCACGCGGAGATGGCACACCTCGTGCCACACGACGTAGTCGAGCACCGCCTCGGGCGCGAGCAGCAGGCGCCAGTTGAAGCTCAACGTGCCGGAGGTGGAGCACGAGCCCCAGCGCGTGCGCTGGCCGCGGATCGTCAGGCGCGCGTAGTCGACACCCACCTCGGCCACCGCGCGCTCGACGCGCGGAGCGATCTCGATGCGCGCCGCGCGACGGTACCAGCGCTCGAGCGCTGGCCCGGGGTCGCCCGCGGGCACCAGCAGGACGTCGCCGCGACGGTGGGCGCGGGTGCGGCCGGGCTCGGGTGCGAGGCGAAGGGCCTCGCCCAGGTAGGGCGCGTGCCCGGGCGGCGCGCCGGCCTCGGCGCGCGCACGCTCCAGCGCGCGCAGGCGGCGGTCGATCCAGTCGCTCAGCTCGTGCACGGCGGCCTCGGCGTCGCGGGTGCTGGCGCGCCGAGGAAGCACGACCTCGACGCCCTCCGCGGCCCCGACGGTGACCCGCACGCGCTGCGCGCGATCCGAGCGGCGGATGCGGTAGGGGATCGCGTTCAAGGGCAGCCAGGCTAGCGGCCGCGGCGGCCATACTGAGCGCATGGAGCGCTGGCGCGTGAAGCTCCCCGACGGCCTCGAGCCGCCGTTCGAGGTCTACGTCAACGGCGTCCCCCAGCGAGAGGGCCAGGACTACGAGCTGCGACGCGGGGCGCTCGTCTTCGAGCGGCCGCTGGCCAAGGAGGGCCGCCTTGGTCTGTGGCGCTGGTTCCTCGGCGCGTGGGGCATCGGGACCTACCGCAAGAACGACACCGTCGACGTGCGCTACGAGCGCGAAGGGCGCATGCACGTCGCGCACGCGCTCGACATCACGCCGCCGCGATCGGAGCGGGGCGGGTAGGGGCCGCCGCCGCGAGCAGCCCCGCTCTGGGCCCGTGAAGCGCCGCCGGGCGCCGGCCGCTCAGGCCGCGGGGGCCCCGACCGCGTCGCTTCCGGCCGCCGCGTCCTGCTCCCACGGGCGTAGGAGCTTGAGCGCGCTCAGGATCGCCCGCGTCGAGGGCGACTTGTTGAGCGTGTAGAAGTGGATGCCGGGCGCGCCGCGCGCGAGCAGGTCGGAGCACTGGGCGGTCGCGTAGGCGACGCCGAACTCGACGACCGCGGCCGGGTCCTCGGCGCGCAGCTCGAGCTGCTCGAGCAGGCCCGCGGGGATCGACGCGGCGATCATCGAGGTGAAGCGCTTGATCTGCTCCACGTTGGTCACCGGGATGATGCCGGGGATGATCGGCGCCTCGATGCCCGCCGCGCGCGCCTCGCGCACGAAGTCGAAGTAGAGGCGGTTGTCGAAGAACAGCTGCGTGATGAGGAAGTTCGCCCCGCGGGTCACCTTCTCGGACAGGAAGCGAAGGTCGCTGGCCAGGTCGGGGGCCTCGGGGTGGACCTCCGGGAAGCAGGCGGCGCCGACCGCGAACTCGTAGTCGCCGGAGAGCAGCTCGATCAGCTCGGTCGAGTACTGCAGGCCTCCAGGCGTCGGACGCCACTCGGTCTCCCCGCGGGGCGGGTCGCCTCGCAGCGCGAGCACGTTGTCGATCCCGGCCGCGGTGATCTCGTCGATGATCTCGCGCAGCTGCTCGGTCGTCGCCCCGACGCAACTGAGGTGCGCCATCGCCTCGATCCCGTAGTCGCCCTTGATCGACTTGACGATGTCGATCGTGCGGTCGCGGGTGGAACCGCCCGCCCCGTAGGTCACCGAGGTGAAGTCGGGCTCGAGCTCTGAGAGCTCCGAGAGCGCTCGCTGCAGGTTGCGCTCACCCTCCTCGCTCTTGGGCGGGAAGAACTCGAAGGAGAAGACCGGCCCGTCCTTGGCGGCGAGGATCTCGTCGATACGCATCGTGAGAGCGTACCGGCCCGTCGCTAGGCCGCCGCGTCCTGCACCAGCGTCCAGCGCTCGGGCTCGCCTCCGTCGCGCGCCACCTCGCCGAGCGCCTCCAGGTGCGTGAGGTAGCAGAGCGTCTCGGTCAGGCGCCACGCAGCGGTGGTGTCGGTCACGGGCTCGCCGAAGACCAGCGGCGCGGCCTCGAAGGCGGTCCGCGGGCCGCCGGCCAGCGCGGCGCGCGCGGCGTCGACGCGCTGCGCGACGAGCACGCGGTTGCCCTCGACGTGGCCGTGGACGTCGGTGAACGGCTTTCCGTGGCCCGAGAGGCCGAGGCGCGCGCCGAGCGCGTCGACCTTGCCCAGCGAGTCGAGGAACTCGCCGACCGGGTCGGGGGTCCAGCCGTAGTCGTAGTAGAGCGAGATCCGCCCGAGCACGTGGTCGCCCGAGATCAGGAGACGGTGCTCGGGCTGGTAGAGGCAGATGTGCGAGGGAGCGTGCCCCGGCGTCTCGAGCACGCGCCAGCGGCCCAGGTCCGTGTCGACCTCGACGCCCTCGACCAGGTGGCGCTCGGGCTCGACGAAGCGCGCGATCCCGAAGCCGCGTGCCGCGCGTTCCGCGGCCAGCCGGCGCAGCGGCTCCTCGGGCACGCCGCTGGTCCGCGCGATCTCGACCCGGTAGGCCAGCGCCGCCTCGGGGTCCTGGGCCCGCTCGCGTATGTGGGCGTCGTTCGGGTGCATCCACAGCGGGCAGCGGGCAGCGTCGACGATCGGGCCGGCCTGGCCGTAGTGATCCGAGTGCGCGTGGGTGACGAGCAGCAGACGGACGTGCTCGAGGCGCAGGTTGACCTGGTCCAGCGCGCGCTCGAGGTGAGCCATTGAGCCCGGCTCGTGCAGCCCCGTGTCCACCAGCACCACGCCGTCGCCCGCGGCGAGCGCCCAGGCGTTGCAGTGCGGCACGCCCGGCCATGGAAGCGGCAGACGCAGGCGCCACACGCCGGGCACGACACGCTCGCCGCGGCCGAGCTCGCGCCTTCGCGTCGCCTCGGTCACGGGCGGAACCCTAGACTCCTCGCGACCAACCGAGGAGGAGAGACGATGGCGAAGGTCGAGGCGGCCACGGGCGAGCGCAAGAGCAGGAGCGGGAAGACCGCGACGACGGCGGTCGCCAAGCGCTACTTCGCCGCGGTCGGCGCGCGCGACCTCGACGGCATGATGGCGTGCTGGCGGCCCGGGAGCCTCGACCGGCTGATCGGCCAGGCCGACCTGATCGCGCCCGACGGGATCCGCGAGTGGTTCGGAGACCTGTTCGCCGCGATTCCCGATTTCTCGCTGCAGGTGACGGAGATGGTCGCCGACAGCAAGCGCTGCGCCGTCCAGTGGCGCGCGACGGGCACGTTCTCCGGGCCCGGTCATTTCCAGGGCTTCGCGCCGACAGGCGCGCGAATCGAGATCGAGGGCTGCGACGTCGTCCAGGTCGAGGATGACGAGCTCGTCCGCAACGACGCCTACGTGGACGGGATGGAGCTGGCGCGCCAGCTCGGCGCTCTGCCCGCGGCCGGCTCCAAGGCCGAGACACGCATGGCCTCCGCGGTCAACGCCCGCACGCGCATGCTCGGCCGAATCGCGGACCCACCGGAGGAGATCGCGGACGGCGTGTGGATCGTGCGCGGCGGCTTCCCGCGCAAGGGCTTCAACGTCTACTTCGTGCGCGACGGCGAGGGCGTGCTCATGTTCGACGCCGGCATCCGCGCGATGACCAACGCGCTCGCGGCCGCCGGCGCGCAGCTCGGCGGGATCACGCGCATCGTGCTCGGCCACAGCCACGTGGACCACCGCGGCGCCGCCCCCGGGCTGCGCGGCATCCCGGTCTACGTTCATCCCGACGAGGTGGCCGACGCTGAGGGCGACGCCGGCGTCCACTACGCGGACTTCTCCCAGATCCGCGCGCCCGCCCGGTGGCTGTACCCGACGCTGTTCAAGTCCTGGGACGGCGGGCCGGTCAAGGTCGCCGGGACGCTGAGCGAAGGCGACGAGGTCGCGGGCTTCCGCGTGATCCACCTGCCGGGCCACGCCCCGGGGCTGATCGGCCTGTGGCGCGAGTCCGACCGCCTCGCGCTCGTGACCGACGCGTTCTACACGGCCGACCCCGAGCGCTTCACGCCCGGCCCGCCGCGGGTCGCCCACCCGGCCTTCAACCTCGACACCGAGCAGGCGCGGCAGAGCATGCGCAAGCTCGCGGCGCTCGAGCCCGCCGCGGCCTGGCCCGGCCATGCCGAGCCGCTCACCGGCGACGTGCGCGCGCAGCTCGAGCACGCCGCGGCCACGACCTGAGTTGGGCCGCCGTAACCGCCGGCGCGAGCGGATCGCGGCCCCGCTCTCGGACTACGAGGACGAGGGCGGCAACGTGCTGACGCTGCGCGGCTCGCTGACCCCGAAGACGCGCGAGGTCTACCGCGAAACGCTCGCCGGCTCGCCGCTGTCGCAGGAGGACGCGTGGCAGCGGGCGAGCGAGTTCCTGTTCGAGCGCCTGGCCGTGCGCTGGACGATCGCCGGCGTGCCGCTCGAGGGCCAGCGCGAGCTGCTGGCGCGCTTCCGCGTCGCCACGCCGGAGGAGCGCAGGCGGGTGCGCGACGCGCTGCGCGCCCACCTGACCGAGAACTTCCCAGAACTGCCGGTGCCGTGAGCGAGAGGGGAGTCGAGCCGGAGCGGGCGCCGCTCGCCGGCCCCGAGCCCGATCGCTTCGCCGAGCTGCTGGCCGGCTACTGCCTCGAGGTCGGCGAGGGCCAGCAGATCATCGTCCGCTCCACAACTCTCGCCACGCCGCTGCTCGCAGCCCTGCAGAGCGCGATCCTCGAGCGTGGCGGCTGGCCGCTGCTGCGCGTCGCCCTCCCGGGCGAGGAGGAGGCGTTCTTCGCCGCCGCCCGGGACGCCCAGCTCGACGGCTTCCCGCCGCTCACGCTGGCCGAGGCGCAGGGCGCCGACGCCTCGCTGCGGATCGTCGCGCCCCAGAACACACGCGCGCTCGCACGCGTGGACCCCGACCGCATCGCGCGTGCCGCGCGCGCACGGCAGCCCGTGCGCGAGGCGGCTCTTTCGCGGCGCTGGGCACTGACCCTGTGGCCTACACCTGCGATCGCCCAGGAGGCCGGTATGGGCACGGCCGAGCTGGCTGCCTTCGTGCGCGGTGCCTTGTTCCTCGACCGCCCGGACGCGGCCGCGGCGTGGCGGGAGCTGCGCAGCTTCCAGGAGAGCCTGATCGAGCGCCTCCGCGGCGCCCGCGAGCTGCGCATCGAGGCCGAGGGCACGGACCTGCGCCTGCGCGTCGAGGGCCGCACGTGGGTCAACTCCGACGGGAAGCGCAACATGCCCAGCGGCGAGGTCTTCACCTCGCCGCTCGAGGACAGCGCGAACGGCACCATCCGCTACACCGTCCCCTCCAGCCCGGCCGGCGTCGAGGTCGCCGGCGTCGAGCTGACGTTCCGCGACGGCGAGGTCGCCGGCGCGCGCGCCGACCGCGGCGAGCCCTACCTCCTGCGAACGCTCGACACCGATCCCGGAGCCCGCCGCCTGGGCGAGATCGGGATCGGCACGAACACCGGCATCGACCGCGCGATCGGCAACATCCTCTTCGACGAGAAGATCGCCGGCACCGTGCATCTGGCGATCGGCCGCAGCTACCCCGAGGCCGGCGGCGTCAACGAGTCCGCCGTCCACTGGGACATGATCTGCGATCTTCGCCAGGGCGGCCGCCTGACCGCGGATGGAGAGGTTGTCGTGGAGGACGCCCGTTTTCGATAATGGAAGCCCCAACCAAGGAGGTCCCGATGGACACCTACGTGATCCTGCGACGCAACAACTGGCGCTCGCCCGAGGAGCTCGAGGCCGCCGCGGCGCGTTCGACCCGTGTCGGTGACGAGGAGATGCCCGATCAGGTGCGCTGGATTCGCAGCTACGTGCTGAGCGAGCCCGACGGGGGCCTCGGCACGGTGTGCATCTACCAGGCGACGAGCCCCGAGGCGCTGCGCGAGCATGCGCGCCGCGTCGAGATGGGAGCGGACGAGATCATCCAGGTGGCCGACACCGTCATCGTGAGGCCGGACCCGCAGCCCTCAGCGGCCTGAGGGGATCGGCGGCGCTACCGTCAGCCGTGGGATGCGCCGCACCAAGATCGTCGCGACCATCGGGCCGGCGTCGCGGACCCCGGACGTGCTCGTGCGGCTGGTCGAGGCGGGCATGGACGTGGCCCGCCTCAACTTCTCCCACGGCACGGTCGAGGAGCACGCCGAGACCGTTCAGCGCGTGCGCACCGCCGCCGGTCAGGTCGGCCGGCCGGTGGCGATCGTGCAGGACCTCCCCGGGCCCAAGCTGCGCATCGGCGAGGTCGAGGACGGTCTCGTCGAGCTCTCGCCCGGCAACCGCGTCACGTTCGTGTGTGGCCGCGACGAGGTCGGCAATGCGCACCGGATGGCGATCCCGGTCGACGGCCTGGCCAACGCGATCGAGGTCGGCGAGCAGGTCTACCTGGCCGACGGAGCCGTGCGCCTGCGCGTCCGCGAGGTGCGTTCTGGAGACGGCGAGTTCGACGCCGAGGTCAAGATCGGCGGCGCGGTGGTCTCGCGCCAGGGGCTCAACATCCCCGGGGAGATCGACGAGCTGCCCGCGGTCCCTCAGCGCGACCTCGAGCTGCTCGAGGTCGGCGAGCGCATCGGCGTGGACTGCGTCGCGCTCTCGTTCGTGCGGCGCGGCGAGGACGTCGACCAGGTCCGCCGCCACACGCGCCTGCCGCTGATCGCCAAGATCGAGAAGCCGCAGGCGGTCGAGCGCGCCGAGGAGGTGGTCGCCGCGGCGGACTGCGTGATGGTCGCGCGCGGCGACCTGGGCATCGAGCTCGCGGTCGAGGAGGTGCCGCTGGTCCAGAAGCGCATCCTCGCGCTCGCCGGGCGCCTGGCCCGGCCGACGATCACCGCGACCCAGATGCTCGACTCGATGATCACCTCGGCGCGGCCGACGCGCGCGGAGGTGGCCGACGTGGCCAACGCGATCCTCGACGGGACCGACGCCGTGATGCTCTCTCAGGAGACGGCGGTCGGCCAGTACCCGGTCGAGGCGGTGGAGATGATGGCGCGCATCGCCGAGCGCACCGAGACGATCGCCCCGTACGAGGACTGGAACGAGCGGCGCGTGCACCGCGGCGTGCGCGACCCCGCCTACTCGATCGCGCACAGCGCCGCGAGCGCGGTGCGCGAGCTCCACCTCGACGCGCTGCTGATCCCGACGCTCTCGGGCCGCTCGGCGCGGCTGGTCTCGGCGCACCGCCCGCAGGTGCCGATCTACGCGCTCTCGCCGGGCAAGGAGACCGTGCGCCGCTGCGGGCTGATGTGGGGCGTGCAGGCCGAGCGCATGCGCCGCCACGAGACCACCGAGGCGCTCATAGCCGACGCCGTGAGCCGCGCGCTCGAGCTCGGCTGGATCAAGCCGGGTCAGCGCGTCGGGATCACCGCCGGGCTGCCGAGCGGCAAGCCCGGCACCACGAGCCTGTTCCAGGTCCAGCGCGTCGGGGCACGGCGATAGCGCAGCTCCACATCGACCACGTCATCTACGCCGTGCGCGACGCCGACGCTACGGCGGCGCGGCTGCTGGCCGAGCACGGGCTCGCGTCGGTCGCAGGAGGGCGACATGCCGCGTGGGGGACCGAGAACCGCATCGTGCCGCTCGGCGGCGCCTACCTGGAGCTGATGACCGTGTTCGACCGCCGGATCGCGGTCTCGACGCCGCTCGGACGCTTCGTATGCGAGCGCATCGCGCACGGCGACTCGCCGATCGGCTGGATGGTCGCCGGCGGGGGCTTCGACGAGCGGGTCGCCGCGCTCGGGCTCGAGGCGCTGCCCTTCTCGCGCGAGCGGCCCGACGGCAGCACGGTGTCGTGGCGACTCGCCGGGCTCGACCACATGCTGGCCGAGCCTCCGCTGCCCGGCCTGATCGCCTGGTACGACCCCGAGGCTTTCCCTGGCGCGACGCCTGCCGACCACCGCGGCATCACCCCGCGCGGCTTCGCCTGGCTCGAGCTCGCCGGCCACCCCGGCCGGCTGAACGATTGGCTGGGCGGCGCGAAGCTGCCCCTCCGCGTAATCGGCGACGCTCCGCCGGAACTGAGGGCCGCCGCGATCGCGCTCGAGGGCGGCGGCGAGATCGTCCTGCGCTGACGTCTTACGCCGCGGCGCGGCTGTAGAAGGCGGCCTCGAGCTCGCCCAGCTCGGTGAGCGGCGGGTCGCCGTAGAGCCATTCGCACATGATCCGGAACCAGTTGTTGCAGGCCCGAAGCTGGGACAGCACGGCCATCGTGAGCAGCTCGACGCGGCGCGCGAAGACGTGCTCGCTCGGCAGCGTCTCGTGGCGCATCTGGTCGAAGTAGGTCGAGCGCGGGTCCGAGGCCTCGATCACGATCTCGGACGCCAGCTCGGGCGTTAGCTGCACCTGCTCGTCGGTCATGTACCACGCCGTTCCGTCACGGAACTGCGCGAACAGCCGCTCGGGCTCGAAGCGATCGGGGTCGGAGAGGAAGCCGTTCTCCTTGAAGGTGCGGAACACGCCATCCACGTCGCCCTCGGCCAGCGCGCGCAGCGTGGTGAGCTCGAGCTCGACGGCGCGCGCGTCCATGCGCTTGAACAGCCCGAAGTCAAGGAACGCGACGCGGCCGTCGTCGAGCAGCAGGTAGTTGCCCGGGTGCGGGTCACCCGAGAACTGGCGGTGGCGGTACAGGCAGCCGAAGAAGAAGCGGAACACGATCTCGCCCACGCGGTCGCGGGTGGCCTGGTCGCTCTCCTTGATCTGCTCGAAGCCGATGCCCTCGACGAACTCGCTGACC
Organism: uncultured Actinomycetes bacterium; assembly: GCA_963797015.1. Lineage (GTDB taxonomy): Bacteria > Actinomycetota > Thermoleophilia > Solirubrobacterales > Solirubrobacteraceae > JBBPZA01. Next base: position 316,634 of record CAWCNV010000003.1, on the reverse strand, counting down.
ATCACGCGCTCGTGCGAGAGGCTCGTGACGACGTCGGGGATGACGATGAAAGGGTGCCGGCGGAAGATCCGCGCGAGCGCACGCTGGTTGGAGGCCTCGAGCTCGTAGTCGAGCTCCTCGATCACGCGCGTGCGGATCTCGTCGCCGATCGCCTTGGCGTCGAGGCCCGGCGCGACGCTGCGCATCAGGCGCAGGATGATGCCGAGGTTCTGCATGTCGGCGCGCACGGCGCTGTTGATCCCCGGGTACTGGACCTTGACCGCCACCTCGCGCCCGTCCCGCAACGTCGCGCGGTAGACCTGGCCGATCGAGGCCGCGGCGATCGGCTCCTCGCGGAAGTCGGCGAAGACCTCGTCCAGCGGCGCGTCCATCTCCTCCTCGATCACCTTGCGCATGTCCTTGAAGCGCACGTTCGGGGCGGCGTCGCGCAGCTTGGCGAGCTTGCGCTGGAACTCCTCGCGGTGCTCCTCTGGGACGAGGCCGACGTCGAGGAAAGACATCACCTGGCCGAGCTTCATCGCCGCGCCCTTCATCGTCCCCAGGGCGGTCACGATCTGCTCGGCGGCCTCGACGTGGCGGCGCTCGAGGGCGCGCCGGCGGCCATCGTCCGAGCGCGCCAGGTTCGTCGCCCGCGTGCCGAACTGGCGCAGGGCCTGGCCGGCGGCCAGCGAGCCGACGCGGGCGGTGCGCCCGACTCGCGAGGTGGGGATCCGATCCTGCGCCATCCCGGCCATCCTACGAGGCGGGCGAGCCGGTGACCCCCCTCCCCGAACCCGGAGCGGGCGGCCGAGCGCTTAGACTGCCGCGCTTCGATCTCTCGGTAAGGGGAACTGAATGGCAGTGACGCAACACGCCGCTTCGACAGCGGAGGGGCCGGGGCGCAACGACGTCCAGCCCGTGGCCAACGAGCGGCGCGACCGCATCATCACCGGGTTCGTGACCCTCGTCCCGATGGCCGCGCTGGGCGTCGCGGGCTGGTTCGCGTGGGAGCGGTGGCTGCACTGGAGCGACCTGATCGTGTTCGTGGTCCTGTACGCACTCACGGGGCTGGGCGTCACGGTCGGCTTCCACCGCCACCTCACCCACCGCGCGTTCAAGGCCAAGCGCCCGGTCCGCGCGACGCTGGCCGTTCTGGGCTCGGCGGCGATCGAGGGCCCGGTGATCTCGTGGGTTGCCGACCACCGCAAGCACCACGCGTTCTCCGACCGCGAGGGCGACCCCCACAGCCCGCACGTAGACCATGGGTCGGGCTGGAGCGGGGCGCTGCGCGGGCTGGCCCACGCCCACGTTGGATGGCTGTTCGTCCACAACCAGCGCGGGAGCCACGAGCGCTACGCCCGTGATCTGGTCGAGGACCCGACGATCCGCTGGATCGACCGCACCTTCCTGCTGTGGGTGGTCGCCGGCCTGGTCGCGCCGTTCGTGCTCGGGCTGTCGATCGGGGGTACGCTCGTCACCGGACTGACCGCCCTTCTGTGGGGCGGACTCGTGCGCGTCTTCGTCCTCCACCACGTGACCTACAGCATCAATTCCCTGTGCCACTTCTTCGGGCGGCGCCGGTTCCGGACCGATGACGAGTCGCGCAATCTCGCCTGGCTCGCGCCGCTCTCGTTCGGCGAGGCGTGGCACAACAACCATCACGCGTTCCCGACCTCCGCCGCGCACGGCCTGCGCCGCTGGGAGGTCGACCCCTCGGCGGTGGTGATCCGGGCGCTGGAGGCGACCGGACTCGCGTGGGACGTGGTCAGGATCGCCCCGGAGCGCGAGCTGGCCAAGCTGATCTAGGGAACCGGCCGTGCCGCTACGCGACACCGGTCCCCTGCGCGACGCGCTCGCCCGGTCGCTTCCCGAGCGGCCGTTCGCGATCGCGTTCTGGGACGGCACCCGTCTGGATTCGACCGCTGGCCGCGGCCTGACCTTCGAGGTGCGCTCGCCGCGGGCGCTCGCTCACGTGGTGCGGGCGCCCGGCCAACTCGGGCTCGGCCGCGCCTACGCCGACGGCTCGCTCGTTCCTGACGATCTCGACGCCGCGCTCGAGCTGCTGAGCACCTGGTCGCCGCCGCCGCTCGACCGCCGCGCGCGCGCCGGCCTCGCCGCAGGCGCTCTGCGCGCGATGGGACCCACCCGGCCCCCACGACGCCCCGCCGCCGAGCTCGTGCCGCGCGGCCGCCGGCACTCGCGCGAGCGCGACGCGCGCTCGGTCCGCCACCACTACGACGTCTCCAACGAGTTCTTCGCGCTCTTCCTCGGGCCCGCCATGACCTACTCGTGCGCGCTCTTCTCGCGCGGCGCCGAGACGCTCGAGCAGGCTCAGGAGGCCAAGCTCGAGCTCGTGTGCTCGAAGCTCGGCCTGCGGCCCGGCGAGCACGTCCTCGACGTCGGCTGCGGCTGGGGCTCCTTCGCGCTCCACGCGGCGGCCCGCCACCACGTGCGCGTCACCGGCATCACGCTGTCAGAGCCGCAGGCCGAGCTGGCACGCGCCCGCGCCCGTGAAGCGGGCCTGGACGACCGTATCGAGATCCGGGTCGCCGACTACCGCGAGCTGGGGACCGAGCGCTTCGACGCGGTCGCGTCGATCGGCATGGTCGAGCACGTCGGCGCGCGCCAGATCGACGACTACGCGGCCCGCCTCGCGGCCGTGCTCGCCCCGGGCGGCCGGCTGCTCAACCACGGCATCGCCCGCCTGCGCCACTCGGACTCCGAGGCCGGCGCGTTCTCCGAGCGCTTCGTGTTCCCCGACGCGGCGCCCCTGCATTTGTCGCGTGTGCTTCTGGCGCTGGAGCGGGCGGGCTTCGAGGTCGAGCACACCGAGGGCCTGCGCGAGGACTACGCGGAGACCCTGCGTCACTGGGCACGCCGCCTCGACGAGCGCCTGGAGGAGGCGGTCAGACTCGCAGGCCCCGCGCGCGTGCGCGTATGGCGCCTCTACCTGCGCGCGGCCCGGAACGGCTTCGAGTCGGGCTTCACGTCGATCTACCAGGTGCGCGCGACGCGGAGGTAGGAGCGTTCGCCTCGACGCCGCAGGGCGTTTCGAACGGGCGGCCGGCCCGGCCGCCCAGCACCGCACCGGGCGCGACTACCCCCCGCGCTTCACCTGCGACCCCGGCACGATGTCGTCGCGGCCGTCGGGCCAGCGGATCCAGGCCTTGTGGCCTCCGTCGTAGTCGTCCCCGAGCAGGACCAGCGTCGCAGGCTGGTCGCCGAACACCGTGCAGGGCTCGTTCCCCTCGGGGTCCAGGCCTCGCCACACGCGGATGAAGGCGTTGCCCTCCCACTCGTCGCCGATCGTTGTCGGATCCGTGTGGCCGGGATGGACCGTGATCTCGTGCGGCAGCGCCATCAGCGTGTTCATGATCGAGGAGCGCAGGTCCTCGTAGGTGGTGCTACCGGGCGCGTGCACTCCCCCGACCGAGCCCTTGAAGAGCGTGTCGCCGGTGTAGAGGTCCGAGCCGTCGACGAGGAAGTTGAGCATCCCGGCCGTGTGGCCGGGCGTGGGGATCGCCTCGATGCGAAGGCCGCCGGCGGTGATCGTCTCGCCGGGCTGGATCGTGCCCGTGGTGCCCATCGTCGCCTCGCCCTCCTTTGGGTGGGCCAGCACGGCGACGTCGCCGTAACGCTCGAGCACCTCGCCGAGCTCCGCCACGTGGTCGTGGTGATGGTGGGTCAGCAGCACGTGGGTGAGCGTCAGGTCGTTCTCGCGCGCCGCCTCCAGCAGCGGCGCGACCGGCCCACCCGCGTCGATCAGCACCCCGACGCCGCCCGGCTCGTCGCCGACGAGATAGGTGTTGGACAGCCACTGGTCGGCCATCGAGCGCTCGCGGATCATGGCGGCCGATCCTAGTACGCTCCGGCACGTGGAGTTGATCCATACCTGCTACCGGATCGGCGACATCGACCGGTCGGTCGCCTTCTACGAGGCGCTGGGCTTCGAGGAGATCGGCCGGATGCCGATCCGCGACGAGGCGATCAACGTGTTCATGGGCCTTCCCGGCGACGGCCCGCGACTCGAGCTGACCTACAACCACGGCGTCGACTCCTACGAGCTCGGCACGGGCTACAACCACATCGCGGTGGCGGTCGAGGACCTCGACGGCACCCTAGGCCGGCTCGCCGGTCAGGGGATCGAGCCCGAGAAGCCGCCTTACACCGTGCGCGAGGGCGGCTCGCGCCTGTGCTTCGTCCGTGACCCGGACGGCTACCGCATCGAGCTCCTCGAGCGCGGCGGCTAGAGCAGCGGAGGCCGAGCGCCGCACGGCGGTGATCGACCTCGGCTCCAACTCCTTTCGCCTCGTCGTCTACACCGCGGTCCCCGGCTCGTGGTGGAAGCGCACGGACGAGATCCACGAGCCCGTCCGGATCGGCGCCGGTCTCGACGCCGCCGGCGAGCTTGGCGAGGCCCAGATGGCGAGGGCGCTGCGCACCATCGGCCTTTACGCCGACTTCTGCCGCGCCAGCGAGCTGCCGCTCGGCGAGGTCCAGGCGGTCGCCACGAGCGCGATCCGCGACGCCGCCAACCGCGACGAGTTCCTGGCGCGGGCACGCGACCGCAGCGGCCTGCCGATCCGCGTCCTCTCGCGCGAGGAAGAGGCGCGCTACGGGTATCTCGCCGCCTGCAACTCCACCACCTTGGCCGACGGGCTGGTGCTCGACATCGGCGGGGGAAGCGTCCAGCTGGTGCAGGTGCGCGGTCGCCGGGCCCGCGAGCTCGGCTCCTGGCCGCTCGGCGCCGTGCGCATGACCGAGCACTTCCTGCTGGGCAAGACGGCCAGCAAGAAGGCGCTGCGCCGTTTGCGCGACCACGTTCTGACGACGCTTGCCGCCGCTCCCTGGCTCAACGGCCGGGGCGTGCGCCTCGTCGGGATCGGCGGCACGATTCGCAACCTGGCGGTCGCGTTGCAGCGCCGGGCCGGAGGGCCCGAGCTGGGGGTCCAGGGCCAGCTGATCGAGGCCGGAAGGCTCGACGAGCTGATCTCCGACCTCGCCGCCCTACCCCCCTCCCAGCGCGGCGCGGTGCCGGGAATCAAGCCCCAGCGCGGAGACATCATCCTCGCCGGCGCCGCGGTGGTCGGGGCGGTCATGGAGGCGGCCGGCGCCGCGGCCGTCGAGGCCACCGAGGCGGGCCTGCGCGAGGGGATCTTCCTCGAGCGTCACCTCGCGCCGCTGGACCCCCCGCTGTTCGACGACGTGCGCGCCTCCTCCGTCCGCAACCTCGCAGCCCAGTACGGCGCGGCGGGCCCGCACGCTGAGCACGTCGCCGAGCTCGCCCTCGAGCTCTTCGACGCTCTGGCGAGCGCCGGGGTGCACCCCGGCGACCCCGCCGAGCGCGAGCTCCTGTGGGCCGCGGCGATCCTGCACGACGTCGGTGTGGCGATCGACTACGACGATCACCACAAGCACTCTCGCTACCTGATCCTCAACAACCGCCTGCCCGGCTTCTCGCCGCGCGAGACCGCGCTGATCGCCCAGATCACGCGCTATCACCGCAAGGGCGAGCCCGACTTCGGCGAGCTCGAGCCGCTGATGGAGCGCGGCGACCGCGACGTGCTCGAGCGCGGCGCCGCGTTGCTGCGCATCGCCGAGTCGCTCGAGCGCAGCCGCGACCAGGTCGTCGAGGGCACCGAGCTCGAGGTGGACGACGACGGCTGGCTGCGCCTGCACGTGATCTCGCGAGCCGACACCAGCGTCGCCCGTTGGGTTGCCGAGCGCCACGTCGAGCAGTTCGAGCGCGCCTTCGGGCGCCCGCTCAGCGTGCTTGGGTGAGCGGTATTCATGAGAGGATCGGGAGAGTGACATGAACATCCACCGCAGCCCCCATCCCCGCGTCGAGATCCCGAAAGCCGACGTGACCGCGTTCGTCTTCGAGCACGCGGACCAGCGAGCCGCCAAGCCCGCGCTCATCGACGGGCCCAGCGGCCGCGAGCTGACCTACGGAGAGCTGACCCGGTCGATCCGGCGCCTCGCCGCAGGGCTGGCGGCCCGCGGCTTCGGCCACGGCGACGTGCTCGGGGTCTACCTGCCGAACCTCCCCGAGTACGCGATCGCCTTCCACGGCGCCGCATCGGCCGGCGGGAAGTGCATGACGGTCAACCCGGTGTACAAGGCGAGCGAGCTTGCCCACCAGCTCGAGGACTCCGGCTCCTCGTTCCTTCTCACCACCCCGGCCCTGATGCAGACCGCGCGCGAGGCCGCCGACGCGACCGACGTGAAGGACTTGTTCGTCGTCGGCGAGGCTGATGGCGCGACCTCATTCGAGGAGCTGCTGGGTGACGAGGCAGACGCGCCCGAGGTCGAGATCGATGCCGACCACGATCTCGCGGTGCTCCCCTACTCGAGCGGGACGACCGGCCTGCCCAAGGGGGTCATGCTCAGCCACTCGAACCTCGTGGCCAACCTGTGCCAGGCGCAAGCCGTGGTTTCGATGAGCGAGGACGACGTGCTCGCCGCCGTGCTCCCGTTCTTCCACATCTACGGCATGCAGATCATCATGAACCTCGGCCTGCGCGCGGGCGCGACGCTCGTGACTATGCCCCGCTTCGAGCTTGAGGCCTACCTCGACCTGCTCGAGCGCCACTGCGTGACGCGGGCTTACGTGGTACCGCCGATCGCGCTGGCACTCGCCAAGCACCCCGCCGTTGACGAACGCGACTGCTCGTCGCTGCATACGGTCATGTCGGCCGCCGCGCCCCTCGGGGCCGAGATCGGCGAACGGGTGGCGAGCCGGCTGGACTGCTTCTTCGGACAGGGCTACGGCCTCACCGAGACCAGCCCCATGACCCACGCGATCCCTTTCGGGACCGAGGAGGTCAAAGCCGGCTCGATCGGACCGCCGGTCCCCTTCACCGAGTGCCGCGTCGTGGACCCGGCCACGGGCGAGGACGTCCCCACCGGCGAGCGCGGCGAGCTGTGGATGCGCGGCCCGCAGATCATGAAGGGCTACCTGAACAACGACGAGGCCACGCGCGCGACGGTCGACGAGGACGGCTGGCTGCACAGCGGCGACATCGCCGTCATCGACGACGACGGTGACTGCTTCATCGTCGACCGGCTCAAGGAGCTGATCAAGTTCAAGGGCTACCAGGTCGCCCCGGCCGAGCTCGAAGCGCTGCTGATAACCCACCCCGCCGTCCAGGACGTCGCGGTGATCGGCGTCGCCGACGAGGAGGCGGGCGAGCTGCCCAAGGCGTTCGTGGTCGCCGCCATCGAGGATCTCGACGAGGACGCGCTGATGGCCTGGGTGGCCGAGCGCGTCGCGCCCTACAAGCGCGTGCGCCTCGTCGAGCGCATCGAGGAGATCCCGAAGTCGCCGTCGGGAAAGATCCTGCGCCGGGTGCTCGTCGAGCGCGAGCGCGAGCGGGCGGCCGCGACGCCACCCGGCGGCTAAGCTGCCGGGTGGGCGTGGACTCCACCCAGAAAGTCGCCAAGAACCTCGAGCGCTTCGCGCAGGCCATCGCGGCCCACGACCGCGAGAACCCGACGCACAACGCGTGGGGGATCGGCATGCACTCGTTCGATCTCGAGCGCCTCGGGCTCGAGGAGGGCGAGCAGATCCTGCCCGGCATCGTCATCCAGGCCGACCAGGGCGTGACCGGCAACTTCCGCGTGCTGTGCGACGCCGACCACGACGAGGAGCTCGAGGAGGCCGAGGCGGAGACCGTCGAGGCGATCTCCCGCGAGGAGATCCCGATCGTCCGTCCGCTCCAGAGCGAGTGATCCGGCCGGCATGAGCCTCTCGAGTGGACCCGGGCGCCGGATGTCGCGTCGCGAGCGCGAGAGCCGCGCCTACACGCTGGTGGTGGTGGGCGGCGGCGCCGCAGTCGTCGCCGTCGTGACGCTGGTGCTGGCCGTCGTCGGCGTCATCACGCTGCTGCTCCCGATCCTCGCCGCGATCGTGGCGGGGGTCTGCCTCTGGCTGTTCCGCCGCACCGTCCGCTGAGCGCCGCTCGGCTCGCAGGGTCGAAGCGCAGCGCGGTCACGAAGTCGCGCACCACGCTAACCGCGAGCCGTCCGGCGCGCGACCATCGCCGCCAGGCGCTCGATCGTCGGCGTCGGCACCCCGGCGCGGGCGCCGGCGCGTACGACCTCGCCCGCGATCGCGTCGAGCTCGGGTTCGCGACCCGCGCGGACGTCGCGCGCCATCGAGCTCGAAAGCTCGGCGTGCGCGCTCTCGAGCTCGGCCATCGTGTCGGCGGGGAGCACCTCCGCGCCCTCTGCACGCGCCACCGCGCACGCCTCCTCCACGCAGGCCCGCAACTGTCCGCGCAGCTCCGGCGTGGTCCGGATCGACCCCAGCGGCAGATCGAAGGCGGTGGTTGTCAGAGCGAGCGCGCACAGCCGGCAGAGCTTGCTCCACACGACCTGGGCCTCGGAGTCGAGCACCACGGCGGGCACGCCCGCGCGTTCGAGCAGCTCCGCGACCTCGGGAAGCTGCGCCGCTCGCTCGCCGTGGTCAGACGCCATCTCCACGCGCAGGAAGGGGCTCGTCTGGACGATCAACCCGGGCTCGGGCCGGTCTGACTCGACCCGGATCGTCCCCGCGACCGCGCGGTCGCCGAAGCGCGCGCGCAGCGGCTCGCGGTGTCCGAGCCCGTTGAGCAGCGGGACGACCAGCGCCGGCTCGGCGCGAACCCGCTCGAGCGCCGCGTCCAGGCCGGTCGCCTTCGCGGCCACGAACAGCACCTCGACCGGCTCCTCGAGCGCCGAGACGGCGCGCGGGCGAACCGCGAACTCGTCGTCGAGGAAGCGCGAGCGCACGCGCAGCCCGCCGCGCGCGAGCGCCTGCGCCGTCGATGCGCGCGCGACCACCACCACGTCCTCGTCCGCCCGCTCGAGCGCCGCGGCCAGGAAGCCCCCGACCCCGCCCGGGCCGAGAACGGCGAGGCGCCTCACCCGGGCGGCATGCCCTGGCGGCTGGCCGCGAGCAGCCCCTTGGCCTCGTGCAGCTCCTCGTCGGCGCGGATCACGTGCATGACGGCGTTGATCTGCGCGAGGTGGGTGAAGGCCTGCGGGAAGTTGCCCAGGTGGCGGCCGGTGCGGGCGTCGATCTCCTCGGCGTACAGACCGAGCGGGCTCGCATAGCCGAGCAGGCGCTCGCACAGGTCGCGCGCGCGCTTGATCTCGCCGATCTCCACGAGCGCGGAGACCAGCCAGAAGGAGCAGATCGTGAACGTCCCCTCCTCGCCCTCGAAGCCGTCGTCGGTCTCCTCGACGCGGTAGCGCAGGACGAGCCCGTCCTCGGTGAGCTCGTCGGCGATCGCGAGCACGGTGGCGCGCACGCGCTCGTCCTCGCCGGAGAGGAAGCGGACGAGCGGGATCAGCAGGCACGAGGCGTCCAGCGCCGTCGTGTCGTAGTGCTGGCAGAACACCCCGCGCTCGTCGATCCCGTTGTCGCACACGTCCGCGTGGATCTCGTCGGCCGCCGCCTGCCAGCGCTCGGCCTCCTCGCTGTCCTCCCGCAAGCGTGCCAGGCGCGCGCCGCGGTCGGCGGCGACCCAGCACATGACCTTGGACGCGGTGTAGTGCCGGGGGTCGCCGCGCATCTCCCAGAGGCTCTGGTCGGGCTCGCGCCAGCGCTCGAGCGCACGCTGCACCTGGAGCTTGAGCATCATCCAGATGCGGTCGGCGAGATGGTCGCGCGAGCGCGTGTGCAGGTAGACCGAGTCGAGCACCGAGCCCCACACGTCGTGCTGACGCTGGTCGTAGGCGCCGTTCCCGACCCGCACCGGGCGGGCGTTCTCGTAGCCGGTCAGGTGGTCGAGGACGTGCTCGGTCAGCGTCCGCTCGCCGCGGATGCCGTACATGATCTGGAGCTCCTCCTCGCCCTCGGCCACATCGGCGACGAAGTAGAAGAAGTCGTTGGCCTCCCAGTCGAAACCCAGCGTGTAGAGGCCCCACAGCGCGAAGGTCGCGTCGCGCATCCAGGCGAAGCGGTAGTCCCAGTTGCGCACGCCCCCGGGCGTCTCGGGCAACGAGGTCGTGGAGGCGGCGACCATCGCGCCCGTGGGCGCGTAGGTCAGCCCCTTGAGCGTCAGCGCACTGCGCTGCAGGTAGGTGCGCCACGGGTGGTCGGGGAACGATCCGTGATCGAGCCAGTGCTGCCAGTGGTGTGCGGTCCACACCAGCCGGCGGTAGGCCTCGGGAAAGTCGGCCGGCGGGTCGTGCTCGCTCCACGCCAGCGCGCAGAAGCGGCTCTCGCCCTCCTTGATGAGCGTGCGCGCGGTCACCCGCGGGCCCTCGATGCCGAGGTTCATGTCGCTGACCAGGCGCAGTCTGACGTCGGAGCTCTCGGCGGTCGCCGTCACCTCGTGGTAGCCCGCGTCGGCGTACTCCCAGTTCGCGGCCCGGCGCCCGTAGTCGAACACCGGCTCGCAGTCGAGCGTCGTCTGGACCTCGCCGTTGACGCAGCGCACCGTGCGCAGCAGTACGTGGTCGGCGTCGTAGTCCGTGGGCGCGCGGCGGTGGGTGCGCGAGCGGTCGTTCTCGTGGTGCCACGGGCCCATCAGCAGAGCGTCGCGCACGATGATCCAGCCGCCGCGCTCCTCCCAGCTCGTCTCGAGGACCATCGTGCCGGGCAGGTAGCGCCGCGCGACGGGGACCATCGTGTCGGCCGGGCCGAGGCGGAAGCCTCCGGCGTCGCGGTCCAAGATCGCCGCGAAGACGCTCGGGCTGTCCATGAACGGAAGGCACAGCCACTCGACGTTGCCGCTCGGTGCGACCAGCGCGGTCGTCTCGCAGTCCGACAGGAAGCCGTAGTCGGCGATCGGCGGGAACGGGCTGCCTCCGAGCGCGACGCCGTCGGCGCGCATCTCGCCCGTCTCGGTGGCCGGTCGCACCGTCGCCATCAGCCCATCCCGCGTGCGCTCATCCCCGGGAAGTATCGCCGCCCGCCGGATCGAGCAGCACCCCTGGGTTCAGAATCCCAGCCGGATCGAGCGCCGCCTTCGCGGCGCGCAGCGCGTGCGCGAACGCGTCGGGGCGCTGGCGGTCGTACCACGGACGGTGGTCGCGTCCCACCGCGTGGTGATGCGTGATCGTCCCGCCCTCCGCGATCACCGCGTCGGCCGCGGCGCGCTTGATCGCGTCCCACTGGTCGATCTCCTCGCCGCGCCGGGCCGGGGCGAGGACGGTGAAGTACGGCGCCGGGCCGTCGGGGTAGACGTGTGTGAAGCGGCAGCTGACCGTGCCGCCGCCGCAGACCTCGCGCACCGCCTCCTCCGCCGCCGCGGTGACGCGCTCGTGGAAGGCGGGGAAGCGCTCCCAGGTGATCGCCGTCTCGAACGTGTCGGACAGCACGCCCATGGCCACGAAGGTGTCGCGGAGGTAGGGCGCGCGCAGGAAGGCCTCGCGCCACGCCCCGGCGGCCCCTTCTCGCCCCGAGCGCTCCTCCCAGCTGCCGCCTCCTTCGCGGCAGTGGTCGAGCGCTCGCTCCATCCATGCGTCGACCTCGTGGTCGGCCGATTCGAAGCCGAGCACGAGCAGCGCGTGGGAGCCGTCCCCGGCCAGGGTCATGGCCGCCTCGCGCGCGTCGATCAGGCGGCAGTTCGAGGGGTTGAGCCCGGACTGGGCGATCGCGCGCACGGCCTCCGCCCCAGCCGCGAACGTGTCGAACCGGACCGCGGCCGAGCGGCGGTGGGTCGGCCTGGGCAGCACGCGCACCCACGCTTCGGTGAGCACGCCGAGGATCCCCTCCGAGCCGGCGAGCATGCGATCGGGACTGACGCCCGCGCCCGAGCCGGGCAGGCGGCGGGACTCCCAGGCGCCGGTCGGAGTGAGGGCGCGCACGGACTCGACGAGGTCCTCGATATGGGTGTAGAGCGTGGCGAAGTGGCCGCCGGCGCGGGTGGCGATCCAGCCGCCCAGGGTCGAGAGCTCGAACGACTGCGGGAAGTGGCGCAGCGTGAAGCCGTGCTCTGCGAGCTGCGCCTCGAGCCCCGGGCCGGTGGCGCCGGCCTGGATGCGCGCGGCGCGCGAGACCGGGTCGACCTCGAGCACGCGCTCGAGCGCGCGCAGGTCGAGCGTCACCGCGCCGGCGTAGCGGTCGGCGCCGCGCGGCTCGACGCCGCCCACCACGCTCGTGCCCCCGCCGTAGGGGATCAGTGCGATGCCCCCCGCCTGGCACCAGTCGAGCAGGCGCTCTATGTCGTTCTCGTCGCGCGGGAACGCGACCACGTCGGGCACGTGGTCGAAGCGCCCGCGGAAGGCCCGGACCACATCGCGGTAGGCCTTCCCGTAGGCGTGTGAGGCGCGATCGTGGCGTTCGGTGGAGCAGATCTCCGCGAGCTCGGACGGTGGTGCCACGCGCGCCTGTGGCAGCTCGACCGCGTCGAGGGGCACGGGCCGCTCGGGCTCGGGGTCGCCGAACCCGAGGTGCCCGGCGAGGCCCGCGGCGGCGGAGCGGACTTCGTCGTGCGACGGGATTTCGTCCTCGTAGCCCCAGCCCCAGTGGTTGCGGCGACGGCCTGGACGTGGCGGGGCGGCGGTCATGGGAATGCGAAGCTACAGCGCGTGAACGATCCCGGCATCCTCGCGCGCGGCCCGTGGACACCCGGGCAGGTGCGCACGCGCTGGCGCGGCGATCCGTGGGAGCCACCGGACAGCGCGTCGGCGGCCGCCGACGCGGCGATCGACGCGCTGCGCGAGCGCGGTTCGCCCAGCCACGACGGCATGAGCGCGCGGTTGGCGCGCTACGACGGAGGGCCTCGGGGGCTCGAGCTCGAGTTGCAGCCCGCGCGCTGGTCGCTGCGCCTGACCGACGAGCCTGAAGTCGAGAGCCTGTCCGTGCTGTGCGTGGTGCGCGCCGCCGACGGCCGCTGGCTCGCCGGCCGCCGCGCGTCATGGGTCGCGACGTGGGCCGGACGCTGGGCGCTGGGTGCGGGCGGGGCGGTGGAGGTCGGGGAGGACCCGGTGCGAACGCTGCAGCGCGAGCTCGACGAGGAGTGGTCCGTGCAGGCCGAGCGGCTGTCGGTCGAGGCGCTCGTGCGCGTTCCCACGCTGCTGGTGCTGCTCGTGGGCATGGCCTGGCTCCCGGCGGGCGCCGACGTCGTGCCCGACGAGGAGCACGACGCGCTGGCCTGGTGGCCGGCCGACCCCGACGCGTGGCCGCCCGAGGGCGACGAGCCTCTGCGCCGGATGGCCAAGCTGCTCGCCGCGTCCTGAGGCGCCCGTCGTGCTCGCGACGCTCACCAGCTTCGGCTTCCTCCGTGCCCTGTCGTTCGTCAACTCGACCGTCTTCACCGCCTTGCTCGTCGCCTGGCTGGTGCCGGGACTGCACCCCGAGGAGATGGTCTTCGGCTGGATGCACGGGTGCATGTGGATCGTGCTGTCGCTGCTGTGCATCGCCGCCGTCCGGCGGGGGACGATCCCCTTCTGGCTCGCCGTGGTGGTCGCCGTGATCGGCGGGCTGGGGCCGTATGCCGGCAGCATCGGCTTCGTCGTTGCAAGTCGGACGCGCGCCTCGAAGCCCGCGCTAGAGTCCTAGCCCAGCGCATGGCGGTCAGCACGACCATCAGGGTCGAGATGCCACAGATGGGTGAGTCGGTGTCAGAAGGCACCGTCCTCGAGTGGCACAAGCAGGAGGGCGACACGATCGAGGCCGACGAGACCCTGGTCGAGGTCTCGACCGACAAGGTCGACGCCGAGGTCCCCGCTCCGGCCGCGGGCACGCTGGTCAAGATCCACGCGCTCGAGGGCGCCACCGTCCAGGTCGGCGCCCTGCTGGCCGAGATCTCCACCAACGGCGCCCCCGCGCCCGCAGCGGTGGCGCCCGGTGATCCGGCGGGCGAGGGCGACGCGGCCACGACGCTCGAGACCGCGGCGACCGAAATGGAGCAGATGGCGCGCCAGCCGGGCGAGGGCCCGGCAGCCGCCGCTCCGCCCGCCGGCCATGAGGCCTCAGCCGCGCCCGCTCCGCCCACCGGCCATGAGGCCCCAGACGCGCCCGCTCAGCCCGCCGGCCAACTCGTCGACGTCGTCATGCCCCAGATGGGCGAGTCGGTGTCCGAGGGCACCGTGCTCGAGTGGGCCAAGGGCGTCGGGGACCCGGTGGCCGCCGAGGAGACGATCGTCGAGATCTCGACCGACAAGGTCGACGCGGAGGTGCCGGCGCCGCAGGATGGAGTGCTCGCCGAGATACTGGTACAGGCGGGTGACACGGTCGCCGTCGGCCAGGTCCTGGCTCGTCTCGATCCCAACGGGGCGGCGCCCGCGAAGGAGCCTCCGCCTCCCGCCTCGGCGGCCCCGCATCCGGCCGGCGACGGGGCGGCTCCCGCGACGCTTCCCGACGGCGCCAAGGCCTCGCCGGTCGCACGGCGGATCGCCGCCGCCCACGACGTCGACCTCTCCGCGCTCGAGGGCAGCGGGCCGGGGGGGCGAATCTCGAAGGCCGACGTCCTAGGAGCAGTGGCGGGCAACGGCGGCACAGCCGCCCCCGCCGCCCCCGATGCCCGAACCGCCCCCGCTCCGCCCGCCCCGACCACTCCCGGCCCGCCCGCAGCCGCTGGGGCGCCCGCTCCGGCGCCCGCCGCCGAAGCCCGGTCCACGCCGCTCAAGGGCGCGGCGGCGATGCTCGCCCGCTACATGGAAGAGTCGCGGTCGATCCCCACCGCGACGTCGTTCCGAACCATCACCGTCACCGCGATGGACGGGCGGCGCAGGCAGCTCAAGGAGGGCGGGAAGAAGGTCTCCTTCACGCATCTGATCGCCTACGCGATCGCCCGCGCGGCCACGGAGCAGATGCCGGTGATGGCCCACCACTTCGAGCTGGCCGACGGCAAGCCCCAGCGCGTCGACGACGGCGCGGTCAACCTCGGCATCGCGGTCGACGTCGAGAAGCGCGACGGCTCGCGCACGCTCATGGTGCCGGTGATCCGCGACGCCGGGCGCCTGAGCTTCGCGGACTTCGTCGCCGCCTTCGACGACCTGATCGCCCGCGCGCGCGACAACACGCTCACCGCCGACGACCTGGCCGGCGCGAACCTCTCGCTCACCAACCCGGGCGGGATCGGCACCGTCGCCTCCGTCCCTCGCCTCATGCCCGGGCAGGGCACGATCGTGGCCACCGGCGCGATCGGCTACCCGGCCGGCCTCGGGGAGGTCGGGGAGCGGATCGGGGCCGAGAAGGTCATGACGATGACCTCGACTTACGACCACCGCGTCATCCAGGGCGCCGAGTCGGGGCGCTTCCTCAAGGTCATCGAGGAGCACCTGCAGGGCGAGCACGGCTTCTACGAGGCGGTCTTCGAGGCGCTCGGCGTGGCGCTCGGTCCGGCGCCCACCGCACCACAGCCCGCGCTTCCGGCCGAGGCACCGGTTCCCGCCGCCGCGCCCGCCGCCGAGCCCAGCGAGGAGCTGCTCCAGGCCGTCCAGGCGGCGATGTCGCTGATCAAGGCCCACCGCACGCACGGTCACCTGGCCGCCGACCTCGACCCGCTCGGCTCGCGCCCGCCCGGCGACCCGGCGCTCGATCCCGAGCCGCTCAACCTCACCCCGGAGCTGATGCGCCGCATCCCCGCTCGCATCCTGCGCGTGTCCGTGCCCGGCGAGACGCTGGAGGACGTGATCCCGCGCCTGCGCGAGGTCTACTGCGGCCCGATCGCCTACGAGATCGAGCACATCGCCTCCCACCGCCAGCGCGTGTGGCTGCGCGAGAAGATCGAGTCGGGGGCGTACCGCACACCGCTCTCCAAGGAGGAGAAGCTCTGGCTGCTGCGCCGCCTGACCAAGGTCGACGCCTTCGAGCGCTTCATCCACAAGGCCTACCTGGGGCAGAAGCAGTTCTCGGTCGAGGGCCTGGACATGACGGTCCCGATGCTCGACGAGCTGATCCAGCTAGCGGCGGCCGAAGGCGCGCACGAGATCGTCCTCGGCATGGCCCACCGCGGCCGGCTCAACGTGCTGGCCCACAACCTCGGCCGCCCCTACGACACGATCTTCGCCGAGTTCGAGGGCGCGTCATCGCTGGAGGCGGTGACCACCATGCCCCAGGGCGGCACCGGCGACGTGAAGTACCACCACGGCGCCGACGGCTCCTACCGCCTCTCCGACGACAGCTCGATCGTCGTGCGGCTGGAGTCCAACCCCAGCCACCTCGAGTACGTCTCGCCCGTCGCCGAGGGCGCCTGCCGCGCCGCCCAGACCCAGCGCGAGGGTCCGCACGCCGAGCACGACCGCAACGCCGCCGTGCCGGTCGTCGTTCACGGCGACGCGTCGTTCCCCGCCCAGGGCGTGGTGGCCGAGACGTTCAACCTCCAGGCGCTCGACGGCTACACGGTCGGGGGCACCGTCCACCTGATCATGAACAACCAGGTCGGCTTCACCACCGACCCGGACGACGCGCGCTCGACGCAGTGGGCCTCGGACCTGGCCAAGGGCTTCGACGTGCCGATCATCCACGTCAACGCCGACCATCCCGAGGCGTGCGTCGCCGCCGTCCGCCTGGCCTTCGCCTTCCGCCAGCGCTTCGGGCACGACGTGCTCATCGACCTGATCGGCTACCGCCGCTACGGCCACAACGAGGCCGACGAGCCCGCCTACACCCAGCCCCAGATGTACTCGCTGATCAAGGAGCACCCGCGCGTCCGCGACCTGTACGCCAAGCAGCTGCTCGAGGAGAAGGTCCTCGACCGCCAGGACGTGGACCGCAAGGGCGAGGAGGTCTGGGAGGAGCTGTCGAGCGCCCACACCGGGCTCAAGGACGAGATCTCACGCTCGGGCTCTGAGTCCGTCGAGCAGCAGACGGGCGAGTACCAGCTCGACCGCTCGCAGAGCCCCGACGTCGAGACCGCGGTGCCCGCCGACCGCCTGCGTCAACTCAACGAGGCGCTGCTGCGCGTGCCCGAGGACTTCACGGTCAACCCCAAGCTCATGCGCGTGCTGGAGCGCCGGCGCGCGGCGATGGGCGCCGACGGAGGGATCGACTGGGGCCAGGCCGAGGCACTGGCGTTCGCCTCCCTGCTGGTCGAGGGCACGCCCGTTCGGCTCACCGGCCAGGACACCGAGCGTGGCACCTTCAGCCACCGCCACATGGTGCTCCACGACGCCAAGACCGGCCGCTCGGTCTCGCCCATCCAGGGTCTCGCCGATGCGCACGCGCCGATCGAGGTCCACAACAGCCCGCTGTCGGAGGTCGCCTGCCTGGGGTTCGAGTACGGCTACAGCCAGGAGGCGCCCGAGACGCTCGTGCTGTGGGAGGCGCAGTTCGGCGACTTCGTCAACGCCGCGCAGGTCATCATCGACCAGTTCATCGTCTCGGGACTGGCCAAGTGGGGGCAGACATCGCGGCTCACGCTGCTGCTCCCGCACGGCTACGAGGGCTCGGGGCCCGAGCACTCGTCGGCGCGCCTGGAGCGCTTCCTGGTGCTGGCGGCCGAGGGCAACATCCGCGTCGCCAACCTGACCACGCCCGCGCAGTACTTCCACCTCCTGCGCCGGCAGGGTCGGATCGCCAAGCAGCGCCCGCTCGTGCTGATGACCCCCAAGTCGCTGCTGCGCCTGCCGCAGGCGACCAACCGCATCGAGCACCTGTCGGAGACGCGCTTCTTCCCGGTGCTCGGGGAGCCGCGCGTCGACGAGCAGCAGGTGACCCGCCTGATCCTGTGCACCGGCAAGATCTACTACGACCTCGTCCACCACCCGGCGCGCGAGGAGATCGGCTCCCAGCTGGCGGTGGGCCGCGTGGAGCTGCTGTATCCGTTCCCGCAGGCGCAGATCCTCGAGCTCGTCAACCGCTATCCGAACCTGCGCGAGGTCGTGTGGGTGCAGGAGGAGCCGCGCAACGGCGGCGCACGGGCGCACATGATGCCGCGGCTGATGCAGATCCTCCCCGAGAGCCTCGCGTTCGGCTACATCGGGCGACCCGAGCGCGCCTCGCCCGGCGAGGGCTACCCCGCCGCCCACGTGATCGAGCAGAACCGGATCGTCGACACGGCGCTGAACATGGACGACCCGGTGTCCCTGTACCCCAAGAAGGCGCCGGGCGAGCGGTAGCCGACCGCGCCGCCACCGTCTTGGCGCGCGTACGGGCGATCCCGGCTGGCTTCGTGCGCTCCTACGGCGACGTCTCGCCCGGCGCGCCGCGGTTCGCGGGCGCGGTGCTGTCCGGCTGCGACGAGCCGGGGCTGCCGTGGTGGCGCGTGGTGCGCGCCGACGGCTCGCTGGCCAAGGGCGCGCGCCAGCGCCGGCTGCTCGAGGCCGAAGGGGTGCCCTTCAGCGGCGCTCGCGTCGCGATGCGGACGGTGCGGATTCCCGAGGAGGAGCTCCTGCGTTGACCGAGCTCGGGATGGTCCTCTCGCTGGCGTCGATCGACGAGACGGTGACCGCGGCGCGGCTGGCCGAGGAGGCCGGGTTCGAGTCGGTGTGGACCACCGAGTTCCCCGACCACTCGGCGACCGTGGGGCTGGCCGCCGTGGCGCTGGCCACCGAGCGCGTCACGCTCGGAACGGCGATCGCGTACGCGTTCGGGCGCACGCCACTGGTGCTCGCGGCCGAGGCGCGCGACCTCGACGCGCTCTCCGACCGGCGCCTGATCCTCGGCCTGGGGACCGGCACCAAGCGCATGCAGCGCGATTGGCACGGCCTCGACGGCGATCATCCGGCGCCGCGCATGGAGGAGCTCGTGCCGCTCCTGCGCGACCTGCTGCGGCTCAACGAGGGCCCACTCGAGCACGAGGGGCGCTTCTACCGCACGGTCGTGCGACCGACGGCGCCGGTCCCACCGCCTCCGCGCACGGACCTGCCCATCTACATGGCGGGCGTGAACGAGCGCATGGTCGAGGCGGCCGGTGCAGTCGCCGACGGGCTCGTGGGCCATCCCCTGTTCACCCCCGAGTACACGCGCGACGTCGTCCGGCCGGCCCTGGCCCGCGGCGCCGCGCGCGCCGGCCGCGACGAGCCTCCGCCGATCGCGGGCTACGTGACCTGCTGGGTCGACGACGACGGCGACGCCGCCCGCCAGGCCGCGCGCGCCGTGGTCGCGTTCAACTCGACCGTCGCCACCTACCGCCCCGTCCTCGCCCACCACGGCTTCGACGCGGACGCCGATCGCATCCGCGACGCCTGGCGGCGCGGGGACCTCGAGGCGATGTCGGCGGCGGTCTCGGACGAGATGCTCGAAGCGATCGCGATCGCCGGCACGCCGGACGAGGTGCGCGGCCAGTTCGCGCGCCGTCGCGCCGACCTGTTCGAGCGCTCACTGCTGTGGACGCCGTTCGGCGGCCTGGACCGCGTGCGCGCCGTGATCGCGGCGTTCAGCGAGCCCGCGCCGAAGCCGCTCTAGCGGAGGACGGCGGGGACCCGGCGCAGCTCGTCCCCGGCCAATCGCCCAGCGACCCGCCGTAGCGGGCGATGGTCGAGCGCACGTCGGCGCGCTGGGGTCCGCAGAAGTAGCGCCCGGGCCCGGCACCGCCGGGGCAGCGCGTAGCTACCGAGCCGCTCGGATACATGAGCGAGCACGGGTCGCGCAGGTGTGGCAGACCGAGCGCATGGCCGATCTCGTGCGCGGCGACCTCGGAGACGTACTCGAAGACCTCGTCGGACAGGTAGACGTCGTTGAGGCTCACCTTCGCCGAGGCCAGTAGCCCTCCGGAGCGGACAGCGGTCTCGGTCAGGCCGTCCCACCCCACCCCGTTGCGCGACACCGAGCGGATCGTCACGCGGGCGCGCTTGCCCTTCTTGGCCTTGACGAGCCGCAGCGGTCCGGGCGCGTCGTTCCACCAGCGCACGGCGGTCGAGACCGCGGCGCGGTCGTCCGACTTGTCGCGGTATGTCACCTTCGCCTTCGACCAACGCGGGGTGCTGCGGGCTACCGCCGGCGCGGCGGCGGCGAGCGTGACGACGAGAACGGCCAGCGCGGTGATGGCGAGGAACCGGCGCACGGCCGCAGAGCGTAGCGTTGGGTACGTGGCCTGGCTCCAGCGGCAGATCGAGCTGCAGGCGCGACCGCGCGGCTTCCACCTGGTCACGCGCGAGCTGGTCGAGGGCATGCCGGAGCTGGCGACGGTCGGCGTCGGCCTCGCCAACGTGTTCATCCTCCACACCTCCGCTTCGCTGACGCTGAACGAGAACGCCAGCCCCGAGGTTCGCAGCGACTTCGAGCGCTGGTTCTCGGACGCCGTCCCCGACGGTTGGCGGGGCTTTCGTCATACGCTCGAGGGCCCCGACGACATGCCCGCCCACATCAAGTCCTCGCTGCTCGGACCGTCGCTCACGGTGCCGGTTCGCGACGGCCGCCTCGCGCTCGGCACCTGGCAGGGCATCTACCTGTGCGAGCACCGCAACCACGGCGGGCCTCGGCGCGTGCTGGTGACGGTCTGGGGCGAGGGCTAATCCGCGGCGCGCGGCCACCTCCCGGCGCGGCCGGCCCCGGTCAGCCGGCAGTCGCCGCGGTGGGCAGCGCTTCAGGCGCCGTGCGCTCGAGCGCCGGCCAGCCCGCGTTGCGCTCGCGCTCGCGCTCCTCGGCCGCGGCCCCGCCACGCAGGCCGAAGAGCCGCTTGGCGAACAGCAGGTACACGACGACTGCGATGTTGATCACGATCGTGATGATCTTGAGCGGCGACAGGCGTCGGGTCAGCTCGTAGACCTCGAGCGGGAGCAGCGCGGTGGTGGCGACGAAGGTGAGGTACTCGGCCCATCGCTTCTGCCACCACAGCCCGAACGCCTCGACACCCTCGACGACCGCGTAGACCGCGACCACGATCGCGATCTTGGTCAGGGTCCCCGACTGGACCGAGAACAGCTCGCGCAGGTCGCCGATCAGACCGCCCCCGCGGACGCCGCTGCCGAGGCCGTTCTGGATGTCGGCGAGCACCTTGAAAACCGGCTCGCGCAGCTGCGTCCGGTTGGCCGAGAAGACCAGGATCGCGGCGGCCAGCGCCGAGAGCAGCACGAAGTGCAGCGCGCGGTCGAGGGCGATGATGCGAAGGACGATCTTGTCGCGCAGCGCGCGGCCGCGGAGCGGCACCTCGACCTCGTCGCGATCGGGCGGGAACTCGCGCGTGGGTCGTTCGGGTGGCGGTAGCGGGACCCAGCTGTCGCAGCGCAGGCAGCGGTACCACCGCATCCCGTTCGCGGAGCGTGCGAAGATCGCGTCCTGCGGTTGCAGCTCGCGCGCGTCGGTCCCGAGCAGCCGGTGCCCCCGCAGCCCGCAGACCAGCAGCTCCCAGTGGAAGCTCGGCACGAAGCGCCGCGGCTCCGCCGTTCCCGGAGGGGTCTCGAAGTGCCCGGAGTCGTCCATGGGGCACGGGAGTTTGACCCTTCGCTCCCCAACCCGGCGTTTGGCCGCTCGCGCCCTCGGGCACGATCGAAGGGCAGCCAACGAAAGGCAACGAGAACGCATGGGACTCACCGACAAACTGACGGGCCGGATCAAGAAGGCCGCGGGAGACCTGACCGACGACGCTTCGCTCAAGCGCGAGGGACGCAAGGAGGAGCGCAAGGGCGAGGCGAAGGATCAGCTCTCAAACGCGCAGGACAAGGTCGAGGACAAGGCCGCAGAGGTCTCGGACCTCGAGCGCAAGACCTGACCCTTCTCTGACCGGCCGGGCGCTGCGCAGAGCAGCCGCCCGCCCGCAAGCACTTCCGACGGCCGCCCGAACAGAGCGGCCGTCGGTGTTTCTCAGGCCGCTTTGCGCTCGTCGCTCGGCGGTGCCGTGAGCAGCGCCGCGGTGAGCGACACGAGCTCTCCGCGGAGCTCGGGGATCGACCCGGGCCCCCGCTGGTGGATCGCGTGGCGGATGAGCTCCTCGATCGCGCCGACGATCGCGAGCGCGCGCGCATCGGAGACGGGCGGCACGAAGCGATCCCGGAGCCGCGTCTGCCGGTTTAGCTCGACGATCGTCTGGGCCAGGCGCTCGTTGACCTCGAGCTGCAGCGCGATCGCTGCGGGCCCACCGGTGCCGACCTCGACGATGAAGGCGCGCGCAGCCGCCGGACGGGCGGCCAGCGCGGTCAGCAGCGCCGAGATGTAGCCCTCGACGCGCGCGTGAAGCGTGTCGTCGTCGGCCCGGAACGCCGCGGCGACGGCCGCGATCACCTCGTCGGCCGCGTACTCGAAGGCGGCGAGGAAGGCCTCCTCCTTGTCGGCGAAGTTCTCGTAGAACGTCCTGCGCGCGACGCCGGCGCGGCTGACGATGTCGCTGATCGTCACGGCGGCGAAGCCGCGCTCGGCGGTCGCCGCGAGGACGGCCTCGAGCAACCGCCCGCGCTGGGAGGCGTGCACCGTCGCCCGGCTGAGCCCGTGCCTGCCGCGCGGCAGCGTCTGGGGCATCGGCGTCACCTGCTGCCCGCCCTGGCCCGCCTGTACGCGCCGCCGCCGGCGGGTTCGCGGCTTCCCCGTGGCGCGCTCCTCGTGGGGCACGTCAGGGATTCTACCGAATGGGGAACTTGACAGTTCCCAGCATCCGTGGTTCTATGCACGCCGCAGTTCCTACAAGCGCGACGGAACTTAGTTCCTACATCCACGACGGAACAGCTTCCCGAATCCGCGACGCGCGCGGACATCACTTGAAAGACGGCAGGGGTTCGGTGCCGGCCCGGCGGCCGCCCTCAGGGGCGGCCGCCGGCGTTTAGGCGGCCGGATTGCCCCGGTCCCGCTGGCCAGCGAGAAGGGCGCGCGGGAGAGGCGAACGCGGTGGCGGGAGACGTGGACCGCGGATCTGCGCCGGCGGACGGCCTAGCGGCCCTTCCACTGCGGGTCGCGCTTCTCGGCGAAGGCGACCGCGCCCTCGCGCGCGTCCTCGGAGACCATCACCGGGCCGGTGATCTCGCCCTGGCGCTGCCAGGCTTCGTCCGGCGACCAGGCCGCCTGCTCTACGACCACCCGCTTGCTCGCGGCGAGCGCGAGCGGGCCGTTGGCCGCGAGCACGGACGCGAGCGCGAGCGCCCCCTCGACCGCCCCGCCCGGCTCGGTCACGCGGTTGACCAGCCCGAGCTGCGCGGCGCGCTCGGCGTCGACCGGCTCTCCCGTCAGGGCCAGCTCCATCGCCAGGTGGTAGGGGATCCTGCGCGGCAGGCGCAGCAGCGCGCCGGCGGCGGCCACGAGGCCGCGCTTGACCTCGGGGATCCCGAGCCGCGCCCCGCGCGCCGCCACGATCAGGTCGCAGGCGAGCGCGATCTCCAGGCCACCCGCGACGGCGAAGCCCTCGATCGCGGCGATCAGCGGCTTGTCGGGCGGGCGCTGGACGATGCCCGCGAAGCCGCGGCCGGCGACGTAGGGAGCCTCGCCGCGCGTGAAGGCCTTGAGGTCCATGCCCGCGGAGAAGCCCTTCCCGGCGCCGGTGAGGATGCCGACGCGCAGCTCCGGCGTGCCGTCGAGCTCGTCGAGCGCCGCGGCCACGCCCTCGGCGAGCGCCCTGTTGACCGCGTTGCGCGCGTCGGGGCGGTTGAGCGTGATGAGCAGGACGCCTTCGCGCTGCTCGGTCAGCACCGCGTCCTCGGTCTCGGGGGAAGCGCTCATGGCGGAGCGGCAGGCTACCCGCTGGCGGCAGCCGACGCGTCGGGGCGAGCGCGCATCGCGCCGATCGGCTCGCTCGCGTGTTGCAACCGGCGACAGGGACGGTGCGCGTGGTCGCTGAGTCGGAGGCACGGACAAAATCGGAGGAGGCCGTCGGGCCGCTCGTCATGGTGGTGGCGGACGAGCGGCGCCTCGCCGCGCTCCTCCGCGCCCACCTCGAGCACGCCGGCTTCTCGGCGCTCTGGGTGCGCTCCGCGGAGGCCGCGCTGGGCGAGCTCCGGCGGCGTCCCGTCGCGCTGATGGTCCTCGACCGCCGGCTGCCCGGCAACGGCGCCGCCGCGATCTGCCGCCAGGCGCGCGGCAGCGTTCCGATCCTGGTTCCGACCGCTCGCGACGGAGCGCCGTTCTCGCCGCGCGAGCTCGTCGAGCGCGTGCGCGCGGAGCTCCGCCGGGCCGACCCGCCTGGGGATACCAGCGACGTGGTCACGCTCGGCGCCATCACGCTCTCTCGCGCGCGGCGCGAGGTGTGGGTCGGCGAACGCGAGGTGGTCCTCACCCCGAAGGAGTTCGACCTTCTCGCGCACCTCGTCGAGCGGCCCGGCGTGGTGGTGTCGCGCGGGACGCTGCTCCAGGAGGTCTGGGGCTTCCTGCTCCCGGGCGCGACCCGTACTGTCGAGGTCCACGTCGGGCAGGTGCGCAAGAAGCTCGGCGACCCGTCGCTGATCCGGACGGTGCGAGGGGTCGGCTACAAGGCCGTCGCGGCGTAGAAGCCGTCAGCGGCCGCCGCTGCGCCGCTCAGCCGGTGGTGATGGTCTCGCAGTCGCCCGCGGCGTGGGTGTCGATCGTGTCGGCGTCGAGGCTGTCGGTTCCCGCCCCGCAGGTGATCGAGTCGACGACGCCGTCGCGAGCGAAGCTCTTGTCGTCGCCGTCCCCGGCGTTGAAGTTGTCGGTGCCGCCCTCGCCGATGAGCGTGTCGTTGCCGGCGAAGCCCAGGAGCGCGTCGTTGCCCGCTCCGCCAAACTCGATGTCGTTGCCCTCGGCGCCGAACAGGACATCGACGCCTCCGCTGCCGACGAGCACGTCGTTGCCCGAGGGGCCGGGCTTCACGCCGGGGACGCCCGGAGGAGAGGCGCCGAAGATCGTGTTGCCGAGGTTGTTCCCCACCAGGACGTCGTTGCCGTTGCTGCCCACGAGCGTGCCGAAGTCGGAATGGATGATGTCCCTCTCGGCCCCGCCGGTCCTCCCGCCCGTCGCCGTCAGACCCGTATTGGGGAGCGTGGCGGTGACCCCGTTCGTCCCCCGGTTGACGATGTCCAGCCCCTGCTGCTGGACGGAGACGTAGGCGAGCGTGTTCGCGCCGGCGTCGCCGAAGACCTCGTCGTTGCCGAGTCCGGAGACGACCGTGTCGTTGCCCTTCGTCGCCGTGGATCACCGTCTTTTGCCCCGGCAGCGGTGCTGCGGCCGCCGACGAGGTCTGGTCGTTGCCGTCGCCTCCGAACATCTGCCCGCGGTCGCCGCTCGACCAGGTGTCGTTGCCCCCGCGGCCGTAGATCGTGTCGTTGCCCGCCGGCGTGTCGACGACTCCGTTGCCAGTGCCGACCGGGGCGGCCCCCACGATCGTGTCGTCGAGGTTGGAGCCGATCAGGAAGTCGTCGCCGTTGCAGCCGATCAAGGTCCGGATGTCGTCGTGGATGACGTCGCGCTCCTGGCCGCCGATGGTCCCGCCCGTGCCGGTCTGCCCCGTTCTCAGGAAGCCGGACGAGGACGCCGAGGCCGGTGCCGCGATCGATGACCTTCAGTGTGCCCTGATTGACGAGACGTAGGCGAGGGTGTTGGACCCTGCGCCGCCGGAGATGTTGTCGTTGCCGAGCCCTGAAACGAGCGTGTCGTCGTTGTTGCCGCCGCTAAGGGTGGTGGTGTTCGTGAAGCTGCGGCCGCCGACGAGCGTGTCGTTGCCGTCCTGGCCGCTCACATTGCCGCTGTCGCCCGCGACCAGCGTGTCGTTGCCGGCCCCGCCGATGATGGTGTCCGTGCTCTCCGTGCCGGCGGGCTGGGGATCGACGCTCGGGGTGCCGGGAGGCGCGGAGCCAGCGATCGTGTTCGGCCCGGCGTTGCCGATCAGGAGGTCGTCGCCGTTGCCGCCCGTGAGACCCTCGACGTCAGCGGCGATCGCGTCGTTCTCGCCCGCCTGCCCGTTGCCGGTGGACGCGGACGGGCCAGTCGGCAGGGCCGCGAAGACCCCGACCGTGCGCGTGATGCTGGCGGCGCTGATGCCGACGTAGGCCACGCTGTCGGTGTCGTCACCGCCGTGGAAGGCGTCGTTCTCCTGGCCGCCTACGAGGGTGTCGTCGCCCGTACCGCCGTTGATCGTCCCGGCGGGCCCCCCCGCGCCCGCGCTGATGACGCCGGTGTCGTTGCCGTCGCCCAGGTTCTCCACGATGGAGGTGATCGGGGTGAGGACGGGAACGGTGCAGAGATAGCCCGCGGGGAGACCGAGTTGCGGCACCGTCGGCAGGCACCCCTGTGCGGCGGACGCGGTGACCGTGACGTCGGGGTTCTGGTCGCCCACGAAGTAGATGGTGGCGACCGGCGTGGTCTGCTGTTTGACCACGACCGCGGTGTTCGTCTCTCCCGCGGCGGCGTTGAACGTGATGGTGCCGCTTGCGACCGTCACGCTGGCCGCGTGTGCAGCCACCGGCAGCGCGAGGAGGGCGAGGAGCGAGAGGAGGCACAGCCGGAGCGCACGTGGTCATCTGCGGACCGTAACGCATCGGAGGCGCGCAGGGGACGCTCAACTGCGCCCTCGCGGCGTGAGCAGTCAGTCTCAGGCCGCGAACAGCGTGAGATCGGGCTCGCGCTCGCCGCGCAGCAGCTCGAGATCGACCTCGACGCACGCGATGCCGCGCGCGGACGCGAGCACGCGCGCCTGCGGCTTGACGATCTGCGCCGCGAGCACGCCGCGGCAGCCGTCCAGCGAGGGGTCGCGACGCAGGCGATCGAGGTAGCGCGTGAGCTGCTCGACGGCCTCGATCGTCCCGATCCGCTTGATCTCGACCGCGACCCAGGCGTCGTGCGCGTCCCGGCACATCAGGTCGACGGGCCCGATGTCGGTCGGCCACTCGCGCCGCACGAGCCGGAAGCCCTCGCCGCACCACTCGGGCCGCTGCGCCAGCAGCTCCTGCAGGTGCGCCTCGACGCCGTCCTTCTCGAGGTCGACGGTCGAGTCGGGCATCGAGTGCGAGACGTCGGAGACCACGTCGAGGATGTCGATCTCGAGCCGGTCCTCACCGCGCAGCTTGCGGACCACGATGCGGCCCGGCTCCTCCTCCACCACGGTGGGCGGCGTCATCCAGTTCAGGGGCTTGTACCCGCCGGCATCCGCGTGCACGAGCACCGATCCGTCGGCTTTGAAGATCAGCAGCCGCAGCGCCTCGGGGAGCCTGGCCTCCAGGCGTCCCGAGTACCGCACCTCGCAGCGGGCGACGAGCAGACGCATGGTGGGAGCACGCTAGGCGCCCGCTCGGACGCGAGGCAGCCGACCGGCGCCGCCGCACCGTTTGTGGTGGCGCGGCGACGCGGTCAAAGAAGTCGAGGGGTGGGACGGGGGACCCAATCTCCGAACCGACCCCTCGACGGGCTGTATCTGGCGCGTACCCAGGGTCGGGGGAGGACGAAACCTCCGCGTCCGGCCAATGGACCTTCTGGCGGAGCGCCGTGCGTGGAGCGGACGGATGGACGACCGGCGTCAGCCGCCGGCCGCCCGCGTCTCGGCCTCCCAGACCGCCGCGTAGGCGCGGTGCCGGCGCACGTAGGCGTTCGTCCGCTCGGCGTAGATGCGGCGACCCAGTGGCCTTGCCTGGTCCTGTAGCTCCGCCCGGCGGGCGTCGATGAGCTCGAGCAGCGGGTCGACGTCGGCGGCGGGCGGCGCCTGGCCGTCTTCGAGGGCGAGCAGCGTGCGGCGCAGGTTGGCGAGGTCCTGGTCCGATCCCAGGAGCTCACCGAGAGCGTCGAGGGCCTTCACCTGGGCGCCGAGGACCTCGGGCCACAACGGCTGCAGGAAGCGCTGGTGGTACCACAGGTCCTTCACGCGCTTGCGCCACGCGTGCAGCCGCTCGTCCGCGGGCCGGGCTTCCACCGCCGCGAACGCGGAGCGGCCGCGGGCGTAGGTACGCGCGAGGCCGGGCTCGAGATCCTTCCAGCGCCGCGCCGCGCCCGCCCACTCGCCGATCATCTCGCGTGCCGCCTCGAGCTCGGCGGCCACGGCCGCGGCGGTCGGGCCCAGCGCGTGACCGCCGCGCCCGCCACCCCCGGCCTTGCGCAGCGCGCGGCGCACGCGCGTGAAGGCGGCCTTGGAGAGCCGGCCGGGGAAGCGCTCGGAGAGGTCGTCCAGCGTCCGCAGCGCCACCTGCTGGTCGCGCTGGGCCGAGAGCCGGCGGCCGGCGTCGCGCAGCCTGACGTTCGCCGCGCGGCGCGGCTTCGACGGCAGCGCGGCCCGCTCGAGACGCAGCAGCGCACGCGCCTTCTTCAGGCTCTTGCGCGCCTCGTGGACCGCGCTCTCGGAGTCGGCGCCGATCCCGTCGCGAACCTGCGCGATCGCCTCGTCGAGCTCCTCATCCGCCACCCGTGCGAGACCCGCCGACAGCGTCTCGCCCTGCTCGAGCCGGTAGGCCACGGGCGCGCGGGGACCGCCTAGGCCGCGGTCTGCGCGTGCAGCTCGCGCGGCGCCGCGGCCAGGACGCGGTCGAGCAGGTCGCGCACCTCGGGGTCGTCGCCCAGCGCGAGCGCCCGCTCGCAGGCCGCGACACAGTCCCGGGTGCGATCCGTGCGCGCCAGCGCGTGGGCGTAGCGCGACCACGCCGCCGGCGAGCGCTCGTCCAGGCGAACGGCCGCCTCGCACGCCGACTCCTCGCCGCCGACGTCCCCCAGCAGCTGGTGACAGAGCGCGAGGTCGAGCAGCCCGTCGACCGTCGGCTCGATCAGCCGCGCGCGCTCGAACGCGGCCAGCGCGGCGGCGCGATCCCCGCGCCTCAAGGCCAGCCGGCCGACCCGCTCCCACGACGATCCGTCGCCGGGCGCGACCGCCGCTGCGCGCTCGGCCGCCTCGGCGGCGAGCGAGAGCGCGCCCATGTCCTCGTAGATGCGCGAGGCGAAGCGGTGTGCGGCCGGACGCCCGCCCTCGACCCGCGCCCAATCGCGTACGGCGCGCCCGGCCGCGGGCAGGTTCCCGTCCTGCCAGAAGGCGAGCGTCATGAGGCGCAAAACGGCGGGGTCGCGCGGGTCCGCATCGCGCGCGTACACGAGCCGCTGGGCGGCGAGCCCGTAGTCGCCCTCGGCCATCGCGTGCTGCGCGGCGCTCATGAAGCGCTGGACTCGGGCGGCGCCGGCGTCGGGCGTGCCGAACTCCACGAACTCGAGACTTCCCGCGGGCACGGTCCGCACGCCGACGGCGAACTTGACGCGCGCCCACTGCTGGACGTCCTCGCCGTCGCTCGAGAAGTAGATCCCGGTCACGCTGCCGACCCCCCATTCCGGGTAGGAGAGGCAGCGCGCGTAGCGGTGGACGACGGAGTGGTCGGGAGTGCGCGCGCCGAACGGATCGTTGCGTTCGCGGTCCTCGGAGGCGGCCCGCGCGCGCTGCTCGGCCTCGTAGGCGCGCGCGCCCTCCTCGGCGCGCGCACGGCGCGCTGCCGCCGCGCTGGCCTTCACCGCGTTGCGCGACACGCGCCCGCCGCGCGACTCCTCGGCCAGGCGCTCGAGCGTGTCGGCCGCCTCGTTGATCGCCTTGAGGTGGCGCTCGTGCTCGTGGCGACGGCCGGGAGGCGCGATGTCGGGGTGCCAGCGCTTGGCCATGCGCCGGCGCGCGAGCTGAACCGCCCGCTGGTCGAAGGGTGGCTCGATCTCGAGGAGCAGCAGCGACTGCTCGACGTCGAGGACCTTTACGGGCATACCCGGCAAACGGTAGCGCCGCGGGACGCCGGCAGCGACCGGCGCGGCCCCATAATCGCCCCATGCTCTTCGCGTTGCGCGGCGTCACCGCCTCCCGCGGAGGGCGCGCCGTGCTGCGCGGGGTGGACCTCGACCTCGAGCCCGGCGCGACAGCGGTCGTCGGCTCCTCGGGGGCGGGCAAGTCGACCCTGCTGCGCCTGCTCAACCGGCTCGCCGACCCCGTCGGAGGGGAGATCCGCTTCCGCGACCGGCCGCTGCGCGAGCTCGAGGTGCTGGCGCTGCGCCGCGAGGTCGCGCTGGTGCCTCAGCTGCCGGCGCTGCTCGAAGGAAGCGTGGCCGACAACGTGGCGTTCGGTTCGCGGCTGGCGGGCCGCGAGCCAGACACCGCCCGCGCGCTGTCGCTCGCGGGGCTCGACGCCGGCTTCGCGGAGCGCGGCGGCGCCGAGCTCTCGGTCGGCGAGCAGCAGCGCGTGATGCTCGCGCGGGCACTCGCGCTCGAGCCGCGCGTCCTGCTGCTCGACGAGCCCACCGCCGCGCTGGACGCGCGCACCCGCGCGGGCATCGAGCGCACGCTGGGCGAGCTTCGGGAGCGGCTCGACCTGTCGCTCGTGCTGGTCACCCACGACCCCGATCAGGCCCGGCGGCTCGGCGACCGGATCGTCACCGTGGCCGACGGGCGGGTGGCGTGAGCAGCTCGATCCAGGTATCGCTCGCCCAGGTCGCGGGAGCGCTGGTCCTGGTCGCGATCGCGGTGGCCGCGTCGCTGTGGGAGCGCGCGGACCTCGAGGGCGACATCGCCGTCGCGGTCGTCCGCTCGTTCGTGCAGCTGACGGCGGTCGGCTACGTCATCAAGCTGATCTTCGACCGCAACAGCGTCGCGCTCGTGGTCGCACTCGTTCCGGTGATGGTGGTGCTCGCGGCGTTCACCGCGCGCCAGCGCGCGCGCGCCGTCCCGGGCGCATTCTGGCCGCTGCTCGGAGCCCTCTCGGTGGCCGCGGCCTCGACGCTCGGCCTCGTGGTCGCACTCGGCGTCTTCGACCCCAAGCCGCGCTATCTCGTGCCCGTGGCCGGGATCGTGATCGGCAACGCGATGACGGCCGCCGCTGTGGCGCTGAACCGTCTGGGCGACGAGGTCACGCGCTCGCGGCCCGAGATCGAGGCGACGCTGTCACTCGGCGCCACCGGCGCCCAGGCGGTCCGCCCGATCATGCGCCGCAGCCTGCGCTCGGGCCTGATCCCGCTGATCGATCAGACCAAGACCACCGGCCTGATCACCTTCCCCGGGATCATGGTGGGGATGCTGCTCGGCGGAGCCGCACCGCAGGACGCGGTCCGGCTGCAGCTCATCATCCTGTACACGTTGCTGGGCGCCGTCGCGATGTCGGCCTTCCTGGCCATGGGCCTCGCATATCGCAACTTCTTCACGGCCGACCACCAGTTACGCGAGTGAAGGAGCGGCCCGCGTACGACCACGGACGGCGCGAGTGAAGGAGCGGCCCGCGTGCGACCACGGACGGCGCGAGTGATCGCCCCATCCGCGCCCGACCCTCCGCTCGGCGACGAGGAGATCGTGCTTCGCACGTTCGGCGAAGGGGACGTCGAGGCGCTGACCGCCGCGCTGCAGGATCCCGAGATCCCGCGCTGGACCGGAGTGCCCAGCCCCTACACGCGCGGCCACGCGATCCAGTTCGTGACGAGCTGGCCGGAGGAGGCCGGCGAGCTCAGCCTCGCGATCCGCGACGCGAACGACGGCCGGCCGCTCGGCGCGATCGGCGTGCGCCTGCACGACGACGGGCGCGCCGCCGAGCTCGGGTACTGGGTCGCCGCGGAAGCCCGCGGGCGCGGCGTCGCCTCGCGGGCGATCGGGCTCGTCGCCCGCTGGGCGCGCGCTGAGCTCGCGGTCGAACGCGTCGACGTCTACGTCGATCCCGGCAACGCCGCCTCGATGCGCGCGGCCGAAAAGGCGGGTCTCGAGCGGGCTCCGGGACTGCACGAGCGCGACTTCCGCGGCGGGCGCGCGCTGTTCGTGCGGCTCAGCGGCTGAGCGCTTCTATCCTCACGCCGCCCATGGCCCAGCAGTACGTCTACACGATGCACCGCCTGAGCAAGGTGTTCCCGCCGGACCGCAAGGTCCTGGAGGACGTCACGCTCGCCTTCCTCCCGGGGGCCAAGATCGGCGTGCTCGGCTACAACGGCTCCGGCAAGTCGACCGTGCTGCGGATCATGGCCGGGCGCGAGACCGAGTTCCGCGGCGACGCCATGCTCGCCCCCGATGCGACGGTGGGGCTGCTCGAGCAGGAGCCCGAGCTCGACGAGGCCAGGGACGTCCGCGGCAACGTCGAGCACGGCGTGGCCGAGACCCGCGCGCTGCTCGACCGCTTCAACGAGCTCTCGATGAACTACTCGGACGAGATGGCGGACGAGTTCGGGCGCCTGCAGGAGCAGATCGACGCGGTCGACGGCTGGAACCTCGAGACGACGCTCGAGATCGCCATGGACGCGCTGCGCCTGCCGCCGGGCGACACCGACGTGACGACGCTCTCGGGCGGCGAACGCCGTCGCGTCGCGCTGTGCCGGCTTTTGCTGCGGCAGCCCGACCTGCTGCTGCTCGACGAGCCCACCAACCACCTCGACGCAGAGTCCGTCGCGTGGCTCGAGCGCCACCTGCAGGACTACCAGGGCACGGTCGTCGCGGTCACCCACGACCGCTACTTCCTCGACAACGTCGCGGGCTGGATCCTCGAGCTCGATCGCGCGCGCGGGATCCCGTTCAAGGGCAACTATTCGAGCTGGCTCGAGCAGAAGCAGGCGCGCCTGGCTCAGGAGGCCAAGCAGGAGTCGGCGCGGCGCAAGACGATCGACCAGGAGCTCGAGTGGGTGCGGCTCAACGCGAGCGCGCGCCGCAACAAGCCCAAGGCGCGCCTGAACAACTACGAGCGCCTGCTGGCCGAGGACCGCAACGTCAAGCTCGACCAGGTCCAGATCCACATCCCGGCCGGGCCGCGGCTGGGCGACGTCGTCGTGGAGACCGAGGGCCTGCGCAAGGGCTACGGCGACCGTCTGCTGATCGACGACCTCAGCTTCTCGCTGCCCCGCGGCGGGATCGTGGGCGTGATCGGCCCCAACGGGGCGGGCAAGACGACGCTGTTCCGGATGATCGTCGGCCAGGAGCAGGCCGACGCGGGAACGCTTCGCGTCGGCGAGACGGTCGAGCTCGCCTACGTCGACCAGTCGCGCGACGCGCTCGACCCCTCAAAGAGCGTTTGGGAGGAGATCTCGGGCGGCGAGGACCAGATCCTCGTCGGCGATCGCAAGGTCGCCTCGCGCGCCTACGTAGGCTCGTTCAACTTCAAGGGAACGGACCAGCAGAAACAGGTGAACAGGCTCTCCGGCGGCGAGCGCAACCGCGTGCACCTGGCCAAGCTGCTGCGCCGCGGCGGCAACCTGCTGCTGCTCGACGAGCCCACCAACGACCTCGACGTCGACACCCTGCGCGCGCTCGAGGAGGCACTCCTGTCGTTCGCCGGCTGCGCGGTGGTCATCTCCCACGACCGCTGGTTCCTCGACCGCATCGCGACCCACGTGCTCGCCTTCGAGGGCGACTCGCAGGTGCGCTGGTTCGAGGGCAACTTCGAGGCCTACGAGTCCGCGCGCCGCGAGCGCCTGGGCGAGGAGGCCGACCGCCCCCACCGCCTCACCTACAAGAAGCTCACGCGCGCTTAGAAGGAGCGGACTACGCCGCATGCGCCGCGAGCGCGGCGACGCCGGCGAGGCACGCCGTCGCGCCGGCACGCTGGGCCAACGTCGTGCGCTCGCGGAGCACGGCGCGGGCGAGGAGGACCGTTGTCACCGGGTACAGCGAGCCCAGGACCGATACGACGCCCGTCGCGCCACGCGTCAGCGCGACCGCGAAGAGGACGTTGGCGACCGCGTCGAGGGCGCCGACCGCCGCCAGCGGGCCGAGATCGTGCGCGCCGAGACGCTCGAGCCGGGGACGTGCGGCCGCGAGCGCCGCGAGCAGGACGACCACCGCGGTCGCCCGGTTGAGCGCGACCGCGGCGAGCGCGCCGCCGCTCGCCGCCGCGCCCATGCCCGCGAAGAACAGGCCGAAGCCGAGCGCCGCGACCACGCCCAGGCCGGCGCCGGTGGCGACGCGCGCTCCACGCGCGCGCCGGACCGGCTCGCATGCGGCGAGCGCAACGCCGCAGATGACCACGGCGACCGCCACCGCCTCGCTCGCGCCGAGCCGCTCGCCATGAGCCGCGACGCCCACCGCCAGGGGGATCACCGCAGCCGCGGCGGAGATCGGCGCCACCAGGCCCATGCACCCGATCGCCAGACCGCGGTAGAGCGCCGCGAACCCGCCGAGCTCGGCCAGGCCCGCGAGCAGCGCGTAGAGCGCCTGGGCCGGCGAGGGGGTGGCGGCGCCGGTGACCGCCAGAGCGCTTGCCACGAGAACGAGTCCCGCCGCCTGCGAGACCAGCAGGACGGTGAGGAGCGCGTGGCGGCGCGAGCCCAGCCCGGCCAGGAAGTCCGACGAGCCCCACGCGACGCTCGCCGCGAGGGCCAGCCCGACCGCTAGCACGCCGGCGTCTGCACCACGACCTTCGCCGGCCGCAGCCCGTTGAAGTGCGTCGAGGTGGCCCAGCTGTAGGCGCCCATGAGCGGGCTCACGAGCAAATCGCCGAGCTCGAGCTCGGGCACCATGGCCGCGCGGTCGACGATGTCGATCGAGTCGCAGGTCGGGCCCGCGAGGACGGTACGGCGTCTGGTCGAGCGCGGCCGCTCGAGCTCCTTGACCGCCGCGATTGGGTACTCGCCTCCTTCGAAGAGGCGACCGGAGTAGCTGCCGTAGACGCCGTCGTCGAGGTAGTACCAGGGAAGCCCGCCGCGGCACGCGCGGCCGATGACCGAGGTCAGGAGCGTCATCGCCGGCGCGCTGATGAAGCGCCCTGGCTCCGCGATCACGCGCGCCGTGGGGAAGGCGAGCCGCAGGGCAGCTCGGATCGGGCGGCAGAAGTCGGCGATCGCCGCCACCGGCTCGGTGTAGCCGACCGGGAAGCCGCCGCCGATGTCGAGCGTGTCAAGCGAGTGGATGCCGCGGCGGCGAGCCACGTCGACG
The DNA here is from genome assembly GCA_963797015.1 of uncultured Actinomycetes bacterium. Taxonomy (GTDB): domain Bacteria; phylum Actinomycetota; class Thermoleophilia; order Solirubrobacterales; family Solirubrobacteraceae; genus JBBPZA01. The sequence goes on along the minus strand of CAWCNV010000003.1, from coordinate 282,126 downwards.
ATGCGCCGGCACTCGCGGATGGCCGCGACGAAGGCAGCGGGGTCCGTCACCTGGCTGCCCACGTGGAAGCTCAGCCCGCGCACGCGGTGGCCGGCGTGAGCCGCGGCTGCGAGCAGGGGCGCAGCCGCGGCCGGGTCGGCGCCGAACTTGGCAGAGAGGTCGCACCACGCGTGCTCGTTCGGGAACGAGACGCGCAGCAGGAGGTCGACCGAGCCGCGGAACGGCTCGAGCTTGGACAGCTCGTCGCGGTTGTCGAAGACGAACGTCCGGCATCCCCGCGCGACGGACCGCGCCACGTCGTCGGGCCGCTTGACCGGATGTGCGTGGATGCAGCGCGCCGCGTCGACGCCGGCCGAGCGCAGCAGCGCGAGCTCGCCCTCGGATGCGACGTCGAAGCTCGATCCCTCGGCGGCCAGCTCGGCGATCACCGCCGCGTGCGGCAGCGCCTTGACCGCGTAATGGAGCTCGACGCCCGGTAGCGCGCTCCGGAGCGCGCGGTAGCGGTCGCGGACCGCGGCGGTGGAGAGCAGCAGTACCGGAGTGCCGTGCGCCGCCGCGGCTGCCCGCAGCGCCGCCGGGTCGAGCCTGGCGCTGCCGGACAGCGCGTGTCGGGGATCGATCTCCGGCGCCGGTTCGAATGCGGTCTGCGTGGGTGGGTGCATGCCCGCTCGGCGTGATTCCGCGACGAACGACGTTCGCCGCGGCCGAACGGGCGCGCGGAACCGAGCGGTGTCGCCTAGGCTCGTTCGGGATGCCCCACCAGCACCCCGTCGAGCTCATCATCGCCCGGACGCTGATCTCCAACCTGACCACGGCTGCGTTCCTCGTCGACCGGGACGGAGTGGTCGTGTTCTTCAACGAGGCCGCCGGGGATCTGCTCGGCGTGCAGTTCGAGGAGTGCGGGCCGATGGAGCCCGAGGAGTGGGGAGCGCGGTTCGCGCCGACCACCCCGGACGGACGCGCGCTGCCGCTCGCCGAGCTGCCGCTGGCGATCGCCGTATCGGAGGGCCGGGCCGCGCACAGCCCGATGCGCATCCGGACCGCCGTCGGCGTGCCCCGCGACATACAGGTCACCGCGTTCCCGCTCGCCGGCCGCACCGGGCAGACCGGCTCGGTGGCGATCTTCTGGTCCCACGGCTCCGGTTGACGGAGCGCGCTCCGAGGAGTAAGCCTTCAGCTGAGACGAGGAGGTTCGCCCTCCGAGCGGGCCCGGTGAGGAGAGGTCACATGAAGCGCGCGCGGCTGGTCCTGGCCCTGACGGCGGCGATCGCGCTGGCGGCGCCGGCGTCGGCAGGGGCGCTGGCGCCCCCCAGCGACCTCGTGGTCGGGAGCTCGTCCGACCCCGTCTTCTTCTTCAACCTCGAGGCCGCGAGCGGAACGGCGGGCCAGAACCCGACCGGTCAGATCTTCGCGCACGCCGGCGGAGGCCTCGGCCCCACCTGGACCCTCGACGCCACGTGCCTCTCGGTGAGCGGCAGCACTGCGATCATCGGCTTCACGGGCACGCTCAACGTCAGCCAGACCTTCGACTATCCCGTGGCGGGGCTCATCAGGGTGGTCGACGGAGGCGGGCAGGGCGCTGGACTCGACACCTACGAGTGGGCATACGACGTGGGTGACGCCGGCGACCCGCCGCTCCCCGGGCCCACGGTGTGCTCGGCGTACCCGGGGCCCTTCCCGGAGGCAGGCTTCGTCGGCGAAGACCCGCAGGCCAGGAACATCAGCGTCTTCGACGACCGCTCGATCCCTCAGACCACGATCACGGGAGGCCCGACCTCGGGGTCGACGACCAACGACACCACGCCCACGTTCCAGTTCAGCTCCACCGATCCCGACGCCACGTTCGAGTGCAAGCTCGACCTCGGCGGCTTCGCCCCGTGCTCGTCGCCGTTCACGACGCCGTTCCTGGGCAACGACCAGCACTCTTTCGCGGTACGCGCCGTCGCCCGAGACGGAACGACCGACCCCTCGCCGGCTGCGGTGTCGTTTACCGTCAACGACCCAACGGCACTGGAGACCACCATCGACAGAGGGCCGGGCGCCATCACGACCGACACCAGCCCGAGCTTCTTCTTCTCCTCGAACCAGCCCGGCGGCAACTTCGAGTGCCGGATCGACGGTGGGCCGGTCACCTTCTGTGGTTCGGGTTTCACTTTCGACGTGGGCCTGGGGCGGCATACGCTCTCGGTGGCGGCAAGGGACTTCCTGGGCAACGTCGACTTGACGCCGGCCACGTATACCTACGCCGTCGTGGCGCTGTGCAACGGGCGCCTGGCGACCAAGCTCGGCACCGTTGGCAACGACGTGATCGTCGGCACGCCCGGCGACGATGTGATCGTCGCCCGCGAGGGCGACGACGTGATTCTCGGCCTCGGCGGCAACGACACGATCTGCGCCGGGGCGGGGAACGACCAGGTGTATGCCGGGGCGGGCAACGACGGCGTGCTCGGCGAGGACGGCAACGACCTCCTGCGCGGCGGCGCAGGAAACGACGGGCTCTTCGGTCAGGCCGGAAACGACCAGCTCAGGGGCATGGCCGGCGACGACGTGCTCGTCGGCGGCGACGGCAGCGACGCGCTGTTGGGCGGCATCGGCAACGACGTCCTCTTCGGCCAGGCCGATCCCGACGCCCTGTTCGGCGGCCCCGGCGACGACGTGCTCGTCGGCGGCGCCGGCGCCAACGCGTGCGTCGGCGGCGCCGGGACCAACACGGAAGTCGACTGCTAGTCCAGCAGCGCGCGAAGCGCCCGGGCGTCCGGTGCCACCGCGTCGGCGGCGTCGAGCGCGGTGGCGGGGAACGGCCCCGTCGCCACCGCTAGGCAGCGCACGCCGTCGGCGCGCGCGCAGGCGACGTCGCGCGGCGTGTCGCCGATGACGACGGTGTGCTCGCGCGGGTAGGGGAAGCCCGGCCGGCCGGCGCGGGCGCGTGCGATCGCCGGCAGCTCGCTGCGGTCCTCGGCGTCGGAGCCGAAGGCGCCCTGACCGTGGGCCAGCAGGTGGCCGAGGCCCGCGCGGTCGAGCTTCATGCGGGCGATCGGCTCGTAGTTGCCGGTGAGCGGAGCGAGGATCGTGCCCTTGCGCTCCGCGAGGTGCTCCAGCAGCTCGGCCACCCCGGGGGCGACGGTCGCCGTCAGGTCGTCGGGTGCACGGCGGGCGTAGGCGGCGCAGGCCGCGTCGCGCACGTCGTCCATGCGCTCGTCGATGCGCGTTGCGGACACGTCGAAGTGGATCGCGATCAACCGCACCAGCTCCGGATCCGTGCGCCCGGCCGCGCGCAGCGGCGCGCGCTCCGGATCGGCGATCCCGTGGACCATGCGCAGGGCCTCGTAGACGGCCTCGCGGTGCGCGTCGCTCGCGCCGAGCAGCAGCGTGCCGTCGATGTCGAAGAGGAGGAGGATGGAGCTCAGCGGTCGCTCGTGCGCATCATCGCGCGAACGAGGTGCCCGGCTCCAGCCGTCGCGCGAAGGCAGCGATCAGCCGGGCGCAGGCCTCGACGTCGGGGAGCGCGACGAGCTCGACCGGCGAATGCATGTAACGCAGGGGGATCGACACGACGCCGGTGGGCACACCCGCGCGCGAGAGGTGGATGACGTCGGCGTCGGTGCCCGTGCCGCGTGCGGAGGCCTCGACGGTGAACGGGATCTGCTCGGCTTCGGCGGTCTCGTGGAGCAGCTCGAACACGCGCGGGTTGATCGTCGCGCCGCGACTGATTACCGGCCCGCTCCCGAGCTCGTGCTTACCGAGCTCCTTGGCCTCGATGCCGGGGGCGTCGGTCGCGTGGGTCACGTCGACGACCACTGCTACGTCGGGCTCGAGCGCGAAGGCCGAGGTGCGCGCGCCGGCGAAGGTGATCTCCTCCTGCGCGGCCGCCACCGCCGCCACGTCGCCCGGCGCGCCGCCTCCCTCGGCGACGAGCCTCGCCGCCGTGAGCGCGACATAGGCGCCGAGTCGGTTGTCGAGCGCGCGCGAGGAGAGGCGGTCGTTCGGGAGCTCGACCGGCTCGCCTGCGATCACGGCGACGTCGCCGACCCGGACCAGCGAGCGCGCCTGATCTCCGTCGCTCGCCCCGATGTCGATGTGCAGGTCGCGCAGTTCGGCGACCTTCTTGCGCTCCTCCTCCTTGAGCAGGTGGACCGGCTTCTTCCCGACCACTCCTGGCAGCGGGCCCGCGCGCGTGGTGAGCTTCACGCGCTGGCCGACGAGGATCTGAGCATCCCAGCCGCCGACGGCCGCGAAGTGCAGGAAGCCGTCGTCGTCGATGTGGGTGACGATCAGCCCGATCTCGTCGATGTGCCCGACGACCGCCAGCAGCGGCCCGCCGCCCGTGCCCGCGACCCGCGCGACCGACGAGCCCACGAGGTCCGCGTGCACCTCGGCTCCCGCACCCTCGGCAGCCTCGCGCCACACCGCCGCCGGAGCCGTCTCGTACCCGGACGGGCCGGGAGCGGTGAGCAGCGCTCGGAGCAGGTCGGGGACGGCCACGGGCGGCCCACCTTAACGGAGCGTCGGTATAAACCCGCGGGATGGCGACCCTCTCAACGGGGCAGGTTGTGGGCGGCCACCGGATCGAGGGTGTGGCCGGGCGCGGCGGCATGGGCGTGGTCTACAGGGCCACCGACCTGGCGCTCAACCGCGTCGTCGCGCTCAAGCTCATCGCCCCGGAGCTGGCCGAGGACCCCGAGTTCCGCCAGCGCTTCAAGCGCGAGTCGGAGATCGCCGCGTCGCTGGACCACCCGAACGTGATCCCGATCTACCACGCGGGCGAGGAGGAGGGCCTCCTGTACGTCACGATGCGCTTCGTCGACGGCACGGACCTGCGCGAGCTGATCGCCCAGCAGGGCCGCCTGGAGCCCGCTCGCGCGGCGCGGATCGTCACCCAGGTCGCCACCGCGCTCGACGCCGCGCACGCGCGCGGGCTCGTGCACCGCGACATCAAGCCGGCCAACGTGCTCATCGGAGGCAACGGCGAGCACGCCTACCTGACCGACTTCGGGCTGACCAAGCAGGCCTCCTCGCAGACCGGCCTGACCAAGACCGGGATGATGGTCGGGACGCTCGACTACATCGCGCCCGAGCAGCTCCAGGGCCAGCCCGTCGACGCGCGCGCCGACATCTACGCGCTCGGCTGCGTGCTCTACCAGGCGGTCACCGGCCAGGTCCCGTTCCCGCGCGACACCGAGCCGGCCAAGATGTGGGCGCACATGGGCGAGCCGCCGCCGCGCGCCACGGCGGTCGCCCCGGGACTACCGGCCCAGTTCGACGAGGTCATCACGCGCTCGATGGCCAAGCAGCCCGACGACCGCTACCTGTCGGCCGGCGACCTGGGCCGCGCCGCGCAGGCCGCCGCGCAGGGTCAGCTCCTGACCCGCGCCGAGCGCAGTGTGGCCACGGGCGAGGCCGCGCCGGACCAGGTGTCTCCGGTCACGGGGCCGCCCGGCACGGCCGCGGGCGCACCCGCCGGAGCGACGCGCGTGGACACCCCGGCGCCGGGCACGCCGCCCGGGGCGATGCCCCCGCCCGGTGGTGGGCCGCCTCCAGGCGCGCCGCCCGGAGCGATGCCGCCCCCGGCGTGGGGCCCGTCAGCGCCCGGCGCGCCGCCCGCCCCTCCACCAGGCGCGCCCCCCGCCGCCCCTGCCGGCGCGCCGCCCGGCTGGCGCGCGCCCGTCCCCAAGCGCCGCAGCCGCCTTCCGCTCATCGTCGCCGCCGCGGTGGCCGGCGTGGCGGCGATCGCCGCCGTGCTTCTCATAGCGCTCTCGGGAGGCGGTGACGGAGGGGGCGGAGGCGGAGGCGGAGGCGGCTCCAAGGCACCGGCCGGCGTGTGGGCGATCACCGGCGACACGTCGGTGTCGCGCCTGAATCCCAAGACCGGCGAGGTGACCGCGACGATCCGCAACGTGGGCGCCAAGCTGGTGGGGATCGCCGCCGGACAGGGCGCCGTGTGGGCGCTCGACGAGACCGCCAAGCGGGTCGTCCGCATCGACCCCGCCGGCAATCGGGTCAGCGCCCGGATCCCGATCGGCGGCGAGTTCAGCCCCAACGCGATCGCCGCCGGCAAGGAGGGCGTGTTCGTCGCCTCGGGACCCTCCCTGATCGTCCGCATCGACCCCGCGACAAACCGCGTCAGCCAGCGCGAGGACAGCGAGGGCGCCTACGACCTCGCCACGGGCGCCGGCTTCCTGTGGGGCACGAACTTCCTCGACGGCGACGTCAAGCGCGTCACTCCGGCGGGGATGGCGGTGACCACGGTGACCAGCGGCCTCGGCAAGGAGCCGCGCTTCGTGTCGGTGGATCAGAGCGGGGTGTGGGTGCTGAACTCCGACGGCACGATGACACGCCTCACCCAGCCGAGCGGCGGCGCGCCGCCCAGCGCGCGCAAGTTCCGCACCCAGACCACGGAGTTCCCCGGCGGCCTCGCGGTCGGCGAGGGCGGCGTATGGGTGACCGAGGGCAGCACGCTGTGGCGCTATGACCCCGCGAGCGGCCGCCTGGCCCAGACGATCGACCTCGGCTCCCTCGTCGCCAACGGGATCGCCACCGGCGGCGGCGCGGTGTGGCTGACGAACTTCTCCAAGGGCCAGGTGGTGCGGGTGGACGCGGCGACGCGAAGGGTGTCCCAGCCGGTGACGGTCCCCGGGGACAAGGCCTCGCGGATCGCCGTCGGCCCGTGACCGAGGCCCGCCTGGCGCACCACGACCTGTGCTTCGGCTGCGGGCTCGCGAACGTCTTCGGGCTCAACCTCGAGGCGCGTGCGACCGATGACGGCGCGGTCAGCGCCCGCTTCTTCGTCAAGCAGGACCACCAGGGACCGCCAGGCCACGCGCACGGCGGGATCCTGGCCGCCGCACTGGACGAGGCCATGGCGCTGGCAGCGCTGCAGGCGGGCGGGGTGCACGTGACCGCGCGCCTGGAGGTCGACTTCCGCGCGCCGGCCGCGGTGGGTAGCTTCGTGCGCGTCGACGCCGAGCTGGCGCCGGAGGGCGAGCGCCTGTGGGCGCGGGCGAGCGCCCGCTCCGAGGACGAGGGCGCGTTGCTCGCGGAGGGCCGGGCGCTGCTCCTGCCCGCGGGCTAACCTCGACGCTGGTGCCCGCTTCGCTCTCGCGCAAGATCCTCGCCGACCACCTTGCCGAGGGAGAGCTCGAGCCGGGCGCGCCGATCGCCCTCCGGGTCGACCAGACGCTGCTGCAGGACGCCACCGGCACGATGGCCTTCATGCAGTACGAGCAGCTCGGCGTGCCGCGGGTACGGGTCTCCAGGGCGGTCCAGTACATCGACCACAACGTGGTCCAGCTCGACTTCAAGAACCCCGACGACCACCGCATGCTGCAGGCGCTGTGCGCCAAGCACGGCGCGTTCTTCTCGCGCGCGGGAAACGGCATCAGCCACTACATCTCGCTCGAGCGCTTCGCGAGGCCGGGCGAGATCCTGGTGGGCGCCGACTCGCACACCCCCACCTCGGGCGCGCTGGGGATGATCGCGATCGGCGCGGGAGGGCTCGACGTCGCCGTCGCCATGGGCGGGTACCCGTACGAGATCGCGTGCCCGGCGATCGTCGAGGTCGCGCTCGCCGGCACTCTCGCGCGCCCGTGGGTGCAGGCCAAGGACGTGATCCTCGAGCTCCTGCGCCGGCTCACGGTCAGCGGTGGCAAGAACAAGATCTTCGAGTTCACCGGCCCGGGCACCGCCGATTTGTCGATCCCCGAGCGCGGGACGATCGCGAACATGATCGCCGAGCTCGGCGCCACGTCGGCGGTCTTCCCCCCTGACTCCAAGACGCGCGACTGGCTGGCGATCCAGCGCCGCGAGGAGGACTTCTCGGACATCGGGCCCGATCCCGGCGCGGGCTACGACGAGCGCGTGGAGATCGACCTCGACGCGCTCGGGCCGCTGGTGGCCAAGCCCCACAACCCCGACAACGTCGTGCCGGTAGAGGAGCTGGCGGGGACGAAGGTCGAACAGGTGTGCATGGGCTCGTCGGTCAACTCGGGCTACTTCGACCTCGCGCTGCCGGGGGCGGTCCTCGCCGACCGCGGCGGCCAGCTCGTGCACCCGAGCATCGCCGCGACCGCGACCCCCGGCTCGCGCCAGATCCTCAGCGCGATCGCCGAGTCGGGCGTCTACCGCCAGCTCGTCGAGGGCGGCGTGCGCATGCTGGAGCCCGTGTGCGGCCCGTGCGTCGGCATGGGGATGGCTCCGCCCAGCGGGGCCAACTCGCTGCGCACCTTCAACCGCAACTTCCCGGGCCGCTCGGGGACGCCCGAGGACAGCGTGTTCCTGTGCTCACCCGCCGTCGCCGCGATCTCGCTGCTGCACGGGGAGATCACCGACCCGCGCGAGTACGGCGAGCCCCCGCCGATGCTCCCGCCGCCCGAGCTCAAGCCCTACGTGGAGGACGTCCACATCTTCGCGCCGGCGAGCGAGCAGGAGGCGCAGCGCATCGAGATCCCGCGCGGGCCCAACATCAAGGAGCCGCCCGAGCACGTCCCTCTGACCGAGGAGCTGCGCGCGCGCATCGCCACGGTCCAGCCCGACGACATCTCGACCGGTGACCTGGCCCCCGACGGCGTCGAGGTCATGAGCTATCGCTCGAACATCCCGGCCATCGCCGAGTTCACCTTCCGCCACCGCGACCCCGAGTTCCGCAAGCGGATGCGGGAGTGGGGCGCGGGCTTCATCGTCGGCGGCGAGAACTACGGGCAGGGCTCATCGCGCGAGCACGCCGCGCTGGCGCCGCTGCAACTCGGCGTCAAGGCGGTGTTCGCGAAGTCGTTCGCGCGCATCCACCGCCGCAACCTGGTGGCGCAGGGCATCCTCGCGCTCACCTTCGCCGATCCCGCCGACTACGACCGCGCGCGAGTAGGGCAGTGCTGGGTGCTGCCGCGCGTGAAGGAGGAGCTGGCCGCGGGCGCGGAGCGCATCGGCGTCCGCATCGAGGACACCGGCGAGGAGTTCGAGGTCACCCACGACTTCGCGCCCAAGGAGCGCGAGATCCTCATCGAGGGTGGCCTGCTGCACTACCTCCAGGAGCGGGGCGAGCAGGTCTCGGGGCCCCGTTGACGGGGACCAGAGGGTCGCCGGCCGAGCGCTGGTCGGGGGTGTTCGTGCGCGCGCCCTCGGGCCCGCTCACGTGCCCGGCGAGCAGCGGGTCGCCGGTACGGCGCATCCACTCCTGCAGGCGGCCGCGCAGGTCGTCGAGCACCTCGGCGTAGGCGGGGTCGCGCGCGAGGTTGCCGGCCTCGTTGGGGTCGAAGACGAGGTCGTAGAGCTGCTCGGCGTCCACCCTGCGCTCGGCCCAGCCGCTCTCCACCAGCACGTCCTTGCTCGGGCTGTCGTCGGTGTTGGCCAGCACCGGCTCGGCGCGGTCGTCGAAGCGGCGGATGTACTTGAAGCGGTTGGTCCGCACCGCGCGCTGGGGCTCGTAGGCGGCGTGGTAGGTGACCGCCGCGAAGAGCTCGTCGTGGAGCTCGTCGAGCTCGCCGGCGACCAGCGGCAGGACCGAACGGCCCTCGAGCCAAGCGGGCCGCGGCACGCCGGCCAGGTCGCACAGCGTCGGGTAGATGTCGAGGTGGGAGACCATCGAATCGACGACCTTGCCGAAGGCGAAGCCCGGGCCGCGCATCATCAGCAGCACTCCGAGGCCGCGGTCGAAGAGCGTCGCCTTGGCCCCCGGGAAGGCGAGACCGTGGTCGGTCGTGAAGACGATGATCGTGTTGTCGGCCAGGCCGCGCGAGTCGACCGCGTCGAGCATCGCTCCGACCCCGTGGTCCAGCGAGCGCGCGCTCTCCTTGAACGCCGCTATGTCGCGCCGCGTCTCGGGGGTGTCGGGCAGGTTCGCCGGCGGCTGCGAGTAGAGCGCGTCGCGCACCGAGGTGGGCTCGAAGAAGCTGCGGTGGGTCTCGAAGAAGCCGACCGAGAGGAAGAACGGCTGCTCGAGCGGCTCGTCGAGCAGCTCGATCGTCGCCGGCACGACCGACTCGACGCGGTTGGAGTCGATCTCCACCACGCGGTCGTAGCCGATCACGCCGGGATCCTCGGAGATGTGCTGCTCGCCGATGAGCGCCGAGCGGTAGCCCCCGCGCCGCAGCGTGTGGATCAGGTGGCGGCCGTAGTCCTCGAGCTCCCAGCCGCGGTGGGCCAGGCCCAGCATGCCGTTGCCGTGGGCGTGCTGGCCGGTCAGCAGGCACGCGCGGCTGCCGGAGCAGGTCGGGGTCGCGCAGAACGCGCGGCGGAACAGCACGCCCTGGTCGGCCAGCCGCTGGATGTTGGGCGTCTGGACCGGGAACCCGTAGGGCTGGACGTAGCGCCCGGTGTCGTGGCTGTGCAGGTAGAGGATGTTGGGTACGCTGCTCACGGCTGAAAGTCGAGTTTAGTAGTAGACAATGCTGCCTTTCGCCCCAGAGCGGACCTACTTCGTATGCGCGACCCCCCGCAGCGGCAGCACGCTGCTGTGCGAGGCGCTCTCCCGGACCGGCGTCGCCGGCCGTCCCGCGGAGTACTTCGAGACCCTCATCCACAGCGGGCTCCGACGCCAGCCGCGGGAGTACTTCACCGCCTACGCCGATCCTACCGTCGGCGGGTTGCTGCCCGAGGTCGCTCCCGACCCCGGTCCGACGCTGCCCGACGGCCCCTACGAGGACTACCTGCGCGATGCGGTGCAGCGCGGCACGACGGCCAACGGCGTGTTCGCCGCCAAGCTGATGTGGGGCTATGTGGACGATTTCCTCACGCGCCTGCGCGAGGTGCCCGGCGTGCATGGCGATCGCCGCCGCTCGGTCCTCGAGAGCGCCTTCGGGGAGCCGCGCTACGTCCACGTGGTGCGTCGCGACAAGCTGCGCCAGGCGATCTCCCTGTGGCGCGCGATCCAGGCCTCGGTGTGGCGCGACGACGGCTCGGCCGGCGGGCATGCCCCCGAGGCCGCCTACAGCGCTCGGGCCATCGCACACCTTCGTGAGCAGGTCGCGGAGCAGGAGGACGAGTGGGCGGCGTACTACGAGCGGCACGGGATCGAGCCGCTGACGCTGGTCTACGAGGACTACGTCGGCGACCTGTGCGCCACGGTCGAGGCGGTGCTCGAGCGCGTCGGCATCCCGCGGCCCGCGGACTTCGACGTGCAGACCGGCATGCGCAGGCAGGCCGACACGCTGACCGAGGAGTGGGTCGCGCGCTTCGAGGCTGAGGCGGCGTGAACGACGTCCGCTTCCGCAGCCCCGACGTCACCTGGCACGCCGGCGAGCTGCCCCGCGACGAGCGCTGGAACGCGCTCGGCGTGGTCGGCACGACGGTCTGGTTCACCGGGCTGCCGGCCTCGGGCAAGTCGGCGATCGCGAGCGCTGTCGAGCAGACGCTCGTGCGCGCGCGCACGCCCGCATACGTGATCGACGGCGACAACGTCCGCCACGGCCTCTCGGGCGACCTGGGCTTCGGCCCCGCGGCCCGCCGCGAGAACGTGCGCCGCGTGGCCGACGTCGCGCGCATGTTCGCCGACGCCGGCATCGTGGCGCTGGTCTCGCTCGTGTCCCCGTTCGCGGCCGACCGCTGCCTCGCCCGCGAGATCCACGAAGCGCACGACCTGCGCTTCCTGGAGGTCTACGTCGACACGCCGCCCGAGGTCTGCGCCCAGCGCGACCCCAAGGGCCTCTACGCCCGAGCCCGCGCGGGCGAGCTGCGCAACTTCACCGGAGTCGACGCGCCCTACGAGCCGCCGGAGTCGCCCGAGCTCGTCATCTCCGGCTCGGGCTGCAGCGTCGGCGAGGGCGCCGCGCGCGTGCTCGGGGCGCTGGGGAGCTAGCTCGCGTCCGGCGCGGCGCTGCCGGCGCCCTCTAGCCCGTCTCGAGCAGCTCGCGCAGCACGTACGGCAGGATCCCGCCGTGGTTGTAGTACTCGCGTTCCTTGGGCGTGTCTATGCGCACGCGTGCGCGGAACTCGCGGTCGTCGGCTCGTACGGTCACCATCGACGGGAGGTCGTCGGCGTCCTCGAGGCCGGTGATCGAGAACGTCTCCTCGCCGCTCAGGCCGAGCGATTGCACGTTCTCGCCTTCGGGGAACTGGAGCGGTAGGACGCCCATTCCGACCAGGTTGGAGCGGTGGATGCGCTCGAAGCTCTCGGCCAGGACGGCGCGCACGCCGAGCAGACGTGTGCCCTTGGCCGCCCAGTCGCGTGAGGAGCCCGAGCCGTACTCCTTGCCGGCGAGGACGACGAGCGGCACGCCCTCCTCGGCGTAGCGGACCGCCGCCTCGTAGATCGAGAGCTCGTCGCCGCTCGGGAGGTGGCGGGTGACGCCGCCCTCGGTGCCCGGCGCGAGCTGGTTGCGCAGGCGGACGTTGGCGAACGTGCCCCGCACCATCACCTCGTGGTTGCCGCGCCGCGAGCCGTAGGAGTTGAAGTCGCGCGGGGCGACCCCGTGCTCGGTCAGGTAGCGGCCCGCCGGCGAGTCGCGACGGATCGCGCCTGCGGGAGAGATGTGGTCGGTCGTCACGCTGTCGCCGAGCAGCGCGAGCACCCGCGCCCCGTCGATGTCGCGCACCGGCTCGGGCGACGCGGGCATGCCCTCGAAGTAGGGCGGGTGGCGCACGTAGGTCGAGTTCGGCTCCCAGGCGAAGCGGTCCCCGCGGGCACCGCCGGCGAAGCCGGTGGTCACCTCCAACCCGTTCCAGCGCTCGTCGCCGGCGAACACCTCGGCGTAGCTCGCGCGGAACATGTCCGACTGCACGGCCTGCTCGACCGTGCGCTGGACCTCCGCCTGCGTCGGCCACAGGTCGCGCAGGAAGACCGGCTCGCCGTCTGCGTCGTCGCCCAGCGGGTCGGAGTAGAGGTCGATGTCCATCGTCCCGGCCAGCGCGTAGGCCACGCACAGCGGCGGCGAGGCGAGGTAGTTCATGCGCACGTCCTGGTTGATGCGGCCCTCGAAGTTACGGTTGCCCGACAGCACCGACACGACCGCGAGGTCGTACTGCTCGACCGCGGCCGAGATCTCGGGCGGCAGCGGCCCGGAGTTGCCGATGCAGGTCGTGCAGCCGTAGCCGACGAGGTGGAAGCCGAGCGCCTCGAGCGGCTCGATCAGCCCCGCGCGCGCGTAGTAGTCGGTCACCACCTTGGAGCCGGGGGCGAGCGACGTCTTGACCCACGGCCGGCGCTGCAGTCCGCGCTCCACGGCGTTGCGCGCCAGCAGGCCGGCGGCGACCATCACCGACGGGTTGGAAGTGTTGGTGCACGAGGTGATCGCGGCGATCACCACGTGCCCGTGGTCGAGCTCGAAGCGCGTGCCGTCAGCGAGCGTCACCGGCGTCGCCGCGCGCGAGCCGGCGACGACGGGCGTCGCGAGCGGATCCGAGCCCCCCGCGGGCGAGGCGCCGGTGTGGGGCTCGTGGCCCGGAGCGGCGTCCGCCGGCGGGTCGGAGGCCGGGAAGCTCTCGGCGATCTCCTCGTCGTGGGCGTTGGGCTCTGGCACGAGCCCGGCGAGCGCCTCGCGGAAGGACGACTGGGCGCTCGTGAGCGGGACGCGGTCCTGCGGGCGCTTGGGGCCGGCCAGGCTCGGCACCACCTCGCCCAGGTCGAGCTCGAGCACATCGGAGTAGGTCGGCTGCTCGGAGTGCTCGTCGTGGAACAAACCCTGCTCGCGCGCGTAGGCCTCGACCAGCGCGACGCGCTCGGGAGCGCGCCCCGAGAACTCGAGGTAGCGCAGCGTCTCCGCGTCGATCGGGAAGATCGCGCAGGTCGAGCCGAACTCCGGCGACATGTTGCCGATCGTCGCCCGGTCCGCGAGCGGCAGGCGCGCGAGCCCGGGTCCGAAGAACTCGACGAAGCTGCCCACCACGCCGCGCGCGCGCAGCATCTCGGTGACAGTGAGGACCAGGTCGGTGGCGGTCGCGCCCTCGGGCAGCTCGCCGTGCAGGCGGAACCCGATGACCTGCGGGATCAGCATCGAGAGCGGCTGACCGAGCATCGCCGCCTCGGCCTCGATCCCGCCGACGCCCCAGCCCAGCACGCCGAGGCCGTTGATCATCGTCGTGTGCGAGTCGGTGCCGACCAGCGTGTCGGGGTAGGCGACGCCCTCGTGCTCGAACACCACGCGCGCGAGGTACTCGAGGTTGATCTGGTGCACGATCCCGGTGTCGGGCGGGACGACCTTGAAGGCGTCGAAGGCGCCCTGACCCCAGCGCAGGAACGCGTAGCGCTCGCGGTTGCGCTCGAACTCCAGCTCCGCGTTGCGCGCGAAGGCGTCGCGCGTACCGAAGACGTCGACCTGCACGGAGTGGTCGATCACGAGCTCGGCCGGGACGCGCGGCTCGATCGCGGCCGGGTCGCCTCCCATCGCGGTCATCGCGTCGCGCATGGCGGCCAGGTCGACGACGGCCGGCACGCCGGTGAAGTCCTGCATGAGCACGCGCGCGGGCGTGAAGGCGATCTCGCGCGTGGGCTCCTCGGTCGCCACCCAGCTCGCCAGCGCCTCCACGTCCTGGGCCCGCACCGTCAAGCCGTCCTCGCAGCGCAGCAGGTTCTCGAGCAGGATCTTCAGCGAGTAGGGCAGGCGCGCGACGTCGAAGCGCGCCTGCAGGACGTCGAGCCGGTAGATCTCGTGCTCGCGCCCGCCCACCGTCAGGGCGGAGCGGGCGCCGAAGGAGTCCTCGGAGGGCATCGCCTTCCACCCTAGAGGCTGTGCCGCACGGCCCGCCGTCGGTAGTCGGGAAGCAGTAGGCGGCGCGACGCCTCAGGCGGCGGCCTGCGGCTCCTCGTGCCAGCCCGGAGCGGGAGCCCACGCCTCGGTCGCTGCGCGCAGCCGCGCGCGCGGCGGTGCGGGCGGCGCGCCCGCCCAGCCCGGCCGCCGCCGCGCGCGCTCGAGCGCCCGGTCCAGGACGTCACCCACCAGCGTGAGCCCGTGGAGGCCCGGGATGGCGGCGATCGTGGCATCGAGCTCGCGCACCGCGGCGCGGCCCTCGGGCGCGTCCGCGTTGATCGCACCCCAGGTCATGTGCAGGGCGACGAAGTCGCGCATCACCAGCGAGCCCAGCATCGACGGCAGCATCGCGAGCTTGTGCCCGATCCCGAGCTGCTCGCGGAGCTGCTCGGTGCGGCGCAGCCGGGTCGGCATCGGCGTGCGCCCGTCGGGGAGCTTGGGCTCGGCCGGGACCTCGAACCCATAGGATCGAAGGAAGTCCGAGAACGCCTCGCCGTGCCACAGCTCCTCATAGACCCAGCACGAAAGAAAGGCCGTGATCTGAGGATCGGACGCCGCGAGCGTCGCGAGCAGGTCGCGCAGGTAGATCACGGTATGGGTCTCGATGTCCATCATCTAGTGCATGCACATGACGTCACCGTCGGACAGCGGATGATTCGGGACGTCCTCCCACTCGACCCCGCTGAGATCGACCTTCTTCGAGTTCCGTAGGTATCGATCGATGTCGAACTCGACCAGGCGTTGCTGGGACATGTCCTTCATGTGCGGGGAAGACCTCCGGGCGGATCACCGGTGAACACGCCGAACCTTCCGGGACTGGAGCTCGAGAGCGTCCTCGGGCGCGGCGGGATGGGGATCGTGTACTGCGCGCGCGAGGCACGCCTGAACCGGCTCGTCGCGGTTAAGGTGATCAACGCCGAGCTCGCCGACGACCCCGTCTTCCGGCGCCGCTTCGAGGGCGAGTCGCGGATCGCGGCCGGACTCGAGCACCCCAACGTGCTCCCGGTCTACGCGGCCAACGAGCACGAGGGGACGCTCTACCTCGTCACGCGCTACATCGAGGGCTCGGACCTCAAGGAACAGCTCGCCACGGGGGGTCGCATGGCGCCGGCGCGGGCGCTCGCGATCCTCGGCCAGGTCGCGCAGGCGCTCGACGCCGCGCACGCGCAGGGACTGGTCCATCGTGACGTCAAGCCGGCCAACATCCTGCTCGCCCATCCCGGCACGCCGAGCGAGCACGCCTACCTGACCGACTTCGGGCTCTCCAAGCAGGTCGCCTCGGTGAGCGGCCTGACGCGAACCGGCCAGTTCGTCGGCACCGTCGACTACATCGCGCCCGAGCAGGCGCGCGGCGAGGGCATCGACGCGCGCGCCGACGTCTATGCGCTGGGCTGCGTGCTCTACGAGATGGTCACCGGCCACGTCCCCTACCCGCGCGACTCCGACGTCGCCAAGCTCTACGCGCACCTGCACGACATGCCCCCGCCCGCGTCCACGCAGGCGCCCGGCATTCCGCCCGCGCTCGACGCGGTGATCGAGCGCGCGCTGGCCAAGGACCCGAACACCCGCTACCCCTCGGCCGGCGATCTGGCCCGCGCCGCCCACAGCGCTCTCTCGGGCCACGCGATCGCCCACCCGGAGCGCAGCGTCGCTCGCGGAGCGGCGGCGACGCGTCTGGAGGACCCGCAGACCACGCTACGGCAACCGCCTCGCTCGCCGGTCCCGCCGCCGCCCCGGTCGCCGTCGCCGGGGCCGGAGCGAGACGGCGGCTTGCGACCGCGGACGCTGATCGCGCTCGTCGTCGCCGCGCTCGTGCTGGCCGGCGGCGGCGTCGCGGCCGCGCTGGCCCTGAGCGGCGGGGGCGACCAAGGGACGAAGACCACGGCCAGCGGTCCGCGCACGATCACCAGGACCGAGACGAGCACCTCGCGTCCGACCACTACGACGACCTCTACGACCGCGCCCTCGCCTACAACCGCGACGTCGGGTGGACCGCCCATCAACGCGACCGCCTGTTCGAGCGGGTTGTCCGTGGGTCCCCAGACGAGCTGTGCTTTCGCCGAGAACGTCCGCCGTGCCTATTACAAGAGCGGCGGCGGCAGCGGCATCATCGAGGCTCACAGTCCGACGACGGGGCGCGACTACGAGCTGCAGTGCTCAGAGGGTGCGACCACGGTCTGCATAACGACCGACACCGGCGCGAAGGTCTACATCTCCTGACCCGACTGCAGGCCTCCGGAGCAGTGGCGGCGCTGGCCGCCGCCGCACTGGCGGTCCCCGGCTGCGGAGGCAACTCGAGCTCGACCGCCTCGCCGCGCGCCGAGCCCGCCCCCACCCCCACGCGCCGCCCGGCCGCGGCGAGCTGGCGTGCCGGGCCACAGTGGGCGGCGCGCGTTCGCCGCGCGGCGGCGCGGTCCGGCCTTCCCGCCGGCGCGGCGATCGCCTCCGTGCGCGGGGGGCCGATCACGGCGGCCGGCTCGTTACGCTCGGACGCGGCGTGGTCGACGATCAAGGTTCCCCTCCTCGTCGCCTACCTGAAGCGGGACCCACGGCCGTCGGCCGCCGATCGCGCGCTGGAGCGCAGCCTGATCGTCGTCTCCGACAACGACGCCGCCAACACGCTCTTCTTCCGGCTCGGTGGTCCGCGCGGCGCCGCGGGGCCGCTGCGCGCGACGCTGGCCGCGGCCGGCGATCGCGAGACGGCGCTTGCGATCCGGCGGCCCGACGGCGTGCGGACGTTCACGTGGATCGGGCAGACGCGCTGGTCGCTCGCCGCGGGCGTCGCCTACCTGCGCGCGCTCGCTCGCGGGCGCCTGGCCCGGCGGCGCGCGACCGCGGTGGTCGAGGAGCTGCTCCTGGAGGCCGGGCGCTCGGCCGCGCCCTGGGGGCTTCGCGCAGCCGTAGCGAGCGACACGCGGCTGGCGATGAAGGTCGGCGTCGGCACCGGGCCCGGCGGCGAATGGACCGTGCGCCAGCTCGCGCTCCTCGGTCCGCGCAGGCGAGCGTGCGTCGTCGCGGTCCTGGCCCGCGGCCCGAGCGAGGGGCAGGCGAAGGACGCGGCCACAGCCGTCGCCCGCGCGGCGGCGCCGCCCGCGCTGCAAGAACGGGGCTGCGCCGCACGCTGAGCGGTCGCCGGGGCGCCCACGGCTCGCAGACCGCGGGCGCCCGGCTGACCGGCTACACCCTCCCGGAGGCCATCCTCTGCTTGCGGGCCAGGGCGTCGACGATCACCGCGGCGAGCAGCACGCCGCCGGTGACGATGAACTTGACCGACGACTCGAGCGCGAGCAGGTCCATCCCGTTCGAGATCGAGCCGATGACCAGCGCGCCGAGCAGCGCGCTCCACACCGATCCGCGGCCACCGAAGAGGCTCGTGCCCGCGATCACCGGGCCGGCGATGGCCAGCAGCAGCAGGTCGCTGCCGCCCGAGGTCTGGTTCACGGCCAGCAGCCGGGAGGCGAGCATGATGCCGCCGATCGCCGCCATCGCCGAGCAGAGCCCGAACACGACGATGCGGATCCAGCTCACCGAGATGCCCGCGCGTCGCGCCGCCTCCTCGTTGCCGCCGACGGCGAAGATGTGACGGCCGAAGCGCGTGCGCGTGATGATGTACTGGAACACGATCACGAACGCGAGCAGGATCAGCACGGCCAGCGGCAGCCCGCGGTCCGCGTTGAAGACCGCGATCGTCGCGATCACGGCCGCGGCCACCACCACGATGCGCGTCACCACCGACGTCATCGGAGCCGCCGGCAGACCCGCCTTCTGGCGCCGGCGGACGTTCGACAGGTTGACCAGTATGTACGCCCCGATGGCGATCGCCGCCACGATCCAGCCGACGGCATCGCTGTAGAAGGTGCTCGTCAGGCCGATGATCTTGGAGTTGGTGATGTTCACCGTCCCCGTCTCACCGAGGACCTTGAGCTGGAACCCCTGCCAGGCCAGAAGGCCCGCCAGCGTCACCACGAACGACGGGATGCCGAAGTACGAGAACAGCCACCCCTGGAGCAACCCGATCGCCACCCCCGCGACGATCGCTGCCGCGATCGCGGTGTAGGGCGACCAGCCGTGCTGGACGTTGAGCACGGCCATGATCGAGGCACAGAGACCGCTAACCGCGCCGACCGAGAGGTCGATCTCGCCGAGCAGCAGGACCAGCACGATGCCCACCGAGATCAGGCCGATGCCCGTGATCTGGAGAGCGAGGTTGGTGAGGTTGGTGGCCGAGAGGAAGCGGTCTTCCTGGACCTGGAAGATGAGCCAGATCAGGGCCAGGGCCAGGATGACCCGCGCCTCGGCGAGGTCCCCGGTGACGAACCGCTTGAAGAACCCCGTGCGTGACTTCGCATCCTCGGTGTCGGGGACCACCGGCGGGGCGGTTGCCTGCGCGCTCACTTCGCACCTCCTGACTCGGCGGCCTGTTCGAGCTGGCCGAACTCCGCGCCGGTGATCGCCCCGACGACCTGCTCCTGCGAGGTCGCGTGGATATCGAAGTTGCCGCTCTCGCGCCCGAGGCGCAGCACGTAGATCCGGTCGGCGACCTCGAACACGTTGGCGAGGTTGTGGCTGATCATCACCACGCCCAGCCCGCGCTCGCGCAGGCGCTTGATCAGGGCGAGGACCATCGCCGTCTGGCGCACTCCCAGGGCGGCGGTGGGCTCGTCGAGCATCACCATCTTCGGCTCACCGAGCAGCGAGCGGGCGATCGCCACCTGCTGGCGCTGGCCGCCGGACATGGTGCCCACCTCGGCCCGCACGCTGGTGATCGTCACCGCGAGGTTGTTGAGCAGCTCGTGCGACTTCTGCTCCATCTCGATCTCGTCGAGCTGCCGTACCACGCCTGCGGGTCCGTGCGACAGCTCCTCGCTGCCGAGGAACAGGTTCTCGACCACGTCCAGGTTGTCGCACAGGGCGAGGTCCTGGTAGACGGTCGCGATCCCGAGCTTGGTGGCGTCGGTCGGGTTGGTGATCTTTACCGGCTGGCCCTCGAACAGGACCTGTCCGGAGGAGGCCTCGTGGATCCCGGCGATCGCCTTCACCAGCGTGGACTTGCCGGCGCCGTTGTCGCCGACGAGCGCTACCACCTCGCCCGCGCGCACCTCGAAGTTGACGTCCGAGAGCGCTTCGACCGGTCCGAACCTCTTGCTCACCCCCTTCAACGTGAGGAGGGCCCCGTTGGTGCTCATCTTGCCGTTCCTTTCGGTCGAGCGCACCCCGGGGCGGCCGCCACGGCGGCCGCCCCATGTGCGCGCTGGATCAGGTGATGCCCGCCTGCTTGCACGCCGACTGGAACGCCGAGGTGCAGATCTGCGACGCCGTCCAGAAGCCGTCCTTGACGATCGTCGAGTCGATGTTGTCCTTGGTCACCGCGACCGGCGTCAGGATCACCGACTTGACCTTGACCGTGCCGTTGTCGGTGCTCTGGTTGACCACGCCCGCCGGCGGGCTCTCGCCCTTCGCCGCCGCGACCGCGATCTTCGCCGCATCCTGGGCCTCCGGCTTGACCGCCTTGTAGACGGTCATGTACTGCGTTCCGGCGAGGATGCGCTGGACCGCGGCCAGCTCGGCATCCTGGCCGGTCGTCGGCTTGGTCGAGGGGTTGACCCCGTTGCCCTGCATGGCCGCGATCGCGCCCCCGGCGGTGCCGTCATTGGCCGCGTAGGTGCCGTTGAACCCGGTCTTGCCCACCGCGGTGATGGCCTGCTCCATCTCCGTCTGGGCCTTGTCGGGGCTCCAGTCCGGGGTGTCGTAGGACTTGGCCACGGTGACGCCCGCCGTCTTGAAGCCGGACGTCGCACCCTGCTTGAACAGCTTGGCGTTGTTGTCGGTGGGCGCGCCGTTGATCATCACGATCGGGCCCTTGGCCGCGCCGTCGGACTTGAGCTTGGCCGACAGGCTCTGCGCCTGCAGTTGCCCCACCCGCACATTGTCGAACGAGATGTAGTAGTCGATCTTCGCGTTGGTGATCAGGCGGTCGTAACTGACGACCGGCACCTTCTGCTGGTTGGCCCGCTGGACGATCGCCGCTGCCGAAGCGGCGTCGACCGGGTCGAGGACCAGCACGTCGGCGCCCTTCGTCAGAGCGGCCTCGGCCTGCTGCTGCTGCTTGGCCGGGTCCTGGTCGGCGTTCGAGTAGATGATCGAGCAGTCGGAGCACGACGCCTTGACCTGCTTCTCGAAGTTCGGGCGGTCCTGCGACTCGTAGCGCGCGGTCTTGGACTCGGGCAGCAGCAGCGCGATCTGCTTGCTGCCGCCGCCTCCTCCACTGCTGCCGCACGCGGCGATCACGAGCGCGAGCACGCCTCCGGCAGCCACCGCGGTGGCTGCGCGTCGACGGGTTCGTGTGAGCATTGAGACTCCTCCTTCAGGGGGTTGGTATGGGACGGGAACTGGCGACGGCATTGCCGGCGCCCTGAAGCACGAGCGCTATCGCGCCCAGGAGCTCGGCGCGCTCCCCCAGCGACGCCGAGACGATCTCCACGTCTCCGGCCGCGGACGGGATCGCCCGGCGGCGGAAGGAGTCGCGAAGGGGCTCGAGCAGCACCTCGCCGGAGGAGCCGATGCTCCCGCCGACGACGATCCGCTCAGGGTTGACGAGGTTGACGAGGCTCGCGACGGCGACGCCGACGTGGCGCCCCGCGTCGGCGAGCGCGCGCTGGCAGGCCGGATCGCCGGCGCGCGCGCGGGCGAGGACGTCATCGGTGTCGAGCTGCTCGCCGAAGGCACGGCTCACGAGCGCCACGATCGCGGGCGCGCCGGCGAGCGTCTCCAGGCAGCCGCGGTTGCCGCAGCGGCAGATGTCGCCGTTCTCGTCGAGGGTCGTATGACCGATCTCGCCGGCGGTCCCGCCCCTGCCGTCGTACAGGCGGCCGCCGGCGATGATCCCGGCCCCGATCCCGGTCGCCAGCTTGAGGTAGGTCAGGTCGTCGCAGCCCTCGCCGGCGCCCCAGGTCACCTCGGCCAGTGCGCCCAGGTTCGCGTCGTTCTCGACCTGCACCGGCATCCCGAGGCGCTCTTCCATCTCGCTCGCCACGTGGACCCCGACCCAGCCCGGGAGGATCGTCGTCGAGCCCACCTTGCCGGTGCGCCGGTGGATCGGACCGGGCAGGCCGAGGCCGACGCCGAGCACGTCGTCGAGGTCGATGCCCTCGCCCTCGAGCAGCTCGCGGACCAGCCCGTCGGCCGCGTCGAAGCCGTCGGTCGCCGGATAGTCCTCGGCCATCGGCTCGCGTCGCTCGGCGAGCAACTGGTGCGAAGCGTCAGCCAGCGCGACGCCCAGGTGACGCTTGCCGAAGTCGATCCCCACGGCGACGCCCGCGGGCCTCCCGAGCGAGATCAGCGCGGGCGGGCGGCCGCCCTGACGCGGCCGCGCGTTCCCGCCGGCCGTGTTGTCGACGATCACGCCGTTCGCGCTGAGCTCGGCGACGATCGAGGATACGGTCGAGCGCGACAGACCGGTGCGGCGGGCGAGCTCGGCGCGACTCGTCACGCCGGCCTCACGCAAGGTATGCACTATGCGCGCGCGGTTGAGATCACGCAGCGAACCCCGCATACGGGGGAACCTCCCTCCTCCACGAGCCGATTGTGCCTTTTGCCACCCCCGTTCGTCAAGCCGCCGGCGAAACTCTGGCGTTCAGCTCGAGTCACTTTGGCCGAATTTCGAACAAACCGCTTTTTGAGAGTCGGCTGAGGGGCCGCGACGGGGGGACGAACGGCGGGCGACGAAGGAGGCTGAGCGGCCCGCGCGGCGGGCGGCGGATGCGGCCTCCGGTCGCCGCGAGCCTGCGGTTGGGCCCCTATTACGGGCTCAAATGCAGTCTCGGTTGGCGCGCGGCGCCCTAGCCGCCCTCGGGCTCGAGCCGCGCTACGCGGGGGCCCGAGTCGCAGAAGACCTCGGCCAGGCGCTCGACCAGACCGCGCAGGCGCTTGGGGCCCCGGGCGACCGCGAGCTGCGCCGCCGAGGCAGGGGTCTCCGATAGGAGCCGGACGGTCTGCAGCTCACGGTGGCAGCCCAGGGCGTGGGCGTGCGGCGCGAGGGCCTCGAGCAGCGGTTCGAGCAGCGTGCGCACGGGCACGCGCCGCTCGGCGACCGGATCGATGAGCTCGGCTTCCATGCCGTCGCGCGCCGCGAGGAAGCGGTTCTCCTCGAGCACCTCGGGGATCTGCAGCAGCTCGGGGGCGATGAAGCCCTCCTCGAGCTCCAGGCGTACGAGCGACTGCACGAAGGCCACCAGCGCGGCTGTCTCGTCGACCGTGGCCTGCGCGTCCATGATCCGCACCTCGACCGTGCCCAGCTTCGGCTGCGGGCGCACGTCCCACCACAGGAAGGTCGGCTCGGGGAACGCCTCGCAGCGGATGAGCAGGTCGACGGTCGTCACGTAGTCGGCGTAGTCCTCGAAGGCGCGCGGGATGCCGACGCGCGGGAAGGCCTGGAACAGCGGCGTGCGGGCCGACGCCAGGCCGGTGTCGCGGCCCTGCCAGAACGGCGAGTTGGCCGACAGCGCGAGCATCGTCGGCAGGTGGCCGCGAAGGCGGTTGACCACCCGGATGGCGTCCTCGGGCTCGCTCACGCCGACGTGCACGTGCAGCGCGCAGGTGGGCTCCCTGCGCGCGAGCTCGCGCATCGAGCCGTACACCATCTCCTGGCGCTCGCCGCCACCGACGACGGTGTCGTGCCATACCGCGAACGGATGCGTGCCCGCGCTCGCCGCCCTCAGGCCCATCGGGTCGAGCTCCGAGCGCAGGGTCCGGCGCCAGCCGAGCAGCTCGTCGATCGCCTCGGGCACCGTCCCGTTGACGTGCGTGCGCAGCTCGATCACGGACCGGTGCGTCTCGGGTGTCACCCGCTCGGCGAGCTCCGGCGTCAGCGACGGCAGCACCATGTCGGCTGCCTGCGCGAGCGACCATCCGTGAGGCTCGAGCAGCATCACCTCCTCCTCGACCCCGAGCGTGTAGGCGGCCGCGGGAGCGCCGCCGTTCCACGCCGCCCACGAGGTCGCCGCGGTCCTCACGCGGCTCGCGTCTCCTTGACCGCGCGGGGGCGGCCGCGCGCCGCGTCGACGAAGGCACGGAAGAGGGCCTTCTCGGGCAACCGCCCGGCGGCCAGGCACTCGGCGTGCCACTGCACGCCGAGCAGGAACGGCCGCGACCGCGCCTCGAAACCCTCGACCACGCCGTCCGGGGCCCAGGCCACGGCCTGCAACCCGCGACCCAGGCGACGCACGGCCTGGTGGTGGAACGAGTTCACGCGCAGCCGCTTGCGGCCGAGGACGCGCGCCAGCTTGGACCCGGTTTCGACGTCGATCGCGTGCGTGGTCCGTTCGCCGGGCACGCTCTGACGGTGACCGATCGCGACCTCGCTGGTGCGATCGGGCAGGTGCTGGTGCAGGGTGCCGCCACGCGCGACGTTGATCGCCTGCATGCCCCGGCAGATGGCGAGGATCGGCAGCCCGCGCCGGTCGGCCTCGGCGGCGACCGCGAGCTCGAAGCGGTCGAGATCGGGCTCGGTCGGGCCGAGCCGCGGATGGCGCCGGCTGGTGTAGGCGGCGGGGTCGAGGTCGGGGCCGCCCGAGAGACAGACCCCGGCGAGCCTGTCGAGCAGCGGGGCGACCGCTTCGAGCTCCAGCGGCGGCATCACCACGGGCACGCCGCCTGCGGCCTCGATCGCGCGCAGGTACTTCATCCCCAGCGCCATCTCGCGATCCGGCGGCTCGCCCTCGGGGGTCTGCGTCACGCGCTCGGCGATCCGCACCTCCGAGGTCGAGACGCCGATCAGGGGTCTCTCCGTCAGCTCATCACCCATGTGTCCTTGCCGCCTCCGTTCTGCGAGGAGTTCA
Source organism: uncultured Actinomycetes bacterium (assembly GCA_963797015.1). Classification (GTDB taxonomy): domain Bacteria; phylum Actinomycetota; class Thermoleophilia; order Solirubrobacterales; family Solirubrobacteraceae; genus JBBPZA01. The sequence continues at coordinate 257,618 of CAWCNV010000003.1, read as the reverse complement.
CCACCATCGTGCCCGCGTCCAGCGCCACCCGGGTGAGCCCTCCGGGCAGCACGCGCACGCTCTCACCGCAATAAACGAAGGGTCGCAGGTCGACGTGACGCGGCTGCAGAGTCCCGTCGATTACGGTCGGGTGGCGCGAGAGCGCGACGAGCTCCTGGACGACGAAGTCCTCGGGAGCGGCGATGACGGCCTCGCGCGTCTCGCGCCGCTGCCGCTCCGAGACGAACGGGCACAGGACCACGCCCTGGCCACCGTAGCCCGAGCGCGGCTTGACCACCAGCTCGTCGAGGCGGTCGAGCACGGTCGCGCGCGTGCGCGGGTCGCCGAGGTCGTAGGTCTGCACCGAGGGCAGCAGCGGCTCCTCGCCGAGGTAGAAGCGGACCATCGACTCGACGTGGGCGTGGGCGAGCTTGTCGTCCGCGACCCCGGTGCCGAAGGCGTTGACCAGACCGATGCGTCCGGCCGCCCACGGCTCCAGCAGGGCCTCGCCGACGGCGGTGAGCGCGCCGCGCCCGTCTGTGAGGCGATCCTCGTCGGTTCGGCGGTACACGACGTCGACGCGCCGCGGCGCGCCTCCCCCACCGGGCCGGAGCAGCAGCTCGCCGCCGCCGTGCTCGAGCTCTGAGAGCGTCGCGACCGGGATCTCCAGCAGCTCCGCGAGCGAGCTGTGCTCCCAGTAGGCCGAGTTGGAGGGGCCGTCGCTCAACAGCACGACGAACGGGTCGTCGCGCCCGGCCGCGGCCGCGTCGCGCAACGCGCCACCGAGCAGCGCGGCCAGCTCGGCGCGGATCGGGCGCGGCTCGCCGGGCAGCCCGGCCGCCACCCCCTCGCGAGCGGCAAGCACGTACGCCGCGCCCGACGGAGTGCGCAGGTTGTCCTCGAGCACCGCCCACTCCCCGGCCGCGCCGCGCACGAGGTCGAGCCCGGCGACGTTGGCCCAGGCGCGGTTGGCGGGCGCCACACGACCGCGGAGCCGGGGCTCGAAGTGGTCGGCACGCTCGATCACGCGCGCCGGCACGACGCCCTCGCGCACGATCGCCTGCTCGCCGTACACGTCGGCCAGGAAGTGGTTGAGCGCTCGTACCCGCTGGGCCAGCCCGCGTTCGAGGGTGCTCCACTCGTCGGCTCCGAGCACGCGCGGGACCGGGTCGACCACGAACGGCCGGGTGCCGGCCGTCCCGCCGAAGACCACCCCTCGCTCGCGCATCGCCTCGGCGACCTCGGCACGGCGCGCCTCGAGGTCCTGGCGCGCGAGCGCCTCGAGCACGTCCCGGTAGTGGGGCCGCGGCAGGCCCTGGGCGGTCACCGCCTCGTCCCAGAACGGCGCGGGGTCGTAGCCGGCGAGGGGCACCGGCGGGGGCGCGGCACTGCGCTTCATGCTCGCACGGGTGCCCGCCATGGTCGGATGCTACGCCCGTGACGAACGCGCGCCGGTGGACCGGCGGTCGAAACGGATCTCCGGCCGGCTCGACCTCCGGTAGAACACCGCGATGGCGCGCATCGGCATCGACGTCGGGGGGACGTTCACCGACCTCGTCGCGTTCGCCGACGGCGAGCTGCGCACGGCGAAGGTCCCCTCGACTCCGCGCGACCAGTCCGAGGGCGCGCTGGCCGCCGTGCGGGCCGGGGGGCTCGAGGGCGAGCAGGTCACGGCGCTCGCGCACGGGATGACCGTGGCCACCAACGCGCTGCTCGAGCGCCGCGGCGGGCGCACCGCGCTGGTCACCACCGAGGGCTTCCGCGACCTGATCGAGATCGGGCGCCAGAACCGTGCCTCGCTCTACGACCTCACGGCCGCGCGCCCTCCGGCGCTGGTGCCGCGCGAGCTGCGCTTCACGGTCCGCGAGCGGATGGGACCGGGGGGCGAGCTCGAGCCCATCGACGAGGCGTCGCTCGCCGCCGCCGTCGACGCCGTCGACGCGGCCGAGGTCGACGCGGTAGCGGTCTGCCTGCTGTTCGCGTTCCTGCACCCCGAGCACGAGCGCCGCGTGGGCGACGCGCTCCGCGAAGCGCTGCCCGGCGTGCGCGTCTCGCTCTCCAGCGAGGTGCTGCCCGAGATGCGCGAATTCGAGCGCTTCTCGACGACGGCGGCCGACGCCTACCTGGCGCCGCGGCTGCACTCCTACCTGAGCCGGCTGGCCGAGCGCGCGGCGCAGGCCGGCCTTCCGCGCCCGCTGGTCATGCAGTCCTCGGGCGGCGTCGTCGATCTCGAAGCCGCGGCCAGCGGGGTCGCCGGCTGCGTGCTATCCGGGCCGGCCGGGGGCGTAGTGGGCGCCGCCTTCGTCGCGCGCGCGTCGGGCCGGGACGACGTGATCAGCTTCGACATGGGTGGCACCAGCACCGACGTCGCGCCGATCGTGGGGGGCGAGGCCCAGACCACGACCGAGTCCGAGGTCGCCGGCGTGCCGCTGAAGCTGCCGATGGTCGACGTGCACACGGTCAGCGCCGGCGGCGGCTCGGTGGCGTGGGCCGACGCGGGCGGCGCGCTGCGCGTCGGGCCACGGTCGGCGGGCGCCGAGCCCGGCCCCGCCGCCTACGGACGCGGCGGCGAGGAGCCGACGGTCACCGACGCCGACCTGTTCCTCGGCCACCTCGCCGACGGCGCACGGCTGGGCGGCGAGGTCACGCTCGATCGCGCCCGTGCCGAGGAGGCGCTGGAGAGACTGGGGCGGAGACTGGGACTCGACGCGCTCGAGACCGCGCGCGGCATCGTGCGCGTCGCCGACGCCGGGATGGTCCGCGCCCTGCGCGTCGTCACCGTCCAGAGGGGCCTCGACCCGCGGGACTTCGCGCTGGTTGCGTTCGGCGGCGCCGGCGCGATGCACGCGTGCGCGCTCGCCGAGGAACTCGGGATGGGAACGGTCATGGTGCCGCGCGCCGGCGGCGTGCTGAGCGCGCTGGGGCTCGCGATCTCCGATCTGCGCCGCGACTACGTGGCGCCGCTGCTCGGCGACGTCGACCCCGAGCGCGTCGAGCGGGCGTGCGAGGCGCTCGAGCGCTCCGCGAGAGCCGACCTCGACGAGCCGGCTTGCCGCCGCCGCGCCGACCTGCGCTACCGCGGCCAGGCCTTCGAGCTGACCGTGCCCGCCGACGATCCCGGCGCGCTCGTCCAGCGCTTCCACGCGGCGCACGAGCGGCGCTTCGGGTACCGCATGGAGGACGAGCCGGTCGAGCTCGTCGCCGCCCGGGTCGTGGCGACGGTCGCGGTCCCCAAGCCGGAGCTGCGCGAGGAGCGGGGCGAGGACGCGGAGCCGGGGCGCAGGCGTGTGCACGTCGTCGAGGGCTGGGAGGAGATCGACGTGTGGCAGCGCGACCGGCTCGGGGCCGGTTCGCGCGTGGAGGGCCCGGCGATCGTGGAGTTCGCCGAGGCCACGTGCGTGGCCGCCACGGGCTGGGCCGGCGAGATCGACGCGGCGGGGACGCTCGTGCTCGAGCGTGAGCGATGACGCTCGACCCGGTCACCCTGTCCGTTCTCTCCAGCGCGCTCTCGGGGATCGCCGAGGAGATGGGCGCGCTGCTCGTGCACGGCGCGTTCTCCTCCAACATCAAGGAACGCCGCGACTGCTCGGCCGCGCTGTTCGACCCCGCCGGCCGGATGGTGGCGCAGGCCGAGCACATACCGGTGCACCTGGGCGCGATGCCCGAGGCGGTCGCCGCAGTACGCGAGCGCGATCCCCGGCCGGGCGACGTCTTTCTCCTCAACGACCCGTTCACGGGCGGCACCCACCTCCCCGACCTGACGCTGGTCTCCCCCATGACCGTCGAGGGCGAGCTGCTCGGCTTCGCGGTGACGCGCGCGCACCACTCCGACGTGGGCGGGATGCGCCCGGGATCGATGCCCGCGGACTCGCGCGAGATCTACCAGGAGGGGCTGGTGCTGCCGCCGGTGCGGCTTGCCGCCGGCGGCGAGCTGGTGGACGACGTGCTGGCGGTGCTGCTCGCCAACGTGCGCACGCCCGATGTGCGCCGCGGCGACCTGCGCGCTCAGCTCGCCGCCAACCGCCTCGGCGAGCGGAGGCTGGGCGAGCTCGTCGCCCGCCGCGGGCGCGCGCTGGTCGAGGCCGCCTACGACGAGGTGGTCGCCTACGCCGAGCGCCGCACGCGCGACGTGCTCGGCGCGCTCGAAGACGGCGAGCACGAGGCCGAGGGCGAGCTCGAAGGCGACGGCGTGGGCGACGAGGACGTGCCGATCAGGGTGCGGGTGACACTGGCCGGGGACGAGCTGACGATCGACTTCGAGCGCACCGCCGACCAGGTCCCGGGCAACGTGAACTGCCCGCTCGCCGTGACACGCTCGGCGTGCTACTTCGCGCTGCGGGTGCTGCTGCCCGCCGACGTGCCGGCCAACGCGGGCACCTACGCGCCGCTCGAGATCCACGCGCGCGAGGGCAGCCTCGTCAACGCCCGCCGTCCGGCGGCGGTCGTGGCCGGGAACGTGGAGACCAGCCAGCGCGTGGCCGACACGGTATTGCGAGCGCTCGCGCAGTTCGGGCCCGTCGCCGCCGAGGGCCGCTCCGCCGACCCGCTCCCCCCCATCCCCGCCGAGGGTCAGGGCACCATGAACAATCTCGTCATCGGGGGCCCCGGCTGGACCTACTACGAGACCATCGGCGGCGGGCAGGGAGCCAGCGCGGCCGGCCCCGGCCCGTCGGGGGTGCACGTCGGCATGAGCAACACGCTCAACACGCCCATCGAGGCGCTCGAGCTCGAGTACCCGCTGCGCGTGGAGCGCTACGAGCTGCTGCCGGGCAGCGGGGGCGACGGCGAGCACCGCGGGGGCGACGGCGTCGCGCGCGCGGTCCGCGCGCTCGAGGACGCCTCGCTCTCACTGCTCACCGACCGCCGCCGCCACGCCCCGCAGGGCCGCGCGGGAGGCGAGCCGGGACGCCCCGGCGAGAACCTGCTGGACGGCGAAGCGCTGCCGCCCAAGGCCTCGCGGCCGCTCCCCGAGGGCTCGCTGGTCGAGATCCGGACCCCTGGCGGTGGCGGCTGGGGACGGCGAGACCAGTAGCCTTGCCGCCCGCATGAGTTCAGTCACGCCGTCGCAGGATCACGGTTGGGCGGATCGCTCCTGGCGCGACCGGACCGTGCGCTTCGCCGTAGGGCTGGCGTTCGCCGACGCCTCGATCGTCGTCCTCGCGCTGCCGCAGATCGTCGACCAGCTCGACACGACGATCTCGCACGTGGTGTGGGTGATCATGGCCTACAACATCGCGCTGATCGTCGGCGTGCTCGCCTACCTGGCAGCCGCTCGCAAGCTCAGCTCGCGCTCGACGCTGCTCGCCGGGCTGACGTTGTTCGGGATCGCGTCGATCGGTTGCGGGACGGCCAACAGCCTCGAGCTGCTGGTGATCACGCGCTCCATCCAGGGGCTCGGCGGCGCGCTGCTCCTGTGCGCGACGCTCCCGCTCCTGGCCGGCGTCGCCCGGCCCGGCGACTCCCCCACAGCTGAATGGGCGGCGGCCGCCGCGATCGGGGCCGCCATCGGCCCGGCGCTCGGCGGCCTTCTGACCCAGCTCTTCGACTGGCGCGCGATCTTCCTGGCCCAGGCCCCGGCGGCCGCGCTGGCGATCGTGGCCGTGCTGGCCGCGCCGCACCACTCGTTCCGCCCCGTGCTCGAGGAGTCGGGCGCGCGCAAGCCGATCGATCGCCGTTTCGCGAACCTCGCCCTGCTGCTCCTGTCCGCAGCCCTGATCGGCGCGCTGTTCCTCGTGGTGATCCTGCTGATCGAGGTCTGGCGGCTCGAGCCGATCGCCGCCGCGGCCATCGTCAGCGCCATCCCCGTGACCACCTTGCTGGTCGAGCGCGCGATACGCGGCAGATCCTCGCCCTGGCTCGCGGGAGCGGGGGCGTTACTGCTCGCGGGCGGGCTCGGCATGATCGCCGCGCTGACCCAGCGCGACGTGCTGGTCGTGGTGATCGCGCTCGCCCTGTGCGGAACCGGCTTGGGGCTCGCCTTCACCACGCTCAGCGACGCGGCCATGGGCGTCTCGGGTTCGACCACGGTGCGAGCCGGGATCACGTCCGCCGCGCGCGAGGCCGGGCTCATTCTGGGCCTGGTGGTCCTAACCCCCCTGTTCGTCGACGACATCAACACCGCCCGTGACCAGGTCACGGTCCCGATCGCCCAGACCATCGCGCGGTCTCCCGCTCCTCAGCCGGCCAAGGCCCAGGTGATCGTCCGGCTGCTCCAGATCTCCTCCGACCTGCCGCGCGGCAGCCTGCCCAACCTCGGTCCCGCGTTCGACCCGGTGAAGGCAAAGGCGGCGACCCCGGCGGCCGCCGCACAGATCAGCGCGCTCGAGGACCAGACCTACACGGTGATCGAGAACAAGGTCACGCGCAGCTTCCGGCGCTCGTTCCTCATCTGCGTCGGCTTCGCGCTGCTGGTGCTCCCGGTGCTCGCGATCGCGGTGGTCTTCGCCGACCCGCGCCGGCGCCGCGCCACGGCGGCTCCTGCACAGTCGTCCTGACTCGAGTGCGGGCCCCGCGCGGCGCTGGTACCCGCCTGCGCGCTCGGGCTCGGCCTTTGCGGCTCCGCCGCCGCGCGACCCATCTGGGGCGCCCGGGGCCTTAGGCGGCTATGACCGTGAACTTCTTGAACGGCTGCGTGATCGTCCAGATCGATCGCGTGCCGGCGTTGAAGTACGCGACGTCTCCAACCCGGAGCTCAATCGTCTCGCCTAACGCGCCGAGGGGTTTGGGCCACAACCGGGCCACGGAGAAGAGACCACTCCCACTTGTCGACGGACGGGTGCAGGGTTGCGGACTATGCACCGAGCCCGCCGAAGTGCAGCTCCTTACTGGGTGTTGACGTCGATGACCGCCTGGGCGAACGCCTCAGGCGCCTCCTGAGGCAGGTTGTGGCCAATGCCGCCGGTGATGCTCCGGTGCGAGTGCGGGCCCGAGAACTTCCTCGCGTAGGAGCTGGGGTCCGGATGCGGCGCGCCGTTTGCGTCGCCTTCGAGGGTGATCGTCGGCACGTTGATGACGGGCGCCTCGGCCAGGCGGCGCTCCAGCGTGTCGTACTGCGGCTCGCCGTCGCTCAGGCCGATCCGCCACCGGTAGTTGTGGATCACGATCGCCACGTGATCCGGGTTGTCGAGGGAGGCGGCGCTGCGCTCGAACGTGGCGTCGTCGAAGTCCCACTGCGGTGAGGCCGTCCGCCAGATGAGCCTCGCGAACTCGCGCCGGTAGCGCTCGTACCCGGCCCGGCCGCGCTCGGTCGCGAAGTAGTACTGGTACCACCACTGCCGCTCGGCCTCCGGCGCCAACGGCAGCTCGCCGGCCTGCTGGCTTCCGATCAGATAGCCGCTCACCGAGACGAGCCCGGCACAGCGCTCCGGCCAGAGCGCCGCGACGACGTCGGCCGTCCGCGCTCCCCAGTCGGCGCCCGCGACGACCGCCTTCTCGATCCCGAGGGCGTCCATCAACGCGACGGCGTCGACCGCCAGGACCGACTGCTGCCCGTTGCGGAACGTCCCGTCGGAAAGAAAGCGCGTCGTGCCGAAGCCGCGCAGGTACGGGACGATCACCCGGTAGTCCGCCGCCGCCAGCAGCGGCGAGACCGTGGCGAAGGCGTGGATGTCGTACGGCCAGCCGTGCAGCAGAACGACCGCAGGACCGTCGGGCGGGCCGACGTCGACGTAGCCGACGTCGAGGAGGCCGGCCGCGATCTGCTTGACGGGGCCGAGCGCGCCGCGCAGCCGTTCTCGCTCTGTTGCTGACATGCGGCTGCCTGCGCGTTACGCCGCCGACGTCGTGCGGGCAGGAGCGAAGAAGTCGACGAGCAGCTGGTTGACGCGCTCGGCCTCGTCGTGGTGGACCCAGTGCGAGGCGTCGGGCAGGCGCTCGACGCGGTCGAGGTTGGGCACGTCGTCGTGGTGGGGCTCGGCGAGCGTGGGGCCGAGGTAGCGGTCGCTTCCGCCCCAGATGACGAGGGTCGGCGCGGTGATGGGACGGATCTCGCCTGCCGAGTGTCGCACCGCGAAGCGGTAGTAGTTGATCATCGCCGTCGCCGCGCCGGGCTGCGACCACGCCTCGATGTAGCGCTTCATCTCCTCGGGCGTGTACGGGGGCTGCGCGTCGCGCAGGAAGTCCTGGAAGAACTCCCAGTCGTCGGCCTGCACGTGTCGCTCGGGCAGGTCCGGGAGCTGGAAGTAGAAGAAGTACCAGGACCGCCGCAGCTGACTGGGGTGGCGCAGCCCCTCGTTGAGCTTGCGCGGATGGGCCGCGTCGAGGATGGCCAGCCGATCGACGACCTCGGGGTGGTTCATCGCGAGCGTCCAGGCGGCGGTTCCACCCCAGTCGTGGCCGGCCACGAGCGCGGACTCGGCGCCGCGCTCCTGGATGAGACCGCGGACGTCGGCGGCCAGCTTGCCGGCGCCGTACGCGGCGACGCCGTCCGGCTTGGACGACAGGTTGTACCCCCGCAGGTCGGGCGCGACGACGCGGAAGCCCGCCGCCGCGAGCGGCGCGATCTGCAGCCGCCAGCCATACCAGAACTCCGGGAAGCCGTGCAGCAGAACGATCAGTGGCCCGTCGCCGGCCTCGACGTAATGCAGCCTCACGTCCCCGACCTCGGCGTAACCCTCCCGAAGTTCGGTCCCGTCGTCCGAGGCGGAGCCGGGACCTTCTGACGTGGGCGATGCGCCGGGCGGCGAGCTCATGCGAATCTCCTCTCAAGACCGAGCGTAGTGACGCACGAAGCTTTGTCCTGACGCCTCCACGTCGCGCCCGTGAGTGCCCTGGTCTGCTCCCTGGTGAGCCCAGTTGACTGGGGACGCCGGTAACGTCGCCGTCGCGCTCCGCTGGGTCGAACCCAGCTCGTTCATGGTCGATCCGATGATCACCACGTCGTAGTCGAAGCTCGCCATCAGCTCCTTCCTCTCTCGATCGCCTGCTTCTCGTCAAACGCCTCTCAAGCCGGTGCGCCGGCAGCGGTGCGCGCCGCCGCCTCGACCAGCTCAACGACTTCATCGGGGTGCGAGACCATCGCGACATGGCTCGACGGCACCTCGACCGTCTCCGCTCCCATCCGCTCGGCCATCATCCGCTCGGCATCCGGCGCGATCGCCTCGTCGTTGGTGGCGACCAGGCACCACGAGGGCTGCGACCTCCAGGCCGGCGTGCCCATGACGTCGTCGAAGACGCTCATCGCGACCGGCTGCTGAGCGGCGTGCATGACCCTCGCCTTCGCGGGATCCACATCCGCCGCGAAGTGGCCGACGAAGTCGTCCTCGGGAAGGCGGCCGAAGCCCTTCTCGTCGACGATCAGGTTCGCCAGAGCCGGCGGGGGCGGGTAATCACCGTTGAGGCCGGCCAGCGTCTCGCCCTCGTCGAGTCCGAACCCGGCGATGTAGACGAGGCCGACCACGCCGGGGGCGTCGTCGCCGAGCGCGGTGATGATCTGGCCGCCGTAGGAATGCCCGACGACGATTGTCGGTCCGTCAAGCCAGGCGAGAGCCTGACGCAGACGGGCGACATCGTCGGCCAGGGATGTCTCCGGGAACTGCGGGGCCGTGACGTCGTAACCCTTGGCCTGCAGCTTCTCGATGACGGCGCTCCAGCTCGATCCGTCGGCAAAGGCGCCGTGAATCAGGATGACATTCGGTTGTCCGGTCATTTTCAGCTCCTTGGTTTGACTAGCCGAAGGTGAACACGTACGCCTGCGCACCCGGATCGAGGAAGGTGATCTCGAAGGTTCGGTCTCTGATCGGGCCGCCCTGGCGGATCAACTGGTAGAGCCGAGCGTCGGCGACTACGCCGTTGCCCAGCTCGTCGACGTCGAGGCCCCGAGCTCCGTTTGGCGGCTTCCCGTCGATCAGCTCCAGGAAGCGCGCGGACTCTGCGTCAGCCTGAGGGCCCAGCACGAGATTCAGGTCTCGAGCGTGGAAGCGAAACGTGATCCGGCCGCCGGGCTCGTTCAGCGTCGCGATCTGCTCCCCCACGGTCCAATCGCCCGAAAGGGACCATTCGTTCAGACGGAGCTCGGGGGAGTCCACGTAGAGCCGGCTTTGGTCCGGGTCAACGCCGCCGGGAGACGCAAGGCCAGTTGCTCTGGCGTAGCCGACATAGGTCTCCGGGGACTGCAGCGTGTCCCACTCCGCCCGGAGCTCGACGCCGTCGGGCTCGACCGAGACCAGGTTCTCATCGAATCCCTGGCTCCCCGCCTCGGAAAGCAGCTGCTGGATGACCCTCTCGGACCGCTCGTAGTCCTCCTCGCCGAAGTGGCGATGGCGGATCCGGCCCTTCGCGTCCACGAAGTAGAGCGCGGGCCAGGCCTGGTTCGCGAAGGCACGCCAAATCGCGAAGTCGTTGTCGATCGCGATCGGGTATGCGACGCCCATCGCCTCGAGGGCTGACCGGACCTTCTCGACGTCGTGCTCGAAGAGGAACTCCGGTGAGTGGGAGCCGATCACGACCAGTCCGTGGTCCCGGTACCTCTCCTCCCAGGCCCTGACGTAGGGCAGCGTGCGCAGCCAGTTGATGCAGGAGAAGGTGCAGAACTGGACGACGACCACCTTCCCCCGAAGCGCAGCCGGTTTCAGGGGGTCGGAGTTGAGCCAGGCGGTCGCGCCGTCCAGTTCCGGGAACTCGCCCACGATGGGCAGCTGCGTTGCGGCCGCGCGCTCCACGGTCAGCGCAGCGACCTGAAGGTTGCCCGCAACTCCTCCGAGAGCGTCTGTGGCTGCTCCCAGGCGGCGAAGTGGCCGCCCTCGTCCACGCGGTTGTAGTGGATGAGCTTCGGATAGGCCTTATCCGCCCAGCTCTTCGGCGCCGGGTACAGTTCGTCCGGGAAGACCGTCACGCCGACCGGGAGCTCGACGCCCTTGACGTCGAAGAAGCCCAACTTGCTCTCCCAGTAGAGGCGCGCCGAGGAGATCCCGCTGTTCGTCAGCCAGTAGTGCGTGACGTTGTCGAGGACGTCGTCTCGCGAGAGGCCGCGGGGGTTGCCAGCGAAGGCGCGCGCGATCAGCCGGTAGCTGGCCTCGTCGTGATCGAGCATCCAGGCCGCCAGACCGACCGGCGAGTCCACGATGCCGTAGAGCGTCTGCGGTCGGTTACCCATCTCGCCCGCATAGCCGGTGCCGGTCGCGAAGAAGTGGACCAGGATCTCGTACGCCTTCTCCTCGTCGGCCGAGAGGCCTTCGGGCGCCGGATCGCCGGCTTGGACTCCCTTCGAGATCTCGGGCGAAAGCGTCGCCGGCATGTTGGTGTGGATACCGAGCAGTCCCGGCGGCTTGAGGAGTGCCAGCTGCTCGGTGACCGCGTTGCCCCAGTCGCCACCCTGGGCCACGTAGCGGTCATAGCCGAGGCGCTCCATCAGGACGGCCCACGCCTTTGCGATTCGGATCGCATCCCAGCCGACCTCGGTCGGATTCGCCGAGAACCCGTGGCCCGGCAATGACGGGATCACGAGATGGAAGGCGTCCACCGCGTCCGCGCCGTGCTCCGTGGGCTTGGTGAGTGGATCGAGGATCTTCAGCTGCTCGACCGTCGAGCCCGGCCACCCGTGCGTGACGATCAGCGGCAGGGCATCCTCGTGCTCGGACCGGACGTGGATGAAGTGGATGTCCACCCCGTCGATCTCGGTGATGAAGTGGGGGAGGGCGGCGAAGCGTTCCTCGAACTTGCGCCAGTCGTAGTCGGTCGACCAGTAGTCGGCCAGCGCTTGGATCGTCTCGAGCTGCACGCCCTGTGAGGGGTCAACCTCCCGGTCGGGCCAATTCGTCGCCTGGATCCGGCTGCGCAAGTCATCGAGCTCTTCGTCGGAAACGTCGATCGTGAACTCGCGGATGTCCTCCGCGGCGGTTGAGACTGTGGCTTCCATCAATCGCTCCTCCTGTGATGCGCGCGACCGGGGGTCAGCGCATTGACTTGAACGCAGCTCGCGGTCATGTCCGTTCAAGCCTCGCCAGCGAGGAAGTGCTCGGCGTAAGGGGTTCCGGCGAACATCTCGCGCAACAGGCGGGAGAAGAACATCAGCGAGCTCAGCGGCCGGTAGTTGGCTGCGATGTGCTGCGCCTGCCCGTCGGTGTTGAAGGTGACCAGGTGGACGCACCCGAGCGGCCTGCCGCGAACCTCGGCGGTGTAGTCCTCGATGAAGCTGTTGTCGCCCCAGGGGCCGGCGAAGTTGAAGTCCTGGCGGTCGTACAGCTGGCGGACGCCGGCGACCACGGCGCGGATGGCGTCCGCACCCTGCACGGCGCCGTCGAGCAGCGACCCCTCCAGGGTGACGTCGCCGGCCAGCTTGTCCACCCACGCCGGGTAGTAGTCCGCGAACCTGCCGGCGGGATCGCCCCTTCCCAGGTAGGTCGGAACGCCGTCGGTCGCTTGGGTGCCGGGGATGTTGGTCATGGCGTCAGGGTCGCCAACGGCGTGGGCGCGTCGCGCCCGTGATCACCCGGGCCTGGACCCTGGTCTTACCGGATCGGCCCGGCCAGGAACGCGGCCACGGCGGCGGCGTCGAACTGCGTGCCGGCGCCACGCTCGAGCTCCGCGGGCCTCAGCCGCGCCCAGCGCACGGTGGTATGGGCGGTCGGCGGTCATCGCCTCGTAGGCGTCGCACGGTAGGCCGGCGTTAGCTCGGCCGCGATCGCATCCCGCTCCGCGCGGGCGTAGACGCGCACGACCCGCGGCGACGGCTGCCGGTTGCGCTCCGCGATGACCGCGGGGTTACTCGCCATGTACCCCCAGCGCACGGCGGCGCCGAGCGTCTGGCGCAGTGCCTGCACCACGCCGTATGCGCGACCGGACGGCGGCGGAGTGGCGCTGCAAGGCGATCCTGCTATGGCGCCGCTGCTCGACGGGGCGACCGCCGGCATCGCCGGCCGTCTCGACGCGCTCGACGCTGCGCGCGACCGAGCCGCGGCGGACGACGAGGACGTTTAGGCCACAACCGGGCCAGAGGCCACGCTCGACTCGGAGACGAGACCGGCGAGGAAATCCCCGCTTGCAGCATGAACAAGCGACGGGAGCGACGGGACTCGAACCCGCGACCTCCGGCGTGACAGGCCGGCACTCTAACCAACTGAGCTACGCCCCCCGGAGCGCGGGTTCAGTATAGGCGCGGCGGTTGCCTGCGCCGGCAAGCGACGCGTTCCTCAGCTGTATGTAAACCCTGCTGGGGCGGCTCGCAACTCCTCGCCGAATCGCGGTGTTCCGGTCGGCGGTAAATCGAATCCCCAGGAGGGACCATGCGGATGGCGCATATCTTCTCCCGGTTGCCGGTCTCCTTGGTCGCGGTGCTCGCGAGTGCTCTCGTGCTCGCCGGCGTTGCGGCTGCGGACGTCGTCAACGGGACCAGTGGGCCCGACAGGCTGAAGGGCACCTCGGGCAACGACACGATCCGTGCCTTCGGCGGCAGCGACCGCGTGCGGGCGCTCGCCGGCGACGATGACGTCAGCCTCGGGTCGGGTCGCATCGACCTCGCGCTGCTCGGCAAGGGCGACGACAAGGCCGACGGCGGCCCCGGGCTCGACATCGTCTACGGCGACTCGGGCGACGACACGGTCGACCTCGGCAGCGGCGCGGACATCGGCGTCGGCGGCAAGGGCGACGACAAGCTCTCCGGTGACCGAGGCGACGATCGCCTGTTCGGGAACTCCGGCAACGACGACCTGCGTGGCTTCCGTGGCACCGACCTGCTGGTCGGCGGCACGGGCAACGACTTCCTGCAGGGCGACGTCCCGGGCAACGGGGTCGGCGGCCGCGACCGCGCGTACGGCGGGCCGGGCAACGACACCGTCCAGGGCGGCGACGGCATCGACCGTCTGCACGGCGGCGACGGCAACGACATCGTCTCCGGGAACGCCGGCGACGACAGGATGTCGGGCGGCAAGGGCGACGACACCCAGTACGGCGGGCCCGGCAGGGATCGGATCTTCGCCAACCAGGGCGTCGACATCAGCTACGGCGGCGACGGCAGCGACGACCTGTGGGCGCTCGCCCGCAGCGACGTCCAGCCCGGACCCGGCGGCGCGACCGACACGCTCGGTGACACGCTGGTCGGCGGGAACGGAAACGACAAGTTCCACACCCGCGACGGCGAGGTCGACAAGATCGACTGCGGCCCCGGCGACGACACGGCGCTGCTCGACAACGTCGACGTGATCCTCGACGCGACTCCGTCGAGCCCGAACGGATCGTGCGAGACCGTCAAGCGCGCGGAGCCGAAGCCCAAGGACGACAAGAGCGAGAACAAGACCGAGGCTCCCAAGGAGGACAGCCTCCAGAAGTAGACGCACGGCCACCCGTCCAGCGACAGCGGGGCGCCTCCGGGCGCCCCGCGCGCTGTCGGGTCGCGCCCCAGGGAAGGCGGCCGGCCCGCGCACGCCGCTCGCGCTCAGCCGATCGTGCCCGCCGCGACGAGCGCGATCACCAGCGAGCCGAGCAGCACCCGGTAGACGGTGAACACCGTCACGGTGTGCGTGGCGAGGTAGCGCAGCAGGAAGGCGATCGAGGCGTAGCCGAAGATGAACGCCATCGCGGTGGCGACGATCAGAGCGGCCGCACCGGCATCGGTCGACTCCGTCCCGCGGACGATCTTCGAGAGCTCGTAGAGCCCGCTGAGGACGACGGCCGGCACCGAGAGCAGGAACGAGAAGCGCGCCGCGGCCTCGCGCTCGAGGCCGAGGAAGCGCCCGGCGCTGATCGTCGCGCCCGAGCGCGAGACGCCCGGGACCAGCGCTGCCGACTGCGCGACGCCGATGAGCACGCCGTCGCGCGTCGACATCGAGCGCTCGTCGCGATCCTGGCTGCCGACGCGGTCGGCCACGTACAGGACCAGCCCGAAGACGATCATCACCGTGCCGATCAGGTAGAGGTCGCGCGCGCCGTTCTCGATCGGGTTCTCGAAGAGCTTGCCGAAGATCACGATCGGGACAGTCGCGACGATCAGGTACCAGCCGATGCGCGCGTCGGGGTCGCTGCGCAGCTCGGGCCGCCGCAGGCTCAGCAGCCAGGTGCGCGCGACGTTCCCAAGCTCGTTGCGGAAGTAGATGAGGACCGCGGCCAACGTGCCGAGCTGGATCACGGCGGTGAACGCCGCGCCCGGGTCCTCCCAGCCCGCGAACGCGGGGACGATGCGCAGGTGCGCGGTGCTCGAGATCGGCAGGAACTCGCTCAGCCCCTGGGTGATCCCGAGGACGATGGCCTCGAAGATCGGCATGGCGGCGCGGAAGCGTAGACGGCCGCCCGGCCGCGCAGCGGCGGGCTAGACGGACGGGCGAGGGGGCGGTGCGGCGACGGGGGCGGGACCCGAACGCTCCGGCTGGCCGGCCAGCCAGTTCCTCGGTAGGCTCCCGCGGTGGCCGTCGCCGCTCCCCCTCCGGTGGTGTCCGGGCCGCTGCGGCGGCTGCGCGCGGACCTGCGCGACGAGCGGCTCCTCGACGGCGCGCTGCCGCCCGGCCCCGGGGACTTCTCGGTCGCGCGCACGCGCGCGTTCGCGCGTAATCCGCTGCCGCTGTTGCTCGAGGCCCAGCGCGAGTACGGGCCCGTGTTCTCGATGCGGATCCTGCACGCGCGCGGCGTGTTCATGCTCGGCCCCGAGGCCAACCACTACATGACCGTCTCGCACGCGGACAACTTCCGCTGGCGCGAGGGCAGCATGGGCGACCTGATTCCCTTCCTGGGCGACGGCATGCTCACCACCGACGGCGAGTACCACCGCCGCTCGCGCAAGACGATCCTGCCCGCATTCCACCGCGAGCGACTCCTGGCCGCCGCGGCGACGATGGTCGACGAGGCCGAGCGCGCCGTCGCCGGCTGGACGCCCGGGCGCACCCTCGACCTCTATGCGTGGACGCGCGGGCTCGCTCTCCGGATCGCGCTGAAGGCCCTCTTCGGAGTGGACCCCGATCGCGACGGCCGCGAGGGCGGGATGGCGCACGAGTTCGAGCGCGGCCTGGGCTACTACGGGCGCGACTACTTCCTCCAGATCCTGCGCGGCCCGCTCACTCCCTGGGCGGGGATGCAGGATGCGCGCGCCCGGCTGACGGCGATCGTCCTCGACCACATCGCTCGCCGGCGCGCGGCCGAGTCCCCCGGCGAGGACGTCCTGGGCCTTCTCATCGGCGCTCGCGACGAGGACGGTTGGAGCTTCAGCGACGAGCAGGTCTGCGACCAGGTGATGACGCTGCTGTTCGCCGGCCACGACACCACGACCTCGACCGTCGCGTTCCTGTTCCACGAGCTCGCACGGACGCCGCACGAGCTCGAGCGGCTGCTTGCCGAGCACGACGAGCAGGTCGGCGACCGCCCCGTCGAGCCCGGCGAGCTCGTCGGCGGCCTGCCGCGCCTGGAGGCCGCCGTCGACGAGACGCTGCGCCTCTACCCGCCGGCCTGGATCGGCCCGCGGCGCGCGGTCCAGGGCTTCGAGTTCGGCGGCCATCGCGTCCCCGGCGGCGTGCACGTCAACTACTGCTCGTGGGCCAGCCACCACCTGCCCGAGGTCTTCCCCGACCCCGAGGCGTTCGTGCCCGATCGCTTCACGCCCGAGAACCGCGCGCGGCTGCCGAAGGGCGCCTATGCCCCGTTCGGCGGCGGTTCGCGCACCTGTATCGGGATGCGCTTCGGCCAGCTCGAGGTCAAGGCGATCGCAACCTCGGTGCTGCGGCGCTTCCGGCTCGAGCTGCAGGCGGGCTACTCGCTCAGCGTCCGGCAGATGCCCACGCTGAGCCCGCGCGGCGGGCTGCCGATGGTGGTGCGCCCGCGGGCGCACGCGTAGATTCCTGCGCCTACCCTGTCCATGTGCACGTCTCCCAGCTCGCGGCGCTCGAGCCGTTCGTCACCAAGGACGGGTCCGAGATCCGCGAGCTCGTCGGCCCGGCGTGGACGCCGGCCGCCAACCAGAGCCTCGCCGAGGCGACGGTGCCGACGGGCGGGGCGACGGCCGAGCACTACCACGCGCGCACGGAGGAGCTCTACTACGTGGTCGCCGGAAGCGGCCGCATGCGCCTGGGGTCGGAGGAGCGCGAGGTCGCGGTGGGCGACTGCATCGTGATCCCGCCCGGCGAGCGCCACAAGCTGTGGAACACCGGCGAGGAGCCGCTGCGGATCCTGTGCTGCTGCGCACCCGCGTACCGCCACGAGGACACGGTCATCACGGAGTGAGGGGGCGGGGGACGAGGAGCCGGGCGACCCTGCTCGCCCTTGCTGTGGCGATCCTTGCCGCCGCGCCCGCGCCCGCGACTGCGGCCGGCGAGGCCCCCGGCTTCCGCGCTGAGTGCCTCTTCAGCCACCGGCTATCCGACGATCCCATCGTGCACCCGGGCGAACCGGGCATGTCGCACAGTCACGACTTCTTCGGCAACCGCTCGACGGACGCTTTCTCCACCACCTCCTCGCTGCGCCGCGGGCGCACGAGCTGCGAGCCTGCCGCCGACGGCGCCGCCTACTGGGTGCCCACGCTCTACGACCGCCCCGGCCATCCGGTCACGGCGCTGAGCGCGACCTTCTACTACCGCGCCTCGACCCATCCCGCGCGGCGCGTTCGCCCCTATCCGCTCGGCCTGCGGATGATCGCCGGCGACGCGATGGCTCGGCGGCCCGCGCGCCGGCCGGTCGCGACCTGGAGCTGCCTCGGCGCGACGGTGGATCCCTCGCCGGTCATCCGGCGCTGCCCGCCCGGCGCCGGCCTGCGGATGCAGCTGCGCTTCCCCGACTGCTGGAACGGCCGCGACCTCGACAGCGCCGACCACCGCCGTCACATGGCCTACAGCCGCTCCGGCCGCTGCCCGCGCAGCCGCCCGGTCCCGGTGCCCCAGCTTCTGTTCGTCATCGACTACCCCACGCGCGGCTCGTCGAAGACGAGCATCGCCTCCGGCGCCGGCTTCACCGAGCACGGGGACTTCTTCAACGCCTGGCGCCCCGACGCCCTGCGCCGCCGCGTCCGCGCCTGCCTGCGCCGCGGGCTCTCCTGCGATCCCTACGGTCTGCCCGAATAGGGATGATCCGGCGGGATGGCGCTCGCCCGCCGCTCAGCGCCCTGGACCGTCGCGCTGCTGACGCCGCTGGCCGGCTTCCTCGTGCTGCTCGCCGCGCCGATGCTCGACGTGCGCTGGGAGGACCACCCGGCGCACTTCTGGCTCGTCCTCGCCGCCGCCGCGATCACCGCCGCCCTGGCCTACGCCACCGGCGAGGCTGCCCGCCGCCGCCGCGACGCGCGCCTGTTCCTGGTCTCGCTCGCGTTCCTGGTCGCCGCGGGCTTCTTGGGGCTGCACGCGCTGGCCACCCCGGGCGTGCTGCTCGACCGGCGCAACGCGGGCTTCGTGATCGCGACGCCGGTCGGGCTTGCGCTCGCCGCGGGCTTCGCCGCCGCCTCGTCGATCGCCTGGACGCGCGAGCGCACAGACAGGCTGATGGGCAACGCGCGCGTGATCGAGCTCGCCCTCTTCGTCGTGATGGCGGCCTGGGCCGCGCTGTCGCTGGCGCGCGTGCCGCCCCTGGACGACCCCACCCCGGCCGAGTCCGGCTCGGGCCCGCTCGTCGCGCTCGCGGTCGTCGGGCTCGCGCTGTACGCGTACGCCGCGGGCCGTTACCTCAGGCTGTGGGCGACGTCGCGCGAGCTGCTGCTCGTGTGCATCGCGGCGGCGTGGGTGCTGCTGGCCGAGGCCATGGTCGCGGTGGCGTTTGCGCGCAACTGGCACGCCACCTGGTGGGAGTGGCACCTGCTGATGCTCTCCGCCTTCGCGCTCGTCGCGTGGAGCGCGCGCCGCCAGTGGGGCGAGGAGCGCTTCTCGGCCCTCTATGGCTCGGAGACCGCGGCGGCGATGCGAGAGGTGAGCGTCGTGTTCGCGGACCTCGCCGGCTTCACCACGTTCTCGGAGGGACGTGACCCGCGCGAGGTCACGGCGATGCTCAACGCCTACTTCGAGCGCGCGATCCCGGCGGTCGTGCGCGAGCACGGAGGCGAGATCGACCGCCTGATCGGCGACGCCGTGATGGCCACCTTCAACCGCCGGGGCGACCAGCCCGACCACGCCGAGCGCGCTGCGCGCGCGGCGCTGGCGCTGCAGCAGTCGACCGCCGCGATCGCCGACGACCACCCCGAGTGGCCCCGCTTCCGCGCCGGGGTGAACTCGGGCGAGGCGATGGTGGGCGTGGTGGGCGCCGAGGGCGGACGCAGCTACACCGTGATCGGCGACGCAGTGAACCTCGCGGCGCGGCTGGAAGCGCTCGCGCCGGTCGGCGGCGTGGCGATCGGCGGGCAGACCCTGCGCGCGCTCGCGGACGCGCAGGTCGAGTCGCTCGGGAGCGTGGCGGTCAAGGGCAAGGCCGAGCCGGTCGAGGCGTTCCTGCTGCGCTCGGTCGGGCGGTCCTAGACGGCGGAAGGTCTACGAGCCGCCGCCGTCGCGGAAGCTCGACACCGCGCGGTAGAGCAGGTCCTGGACCTTCGGCCGGTCGCTGACGGCGAAGGGCGAGCGCACCGAGAACGCGCCGCCGGCCCCCGACGCCCTGACCGAGACCGAGCCGATGCCGAGCGGCACCACCTTCGCCGACAGACCGGCCGGAGCGGAGTAGCTGTAGGTCTTGGACCCGACCGTGACGGTGACGTTCGTGCCGGCGGTGAGGAACGTGAGCACCTCGACGGTGTCGCGCGGCTTGACGGACTGGCCCGGCGCGAAGTTGGGCCCCATCAGACGCGTGTCGGCGGAGCCCTTCTCGGGCTTGGCGACCGCCGGCTGGACGCGATGGGTGAGGTACGCGCCGCTCTGGACGATCTTTGGCCAGGCGCCGGTCTTGAAGCGGGACAGGAAATAGCTCGAGATGTCCAGGAACGACCACCCCGTGGCCACCGACGGGGCGAACTCGGTGCCCTCGCCGTAGTCGTTCCAGGTCACGACCTGCACCCAGTCCGAGGAGGCGATCGCCGAGCTCCACGTGTAGCGCAGGTTCTCGGTGTTGTTCGCTTCCCAGTAGAGCTGCTGCGTCGGCCGCACGTCCTGGGCGCTGACCGCCTGCATGAAGATCTTGCCGAGGCTGTGGACGTAGCTCGCCGCCTGCACGTAGGGATTGGACTTCGACTCGGGCGCCGGCGCGGCCGGGCTGCGGCCGCCCCACGTCCCCATCCCGTAGCTGATCGGCGCGAAGGCCTTGCCGTTGGCGAACACGTCGAGGAAGCACGGCACGAGCGCGACCCGCGTGCCGTCGAGCGCCTCGAGCGCTGACATGAACTTCTGCCAGTAGGTCACGCCCTGGAGCTGGGGCTCCCACGGCGAGATCACCAGGCGCTTGTCCTTGAGCCGGTACAGGACCGGCGAGCGGTCGAGCGCTGCCACATTCCGCGCCAGCGTGGCTGGGTCGATGGTCGGCTGGCCCGTGAAGTCGGGCATCAGGACGATGCGGAAGCCGGGATCGGCGGTCTCGGCGGCCTTGATCAGCGTCTTGACGCGGTCGAGGTAATAGCCGGGCCGCAGTACGGCGACGTCGACGATGAAGCCGTCGATGCCGGCGCTCGCGGCGCGCTTGACGTCGGTCTGCATGTCCTTCAGGGCCCAGTCTCCGGACAGCGGGGGGCGTGGCAGCGGGCGGTCGCGGAGGTATCCGCCGAACGCCGCGTAGGCTCCGCCCAGGCCGTTGGGATCGAGGTACTGCGTGTAGAAGTCCTGATTGGCCGGCCGGTTGTCCTGCGAGATCACGTACTGCAGGTGGTAGTGCGCGAAGACCATCTTCGAGGAGCCGCGAAGCGTCGAGCTCGACGGCATCGCGAACGGCAGTGGCGACGAGGCCGCCGATGCCGAGGCCGGGGCGAGCAGCGCGCAGACCACCGCGAGCGCCAGGACCGCGCGGCCGATGCGCAGAGGCCATTGGTGGGTCCTGATGTCTTTGCTCGTGCCGTCCATGGCGCTCGCCGGCCGATTTCACCGGTCGCTATGACATCGGCGCCGACCACCCGTTTACTCGGGTTTCAAACCGCGCTTGGACGAATCGCCCAGGCGCGCCTTCGCGCGCCGCTAGGGCCGGTAGCTCGAGGCCGCGCGGTACTGAAGGTCCTGGACCGTGAACCTGTCCCGGACGGTCCACGGCGAGCGCACGGAGAACCTCCGCGCGCCTCCGGAGCCCTTCACATCCACGGAGCCCACGCCCAGCGGCTCACGCTGCGCGAACACTCCGGCGGGCGCCACGTAGCGGTAGGTCCTGGAGCCCACGGCGACACGCACCTTCGCCTTCGCGGTCAGGAAGGTCAGCACCTCGATGGTGTCCCGCGGCTTCACCGACTGCCCGGGCGCGAAGTTCGGTCGCATCAGGCGGGTCTTGCGGCCGGCGGACCGGGGCCGCGCGCGGGCGAACTGGACGCGGTGGGTGACGTACGCGCCGCTACGCCGGATCCGCGGCCAGGCACCGGTCTTGAAGCGCGTCAGGTAGTAGCTCGAGATGTCGAGCCAGCTCCACCCGGCCGCGACGGAGGGCGCGAATTGGGTGCCCTCGCCGTAGTCGTTCCAGGTGACGAGCTGCACCCAGTCGGCGGCGGCGATCGCCGAGCTCCACGTGTAGCGCAGGTTCTCGGTGTTGTCGGCCTCCCAGTAGAGCTGCTGGATCGGCCGCACGTCCTGCGTGCTGACCGCCTGCATGTAGCGCTTGCCCAGACCGTGGACCATCCGGGCGTCCCGCACGTAGGGATTGGCCTTCGACTCGGGCGCCGCCGCGGCGGGGCTGCGGCCGCCCCACGTCCCCATCCCGTAGCTGATCGGCGCGAACGCCCTGGCGTTGGCGGACACGTCGAGGAAGCAGGGCACGAGCGCAACGCGCGTGCCGTCGAGCGCCTCGAGCGCTGACATGAACTTCTGCCAGTAGGTCACGCCCTGGAGCTGGGGCTGCCACGGCGAGATCACCAGCCGCCTGTCCTTCAGGCGGTAGAGCGCCGGGGAGCGGTCGAGCGCCGCGACCGACCTCGCGAGCCTGGCCGGGCTCACCGTGGGCTGGCCCGTGAAGTCCGGCATCAGGATGATGCGAAAGCCCGGATCGACCGTCTCGGCCGCCTTGATCAGCGTCTTGATGCGGTCGAGCCAGTAGTTGGGCTCGAGGATTGCGGCGTCGACGATGAAGCCGTCGATGCCGGCGCTCACCGCCCGGCTGACCTCGGTCTGCATGTCTCGCAACTGCCAGTCTCCGCTGAGCGGGGCGCGCGGCAGCGGCCGGTCGCGCATGTAGCCGCCGAACGCCGCGTACGCTGCGCCGAAGCCCTTCGTGTCGAGGTACTCCGTTGCGTAGTAGTCCTCCTGCGGCGGGCGGTTGTCCTGCGAGATCACGTACTGCGGGCTGTAGTGCGCGAAGACCTTCTTGGGGGACTTGCGAAGCGTCGAGCTCTTCGGAAGCGTGAACGGCAGGGGCGTGGACGCCGCCCAGGCCGAGGCGGGGAGCAGCAGCGCGCAGAGCGCTACGAGCGCCAGGGCGGCATAGCCGCGGCGCAGGGGTCGTCGTGCACCCGTCCAGGTGTGATCGCTCGAGCCGTCCATGGCTTCCTGTCGCGATCAGATCGGCCGCGATGATCTGCTCCGTGCAGTTCTGAACGTCGCCTGGACCGATTGGCCAGCGACGGCCGCGCTGCTAGCGCCGGTAGCTCGAGGCTGCCCGGTACTGCAGGTCCTGGGCCATGAACTCGTCGCGGACCTTCCACGGCGAGCTCACGTAGACCGCGACGCCGGGGGCGGTCGCCGTCATCGTGATCGAGCCGAGGCCGAGCGGCACGAGCTTGGCGTTGACGCCCGCGGGGGCGACGTAGCGGTAGGTCTCCGAGCCGACGCTGACGGTGACGTTTGCGCTCCTGGTGAGGAAGGTCAGGACCTCCACCGTGTCACGCGGGGTCGTCGACTGCCCGGCCGCCATGTTGGGCTGCATCAGCTTCGCGTCCCCACCCGCTGGGTCCGGCTTGGCGTTCACGAACTGGACGCGGTGAGTCACGTAGGCGCCGTTCTCCCGTATGGCGGGCCAGGCGCCGGTCTTGAACCGCGATATGTAGTAGCTCGAGATGTCCAGGAAGGCCGAGTGGTCGTCCTGCGACGGTGCGAACTCGGTGCCCTCGCCGTAGTCGTTCCACGTGGCCATCTGGACCCAGTCGGCGCCGGCGATCGCCGAGTTCCACGTGTAGCGCAGGTTCTCGGTGTTGTCGGCCTCCCAGAACAGCTGCTGGGTCGGGCGGGCGTCCTGGACGCTCACCGCCTGCATGTAGACCTTGCCGAGGCCGTGAACGATGCTGCCGGTCTGCAGGTAGGGGTTCGCGCTCCCGGACGCCGCCGGGCTCCGGCCTCCCCAACTGCCCATCCCGTAGCTGATGCTCGCGAACTTGCTGGCGTTCCCGTAGATGTCGATGAAGGTCGGCACGAGCGCGGTGCTGGTACCGAGCGCCTGGAGCGCGGACTTGAACGACGACCAGTAGGAGACCCCCTGCTGCTCGGGCGCCCACGGCGAGATCACCAGGCGACCGTCGCCGAGCCGGAACAGCGCGGGGTTGCCGTCCAGCGCATGGACCCTCTGCGCCAGCGTCGTCGGGACTCGGCGACTGGCCCGAGATGACGGGCATCAGGATGATCTTGAAGCCGGGCGACACGATCTGAGCCGCAGCCATCAGCCGCTTGATGCGATCCAGGATGTAACCGCTGGTCAGCGAGTCGGCGTTGACGATGAAGCCGTCGATGCCCGCGCTCACCGCACGGGCGACGTCGACCTCCATGTCAACAAGCTCCCAGTCGCCGCCGATCGGGCTGCGCGGCAACGGCCGATCACGCGCATAACCGCCGAACGCCTTATAAGCGCCGCCGAAACCGTTCGGATTGAGGTAATCGGTCGCATACATGTCCTGCAACGGCGGCCGGTTGTCCTGCGAGATCACATACTGCGGGTGGTAATGCGCGAAGACAAGCTTCGGCGAGGAGCCCAGCGTCGCCGCCGAACGCGGTGCGAACGGGAGCACCCCGCCGCAGCCCGAGAGCGCGAGCAGCGCCCCGAGGGCCAGGACGACCCCGGCAACTCCCCGAACGCCACGCAGGCGCAGCACGAACTGTCTGGACGATTGCGTCATGCATTCCGGCGCGCGAGACGCCGGCGATATCCCCTGTGGCGGGGAACATGCCGCATCCAACGGGGTTCGGCTACATAACTGGACCGATTATGGAGCGGCGCGTCAGTGCCGGCGCGCGGCCCTCCGCGGCCGTCGCGCCCGGCGCTGGCTAGCGATCAGATGGTTGAGTCCGAGGCCATCTACCGGTCGCGAAGGGCCATGATCCCCCCGACGCCGCCCAGGTAGAGCGTGCCGCGGCCCTTCGGGCGCGGGCCCAGCGCGATGCCCGCGTAGTGGTTGTTGTAGCGGCCGCCGTAGCCGGCGCGTCGCTTCCACAGGACCTTTCCGGTGCGCATGTCGAGCGCCGCCCAGTTCCACGGGTCGGCTCCCGGGACGGCGGGGTCGCGGGCGTTCTCGTAGGTGTAGAGGAGGCCGTTGGCGCTGTCGGCCTTGGAGACCACCGAGGCGGGGCGTACGTCGAGGTTGGTCCACACGCGGCGGCAGCCCGAGCCGTCGCGGCGGATGTCGATGCGCGCGATGCCGGGCGCGCTCACCAGCCCGAGGTCGCCTCCGATCGGCGTGCCGTCGCCGATCACGTCGTTGAAGCGGACGATGTCGTAGCCGTAGTTGTTCTCGGCGAACAGGCTGCGGCCGGCGGCGATCAGCGAGTTCTCGTCGGCACTCGCGCCCTTGGAGAAGATCGGGACGCGGCAGACCTCGCGCCCGGTGCCGCTCGCGAGCTTGTCGGCGGCGCGGTACACGACCACGTCGAGCGGGTCGGCGTTGTCGGTGATCGCGACGTAGGTTGGATTGCGCGATCGCGTGCCCGGAGCCATGAGAGTCGGGGTGGTGCCCGAGCCCGCGTTGATCTGGCCGATCTTCATGCGCCCGTCGTTCGGGTAGCGCGCCGACCACACGACGTGCGGCTTGAGGTTGGACCGCGCCCTCAGCTTGTACATCGCCTTGTCGGTCACGATGTAGGCGCCGTCGCGTGCGATCGCGAACGAGTTCTCGATCTCCTCGTTCAGCACGATCGAGCGGCAATTCCCCGTCTTGAGATCCAGCACCCCGACCGTGCCGAGCTGGCGGCCGACGAACCACAGGCGGCCCTTGAAGTCCGGGAGCACCGAGGGCATGCGCTCGCCGGGCTGCAAGCAGGGCCGCGGGTCGTACTCGGCGACGCGCCGGAACACGGGCTGGCCGTCCTTCTCGGCCTCCTTGATCACCTGGATCTTGCGGTCGGTGGTCGCCGACACCACGCGGTCCTTGCGGTCGAGGTAGAAGTAGGCGCCGCCGGTCGTGTTGAGCGCCGGGTTGGTCCCGGCCGGGGGCGGCACGAACGGCATCTGGCGGAAGGCGAGGATGTCCAGCGTGTCGGGGTCGAACATGTAGAGCGCGGGACCCTCGGTGAGGCTGATGCAGGAGCCGATCAGCCGCCCCTTGCGGTCGAAGGTGAGCGTGATGCAGGTGCGCCCGAACGAGGTCGAGAAGACCTTCGGCTTGCGACCGAGAGGACCGCCGAATTGCGTGTAGTTGTCGGTCATCCACGTGTCGTTGTGGACGTTGTTGAACGGGTTGAGGGCCATCTGCGGGTTCTGGTCGGCCGCTCGTGCGCCGGGGAACGGATCGGCCTTGGCGGCGGCGCCGACGAACCTGGGAGTGGACGGCCGCGGTCCTGAGACCTGGATCGGCACGGCTGGCTGGAGCACGGCCCCCGCGGCGGCGGGAAGCGCGAGCGCTGAGAGGAGCGCAGCGGCGGCGGCGGCGAGGCGGCACGAGCGGGGGACGGCGCTCACCTGCCAACCCTAACCTCCTCTGCACCTCATGGCGAGCAAGCCGGCATCGGACATCCCCGGCCCGCGCGTTCCGCGGCCGCTGCAGTCCTGGCTCGGAGTCGTGCGGCCGGTCGAGACGAGGCTGGCGGCGCGGCGGCGCTACGGGCCGATCTTCCGCTCCAACGACTCGATCGCGGGCGAGCTCTTCCACATCGCCGACCGCGAGCTGATCGAGAAGATCTTCAAGTGGAAGCCGGCCCAGTACCGCGTCGGCGAGCCACGCGAGCTCATGGAGCCGGTCACCGGGCCCTCGTCGGTGCTGCTGCTCGACGGGCAGCGCCACCTGCGCATGCGCAAGCTGATGCTGCCGCCGTTCCACGGCGAGGCGATCGCGGGCTACGGGGAGCTGATCGAGCAGGTCACGGAGCGCGAGCTCGACGGCTGGCGCCCGGGCGAGGTGATCCAGACCCGCGCGGCGGCCCAGGCGATCACGATGGAGGTGATCATCCGGGCCGTCTTCGGGATCACCGATCCGGAGCGCATCGCCGAGCTGCGGCGGCTGTTGCCGCGCCTGTCGTCGCCGAACCCGCTGCTGCTGCTCGTGCAGCGAGACCTCGGCCCGCGCAGCCCGTGGGGCCGCTTCCTCCGCCTGCGCGACCACGTCGACGGGCTGCTCTACGAGGAGATCGGCCGCCGCCGCGACGACTCGAACGGCCGGCCGCGCGACGACCTCCTCAGCCTGCTGCTGTCAGCGCGCGACGAGGACGGCCGCCCGCTGACCGACCGCGAGCTGCGCGACGAGCTGATCACGCTCCTGCTCGCCGGCCACGAGACGACCGCGACCTCGATCGGGTGGGCCTTCGAGCGCCTGCTGCGCACCCCGGCGGCCCTGGCGCGCGCGACGGACGAGGCCGAGTCGGGCGAGAGCGGCGAGTACATGGAAGCCGTGATCAAGGAGACGCTGCGCCTGCGCCCGGTCGTGCCGGAGGTGTTCCGGGCACCCACCGAGCGGACCGAGCTCGGCGGCTACCTCTTCGAGCCGGGGATGCAGCTCGCGGCGTCGATCATGCTCGTCCAGTACGACCGCGCCTTTTACCCGCCAGACCCGCGGACCTTCCGCCCCGAGCGCTTCCTCGACGGCGCGCCGGAGCCCTACACCTGGATCCCGTTCGGCGGCGGCGTCCGCCGCTGCCTCGGAGCCGCCTTCGCACAGCTCGAGATGAAGGTCGTGCTCACGACGATCCTGCGCCGCGCGCGCCTGCGAGCACCGAGCGCGCGCCCCGAGAAAGCACGCTTCCGCGGAGTCACGCTGCTCCCGAGCCGAGGCGGCGAGGCGGTCGTGGAGGCGATGGGCGGTGCCTGGCTCGAACAGGCGACCTCCTGCTTGTAAGGCCGCGCCGACGAAAACGACGGGAGACGACGCCGGACGCGAACCGGCTGCAAACGACGATATCCTGAGGCGGTCCCGCAAGGCGCAGGCGCACTGCTGCGTACTCCGTGCCGCGGACGTTGGGCCACAACCGGGCCAGCGCCGCCAGCTTCAGGTAGCGACGCGCAAGCTCGGGCCTGTCGGTCGTCTCGGCGCTCGCCATCACAGTGCCGAGGATTGGCTCTAAGCAAGCGCTGCGCCTGCCGGTTGAGGTCGAGGCCGATGTCGTCGCGTCCGCCGACGATCAGCAGGACGGGCGCCCGTACGGCCTCCAGGCGCTGGGCGGCGAGGTCCGGACGGCCGCCGCGCGAGACCACCGCCCGGACTTCGTCTCCGAGATCGGCCGCGGCACGCAGCGCGGCGGCGGCGCCCGTGCTGGCGCCGAAGTATCCGATCGCCAGGGCGGAGAGGTCGGCGTCAGCCTGGACCCAGCGCGTTGCCGCGACCAGCCGCTAGCCGAGCAGTTCGGTGTCGAAGACGTTGCGGCGGTCGAGCTCCTCCGCGGGCGTCATTCGGAGTCGCGCGCCCGTTCCACGGTCGCGAGGCTGGCATCCCGAAGCCGACCTGACTTCCGGCGCCGCCCGCAGCCGGCCTGCAGTCAACTACTGCTCTGCATTCTGGATCTAGTCGCTCCGCGCGGCCAGCACTACGAGGCTGACGGCGCTCGACGCTTGCCGAAGCGCCCACAGCGCAGAAGCGCAGATCACGGCGATCGCCGTACTGCAGCGAATGTCGTGACCACGCGAGAGCACGAAGACCGTCGCTAGAGGGCACCTCCGTAGTTTCTTCGGACGTCCCTTGTGGGAACGCCTTGATGCTGGGGGCGGCAGCTCGCGTCAAAGTCGAGGCAGTGGTGGATGGCGGCGGCCGTCGGTCGGAGAGCGAGAGTGGTCTGACTCGGAGGGCTGCGTTGGCAAGCGCGGCGACGGCGGCTTTCGCGGTTCAGCTACCGCTGGACGCCGCGCCCGCCGGGGCACAGTCGCGGACGGCGAGCGATCGCGTCCGGCGTCTGGGCCGGGGCGGGCGGCCGATGCGGCTGGCAACAGTTGCCGCGGTCGCGAGGCGGATCGGGAAGGGAGAACCGGTCGCGATCGTCGACCTCGCGGCCGTCGATCGCAACTGCAGGCGCCTCATCGACTGGAGCGCGAGCAACCGGGTCGCGTGGCGGCCGGCGTACAAGACTCTGCGCTCCCCGGAACTGCTCGCGTACGTGCTTGGAAAGCTCGAGCGCCCGCGGGTGATGATCCACCACCTGCGCGACCTCCCGCAGGCGCTACCGCACGTTCCGGTGGGCACAGACTTCCTGATGGGGTATCCGCCGACACTCGGCGAGCTCCGCCACTACCTGGGCTCCCGGCCGTCGCGCCGAGAGCGGCGACACACGCTGCGCATCAACGTCGATGGGATCGAGCTGCTCCGTGCGTTGGACGAGCTGGCGCGAAATACCCCCCGCAGGTTGCCGATCGATGTCGTGCTCGAGATCTACAACGGAATCCCGCGTGGCGGGTTCGACCCCGGTGCCGAGCTCACCGCGGCGTTGAAGGTGCTGCGCCGGGCACGAGGCCGGCTGCGTCTCGGCGCGCTCCTCTGCTACGACGCGCTCGCGGCCGGCGTTAGCGACGACTCGACCCGCAGAACCGCAGCCAAATTCGCACAAGACAACCTCACCCGCGCGTACGAGTCCGTCGTTGCGCAGGCGCGCGACTCCGTCAACCTCAAGACGTTCGTCCGAAATGGGCCGGGTTCGTCGAACTACTCCTACTGGGCGGGGAGTACCGCCGCGAACGAGTTCTCCGCCGGTTCCGCAGTCCTGTTCGCCAACTACCTCGATGCGTACGACACGGCTACGGGCTTCGCGAAGGCGCTGTATCTGTGCGCGCCGGTGCTGCGGCTGCCCGAGAACGTGTTCCTGGGAAAGGGTCCGTTTCCGATCCCGCCGGGCACCGAACCGGTCTACATCAAGTCCGGCGGGTGGCCGACCGGCAACAACCCCACGCTCTCGAAGCTCGTCTACCCGCCGGGACTGCTGGAGGGTCCGGTCTACGGTCGCGGCTCGAACGCGTCGGGCCTGATCCTCGCCCGCCCCGGCCAGCTCCGCCTCGGTGACTACGTGGTCGAGACCGCGCAGCAGGTGATGGAGGGCCAAGACTACTTCGGCGGGCTGTACGCCGTCCGCGACGGACGAGTCCGTGCACTGTGGCCCACCGTGTCGCGCTGGGCCGGCCAGCGCGAAGAGCTGACCTGAGGATCCGATGGGGAAGGACGGAGTCACCCGGCGCAGCTTCGTGGCGTCGGCTGGAACGCTCGCGGCGGCCGCGGCGGCCGCGACCCCCGCCCGAGCCGCGAGCACGATCGCCTCAGAGGTGGCGGCCGACGGTTCGTTGCCGCGCGCGCTCGGCTCCGGGGGACGACCGACCTCGGACAGGGCGCTGGCGCGGCTGGCGCGCGATTACGGAAGCGGCGAGCCGGTGATGTTCGTCGACCTCGCGGCGATCGATCGGAACGCCAGGGTGATCGTCGACTTTGCTCGAGCCCAGCGGTGGCATGTCCGCCCCGCGCTCAAGGTCTTCCAGTCTCCGAAACTGTGCGCGTACATCCTCGGCCTGCTGCCTGAGCCGCGAGGATTGGTGTTCCACCTGCGGACTGTCGACCAGATCATGACCGCGGCGCCGGCCGGTACCGACCTGCTCATGGGCTATCCGCCGAGCCGCGGCGAGCTGCAGGCATACCTGGGTTCGGCTCCGCCGCGAGGCCAGCGTAAGCACCGTCTGACGTTGCTGGCGAGCTCGATCGAGATTCTGAGGGACATGGCGCGGCTGGCGAAGACGACCCGGCGGCGTGTGCCGCTCGACGTCGCGCTGGAGTTCGACTCAGGCGAGGGGCGCGGCGGTTTTCATCATCCGCCGCAGATCAGCGCGGCGATCAGGCTGCTTCGGCGCAAGCGGCGGCTGCTCCGGCTGCGGGCCGTCGTGTGTTACGACGGTCACGCGACCGCAAGCGGGGCCGAGAGCTGGCGCCAGTTCGTCGCCAATCAGGCAAGCGGCAACCTCAAGGGATACCTCGACCAGCTGCGCGCCGAGGGCGGCGATCTGTATGACGAAGCGAAGCTGATTCGAAACGGCCCCGGGAGCTCGAACTACCGCAACTGGGCCGGCAGGCCGGAGATCAGCGAGATCAGCCCGGGATCCGCGTTCGTCTACGCGGGATACCTCAGCGGTGGGTTCGACACCCAGGGATTGTCGCGGGCCCTGACCCAGGCGGCTCCTGTCCTAAAGGACGTGGGCCCGTACCCATCGACCCTGTTCACGAAGATCCCGATCCCGCCGATCACCGGCGAGGAGTACTTCCTCAAGGGATCGACCTGGCCGGACCAGGGCGGCGTTCAACCCGCGTTCGTGTACCCGCTCGGCGTCAAGGACGATGAGCGCGAAGGCGGTCGATGCATGGTCTACGCCCCACCCGGCGAGCTCAGCACCTCCGACTACGTGCTCTGCTGGCCAAACCAGGGCGGAGACGGCGTCGATTACTTCGGCGCGCTTCAGGTGGTCCGCTCGGGTCGCATCGTCGACGTGTGGCCGACCTTTACCCGCTGGGGTACGCCCGCGCACCGCCAATGATGCTTGACCGCCCGAGCATCATGACGATTGCCGCCGCCGCGCTTTGCGGCGTGTCGCGCCGTCGGAATCTTCTCTCGGTTTAGCTGATCGGCGATCTCCTGGAGCGTCGCGCCAGCGTCACGTCCGCTTTTGATTCGAGCGACCAATGCGGCGTCTATCTCAGGCGGGCGCCCTAGACGTAGGCCCTCGGCGCGTTTGACGGCTAGTGCCTCGCGCGTACGTTGACCGATCAGCCGCCGCTCAAACTGGCTGAACGTTGCAAGCACGTGCGCCATCGCTTCTCCGGCAGGCGTGCTGGTGTCAACGTCGCAGTCCAACGCCACGAGCGCCCAGCCCTCCTTCTGCGCCCTAGCCATCACCGCTGCGAAGTCGACCATCGACCTCGATAGCCGGTCCAGCTTCGCCACGCAGCTTCTGGTCGAGTGCGCGCAATCGCGAATTGACGGCGCCTAGCTGAACAGCGGGTTGGTCGCCGACGCCGCCAGCATCGCGAGGTCCTCGATCGCGGCGTCGTAGCCCTCGAGGGCCTCATCGACCCTGGCTTCCAGGTCGGTGAGGTCGCGGCACGACACGCGCCCGGGCCGGGCAGACCAGATGTTCCGGCATTGGCGTTCGCTCAGCCCGTGTCGCCTCGCGATGGTGGGCCAGGTCAGCCCTCGCGCCCGCTCGGCGATGATCTGCTCGTCGCGGCGAACCTTGTCCACTGCTGATTGCCCGAAGTGCACGGAGACAGTGTTGCGCGGGCTGTCGCGTGAGCCACAGGGAGATCGCGGGAAGGTGCGCACCGGCCGGGGCGCTGATGTCGCTCACCGTGATGACCACGGCCGGCGCCGGCTGGCGATGGTGCGGTTGAGCGTGGCGCTCGACGCGACGGCCGTCAGTGTCGTCCCGCCGCTCACGGCGATCGTCCTCGGTTCGGGCGGGTCGCGGGGGAGATCGATGTGTGCAGGGCAAAGGGAAGAATGGGCGGTGCCTGGCTCGAACAGGCGACCTCCTGCTTGTAAGGCCGCGCCGACGAGATCGACGCTTGACGACGCGCGATGCGAATCGGCTGCAAGTCGCACCATTCTGAGCGGGTCTACAGGTGGTCGGCCGAGTCGCCGGGCACGGCGCGCTGACGGACGTTTGGGCCACAACCGGGCCAAAGACCGAGACTGGCTCGAGCCCGCGTGTGGGATGGAGTGCGTCCGACTGCGGACCATGCGGACCAGCGATTCGCTGGGCGTGTCTCATCCCGGCTATCGCTCGCCGCGGCGACGTACGCGTCGCCGCCTACTTGTTCCGCGGCGAACGTCAAGACAGGGGGATACAGAGGGTGCAGCCGTCCGAGCGGGCCTGACGTCCGTTCAACCAGAACAGCGTCGTTTCGCTCCTGCCGAACGCGAGCGAGCTCGGATCGATCCTCAAGCCGGAGTCGAGCGTCCTGATTTCGGAATTGCCGGGAAACCCCCGCCGGACCTCGAAGTCGCTCACATTGCCGGCCTGGTCGCTGACAACGGTGATCCAGGCGACGCCGCCCCCGGCGCAAGCGCCAGGGCCGCTATCCCTCCCGGGGCTCGCGTCCTTGCTCAAGGCGTTCTCGGTACCGGTCTTGATGTTCACGACATGGACCTCGGGGGCCGATCCCTCGACCTCCACGACGTAAGCGACGCGGCGCCCGACCAGCGGGGTTATGCCTCCGGTTCGATCTGCCTGGTAGGCGAACCGAGCAGATCCTGTCCGGGCAGCAGGCGCGCCTTCTCACGCGCGAACCAGCAGCGGTAGTACCACGACCGGCCGCTGTTGCCCGACGATTTGGAGAACACAAGGCCGACGCTGTTCTGATCCTCGAGGCGGTAACGGTCCGACCTCCGTGAGTCAAAGGGTCATGGGTTGCGGCGATCCTCCCAGGCCCAACCCGTGTCCTTCTACAGGGTGCGACCCTAGACTTTCCCGCCGTTCGGGCAAGGGCCGTTCCCGGCGCACGGGTCCTCCTGGCCAGGGGCAACCAAGCGGCGCGGATCGGCGTAGACCAGCAACGGCAACGTCGAGGTGGAGAGGCCGTTGTAGATCGTCCGCGGCGCGACCAGCGCTCGCTCGTCGACCTGCACCGGCACTTGCTGCCAGCCCGAGACACCGTGCCGGAAGGCGACGACACGCGTCGGGTCGGTCCCGGCGAGCGCCGGAGCCTGCGCGCCAGTCACCACGACGGGGTCGGCGTCGCGCGAAGCCCCGGGCAGCTGCGACAACGACCCCCGCGGCGCCATGGCGCTCGCAGGCACCACAGCAACCAGCACCGCGGCCAAGGCGACCAAGAGCAGCACCCGCACAAGTCTCGCCCGATCCTCCGTGACGGCGACGAGGCGGCTCATGCAGGGCTTCACGCCAGACTCACAATCGGGCTTCGGTCGAACGCCCGCCGTCTGGGTCAGCCTGTCCCGCGAGGTCCGAGGCGCGCTTACGCGATTCGCGCCAATCGAAAGCATGTCACTACCTCTTCGGCTCGGGCGACCCCTTTAAGGGGCCCGCTCGGATCGCAGCCGAGACGAGCGTCGCAAGCGGCGTGCGCGGTCGCGACGGGGTCCGCCCCTAGCCCGGTCGCGGAGGATGCGGTCAGGGTGGTGTCGCGGTGCCTCGAATCGTTGGCGTGCGACGGGGGTCCTGGTCAACGACCCGACATCGTCACCGCAGCGGAACCCCGAAGGCCGCGAACACGTTGGTTGTGAACGACCTGTAGTTCTGGTAGCGGCCCGAGAACCACCAGACCTGTGTGGTGTCGCCGGTGAGGCCGCGCGGGCTGACCGGACGCCAGTTGTCGGCGGTCGAGCCGCTGGTCAGGGCTGTCGAGGACCAGGTCACGCCGCCGTCGGGCGTCACCCAGCGTTCGACCTCGGACACGGCGCCGGGGGCCGCGCGCCGGGCGAGGTAGACGACGTTCGGGGTCTCGTGGTCGAGCGTCGCGCCGGCCACGTACCAGTTGTCGGCGCGCGTAGCGCCAGCTTCCACGATCGACCGGTCGATCCACCGGCGGCCGTCCCAGCGGGCCAGTCGGTAGACGTTGCGGACCCCCTGCTCGCGCCGGTAGTAGAGGACGACCGGCTTCCCGCCGTCGAGGGCGATGTCTTGAACCCAGGAGCGTCCGAGCTGTGGCTGGTAGCGGTAGACCACTGTCCCCTGGCTGTATTTCGGCGGCTTGGTCGTCGAGCCCACCTTGCGACCGTCGAGCCGCAGGATCGCTCCGTCGGAGCGAATGAAGAGGCAGTAGACGCTTGTGGGCTTCGAATTAGGGTGCGCGTTGGTGTACGCCACGTAGGCCCCGTTGCCGGCGCCGGCGTACTTGGCGTACGGTCGCTGGCCCCGAGGACCGCGGATGATCGTTCGGGGCGTGGACCAGCTCCGGAAGTCCCTGGTCGTCGCTAGGTTCGGGTACCAGTCCCTGCCGCGCCAGAAGACGAACGTTCGTCCATCGTCCATACGGACTGGGTTGGGGTATGAGATGCCGCGCCGGCCCTTGATCCTGTCAGTCCGCGGCACCTGGCGCACCGGCCGCCAGCTCGTCACGTCGTAGGGCTTGGCCGAGACGCGGTAGTACAACTGCTCGCGCTTGTATGGGTCGCGCGCGTGGTCGGCGTATATCGCCACGATCCTTCCGTCCCTAGTCGTCGCGAGGCTCGGGTTGCTGTGGTCGTCGACGCCGAACTGGTCGAGCGTCGCGATCGTCGGCGGCTCGTCCTCGTCGCCGGCACCGTCGCCGGGCGCGCGATCGACGGTGACCACGTCCTCAACACGCCCTTTACGGAACGCGCCGACCTGGATCTGGCCGGTCGAGCTCGTCCACCCGACGAACGTCTGCCCACCGGCGTAGATCGCTCGCGGGTCGCCGAAGTAGGACCAGCCGCCGTCGCCCATCGGAGTGCCCGCGAACGCCGCGTCGGCGAGCGCCGCGGTGAAGAGTGCGGCGACCGGAAGCATGAAGCTCGTCGCGCGCCTCGCAACCCGAGCGCACGGCGACATACGAGATGACGCGAGTCGTCTCATCGCGACCTCCTCTGGAGGGCGCTTCCTGGTCGCGCCCCGTTCGAAGTGACGGCAATGTTGCGCCCCCGGAAGGTGGGGCGCTACGGGGAGCCGCCCTAGGATTTGGCGCCGGCCGCGAGGTAGGGTCGGCCCGACG
This sequence comes from uncultured Actinomycetes bacterium, assembly GCA_963797015.1. Classification (GTDB taxonomy): domain Bacteria; phylum Actinomycetota; class Thermoleophilia; order Solirubrobacterales; family Solirubrobacteraceae; genus JBBPZA01. The sequence goes on along the minus strand of CAWCNV010000003.1, from coordinate 222,643 downwards.
TGCCAGACCTGCTGACCAAGTCGATGACCGGGCGGGATCCGGCGCGCGAGAGCGATCTCCTGGAGCGCGACCACGAGCTCGCCGTCGCCGCCAGAGCCACTGCCCAGGCAGCCGCCGGTGCGGGGGGGCTGCTCGTAGTCGAGGGCCCCGCTGGCATCGGCAAGAGCCGGCTGCTGGACGCCATCGACGAAGTCGCGCGGTCGGGCGGTCTGCGGGCACTGCGGGCGAGCGGCGGCGAGCTGGAGCGCAGGCTCACCTTCGGGCTCGTTCGGGACCTGCTCGGCCCGCTGGCGAGCGAAGCCGATCCAGTCGCAGGCGCTGCCGCGCTCGGTGCGGCGGTGGTCGACGGTGAGCCGGTGGGTGCGGCCGCAGCGGGCGACGAGGCGGCGGCGCTGTACGGTCTACACTGGCTGGTGGAGGATGCCTCGACCCGGGTCGCGGTGGCGATCCTCGTCGACGACGCGCAGTGGGCAGACACCAGCTCGTTGCGCTTCCTCGCCTATCTGGCCCGGCGGGTCGAGGCGCTCAACGTGCTGCTCGTAATCGCCTCCCGCGACGGCACGCCAGGAAGCGCCGACGCGGCGGTCGAGCAGCTACACCGCTCGGCTACCTGGCGACTGCAGCCCGCGCCGCTCAGCGACGAGGCGTCGGCAGCGCTGCTCACCCGCGCCTTGGGGGCCGTGCCGGCGCCGGCCTTCGTGCGCGCGTGCAGGATCGCGGCCGGCGGAAACCCGTTCCTCCTGCACGAACTCGCGACCGATCTGCGGTTGCGTGGCATCCGTCCCGACGCCGATCAGACGACACGCGTGCGCTCGACGGGGCCCAAGTCCGTAGCCAGGGCGGTGGCCGCTCGCGTCGACACAATTGGCCCGGAGGCGAGCGCGCTGGCGCGCGCGGTAGCCGTGCTCGGGCGCTCAGCCGAGCCCGCGCTCGCCGCGCAGCTCGCCGGCTGCCGCGCGGAGGTCGCGGCGGACGCGGTGATAGCGCTGGCCTGGGCCGACGTGCTCGTCGACGAGCGGCCGCTGCGCTTCACCCATCCGGTCGTCCGCGCGGCGGTGTACGCCGCTCTCGGTCAGACCGAGCAGGCGCGGCTGCATCGCCGCGCCGCCGAGCTGCTGCGGGAGGCGGGCCGTCCGGCGGACGACGTGGCGGCTCACCTACTGTCCACCGACCCGGCGGGCGATCCGGTCGTCGTCCGCGCGCTGCGCGAGGCCGGCGCGCAGGCGCTCTCGAGGGGCGCACCGTCGGCGACGGTCGACTACCTGCGCCGCGCACTCCAGGAGCCGCCCCGCGCGCAGGAGTCCGCGGCAGTACGGGCGCTGCTGGGCAGCGCCGAGCTGCGGTTGGGTGACCCGCAGGCGATCGCCGACCTGCAGAGAGCGGTCGAAGACGCCGCTGAAGGCGCGGAGCGCGCGCGGCATGCGCTCGCACTCGGTCGCGCGCTCATGTTCGCGGGGCGGGGGCGCGAAGCCGCAAGCATCCTCGGCGAGACGGCCGACGCCGTCGGCGGCGAGGATCGCGAGCTCGGCCTGCGGCTGGCCGCCGAGGCGGCGTTCGCAGCGCGGTTGCATCCGGCCACGGTCGAGCCGGCCCGCCGGCGGCTGGATCGTTGGGGCGAGCTGGCGGGTGACACGGCCGCCGAGCGGCTGGCGCTCGTCGCCGGCGCCTACTCGGATGCCCTGCACCTGCGGCGTCCGGCCCACGAGGTCTCCGAGCTAGCCGGTCGTGGCCTCGGCGGAGGCGCGCTCTTCGCGCACGAGGGACCCGACTCGGCGACTCCCTACCGGGCTTCGGCGGCGCTTGCGCTGGCCGAGCGCTTCGACGAGGCGGCGAAGACGAACCAGCGCGGGCTCGAGGACGCGCGCGTTCGCGGGTCGGCCATGGGCTTCGCGCTCGCGTCGGCGGCGCAGGCCGATGTCGACCTGCGACGGGGAAGGCTGGCCGACGCGGATGCGCACGCGCAGACAGCGCTCGACCTCACGGCCGAGAGCGGGCTGCTCATTGCGTTCCTGCCCCTGCTGCTCTTCCCGCTACTCGAGTGCATGATCGAGCGCGGCGAGCTCGAGGCAGCGGAGGCGACGCTGGCGCGGCACCGCCTCGACGACGAGCTCGACGAGGCCGCCGACTACGATCTCGTGCTCCTCGCCCGAGGCCGCCTGCGGGTGGAGCAGGGACGGACTGAGGAGGCGCTGACCGATCTCCGCGAGCTCGGGCGCCGCGCTGAGGCCACAGGGACGGCCAACCCGGCGGCGCTTCCGTGGCGCTCGACGCTCGCGCCGCCGCTCGCTCGGGGCGGCGAGCACGAGGAGGCGTGCGTGCTCGCGGCCGAGGAGCTCGAGTTGGCCCGGCGCTGGGGTACGCCGCGCGCGATCGGGATCGCCCTGCGAGCGGCCGGCGACGCGGACCAGGGTGAGGGCTGCCTCGGCCTCCTCGAGGAAGCCGTGACGACCCTAGAGCCGGCTGACAGCCCGGTCGAGCACGCGCGGGCGCTCGTGTCACTCGGCTGCGCCGTGCGGCGAGAGGGCCGGCGCCAGCCGGCCCGCGAGCCGCTCGCCCGTGGCGCGGAGATCGCCGAGCGGCAGGGCGCGCTTGCGCTCGCCGAGCGGGCCAGGAAGGAGCTGCGGGTGGCCGGCGCGCGGCCGCGGCGCATGGAGCGGTCCGGAGAAGCCTCGCTGACGGCGAGCGAGCGCAGGATCGTGCTTCTCGCACGCGACGGGGCCACCAACCGGGAGATCGCCGAGTCGCTATGGCTCTCGGTGAAGACGGTCGAGATGCACCTCGGCCACGCCTACCGCAAGCTCGACGTCAGCTCACGCAAGGAGCTGGCAGGTGCGCTCGAGCGCGACTCCGCCCGGCATCCGAGTGGAGCAGCCGGAGTCACCAGGGCGCAAGTCCGCCGCGCGCCGTAGCGCGCCGAACCATGCTGCTGAAACGCGAACGTTCGCCTTAGCCATCGGTATGCCGCTCTGGGACGACACGCCGGTCCGGCACTCGGCAAGGCTCGCCGCTCTGCAGCGGCGCACCGGGGGACCGCCCACGCTTAGCAATACGTCGCGCGCAGCGTCCCCCCTTTGCGGATGCCGATCTCGGCGGTGACGAGTGTCAGGTCCGCTCTGGTGGCCGATCGGTAAGGGCCGGAACGGCGTGCCGAGAAAGGGCGGTCCAGCGTCAACGTGCCGGCGCCGTCGGTGACCTCGCGCGCCTTCACGCTCGGTGCGCCCGCGAAGAACGCTCCCAGCGAGAGCGTCTCGCCGGGCCGCACATCGACCGTTTCAGCAACGCAATCGCCCTGCGGACGGAAGCGGAAGGTTGCGGCACGGACGCGGGAGCCGTCGCGCCGGAAGAAGCCGCCGCGCAGGGTCACAGTGCCGTCGGCCGACACCGCCAGCGACCGCGCGGCGGGCAGACCGCCCGCGGAGGCCAGCACAGGCCCGGCGCTGACGGGCTCAGAGCGATCGGTGCGCGGCCGCACCGGGACACTGTCCACCCACCGCCCTCCGACCCGCCGCTTGGCCACGGCCAGACCGAAGTCCGAGCGGTAGTCACCCGCGTACAGCATGCTGCGGCCCGCCTTGACCGCGAACCACAGATCGCCGGCGCGCACGACGGCGAAGCGGCCGGCACGGCGCGACACCGCCGCATCGAAGCGCTCGGCGTCTGCGGCCAGACGCCCGGCCTGCCGGGCGCTCCGTGGCTGGGCCACGGCCCAGTTCAAGAAGACCGCGGCAAGCCCGGCGTAAGGCACGCCAGCGGCGTAGGGATCCAGTGCGCCCGCGGCGCTAGGGCCGGCGCGGAGCGCCGGGATCGAGTATTGCCCGCCACGTCCCACGGGGTAAAGCCGGGCCATGCGAGCCACGGCGCGATCGGCGAGGCCGCGCAGCCGCGGCGCATCCTTCGGCGCGTAAGCTGCCGCCCGCAGGGCGCCGAACGCGGTCGCCGGCAGCGTCCACACCTGCTCTTGGGACCGTCCGAAGTAAGCGACGTCGCCATCCGGTGCGGCAAGCCTCCACGAAGCGAGCGCGGCACGCGCAAGCACGCGGCGCATCCGCGTCGGCGCTCGAGCGCCCATCAGCTGCGTGGCGCGCGCGTACATCGCCAGCGAGAGCGCCTGGTACGCCGGGGGATAGTCTGGTGCGTCGGAGAGCAGATCGGTGCCGTCGCGCGACTCTGCGGGGACCTGGCGCGCGAGAACGTCATAGGCCACTCGGCGCGACAGCTCGGGGCGGCCGAGGATCGTGCCGGGTTCCGTTGACCGGACTCGCGTTCGTAGCAGCTCGAGGATCGCCGTCGCCTCCACGATGTGCTTGTTCGAGTACGGCGTCCTCCCGATGCGTAGCTCGCGAACGCGCCGCGCCCATTCCGACCAGCGCGCGCGGACCGCGGCGAAGTCGTCCGGCGATCCCGCGCGCAGCTCGTTGTAGGCGGCAGCGATCGCCAGGACCGCGAAAACCGACGGCGCCGCCTCGCTGGAGGGGCTGAAGCCGCGGGGCGGCGAACTCGAGCGCACTGCGTAGTCGACCGCGCGCACGCCCGCCTCCATCGAGCGGCGGACTCCGTCGCGCAGTCCGCGCTGGATGAGCGCGTAGCCGAGCACGGCCTCGCCGTAGGTCGAGCGCTCGCGCCCGTCGGTCAGGCTCGGGAATGACCCGGCCCGGCGCTGCAACGCCGGCCAGGGCTCGAGCTGCCGGGAGCTGAGCTCTTGCCACGAGTCCGCCGGCGAGGCGCAGCCTGCCCCGCAGATCGCAAGCACCCCCAACCCAACAGCGAGCAGCATCGCAGACGATGGTCGCACTAGCGGGAGTGGTCCGCCACGGGAACGAACCCTAAGGTTTGACTCGCAGACCGTTCGGCGACCCACCGCCGGCGCGCCCGGCCTTGTGCAAGACCCGTCCGTGCGCCGCCACGCGCTTCTGCGCACCGGATAGCGTTGGCACGTGGTCGTGTCAGGTCGACACGTGCTGCTCGCTCTTCTTGTCCTCGTGGCCCTCGCCGCCGGCGCCTTCGCGCTCGGTCGGGTGACGCGCGAGGAGGACGGGCCGGCCGCGCGGAGCGCAGCGCCCGCAGCGCCGCGGCCGCTCGGCCCGGCTCAACCACAGCGCATTCCCGCGCTATCGCCGGTGGGCGCGCTGCCCGACCTGCGGGGCGGATGAGCGGCGTGCTGGAGCCCGGCACAACAATCGAGGGTTACCGCGTCGACCGCGTGGTTGGCCAGGGTGGCATGGGGGTCGTCTACCAGGCGACCCAGCTCTCGCTCCAACGCACTATCGCGCTCAAGCTGCTGGTGGCGGAGCTGAGCGACGACCCGGCGTTCCGTGAGCGCTTTCGCCGCGAGGGCCTGCTCCAGGCGGGCCTCGACCACCCGCACATTGTCCCCGTCTACGAGGCCGGCGAGAGCCCCTACGGGCTGTTCCTGGCCATGCGCTTGGTGCGCGGCCCCGACCTCAAGCGGCTGCTGCGCCAGGGACCCATGGAAACGGGCCGGACCCTGCGCATCCTCGACCAGGTGGCGGAGGCGCTGGACTCCGCACACGAAGCGGGCCTGACACATCGCGACATCAAGCCCCAGAACGTGCTCGTCGCGGTCCGGGACCACGCCTACCTCGCCGACTTCGGTCTCACCAAGGCGCCCGGCGGCCAAAGCCTCACCCACAGCGGACAGTTCGTCGGCACCGTCAACTACACGGCGCCGGAGCTGATCCGCGGCGAGGGGGCGGGTCGGGCGAGCGACATCTACGCACTCGGTGCCGTGCTGTACGAGTGCCTCTGCGGCGAGGTGCCATTCCCGCGCGAGTCCGAGGCCGCAGTGATCTACGCGCACCTGCAAGACCCACCGCCGCGCCCGAGCAGCCGGCGAGCAGGCCTCCCGCCGGCTATCGACGACGTGGTCGCGCGCGCCCTGAGCAAGCAGCCAGCTGACCGGCACGGCAGCGCGGCCGAGCTGCTCGCCGACGCCGACGAGGCGCTGGCCGTCGACGAGTCGACTCAACCCCGCGCCGGCGAGGCGACGAGGGTCGCGCCGCGTCGAACCGACGGCCCCGCCGCGGGGCACGACACCACCACAAGCAGCGCCACACACGCGCTGACACGGCGCGGTCGCGGGGACCACATCATGCCGGCGCGAAAGGCCGCTGCGCTTGCCGCGGCGCTCGCGGTGACGGTAACCAGTGCGGGATTTCTCCTCGGACGCGCCAACGGGGGCGGCAATGGCATGCCGGACCGCAGCGCGGCACAGGCCACGAGGGTGCTGCGCTCGTCGAAGCTGGCGATCACGGTGCCACGCGGCTGGCGCCAGAGCCCGAGCGCCAGCGTGCCGGGTTTGCGGCTGTCCGGCCGCGTCGCCGCCGCCCCGCCCGCGCCCGCCGGCGCGGTGCTGCTCGCCGGCCACACCGAGGCGCAGAACGCGACCCTGCTGCCCGGAGCGCTGCTCGTGCGCCTACCCAAGCCGCCCGGGCGGCCCACGCGGGTGGGACTCGGCGTGTTGCAGGCCCTGCGCCACGACGGCCTACGCCCCCGTGGCCTCGACGGGATGGCGACGATCTACGCGGTTCCGAGCAGCCCCGGAGTCGCGACCGTCGCCTGCGTAGCGCCGCGCGGCGGATCCGCGGCGTGGCTCGCGTCCTGCGGACGGGCGGCGGCGTCCCTGCGCCTCGTTTCCGGACGCCCTTTCGCGCTCTCGCCGCGGGCGGTCTACGCCCGGCAGCTGCGTGGAGCGGTGCGCACCCTCAACCGCATCCGCGAGCGCTCTCGCGACCGGCTGCGCTTCGCACCTGACCCGACCTTCCAGGCCCAAGCGGCGGAAGACCTCGCGGGCGCCTACAAGGCCGCGCGGCGGCAGCTCGCCCCGGTGCGCGTGAGCCCCGCCGAGGGGGCCGCCCACGACGCGCTCCTCCGCGCGCTCGGCGGCGCGCGGGACGCTTACCTGCGCCTGGCCGCCGCCGCGCGGTCGCAGGACTCCTCCGCCTACGACGCTGCGCGCACCGAGGTCAACCGCTCCGAAGGGGAGGTGGCCAGCGCGCTGCGCGGCCTGCGCCCGCTCGGCTACCGAACGAGCTGAACGGCCAATCGCCCAGACAAAGCTAGAGCCGCGCCTGTGGGCTGCGGTGGCCTACCGGCTATGGCGGAACTGCACGCTTTGCAGCACAGAAGAGCGACAGGAGCAACGCCTGACCGGGTCGCGCTCGGCCGGCAAAACCTAGGGTCTGACCCCGTAGCGGACCCGACGCGTCGGGTGGGAGGATCGCTTCTACGGAGTCATTGGGGAACGGAGGTCGGGCATGTTCGTGGTCTTTCCGGCGCTGGCGAAGCGTCTCACGCTCGCATTCGTCGCGTCGGCGTTGGCGGCGCTGAGCGGCCCAGCCGCGTCCTTAGGCCAGCCCGCCGGGTCTCAGGAGCCCCCCGTCGCCCGCGAGGCTCGTGCCAAGCCTTGCCGCCCTAAGGGTTCAACCACAGTGACGAAGACCAGGCTCGCTCGGATATACGAGCTCAAAAGTCCTGGAAATGTGCCTGACTTCTACGGGTGCCTCTATAGCCGTAACAAGAGCTACGTGATCGGCGAACGTAACTACTGCGACGTCGGCAGGGTAGGAAACTTCCGCCTCGCTGGGCGCTACGAGGCCTACACGATTCCGTTCTGCGACATCGACACGCTGACGGACCAGGTCCGAGTGGTCGACTTGAAGACCGGGCAGCAGCTAGTTGCGACGTCCCCATCCCCCACCTTGGGGGCCATGCTGGGTTTCTGGAACGGCGTTGTCAACGTCACCGACATGGAACTCAAGGCCAACGGCTCCGTCGCGTGGATCGCCAAGCTCAAGATCGGCGATGGGGAGCCCTCGCGGCGGGAGGTGCGCAAGTCCGATCGCAAGCTTGGCACGGGCGAGCGCAAGACCTCCAAGCTGGTTGACTCAGGCCAGCTGATCGCCTCCCGCTCGCTCACCCGCGAGGGCTCGACGATCTCGTGGACGAATGCCGGGATCGAGAAGACCGCGACCTTGAGGTAATCGAATGCAGTTCGGGCTCTGACTCGGCCGAATCGGGGCCTACGGCTGGTCGTGCGCTTGACCGCGTTGAGGCGGCCACGGCGGAAACCGACTTCGTCGCGCCCGAGCTGCTCGAGGTCAACGTCCTGTGCATGTATGGCGGCGTCGATCCGGATGCCCGAGGTTGACTGCCAACGGACATGGCGATCCGAACGCCGCGGGATACGTTCCGCCCGGCGTATGCGCGCGCCGAAGGTCAGCTTTCTGTGACCAAATGAACGGACGCCTACTGGGCCGAGTCGGGCGGTCGAGAATGGCTCGCTCGGTAGCCGCGCTGTGACCGAAGCGGTGCAAAGCGGGCGACGGACCGGAACATCTCCCGGGCGCATAGGCTCCCGCCGTGGTCCTCGCGAAGGCTGCGTTCACACTCATGTCTGTGGCTATTGCTGAGCGGTGTAGGTTGCGGCGGCTCGGGTCCCTCCAACGAGCCACCTCCTTCGTCTCAAGGCACAACGAGTGCGGCCGACCTCGCCCAGGAAGAGTGGGAGGCGAGAGAGGGACCGACGTGGGACTCGCTTTCGTCTAGCTGGTCGGACGGGTTCGACGACGGCTGCGCGGAGCTCTTCGATTCCCGCAATGGCGTCCTGTACAACGGCGACGATGAGTACACGGCTGACGACTGCACTCAACTAAATCCCGGTGACCCGAACTCTTATGGGGCATATATCCCAATGACCGACGGAAGATGGCTACGACCTCGGCCGTGAGGCTGGCTGCGGCGCGGTGTTCGACGATCAAGGAATAGACGAGCTCTATTGGGGTCGCGACACGTACACCGCCAGCGCCTGCGGGGTTGAATCGACCAGGGAGCGCGCGCTCAGTAGGCCCGTTTGCACTTCGCCAGCGATCCCTTGTCAGGGTCGGGATAGAAGACGCCGACCTGGAGGCGATAGTTCTCGATGTTCGTCCCGGTCACGGCGTCGGTGAGGACGAAGAACAGCGGCAGGCCGTAAATGCTCCCATCGGCCTTGGCGTACGGGAGCGCGTACGCGTTGAAGCCTTTGCGGACCTTGGCGAAGCACTCCCCGACCGGCGGGGCGCTCGCCGGCCGCGGGTTCGGCGGGAAGATGTCAAAGCCCGGCTTCCACTTCTTCGCGTTGGACCAGAACGTGATGATCGGCCAGTTGTCGGGGATCGACTTGAAGCCCTCGGCGTAGCAGCGCTTGAGGTTGGCCACCTGATCCCCGCCGTTGTCCCTGAAGGACGGCGGCTTCCCCTTCGCCAGCTTACTCAGCGCGCTCCTAGTGCATCCCCTCTGGCCGCGCTTGAACCACTTGCGCTCTTTCTTCACCGACCCCTTGCTCGGAGCCGAAGCCCCCAGGATCGGACACCCCTTGTTCCAAGCTGGGCCGGGATCGTCCGCGCAGTCGTCGTCCGGACCGAGGACGCCATCTGAGTCCTGATCGCTGATCGGACAGCCGTCGTTGGACGCCGGACCGACGTCGTTCGGGCACTTGTCGGCCGAGCCCTCGACCCCGTCCCCGTCCGTATCGTTCGAGTTCGAGCCGTAGCCAGGCGGCACCACACCCGTCTGGATGCATTTCGCGAGATCGGGCCAGAGCGAAGCTGCCCACAACGGCCGCGCCCTCTGGCCAGGTTCCGGCGCTCGCGATCCGACCCCACCCCCGGTCAACCCCCTGGAGCGCGGTGCTCAACACCACCCCCTAGCCGAGCGCACACGTCCTCTTCCCCGGTTCAAACGAAACGGGGCCGAGTTCAAGTCGCTATCTAGGGCGGATGGGCTCGGGAAGACCGAAAACCTAGGGTCGAACCCCGTAGACAGCACTGTGCGCGTGGTGCGAGGGTTGTTCCCGCGACAAATGGAGGTAGGCAATGTTGCTGGTCGTCCCGGCGCTGGCGAAGCGCTTGTCCCTTGCTCTCGGCGTATCGGCGCTTGCGGCGCTGAGTGGCCCAGCGGCGTCCTTTGGGCAGACGCCAACCCAGGACTCGGTAGCCGGTAGCGCGAGCGCCAAGCCTTGCCGTCCCAAGGGTTCGACGACCGTGACGAAGAGCAGGCTCGGTCGGATATACAAGCTCCAAACCCCTGGAAATGTCCCTGACTTCTACGGGTGTCTCTACAGCCGTGGCAAGGCGTATTTGATCGGGGAACGGAACTTCTGCGACGTAGCCGAGCCGGGTGACTTCCGCCTCGCTGGACGCTACGTCGCCTATTCGCTCCCCTACTGCAATATCGACCAGAGGGCGGACCAGGTCCGGGTTCTTGACCTCAAGACGGGCAAGCAGCTGGTTGCGACCAGCGCGTCCCCCTCCCTCGAGATCGTCTGCCCCTGCCCCGTCTATGTCACCGACATGGAGCTCAAGGCCAATGGGTCGGTAGCGTGGATCGTCAAGCTCAGACCAAGGAATACGCCCTCGCAGGCAGAGGTGCGCAAGTCCGATCGCAAGCTCGGCACGGGCGAGCGCAAGACCTCCAAGCTGGTTGACTCAGGCCAGCTGATCGCCTCCCACTCGCTCACCCGCGAGGGCTCGACGATCTCGTGGACGAATGCCGGGATCGAGAAGACCGCGACCTTGAGGTAATCGAATGCAGTTCGGGCTCTGACTCGGCCGAATCGGGGTCTGGGCTCCAGCCATCGAGGCCGCCGGTGTCTCCCGGCCCGCCCGCATCTATGACCTGCGCTCGACGTTCGCCTCGGACGCACTCGCGGCCGGGGTCGCGATCTTCGAGCTTGCGCGGATCATGGGCACGTCAGTAGCGATGATCGAGCGCCACTACGGCACGCTGCTCGACGGTTCGGGCGCTGGCATCGCCGGCCGCCTCGACGCCCTCGACGCGCGGCGGGATCGGGCCACAGCCGACGACGCCGAGGACGTTTAGGCCACTACCGGGCCACAGCGCCCGAGACCGGAAGCTGGCCAACATCGCCCGGCTTCGGTGCGTTTGCAGGCAGTTCGTGGGATGGGCGGTGCCTGGCTCGAACAGGCGACCTCCTGCTTGTAAGGCAGGCGCTCTACCAGCTGAGCTAACCGCCCCGGGGGCCGATGGTAGTGGGGCCTCGCCGCGGGTCGCCGTGGCCGGCGCGCCGCTTTCGGTGTAACTTCGGTCCGTGCGGATCGGGGGTGTGGCGTTGGTTCTCGCCGTCGCCGGGCTGGCGTTGCTCGGCGCCCCGGGAAGTGCGCAGGCGGCGCGGACGCCCGTCGCCAACGTGCTCCGAGACGCGCGCGACTCGGGGAAGATCAGCGCCGGCGACTACAAGCGCTGGTTCTCCGTCTATCGCTTCGCGCGCGCGGTTCGGCGGCAGCTCCGAGGTCGCTGTCAGCTGCAGCTTCGCAACGTGCTCTCGCAGCTCGAGACCTTCGCTCGGCAGGGGTGGCTGACGCCGACCCGGATGCCGATCCTCTTCACACAGCTCGCGCGCAACGCGCAGTTCTGGGCCTCCAAGCCGCGCATCGCGGACCAGGGGCGGGTCCAGTTCGCGGGCAGCGCGCTGGTCTTCGAGCATCGCTCCGGGCGGGGCATCCAGTTCCATCCGCTCGGGACCTTCGGCAAGCTCAACACGCTGGCCAACGCCTGCCTGGGCTACTTCGGCCCCGAGGTCGCCTGCCCGCGCGACGAGCTGCGCGCGGCGCTGAACGAGCTCTCCTCGGTCGCGGTGAGGCGCGGCCGCTCGCTGGCCTGGGAGTACTACTTCCCCTACGGCGGCGGCGAGCCGCCCTGGGTCAGCTCGATGGCCCAGGCGACCGGGCTGCAGGCCTTCGCCAAGGGCGCCGACGTGCTCGGCGACAAGCGCTACATGGACGTCGCCACGAAGGGCCTGCCGTTGTTCTCGATGCGTCCCCCGCTCGGCGTACGCGTGCCGGCGAAGGGCGGCGTCGCCTACCTCCACTACTCGTTCGCACCGCGCACGTGGATCCTCAACGCGTGGGCGCAGACGCTGATCGGCCTGCGCGAGGTCGGGCAGCGGTCCGGGCGACGAGCGCGCGCTGGCCGACTTCAAGGCCGGCGACCGCGTGCTGCGCCGGCTGCTGCCGCGCTTCGACACGGGGCGCTGGTCGCGCTACGAGCTCGGCGGCGGCGAGGCGCCCTACAACTACCAGAAGCTCGTCGTCCAGTTTCTGAGCCGGCTGTGCACGGACACCGGCAAGAGCACCTACTGCCGCTACGCCCGCCGCTTCGAGCGCGACCTGCGCCGGCGGCCCAAGCCGCGGCCGCCGGGCGGCGGCGGAGGTCCGGCCCCGCGCTGCGGAGTGGCGTGAGACCGGCCTCGGCAGCGTTCGCCGCGAGCGTCGCCGGGTTGGCGCTCGCGACCACCGCGCCGATCCCGCCCGCCCGCGCGGACGAGGCGCCGGCGGGCTGGCACCCCGGCATCGATGCGGCGCGCGCCTACGCCAAGCGCCGGCGCGGCGGCATCAGCTTCGCCGTGGCCGTGCCCGGCGGACGCCTGCGGGGCGACCGCATCCGGCGCACGGTTCCGTCGGCGTCGGTGCTCAAGGCGATGCTGATGGTCGCCTACCTCGACCACCCGCGCGTGCGCGACCGCGCGCTGCGAGAAGCCGACCTCGATCTCCTCAGCCCGATGATCCGGCGCTCGGACAACGCCACGGCGACGCGCGTGCGCGCCTTCATCGGCACCCGCCGGCTGCGCAAGCTCGCCCGCCGCGCCGGGATGCGGCGCTTCGTCGCCGCGCCGACGCAGTTCTGGGGCTCGAGCAGGATCGACGCCGAGGACCAGGCGCGCTGGTTCCTGAACATCGACCGCTACGTGGTCGAGCGCCATCGCGCCGTCGCGCTGCGCCTGCTGGCGAGCGTGGTCCCTTCGCAGCGATGGGGCGTCGGGCGGGTCGCGCCGCGGGGCTGGAAGCTCTACTTCAAGGGGGGCTGGGGGTCGGGGACGGGCGCGGTCGACCACCAGGTCGCGCTGCTGCGCCGCGGCGACGAACGGGTCGCGGTGGCCGTGCTGACGACCGGCGACGGTACCCACGCATACGGGAAGGAGACCCTGCGCGGGATGTTCAAGCGACTCCTGCGGGGGCTCCCGAGACCGAGCTGACGCGCGCCCGAAAGTGCCGCCCATGCGGCCGGTAGGATCGTCCGACGCGTGGCCGGGCTCGGCCGCGAGCCACGGAGGACCCCCGGGCTATGGAGCGATTTCGTCCTGCGCTTGAACAGCTGCCGATCATCGCGTTCACGCGCGCGTGGGACCCCACGGGCACGCCTCTGTACGTATCGCCGCAGGTGCAGGAGCTGCTCGGCCTCGACCCGCAAGCGCTGTGCACCGATACCGAGCTGTGGTTCCGCCACGTGCACCCCGATGACGTCGCCTGGGTGCGAGCCGAGATGAACGCCGCCTACGAGGCGCAGCGCCCCTTCCGGGCGGAGTACCGCATGCTCCACCACGACGGCCACGAGCTGTGGGTCCGCGACGAGGAGAGCATCGTCCACGACGCCGACGGCCACCCGCAGCAGGTGGAGGGGGTCGTGGTGGAGATCACTCCGGCCAAGCGCACCGAGGGGGCCCTGCGCTCGCTGAGCGCGGAGCAGCAGGCGCTGCGCACGGTCGCCACCGTGGTCGCGGCGGGCGCACCGGCGGGAGCGGTCTTCGGGCTCGTGGCCGAGCAGGTCGCTCGCCTGTTCGCGGCCGACAGCGGCGGAGTCGTGCGCGACGTGTCGCGCGACCGCATCGAGATCGCCGGGCACTTCGCCGCAGGCCGGACCTCGCTGCCGGCCGGCGAGGTCGTGGAGATGTCCGCCGGCCCGGAGTTCCAGACCATGCGCCGCACGGGACGGCCGGTGTTCGCCGACGTCGTCCGCGAGGGCGCCGAGAGCTTCGTCGCCAGGCTCGGCTACCGCTCCTGCGTCCTGGCCCCGGTGCGCGTCGCCTCGCGGACCTGGGGCGCGCTGGTCGTCGCCTCGCTGCGCGCCGGCGCGTTCGACGAGGCGGCCGCCCAGCGCCTGCTCGACTTCGCCGACCTCGTCGCCATGGCGGTGACCAACGCCGAGGCGCGGGCGCGGCTGGACGAGCGGGCGTCCACCGACATGCTCACCGGGCTGCTCAACCATCGCGCCTTCCACGAGCGCGTGCGCGCCGAGGCGAGCCGCGCGCTGCGCCACCGCCGCCGGTTGAGCGTCGCGCTGCTGGACATCGACCACTTCAAGACCATCAACGACACGCTCGGGCATCAGGCGGGCGACGAGGTGTTGGTCGCGGTCGCGCAGCGGCTGTCGGAGATCGTGCGCGACGAGGACGTGCTCGCGCGCGTCGGCGGCGACGAGTTCGCGCTGCTGCTGCCGGAGACCCGCCGCGTGCAGGCGTTCGCCACGGTCGAGCGCGCGCGGGCGGCGGTCGCGACCGAGCTGCTGCCGCGCGACGTGCACCTCACGATGTCGGCCGGCATCTGCGACCTCGACACGGCGGGCGACGCCGACCGCCTCGTGCGCCTGGCCGACGGTGCGCTGTACTGGAGCAAGGCGCACGGGCGCAACGTGTCGTGGATCTACGACCCCGCCGTCGTGCGCGAGCTGTCGGCCGACGAGCGCGCCGCCCAGCTCGAGCGCTCCAACGCGATGCTGGGAATCCGTGCGCTCGCGCGCGCGATCGACGCCAAAGATCCCTCGACGCACGAGCACTCCGAGCGCGTAGCGGCGCTGGTCGAGGCGATGGCGCGCGCTCGCGGCTGGGCGCCCGAGCGCGTGGCGCTGCTCCGCGACGCCGCGCTGGTTCACGACGTGGGCAAGATCGGGGTGCGCGACGCGATCCTGCTCAAGCCCGGCGCGCTCACGCGCGAGGAGCACGAGGAGGTCAAGCGCCATGCCACGCTCGGCGCCGACATCGTCGCCGACGTGCTCTTCCCCGAGCAGGTCGTATGGGTCCGGAGCCATCACGAGCGGCCCGACGGAGCCGGGTACCCGGACGGCCTCGCCGACCCCGACATCCCCGAGGGCGCGAGGCTGCTCGCCGTCGCCGACGCCTACGACGTTATGACCGTCGCACGCCCATACAGCGACCCGAAGCAGCCGACGACCGCGCTGGCGGAGTGCCGGCAGCTCGCCGGCCGCCAGTTCGACCCCGAGGCGGTGGAGGCGCTCTGCGCGGTGGTCGAGTCGGGCGCCGGCTCACTCACCTCGGCGGACACGCAGGAGTCCGCGGCCGTGCCGGGGCCGGAGCGGGGCGGCAGCCGCTAGGGGAATCCTCGTCCGGCGCCGCGAGCGGCGCGGGCGCGGCCGCTAGGGCGAGAGCCGGACCCTCCGCCAGCCGGATCCCTCGCGCGTGTAGAGGCAGCGGTCGTGGAGGCGGTCGTCGCCCTGCTGCCACAGCTCCACGGTTTGGGGCTCGACGAGGAAGCCGCCCCAGTGGTCGGGTCGCGGCACGTCGGCGCCGGCGAAGCGCTCCTCCACGCGGCGCACGCGCTCCTCGAGCTCGGCGCGGTCCGCGAGCTCCGCCCCTTGGTCCGAGGCCCAGGCGCTGATCCGGCTGGCGCGCGAGCGCGAGGCGAAGTAGGCGTCGGACTCCTCGGCCGATGTGCGCGTGACCGTCCCGGAGACGACGACCTGGCGCCCCACAGCGAACCAGCGGAAGACAAGCGAGGCGCGCGGGTTGGCGGCGAGGTCGCGCGCCTTCGTACTGGTGTAATTCGTGAAGAAGCGAAACCCGCTTGCGTCGACCCCGCGCAGCAGCACAGTGCGCGCCGAGGGACGGCCGTCGGCGTCCGCGGTCGCCAGCACCATCGCCTCGGGCTCCGGGACGTCAGCCTCTCGCGCCTCCTGGAACCAGGCCTTGAACTGGACGATCGGGTCGTCGTCCAGCGAGCCGCAGTCAAGCTGCGGCACTAGCTGGTCGAGTCTGCGGCCCGCGCGACCTCGGGGCGTGGATCGTGGATGCAAGGCCGCCGAAGGCTAGCCCCGCGTGACCTTCACGGGCCGGTCCAGCCCGCGGCGTGGCAGGGCTCGGTGCCGCACGGGTCGATCAGCCGGCCGCCGATCTTCAGCCATTCGGCGATCTGGCGCCGGGCGCGGGCCTCGGACTCGATGACGAGGTCGTGCGGGTCGACGCCGATCCCGGGCGGCAGGTTGGCGACCGGGGGCGGCGGCGTGCCGCAGGTCCCGTCGTCCTCCGGGTCGGGGCAGCCGCCCTGACGAAGCGGGCCGATGTCCCACACGACGAGCGCCGCGTCGCCCCGGAACGGGGAGCGGCCGATCCGCGGAATGCCGTAGTACGGCGCGCGATCGGTGTTCCGGCCGGGATCGGTCGCAGGGACGCGCAGTCGCGACCCGATCGTCCGCGCCTCGACCTCCGTGGCGACGTTGGCCACCTGGTGGTCGCCGAAGGACAGCAGCTGCAGCACCTTGTGGCGTGGCGTGTTCGGGTAGGGGCGCCGCGTCATGTGCCAGGCGTAGCCGTTGGGCTCGCCGCGGTCCCAGAGCAGTTGGATCATCGAGAGGATCTGGGCGCGCTGCAGCTCGTCGGGATAGGAGGGGTAAAGGATCTGGGCGAAGTCGTCGAAGTCGACCGACCGCGTGAGCAGCAGCGAGTAGTTCATAGCGCCGACGTAGAGGACCGAGCGGGTGAAGTCCGGTGCCACGGCGGTGAGCCCGCCGCCGGCGATCCCGCCCTGGCTGTTGCCGTAGTAGAAGAGGCGGCGCGTGTCGATCAGCGGCCGTCCGTCGCGGCGGAACGCCGGGTCGGCGGCGAAGCCGTCGGGGTGGATCAGCGCCCGGCCGATAAACAGGAAGTCCAGGTAGCCCTGCTGGAGGCGGTCGGCCAGGCTGGGAAAGCCCGACAGGTTCGTCAGCACGCGCACCGCGTTGGGGAGGTCCTCCTCCGCCATCCCGATCCAGTCGGCGCCGCACACGAGCACGTCGTTCTCGTTGCCGAGCTGCTCGACGTTGTCGGCGCCCACCTCGCCGGCGTCGCCGAACAGGCCGTGCCCGTAGAGCGAGGGGCGAGCCGGGCGGTCGGGGGTGGCCGAGCGCGGGATGTTGCAGATGAACCGCGCCTCGTAGAAGTTGCCCGGCGTCCGGACAGGCAGGCCGGCAGGGCCGAGTCGGAAGCGCGAGCCGGACACGCACTTCGGCGCATCGAGGAAGCAGGGGACGAACACCCGCCCGCTGACCCGCCGGGCGACGTTTGGCTGCTCGGCGGGAGTGAAATCCTCGACCTTGTCGACCTTGTAGCGCGGGGAACGCCCGGCGACCTTCACGTCGGCCAGGTTGCGGTCTCCGAGCTCTGCGAACGCGCGGTCGCGGATGGAGAGCATCCGCCGCGCGAGCGACGAGCCGCTCGCCACGGTGAAGTCCCAGGCGAGGTAGAGGTCGCGCCGCGGGATGCCGGCTCGTCTCAGCGTCTTGAAGATGCGCTCCATGTGCGGCCGGCGGCGTTCGAAGGCCGCGGAGCCGGTGGGGATCCGGTCTCGGTAGAGCCGGAAGGCGCCCTGGGCGGGGATGATCTGGCCGTTCGAGTCGCGCAGTCGCCGGAGAGCCACGATGTACCGACGTGCCCTTCGCGGAAGTTCACCGCGGGGTGGATCAGCAGCGCCGTGTTCGCGGCCGTGGTGGCGGTCGAGTCCAGCTCGGCCCAGATGAGATGGCGCCGGCCGGTGTTCGCGTCGATGACGACGACCGGCTGGCGGCGGTCGTAGGTGCGCGCGAGGTCGGTGACGGGTACGGCGCCGGTGCGCCGCAACGCTTCGGGCGTGTCGAGCCCCGGGACCTTTGTGACGATCGTCTGGCCGGGCGAGAACCCGTCCGACCAGTTGTAGTCGCCGGGGGCGATCGGGACCCCGGCCTGGTTGCGCGGCATCATGTCCGTCGTCAGCGCGAGCCGGCGCCCCGTGGGGCTCGTCGGGTCGGCCCGCGTGAAGTAATCGTTCGGCCAGGGGAACAGGCAGCGCGCGCCGTCGAGTGGGTCGCAGCCCGCAGATGGCTGAGCGGCCGCGGCCGGACCCGCCGCCGCGAGGACGGCGAGCGCTGTCACCATCAGCAGTAGGCGGCTCGACGCACCAGCCGTGAGCCTACCCCGAAAGCGGACCGACGGCTACGGGTATCGAGTACCCCCAGCGGGGATCGAACCCGCGCTACCAGCGTGAAAGGCTGGCGTGCTGACCACTACACCATGGGGGCGCGGAAACCAGTCTAGGTGCGGCGCGGCTCCGGGCCCTCGAGCGGCATGCGGTCCGGAACCCCTCCCGACCAGACGGCCTCGGGGGCAGGCGGCGGGTAGGTGCGGGTCACGTCTCGGTCGTCGGCGCCGGCGCGCCGCATATGCCGGTACCAGCGGTGGTAGAGCGGCGCGAGCGGCACGGTCAGGGCGACGAGGACGACCAGACCGGCCATCATCCAGAGATGGCGGCGCAGCGGCTCGGCTCTGCCATCGGCCACCGCGGCGAGCGCCGCGAAGCCGATCGAGACGGCGAAGCTCACGTAGTAGTCGAGCGGGAAGCGCCACAGCCACGGGACCTCGAACCACCAGACCTTGCCGCGCCGGAAGCGGCGGACGGTGTAGGCCGGGTTGAGCACGAACCACAGGTAGTCCCAGACCGAGGCGATGACGAAGTAGGTCGCGAACACGCGCAGCTCGGCGGCCAGGGACCATTCCGCGCCCATGACGAACGGGAAGTGCAGCACTAGCAGCGGAATCGTGAACGCGAAAACGTGGTAGCCGGTCAGCGGCCGACCGCCCATCGCGAGCCCGAAGACGCGGCCGAACCACCCGCGCTTGAAGTACCAGGTCGGCAGGCGCTCGGCCCAGCCGTAACCGCCCTCGATCTCGATCTCGATCCCCGCGAGCCCGAAGGACCAGAGGAAGAGGAGGATCGTCCTGCCGAGCTCGAGCTCGCTCACGCGGCGGCGACACTACCGGCTCGGCGAGCGCCGGTCGCGTGAGAATGCGCCCCCTGGGGCTCGAACCCAGACCGCCGGGTTAAAAGCCCGGAACTCTGCCAGTTGAGTTAGAGGCGCTTGCGCTCAGAAGTTTGGCAGCCGCGTCGCGTGTCGCGGACTGAGGTTTTGGATCATGGGGGCCGGGGCACCACCGTCAAAAGGCGCCGGATTCAGCAGCGGGTCGTCCTCGAGCAGGGCGGAGACCGCCGCGCAGCGATCTCGTCATGCCCCGCACCGATCGCCCCATGCCCGTACCGCTTGAGCTCACTCTCGCCGCCGGACCCGAGGCCGCAGCAGCCGCGCGCCGCGCGCTCGGCGACCTCGAGGACGAGCTGGGCACCGATCTGCTCAAGGACGTCCGCCTGATGGTCTCCGAGCTGGTCACCAACGCGCTCCGGCACGCGCGCCGGCCGCAGACCTCGATCGTGCTGCGCCGCCGCCTGCACGACGATCGGCTGCGCGTCGAGGTCGGCGATCGCGGGCCGGGCTTCACGCCGGAGGCCCGCCGCGACCGGCCCGGCGAGGCCGGCGGCTGGGGCTTGTTGCTGGTCGACACGCTCGCCGACCGCTGGGGCGTGGCACGTATGGGCTCGCTGTCGAGCGTCTGGTTCGAGGTGAACGTGCCGGAGCACCACGGCCGCGGCACGCGGAGCGGCGGCGGCCGCGAGGCCTCGCAGCCGCGCCGGCCGTTCCAGAGCAGCCGCCGCGCGTCGTTCGCCGCCGGCTGAGAGAGCCGCTCTATCTAATGCCGGAAGTGACGCCGGTGGGTCAGGACCATCGTGATCCCGGCCCGGTCCGCTGCCTCGACGATCAGGTGGTCGCGCACCGAGCCACCGGGCTGGATGATCGCGGTGACGCCCGCCTCGATCGCCAGCTCCGGCCCGTCGGGGAACGGGAAGAACGCGTCTGAGGCCATCGCCGCGCCCTCGAGCGACGCTCCCTCGGCTTTCTCGATCGCGAGCCGGACCGAGTCCACGCGGCTCATCTGGCCCGCTCCGATCCCGACCGTGGCCAGGTCCTTGGCGAGCACGATCGCGTTCGAGCGCACGTGCTTGCACACCCGCAGCGCGAACAGCATCTCGCTCCACTCCTGCTCGGTCGGCCGGCGCCTGGTCGCGACCTGCATGTCGCCGCGCTCCTCCAGGCCTCCGTCGCGGTCCTGGACCAGCAGGCCGCCGAGGACCTGCTTGACCTCGGCCTCGGCGTAGCTGATCGCGCGCCGCTCGTCGTCGTCGAGCACCCGCAGGTTGGGCTTGGAGGCGAGCACGTCGAGCGCGGCCTCGTCGTAGTCGGGGGCGAACACGACCTCGGCGAACTGCTCGGTCACGGCCTCGGCGAGCTCGCGATCGACGGGGCGGTTCAGGCAGATCACCCCGCCGAATGCGCTCAGCGGGTCGGCCGCATGCGCCCGCCGGTAGGCCTCCATGGCGGTCTCGCCGACCGCGCAGCCGCATGGGTTGTTGTGCTTGATGATCGTGCAGGCCGGGACCTGGAACTCGCCGATCAGAAGCCGCCCGGCGCTCAGGTCCAGCAGGTTGTTGAAGCTCAGCGGCTTGCCCTGCGCCTGGCGGATCATCGACAACACGTGCATGCGCGCGCCGACCTGCGCGTAGTAGGCCGCGCGCTGGTGCGGGTTCTCGCCGTAGGGCAGGTCCATGACCTTCTCGAAAGCGCGCACGAACAGCGGCGGGAAGTCCTCCTCGCGCTCGGCGAACCAGCGCGCGATCGCGGTGTCGTAGCGAGCGGTGTAGGAGAACGCCTCGGCGGCCAGGCTCTCGCGCGTGGTCAGCGAGAGCCGGTTCTCCGACGAACGCAGCTCCTCGAGCACGGCGTCATAGCTCTCGGGCCTCACCACGACGGCGGCGAACGGGAAGTTCTTCGCCGCGGCCCGGATCATGGTCGGCCCGCCGATGTCGATGTCCTCGACGATCTCGTGCTCCGAGGCTCCCCGGCGATCCGCCGTGCGCTCGAACGGGTACAGGTTCACGCACACGAGGTCGACCCATTCGACGTCGTGGTCGGCGGCCGCGCGCAGGTGCGCCGGGTCGTCGCGGCGGGCGAGGAGGCTGGCGTGGAGACGCGGGTGAAGCGTCTTGACGCGGCCGTCCATGATCTCGGGGAAGCCCGTGAGATCGGAGATGCCCCGGACCTCGACCCCGGCCGCCTCGAGCTCGGCGGCGGTCCCGCCGGTCGAGACCAGCTCGACGCCCAGCCCGCGCAATCCCTTGGCGAACTCGACGATCCCGCGCTTGTCGGAGACCGACAGCAGCGCACGCGCGACCCGCACCTCGCCTGGCGCCGTGGGCGCCGCCGGCTGAGCGGTGTTCGGCCGCGACGTCATAGAGACTCGCGAGGATATGGGATCAGCCCGCGATGACCCTTCGTGGGTTGTCCTGGTCGAAATGCAGCGCGCCCCGCGCGAACAGGCGCACGGCCTCGGGGAGCAGCTCGTGCTCGAGCGGGCGGAGGCGCGCGTGGACCTCGTCGGGCTCGCTCACGTCCGGCAGCTCGATCGCTCGCTGCAGGATCACCGGGCCCGTGTCCACGCCCTCGTCGACGAAGTGGACCGTCACCCCGAAGACCTTCACCCCGTACTCGAGCGCCTGCTCGATGGCCCGCACGCCCGGGAAGGCGGGCAGCAGCGCTGGATGCACGTTGATCACCGCCTCGGGAAAGCGCGCGAGGAACGCCGGGGTCAGCAGCTGCATGTAGCCGGCGAGCACCACCAGCCCCACGCCGCGCTCCTCGAGCCAGTCGCCGAGCGCGACGTCGCGCTCGGCACGGCCCGGGTACGCCTCGAGGGCGAAGGTCGCCTGGTCGACGCCCGCCGCCCGCGCGCGCTCCAGCGCCGCCGCGCCGGTCGTGCTCGACGCCACCGCCGCCACCTCGATCCCGTCCTTACGGTGGACGGTGTCGAGGAGCGCCTGAAGGTTGGTCCCCGCGCCCGAGACGAGGACGCCGACCTTCACGCCGCCGCGAGCTTGGGGAACGGCCCGCCGGTCGAGCGCAGGGTGCCCGCGGCGAGCAGCCCGTCCACCCGCCCGAGCACGTCGTCACGGGTGAGATGCGCGAACGCGCCGTAGTTCGGCAGCCCGTCGTAGGCGTTGTCGCGGATGACCCGCGAGCGGCCGCCGCGCAGGATCTCGACGGTCCGCGTGCGCCCGACCGACGGCCGCGCGCTGTTCACGACCTCGAGGATCGCGGTGTCGAGGTCGCCGCCGGCGGCCTCGACCTTTCCGCCCGCTGCGGCGGCCGGAGCGGGGACCCACGACTGGTCGCACACGTCGCAGCACGGGACGCCGGGGCTCGGCTCGGGTCGCGCGCGGTCGCCGAAATGGCGCAGGATCGTCTCGCGCCGGCAGGCGCTCCCCTCGACGAACGACCACACGGCGCGGAACTGCCGCCAGCGCGCGCGCCGCGCCTCGTCGGCCGACGCGGCGGCCTCTAACGTCGCCGGGGCCTCCGCCGCCTCGCGCTCGATGAAGAACACGTGCAGCCCCTTGTCGCGGCGCTCGGCGAACAGCAGGCAGCGGGCGGGCACGCCGTCGCGGCCGGCGCGGCCGGCCTCCTGGTAGTAGGCCTCGAGCGAGGGCGGCACGTTGGCGTGGGCGACGGTGCGCACATCGCGCTTGTCGATCCCCATGCCGAAGGCATTCGTGGCGACCACGACCGGCGCGGCGCCGGACATGAAGGAGGACTGCGCGCGCGTCCGGGCCGCCCGCTCCATGCCCGCGTGGTAGACGGCGACCTCGACGCCCAGCGCGGAGCGCAGGTCGCGCGCGACCTCCTCGGTTCCCGCGCGCGTGCCCGCGTAGACGATCGCGGGAAGCGCATCGGCCGCCGACAGGGCCGCGGCGAGCCGGCTGCGCTTGTCGGCCGCGCCCCGGCACGGGACGACGCCGATCGACAGATTCGGCCGGTCGAAGCCGGTGACGATCCGGACCGGGTCGCGCAGGCCCAGGCGTCGGACGACGTCGGCAGCGACCTGCGGCGTAGCGGTCGCGGTCGAGGCGATGACGGCGCGCGCGCGCAGCGAGCGCGCGACCTCGCCCAGGCGCAGGTAGTCGGGGCGGAAGTCGTGCCCCCACTGCGAGACGCAGTGCGCCTCGTCGACGACGAACAGGCCGATGCGCGCGCGGCCGAGGCGCTCGGCGAAGCCGGGCGCCGCGAAGCGCTCGGGGGCGACGTAGAGCAGGCGCAGCTCCCCGCCGACGGCGCGCGCGAGCGTAGTGCGGTTGGCCTCGAGCTCCTGCTGGGCGTTGATCGCCGCCACCAGGCCGCCCGCGCGGGCTCTGAGGGCCTCGACCTGGTCGTGCATGAGCGAGACCAGCGGCGAGACGACCACGGTCAGGTCGTCGCCCATCAGCGCGGGAAGCTGATAGCAGAGCGACTTCCCCGAGCCTGTGGGCATGACGACGAGCACGTCGCGGCCCGCGAGCGCGGCCTCGACGGCCGGGCGCTGGCCGGGCCGGAAGGCGTCGAAGCCGAAGTGGTCGCGCAGGGCGGTGGCGCTCTCCATCGTGCGGCCACACTAACGGCGTTTCCGGCGGCGGCCATAGGGCGCGCAAAGACGCGACGAAGTCGTCACGCGGCGGTCGTTGTGCGCAACCTCACAGCGCATCACGCGCGGGCGCGGGACCCTCTCTCATACCCGACCGCCTTCTTCCGGAGCAGAGCACATGCTGATCTTCGCCGCCTTCCTCGTCATCGCGCTGTTCGCGCTCGTCTTCTCGACCTACACGCGCCGCGGCAGCGGCATCAACCAGCGCGCCTACGGGAAGATCTACGGCGGCGCTCCCGGCGCCTTCGTCAGCTCGGACCTCGCGCACGACCGCGCCGCGGCCGAGCGCCTCACGCGCTAGCCAGGCGGCTCACAGGCCGAGCCGACCACCTCGAGCAGGGCGCGCGCGGCCGCCGGGCAGAACTGGCGGCCCGCCTCGCGCCGGATCTC
Organism: uncultured Actinomycetes bacterium; assembly: GCA_963797015.1. Lineage (GTDB taxonomy): Bacteria > Actinomycetota > Thermoleophilia > Solirubrobacterales > Solirubrobacteraceae > JBBPZA01. The sequence goes on along the minus strand of CAWCNV010000003.1, from coordinate 198,816 downwards.
GGCCATGGCGGCCTCGCGGGACAGCGTCGGCCGGTACGGACGCTCGGAGGTCATGGCGTCGTAGGCATCGCAGACGGATGTGATCCTGCTGACCAGCGGGATCTCCTCGCCGGCGAGGCCGTCGGGGTATCCCGTACCGTCCCAGCGCTCGTGCGTCGCGCGCATCGCCGGCGCGAGGTGGGCAGTGTCGGCCACCGCCGCCACCATCCTCTCGCCATGGATGACGTGGCCGCTGACGAGGCCCCACTCCTCGTCGCTCAGCGTGCCCTTCTTGGCCAGCAGCTCCTCCGGCACGGATAGCTCGCCAACGTCGTGCAGCAGCGCGACGAGCGTTAGGTCGTGCAGGGCGTCACCGCTCAGCCCAAGCGCTCGGCCGACGCGCCCTGCAAGCTCGAAGACGCGTCCGCTGTGCGCTGCCATGCGGACGTCTTCGTGCCTTGAGAACGGCTCCTCCACGGCCCGGCTTCCCCCCCGCGAGCGGGTGCCATTTCCCCCGTGCGTCCTTGAACGGCGGCGTTCAACTCGAAGGTACCACGAGCGTCGGAGCGCCAAACGCGGACGTGCCGTACGGGCTTGGAGCTCAGGCGCGCACGAGCGGAAGCGGCTCGAGCGCGAACTTGCCGTTCGCCCCGGCCGTGCCCTCGAGCGGGTAGTCGCCCGAGAAGCAGGCGTCGCAGTGCGTGTCGCGGCCGGCCCCGATCGCCTCGTAGACGCCCTCGAGCGAGAGGTAGGCGAGCGAGTCTGCGCCGAGCTCGCTGGCGACCTCCTCGACGCTGCGGCCGTGGGCGATCATCTCCTCGCGCGTCGACATGTCGATGCCGTAGTGGCACGGGTGCCGGATGGGCGGTGCGGAGATCCGCATGTGGACCTCGGCGGCGCCCGCGTCGCGGAGCATCTGGACGATCTGGCGCGTGGTGTTGCCGCGCACGATCGAGTCGTCGACCACGACCAGCCGCCGGCCGCTCACGATCTCGGGCAGCGGGTTGAACTTCATGCGCAGCCCGCGCTTGCGCAGGTCCTGGCCCGGCTGGATGAAGGTGCGGGCGACGTAGCGGTTCTTGATCAGACCGTCGTCCTGGGGCAACCCGGATACCCGCGCATACCCGCGCGCGGCTGCATTGCCCGAGTCGGGCACGGCGATCACGAGGTCGGCTGACGCGGGCGCCTCGCGCGCCAGGATCTCGCCCATGCGACCGCGCGAGGCCTGGAGCGCGACCCCGCCGATGCGCGAGTCGGGGCGGGCGAAGTAGATGTGCTCGAACACGCAGAACGCCCGGCGCTCCCCCTCGACGACCATGCGTGTGTGCAGGCCCCGCTCGCCGAGCGACACGAGCTCGCCGGGCTCGACCTCGCGCAGCAGCCGGGCGCCGATGATGTCGAACGCGCACGACTCAGAGGCGACGCAGAAGCGGCCGTCGAGCTCGCCCAGCGCGAGTGGGCGCAGGCCGTGGGGATCGCGGAAGGCAACGACCCGGTCGCGGGTCATGACGACCGTCGAGAAAGCGCCGTGCAGGCGCGGCATCACGTCGGCGACCGCGTCCTCGATGCGGTCGGCCTCGTGCGTGGAGAGCAGCGCGGCGATGATCTCCGAGTCAGAGCTCGAGCGGAAGGACACGCCGCGCTCGACGAGCTCTGCGTGCAGCTCGACCGCGTTGATGAGGTTGCCGTTGTGGGCGAGGGCGAGCTCGCGGCGGTCCGAGCGCCATACGGGCTGCGCGTTCTCCCAGCGGCTCGAGCCCGTGGTCGAGTAGCGCACGTGGCCGACGGCCATGTCGCCGGCCAGGGCGAGCAGCTTGCGCTCGTCGAACACCTGGCTGACCAGCCCGAGGTCGCGCAGGGTCATGATGTGCCCGTCGCGCGCGCTCGCGATCCCCGCGGACTCCTGTCCGCGGTGCTGGAGCGCGTAGAGCGCGAAGTAGGCCAGGCGGGGAACGTCGTGCTCGGGCGCATAGACCCCGAACACGCCGCACTCGTCGCGAGGCCCGTCGCGTCCGTCTTCGTGCGGGTCGATCACGTGAGCCGGTGCGCCGGGAAGGGGAAGGCGGCCGCGGAGGCGACCACCGCCTCTAGCGTAGCAACGCCGAACGCGCCGAAGGCCGCGCCGGCGAGCCGCGAATCAGCGCAGATAGCGGGCAAGTCCGTCCTCGCTGGCGGCGCGCAGGTCGGTCAGATCGACCGCGAGCGAGAGCTCCCCCACGCCGAGGCGAAGCGAGTCTCCGCCCACTCGGCCGATGACGGTCAGAGCGCACGGGAGGGCGCGCAGAGCGACCTCCTCGCCCGACACCACGAACTCGCCGACACCTTCGCCGAAGAGGGCGGCGAGTGGGGTCGGCGACGGGTGGTCGGGCGAGGGTAGGGTCGGCGACGGGTCGGCGGGCGGACCCGCGGCCAGTTTCGCTTCCGCGCCCAAGCCTCCCGCCAGACAGCACTCCGCGAGCGCGACGGCCAGGCCCCCTTCGGCGATGTCGTGCGCGCTGGCGAGGGCTCCCGAGCGGACGCCCTCTCGGACCGCCGCCAGCGTGCGGAGCAGCTCCTCGACGTCGGGTGCGGGCAGCTCGTCGGGGAGCGGCTCGCCGTGCAGGCGCGACCACTCGGACCCCGCCAGCGAGGGCACGCGTCGCCCGGCCACTGCGATCGCGTCGCCCTCGCGCGCGAAGCCGAGGCGGCCGGTGCGGGCGGGATCGGGGAGCTCGCCGACCATGCCCACCACCGGCGTCGGGTAGATCGGGCCCTCGGGACCCTCGTTGTACAGCGACACGTTGCCGCCCACCACCGGGACGCCGAGCACGCGGCAGGCGCCCGCGAGGCCGGTGACCGCCTGCTCGAGCTGCCAGGCGATACCCGGCTTCTCGGGATTGCCGAAGTTCAGGCAGTTGGTCAGCCCGAGCGGCGCGGCGCCGACGCAGGCGAGGTTCGCCGCGCACTCGTAGACCGCTTCGGCCGCGCCCCGCAGCGGGTCGGCCGCGACGCGGCGGCCGTTGCCGTCGATCGAGACGGCGATCGCCCCTCCGTGCGGCAGCCGCAGGACGGCGGCGTCGGCCTCCTCGGGCCGGCGCACGGTGCGCGACTGCACGAGCCAGTCGTACTGCTCGAACACGGGCCGGCGGGAGGCCAGGTTGGGGGTGCCGACGAGCGTGAGCAGGGTCGCGGCGGGCGACGAGGGGGTCGGCGCGGGAGCGGCGGCCGCGGCGGCCGGCAGCGTGGCCCGCGGCGCCGGGTACCGGGGGCGGGCCGCTTGGTCCGGTTCGAGGTCGTAGAGCGGGCACTCGTCGACCAGGGCGCTGACCGGCATGTCGCCCACGAGCTCGTCGCCGTCGAGCACGCGCAGCGCGTCGCCGTCGGTGATGCGCCCGATCGCCGTCGCGCGGACCTCCCAGCGCTCGCACACCGCGAGCACGGCGTCGAGCCGCTCGGGCGCGACAACCGCGAGCATCCGCTCCTGGGACTCGGAGACCATGATCTCGAAGGGCTCCATGTCCGCCTCGCGCAGCGGCACGCGCCCGACGTCCACGTCCAACCCAACGCCTCCCTTGCTCGCCATCTCCGCGGCGGACGAGCTCAGGCCCGCCGCGCCGAGGTCCTGCAACGCCGCGAGCAGCTCGCGCTCGAGCAGCTCGAGGCAGCACTCGAGCAGCTTCTTCTCCTCGAACGGGTCGCCGATCTGGACCGAGGGGCGCTTGGCCTCGTCGCCCTCCTCGAGCTCGGCGGAGGCGAGCACCGACGCGCCGCCGATCCCGTCGCGCCCCGTGGACGCGCCCATCAGCACGACCAGGTTGCCCGGGCCGGCCGCCGCCGAGCGGATCAGCCGCCGGCGCTCGGCAAGCCCGACGCACATCGCGTTGACCAGGCAGTTGTGCTCGTAGGGCGCCTCGAAGTAGATCTCGCCGCCGACCGTCGGGACCCCGATCGAGTTCCCGTAGTGGCCGATGCCGGCGACCGCGCGGTCGAGCAGATAGCGCGAGCGCGGCGACTCGGGCTCGCCGAAGCGCAGCGAGTCGAGCACCGCGATCGGCCGCGCGCCGACCGCGAACACGTCGCGCAGGATCCCTCCCACCCCGGTGGCGGCGCCCTGGAACGGCTCGACGGCGCTGGGGTGGTTGTGGGACTCGACCTTGAAGGCGACCGCCAACCCGTCGCCGACGTCGACCGCGCCGGCGTTCTCGCCCGGCCCCATCACCACCCGCGGCCCCTCGGTCGGGAGCATGCGCAGGAGCTTGCGCGAGTGCTTGTAGGCGCAGTGCTCGGACCACAGCAGCGAGAACACCGCCAGCTCGACGCGGTTGGGGTCGCGCCCCAGCAGCTCGACGATGCGCTCGTACTCGGAGTCGGTCAGGCCCAGCTCGCGCCAGGGGGCCTCAGCCAAGGGAGTCCTCCGCGGGCCATCCTGGCCCGCGGCCTGATGATGACGGTCGACCTCCAGTCGCCCGTGACCGGCCGTGCTCTGCACGGCCTCAGGCGGCGACACGGGTCAGCGAACGGAAGAGCTCGAGGCCGTCGGTCGAGCCCTCCAGGGAATCGACCGCGTGCTCGGGATGGGGCATGAGCCCGACGACGTTGCCGCGCTCGTTCGCGACCCCGGCGACGTCGCGCAGCGACCCGTTGGGGTTCTCGCCCCGCGCGTAGCGGAGAACGAGGCGCGCGCTGTCCAGCAGCTCGGGCGGCGCGAACCAGCAGCCCGTGGTGTGCTTGACCGGGATGCTGAGCCCCTGCCCCTCGTGGCACGCGCGCGTGAACGCCGTGTCGGCGTCGACCACCTCGACCCCGACCTGCCGGCAGACGAAGCGCAGCCCCGCGTTGGGCAGCAGCGCCCCGGGCAGCAGCCCCGCCTCGCACAGGACCTGGAACCCGTTGCAGATGCCGAGCACCGGGCCGCCCGCGGCGGCGAACTCCTCGACGGCGGCCATGATCGGCGAGAAGCGGGCGATCGCACCAACGCGCAGGTAGTCCCCGTAGGAGAAGCCGCCGGGCACGATCACCGCGTCGACGCCGTCGAGGTCGGTGTCGCGGTGCCAGAGGATGCGCGCCTCGTCGACGAGCGACGCGGCCTTGAGCGCGTCGACCTCGTCGCATGAGCCGGGGAAGCGGACCACGCCGATCATCCGAATGGTTACTTCCGCGGGCCCTCCAGGCCCGCGTTCTGATGACGACTCTCGGCCTCCGGCCTCGCGTGACCGGGTCGCTCCGCGACCCTCTCGATCTCGTAGTCCTCGATCAGGGGGTTGGCGAGCAGCCGCTCGCACATCTCCCCCAGCCGCGACGGGTCCTCGACGTCCAGCTCGATCAGACGCCCGACGTGCACGTTCGCTACCCCCTCGAAGCCCAGCGCCGGGAGCGCCCGTTCGACGGCCTGGCCCTGTGGATCGAGGATTCCCGCCTTGGGCCTTACGAGGACGCGCGCTCTCACGACCCCGAGACGTGTTCCAGCCACGCGTCGAAGGGCTCGCCGGTGATGAGCTCGTAGGCCTGCAGGTAGCGGTCGCGCGTGCGCGCGACGACGTCGTCGGGGATCGCCGGTGCCGGCGGCGTCTTGTCCCAGCCCGTGCTCGTCGCCCAGTCGCGGACGATCTGCTTGTCGAAGCTCGGCTGCGGACGCCCCGGCGCGTAGCCCTCGGCGGGCCAGAAGCGCGACGAGTCGGGGGTCAGCGCCTCGTCGCCGAGCACGATCCGGCCCTCGGGGTCGCGGCCGAACTCGAACTTCGTGTCGGCGAGGATTACGCCGCGCGCGACGGCGTGATCGAGCGCGAAGGAATACAGGGCCAGCGTCAGCCGTCGCAGTTCGTCCATCAGCTCGCGGTCGCCGACGATCTCGGCCGCCTGCTCGAAGGACACGTTCTCGTCGTGGTCGCCTACCGCGGCCTTGGTGGCCGGCGTGAAGATCGGCTCGGGCAGCCGCTCCGACTCCTGCAGGCCCTGCGGCAGCGAGACCCCGCACACTGCGCCCGTGCGCTGGTAGTCCTTCCAGCCCGAGCCCGTGAGGTAGCCGCGCGCGACGCACTCGACGGGCAGCATCTCCAGTCGCTGCACGGTCAGCGCGCGGCCGCGCACCTCCTCGGGCACCCCCTCCGTGGCCGAGATCAGGTCGTTGGGGCAGATGTGGCGCGTGCGCTCGAACCAGAAGTACGAGAGCCCGGTGAGGACCTTGCCCTTGTCCGGGATCGGCGTCGGGTGGACCGCGTCGTAGGTCGAGACGCGGTCCGAGGCGACCATCACGATCCGGTCGTCGAGGGCGTACATGTCGCGGACCTTCCCCGAGGAGAGGAGGGGCAGGTCGGCGACCGTCGTCACCCCGGCGATGCTAGCGGAGGCTGCGGCGAGTCCAGGGTTGCGCGCAGGTCCGCCTCGAGCTCGGCCAGCCGTGCGCGCGCACGGCGCACCTCGAGGCGCGCGTGGGCCAGGCCCGCGAGCGGGTCGGGCTCGCCCTCGGGGCCCTCGGGGCTCGTTGCTTTCAGCCGCGCGGCCGCGCCGGCTAGGCGCGCTCCGGCGTCGCCTCCTCCTTCGTCCATGCCGAGATGGTCTCCGACGCCCCGGACGGCGCGATCTCGTCAAGCCGGTGCACGATCTCCTCCGCGTGGCGCGTGAAGTGGGCGGGGTCGAAGACCGCGTCGAGGTCCAGGCCCGCGGCGGCGGGCTCGGCCGCCAGCAGGTCCCGCAGCGGTATGCCCTCGTCCCAGGCCCGGCGCGCCGCCGCCTGGACGATCCGGTAGGCCTCGTCGCGCGCCATCCCGCCCTCGACGAGCGCGAGCAGCGCGCGCTGCGAGTACAGCGCACCCGACGTGAGCTCGAGGTTCGAGCGCATGCGCTCGGCGTCCACGGTCATCCCGCGCACGAGCCGCAGCGCCAGGTGCTGGAGGTAGTCGAGCAGGATCGTCGCGTCGGGGAGCACGACGCGCTCGACGCTCGAGTGCGAGATGTCGCGCTCGTGCCACAGGGCGACGTCCTCCAGCCCGGCCTGGGCGTCGGCGCGGAGCACCCGTGCCAGGCCGGCGATCCGCTCGGCCGTGATCGGGTTGCGCTTGTGGGGCATCGCGCTCGAGCCCTTCTGACCGGCCCGGAACGGCTCCTCGACCTCGCGCACCTCGGTGCGCTGGAGTAGACGGACTTCAGTTGCGAAGCGCTCGAGCCCGGCTCCGGCGAGCGCGATCGCCTGCAGCAGCTCGGCGTGGCGGTCGCGGGCGACGACCTGGGTGGAGACCGGCTCGGCCCCGAGACCGAGACGCGCGAGCACGCGCCGCTCGTAGTCGGGACCGTGCGCCGCATAGGTGCCGACCGCGCCCGAGATCGCCCCCACCGCGACCTGGGCGAAGGCGCGCTCCAGGCGGCGCCGGTTGCGCTCCGCCTCGAAGGCGAAGCCGGCGAGCTTGACCCCGAACGTCGTCGGCTCGGCGTGCACGCCGTGGGTCCGCCCGACGGTGATGGTGCCGACGTGCTCGCGCGCCCGCTCGGCCAGCGCCGTGACGAGCTCGCGCGCCCCCGCGAGCACGATCTCGCCGGCGTCGCGGAGCTGCAGCGCGAGCGCCGTGTCGAGCACGTCCGAGGACGTCAGCCCGAAGTGGATCCAGCGCCCCGCCGGCCCGGCGGCGGCCCCGAGCACGTCGACGAACGCGGCCACGTCGTGGTCGGTCACCCGCTCGCGCTCCTGGACCGCCTCGACGGTGAAGCTCGCGGCCTCGATCGCCTGGATCTCGGCCGCGCCCGGCCCTTCCAGCTCCTGGGCCGCGGCCACCTCGACACGCCGCCACGCCTCCATCCGCGCGGCGTCGGTCCAGAGCGCGCCCATCTCGGGGCGGGTGTAGCGGTCGATCACGCCGTGGAACCTAGCGGGCGGCGCAGGCGCTGCGATCATGCCGCCTCACGTTCGCGCTGTGGGTGGCCTTCGTCGCGACGATCGTGCTCGTGATCATCGTGCCCACGCTGCTCTTCGTCGCTGCGAGGTCCGCGATCGGCTTCGCGCGCTGGCGGCTGCAGCGCGAGCTGTGGCGCCGCGACGTCGAGCGGCTGGCGGGGACGACCAAATAGGATCGGAGCGGCATGCCGTCCTACCCGCTCAACGGGCGAGTCGCCCTGGTCACCGGGGCCGCGCGCGGGATCGGCTTCGAGACCGCGCGCGAGCTGCACGCCCGCGGCGCGTCGGTCGCGCTGATTGACCTCGATGAGGACCAGACGCGCGAGGCCGCCGCGCGCCTCGGCGAACGGACGCTCGGCCTCGGCGCCGACGTGACCGACCGCGACGCGATGCAGGCCGCGGTCGAGCAGACCGTCGACCGCTTCGGCGGCCTGGACGTCGCCGTCGCCAACGCCGGCATCGCGCCCCCGACCGCGACCATGCGCGTGATCGATCCCGATGCGTTCGAGCGCGTGGTGGAGGTCGACCTGCTCGGCGTGTGGCGCACCGCGCGGGCCGCCCTGCCGCAGGTCGTCGAGCGCGGCGGTCACATCGTCGTGGTCGCGTCGGTGTACGCGTTCTTCAACGGCTCGCTCGCCGCGTCCTATGCCGCGAGCAAGGCCGGCGTGGAACAGCTCGGGCGCTCGCTGCGCGTCGAGCTCAAGCGCCACGGCGCGAGCGCGAGCGTCGCGTACTTCGGCTTCATCGACACGCGCATGGTCCAGGACGCGATGGCCGATCCGCTCGGGCGCAAGTTCGAGGAGCGCACGCCCGCGCCGCTCCTCAAGCGCCTTCCCCCCAGCACAGCGGGCCGCGCGATCGCGAACGGGATCGAGCGACGGGCGCCGCGGATCGTGGCGCCGCGCTGGTGGGCGGCGTGGTCGGTCCTGCGCGGCGTGCTCAACCCGCTGGTCGACGCGCGCATGGAACGCGACCGCGGCCTGCAGGAGATCGTCGCCGAGGCCGACGACCCCGCGCGCGCCCGCGCACCGAGCAGCGGCCTGCCGGCGCCCTAGGAGTCGAGTATCCGCGCCGCGAGCGCGGCGGCGTTGCGCGCGGCGTTGAGGCCGACCGCCGCGACCGGGACACCGGGGGGCATCTGCGCGCAGGAGAGCAGCGCGTCGAGCCCGCCCAGCGCCGAGTTCGCGCTGGTCAGCGGGACGCCGATGACCGGCAGCGGCGTGTGCGCGGCGACGACCCCGGGCAGCGCGGCCGACAGGCCCGCCCCCGCGATGGCGACGCGGAAGCCGCGGAGCTTGAGCTCCTTGGCGTACTCGGCCACCGTGTCCGGCTCGCGGTGGGCGGACATGACGCGCACCTCGTAGCGGATCCCGCGCTGGTCGAGCTCGGCCTCGGCCTTGCCCATCGTCTCCCGGTCGGACTCAGAGCCCATGACGATCGCGACCACGGGCGCGTCGACGTCGAGCTCCTGGAGGTCCTCCTCGACCTCGGCCTCCACCTCGGCCAGCTCCTCCGCCTCCGCCTCGGCCTGCGCGACGCCGTGCGGCGGTCGCTCGCTCATACCGCGCTGCCCACCGCGCGCAGCGCGATGTCGCGACGAAGCTGGCGGCCCTCGAAGGCGATCATGTCCGCGGCAGCATAGGCGGCGTCCCGGGCGGCCGCGGGGTCGCCGCCCAGGCCGGTGACGTTGAGCACGCGGCCGCCGGCGGTGACGAGCCGGCCGTCGCGCAGCGCCGTGCCGGCGTGCGTGACCTCGACGCCCGCGGGGACGTCTTCCACTCCGGTGATGACGTCGCCCTTGGACGCCGAAGCCGGGTAGCCCGCGCTGGCCAGCACGACCGTGACCGCCCACTCCGGCGCCCACTCGAGCTCGACCCCGGCCAGCCCGCCGGGCTCGCACGCGGCGGCGAGCAGCGCCGGCAGGTCCGAGCGCAGGCGCGGGAGCACGGCCTGGGTCTCGGGATCGCCGAAGCGGACGTTGTACTCGAGCACCTTCGGGCCCTCAGCGGTCAGCATCAGGCCGGCGTAGAGGACGCCGTGGAAAGGCGACCCGCGCTCGCGCAGCAGGTCGACGACCGGCTGGTGCACGGCCGCGGAGATCGCGCGGGCGCGCGCCTCGTCGATGCCGGGGACCGGCGAGTAGGAGCCCATGCCGCCGGTGTTGGCCCCGCGGTCGCCGTCGCCGATGCGCTTGTAGTCCTGCGCCGGCGCCATCGGGACCGCATGCTCGCCGTCGCAGAGTGCGAGCAGCGAGAGCTCCTCGCCCTCGAGGAACTCCTCGACCAGCACGGGCGCGTCGCCGTAGCGGCGCTCGACCAGCATCGCCTCGAGCGCGTCGCGGACCTGCGCCTCGTCCGCAGCGATCACCACGCCTTTGCCCGCGGCCAGCCCGTCGGCCTTGACGACGGCGGGATAGCCCGCGATCGCATCCAGGCCCTCGGCGACCGACCCGACCACGCGATGGTCCGCTGTCGGCACCCCCGCGGCGGCCATCACCTCCTTCGCGAACGCCTTGGAGCCCTCCAGGCGCGCGGCGGCCGCGCTCGGGCCGAAGCAGCGCACGCCGGCGGCGCCCAGGCGGTCGGCGAGGCCCTCGACGAGCGGCGCCTCGGGGCCGACCACGACGAGATCGACGCCGTGCTCGCGCGCCAGGTCGATCGGGTCGCCCGTGACCACGCGCGCGTCGCGTGCGATGCCCGCGTTGCCGGGCGTGGCCAGCAGCTCGGGCCGCCGGGGCGAGCGCTTCAGGGCCCGGACGAGGGCGTGCTCACGGCCGCCGCCGCCGACGACAAGTACGCGCACGGCGGCCCGGCTCCGTCCTACAGCGCCGAGATGAAGTCGTCGATCGGGATCGCGGGCAGCGTCTCGTACTTCGCGGTCCCCCGCGAGCCGAGCTCGAGCGACACCCGCGCCATGGCCTGGTCGTCGGGCGCCTCGACGACGTTGACGAAGTCGTAGTGACCGAGCGTCGCGTACTGCGCCCTGACGGTCGCGCCGAGCTGCTCGATCTCCTTGGAGACCTCGCGGATGCGCTGCGGATTGTTCTTCACCGTCTGCACTCCCTCGGGAGTGAGGGTGGTGAGCATGATGTACGTCGGCATCGGCCTCCCGTCGTGGGTCGCGTGCGTCGAGCGCGTTTCTACCACGCTCAGACCGCGGCGGGCTCGCGCTCCTCCGCGCGCGTGAAGACGAGGTCGCCATCGGCGGCGTCGACCAGCACGGTGTCGCCGGGCTGGAAGCTCCCCTCGAGGATCGCCATCGCGAGGCGGTCGACCAGGCGCTTCTGGATCACGCGCTTGAGCGGGCGAGCGCCGTAGGTCGGGTCGTAGCCCAGGTTGCCCAGCAGCGTGCGGGCGTCGTCGGTGAGCTCGACCTCGATGTCGCGCTCGCGCACGCGCGCGATCAGTCGCTCGACCTGCAGGTCGACGATGCGGCCGATCTGCTCGCGGCTCAGCGGCTGGAACTCGACGATGTCGTCGAGGCGGTTGATGAACTCGGGCTTGAAGTGCGCCTCCACGCCGGCGCGGCCGCCCGGGATGTTCGAGGTCATGATCAGCACGGTGTTCTTGAAGTCCACGGTGCGGCCCTGGCCGTCGGTGAGGCGGCCGTCGTCCATGACCTGCAGGAGCACGTTGAAGACGTCGGGGTGGGCCTTCTCGATCTCGTCGAGCAGCACCACGGAGTAGGGCCGGCGGCGCACCGACTCGGTGAGCTGGCCGCCCTCCTCGTAGCCCACGTAGCCCGGCGGGGCGCCTACAAGACGGCTGACCGAGTGCTTCTCCATGTATTCACTCATGTCGATTCTCACCATCGCGTCCTGCGAGTCGAACATGAACTCGGCCAGCGCCCGCGCGAGCTCGGTCTTGCCCACGCCGGTCGGGCCGAGGAAGAGGAAAGTGCCGATCGGCCGGTCGGGATCCTGGAGGCCGGCGCGTGAGCGGCGCAGCGCGTTGGCGACGGCCTCGACGGCCTCGTCCTGGCCGATGACGCGCTGGTGCAGGCGCTCCTCCATGTGGATCAGCTTCTCGACTTCGCCTTCGAGCAGCCTCGACACCGGGATCCCGGTCCACTTGGCGACGGTCTCGGCCACATCCTCGGCGTCGACCTCCTCCTTGAGGAAATGCACCTCGCCGTGCTCGGCCGCCTCGAGCTCTGAGAGCTTGCGCTCGAGCTCGGGGATCGTCCCGTAGCGCAGCTCGGCCGCGCGCTGCAGGTCGGCCTCGCGCTCGGCGCGCTCGGCCTCGCCGCGGGCCTGCTCGAGCTGCTCCTTGACCTCGCTCATGGCGCCGATGGCGTCCTTCTCGGCCTGCCACTGGGCCTTCATCGCGCCCGACGTCTCGCGCAGCTCGGCCAGCTCGCGCTCGATCGCCTCCCGCCGCGCGGCCGAGGCCTCGTCCTTCTCCTTGGCCAGCGCCTGGTGCTCGATCTCGAGCTGCATGATGCGGCGCTCGATCTCGTCGATCTCCGTCGGCAGCGAGTCGATCTCGATGCGCAGCCGCGAGGCGGCCTCGTCGATCAGGTCGATCGCCTTGTCGGGCAGGAAGCGGTCGCTGATGTAGCGCGCCGAGAGCGTGGCCGCGGCGATGATCGCCGAGTCCTGGATGCGGACGCCGTGGTGCACCTCGTAGCGCTCCTTGAGCCCCCGCAGGATCGCGATCGTGTCCTCGACGTTCGGCTCGTCCACGAACACGGGCTGGAAGCGGCGCTCGAGCGCCGGGTCCTTCTCGACGTGCTTGCGGTACTCGTCGAGCGTCGTCGCGCCGACCGCGCGCAGCTCGCCGCGCGCGAGCATCGGCTTGAGCAGGTTCGCCGCGTCGACCGCGCCCTCGGCGCCGCCGGCGCCGACGATCGTGTGCAGCTCGTCGATGAAGAGGATGATCGCTCCCTGCGCCTCGGAGATCTCCTTGAGGACGGCCTTGAGCCGGTCCTCGAACTCGCCTCGGTACTTGGAGCCGGCGACCAGCGCGCCGATGTCGAGCGCGATCACGCGCTTGTCGCGCAGGCCCTCGGGGACGTCGCCGGCGACGATCCGCTGCGCGAGCCCCTCGACGATCGCGGTCTTGCCCACGCCCGGGTCTCCGATCAGCACGGGGTTGTTCTTGGTGCGCCGCGAGAGGACCTGGATCACGCGCCGGATCTCGTCGTCGCGGCCGATGACCGGGTCGAGCTCGCCGCGCTCGGCGCGCTCGGTGAGGTCGTTGCCGAACCTCTCGAGCGCCTGGAACTTGTCCTCGGGGTTCTGGTCGGTCACGCGGTGGGGGCCGCGCACCTCGGAGATCGCCTGGAGCAGGCGCTCGCGGGTGGCGCCGACGCCGCGCAGCACGTCGCCGGCCGGCGAGGAGGCGTCGGCCAGCGCGAGCAGGAGATGCTCGGTCGAGACGTACTCGTCCTTGAGGTCGCGCATGGCGCGCTCGGCGCCGCGCAGGACCTTGCCGAGCTCGCCCGAGGCACCCGTGGCCTCGGCCCCGTCGCCCGACAGCGTGGGCAGCGCGTCGAGCGCCGTGTTGACCTCGGCGCGCACCTGCTCGGGCGCGACGCCGAGCTTCTGGAGCACGGGCACGACGACGCCTGCGTCCGCCTCGAGCAGCACCGCGAGCAGGTGCTCGGGGGTCACCTGCGGGTTGCGGCGATCGTCGGCGAGCCGCTGCGCGGCCTGTATGGCCTCCTGGGACTTGATCGTGAAGCGGTCTGCGTTCATGTTGCGCAAATCTTAGTCTGAATGACTCAGATCTTCAAGCACGGCTCGCCAGGGCGCTCCGCTGGGGGGCGGGACAAAACCTACGGCGCTGCGCTGAGAACGCGCGCCAGATCCTGGCGGTGGGTGACGCCGAGCTTGCGGTACGCGCTGTGCAGGTGGTTGTCGACCGTGCGAACGGAGATGACGAGACGGCCCGCGATCTCGCGGCTGCTCGCTCCGCCGCCGGCGAGCAGCGCGATCTCGCGCTCGCGGGGCGTCAGCTCGGCTGCCTCCGGCGCGGCGAGCATCGTCGGCGGGCGCGCGCCCTCGCACTTCGTGAGCCACAGGGCGGCGCGCGCGGCGGCGGCGCGGGCGCTCGACGGCGCGGCCGGCGTCGCGGTGCGCGGCGGCGGCGGCGTCCGCCGCCTCGGCGGCCGACGAGCAGCGCGTCCGCGGCGGCGAAGCGCTCGGCGACCTCGAGCAGGGCGGCGCCGTCGCGCGGCGACCAGCGCCGCGGCGTGCGCGGCCGCGGTCGCGGCGAACGGCCCGTCGACCTCGCCCGGCGAGCGCCGGCGAGCTCTGGCGCGGCCGTGGCCGGCTCGCCCAGCCGGCAGAGGTCGTGCAGGGCGCGCACCGCGTAGGCGTCCTGGCCGCGCGCCTGAGCGAGCGCGGCCGCCTCGCGCGCGAGGGCGCGCGCGCGCGAGAGCTCGCCGCGTCGCCGCGGCGCCCCACGCGCGCGCCAGCTCGAGCTCGACGGCGAAGCCCTTGTGCCCGAGCGGCGTGCGCTCCATCTCCGTCGAGCGCGCCGCGCGCCGCCTCCGGCGTCGCCCGCCTGCGCCGCGGCCTGGGCCACGCCGGCGAGCGCGAAGGCCAGCATGCCGACGGCGTCGCCGTCGCGCAGCAGCGCGGCGCTCTCGCGGCAGAAGCGCAGCGCCGTCCGCACCCGGCCGCGCGCGAGCCAGATCAGTCCCAGCGAGTTGGCCTCGACGGCGATGGCCGGCGCGCGACCGCCGCGGCAGCAGCAGCTCGTAGGCGCTCTCCGAGGACTCGCGTCGCCTCGACCAGCCGCCCGGCGAGCCGCAGCGCGAACGCGCGCATGCCGAGCAGCACCGGCTCGGCGTGGGGCAACTCCTCGCGGCGCCGGCGGGCGACCGGCAGCGACGCCTCGACCAGCGCCACCGCCTCGTCCGTCGCGGCCCGCTCGAGAACAGCGCCTCGACGGCGCCCGAGCGCGACCGTCGTCCGCGCGCGCTCGCCCACCGAGCGCGTCGCGCAGCAGCGGCCGCGGCGGCGGCCAGCGCAGCCTGCGGGCGGCCGCTGCGCGGCCACGAGCCGCACCCGCTGCGCGATCAGCTCGAGCGCGCAGCGCGTCGTCGCGCACGAGCCGCTCGGCCTCCTCGCAGGACGGCCTCCGCGTCCTCGGCCCGGTCCAGGCGCCCAGAACAGGTTGCGCGCCGAAGCCATCGCGACCGCCGCCCGCTCGCGCGTCGTCGCCGGCCTGCGCCGCCAGGTCCCCCAGCAGCCGCTGTGCCTCGGACGCCCGTCCTCCGGACGGCGAGCGCCCGCGCCAGCGCCAGCCGCGCGCCGAAGCCCCCGCCCGCCTGCACCGCCGCCCGCGCGAGGCGCTCGGCCAGCGCCGCGTCGGGCGCGGCCAGCGCCTGCTCGGCCGCACGCGTCCAGCAGCGCGGCGTCCGCCGCCGCGCCCGCTTCCAGCCGCCAGACCGCGATCCGCAGCAGGTCGCCGCCGCGCCGCCCGCCGCGCGCCTCCACCGCGTCGGCGAGCCGCGTCTAGATCGCCTCGACGCGCGTCGGTCGCGAGCTGCGCGCGCACCGCCTCGCCGTACAGCGGATGGGCCACGTCGACGAACCGCCGGCGCCCGTCCGTGCGACGCTGCACGAGCTCGCTCGCGCTCCAGCGCCTCCAGCGCGGCCAGCTCGGCCGGCTCGAGCAGGCCCGAGCTCGAGCGGAGCGCCGACCGCCACCAGCTCGAGCACGCGACGCTCGCGCTCGCGCCAGCGTCCTCGATGCGCACGTCGACGAGCTCCGCCAGCCGCGTGCCCGGCGCGGACCTCGCCTCGCCAGCGCCACACGCCGCCGTCGACGGGCCAGCAGCGCCGCGATCCACGCCGTGGCGCACCAGCTCGCGCAGGAACAGTGGCGTTGCCCTGGCGTCAGCTCCCACAGCGACGCTGAGCGCTGACGCCGTCGACCGGACCGCCCAGCCCGGCCTCGAGCAGGGCACGGACCCCGTCGCGCGAAAGCTGCAGCGAGCTCCAGGAGCTCGCACAGCTCGTCCTTCCACAACGCGCGCAGCGCATCGGGACGCCGGCTCGTCGCGCCGCACGCTGACCACAGCGGACGCCTCGCCGGCGGCCACGATCTGATGCAGGAGCGCCGCCGACGCGTCATCGAGGAGCTGCCCGTCGTCGACGCACAGCACGAGCCGGCGGCCGGCGGCGCGCTCCGTCAGCGCGTGCCGCGCGCGCGCCAGCAGCTCCACGCCCTCGGGCAGGCCGACTGCGGTGGCCGGCAGCAGCGCCGCGAACGCCCCGAGGGGGATCGACCGCGCGGAGCGCGAGGCCCGGACCCACTCCACCGCACAGCCCTGCGCCGCCGCGCGCTCGGCGGCTTCGCTCGCGAGGCGCGTCTTGCCGACGCCCGCCGGACCGGCGATCACGATCCCGCCCGCCGGGCCACCCGACAGCGCCTCGAGGACGAGCCGAGAGCTCGCCCTCGCGTCCCGTCAGCGGCCACCGCATGAGAGCAGTCTGATCGGCCGCGCCCGCGCGGCCAAGGGCGGTCGCCTGAGCAGCGCGGGGCCGTCGCGGCTCACGAATGAGTAGCCGTTGCTCATGCGCCCGCGCGCCGCCGAAGCCACGATGGCGCCATGCTCTCCCCGACTTCATACGACGTGCTCGTCGTAGGCGCCGGACCGGCCGGGCTGGCGGCCGCCATCGAGCTGGCGCGCCACGACATCCCGACCCTGCTCGTCGAGCGCCGCACGCAGCTCTCCTCGCACCCCCGCGCCACCGCGCTGAGCCTGCGCTCGATGGAGATCGTGCGTGCCTGGGGACTCGAGGCTCGCGTCCGCTCGCGCGACGTCGACGTCGACTGGCGCATGCTCGAGTGCGAGACGCTCGCCGACGCGGCCGCCGGCACGGCGCTCGCGGTGGGCTACCCGAGCCCGGAGCAGAGCCGCATGGTCAGCCCGACGTCACCCGCCTGCATAGCGCAGGACGACGT
Organism: uncultured Actinomycetes bacterium; assembly: GCA_963797015.1. GTDB lineage: Bacteria > Actinomycetota > Thermoleophilia > Solirubrobacterales > Solirubrobacteraceae > JBBPZA01. The sequence goes on along the minus strand of CAWCNV010000003.1, from coordinate 182,052 downwards.
CGAGCCGCTGCTGCTCGACCACCTTCGCGCCGCGCCGCGATCGCGCGTCGAGCTCGGCGTCGAGCTGAGCGGCATCCTCGCCGAGCGCGACGGCGTGCGCGCCTACCTGCGCGACGTGCGGACGGGCGAGCGGCGCACCGTCCGCGCGAGCTACGTCGTGGCGGCCGACGGCGCGCGCAGCGCCGCTGCGCCAGGCGCTGGGCATCCCGCTGGTCGGCGCCGAGGGCGTCATGGAGGGCTTCACGACGCTCTTCCGCGCGCCGCTGTGGGACGTCGTCGGCGAGCACCGCCACCTCATCTACGCCGTCACCCACCCCGGGGCGCCCCGGAGCTTCCTGCCCGCCGGGCCGTCCGACCGCTGGTTGGTGGGGATACACGGCAGCGCCGCCGAGGCACCGGACGAACGCCGAGTCGCTCAGCTCGTCCGGCTCGGAGCCGGCGTGCCCGGCCTGCCGGTGCGCGTCGAGCGGTCGCGGCACTTCTCGGCCGCCGCGCAGCTCGCGGAGCGCTGGCGCAGTGGCCGGGTCTTCCTGGCCGGCGACGCCGCGCACCGCGTCACGCCGCGAGGCGGCACTGGTCTGAACCTCGCGCTCCACGACGGCTACGACCTCGGCTGGCGGCTCGGGTGGGTGCTGCGCGGCTGGGCCGCACCGTCGCTGCTCGACTCCTACGAGGACGAGCGACGGCCCATCGCCGAGTACACGGCTCAGCGGTCCGCGGACCCCAACGGCTCGCTGCGACCCGTGGAGCACGAGGTCCGGGCCGACCTCGGCGGCCGCATCGCGCACGTCGCGGTCGGAGAGCGCTCGACGCTCGACCTGCTCGAACCCGGCCTGACCCTGTTCGCAAGCCGCGAGCATCCGGCGTGGGTCCCGGCGGCCACGGCGCTCGACGCTCGCGTGCCCGTCTCGGTCCGCCTGCTCGACCCGGTCGCCGCCCGTGCGGTCGGCGCCCCGGGAGGCTCGGCATTGCTTGCGAGGTCCGACGGCACGCCGGTCGCCGTGCTCCCCCCGGGCGCCGAAGGCGTGGCCTCGCTAGAAGCGGCGGTGGCGATGCCGGGCGCTCAGGCCTCGCGCGCGCGCCTGCTCCGCCCGCCGCTCGCGTAGGAGCCCAGGTCGATCACGAAGGCGAGGATCACGATGAACCACTCGAAACCGGCGACCCGGTTGGTGCCGGCGGCCCACATCCCCGCGTAGGCCAGCGTCGTCCAGGGGAGCAGGAAGAAGCCGAGCAGCGGTACGAGCCAGCTGCCGAAGGCGTCGCTGAGGACGTCGCTGAAGAGCCAGACGAAGACCAGCGCGAGGCGCGGCGAGATCAGAGCGAACAGAGCCACGAGGCAGGCCATCACCCGCCAGCCTACGTGGTCGGGCGGCTGCCGCGCGCGTTTCGCGCGCGGCGGACGGCACGCGCTGCGCCGGTCAGTCGCGGCGGCCTTCGCGCGCTGCGCCGGTCAGGCGCGGCGGCCGCCGCGCGCTGCGGTCCGCCGGCGGACCGGGATTAGCGCGCCCGGCTCGCGGTAGGGCACGAGCTCGGCGCGGAAGGAGCGGCGCACGCGCTCGAGCTCCTCCTCCATCTCGGCCTGCGCCCTCTCGGCGCGCTCGCGCAGCGCCTCAACCTGGCGCGACATCCGCTCGAGCTGGTCCTCGAGCTCGAAGACGCGCTCGACGCCGGCCAGGTTCATCCCGAGCTCGGCAGTCATCTCCTGGATGCGGCGCAGGCGCTCGACGTCGCGTTGCGAGTACAGCCGCGTGCCCTTGGGCGAGCGCTGCGGCGCGATCAGGCCCCGCGCCTCGTACATGCGCAGCGTCTGCGGGTGCATCTCGGCCAGCTCGGCCGCGACCGAGATCATGAACACGCCGCGATCCTCCGAGACCTTCACCGTCGTGCGGGTGCGGCGGATCGCCATCACGATTCGCGCGCGCTGAACAGCCGCTCGCGCGGGTTCCCGTTCATGACCTTGGACAGCTCGTCGACCGCGCGCTGCTGCTCCTGGTTGAGCGAATCCGGCACGTCGAGCACGAAGCGGTAGTGGATGTCGCCGCGGCCCTTGCCGTCGAGCTTGGGCGGGCCCTCGTTGCGCAGCCGCTGGACGGTGCCGTGCTCGGTACCGGCCGGCACGCGCAGGCGCTTTGACCCGTGCAGGGTCGGGACCTCCACGGTCGCGCCCCGCAGCGCCTCGGGGATCGTGAGCGGGACCTCGACCTCGAGGTTGTCGCCCTTGCGCTTGAAAATCGGTGACTCCGTCACGCGCGTGACCACGTACAGGTCGCCGGGCTCGCCTCCGCGGAGGCCCGGCTCGCCCTTGCCGCGCAGGCGGATGCGGCTTCCGTCGCGAACACCGGCGGGGATGTTGACGCGATAGCGCTTGATCGTACGCTGCACCCCGGCGCCGTTGCAGGTCGGACACGGCTCGTCGATGACCGTCCCCGAGCCTCCGCAGCGCGAGCACGGCTGCGCGATCGAGAACAGGCCCTGGCCCTCGGTCTCGACGCCACGGCCGTTGCACACCGGGCAGATCCTGGGCTGCGTGCCGGGCTTCGCGCCGGTGCCGTGGCAGGTCGGGCACGGCGCCGTGGTCGGGACGGCGAGCGGGATCCGCGCGCCCTCGACCGCCTGGTCGAACGAGATCGAGACCTCGGTCTCGAGGTCGCGGCCCTGCTGGGGCCGGGGCTGGCCCGCGCGCCCACCCGCGCCGCCCGCGCGCCCGAAGAGGTCGGAGAGGATGTCCGAGACGCTGCCGCCGAACTGGCTCGGGTCGAAGCCTCCGAAGCCGCCGGGGCCGCCGGGCCCGGACGCGAACGGGCCGGTGCCGCGATCGTACTGCTTGCGCTTCTCGGGATCGCCCAGCACGTCGTAGGCCTCGGAGATCTCCTTGAAACGCTCCTCGGCCTTGGCGTCGCCTGGGTTGCGGTCGGGGTGGTACTGCCGCGCGAGCTTGCGGTACGCCTTCTTGAGCTCCTCCTGGGAGGCGCCCTTCCCCACGCCCAGCGCCTTGTAGTAGTCCCTGCGCCCGGTCGTGGCCATGGCCGGCTCCTACTCCGCCACGACCACGCGCGCCGGCCGCAGGACCGTGCCGTTGACGCGGTAGCCGCGCTGGAAGACGTCGGCCACCGTGCCCGGCTCGGCGCCCTCGACCGCGCGCTTGGACATCGCCTCGTGCTGGTTGGGATCGAAAGGCTCGCCCTCGGGCGAGAACCCCTCGATGCCCGCGCGTGCGAGCGCGGCAGCGAACTCGTTGTGCACGGGCCGCACGCCCTCGGCGGCCTCCTCGTCGAGGTGCTTCAGCGCGAGCTCGAGGCCGTCGAGCGCCGGCAGCAGCTCCTTGGCCAACCGCGCGACGCCGCGCGTCTCGGCCTCCGAGACCTCCCGCGCCTTGCGCTTGCGGAAGTTCTCGAAGTCGGCCTGCGTGCGCTGCGCGAGCGCGAGGTACTCGTCGCGCTCGCGCGCCTTGGCCAGCAGCTCGTCGAGGTCGTGCTCGACGTCCTCCTTCTCGGGCTCGCCGCCGTCGTAGCTCTCGGGCGCGCCGACGTCCTCTTCGGGCTGCTCCACCACGGCATCGGTCGAGGGAGAGGAGGCCGCCTCCTCGACGGCCTCCTCCTGCTGCTCCTCGACCTTCTGCGTGTTGCGCTCCGCGGCCATTACGAGCGGCCCTCGTCGACCACCTCTGCGTCGACGACGTCCTCCTCGGACTCGCCGTCGCCGTCGCCGCCGTCGCCGGTCGGCGCGCCGTCGCCGCCGGACGCGGCCGCCTGCTGCTGCGCGCGCTCGTACATCTGCTCGGAGACGCGGTGGAATGCGGTCTGCAGGGCCTCGGTCTTGGAGCGGATCTCTGAGACGTCCTCGGAGGTCAGGACCTCGCGGACGTCCTTGATCGCCGCCTCGATCTGGTCCTTGGACGCGCTGTCGACCTGGTCGCCCAGCTCGCCGAGCTGGCGCTCGGCCTGGTAGGCGGCGTTCTCGGCCTCGTTGCGCGCCTCGGCCAGCTCGCGCTGGCGGCGGTCCTCCTCGGCGTGCTCCTCGGCGTCGCCGACCATGCGCTTGATCTCGTCGTCGGACAGGCCCGAGCCCGCCTTGATCTCGATCTTCTGCTCCTTGCCTGTGCCCAGGTCCTTGGCTGACACGTTGAGGATCCCGTTGGCGTCGATGTCGAAGCCGACCTCGATCTGCGGGATGCCGCGCGGCGCCGGCGGGATGCCGGTGAGCTGGAACTTGCCCAGCGACTTGTTGTAGTTCGCCATCTCGCGCTCGCCCTGGAGCACGTGGATCTCCACCGACGGCTGGTTGTCCTCGGCCGTGGAGAAGATCTCCGACTTGCGCGTCGGGATCGTGGTGTTGCGCTCGATGAGCTTGGTCATCACGCCGCCCTTGGTCTCGATCCCGAGCGTGAGCGGGGTGACGTCGAGCAGCAGCACGTCCTTCACCTCGCCGCCGAGCACGCCGGCCTGGATCGCCGCGCCGACCGCCACGACCTCATCGGGGTTGACACCCCGGTGCGGGTCCTTGCCGGTGAGCTGCTTGACGCGCTCCTGCACGGAGGGCATGCGGGTCATGCCGCCGACGAGCACGACGTGGTCGACGTTGGCCACGCCCTTGTCCTTGGCGTCGGCCAGCGCCTGCTTGACCGGGCCCTCGACGCGCTTGAGCAGGTCGGCGGTCAGCTCGTTGAGCTTGGCCCGCGTCAGCCGCGTGTCGAGGTGCTTGGGGCCGGACTGATCGGCGGTGATGAAGGGCAGGTTGATCTGTGTCTCCTGGGTGGTGGAGAGCTCGATCTTGGCCTTCTCCGCCGCCTCGTAGAGGCGCTGGAGAGCCATCTTGTCCTGCGCCAGGTCGATGCCCTGGTCGCGCTTGAACTCCGCCACGAGCCAGTCCACGACCGCCTTGTCGAAGTTGTCGCCGCCGAGGTGGTTGTCGCCCGCGGTCGCCTTGACCTCGAACACGCCGTCGCCGATCTCGAGCACGGACACGTCGAAGGTGCCGCCGCCGAGGTCGAAGACGAGAATCGTCTGGTCGGACTCCTTGTCGAGGCCGTAGGCCAGCGACGCGGCGGTCGGCTCGTTGATGATGCGCTTGACGTCGAGCCCGGCGACCTTGCCGGCGTCCTTGGTCGCCTGGCGCTGGTCGTCGTTGAAGTACGCCGGGACGGTGATGACCGCGCTGTCGACCGTCTCGCCGAGATACGCCTCGGCGTCGGCCTTCAGCTTCTGGAGGATCATCGCCGAGATCTCGGGCGGGTTGTACTGCTTGCCCTGCGCCTCTACGCGCGCGTCTCCGTTGGGGCCGGCGACGACCTTGTAGGGCACGATCTGCTCCTCCTCGCGCACCTCGGCCTCCTTGCGGCCCATGAAGCGCTTGATGGAGAAGATCGTGTTCTCGGGGTTGGTGACGGCCTGCCGCTTGGCGACCGTGCCGACGAGGCGCTCGCCGCCGTCGGTGAAGGCGACCACCGACGGGGTCGTGCGACCACCCTCGGCGTTCTCGATCACCGTCGGCTCGCCGCCCTCGAGCACGGCCATGCACGAGTTCGTGGTGCCGAGGTCGATGCCGATGGTCTTGCCCATGTCTTGGAAGCTCCTTGATCGCCTGGAAGAAATCTGAGCGTGATTATGGCAGATCTTTGCGCTTGTGTCAGGTCCAGCGAACGGCATCGACGAGGGGAGGAAGGGGACGGTCGCGGGCGGCCCGATCGCGCCGCAGGCCCGTCATTCGCCGATTCGTGGCCGTTGGCCGCCATCCGGCGGGTAGCGTCGCCGAGACTGCACTCGAGCTCGTAATAGGGGCCAAACCGCAGTCTCGCCCCGCCAAACCGCGGTCTCGCCCCGCGATTCGCACCCGACCGAATGACCGGCTCCCCCACCCCCGTCTGGACCTCCAGCGAGCCGCCGGGCGCGCGTCGCCGGCGCCGGCTGCTGATCGGGCTGATCGCCCTCGTCGCCCTTGCGCTGGTGATCGGCGCGCTGGTGGCCGGCGTGGTCCTGCTGGTGGGGGCCGTGACCGGGAGCGTCGAGCGCGCGGCGGATCCCGCCGGCAGGCAGTCGACGAGCGAGGAGCGGCCTTCGCGCGGGGCTCGCGGACTGTCCGCCTCGCCTCTCACTTCTGCCGGCATGCGCTCGGCGCTGGCGATCTCGCGCCGGCGGCTGGGGGAGCGGCCGATCCAGCTCTTGCGGGTCGACGCGAGCGCCGTCCAGGTGATCGCCAAGGGCCGGCTGCTCGTCCTGCGCCGCGACCAGGTGCTGGACCTGCCCGGGCCGTCGGTCGTCCCGTCCACCTTCACGCTCGGGCGCGCCGATCCGCGCGCGCCGCAGAGGCTCGATCGCTCGCTGGGCGGGCGGCTGGACTACGCCGTACTCGAGGCGCGCCCTGCCGGCGGCGGCATCCAGTGGGTCGCGTTCCGGCGCGGCGGCAAGGGCTACATCGCCGACGCGGCCGGACGCAGCCTGTGCCCGCTGGGGAGGCTGTGCTGACTAGAGCTGCGCCGCGATCGCCGCGGCCAGGCGCTCGGGCGCCCCGCTCGCGGAGCCGAGGAACAGCGAAGGCTCGGTGAGCTCGAGCTCGAGCACGCGCGGCTCGCCGCGGCCGTCCGCGACCAGGTCGACCCGCGCGTAGAGCAGGGCGGCCCCGAAGCGCTGCTCGAGGTGCGCGATCACCGCGTCGCCCGCCGCGCGCTCGGTCGCGGTGGGCTCGTGCGCGCTGATCTCCTCGGCGGCGAACAGGCCGCCCTCGTGCTCGCGCAGGCGCGGCGGGCGGCCGCCCGTGGGGAGGATCGGGCCCTTGCGGATCGCGTGCGAGTACGCGCCCCCGACGTAGAGCAGCGCCGTCTCTCCGCGCTCGTCGACAGATGCCTGGTAGGGCTGGAGCATCGCCGTACGCCCCTCCCGCTGCAGTGCGCTGAGGTGCGCGTGGGCCTCGCGGTGGCGAGCGGGCTCGAAGCGCGCGGTGTCGCGCGCGCCCGCCGAGACCGCGGGCTTGACGACCACTTCGCCGTGCAGCGGCGGTCGCGGCCCGCCGGGCGTGACGAAGGCCGTCGGCACCACGGGCACGCCGGCGTCGGCGATGTCGTCCAGGTAGCGCTTGTCGGTGTTCCAGCGCAGGACCTCGACCGGGTTGCGCAGCCGCGGCACCCCTCCCGCCCACCGAAGGAAGGCGTCGAGGCGACCGGTGTAGTCCCACGTCGACCGCACGACCACGAGGCGCGCCGAGTCCCAGTCGGCCGACGCGTCGTCCCACACGGCGAAGCGCGCCTCGAGGCCATGCGCCGCAAGCGCCGGGGGTAGCAGGCGCTCGTCGGCGTCGCCCTCGGGGAGCTGCGCGCAGGTGGCGAGCAGGACGTCAGGCACGCCGCTCGGGGCACATCCGCCGCAGCGCGCACTCGCGGCAGCGGGGCCGCTGCGCGTGGCACGTGCGGCGGCCGTGGCGCAGGAGGTTGATGTGGAGCTCGAGCTCCGCGCCGGGCGGGGTCAGCGCGGTCATCGCGTCGTGAAGCTCCTCGCTGGCGGCGCCGTGGCGCAGCAGGTGCAGGCGCCCGGCGACCCGCCCGACGTGGGTGTCGACCGGTACGTCGCGCAGGCCGCAGGCGAAGAGCAGCACGCAGGCGGCGGTCTTGCGCCCGACGCCGGGCAGGGCGGTCAGGTAGGCGCGGCCCTGCTCGACCGGTGCGTGCCTCAGCCAGTCGAGGTCCAGGAGCTCCACCGCCCGCAGGATCTCCTGGATGCGCCGCGACTTCACCTTCGAGATCCCGCCAGGGCGGATCGCCTCCTCGACCTCCTCGACCGGCGCGTCGCGCACGGCCTCCCAGACCGGCAGCCGCTCGCGCAGGCGCAGGTACGCGACGTCGCGGTTGCGGTCGTTGGTGCTCTGGGACAGGACGGTGAGCACCAGCTCGGCGATCGGGTGGCCGTGGGGCGGGCGAAGGGGAACGCCGTAGAGCTCGCGCAGGCGCTCGCGGATGCGGGCGACGCGGGCGGGCGAGGGTGGGCGCCACGCGGAGCCCACCTTCACGCCACCGCCCCCCACCGCTCGGTCGCTCGCGAGGACTCGGCGACCGCTTCGGGGAGCGCCTCGACCAGCGCCTCCGGGTCGTAGCTCGAGTGCTGGAGGGCAGCGAGCAGCGTGCCGGTGAGGACGTCGCCCGCGCCGGTGGTGTTCACCACGCGCGCCGGCCGGCCCGGCGCGTCGGCGCGCGCCGCTCCGCGCAGGACGGCCCCGTCGGCACCGCGAGTGACGATCGCCGCGCGCGCTCCCGTCGCTACGAGCGCCTCGGCGGCGGCGCCCGCGTCGCTCTCGCCGGTCAGGAGCCGCGCCTCGGCGCCGTTGGTGCGCACGAGCAATGCGCCCTCCAGGCATTGTTGGCACGCGTCCACCGCCGCCCGCTCCGAGGGCCAGCGATGCAGGCGCAGGTTGGGATCGAAGGCAACCGGCACGGCGCGCGACAGCGCGCGCGCGCGGGCGCGCATCGTGAGGCCGCGCTCGTCCTCGCCGACGAGCGTGTTGGAGGAGAAGAAGAAGCCGTCGCTCGCGTCGATCGCCTCGTCCAGCCGGGGCCCGACGGCGCGCACCGTCGCCGCGATCCCCTCGCCGTAGATCTGGAACGCGGGCTCGCCGCCGGCGGCGACGGTGACGAACGCGAGCGGCGTCCCGAAGCCTTCGACGAGCTCGAACCAGCGCAGGTCGACGCCCTCCTCGTCCAACCGCCCGCGCAGCCACGCCCCCCACGGGTCGTCGCCGGCGCCGCCGGCCAGCGCCACGTCCGCCCCGCGCCGCGCCGCCGTCACCGCGACGTTGGCGACCGCGCCCCCGAAGTGCGGGACGAAGCAGTCGGCCTCCTCGTAGCCGCTCACGGGCCGCTCGCAGATCAGGTCGACGATCGCCTCCCCCAGCAGCAGCGCGGGCATGGAAGCGGACAGTACCCTCGCCGCCCGTGCGCGCGATCGTCGAGCACACCGAGGACGTCGGCGCGATGCCGATCTTCTGGCGCGAGGCCCCGTCCGATGCAACGCCCGTGCTCTACGTCCACGGCGTGCCCGACAGCTCGGACAGCTGGGTCTCCTTCCTCGAGCGCTCGGGCGGGATCGCCGTCGACCTGCCCGGCTTCGGGCGCTCGGCCAAGCGCGGCGACCTCGACTTCTCGATCGCCGGCTACGACCGCTTCCTCGAGCTCTTCCTGAGACACCTGAACGTCGACCGCCTCCGGCTCGTGGTCCACGACTGGGGCGCGGCGGCGCTCGCCTTCGCACAGCGCTTTCCGGAGCGCATCGAGCGCCTGGTCGTGGTCGACGCGGTGCCGCTGCTGCCCGGCTACCGCTGGCATCCCGCCGCGCGCGTCTGGCGGCTGCCGCTGCTCGGCGAGGCGCTGATGGGGGCGACCAGCAGGTGGAGCCTGCGGCGGCTCGCGGACCGCCGCCCGGCGGCGATGCCCCCGGCGCTCGTCGACGACGTCTGGAGCCACTTCGACGGCGGTACGCAGCGGGCGATCCTGCGCCTCTACCGCAGCGCGCCGCCCGACGTTCTCGCGCGGGCCGGCGCGCGCCTCGGTGAGCTGAAGGCGCCGGCGCTCGTCCTCTACGGCGAGCAGGATCCGTACATCCCGGCGCATCGCTTCGCGCGCGCCTACGCCGAGGCGCTCGGCGGCCCCGCGGAGCACGAGGTGATCGCCGGCACCGGACACTGGCCGTGGCTGGACCGGCCCGAGCTGGTGGACCGCATCGTCGACTTCGCGACGGCGTGAACGCACCGCACGGGCCGCGCGCGGCGCTCGAGCCGGTCCTGGTGGCCGCCGCGATCGCCGCGGCCTACCTGATCACCGCGCCGGCGAGCGCCGACCTCGCGGCGCAGGAGTACCGCGTGGCGCTCGCGCGCGACCAGGGCCCGTTCACGTTCTGGGACGGCGGCTGGTACGGCGGTCACCACACGCTGGGCTACAGCGTCCTCTACCCGCCGCTGGGCGCGCTCATGGGAGCACGGGTCGTCGGCGCGCTCGCGGCCGTCGCCGCCGCCGGCCTGTTCGCGCTGCTCGTCGAGCGCCGCTGGGGATATCGCGCCCGGATCGGTGCGCTGTGGCTCGCTGCCGGCGCCGGCGCGTGGCTGTTCACCGGCCGCCTGACCTTCCTGCTGGGCGTCGCCGTGGGGCTGGGCGCGCTGCTCGCCGCCCAGCGGGGACAGCGTGCGGTCGCGTTGCTCCTCGCGGTCCTGACCGCCCTCGCCAGCCCCGTCGCGGGGCTGTTCCTGGGGCTCGCCGGCGTGGCGTGGGCTATCGGAGGGGCGCGCTCGCGAGAGCCAGCGCGCCGCACGGGAGACGCGGGCGAGGAGGCTCCGCCCCCCGCGGGAGCGGCCGGCGCGGCGAGCGGCGCGCTCCCGCGCCGCGCGAGCGGCCGGCGCGGCGAGGGGATCGCGATCGCCGTTGCCGCGCTCGCCCCCATCCTGCTGCTCGCGATCGCCTTCCCCGAGGGCGGGACGCAGCCCTTCCCGGCGCGCTACCTGATCCCGGTCCTCCTGCTCGCCGCCGGCGGGCTCACGCTTCTGCCCCGCGACGAGCGCGTACTCCGCGCCGGGCTCGTCCTGTACGCGCTGGGAGCGATCGCCGCGGCGATCGTCGACACGCCCGTGGGCGGCAACGTGACGCGCCTGGGGGCGTTGTTCGGCGGACCGGTGCTGCTGTGCGCGCTCGCCGGGCGCCGGCCGGCGTGGCTGCTCGCGGTCCTGTCACTGCCGCTCGCCTACTGGCAACTGCACCCGCCAGTGCGCGACACCGCGCAGGCCGCCGGCGACGCATCCACGGGCGCCGCCTACCACCGCCCGCTGATCGCCGCGCTGCGACGCGCCGGCGGGCCGCCCGGCCGCGTGGAGATCCCGCCGCTGCGCGTGCACGGGGAGGCGCGCTTCGTAGCGCCGGCCTTCCCGCTGGCGCGCGGCTGGGAACGCCAACTCGACACCAAGTACGCGCCGCTGTTCTACGAGTCGGGGCTCACCGCCGCCCGCTACCGCGCCTGGCTCGACGACAACGCGGTGCGCTGGGTCGCGGTCGCCGACGCGCCACTCGACGGCGCGGCCAAGCGCGAGGCGGCGCTCGTCCGCCGCGGGCTGCCCTACCTGAAAGAGGTGTGGCACGATCGCCACTGGCGGCTGTACGCGGTGAGCCGCCCGCGCCCGCTCGCAGCGCCTCCGCTGACCGTCGTAGGGATGGACCGCGAGTCGGTGACGCTGCGCGCGACCGCGCCGGGGAGCGCCACCGTCCGCGTCCGCCCGTCGCCATATTGGGCGGTGGTCCAGGGCGCGGGCTGCGTCGCCCGCGAGGGCGACTGGACACGCGTCACCGCGCGGCGTCCCGGCCTGCTGCGCCTCGCCCTGCGCTTCGCGCCGCGACGCGTGGTCGAGCGCGGATCGCGTTGCAAGTAGTGATAACCCCCCTGGCAGCTTCCTGACAAATCGTTAGCATGGCCAGCGCCCGATGCCCTCCCTCCTGGTCAAGCTCCAGGCGAGGATCCTGCCGCGCGGCCCGCTCGACGCACTGCGGCAGTTCGCGCTCTTCGCCGGGGCCTACTACCTGTACCGCATCGTTCGCGGTGCGGTCGACGGCCGCGCGACGGCCTCCTACGAGCACGCGCGCGACATCATCGACATGGAGCGGGCACTGCACGCATTCGTCGAGCCGAGTGTGCAGGCATGGGCCAGCGGGAAGTCGTGGCTGATCGACACCGCGAGCTGGATGTACATCAACTCGCACTTCACGATCACGGTCGCGTCGCTGATCTTCATCTACCTGTTCCGCAACGACTCGTTCTACTTCGTCCGGAACATGTTCTGCATCGCGATGGGGCTGGCGCTCGTCGGCTACCTCGTCTTCCCCACCGCGCCGCCGCGCCTGTTCCCGGAGTGGGGCTTCCAGGACTCGGTCCAGCAGTTCACCGGCATCAACGCCGACACCGGCACCGCCTCGGCGCTGTTCAACCCCTTCGCCGCGGTTCCGTCGATGCACGTGTGCTTCGCGCTCATGATCGGCCTCTCGCTGGCGAGGCTCCTCCAGCCGTTGATCCTCAAGATCCTGTGGTCGCTCTACCCGCTGGTCGTCACCTTCATCGTGATCGCGACCGCCAACCACTGGTGGTTCGACGCTGCCCTCGGCGCGATGGTCGCCGGGGTCTCCGCCCTGACCGCACACTGGCTCCTGGCTCGCGCCCGTCCCGAGGCGTGGGCCTTCTCGCGCACGGCTGAGGCGCCGGCCTGATGGCCTCCCGCGCCCCGCGCCGGGCGCGGGAACGGCCCCCCCGCCCGCCGCGCCGGTCGGGCCAGTCGACGCAGGAGATCTCGGCCCAGATGCGCACGCGGCTGATCGAGTCGCGGCTGACCCCGAACGCGATCTCGATGACCGGCCTGGTCCTCAACCTCGTGGCGGCCGCGCTCGTGTGGCAGCGCCTGTTCTTCCTGGGCGGGATCGCGTTCATCGTCGGCTCGATCATGGACACGCTCGACGGCCGTTACTCGCGCATGTCCGGCAAGGGCACGCCGTTCGGCGCCTTCCTGGACTCGACGCTCGACCGCATGGAGGAGGGCATCGTCCTGTGCGCTGTCGGCGCGTACTTCGCGAGCCGCGGCGACGAGGCGGCCGTGGCCGCGGTCGTGGCCGCCGTGCTGTTCTCGCTGATGGTCTCCTACACCCGCGCGCGTGCCGAGGCGCTGGGCGTCGAGTGCAAGGTCGGGATCGCGAGCCGCGCGGTGCGCGTCGTTATCCTCTCCGCCGGGCTGGTCTTCGCGAAGGGGGCGGGCCTGGGCGATTTCGAGCTCCTGAAGCCGGCCGTCTACGTGCTCGCGGTGCTCGCGATCATCACGACTTTCCAGCGCATCTTCCACGTCCGCCGCGAGCTCAAAGCCCTGTCGGCCGCGTGAGTGAGGTGTAACCGGGTAGGCCCTCTCGGGGTTTCTCCGGTCGCCGCATTTATCGAAAGGACGACCTTGAGCAAGAACGGCAAGACCAACGGGAAGGCGACGGCGAACGGCGCCGCCCGCTACAAGCGCGACAAGGTTCGGGTCGCGATCATCGGCGTCGGCAACTGCGCCTCCTCCTTCGTGCAGGGCGTCGAGTACTACCGCGCCGCCGACTCGGCCGAGCCGGTGCCGGGACTGATGCACGTGGACCTCGGCGGCTACCACGTCCGCGACATCGAGTTCTCGGCCGCGTTCGACATCGACGCCGACAAGGTCGGCAAGGACCTCTCGCAGGCGATCTGGTCGGGGCAGAACAACACGCTGAAGTTCGCAGACGTGCCGGCGCTGGACGTGCCGGTACACCGTGGGATGACGCACGACGGCCTGGGCAAGTACCTCAAGGAGAAGATCACCAAGGCCCCGGGACCGACCGACGACATCGTCGGGATCCTGCGCGAGACCCACACCGACGTCGTCGTCTCGTATCTGCCGGTCGGCTCCGAGCAGGCGACCAAGTGGTACGTCGAGCAGGTGCTCGAGGCGGGCTGCGGGTTCGTGAACTGCATCCCGGTGTTCATCGCCCGCGAGGACTACTGGAACAAGCGCTTCGTAAAGGCCGGCCTCCCGATCGTCGGCGACGACATCAAGTCGCAGGTCGGCGCGACGATCGTGCACCGCAACCTCGCGCGCCTGTTCCACGACCGCGGCGTGAAGATGCTGCGCACCTCGCAGCTCAACGTCGGCGGCAACATGGACTTCTACAACATGCTCGAGCGCGAGCGGCTGGAGTCCAAGAAGATCTCCAAGACCAACGCCGTGACCTCGATCATGGGTCACGAGCTGCCCAAGGACGACGTCTACATCGGCCCCTCGGACTACGTGCCGTGGCTGACCGACCGCAAGTGGGCCCACATCCGCGTCGAGGGCCAGGCCTTCGGCGACGTGCCGCTGAACGTCGAGCTCAAGCTCGAGGTATGGGACTCGCCGAACTCCGCCGGCATCGTCATCGACGCGGTGCGCTGCTGCAAGCTGGCGTTGAACCACGGCGTCGGCGGCCAGCTCGACGGCCCCAGCTCCTACCTCATGAAGTCACCGATGCACCAGCGCCCCGACTCCGACGCGCGCGACCTGACCGAGGCGTTCATCGCCGAGCACGCACGCAGGCCCGGGACCGCGCCGAAGGGTGCGCCCGGGAAGGCGGCGAAGAAGGAGAAGCAGGGGGCGAAGTAGCGCCCTCGCGGGGCGGTTGGTCCAGCGAGCGGCGTCGACGAGGGGAAAAGGGGCGGAGTAGCGCCGGCTCGCACCTGCGACTCGCCGCTCCCCCGCTCGGTTCCGTCCGGGCGCGCGCGTATGATGCGAACATATGTTCGTCGCGCAGGGACCGGATGGCGCTCATGAGCCGGCGGGTGAACCGGTCGCCATCGAGCGGTTGGAGGACGAGATCACGACGCTCGCGGGGCATCTCAATGCCGCCACCGCGCGCTTCCTGGTGCTCGTCGGCGAGTACGACCGCCGCGGGGGGTGGCGAGCGTGGGGATCGAAGTCGTGCGCGGATTGGCTGTCCTGGCGGTGCGGCATCTCTCCTGTCACCGCGCGCGAGCATTTACGAGTGGCGCGCGCGCTGGAGGAGCTGCCGCTCGTGCGCGCGGAGTTCGCCGCCGGTCGCTTCAGCTACTCCCAGGCGCGCGCGCTCACGAGGGTCGCAACCCCGGAGGTCGAGCCCGATCTAGTCGAGATGGCGCGCCATTGCACCGCCGCACAACTCGACCGCCTCACGCGCGGGTACCGCAAGGCCTGGGAACAGATGGAGGAGGCGTCGGACGCCCACGCGCGGCGATCGCTGGACTGGTGGGAGGACCGCGGCATGCTCGTGATCCAGGCGCGCCTGCCGGTCGCCGAGGGAGAAGCGGTGCTGGAGGCGGTACGCGCCACTCGCGACCTACTCCGCGATCAGGAGACTGCCGACACGGCACCTGCCACGAGCGGACGCGGCGATGATTCCGCGGAAGCGCCGCCCGAGCGCCCGGCGGAAGCGGCCGCCGAGCATGATTCCGCGGAAGCGCCGCCCGACGGCTCCGCGCACGCCGACGATGATTCCGCGGAAGCGCCGCCGCGGCCGCCCTACGCGGCGAAGATGGCCGATGCGCTGGTCGCGATGTCCGAGCGGGCGCTTCGGGCGGGTGGTTCTCGGGTGCCTGGCGCCGAACGGCATCAGCTCGTAGTGCACGTCGACCTCGAAACGCTCGTTGCCGACGCCCCGGGGCAGTGCGAGAGCCGTGACGGCCGGGCGATCGCGCCCGAGGTGGCACGGCGCCTGGGCTGCGACGGTGGCCTGGTCTCGGTCTCCCACCGGCACGGCCGGCCGCTGTCGGTGGGTCGGCGAACGCGCAGCATCCCGGCTCACATCCGGCGCGCGCTGGAGGCCCGTGACGGGTGTTGCCGCTTCCCCGGCTGCCGGCAACGCCGACACCTCGACGGCCATCACATCCAGCACTGGGCGCACGGCGGCAAGACCAGCGAGGGCAACCTGCTCCTGCTCTGCCGCCACCACCACACCCTCATCCACGAGGGCGGCTTTGCCGTACGGCGCCCCAACAACGGTCGCATCGCCTTCTTCCGACCCGACGGGCGGCGCATCCGCGAGGTACCCAGGCGCCCGGGCGGCAACCTCGACCCCGCAACCGCCCACGGCCACCGCGCAGGCACCCAAATCGATCACACGACCGCCGTCGCCGGCTGGACCGGCGACCGCCTCGACCTACCCCTCGCCACGCACCTCCTGTGCGAAACCCGCATGCGACGTTGATTGCGCGCCGAGGATGACCCCAGGCATCCAACCCGAGCTGTGGGTCGACCGCGCCAGTGCGGCCGTCGCGTTCTACGAGGCGGCGTTCGGCGCGAGCGTGCTTCATCGAGTGGGAGAGGGAGACGACATCGTCGCGCAGCTCGCCGTCGGCGACGCGGCGTTCTGGGTGGCGAGGGCGGACCCGCGGATGAACCGCTTCAGCCCGAACGAGATCAGCGGCTCGACGGGCCGGATCCTGCTCGTCGTCGACGACCCCGACGCTGTCTACGAGCAGGCGATCCGCGCCGGCGCCACCCCGAGATCCCCGGTCGCAGAGGAACACGGTTGGCGCCTGGGCCGGACCGTCGACCCCTTCGGCCACGAGTGGGAGATAGGCACGCCGCTGGGCCCGTGGCCCCCGCGCTGAGCCACGTGGGCAGGCGGGCTACCGGCCTCCGGCTGGGGCTCTGGATGATTCGGCGGAAGCGCCGCAGCGACCGCAAGGCGGAAGCGCGGGAGCGCGGGAGCGCGGAAGCGACCGCCGCGCCAGGCTCCTTCCCGTTCGTCGCCCGCCGTTCGCCGCGCCCCTCCACGCCGACGGGCTCCCCCGCCGCCGCCCTTCCCCCTCGTCGCCCGCCGTTCGCTCCGCGCCCCTACGCCGCGGCCGGCTCGCCCGCCGCCGCCGGCTCCTCCGGCGCGAGCGGCGTGCGGCCGGCAATGAGGTCCGAGGCTCGCTCGGCGATTGCGATCGTCGGCGCGTTGGTGTTGCCGCGCACGATGCTCGGCATCACCGAGGCGTCTACCACGCGCAGTCCTTCGATGCCCTCCACGCGCAGCTCCGTGTCGACGACCGAGCCGATCGCGCACGTGCTGGTCGGGTGATAGAGGGTCTGGACGTAGTTGCGGATGTGGGCGCGCAGGGCGTCGTCGTCGTCGGGGTCCTCGCAGGTCGCGAACGGTGTCTCGCAGTACTGGGCGAGCGGCTCCATGCGGCACATCTCGAGCGCCATCCGCACGCCGCGCATCATCGTCTCCATGTCCGAGGCCTCGGAGAAGTACTCGTGGCGGATCAGCGGCTTGGCGGTGGGGTCGGCGCTGGCCAGCGAGACGCTTCCCCGGCTCGCGGGCTTGAGCACGCACGCGCCCGACGAGAAGCCGTGCTCGGGCACCGGCGTCAGGCCCTCGTCGGCGAACACCCCCGGCGCGGCGTGGAACTGGATGTCCGGCGCGGGCAGGCCGTCGACGGTGCGCACGAAGCCACCGACCTCGGCGACGTTCGAGGCGAGCGGTCCGAGGCCCTCCTCGGTCCACAGCTCGATGTTCTGCGGCTCGATCCCCAGCAGCAGGCTGGCCGGCTGTGAGCTCAGCCACACGCCGCCGGCGTTTGCGTGGTCCTGCAGGTTCTGGCCGACGAGTGGCTGGTCGAGGACCACGTCGAGGAGCAGGAACTCGAGCAGCTCCGCCGGCCCGACGCCTGACAGCATCAGCAGCTGCGGCGAGTTGTAGGACGCCCGCCGCGAGGATCACCTCGCGGTCGGCGCGCAGCTCGATCGGCTCCGACAGACGCTCGCCGGCCACGCCCACCGCGCGGCCGTTCTCAAACAGCACGCGGTGGACCTGCAGGTGGGTCTCGACGGTGAGGTTCGGACGCTCCATCGCGGGGTGCAGGTAGGCGACCGCCGCACTGCAGCGGCGTCCGTCGCGGCACGTGACCTGGTAGTGGCCGACGCCGTCCTGGCAGGCACCGTTGAAGTCCTCGTTGAGCGGGTGGCCGCAGGCCTGCGCGGCCTCGAGGTAGGCAGAGCTCATCTCGTTGTGTGAGCGCTCCTCGCTCACCGCCAGCGGCCCGCCGGCGCCGTGAAACGCGTCGGCGCCGCGCTCGTTGTCCTCGGCGCGCTTGAAGTAGGGCAGCAGGTCGGCGTAGCTCCAGCCGCGCGCCCCACCGGCAGCCCACTCGTCGTAGTCGGCACGCGCGCCGCGGATGTAGACCATCGCGTTGATCGACGAGGACCCGCCCAGCGTCTTGCCGCGCGGCAGGTAGATCCGGCGGCGATCGCACTGGGGCTCGTGCACGGTCGCGTAGTCCCAGTCGACCGCGGTGCGATACAGCGAGCCGAACTGGGCCGGGATGTGGATGTTGTCCGCGGTGTCCGGCGGGCCGGCCTCGATCAGGGTGACGCTGGCGTCGGGATCCTCGGTCAGGCGCGCGGCGAGCACGCAGCCGGCGGAACCTGCGCCGACGATGATGTAATCCGGCATGGGCCGATGAGACCATGGTGGGGGCGGCGGGTCAAGCGCCCCGCTCTATCCTCCGGCCCGTGCCGCCCGAGCCCTTCGCCGTCGCCCAGGTGACGCCGTACGCCTGGGAGGCGCACAACGAGGTCAATCTGTTCGTGCGCCGGGTCGCGGAGGAGCTGACCGGACGCGGGCATCGGGTGACGATCGTCGCGCCGTCGTCTTCCGAGGCCGCGGTGCGGGCGTCGCGTCGCGCGGTGCGGGCCGCTCGTGACGATCCCGGCGCGCTGCTCGGCACCAAGGACGGTCCCCGCGTGCTGAGCGTCGGCGAGGTGCTGCCGTTCGCGTCCGCGAGGCGGCGCTCGCTGCCGATCGACGTCGCGCGCACGGTCGAGGAGCTGCTGGGCGTCGCGCCGTTCGACCTCGTGCACGTGCATGAGCCGTTCGCGCCGAGCACTTCCAGCGCCGCTCTGCGCAACTCGCGCGCGCTCAACGTCGGCACCTTCCACGCGCCCACCGAGCGCGTGCTCTCGACCCAGGTTGCGCGGCGCGTGGTCGAGCTGGTGTTCGGGCGACTCGATGGCCGCACCGCCAGCTTCGGCGCCACCCGCGACCTCATGCAGCGCTACTTCCCGGCCGACTACCGGCTCGTCCCCCCTGGCGCCGACGTGCTCCCCGAGCGGCCCGAGGGCGACCCGCTGAACATCGCCTTCATCCTCGAGGAGGAACGCCCGGCGCAGCGGCTGTTCCTGCGCGCGCTGCGGCGGCTGGGCGGCGAGCGTCCCTGGCGCGCGACGGTGTGGTCGTCCGAGGGGGCGACCACCGCCTCCACGCTCAGCCCGGCGCTGCGCGAGCGCGTCACCTTCACCGGCCCCGACGAGTGCTCCGGGGACGAGGTGCTGGCATCGGCGGACGTGCTGGTGTGCGCCTCGGGCGGCCTGGCGCCGGCGCCCGGGCTGCTCGTGCGGGCGCTCGGCGCGCGCGCGATCCCCGTCGCCGCACGGCTGGGCGTCTACGAGGAGGTCCTGCTCGAGGGCGAGCGCGGTCTGCTGTTCGAGCCCCGCGACGTCCAGACGCTCGCCGGCCAGCTCGCGCGGCTGGTCGACGACACGCAGCTGCGCGAACGCCTTCGCGGCGGAGCCGAGGAAGCACGCAAGCGGCTCGGCTGGGGGCGCGTCGCCGACCAGCTCGAGGAGGTCTACGCCGGCCTCGCGGCCCGCCGCCACGACGACCGTGCCCGCCCGAAGGTCCGCGAGCGCCTGCGCAACCGACCTCTGATCGACGTCGACCTGCACATGCACACCGACCACTCGCACGACTGCGCGACGCCCGTCGACGCGCTGCTCGCCGCCGCCCGCGAGCGCGGCCTGGGCGCGATCGCGGTGACCGACCACAACGAGATCTCGGGCGCGCTCGAGGCCCACAGGCGCGCAGAGGGCATCAAGGTGATCGTCGGCGAGGAGGTCAAGACCGCCGACCAGGGCGAGGTCATCGGGCTCTTCATCGAGGAGAAGATCGCGCGCGGGATGTCGCTGGCCGACACGATCGCCGAGATCAAGCGCCAGGGCGGGCTCGTCTACGTCCCCCACCCGTTCGACCGCATGCACTCCGTACCCGACTACGAGCACCTGCTCGGCGTCGTCGACGAAGTGGACGCGATCGAGGTCTACAACCCGCGGGTCGCGGTCGGGCGCTTCAATGAGGAGGCTGCCCGCTTCGCCGCCAAGTACCGGATCCCGGCCGGCGCGGGGTCCGACGCGCACGTCGTGCAGGGCCTGGGCAGCGCCCGTATCCGCATGCGCGACTTCGACGGTCCCGAGGAGTTCCTCGAGTCGCTGCGCGACGCCGACATCGTCCGCAAGCCGGCCAACCTGCTCTACGTCCAGGCGCTCAAGTTCCTGCAGACCAAGGTCGGCGCGCGGCGCAAGTCCTGATGCACCGGCAAGGAGCGGGACCCGAGCCGTCTAATGGTGGTGGGCCGATGCCCGCGACCGACGACGAGATCCGTGAGAAGTACCTCGAGCGGGCGATCCGCGAGCTGAACTCCTTCACGCGCGACCTGCAGGCCTGCCCCCATTGCCCGCGCGGGAACCTGATGCCGGTGCTCGGCTCGGGCCATCCCCAGGCCGACGTCTTCCTCCTCAAGCACGCCGCGCGACCGGCCGAGATCGAGGAGGGCGTCGCCTTCTACGGTCGCTCGGGCACCGCGCTGATGAAGTCGTTGCGGCGCCTGAGCATCGATCCGCTGTCCGTGTACGGGACGCTCTGCGTGAAGTGTCCGGTCGGGGACCCGGCGGTGGCCGATCCCGCCTGCGTGGCGCGTGTTGTCGAGGAGCTGGCGATCGTCCAGCCACGGATCGTGGTGGCGATGGGCGACGACGCGCTCGCGGTTCTCAACGAGCTCGACGTGCCGCTGGCGCGGACGGTGGAACCCGAGCAGGGCGTCATCCAGGAGCTCACGCCGTCGATCGACGCGCTCGTGGTGCCAAACATCGACGAGGCCCTCGACGACGAGCCGAGCAAGCGCGCGTTCTGGAGCTCGTTCCGCATGCTCGGGCAGTGGTACTCAGAGCTGCCGCCGTACTAGTCTCCACGGGAATGGCCGACCTCGAGGAGCACACGCTCGACCCTGCGATCCCTCGCCGCTGCGAGGAGTGCGGCGCGCCCCTGACTCAGCGCGAGATCGAGACAACGCTCGAGTCCGGCGGCCGGCCGCTGTGCTCGGTGCACGCGGCCGAGGAGGTCCCGGTGGCCGAGGAGGATCCGACGCTCGAAGAGGGCGTCTAGCTCCTCAGCCCAGCTCGAGGACGATCTTCCCCAGCTTGCCGCCGGCCGCGAAGCGCTCGTAGGCGTCCGACACCTGCTCGAGCGGGAAGGTCTCCGCGACGGGCACGTCGATCAGGCCGCGGTCGAACAGAGGCAGCACGTGGCGCTCCAGCGCGCGCGCCGCGACCGCCTTGCCCTCGAGCGGCCGCGCGCGCAGGGTCGAGCCCGTCACGCGGGCGCGCTTACCCATCAGCGCGCCGAGGTTGAGCTCGGCCTTCGCGCCGGCGCCGATCCCGATCACGCAGATGCGACCACCGGTGGCGAGCGCGCCGACGTTCGCCGGAATGTTGGGCGCACCGACCAGCTCGAGGATCACGTCGAACGGGCCCTCGTCAGCGAAGCCCTCGGGATCGACCGCCTTCGCCCCCAGCTTCGCCACTTCCGCGCGCGCCTCCTCGCGGCGCACGGTCGCGACCACCTCCGCGCCGGCGGCGCGGCCCAACTGCACGGCGGCGGTTCCCACGCCGCCGGCCGAGCCGTGCACGAGCAGACGCTCGCCTACCTGCAGGCCGCCCTGGGTGAACAGCGCGTCGTGGGCCGTCGTGAACACCTCGGGCACGCCGCCGGCGCGCCGCCAGTCGAGCGCCGCCGGCACCGGCGTGGCCGCGCGCTCGTGGACGACCGCGAGCTCCGCCTGGCCCCCGCCGCCGACGACCGCCATCACGCGGTCGCCCTCGGCGAAGCGCTCGGCGTCCGAGCCCCGTGCGACCACCTCGCCCGCGAGCTCGAGGCCCGGGATGTCGGACGGCGAGCCCGGCGGCGCCGGGTAGAGCCCGCGGCGCTGGAGGAGGTCGGCGCCGTTGATGCCCGCCGCCCGCACGCGGACCAGCACCTCGCCCGTGCCCGGCGCGGGATCGGGTCGCTCCTGCGAGCTGACCTGTCCGTCCTCGATGACCGCGGCGAGCACGGCGGGCGACTCTAGCGGCCCGCTGCGTGGGGCGACGGACTCGCTCAGGCGAGCTGCGGCGCGAGCTCGGCCACTCGCTCGCGCGCGGCATCGTCGAGGCACGCCACCAGCGGGTGAACCGCCTCGACGAGCCCCTCGGCCTCGACCGTCCGCGCGAGGTCGGGGATCTCCTCGTCCTCGAGCGCTCCGAACACGACCCGCGCGAGCCGGCAGCGCTCGGCCTCGGGCAGATGCTCGGCGAGGTTGAGCAGCTCCGGCCACAGGCCGTCGTCGACGGCCGCGCGGGCGAGGGCGACGAGCCGCTTCTCGGACAGCAGCTCGGCGATCTGGGCGAGCCGCTCCTTGCCCTCGAGCACGAGCCCGATGCGGAGCAGGTCGGCGTCGCCGACGATCTCCACGCACGCGGCCAGCGCGGGGTCGGAGAGGTGGGCGACAAAGCGCCCCATCGCCACGTGCTCGCCGCGAACCGCCATCTCGCCCGCGACCTCGGCCACCTGCTCCGGGTCCATGCCGGAGATCACCTCCGTGGCGCGCCGCGGATCCATCTCGGCGCCGAGCTCGGCAAGGAACGGCGGGGGAAGGTGCTCGGCGATCTCGATCGCGCGCCGCGGGTCGAGCAGGCCGGTGAGCCGCGCGCACAGCAGCGGCCCGAGCGTCCTCTCGCCGATCGTGGCCAGCACCTGCGAGGGGAGCAGGCGGCTCGCGTCAGCCATGCGCTTGAGCCGCACGCGGTCGGCGTCGTAGAGCAGGTTCGTGGCCTGCTCGCGATAGCGCGCGATGTCATCGGGCCCCGCCGCCTCGAGGTACTCGAGCGCGCCGGGCTCGAGCGCGAGCAGGCGCGCGAGCTTGGCGATCTCGGCGCGCCCCTCCAGCGCCGCCGCGATCATGCCCCGGCGAGCCTGCGCACGGGCCCGCGCAGCAGCCACGGGATGTGCTCGAACACGTTCGCAAGCGACTCGTCGAGCAGCTCGGACTGCTTCTGGAGCTCGGTCTCGAGCGCCTCGGTGAGCGCCTGCGCCTCCGCCGCGGACAGCCCCGCGGGCGGGTCCGGCAGCGCTCTCTCCTCCCAGGAGGCGGGCGTCACCGCCGGGACGCTAGTGCATCGGTCCTTCCCTTGAGCTCGAGCTTGGCGATCGTCTCGCGGTGGACCTCGTCGGGCCCGTCGCCGAAGCGCAGCGCGCGCATTCCGGCGTAGATCTGGGCCAGCGGCAGGTCCTGGGAGAGCCCGGCGGCGCCGTGGACCTGGATCGCCCGGTCGAGCACCCTCTGGCCCGTGTTGGCGGCGGCGACCTTGAGCTGGGCGAGCTGGGAGCGCGCAGCGCGTCCCCCGACACGGTCGACCATCCACGCCGTATGCAGCGTAAGAAGCCGCAGCTGCTCGATCTCGATGCGCGACTCGGCGATCTGGTGGCGCACCACGCCCATGTCCGCCAGGCGCTGACCGAACGCCGTGCGCGTGAGGGCCCTGTCGGCCATGAGCTCCAACGCGCGCTCGCACATGCCGACGGCGCGCATGCAGTGGTGGATGCGCCCGGGACCCAGGCGCGCCTGAGCGATCTCGAAGCCCCGACCCTCGCCGAGGAGCATGTTCGCCGACGGGACCCGTACCTCCTCGAAGGAGACCTCCGCGTGTCCCGAGGGCGCGTCGTCGAAGCCCAGGACGCGCATGTTGCGCACGACCGCCACTCCCGGAGCACGGGCGGGCACGAGGATCAGCGAATGGCGTGCGTGGCGTGGCGCGCCGGCTTCCGAGAGCCCGAAGAAGAGGAAGACCTCGCAGCGAGGATCGGACGCGCCGGTGATGTACCACTTGTGCCCGTTGACGAGGTAGCCGTCGCCGTCGCGGGCGATCGTGGACTCGATGTTGGTGGGGTCCGACGATGCCGCTCCGGGCTCGGTCATCGCGAACGCCGAGCGGATCTCGCCCTCGAGCAGCGGATACAGCCAGCGCTCCTTCTGCTCGGGGCTGCCGAACAGGGCGAGCACCTCCATGTTGCCGGTGTCGGGGAAGCTGCAGTTGAAGACCTCCGGGCCGATCAGCGAACGCCCCATGACCTCGCACAGCGGTGCGTACTCGAGGTTGGAGAGTCCCGGTCCGTACTCGGGGTCGGGCATCCAGAGGTTCCACAGCCCGGCCTCGCGCGCCGCGCGCTTTAGGTCCTCGATCACGGGCGCGATCCGGTCGCCGCCCATACGCTCGACGAACTCCCGCACCTCGGGCTCGGCCGGGTACACGCGCTCGTCCATGAACGCCACGAGGCGATCGCGAAGCTCGACCACCTTCTCGGACAGCTCGAAGTCCATCGTGATCAGGCCTCCTCGGGCAGGTACTGGGGATTGGCGATGCGCAGCCGACGCCGAGCGCTCTCGCGAAGCACGGCGAGGACCTCCGTCCAGCGGTCTCCGAGCTCGCCTCCACGGATCTGCGCGGCCAGGCTCGCCTCGAGCTCCTCGAGCGAGCCGTCGCGTCCCAGCAGACGCGCGAGGTCGCGCTGGTCGGCGGCCCGCAGCTCGGGCCCGAGCTCGAGCTCGCGCAACGCGATGGCCAGCAGGTTGGCCGTGATCAGCGCCTCGAACGCTCGGTGCCCGTCCAGCGCCGGGCGCACGTCGACCGCCAGGTGCTCCGCGGCGGATGCGATCAGCTCGTTGGCTGCGGGACGATCGACGGGCACGATCAGGTCAGCAGCTCGAGGAGGTCGTACTCGGTCTCGG
Organism: uncultured Actinomycetes bacterium; assembly: GCA_963797015.1. Lineage (GTDB taxonomy): Bacteria > Actinomycetota > Thermoleophilia > Solirubrobacterales > Solirubrobacteraceae > JBBPZA01. The sequence continues at coordinate 157,672 of CAWCNV010000003.1, read as the reverse complement.
CCACCCGGCGGCCGATCGCCGCGAGCTCCACGGACCGCTTCTGGCCGGATGCGTGCTCCATGCCGCGCAGCACGCACAGCGCTCCCCATTTGAGGCTGCCCAGGACCTCCCAGAAGCGGACGAGCTCAGGATCAACGGGCTCGCCACCCGCCTGCTCGTAAGCGCGGTATAGATCCGCTCGCGGCCCGAAGCCGCCGGCCTCGGCGTCGTCGTTGCCGAACCGCCACGGACGCATGCAGATGAAGCCGATGTCCTCGAGCGGCTCCCCCAGATGCGCGTACTCCCAGTCGAGCACCGCGCGGAGACCGTCGTCGCCGACGATCAGGTTCCCGTTGCGAAAGTCGCCGTGGACCAGCCGCGGCTCGCCCGACGGCTCGGGCCTGCGCTCGCGACACCACCGCAGGCCCAGCTCCAGCGCGGGGCGCGGCGCCGGACCCTGGTCCAGCATCCGCCGCACGAGCGCGAGCTGCTCGTCCGGGCCGCTGTACGGCAGGCCGGGGACGCTCGACGGTGTCGACCGCATGGATCGTCGCGAGTGCGCGTCCCGTGTCCACCGCCAGGCGTGCTCGGACGTCGGCGAGCTCCGGCTTGCGCGCGATCGCGCGTGGCCGGCTCTCGCCGTCGACTCGCTCCATCACGTAGCAGTCGCGCAGACCCGCTTGCTCGGGGAGCGGCCCGAGCGGCCGCGGGACGGGCGCGCCGGCGGCATGCAGCGCGCGATGGAGCGCGAGCTCGACGGAGCGCTCGAGCTCACCGACGGCCTGGTCGCCCGGCTCCGTACGCTCCGGGAAGTCGCGTCTGAGGATGAGCGCGTAGCGGTCCTCGTTGGAGTCGACGGCGTCGAACGACCACGTCTCGCGGCTGGCTCCGCCGGTGAGCCGTTCGAGCCCGCGCACCTCGACCGGTCCCGGTAGCTGCTCGGCGAGCGCAGCCGCCAGCGCTTCGGCGAGCTCCTCCGAGGTCAGCACGTTCGACACGGGTGTATGCAATCAGGCCGCGGTGAACGGGTAGGTTCGCGCTTCCACCAACGGAGGAGCACGATGCCCCACGCGGAGCTCAACGGCCAGCGGCTGTTCTACGAGGACACCGGCGACGGCGCGCCTGCGATCGCGTTCTCACACGGCCTGTTCATGGACCAGACGATGTTCGACGCTCAAGTCGAGGCGTTCTCGGGACGCCACCGCTGCATCGCCTGGGACGAGCGCGGCCATGGGAAGACCGGCGACGCGACGGCACCCTTCACGTATTGGGACTCGGCCGACGACCTCGCTGCCCTGCTGCGGTCGCTCGGCATAAAGCGCGCGGTGCTCGCCGGCATGTCGCAGGGCGGCTATCTCAGCCTGCGCGCGGCGCTTGCGCATCCCGAGCTCGTGCAGGGACTGATCCTCATCGACACGCAGGCCGGGACCGAGAACCCGGAGCTGATGCCCTACTACCAGCAGCTGCTCGAGCGCTGGCTCACGCAGGGCATGGACGACGAGCTGGCGGCGACGATCGAGGGGATCATCCTCGGCAAGGGCTACGACGGCGCCGGGCGCTGGAAGGAGAGCTGGAAGCAGTTGCAGCCCGACAACGTCCAGCAGCTCTTCACCACGCTCGCCGGACGCGAGGACCTCCTCGACCGGCTGCCGGAGATCCGCGTGCCGGCCATCGTGATCCACGGCGACGACGACGCGTCGATCAGCGTGGACCGCGCGGAGGCGCTCGCCGCGGGCCTTCCCGACGCCGAGCTCGTGCTGATCGAAGGCGCCGGCCACGCCTCGAACCTCACCCATCCCGAGCTCGTCAACCCGCACATCGCGCGGTACCTCGAAGAACGCATGTCGTAGGGGACGCGCCGAGCGGCGGCGCGGTCGGGACCGCGAAGTAGCGTGCGCGTGATGCGTGTCGCCCACGACGTCCCGCTCGCTCCGCTGACCACGCTGCGCCTGGGCGGCCACGCGCGGCGCCTCATCGAGGCCGGCACCCAGGACGAGCTCGTCGAGGCGGTCGGGGACGCCGAGGAGCCGCTGCTGCTGCTCGCCGGCGGCAGCAACGTCGTGCTGCCCGACGCCGGCTGGCCGGGGACGGTGGTGCGTGTGGCGACGCGCGGAGTGGGGCTCGCGGGCAGCGGCGTGGTCGTCCAGGCCGGCGAGGACTGGGACGGGCTGGTCGCGCGCTGCGTCGCGGCGGGCCTCGCCGGCGTCGAGTGCCTCGCCGGCATCCCCGGCTCCACGGGCGCGACGCCGATCCAGAACGTCGGCGCCTACGGCCAGGAGGTCAGCGACGTCATTACGCGCGTGCGCGTGCTCGACCGCAGTACGGGGAGCATCGACGAGCTCGCGCCCGAGCAGTGCGGCTTCGGCTACCGGACGAGCGCGTTCAAGCGCGAGCCCGGCCAGCGGGTCGTGCTCGAGGTCGAGCTCGCGCTGCGCCCGGGCGAGCTCGGCGAGCCGATCCGCTACGCGCAGCTCGCGCAGGCGCTCGGTGTGGAGATCGGCGCGCGCGCGCCGCTGGCCGCGGTCCGCGACGCAGTGCTCGACCTGCGGCGGGCCAAGGGCATGGTCCTCGACCCTTCCGACGCGGACACGGTCAGCGCGGGCTCGTTCTTCACCAACCCGGTGCTCTCCGACGAGCAGTTCGCGGACCTGCGGCGACGCGCCGGCGCCGCCCCGCCCGCGTTCCCCGACGCCGAGGGCCACGTGAAGACCTCGGCCGCGTGGCTGATCGAGCGCGCGGGCTTTCACCGCGGCTACGGCGACGGGCGCGTGCGCATCTCCTCCAAGCACAGCCTCGCGCTCACCAACCGCGGCGGCACGACCGCCGAGCTGCTCGCGCTCGCCCGCGAGATCCGCGACGGCGTGCGCGACGCGCTCGGGGTCGAGCTCCAGGTCGAGCCGACGATCTTGGGCGCGCGCCTGTGAAGCTCCCCCTGGAAGGCGGTGGTGGACGCCTACGATCGCGCCGCGCCGAACCCCCAGGGGTGCAGCGCCGGCTAGGCCCTCTCGAGCAGCGCCACGCACTCGATGTGCGGGGTCTGCGGGAAGAGGTCGACCGGGCGCACGCGGCGCAGCGTGTAGCCCGCCTCGACGAGCTGGGCCGCGTTGGGCGCGAGCGTGGTCGGGTTGCAGGAGACATAGACGATCCGGCGCGGCGCGGCCTCGATGACGCGGCGCACCACCTTCTTCGACAGACCGGCGCGGGGCGGGTCGACCACGACCGTGTCCGGGCGGCCGGCGCGCTCGACCAGCTCGCGCATGGCCAGCCGCACGTCGCCGGCGAAGAAGCTCGCGTTGTCGATCTCGTTGGCGCGCGCGTTCTCGATCGCGTCGGCCACCGCCTCGGGCACGAGCTCGAGGCCGTAGAGCTGGGCGGCGCGGCTCGCCATGCTCAGCCCGACGGTCCCGATCCCGCAGTAGAGGTCGAAGAGCCGCTCGCGCCCCTCCAGCGCCGCGAAGTCGCCGGCCACCGCGTACAGACGCTCGGCCATCTCGGTGTTGGTCTGGAAGAACGCGTGCGGCGAGATCCGCAGGCTCAGCCCCGCGAGCTCCTCCTCGAGCGCCGGCGCGCCGGTGACGTGCTCGGTCTCGCCCCCGTCACTCGTCTCGCTCGGCGCGCGCGAGCGGGTCCAGAAGAAGCCGTCCGCGCCTGCCGCCGCGGCCAGCCCGGCCGCGTCCAGCTCGCCCTCCGAGCTGACGAGCCTGACCTGCAGCTGGCCCGTGCGCCGGCCCTCTCGCACCACGAGGTTGCGCAGCAGGCCCTCGTGGGTGCGGCGGTCGTAGGCGGTCAGGCCCCGGGCGCGGCACCAGTCCAGCACGCGGCGGCGCACCTCGTTGCCCGCCGGCGAGGCGAGCAGGCAGTCGTCGATCGGGTCGATCCGGTCCCACCGCCCGGGGGCGTGGAAGCCGCAGACGAGCTCGCCGGCGGCTCCGGTCCCGAACGAGTACTCGAGCTTGTTGCGGTAGCGCCAGCGCTCGTCGGCGGCGACGATCGGCTCGAGCACGAATCCGTCCAGCCCGCCCAGGCGCCGTAGCGCGTCGTCGACGAGCGACTGCTTGACCTCGAGCTGGCGCTCGTAGCGCAGCACCTGCCACGGGGCGCCCGGATGGTCGGCGGCCGGCGCCACGCGGTCGGGGCCCGCGGTCAGGACCTCGACCGCCCGTGCCTCGGCGAAGCTGCGCTTGGACTTGGAGACCTCGGCGCGGACGCGGTCGCCCGGAACCGCGCCGGCGACGAACACGACGTAGCCGTCGCTGCGGGCGACACCGGCGCCGCCGAAGGCGAGCGAATCGATATCGAGCTCGAGCAGCTCGCCGCGCTGCGGGCGGGTACGGGTCGGCGCCTCCATGGCGAACCTAGGATGGCAGGCGCGTGCGGCTCGATCTCGACGACTACCGGGCGCGGGCCGAGCGCTTCCTCGAGGAGCACGACCGCGAGTACCTCGAGCACTACGCCGGCCTGAAGGCGACCTACGACGTCGCCGGCGTCTTCGAGCGCCATGCGGCGTTGTTCGCCGACGACGCGATCGATGCGCTGCGCGAGAGCCGGCAGGACGCCGCCGCGAACGGCGGCGAGCAGGCGCGCCGCGCGCGGCTGCTGCTGGGGTTCGCCGTCGAGGGGCGCCTCGGCCGGGCGACGCGAGCGCTCGACGAGGAGCTCGCTCGGCGCGAGGCATCGATCGCCCTCGCGCTGCCCGGCGGACGGCGCATCGGCCTTCGCGAGGCGCCGGCGGCGCAGATGAACGAGTCCGACGCCGAGCGGCGGGCCGAGATCGAGACGGCGCGCCTGGACGCCGTGGTGCGCGAGCTGACGCCGCTCCAGCGCGAGCGCTGGGAGCGCTCGCACGCCGCCGCGCGCGAGCTCGGGTGGGGGAGCTACCGGGAGCTGTGGCGCGAGCTCTCGGGCGTCGACCTCGGCGCGCTCGGCGGTCAGTGCGAGGCGTTCCTGGATGCCACCGATCCGAGCCACCCCGGCCGGCTCGACTCGGAGCTGCGCCGCACGACGGGCATCCCACTGGACCGTGCGCAGCGCAGTGACCTGCCGCGCTGGCTGCGCGACGCGGCCGCCGACGCCCACTACCCTCCAGAGCGGCTGCTGCCCTCCTTCCGCGCGACGCTCGGCGGGTTGGGCATCGACCTGAACGCGCAGGGGAACGTGTTGCTCGACCTCGAGCCGCGACCGACCAAGTCGCCGCGCGCGTTCTGCGCACCGGTGCGCGTGCCGGCCGAAGTCCACCTCGTCGTACCGCCCATGGGCGGCCGCGACGACTACGCGGCGCTCTTCCACGAAGGAGGCCACGCGCAGCACTACGCCGCGGTCGACGGCGGGCTCGCGTTCGAGTTCCGCCGCCTGGGAGACAACGCGGTGACCGAGGGGTTCGCGTTCCTCTTCGAGCACGTCACGGAGGACGAGGCCTGGCTCGGGGAGGTGCTGGGCGTCGCCGACCCCCAGCCGCTCGTCGAGCGCGCGACCGCGCGGCGGCTGTACTTCCGGCGGCGCTACGCGGCCAAGCTCGGCTACGAGCTCGAGCTCCACGGGGAGGCCGGCCATCTCGACGCACTCGCCCCCGGTTACGAGCGCCGCCTCACGCGCGCCGCCGGCCTACCGTGGCCGCGCGCGACCTTCCTCGAAGACGTCGATCCAGCGTTCTACGTCGCCTGCTACCTGCGCGCCTGGGCTCTCGAGGCTCGCCTGCGCGCCGCGCTCCGCGAGCGCTTCGGACCGCGCTGGTGGGCGCAGGCGCAGGCCGGCACGTGGCTGCGCGACCTCTTCGGGCTCGGGCAGCGGCCCGATCCCGACGAGCTGGCGCACGCGATCGACGGCGGCGGGCCGCTCGACTTCACCGCCCTGGCGGGCGACGCGGGCGTCAGGCCAGCTTCGCCTCGACCGCGCTGAGCACGGACTTGCGGTTGCCGTGCCGGCGCTCGTAGTCGCGGACCTTGCGCAACTGTGCCGGTGTCAGGTCGGCGAGCCGCTCCGCGACCTGGGCCGCGGTGAGGTCGTCGTAGGCGAGGATCGGGAACGTCTGGCCGATGCCGGCCACGCGGCGCGCCCGGTCGACCTCGCGCAGCACGCGGTCGGCCGGCGGGCTGCGACGGGCCGCGGTGGCGGCAGTCTCGAGCTGGCCGCGCCCGCGATCAGCGAGCCCCTCGAGCTCGGCGAGCACGTCGGCGGTCTGCTGCCGCCCGCGGCGGATCATCTCCTGGACCATCTCCTCGGCGTCATCGCGCGTGACCCGCCCGCGCTTGACGGCGTCGTCCATGACCTCCTGGATGCGCTCGCTGGACAGCATCACCATGTGCAGCTGGCCCTCCATCGCCCGCTGCACGAACTCGCGGAAGGCCGCGAAGCCGCGCCGGACGTCCTCGTCGGACGCCGCGGTGCTGCTCGACGACGATCCGCGGCCGGAGCTGGATTTGGTGCTCTTCGAGCCATCCTGTCCGCTCCGCTTGGCCTGGGGCATTCACAACCTCCTGTCGACCGACCCGTCGTCGAGGCTATCGCACGGACTCGGCGCGACCGGAGCGGATGCCGGCCGCGGCTACGAACAGCGCGGCGGCGTGGTCCACCAGGCGCTCGCGCGTGACTTGGAGCTCGCCGCGCAGCCACGCGCCCAGGAGCTGGGCGAGCGCGCCGACGAGCGCGTGGGCGGTGAGCTCGGCGTCCAACGGCGGCGACCCGCGCACGCCGTAGAAGGCGGTTGCCTGGTCGGCGACCAGGCGCGCGAACTCGCTCACCGCCTGCAGCCGGCGCCGCTGCAGGCCGCGGTCCTCGAGCGAGCCCAGCAGCAGCACGCGGGCGCGGCGCGGGTCGTCCGCGACGAGGTCGACGAACGCCGCGATCGCCGCGCGTGCGCGTGCGCGAGCATCGTGGGGCGCGGCGGCCACCGCCTCCACGATCACCCCCGCCGCCTGCTCGGCGACGTGATCGAAGACCGCGACGGGCAAGGCGTCGCGATCGGGGAAGGCCTCGTAGAAGTAGCGCTCGGTGAGGCCCGCGGCGAGGCACACGTCGCGCACCGTCGCGCGCTCGGCGCCCTTGGTCGCGATCACGTCGAGGCCCGCCTCGACGAGCCGCGCGCGCCGGTCGGCGCGGCGGCGGTCGGCGCTGACGCCTCGGTAGGGGCGGGTCGTCGCGGTGGTCAAGTTGACAGCGTATGTTGTCAGAAATGCTAGGGTGCGTCCATGACCGGAGTGGCCGACCGGGCGACGAGGGGGCGCGGCGCGGAAGCAGCGGACGAGGCCGGAGTGCAGGCCGCGCACGGTGCGGAAGCGCCGGCGAGCCACGACGGTGGCATCCTCGGGCCCTACCCGGTCGCCTGGACCGTGGTGGGCCACCCCGCCGCGCTCATCGGCGGCCTGCGCGCCCTGATCATCCAGTCGCTGCATCCGCTGGCGATGGCCGGCGTAGCCCAGCACAGCGACTACCGCCGCCGCTCGCTCGACCGCCTGCGCAGGACCTCCTACTACGTCGCCGCGACGGTGTTCGGGGACACGTCCACGGCGCACGGCGCCGCCGCGCGCGTTCGGCGCATCCATCGCCGCATCCGCGGCACCGACCCGGTGACCGGGCGCCCGTACAGCGCCGACGATCCCGACACCCAGGTCTGGGTCCACAGCGTCGAGTGGCACTCGTTCCTCGCCGCACACCGCGCGTTCGCGCCGGCGCTCGGACCCGAGCGCGAGGACCGCTACATCGCCGAGGGCGTCCCGATCGCGGCGCTGGTCGGGACGCCGCCGGAAAAGGTCCCCGCGAGCGTCGCCGAGATGCGCGCGTACTTCGAGTCCGTGCGCCCGGAGCTGCGCGTCAGCGAGCCGGCGCTCGAAGCGATCCATTTCGTCCTGCGCCCCCCGCTCACCCCGGAGCTGCTGGCCATCCAGATCCCCTTACGCGTCTACGCGAGCGCCGCGCTGGCGCTCGTGCCCCGCGACCTGCGCGCGCTCGCCGGCCTCGACCGGCCGCGCCCCGCCGACGTGGCGGCGCTGGCGCTCGCGCGCCCCTGGGTCCAGGCGATGCGCGCTCCCGGCGTCCGCACGGTCACCGGCCGGCTGTTCGGCAGCGAGGTGCGCGACGTGCACGTGAACGCGGCACGCCACTACGAGCTCTGAACAAGCCACTCGAGCAGCGCCTTCTGGGCGTGGCGGCGGTTCTCGGCCTGGTCCCAGATGCGCTGGCGGTCGCCGTAGAGGACCTCGGCGGTGATCTCCTCGCCGGGGTGGGCGGGCAGGCAGTGCAGGGCGATCGCGCGGTCGGCGGCGCGGTCGAGCAGCGCGTCGTCGATGCGGTACGGGGCGAGCGCCGCGCGGCGCTCGGCGGCGGTCGCCTCGTCGCCCATGCTGACCCACACGTCGGTGTAGACGGCGTCGGCGCCGCGCACCGCCTCGGCCGGGTCCGAGATCAGCTCGGCACCCGCGTCCGGCTCGAGCTCGTAGCCGGGCGGCGACGCCGCGACCACCTCGATCCCGGCCTTCGCGCCGAGCAGCGCGAACGAGCGAGCGACGTTGTTCCCGTCGCCGACGTATGCCACGCGCAGCCCCTCGAGCTCGCCGAACGCCTCGCGCAGCGTCACCAGGTCGGCGAGCGCCTGGCACGGGTGATGGCCGGCGGTGAGCATGTTGACCACGGGAACGGTGGCGTCCTGCGCGAGCTCTGAGAGCAGCTCGTCGGGGCCTGTGCGCACGCCGATCGCCGCCACGTGGCGCGAGAGCACGAGCGCGGTGTCGCGCACGGACTCGCCTCGCGTGAGCTGGAGGTCGTCGGTCCGCAGCACCATCGGATGGCCGCCCAGCTCGACGATCCCCGCCTCGAACGAGACTCTCGTGCGGGTCGAGGGCTTCTCGAAGATGAGCGCGATCGTGCGACCGTCGAGCGCGTAGGAGCCGCGCGGCGCCGCCTTGAGCTCGAGCGCGCGATCCACGAGCGCGAGCAGGCGCTCGCCGTCGAGCTCGTCCCCGGTGAGGAAATGACGCGTCAAACAAGACAGCATATGTCCGGTGCGCATCCTCACCTGGAACCTGTTCCACGGCCGGTCCCTCCCCGCGGCGGGGCGCTCGCTGCTGGACGAGTTCGCCGGGCTGCTGGCCGGGTGGGCGTGGGACGTCGCGCTGCTGCAGGAGGTGCCGCCGTGGTGGCCGCCCGAGCTCGCCCGCGCGTCCGGGGCGACCCAGCGCACCGCGCTGACCTCGCGCAACTCCTGCCTGCCCGTGCGGCGCTACGTCGCCGAGCGCTGGCCCGACGCGATCAAGTCGAACGGGGGCGGGGCGAACGCGATCCTCGTGCGCGGCGGCATATACGAGCACCGCGTGCGGCGGCTGCGCCTGTACCCGGAGCGCCGCGTCATGCAGGCGGTACGGCTCGAAGGCGGGATCTGGGCGGCGAACCTGCACGCGACCGTGCACGACGCGGTCAAGGCGGCGCAGGACATCGAGCGCGCGCGGGCGAGCGCGCTGCTCTGGGCCGGGGAGGCGCCGCTGGTGCTCGGCGGCGACCTCAACGTGCGCCGCGTGCGCGTGCCGGGGTTCGTGCTGGCCGCGCGCTCAGACGTCGACCACGTGCTCGCGCGCGGCCTGCGGCGGGTCGGCGAGCCCGAGGTGCTCGACCGCGGGACGCTCTCCGATCACGCGCCCGTGGCCTTGGAGCTCGCACCGGATTGAGCCAGGCCTCCTCAGTCGCCGTAGTACGGTTCGTTCCCCGCCCAGTCCCGAAGGAGCGTCCATGAACCGCCCGCTGATCCGTCTCGCCGTCCTGCCCGCGCTGGCCGCGCTCGCGCTCGCCGGGTGCGGCGGGAGCAGCGACAACAGCTCGAGCTCGAGCTCCACGCCCAAGACCGCGGCCAAGAGCGGCGGAGCCGCGCCGGCGGTCATGATGCAGAACATCCAGTTCGTCCCCGCGACGATCACCGCGAAGGTCGGCCAGAAGATCACCTGGACCAACAACGACTCGGTCGCGCACACGGTGACCAAGCAGCAGGGCGTCAGCGGTCCCGGCCCTGCGTCGGGAACGGTCAACCCGGGCTCGACCTACAGCTTCACGCCGACCAAGCCGGGCAAGATCCCCTACTTCTGCCAGATCCACCCCAACCAGAAGGGGACGATCGTCGTCACGCAGTGACGTGCGGGGCCCAACGGCGATCGACGAGGGAGTGACGCGGGCCGAGACCCGTCCCTCATCCTTCGTCGATGCCTTTCGCCGGGGTCACGCGGACGCTCAGCGCTCCAGGCGCACGCCGAAGCCGCGCAGTGCGATCAGCGCCCGCTCGCCGAGCGAGCCCGGGCGGGGCATGATGCCGAGCTCGCGCGCGGCGGTGTAGACGTCGAAGAAGGCGCGCACGCGGCGCAGGCGGCCGCGTTCGAGCTCGCCGTAGAAGACGCCGTTGATGACCACCGAGCGACCGGTCGGGGGAAAGGGGCCGAGCCTGGCTCGGTGCGTCCCGAGCAGCCGGCACGGGGCGGCCACGAAGTTCCCGTCGGTGAGCCGCGCGCCGGTGCGCTCCAGGCGCGCGTCCGGGATCGCGGTCCACAGCATCTGCGCGTGGCGGCCCAGCGCCGCCGCTCCCTCGAGCGGCTCCGAGGTGAGCGGGTCCTCGTAGTGGACGTTGGGCGCGCACAGGTCGACGAACGCATCGGGGTCGCGGCTCGACCAGGCGGCCTGCCAGCGATCGATGAGCTCGTCGACCTCCGCCGGCGATGCGCTCACGACAGGTCGGGCACGCCGGACTGCGGCGTGGAGGCCTCCGCGTAGAGGCGCCGCGGGATCCGCCCCGCGCGGCGCGCCAGCCTGCCCGCGACGACTCCGGCGCGGATCGCGCGGGCCATCGCCTCGGGGTCCTTCGCGCGCGCGACGGCGCTCGCGCACAGCACCGCGTCGCAGCCCAGCTCCATCGCCAGCGCGGCGTCGGAGGCGGTGCCCACGCCGGCGTCGAGGATCAGCGGCACGTCGACGCGCTCGCGCATGATCGTCAGGTTGTACGGATTGCGGATCCCCATGCCGCTGCCGATCGGCGACCCGAGCGGCATGACCGCCGCGCAGCCGGCGTCCTGCAGGCGCCGCGCCAGAACCGGATCGTCGTTGGTGTAGGGGAGCACCGTGAAGCCCTCGTCCACCAGCACCTCGGCCGCCTCCAGCAGCTGCGGGGAGTCGGGCAGCAGGGTCTCCTCGTCGCCGATCACCTCGAGCTTGACCCAGTCGGTCTCGAACGCCTCGCGCGCGAGGCGCGCGGTGCGGATCGCGTCGCGCGCCGTGTAGCAGCCCGCGGTGTTGGGGAGCAGCTGGACGCCCGCGCCGTCGAGTACGTCGATCAGCGAGCCGCGCGCCGCGGGGTCGATGCGGCGCAGCGCGACGGTCACGAGCTCCGCGCCACTGGCCGCGATCGCCGCCGCGAGCGCCTCCATGCGCGTGAACCCGCCCGTGCCCAGCAGCAGGCGCGAGCGAAACTCGCGACCGCCCAGGGTCAGCGGGTCAGCCGCCTCGAGCGCCACCAGCGCGGCCGCGTCGTACTGCTCGATAGCCATGCCTCAGCCTCCCTGGATCGCCTGCACGACCTCTACCCGCTCACCCTCGTCGAGCACGCGCCGTTCCCACTCGCCGCGCGGGACCACCTCGCCTCCCACGGCCACCGCGACTCCGCGGCGGGCCGCGTCGAGCGCGTGCACGACGTCCGCGACCGTCGCCCCGAGGTCGACCTCGGTGTGCGCGCCGTTGACCGTCACGGTGGTCATACGGCGGCCACCGGCGCGAAGCGCATCGGATCGGCCGCCGCCGCCTCACCGGGTAGCGGATCGCCGGCCAGCACCGCGGCCACCGCGCGCGCGGTCAGCGGCGCGAGCAGGATCCCGTTGCGATAGTGGCCCGTGGCCCACACGAGCCCCTGCGCCCTGCCCGCGCCGACCAGCGGCGTGTTGTCGGGCGTTCCGGGGCGCAGACCGGCGAGCACCTGCTCGAGCTCGAGCTCGAGCACGCCGGGGACGACCTCGGCCGCGTAGTGCAGCAGGTCGTGGATGGCGCCGGCGGTGACGCTCGTGTCGAAGCCACGCTCCTCGACGGTGGCGCCGAGCACGTAGCGCCCGTCGCCGCGGGGCACGAGGTAGCCGGAGCGCTGGGCCGCGTCGAAGCGCAGGTTGCGAGCCAGCAGCCCGGGGCCCTCGGGGTCGCGAAGCCGCAGGAGCTGGCCCTTGACCGGGCGAACGGGAACGCGCGCTTCCTCTGGAAGGCCCGGCAGCGTCCCGGACCAGGCGCCGGCGGCCACCACGACGGCCTCTGCCTCGAGAAGCTCATCGGCGCCGGCGAGTCGCACCCCGCGCACCGCGCCGGACTCGACCACCAGCTCGGCCACCTCGACGCCCTCGCGCAGCTCGACGCCCGCCCGCCCGCAGGCCGCGGCCAGCGCCGCGACCAGGCGACGCGGATCGATCGCGTGCTCCTCGGGCGCGTGGAAGGCGAGCCGCACCGTAGGCGCGAGCGCCGGCTCCAGGCGGCGCGCCTGACTCGGGCGCAGGCGCTCGACGCGCAGCCCGTGCTCGGCGCGGAACTCGATCTCGCGCTCGAGCGCCTCGGCCTCGTCGCGGTCGCGCGCGACGACGAGTGTCCCGCATGCGCGCAAGCCGGGATCGCGGCCCGAGGCCTCGCGCAGCTCAGCCGCGAAGCTTGGCCAGCGGGCCGCGCTGGCCAGCCCGAGCTCCGTCAGGCGCTGCTCGCCGAAGGTCGCCTCGGTGACCGGCGCGAGCATGCCGGCGGCGACACCCGATGCGCCCGCGGCGATGCCGTCGCGCTCGACCACGACCACCCGCCGCCCGGCGCGCCCCGCGTGCCAGGCCGCCGCGAGACCGATCGCGCCGCCGCCCACGACCACAACGTCGTGGGCCTGTGGTCGCTCGCTCGACACGTATCCAGGGTAGTGCCGCGTGGCAGACTCCGGGCCGTGGACGATCGACGCGAGCGCCTGTCACGAGCGCGGCTGTACCTGGTGTGCGACGCGCGGCCGCGCGCGTTCCTGGAGGCCGCGCTGCGCGGCGGAGTCGACGTCGTCCAGCTGCGCGACAAGCGGGCGGACGACGACGCGGTTGTCTCCACGGCGCGGGGATTCAGGTCGGCATGCGACGCCCATGGCGCCCTGTTCATGCTCAACGACCGCCCCGACCTGGTGACGGCGTGCGCGGCCGACGGAGTCCATGTGGGCCAGGACGATGCGCCCGTCGAGCAGGCGCGCGCGCACGTCGGGCCGGAGCGCCTGGTGGGCCTCTCGACGCACTCCGCGGCGCAGGCCGACGCCGCCCGTGGCGTCGACTACATCGCCGTGGGCCCGGTCCAAGCGACGCCGACCAAGCCGGGGCGGCCGGCGGCGGGGCTGGCGCCGATCCGCCACGCCGCCACCCACGCGACGCTGCCCTGGTTCGCCATCGGCGGCTTGAACGCCGGCAACGTCGGAGCGGTGGTCGCCGCGGGGGCGCGGCGGATCGTCGTCGTGCGCGCGATCGCCGACGCGCCCGACCCGGAGGCGGCCGCACGCACGCTGCGCGCGGCGCTCGACGGCGCACTCCGGTCCGAGGAGGCTCGCGTTGGGGCAACGTAGCCGCCGGCGCGAGCGCGCGACCGGAGCGGAGGAAGCGCGCGGGCCCGCGCGCCGGGGCCGGGCCGTGGGCCCGCCGAGCGGCCGCGACGCCATGGCCGAGCGCTACGCGCGCGGGCGCGCGAAGGACGCGGAGGCGCGCGCGCAGCTCGAGCCGCTGCGCGAGGGCGAGCGGCCGGTCGTGCTGACCGTCGCCGCCGTCGCCGCCGGTGTGATCGCCGCGGCCAACATCGCCGCCGCGCTCCTGTCGAACTCGGACCACAACCAGCTCCCGCTCGCCGTCGTGCAGGCCGCGGTGATCGGCGCCGCCGGCGTGGGCATGTGGAGAGTGAAGTACTGGGCGATCCTGGGCTTCGAGGCGCTGCTCGCGATCCAGATGCTCGTGCTGTTCCTGTTCCTGCTCGCCGTGCGGCACCTGCCGGCCGCGCTGCTGCTCGTCGCGGCGATCCTCGCGCTCGGCTACCTCTTCTACAAGCTGATCCGGGTGATGGCCCGCGTGCAGATGCCGCAGCGCCGTGCAAGCGGCCCGCCGGCGTGAACCAAGCCGCCCACGGGCCAGCGTGATTCGCGCGGATTACTAGACTCGCCCGCCGATGGCGGAGGGCGACTTCGACTGCATCGTTATCGGCTCCGGACCGGGGGGCTACGTCGCCGCCATACGCGCCGCGCAGCTCGGCATGCGCACCGCAGTCGTCGAGAAGGCGCAGGTCGTCGGCGGTCGCTGCCTCAACGAGGCGTGCATCCCGGCCAAGGCCGTGCTGCGCGTCGCCGACGTGAAGTCCGAGATCGACGACGCCGGCGACTTCGGGCTCGCGGTCGACGGGGTGACGGTCGACTTCGCGGCGATCGCCGCGCGCCGCGCGAAGGTGATCAAGACCCTGACCGGGGGCGTCGCAGGACTGTTCAAGAAGAACGGCATCGAGGTGGTCGAGGGCGAGGGCGCCGTCACCGCCGACGGGAAGGTGCACGTCGGCGAAAGCGAGCTCGAGGCCACGACCGTGATCCTGGCCTGCGGGTCGGTGCCGCGGCCGGTGCCCGGGACGCAGTTCGGCGGGCGCGTGATCGACACCGCCGGCGCGTGGTTGACCGAGGAGCAGCCGGGCTCGATCGCGGTCATCGGCGCCGGCGCGTCGGGGGTCGAGGTGGCCTCGGCCTACGTGCGACTGGGCAGCCGGGTGATGCTGTTCGAGGCGCTCGACCGCGTCCTGCCGACCGAGGACGCCGACATCTCAAAGCTCGTCGAGCGGGGCCTCAAGAAGCAGGGCATCGAGGTCTTCACGGGCACGCTGGTCGAGAACGTGGAGGCCACCGACGGCGCGGTGCGCTTCACCTACGGCGGCGAGAGCGGCGAGGTCGACTACCTGTGCATCGCCGCCGGGCGCGGCCCGGACGTCGAAGGGCTCGGGATCGCCGACGCCGGCATCGAGCTCGACGAGCACGGACTGGTGAAGGTGGGCCCGACGATGCGCACCACGCGCGACGGTGTGTACGCGATCGGGGACCTCGTGCACGGCCCGGCGCTGGCGCACAAGGCCTCCGACGAGGGCATCATCGCGGTCGAAGATGCAGCCGGTCAGGACCCCGAACCGCTCGTGTACGTCGACATCCCGCGCGCCACGTTCTGCACGCCCAACGTCGCGAGCTTCGGCCTCACCGAGGAGCAGGCGCGCGAGCAGGGCCACGACGTGACCGTGGGGAAGCTCCAGTACGGGGCCGTCGGCGCCGGCACGGTCTACGGCGACCGTCAGGGACTGGTGAAGATCGTCGGCGAGAAGAAGTACGGCGAGCTGCTCGGCGGCCACATCGTGGGCGCCAAGGCGACCGAGCTGATCCAGGAGCTGGTCAACGTGCGCGCGCTCGAGGGCGGCTACCACGAGGTGGCGCGCATCGTCCACGGCCATCCGACGCTCTCGGAGGCCGTGATGGAGGCGGCGCGTGCCGCGGATGGATGGCTGATCCACGGCTGACCGTCGTCGCCGCCGGCGGCGCGCGCACGGCGGCGGCGCCCGCGCCGGCCCAGCGGCCGGTCTTCTACTACGACCTCGCGAGCCCGGAGGCGTATCTGGCCGCCGAGCGGGTCAACGCCGTGCTCCCCGTCGTCCCCGAGTGGCAGCCGATCCTGCTGTCCGAGCTCGAGGGCGGTGAGGACCTCGAAGCCTGGCGCTGCGAGGCCGAGCGCGAGAGCCTGATGGAGGACGTCGCCCGGCGCGCCGAGCGGCGCGGGCTGCAGCCGCTGCGCTGGCCGGCGCGCTGGCCCACGGACACGCGCATTGCCATGCTCGCCGCCACCTACGCCCGCGCCATCGGCCGCGCGGTGGCCTACTCGCTGGCCGCCTTCCGCCAGGCCTTCGCCGCCGGGCGCGACCTGTCCGACCCGGACTCGGTCGCGATCGCCGCTGCGGCTTGCGAGCTGCACCCCGCGGCGCTGTTCAAGGCGGTCGAGCTGCGGTCCACCCGCGAGGCGCTGCGGCAGGCGAACGAGGCGGCCGCGCGGGCGGGCGTGCGCACGGTGCCGACCATCGGCGTGGACGGCCGGCTGTACGCCGGCGAGGCGGCCGTCGAGGAGGCGGCGCGAGCGGCGGCATGAGGGCCGACCGCGCCTACAGGCTGCTCGTCCGCCGCGGCGGGATCGCGCCGGCGTTCCTGGCCGAGCGCGGGCGCCTGGACCACGTCGAGGTGGTCGAGATCGAGACCGGCGAGGTCGCGCTGCACTGGGACCTCGAGCCGCGCCGCGCCACGCGCCTGGCCCGCCTGCTGCGCGCGGACCTGGTCCAGCTCGACGCGCTGACCTTCATCGTGAAGTGGGAGGAGGCCACCGAGCCGCTCCCCCACGAGCAGGGCTCCGAGGCCTAGCTCCGCAAGCGCAATTGCCGCTTCGGCCACCCGCTCGGAGCGGGGCCGGGCACGGGCTATCGTGAGCCGGGATGGCCGAGCACGTGACGCAGGCTCCACCGAGGCGCGAGGGTCGTCCCCTGCCCGAGGCCGACACCGCTCGTGAGTGGCTCGCCTCGATGCTCCTGATCCGACGCTTCGAGGAGCGCGCCGGGGAGATGTACGCGAAGGCCAAGGTCGGCGGCTTCCTGCACCTGGCGATCGGAGAGGAGGCGACGATCATCGGCACGGTTCGCGCGATGCGCGACTCCGACTACCTGATCTCGGCCTACCGCTCGCACGGCCACGCGCTCGCGCGCGGCTCGAGCCCGGACGCGGTGATGGCCGAGTTGTTCGGGCGCGAGGGCGGGCTGTGCCGCGGCCGCGGCGGCTCGATGCACATGTTCGACGCGCAGCGGCGCTTCCTCGGCGGCTACGGGATCGTCGGCGGCAACCTCCCGATCGGCGCCGGCGTCGCGCTCACCGCCGACTACCTGGGGACCGAGGACGTGTGCGTGTGCAACTTCGGCGACGGCGCCTCCAACCAGGGCACGTTCGGCGAGACCATGAACCTCGCGGCGTTGTGGCGGCTGCCGATCGTCTTCCTCGTCTCCAACAACCAGTTCGGCATGGGCACAGCGCTCGAGCGCCACTCGGCCGTGGTCGACCTGCAGCGCAAGGGCGAGGGCTTCGGCGTGCCGGGGATGGAGTGCGACGGCATGGACGTGCTGGACACCCACGCGGTCATCGGCGAGGCGCTGCGCGTCGCTCGCGAGGACCGCCGGCCGGTGCTGGTGGAAGCGATCACCTACCGCTTCCGCGGCCACTCGATGGCCGATCCGGAGGAGTACCGGACCAAGGAGCAGGTGCTCGAGTGGCGCAAGCGCGATCCGATCGAGAGCTTCGCGAAGCGGCTGCGCGAGGAAGGCGTGATCGAGGAGGGCTTCTTCGAGCAGCTCGACCACCGCGTCGGCGAGCGCGTCGACCGCGCCGTCGCGTTCGCCGACGACTCCCCCTTCCCCACTCCCGAGTCGCTCTACGACGACGTCTACGTGCTCGGCGACCAGGTCCGCGGCTGGTACGCGATCGACGAGACCCGTGCCGGCGTGCGGCGAGGGGAAGACGTGCGCGGGCTGGCCGGCGAGGAGGGTGGCGAGTGACGGTCCTCCGATATCGGGAAGCGCTGAACGCGGCCCTGCGGGAGGAGATGGCGCGCGACGAGCGCGTGTTCCTGATGGGCGAGGACATCGGCGTCTTCAACGGCGCGTTCAAGGTCACCAACGAGCTGCTCGCGGAGTTCGGCGAGAAGCGCGTGCGCGACACGCCGATCTCGGAGAACACGATCGTCGGCATGGGCGTGGGCGCCGCGATGACCGGGCTGCGGCCGGTGGTCGAGATCATGACCGTCAACTTCTCGCTGCTCGCGCTCGACCAGATCGTCAACTCGGCCGCTCACATCCGCTACATGTTCGGCGGGCAGGCGCGCGTGCCGATGGTGGTGCGCATGCCCGGCGGAGCCGGCCACCAGCTCGGCCCGACGCACTCGCACTCGTTCGAGTCGCTGTACCTGCACGTCCCCGGCCTGCTGGTCGCGGCGCCCTCGACGGCGTCCGACGCCAAGGGACTGCTGAAGTCGGCGATCCGCGACGACAACCCCGTGATCTTCATCGAGCACGAGTACCTGTACGGCCAGCGCGGCGACGTCCCGGACGACAGCGACCACCTCGTCCGCTTCGGCGAGGCGGCGGTGCGCCGCGAGGGCTCCGACGTCACGCTGGTCGGCATCTCGCGCATGGCGCTGACCGCCGAGCGCGCGGCCGAGCGGCTCGCCGACGAGCACGAGATCGACGCCGAGGTGATCGATCCCCGGACGCTGCGCCCGCTCGACCTCGACTCGATCCTGGCCTCGGTGCGCAAGACCAACCGCTGCATCGTGGTCGAGGAGGGCTGGCCGCACGGCGGCGTGGGGGCGAACCTCGCCGCGCTGGTCCAGGAGCAGGGCTTCGACTGGCTCGACGCGCCGATCGGCCGCGTGACGGGAGCCGATCTGCCGATGCCCTACTCCAAGCCGCTCGAGCAGATCTCGTTCCCCAACGAGGACCGCATCATCGAGGCCGTGCTCGCGACCTTCCGGGACGTGTAGGGAGGAATCCGTGCCCGACGTGACCATGCCGCGGCTGTCGGACTCGATGGAGGAGGGCACGGTCCTCAAATGGCTGAGGTCCGACGGCGACGAGGTGGCCAAGGGCGAGGACCTCGTCGAGATCGAGACCGACAAGGCGACGATGACCTACGAGGCCGACCAGTCCGGGACGCTCGAGATCGTCGCGGCCGAGGGGGACACGCTGCCGATCGGCGAGGTGATCGCGCGGATCGGCGGCGGGGGAGGCGTGGAGCGGCCCACGGCGGGCGATGAAGCGGCGGCGACCGGCGAGGCGGCCGAGCGGCCCGCCGGCCGGAGCGAGCGCCCGGACAGCGGCGACGGCGCGGCGGAGCGGCCCGCTCCGGAACCCGCCCGCGCGCCCCCCTCCCCATCGGGCAACGGCGACCGCGAGCGGGTCAAGGCCTCGCCCGTCGCGCGGCGGATGGCCCGCGAGCTGTCGGTGGACCTCGGCGGTCTGGAGGGCAGCGGGCCGGGCGGTCGGATCGTCAAGGCCGACGTCGTGGCCGCGGGCGGCGACGGAGCGGCGGCGGAGGCCCCCGCGCCGGCGGCAGCGCCCCAGACCGACGGCGGGCGCGCAAAGGGCGACACCGAGACCCAGGAGCTGTCGCGGACCCAGCAGCTGATCGCCCGCCGGATGGCCGAGTCGCGCGCGACCGTCCCGCACTTCTCGCTGAACATCGACATCGACATGGAGGCAGCGGTCGGGCTGCGCGCCGAGCTCGAGCAGGCGCCCGTCGACGAGCCGGTGCCCTCGCTCAACGACTTCGTGGTGAAGGCCTGCGCGCTGGCGCTGCGCGAGTTCGCGCGCGTGAACGGCTCCTACCGCGACGGGCGCTTCGAGCTGCACGGGCGCGTCAACGTCGGCGTGGCAGTCGCCGTGGAAGACGGGCTGGTCGTCCCGACGCTGTTCGACGCCGACCGCAAGCCGCTCGGCGAGATCGCCCGCGAGGCGCGTGCGCTGGCCGAGCGCGTGCGCAGCCGGGCGATCACGCCCCCCGAGCTCTCGGGCGGCACGTTCACGGTCTCGAACCTCGGCATGTTCGGGATCGAGAGCTTCGAGGCGGTCATCAACCCGCCGCAGGCGGCGATCCTCGCAGTCGGCGCCGTCGAGCCGCGCGCCGTGGTGGACGGCGACCGGGTCGTCTCCCGCCGCAGGATGGCGGCGACACTCTCGTGCGACCACCGCATCCTCTACGGCGCCGACGCGGCGCGGTTCCTCGCTCGCGTCCGGGAGCTTCTCGAAAAGCCGCACGCGCTCCTGCTCTAGCCGCGAAGCCGTCCTAAGAGCCCGGTCCGGTGCGCCGTCCCGCGAACTCGGAGTTCGGCGCGCCGTTCGTGTCGACCTTGATCCCGGGCGGATCCTGGTCGGTGTTGACGTAGAGGCAGAACGCGCGCCTTGCGTCGCGGCGCGGCGCGCACGTCCGGTACAGGTTCTCGTCGACGCGGATCGAGTCGGCCAGCATCGCGTTGGGGCGCACGTCGGGCGGGGCGCGGTGGGCGAGGTAGCGCTGGGCGGCCAGCGCCTGGGCGGCGAAGTCGCGCTGGTCCTCGAGCACGGCGGGGCGGTGGATCAGCCCCGCCGCCACGAGAGCCACGCACACGAGCACCACCGCCGCCGCGCCGGCCGCGTCACGGGCGACTTCGCGGGGAAGATCTGGACGCCGCCGGCGCAGCAGGGCGCCGCCCGCCGAGCCGAGCACGACCACGGCGGCCAGGTTCAGGAAGCCGGCGATCAGGATGCCCGCGACGATGCCGGTCCCGTCGCCCGCAACGGGCAGCCGGTCCAGGAGGATCCCGCCCACGACGCTCGCGGCCAGGAACGAGGGCCACAGCCACGCGCCGCGCATGCGCCACCGCAGCCTTCGCACGGCCAGGCGCTCCATCCTCCGAGAGCTTAGGGAGGCAGTACCGTAGGCGCATGGCCACGCGCGAGCGCCGACCCATGAATCGCTTCGAGCGCGTGCTCGAGAGCTTCGCGAAGTCGAGGGCCGGCGGCTGGTGGTTCGTGAACGTCGCCAACAAGCTCGATCCACCACTGCTCAAGGCGACGAACGGACGGTTCTCGACGGCGGTCGGAACGCCGGTCCTGCTGCTGCGGTCGCGCGGGGCGAAGTCGGGGCAGCTGCGCGAGACGCCGCTCCTGTATGACACGGACGCCGACCGCATCGTGCTCGTCGCGTCCAAGGCAGGGGCGGCGAAGCACCCGGCCTGGTACCACAACCTGCGCGCCCATCCCGACGTCGAGGTCATAGCCGCGGGCCGCAGCGGACGCTACCGCGCGCACGAGGCGGAGGGCGACGAGCGCGCGCGGCTGTGGGACGACGTCAACGACCTCTACGCCGGATACGAGACCTACCAGGGGCGCGCGGGCGCACGGCGCATCCCGGTGATGGTGCTCGAGCGCGTGCCGTGAGCGACGCGCGCGACGAGCTCTGGGTCTGCCACGTCGGCGTCGTCGAGTACCGCGAGGCGCTCGACCTCCAGCTCCGGCTGCGCGACGCGCGCGAGGCCGGCGCGCTGCCGGACGTGGTGCTGCTGCTCGAGCACCCGCCGGTCTATACCAAGGGCCGCCGCAGCGATCCGCACGAGCTGGCGATGGGCGAGCAGTGGTACCTCGGCCAGGGCATCGACATCGTCGAGGTCGACCGCGGCGGCCGCGTCACCTACCACGGGCCCGGTCAGCTCGTCGGCTACCCGATCATGCGCGTCGGCGACGTGGTCGCCCACCTGCGAACTCTGGAGCGTGCGATCGTGGCAGCGCTTGCCGAGGAGGGCGTCGAGGCGCGCGGGCGCACCGGGGAGGGCGCGGACTACACCGGGGTGTGGGTCGGTGACAGCAAGATCGCGTCGCTCGGCGTGCACGTGCGCAAGGGCATCACCACGCACGGCTTCGCGGTCAACGTCGACGACGACCTTCAGCCCTTCGAGTGGATCGTCCCCTGCGGCCTGGAGGGCGTGCGGATGACCTCGGTCACCAAGGAGCGCGGCCGGCGCGCCGACTTCGGATGCTTCCGCAAGCGCATGGCGCACGCGCTCGCGCGCGCCTACGATCGCCGTCAGCGGTTGGTGTCGCTGCAGCGAGTGGAACGGGAGATCGGCGCGGTACCGTTGACGCGGTGAGCACCCGCGAGCACGTCACGCGCTCCCGCGCCCAGCCGGGCGGCGGCGACGTGCTCGAGGTCATCGGGGCGGACGTGCGCCCGCTGCGCGAGCGCAAGCCGCCGTGGCTGAAGGTCCCCGCCCCGGGTCGTCCTCGCTATCGCGCGCTCGAGCGGATGATCCGCGACGAGGGGCTGCACACGGTCTGCCGCGAGGCGGCGTGCCCCAACGTCGGCGAGTGCTGGGAGCGCGGGACGGCGACGTTCATGATCCTCGGCGACATCTGCACGCGGCGCTGCGGGTTCTGCAACGTCAAGACCGGCAAGCCGACCTGGAACGACCCCCTCGAGCCGGCGCGCGTGGCCCGCTCGGTCGCGCTGATGGGCCTGCGCCACGCGGTCATCACGAGCGTCGACCGCGACGACCTGCCCGACCTGGGCGCGTCGGCGTTCGTCGGCGTGATCCGGCAGATCCGCCGCCAGGCCCCGGGTTGCAAGGTCGAGGTGCTGACGCCCGACTTCCGCGGCGAGGAGATGCCGCTCGCCAAGGTGATCCACGAGCGTCCCGACGTCTTCAACCACAACGTCGAGGTGGTGCCGCGCCTCTACCCCGTCGCCCGCCGCGGCTCGAGCTTCGAGCGCTCGGCGCGCGTGCTGCGCAACGCGAAGGCGATGGGCGGCGATGAGGTGGTGACGAAGTCCGGCTGCATGGTCGGGCTGGGCGAGACGCACGACGAGGTCCTGGCCATGCTGGGCACGCTGCGCGAGCACGACGTCCAGGTCATCACCATCGGCCAGTACCTGCGGCCGACCGAGCGCCACCTGCCGGTGGTGCGCTACTGGCATCCCGACGAGTTCGAAGCGCTGCGCCGCGACGCGCTGGCGCTCGGCTTCGAGCACGTGGCGGCCGGGCCGCTCGTGCGCTCGAGCTACCACGCCGACGAGCACGTACCGCAGGAGCGCCCGGGCGCGGGCCCGCTGGCGACGGCCGCCGCCGCGAGCGCCTGATCAGGCCCATCCGTCCAGCGGCGCGAGGGTGCGGTGGTCCGTCGCGCGCTGGCGCCGATAACGCGATCGATGGCGTCCGGAGCTCAGGCGGCGCCAGGGACGGCCGTCGAACGGCCGCTCCGCGGCGCGTCCCCGCTGTTCGTGTCGACCCTGGTCGCGCCCGCGCTCGCCGGCGTGCCGGTCCTGTGGGTGGCGCTCGTGGCGCGGACGTCGGATCGGGCGATCGTTACGGTGGAGACGGTTGCGATCGCCGGCGTGCTGGCCGCGCTCGCGAGCGCCAACGCGGCGCGGAGCCACGCCTACGCGCGCGGTGAATCGGTGGCCGCCACGCGGCGCGACCAGGAGCTGTGCTTCGTCCTCGCGCTGGGCGCTGTCGCGCTCGGGGGGCTGACCGCCGTCCTCGCCTCGGCGCGCCTGCACGCTGTGGTCGCGCTCGCTCTGAGCGCGGCCGCGACGTTCGTCGTCGTCGCCCTCGCGGCCCGGCGCCGGCGCCTGCTGGTCGCCGCGGTCGCGATCCTGAACCTGGCGTGGGCAGCCGATCTCGCGCTGCTCCTGGGGCTGGCGGCCGGCGTCCTGTAGCGGGGAGCGCCTACCCCGAGCCAGGAGCCGCGGCGCCGGTCACGAGCGCCGCGAGGGGCGCGGCGGCGAGCAGCACCAGCGCAACGTCGCGCGCGCGCAGCGAGAGCCGCAGCGGCTCGCCCGCCGGCTGCGGTCGGAAGCGACCCGACTCCTCGATCACCCAGCGCAAGACGGCGTCGAGCACCGGCCCCGGTTTCCGCGGGACGCCGCGGAGCTCGTCCGCGAACGCCCGTCCGGCCGGGAGCAGGACGTCGGCGGAACCGAGGTCGCCCAGCAGCCTCGCCGCCTCGCGCGCGCCGGGGACCGCGCGGCGCAGCCGGCCGAGCACGCGCTGGGAGACCTCGCGGATCCCGGGCGTCCCCGCCGCAGCGCGAAACCAGGTCGCGACGGCCACGAGCAGGGCCGCGCGCGTGGCGCGCGCGAGCACCGTCCCGATCGGCAGGCCGGCGATCAACCCCGAGATCAGCGCCGACACGCCGAGCACCGCCGCGATCAGCGCTCCGATACGGACGAAGTCGCGCTCCGGGCGGGCGACCAGCCACGCCAACGCGAGCCACGCGGTGACCCCGGCCAGCAGCGCCCAGCCGGTCGAGGAGAGCAGCAGCGCCCAGGCGACGCAGGCCGCGAGCGTGACGGCGCGGGGGTCGAGACGCGACGCAGCGGGAGGGCGTGGGCGGGCCGCCCATTCGCGCGGCTCGTCGTCGCCGGCGGCGAGCTCCGGCGCGCCCGGCCCGTGCGGCGCCTCGCCCCCGGCTCGCTCCGATGCGCCCCCCTCGCCTGCGCCGCCCTCCGCGTCCCACCCGCCGGCGCCCTCCTCCGGCCACCGCTGCAGCCCGCGCCGGTAGACGAGCACCTGGACGATGCTCGCGAACGGGGACCACAGCGCGATGCCGACGACGCTCAGGAGCAGCGCGCCCTTGTCGCCCTCGGGCAGCCAGCCGACGCGATCGGTGAGCCAGTCGTAGCCGCCGGTGTAGGAGTCCAGGCCGCCGAGGATCACCCAGATGAAGAACGCCGTCCAGAACAGGCCGATCGCGATGCGGATCGCCGTGACCGCGAGCACCTGGGCCCATACGGGCGTGCGCCGCGACTCCATCCGGCCCACGAGCGGCGCGGTGATCGCCTGGGTCAGCGGGAGGCTGATCCGGGTCGGGCCCATGATCGCGACGGTCTGTGCCAGGGCGGCGACGCTCGTGCCGATTCCAAGGCGCAGCCCTCCGCGCGCGGCGGCGCGCGCGACCGCGACGCCGCCCGCCAGCGCGACCCAGAACGCGCCGGTGGGTGCGAGCCGCGAGCCCAGGAACGAGACGGCGCCGAGATGCGCGAGGCCGGATGCCTCCTGCTCGGCCGCCGAGGGCCTCTCCGTGCCGGTCTCAACCACCGCCATCGGACTCAGTGTGACGGGCGGCCGTCGGCGGGCCCCGGCAGGCCCATGTGGCAAGCTGATCCGCCGGCATGCTGCCGATCAAGGACAACATCCCCAACCCGCGACTGCCGTGGGTGACGCTGACCCTGATCGCCGCCAACGTGCTCGTCTACTTCCTCGTCGAGCACGGCGGCCTGAGCAGCCCGAGCCAGTCCTCCCTGATCGACTACGGGGCCGTGCCCTACGCGATCACGCACTGCCCGTTCTCGGGCGACGGCTGCGCGCCCGGGGTGCCGAGCGACACGCCCACCGCGTTGACCCTGTTCACCTCGATGTTCATGCACGGCGGGATCCTGCACCTCGCGGGGAACATGCTCTTCCTGTGGATCTTCGGCCCGAACGTCGAGGGCGCGATGAACCGGGTGCTGTTCATCGTCTTCTACCTCTGCGGCGGCCTGGTCGCCCTGCTCGGGCAGACCGTCGTCGACCCGAGCTCGACGACGGTGACGATCGGAGCCTCGGGGGCGATCGCGGCGGTGCTGGGCGGCTACCTGGTCCTGTTCCCGCGCGCGCGGATCCTCACGATCATCTTCATCATCCTGTTCTTCGGCGTCGTCGAGCTGCCGGCGCTGGTCGTGCTCGGCTTCTGGTTCGTGCTGCAGCTCGTGTCCGGGCTCACCGACCTCTCCTCGACGCAGTCCGGCGGCGTCGCGTACTTCGCCCACATAGGCGGCTTCGTGTTCGGTCTGGCGCTGGTGCGCGCGTTCGTGGCCGCGCGCCGGCCGCCTCCCCCCACCGCCCGCGTGCCCGCCTTCTGAACCAGCATGCGCCGCGTCGCCCTCTTCTCGGCGCTTGCCTTCATAGCGCTGCTCGCCTTCCTGACCACGAGCGTCATCGCCCGCGACGGCCTTGACATCCTCAGCCTGGTCTCGCTGCTGGTGCTGGGGATGCTCGCGTTCGGGATCGTCGGCGCGCTGCTCCACCCGCCGGAGGAGTAATGCGTATGCGTTGAGCGTCCGCTTGCACCGCTGGAATGTGGTGCGAGGGTGGTCGATCATCGACGTGTGAGCCTGCTGCTCGACCCGCAACGCGAGCAGGACGCACAGCGGCCGTCGCCGGGGAAGACGACCTACGCGCGGCGCCGCGCCGGCCTGCTGGTCCTGCTCGCCGTGGCGGTGGCCACGGGCGTGCTCGGCCTTCGCGCGCTGACGGGCACCGAGCACTCGCCGTTCGCGTCGACCGGCGGCCCGGCGTTCACCGGCGCGAACGCGGTCCGGACCCTGCGCGCCGACCACTGGCAGGGCTACGCGACGCGGCGCGCCCCCCGGCGCGAGCGCTTCCGGATGCGCTTCAGCGGCGGCCCGCCGCCGGCGGCCGGGATGGTGTTCGACGTCCGCACGGGCGAGGTCCTGTGGGAGCGGCGGGCGCGCACCCGGCGGCCGATCGCGAGCCTCACCAAGATGATGACCGCGTTGATCGCTGCCGACTCGCTGCCCCGCGACTCCACCGTCCCGATCACGCGCGAGGTGCTCGACTTCGAGGGCTCCGGGGTCGGGATGTTCCGCCGCGGCGAGCGGGTCGACGAGGTGACGATGCTCTACGGCCTGCTCCTGCCCTCGGGCAACGACGCGGCGATCGCGCTGGCGCTGCGGGTCGCGGGCACGCAGCGCGCCTTCGTGGCACTGATGAACCGCACCGCTCGCCGTATGGGCCTGACCTGCACCCGTTTCGCGTCGCCGAGTGGGATCGTCGACCAGGGCAACTACTCGTGCGCGCGCGACCTCGCGCGCCTGAGCCGTGAGGTCCTGGCCCGGCCGCTGCTGCGCCGCATCGTCGGCACGCAGTACACGGTCCGCCGCCAGCCGCTGCGCAAGCGGCCGAAGCTCTACCTCGCCAACAACAACACGCTGATGACGCGCGGCTACGCGGGCGTCACAGGCGTCAAGACCGGCTATACCGAGGCGGCGGGGAGCTGCCTGGTGGCAACGGTCCGGCGCGGGCGCCGCCACCTCGGGCTGGTGCTGCTCGCGTCGCCGAACACGGGCGACCAGGGCGCGCAGCTGTTCGACACCGCGTTCGCGCGGCTAGCGAGTCGCTAGCCGGATCACCGGCCACCGGCGCGCTCGCTGGTCCGGCGCAGCGGCCCGATCAGCCAGTCGGAGGCCAGTCGCGGCGGCGGGTGATGAGCCGCAGCCTGCGATCCATGCGGGCGTCCTCCTGCGCGGCGAGGCGAGCCATGCCGGCCAGCAGCGCGCCGCAAAGGATGGCGAGCGCGCACCAGACGATGAGGACTGTGAACACGATCATGGTTTTGCCGTTCCCCGCTTGGCTGACGGCAAACCTCTCTGGACATGTTTTAGGCTGGACGAGGCGGGCGCGGGAACGCGTCTCCTGGGTACGCTCCCGCCGGTGGAGCCGGACGCCGTCGAGATACGAGCACTCGGCTGCCTGCTCGAGAAGCAGCGCACGACGCCGGACGCCTACCCGCTGACCCTCAACGGGCTGCGCCTGGCGTGCAACCAGGCGACGAATCGCGACCCCGTGGTCTCCTACGAGGAGACCGAGATCCGCGACGCGATGCAGCGCCTGGGCCGGCGCGGCTGGGCGCGGCTGGCCAGCGGCCACACGACCCGCGCGATCAAGTACCGGCACCTGCTCGACGAGGCGCTGGGCGTCGGGCCGGACGAGCTGGCCCTGCTCTGCGTGCTGATGCTCCGCGGCCCGCAGACCCCGGGAGAGCTCAAGCAGCGCAGCGAGCGCCTACATCCGTTCGCAGACCTCGCCGCGGTCCAGGCGACGCTCGACCGTCTCGCCGCGCGCGAGTTGGCGGGAAGCCTGGGCCGCCGGCCGGGCCAGAAGGAGGAGCGTTGGTCGCAGCGCCTGGGCGGCGATGCGGAAGCGGCCGCCGCCGCACCGGCCGCCGTCGCGCCGGCCGCCGCCGCACCCGCCGCGTCCGAACCGGCCTCCCCCTCGCCGATCCCGCCCTCGCCCGCCTCCCCCTCGCCCGCCTCCTCGCCCCACTCCCCCTCGCCCGCACCCGCCGACAGCGCCTCCCCCTCGCCCGCCGCCCCCTCCGCGGCCGACAGCGACCGCCTCGCTCAGCTCGAAGAAGAGGTCGCGGCGCTGCGCGCGGATCTGGACGTTCTCCGGCGCGAGCTGGGCGTGTAGGCGGCAGGTGCCGTCGCCGGAGGCTCCGCACGGGTAGATTTCGACTGGCCAGTCAACCAGCGGCTACCACCGCGGGCGCCACAGCCGCGGGGCGGGAAGGAGCAATCGGGTGGACCTGAACGACACCCCCGAGCAGGCCGAGTACCGGGCGACGGTCAGGGCCTGGTTCGAGGAGCACAAGGGCGCGGCGCCGGTGCTGCGCGGCGAGGGCGCGATCCGCGACGAGGAGGAGGCGACGGGCGCGCATCGCACGTGGCAGCGCGAGCTCGCCGAGGCCGGCTTCGTCGGCATCACGTGGCCCGTCGAGTACGGCGGCCAGGAGCTCGGGCCGCTGCACCAGGTGATCCTCAACCAGGAGATCACGCGCGCGGGCGTCCCCGGGATCCTCGACACGATCGGGGTGGGGATGCTCGGGCCGACGATCATCGCCCACGGCTCCGAGGAGCAGAAGGAGCGCTACCTCGCCCCGATGCTCCACGCCGACGAGGTGTGGTGCCAGCTGTTCTCCGAGCCGGCCGCAGGCTCCGATCTCGCCGGCATCCAGAGCCGCGCCACGCGCGCCGACGACGGATCGTGGACGCTCCGGGGCCAGAAGGTGTGGACCACGAACGCCCACATCGCGAGCTTCGGCCTGCTGCTGTCGCGCACGGACGCCGACGTCCCCAAGCACAAGGGCCTGACGATGTTCATCGTGCCGATGGACGCCGAGGGCGTGACCGTCCGGCCGCTGCGCCAGATCACCGGCGACCCGGAGTTCAACGAGGTCTTCTTCGACGACGTCCATCTGGACCCGGGCTCGGAGGTCGGCCCGGTCGACGGCGGCTGGGGAGTGGCCCTCACGACGCTGATGTTCGAGCGCCTCACGATCGGCGCCGGGTCGGACCAGTTCGGCTACAGCGGCACGCGCTTCGCCGAGACGATCGCGGCCGACGAGCACGCGTTCGCCGACTCCGAGGTCAGGCGCCGGTTCGGTGAGCTGGCGACCGAGCTGCTCGCGCTCAAGTTCACCGGCTTCCGCCAACTGACGGCGATCGCGCGCGGCGGCATGCCCGGGCCCGAGGCGGCGCTGGGCAAGGTCACGATGGTCAACGCGGCGATCGCCGCCGGCGACCTGATCGCCGACGTGGCCGGCCCCGACGCGCTCGAGGACGGCTCCGACACCGCGCGACTGATCTCGTTCCTGCCCGGGCTGAAGTCCGCGGGCGGCACCGAGGAGATCCTTCGCAACACGGTCGGCGAACGGGTGCTGGGCCTGCCGCCGGAGCCGCGGCTCGACAAGGGGATCCCGTTCTCGGAGCTGCGCGCGAAGGAGCGCGAGGCGGCGGGAGCGGCGCGATGAGCGCGGAGCGGACCGCCTCGAGCACGGAGGCCGTGCGATGAACTTCGAGCTCTCCGACGAGCAGCGCTTCCTCCAGGATGCCGCGCGCGACGCGCTCGGGCGGCACCCGACGGTCGAGAACGCGCGCGACGCTCTGGAGGACGGCCAGCGGCTCGACCTCTGGCCGACGGCCAAGGAGGCCGGCTGGTCCGGGCTGATGATCTCCGAGGAGCGCGGCGGGGCCGGCCTCGGCGCGCTCGAGGCCATGCTGGTGCTCGCCGAGTGCGGGCGCGTGCTCGCGCCCGTCGCGCTGCTCGGCCATGTCCCGGCCACCGCGCTACTCGACGCCGCCGGCGCCGACGCAGACCTGCTCGGCCTCCTGGCCTCGGGCGAGACGCGCGCGGCGTTCGTTCCGGCCCGGCCGCCGAGCCACACCGCCTCGGGCTGGACGGCCGAGCCCGAGCACGGCTCCCAGCGCCTGCCGGCGCCGTCGTTCGATGCAGGCAAGGTGAGCGGGACGGTCGCCTGGGTCCCGGACGCCGAGGGGGCCGACGTGCTCGTCGTCATCGCCCAGGACGGGGACCGGCCGGTGGGCGCGCTCGTCGAGGCCGGCGATGCCGTCTCGGTGCAGCCGGCCAAGCGCTACGACGCGACCCGCTCGCTCGGGCACGTCACGCTCGAGGACGCGCCGGCTACCGAGCTCGAGCTCGACCCCGATCAGCTCGCCGCCGCCTGGTACCTGGCCCAGGGGCTGCTCGCGGCGGAGGCTCTAGGTGCGGTGGAGGAGTCGCTGCGCCGCTCGGTCGAGTACGCGAAGGAGCGCTTCACGTTCGGCCGCGCTATCGGCTCCTACCAGGCGGTCAAGCACGCGCTGGTCGAGGTCCTGCGCCGCATGGAGAACACGCGCTCGCTGATCTACTACGCCGGCTGGGCCTTCCGCGACGCGCCGGACGAGTTCCCGCTCGCCGCCAGCGCCGCGCGCGTCGCCGCCGGCGGTGCGCTCGACTACGCCACCCGTGAGCTGATCTCGGTGCACGGGGGGATCGGCGCCACGTGGGAGCACGACGCGCCGCTCTACTTCCGCCGCGCGCAGCTCTCGCGCCGCCTGCTCGGCGGCACCGGCGACGCCGCCGACCGCGTCGCCGACGTGCTGCTGGCAGGGGCGCGCGCCTAGCGCTCGATCGAGCCGGTCCGGACGACCTCGAAGGCGGCGCCGGGAACGGTCTTGAGCTGATCGAGGTCCTCGTCGTTCCAGCGGGGATCGCTCGCGCCGGTGATGTACCAGCTCGTGCCGTTGTCGGCGACGATCATCCCGTAGCGCTTGAGGGCGACGAGGATCACGCGCGCCTCGCCGGTGAAGCGCGACAGGTCGTAGGACGCCTTCAGCCGAAGGCGCAGGCCCATCGGCGGGAGGTCGGGATCGTCCGAGCTCGATGCGAAGTGGCGGGCGGGGAAGATGAAGCCTCGCTGCGTGTCCTCG
Source organism: uncultured Actinomycetes bacterium (assembly GCA_963797015.1). Lineage (GTDB taxonomy): Bacteria > Actinomycetota > Thermoleophilia > Solirubrobacterales > Solirubrobacteraceae > JBBPZA01. The sequence continues at coordinate 127,077 of CAWCNV010000003.1, read as the reverse complement.
ACCGTGAAGCGCAGCGCGTGACGGATCACGCCGGCCGCGACCTCGTCGTAGCGGGCGAGGCCGGGGAGGATCGGCAGCCCGGCGGCGTCGGCGGAGGTCCAGCCCTTGGGCCGGACCGCGTTCGAGCGCAGGTCGAAGACGGCCCCGTTGGCAGCGTCCCAGCCCGCGCCTGCGCGCTGCGCGTCGTAGAGCTCGTAGAGCTTGCACTCGTTCTGGCGCACGACCAGGAGGTGGCGGTCGGAGCCGCCCTCGACCGGCGCGCCTGCCGGGATCGGGTAGGGACCGGGGTCGGACTCGTCGCCGTAGGCGGTGAAGGAGATCGGCACCAGCGGCTGGGACTGCGGCACCACGCTGAACGGGATCCCGTACGCGCCGCCGCCGCCGAAGTCGGCGTGCAAGAAGCGGTCGCCGGCCGCGCTGATCGAAGCGATGTAGCGATCGGAGCGGGGATCGACCGGCAGGGCGCTGACGTCCTGATTCCACGGGTTGTCGGACGGGAAGACGGGGCAGCCCCCGAGGCTGGGCGAGGTCGAGGAGGAGGAGCCACCGCCGGAGGAGGAGCCGCCGCCGGAGGACGAGCCGCCGCCGGAGGACGAGCCGCCGCCGGACGAGCCGCCGCCGGAGGACCCTCCGCGCACCACCACGACGCGGCTCCACGCGGAGCAGCCGCGCTTGGCGCAGGCCCGCGCCCGCAACGAAACGCGCGCGCCCTGCTTCAACTGAAGCGTGAAGCGGTGCCTGTTCGCCTTCAGCCGCCTGGTCTTCTTCTTCGTCGCGATGCGGTACCGGACCTCGTAGCGCGTCTCGCCCTTCGCGCGGTCGCGCCACTTGAGCACCACGCGCCCGCCGGTGTAGCTCGCCCGGACGTCTCCCGGCTTGCGCAAGGACGCGGCCGACGCAGGGGGCGCCAGGACGACAACCGTCGCGAGGGTGAGGGCTGCCGCAAGCGCCTTCACCTGGCAACCATCGACCCGCCGACGGCCGGGCTTGAACCGGCCGGCCGGCGTCACCCGCGCCGGCGCGTGCGCACGACCTGCCGCGAGAGGGGCAGCAGCACTGTGCGCGGTACGAAGCGGCCGCCCGCCGCGACGGCCTTCGTGCTGAGACCGGGGATCACCGAGCGCTTTCCCTTGACCATCCCCTCGAGCCCCTGGCGGGCGACCTCGTGCGCCTCGACGGTGAACGGTCCCGGCGCCTGCTCCTCGAGATCCTCCACGCCCGCCACCGCGGAGAACTCGGTCCGCACCGGGCCGGGACACAGGACCGTGCACGAGACGCCGGTGCCGGCCAGGTCCGCGCTGAGCGCCTCGCTGAAGGCGATCACGAAGGCCTTCGTCGCGCCGTAGGTGGCAAAGCCCGACACGGGCTGGAAGCCGGCGATCGAGCCGACGTTCAGGATCGCTCCGGCGCCGCGGGCGACCATTCCGTCGAGGAAGGCCCCGGAGAGCTCGTGCACGGCCTCGACGTTGACGCGCACCATCTCCTGCTCGCGGTCGAGCGACAGCTCCTGGAAGCGCCCGTAGCTGCCGAAGCCGGCGTTGTTGCACACGCCGACAACCTTCGTTGTCTCGCGCGACGAGCGCAGCTTGCCGATGAGCGCCGCGCGGTCGTCCTGGTCGCCCACGTCGCAGGGCAGCGCCTGCGCGCGCACGCCGTGTGACAGGCGTAGCTCCTCGGCCAGCTCCTCGAGCCGCTCGACGCGCCGGGCGACGAGCGTCACGCCGTGCCCGCGCGCGGCGATCAGCCGCGCCAGCTCGGTGCCGATCCCGCTCGAAGCGCCGGTGATGACGACTGTGTCATCGGCTTCGGGCTCGGGGAGGCTCATCGGCGTCCGGACTATACGACCCACTCGCCGCGCAGCATCACGCGTTCGACGCGCAGCTCGGGATCGAGGAGCACGAGGCTCGCGGGAGCGCCGGGGACGAGGCCCGCGGGAATCCCTGCGAGCGCCGCCGGGCGCTCGGAAGCGGCCGTCCACGCCTCCGCCGGCGTGCAGCCGGTCGCCGTGTGCCAGCGCTGCACGGCGCGGTCGAGGAGCAGCGCCGAGCCCGCCAACCGCCCATCGGCGTCGGCGACCACGTCGCCGCGGCGCTCCACCGGGAGGCCCTGCAGGCGGTAGGCGCCCTCCGGGGCCCCGGCCGCCGGGCTCGCGTCCGACACCAGCGCGGTGCGCTCCCCCGCCGCGCGCTCCACCAGGGCGAGCACCAGCGGGTCGACGTGCACACCGTCGGCGATCACGAGCGGCGTCAGGCGCTCGTCGACCAGGGCCGCCCCGGCGAGGCCCGGCTCGCGGTGGTGGAACGGAGCCATCGCGTTGAACAGGTGGGTGACCGCGCGCGCGCCGGCGTCCGCGGCGGCCAGCGACTCCTGGGCCCCGGCGAGGCTGTGTCCGAGCGCAACGGTCACACCCCGCGCGCTCAGCACGCGGATCGCGCCGCGCCCGCCGGCCACCTCGGGGGCGAGCGTCACCATCCGCACCGCGGGGTGGTCGAAGCCCGCCGGCAGCCCCTCGGCCGCATCCTCCATCAGCGCCGGATCGTGGATCCCGGGCACGCGCGGGTTGAGCAGCGGGCCTTCGAGGTGCACGCCGGCCGCGGGCGAGCGCGGATCGCCGACTCGCTCTGCCAGCCGGTCCAGCGCGGCGAGGCGCAGGTCGGGCGGCGAGGTGACGAGCGTCGGCAGGTAGGCCGTGACGCCGGCCTCGACCAGGCGGGCCTCGAGCTCGCCGAGGCCGGCGGGCTCGGCGGTCACGGAGTGCCCGGCGGCGCCGTTGACCTGAAGGTCGCACAGGCCGGGAGCGACGTAGCCGTCGTGCATGACGTCGACCTCGGCACGGCCGACGCGGCCGGGGACGACCTCGGCGATCTCCCCGCCTTCGACCACGACCGTTCCCGCGAGCTCGCGCCCGGCGCTCAGCAGCGTGCCCGCGACGCTCACCCCCTCCATCGGAGGGACTCTACGGCGCCGGCGCGCGTGCGCAGGGCGAGCCGAATTGTTAAGCCGCGTTACTCCGATCGAACGCGGCCGGCCGGCGGCGCGTAGGTCGCGCTAGCGCCACTCACCCGTCCTGAGGAGGAGGTCCTCATGCGCAAGCTCGTGCTGGCCCTGCCGGTAGCTGCCGCGGTGATCGTGCTCGGTGTGCTGGGCGCCGCCGGAGCCATCGGCTTCGGCGGGAAGGGGAACCACGGCCCGCGGGTCCACCAGGTCACGGTGCCCGACTCCGACCAGTTCACACCCTTCGCTCTGACCATCCGCGCAGGCGACAGCGTGCGCTGGGTCAACACCGACTCGGACGACCACAGCGTGGTCAGCGACGACGCCTACAACACACCCGGGAAGCGCGGCGTCAACCAGATCCTTGACGCCAACGGCGGCACGCTCACCCTGCGCTTCCGGCGCCCGGGGACGTTCGTCTACTTCTGCCGCTTCCACGCGGTCCTGAACGCCAACAACCAGCCGGTCGCACCCGGTCCGGACGGCGGCATCCAGGACGCCAACGGCAACTTCGGTACGCCCATGAGCGGGGTCGTCACCGTGCTGCCGGGCAACCGCGGCTAAGCCCCCCGCCGCGCCTACGGCGCCGGCCGGCCCGCGCCCCGGGGCCGGCCGGCGCCGGCGCGGCGTACTCTTTCAACGGGCCTTCCGCGCGGTGCGCCGGGAGGAGGCGACATAGACCAGCGGAGCGGCCCGCCGCGATATGGAGACCGCCTCCCTCCCGCTCTCCCTGAGGCCCCCGGCCGCTCCCCGGGCCGGTACGCGGTGGTTCGCGCCCGTCGCCCGCGTCCTGGGCCCGCTCGCGCTGCTCGGCCTGGTCGCCGGCAGCGCGGCGATCGTCGTCGCCGCCGCGCAGGGGAACTCGTTCTACTCGCCCATCAACCACCGCGTCCTGCCGTCGTGGGTGGCGGGGCCGTTCGCCGGAACGTGGCCGGCGCGGCCGGACTCCGTTGCCTGGCTGCAGACCGCGCTGCTGATCGCGCTCGGCGCCATGTTCCTGTGCTACGCCGTGGCGCTGGCCTGCGCGCGGCAGCTCTCGCCGGCGCTCGTCTGGAGCGCCGTGGTGGCGGTGCACGTCGTCTTCGTGCTCAGCCCGCCGCTGCTGCTGACCGACGTCTTCAACTACCTCAACTACGCTCGCCTGGGGGTCGTGCACGACCTCAATCCCTACGTGGCGCTGCCGCTCGCGGCCCCGAGCGATCCGGCCTTCCCGCTCAGCAACTGGCACAGCCTCCGGAGCCCCTACGAACCGCTGTTCACGCTCGGCACCGACGCGCTGGTGCCGCTCGGCCTAAAGACCGCCTACTGGAGCTTCAAGGTCGCGGTCGGCCTGGCCAGCCTCGGCTGCCTGGCGCTCGTGTGGCGGATCGCCCGCCAGCTCGACCGCCCGGCACTACGCGCCGTCGTGCTCGTCGGCCTCAACCCGATGGTCCTGGTGTTCGGCCTCGGCGGCCAGCACAACGACGTGTTCATGATGCTGGGGGTGCTGGCGGCGCTCACCCTGCTGATGTCGGGGAGGGCGTTCGCGAGCGGCTTCTCGATGGTGGCGGCGGTCGCGATGAAGGCATCGGCGGCCGCGCTGGCGCCGCCGCTGGTGCTCGGCAGCCGAAGTCGCCGGAGCTCGGTGGGCGGAGCGGTCGCGGGCGCACTCGTCCTCGGGATCACGAGCTACGTCGTGTTCGGAGCCCACCTCCCGGCGCTCGGCGACCAGGCGCGCCTCGTCTCGCCGTTCAGCATCCCCAACCTGCTCGGACTCGCGCTGGGCCGCGGCGGCGAGGACGCGGCCCTGCGGACCGACCTTCAGGCGGTGCTGATCGCCGCCGTCGCGGCCGCCTCGCTGTGGGCGTGGTTGCGGCGCGACGCGCTCACTCCCTGCGCCTGGGTGACGCTCGTGCTGCTCGTGACGCTCGGTTGGGACATGCCCTGGTACGTGCTGTGGCTGCTGCCCTTCATCGCCTTCGTCCGCAGCCCCGGCTTCCGCATCGCCGCCGTGATCGTGTGCGTGTACATGACCGTCCAGTGGCTGCCGCTCACGCCGCACTGGGCGTACCAGATCGGCCTCAAGCCCGACGCCACCGCGGTCGGGCGGGCCAACGAGGCCTTCCGCGGAAGGCTCCTCAAAGGCGCCCCCAAGCGCCGGCGCGACCGGTCCGACCGCAGCGTCCGCATGCGGGCGGCCGGCCTCGCCCCGAGCGCCCGGAGGCGAGCCGAGCGCTCAGCGGCGGCAGCCCGCCGCGGTCGCGTAGCAGGCGAGTGGGGGTTCTCCTGGCGCCTTGGGCCCTGACGGGCCGAGCAGTTGGACGAGCGTCGACGTGTACGCCGCCAGCCGCGCCAGCGAGTCCTCCTCCATGCGCCGCCGCCGCCGCGCCGGCGCGGGGGAGGGGGCCGCGAAGCGCTGAGCGCGGGCGGCCCGGGGCCGCCCGCGCTCCACGACGCCTACCTTCCCTACGCCTACTTCGCCGGCGTGACCGTCGAGACGGCCGAGCCGAGCGGCGCGCCGGCGGAGACCACCTTCTTGCCCGCGACCCGGTTGATCAGGCGCGCGGCCTGGCGGCTGAGCTCGAGGTCGGCGGTCAGGGTCGCCGTGCCGCCCTGGACCGACTTGCCCAGGTTGGTCAACTTCGCGAGCACGATCACGCGACCGTCGCTGCAGTAGTTGCGCAACGCCCGTACCGCCTTGCGAGCGGCCTTTGGGTAGCGCTTGGCGAGCTTGCGCACGCCCTTGGCAACGCCGGGGTTGTCGACCGCGAAGCGGCGCAGCGCGCGGCGAACCTGCCCGCAGTTGCTCCGCAGGCCCGGGAGCTGCGCGAGCACGAAGGCGGTGTCACCCGCCCGCACGGCCACGAAGCGGCGAACCACGATCGAGCGCTTACCCTTGGTGAACTGCAGACCACCCGAGTGCACGAGCACCCCGTTGAAGGTCTGCGTGTCGCCGAAGCCGGCGACGACCGGGAACGTGAACTTGCCCTGAGCCGAGGTCGCGGGACCCGTGGTGGCGACCGAGACGCCGTTGTCCGCCAAGAACTGCTTGGCCTGGTCGGACGGCGTGATCGTCGTCGAGCCGGTGACCTTGACCGGCTTCGCCTGCGCGGCGGTGCCGCCGACGAGCGCCAGCGCGAATACCGCCGCCAGCGCAGCGAACGCGAGGCGCGTCCGAGGTGCGTTTTTGGTCATCTGTCCTCCGTTAGGTGTGGGACAGCACCCCTAACCGGGCGGGCGGGCAATTGTTGCGGCGCGCAGGGCGCCGCTCTCCGAGCTCGACGCGTGTTCGACGGCCGCCGCCGAGCCGTCGGACGGCGGCCGCTCAGCCCTTGGCGCGCTTCTCGGCGGCCGCCAGATCGCGGCGCAGACCCGCGCTCGCGCGCCGCCGCTCGGCGAGCTTTGCCTTCTCGTCTCGCAACGCTTCCTCCGCGTGCTCGACGCGCTCGCGCGATCGCTGCTCGCGGTCCTCCGCCGCCACGAGCTCGCGCTCCAGCCGTTTGAGCTCGCGCCGCGCTCCGGCCGTGTCCTTGCGCTCGGCCTTCCGGGCCCCCTGCCGCCGCGGCGCAGCGGCGGCCGGCACACCCAACGTCGCGCCGGCCTGCTCGCGCTCGAGGCGGCCCGCGAGCACGCGCCCGCGCAGCCCGGGGTCGCCGGTGGCCGCGGTGAGCGTCTCGCCGGCCTGCTCGAGCGCGCGCTCGCTCGCGTCGCGGCCCGCGTCGCGCGCCATCCGCCCGGCCTCCTCGACCACCGCTGCCGCGGCATCGCGTTCGCGGGCGGCCGCCGCGCGCCACTGCGCGGCGCCGTCGTCCTCTCCGGCGATCATCCGCTCCTGCGCCGACGCGAGCTCCTCCACCGCGGACGCGAACTCCCGCAGACGCGCGGGCGACCCCAGAGCCACGCGGTTTAGCAGTGACGCCGCCGCAGTCGGGCGCCGCAGCTTCTTGATCCGCTGCGCCTCATCGCGGTCCCCCGCGGCGCGAAGCTCGGAGGCCAGCTTGTCGCGCCCCGCTACGAAATCCTCGGGCGGCCCGCGGTAGAGCTCGTCAAGCGCGCCGGTGCCCGATCCGGTCGCCTCCCGTTTGGTCCGCGTCCTTCGGGGCATCGTCGCTCGTGGCGCACGTTAGCCCAGCGAACGAGGGAGCACCGATGCACGCAGTCGTGATGCACGAGGTCGGCGGTCCGGACGTGCTGCGATACGAGGAGTTCGAGGACCCGGCGCCCGGCGATGGCGAGGTCCTGTACGCGGTGCGGGCGGCGTCCGTGAACCCGGTCGACTGGAAGATGCGCCGCGGGGTGAGGGAGCTTCCGCTGCCCGCCGTACTGGGCAGGGACGCGTCGGGCACGGTGAAGGTCTCGCGGACCGATGCCTTCAATGAGGGGGACGAGGTGTTCGGCTACGCCGCGAGCGGCGGCTACGCGGAGCTGGCGACTGCGGCGGCGGACGTCCTCGCCCGGAAGCCCGAAGGCGTCAGCCACGAGCAGGCGGCGGCGCTGCCGGTCGCCGGCCTGACCGCTTGGCAGGCGCTGTTCGACAGCGGCGGGGTCCAGAGCGGGCAGACCGTGCTCGTCGCGGGCGCCGCCGGAGGCGTCGGCCACCTCGCGGTGCAGCTCGCGCACCGCGCCGGTGCGCGCGTCATCGGCACGGGGTCGTCGCGCAACCGCGAGTTCGTGCTCGGGCTCGGCGCCGACGGGTACGTCGACTACACCGCGCAGGACGTCTCGGAGGCCGCGAGCGACGTCGACGTCGCCTTCGACACGGTGGGCGGCGCGACCACCCAGTCGCTGGTGCCCACGCTTCGCGAAGGAGGGGTCCTGGTCACCATCGCCGGCGGGCCGCCAGAGGCCGAGGCTGCCGCGCGCGGAGCGCGCGCCGAGCTCCTGATCGCGAGTCCAAGCGGCGGCCAGCTCGCCCAGCTCGCCGGGCTCGTCGCGGACGGCGAGCTGCATGTGGAGATCGCGGCCACGCTTCCGCTCGCCGAGGCGCGCAAGGCCCACGAGATGAGCGAGTCCGGGCACACGCGGGGGAAGATCGTCCTGACCGTCGGCCAGTGAGCGCGATCGAGCTGGTCGGCGTCGGCGTCGTGGAATCACCGTTGAAGGACCCGGCGCAGGCTCCGATGCAGGGCTACGAGGGAGCGCCCTCGGCGTGGCTGGCGTTCGAGCCGGCCTACGCCGAGGCGCTCGACGGGATCGAGGCCGGCGACGAGGTCGTCGTCCTGACGTGGCTCGACCGCGCGAGCCGCGAGGTGCTCCGGGTCCACCCGCGCGACGATCCCACGATCCCCCAGCGGGGCGTGTTCAGCACCCGGTCGGCCGACCGCCCCAATCCGATCGGCCTGCACAGGGTGCGCGTGCTGGAGATCGACGGGCTGCGCCTGCATGTGAGCGACCTCGAGGCGGTCGACGGCACCCCGATCGTCGACGTCAAGCCCGCGCTCGATCCGGCGCCGTACGCTTGACGAAAGTGGCCGATTGGGAAGACGTGCGCCGGCTCGCGCTGGCCCTGCCCGCGAGCGACGAGCGGTTGTCGCGCGGGCTGCGCCAGTGGCGCGTGAAGGACAAGCTCTTCGTGTGGGAGCGGCCGCTGCGCCGCTCCGATCTCGAAGCGCTCGGCGACCGCGCGCCCGACGGGCCGATCCTCGGCGCCCGCGTCGAGCACCTCGTGGCCAAGGAGGCGCTGCTCGCCGACGACCCGGCGGTGTTCTTCACTACGCCGCACTTCGACGGCTACCCGGCGGTGCTGGTGCGCCTCGACCGAATCGCGCCGAGCGACCTGGAGGAGGTGGTCGTCGAGGCTTGGCTCGCCCGCGCGCCGGCGCGGCTGGCCAGGGCCTACCTCGACGCGTCGCGCTGAGCGGGCGCGACGTCCAGCTCGGCCAGCCGCCGCTCGAGCAGGCGCCGCTCGGCGGCGTCGTGGACCAGGGCAAGCGCGCGGCGGTAGGCGTCGCGGGCCTCGTCCGTGCGACCGAGGCGGCGCAGGAGCTCGCCGCGGGTCGAGTGCAGGTAGTGGTAGTCGTCGAGCGCCAGGCGGTCGGCGATCTCGAGCCCCGCCTCGGGACCGTCCGCCTCGGCGACCGCGACGGCCCGGCTCAGCGCCACGACCGGCGAGTCGGTGAGCCGCGAGAGCTCGCCGTAGAGGGCGGCGATCTGGGCCCAGTCGGGCGGCTCGTCGGCGTGCAGGGCGGCTATCGCAGCCTGCACGACATAGGGTCCGCGGCCGCGCAGCGCGAACGCGCGGTCGAGCGCCGCCCGGCCCTCGGCGATCTGCGCCGCGTCCCACAGCGAGCGGTCCTGGTCGGCGAGCAGCACCAGGTCGCCACCGGCGAAGCGCGCCTCGCGGCGCGCATCGTGCAGCAGCATCAGCGCGAGCAGGCCGTGCACCTCGGGCTCGTCGGGCATCAGCTCGGCGAGCGCGCCGCCCAGCCGCAGCGCCTCGGCGGCCAGCTCGCCGCGGCCGCCATAGCCCGCGTTGAAGATCAGGTACACGACTGCCAGCACGGCCGCGAGCCGATCGGGCAGCAGATGGTCCGGAGGCACCCGGAACGGGATCCCGGCCGCCTTGATCTTGCGCTTCGCGCGCACCAGCCGCTGGGCCATCGTCGGCTCCGCGACCAGGAACGCGCGCGCGATCTCGGCCGTGCTCAGGCCGCCGAGCGTCCGCAGCGTGAGCGCCACCTGCGCCTCGGTATCGAGCGCCGGGTGGCAGCAGGTGAAGACCAGCTCGAGCCGCTCGTCAGGGAATGTCGTCTCCTCCACGCTGTCCTCCACCGCCTCGGGCACTTCGAGCAGGCGCGTCTTCGCGGCCAGCGTGCGATCGCGCCGGATGCGATTGATAGCCCGGTTGCGCGCCGTGGTCACCAGCCACGCTCCGGGGTTGTCGGGGGTCCCGTCCCGGGGCCAGCGGTCGGCGGCGATCGCGAACGCCTCCTGCGCGGCTTCCTCGGCGAGGTCGAAGTCGCCGAGGAAGCCGATCAATGCAGCGAGGACGCGGCCCCACTGGTCGCGGAAGGCCTGCTCGAGGATCGTTACCGCTCCACGATCGGGCGCACCTCGACCGCGCCGCCCATGCGCGCGGCCGGGATCCGCGCGGCCAGCTCGATCGCGGCGTCGAGATCGTCGGCGTCGAAGAACAGGTAGCCGCCGATCGCCTCCTTGAGCTCGGCGAACGGGCCGTCGGTGGTCAGCGTCCTGCCGTCCTGGACGCGAACGGTCGTCGCCGTCTCGGGATCCTCCATCTGGACGCCGGGGCTGACGCCCGGGGTCTGGTTGATCGCCTGGTAATCGGCGAAGACGGCCTTCTGCTCGTCCTCGGACAGCTTCGCCCACTCCTCGGGCGAGCGCGGGGTCGGGGTGGAGCCCTGATGGATCAGCAGCATGTACTTCATCGTTTGCCTCCTTGTGGGGGATGGTCGCCCCTGAGACAAACGGGAAGCGCTGAAATCGACAGCTCCCGCGAATTCGCTTCGCCGGAGACCTAGACCGCGCGCGTGACCTCCGGCATGCCGGGGCACTATGTCACAGGCGAGCGTGCCTCTCCGTCAATCGGAATGCAAACCCCGACCAAGGAGAAAGCCATGAAGATCCTTCTCGCAGGCGCCACCGGGGCACTCGGGCGGCAGCTGGTGCCGCGGCTCATCGCGCGCGGCCACGAGGTCGCGGGGACGACCAGGAACGAGTCGAAGGCGCAGCTCGTACGCGACCTGGGCGCGACGCCGCTGGTGATGGACGCGCTCGATCGCGACTCCGTCGCGCGCGCTGTCGCCGAGGCGCGCCCCGAGGCCATCGTGCACGAGCTGACCGCCCTCCCGGGCGCGCTCGACATGCGCCACTTCGACCGCGACTTCGCGATGACCAACCGCCTCCGCACGGAGGGGACCGACAACCTCCTGGCGGCGGGGCGGGGCGCCGGGATCGAGCGCTTCGTCGCGCAGAGCTACGCCGGCTGGCCCTTTGCCCGCACCGGCGCCGCGGTCAAGGCCGAGGACGACGCGCTCGACCCCAGCCCGGTGGACGCTATGCACGAGAGCCACGCGGCGATACGCCACCTCGAGGAAGTCGTGACCGGCGCCGACTGGACGGAGGGCATCGTGCTGCGGTACGGCGGGTTCTACGGACCCGGTACGTCGCTGTCGTCCGACGGCGGCGAGCAGGTCGAGCTGATCCGCAAGCGCCGCTACCCCGTGGTCGGCGACGGCGCCGGGGTATGGTCGTTCGTCCACATCGAGGACGCCGCCGAGGCGACCGCGGCGGCCGCGGAGCGCGGGCGGCGCGGGATCTACAACATCGTCGACGACGAGCCCGCGCCGGTCTCGCAGTGGCTCCCGGCGGTGGCCGACGCGGTCGGCGCCAAGCCGCCGCTGCACGTGCCGCGCTGGATGGGGCGGCTGCTCGCCGGGGAGGCGGCCACGGTGATGATGACCGAGGTGCGCGGAGCGTCGAATGCGAAGGCCAAGCGCGAGCTCGGCTGGCAGCCGGGGCACCCGAGCTGGCGGGAGGGCTTCACCCAGGCCGTCGCGTGATGCCACCGGGCGGCGATACCTGATGCCCGCTGCGATTCGCGAGCGGGAGTTGGAGGCGGTCAGGCGCCGCGGTTTCGGTGTCGCGTATCGCATGCTCGGCAGCGTCGCCGAGGCCGAGGACGTCGTGCAGGAGGCGCTCCTGCGGCTGGCGCGGTCCGAGGAGCGGATCGAGGAGCCGGCGGCATGGATCACCACCGTCACCACGCGCCTGTCGATCGACGTCCTGCGGCTGGCGCGCGTGCGCCGCGAGACCTATGTCGGCCCGTGGCTGCCCGAGCCGCTGATCGAGGACGTCTCGGAAGAGCCGGCCGCGCGGGTCGAGCTCGAGGACTCGCTGTCGCAGGCCTTCCTGCTCATGCTCGAGCGCCTGACGCCGCTCGAGCGCGCCGCCTTCCTGCTCCGCGAGGTCTTCGATTACGACTACGCGAAAGTCGCCGAGGTCCTCGACCGCAGCGAGGCGAGCTGTCGCCAGCTCGTCACACGCGCGCGCAAGCACCTCGCTTCGGAGCACTTGCGCTTCGACCCCGACGAGTCGTTGCGCGACGACCTGCTCGAGCGCTTCATGGCCGCGGCCGAGGAGGGCGACCTCGAGGCGTTCGAGGAGCTGCTGGCGCGCGACGCGGTCCTGTATGCCGACGGAGGCGGGAAGGTGACGGCGGCGCGGCGCCCGCTCGTGGGCGCCCGGCGCATCGGTCGCGCCTTCTCGGCGGTGACGCGCAAGCTGCGCCGCCGCGGCGTCGTCGACGCCCAGGCGGTCATGGTCAACGGTCAGCCGGGTCGGATCCTGCGCGGCGCGGACGGGGAGGTCTGGCAGGTCCTGTCGGTCGATGTCGTCGACGGGCGGATCCAGACGGTGCGGATCATGCGCAACCCGGACAAGCTCAGGCACGTCTGAGGACGGCGAGGCATGGCGAAGCTGATCTACTCGATGGGGGTGTCGCTGGACGGGTTCATCGCCGGCCCCGGCGGCGCGATCGACTGGTCGGCGCCCGACGAGGAGCTGCACCGCTTCCACAACGAGCAGGCGCGCGAGGTCGACGTGCATCTCCTCGGACGGCGACTGTACGAGACGATGCGGTTCTGGGAGACGGCCGAGCAGCGACCCGGGATCGCGGAGCACGAGCTCGAGTTCGCGCGCATCTGGAAGGCCATGCCGAAGCTCGTCTTCTCGCGCACGCTCCAGGCGGTCGAGGGCAACGCCCGGCTGATCTCCGGGGATGCCGTCGCGGAGGTCGCAGGGCTCAAGGACCAACCCTCCAAGACAGTGGCCGTGGGCGGGGCGGGACTGGCCTCCAGCCTGATCGAGCTCGACCTCGTCGACGAGTACCGGCTGTTCGTCAGCCCGGTCGTCCTCGGCGCCGGCACCCGCTTCTTCCCCGCTCTGGATGAGCGGCTCGACCTGGAGCTCGTCGAAACGAGGACGTTCGCCTCGCGCGTCGTCTACGTCCGCTACCGGCGTGCGGAGGGCCCGAGGCCGGCTCGCACCGCCTAGGCTCGCAGGCATGCGCCAGCGCGTCAGCTTGATCACGCTCGGGGTCCGGGACCTCGCTCGCGCGCGCCGCTTCTACGAGGCGCTCGGGTGGACCACCGGCGCGGCGCCCGACGACGACGTCGTCTTCTTCCAGGCCGGCGACATGATCGTGGCGCTCTGGGACCGGGCCAGGCTGGCACACGACAGCTGCGTCGAGGACGGCGGCGGCTGGGGCGGCGTCACGCCGGCGTTGAACCTCGGCTCTCCCGGGGAGGTCGACGCCGTGATCGAGGAGGCACGTGCCGCCGGGGCATCGATCGGGCGGGAGCCGGCCGAGACCTTCTGGGGCGGCTACAGCGCGGTCTTCATCGACCCCGAGGGCCACCCGTGGGAGATCGCGCACAACCCCCACTGGACGATCACTCCGGAGGGCGGCACCAAGCTTGGTTCGTGACTGCGGCCCGGTTTCACGCCGCCGGGCCGAAGAACTTGGCCGCGATCTGCTCAATCGTCCCCATCGTCCGCCTCGTCCCCGTGCCCACGAGCTTGGCGATCGCGTCGAGGTCGAGCCCTGACTCGAGCGTGCCGCGGCTGGGCAGCCAGTAGAGCTCGGACCCCTTGATCGCGAGCAGGTCGGAGTCGCTCGCCATCGCGAGCACCTTCCTGCGGATCGCCGCGCCGGGAGCTTTCTGGAGCAGGTCGACCTGCAGCTTGCCCTTGGAGCGGCTGACGGCCCCCGGGTCGAACGGGTCGTGGCCGGCAATCGCGTGAAGCTGCCGGTCTGAGCGCAGGAACACGACGACGTCGAAGCCGAGCGCACTCTCCAGCCCCGACTCGACCTTCGCTCGCAACGCGCTCTCTCCGCCGCCGTCCGCGGCCGAGAAGATCACGTTGCCGCTGTTGCGGAACGTCGCGACGTCGGCGAAGCCCATCTCCTCGAAGCTCGCGCGCAGCGTCGCGCTCGGCGCCTGGCGCGTCGGGCCGAGGTTCACCCCACGGAGGAAGGCGGCGTAGCGATCGATCGCGCGAGTCTAGGCCCGGCGCGTGTTCGCCACGCGGATCAGACCGCGACGCGGTGGCGCCGGAGGAGATCGCTTCACAGCAGGGCCATTCCGATCAGCTCACTGGTTCGTAGCTGCCGAGCCTAGGCCAATTCGACCTCCTCGAATAGCGTCCGGGCGGAGTATGGAGAACGCCGCGATCGAGCTTCGCGACGCCGTTCCCTCGGATGCGCCGGCGATCGCCACGGTGTTCGACGCGGCCGTTCGCGCCCAGTGGACCTTCCTCGGCGAGCTCGTCCTCGAGCCGATGTTCGAGCCCAGCTACTGGGACGAGCTCGTCGCCCGCCACGCCGCGCCCGACGCGCTCATCGTCGCCGCCGACGCCCCGGGCCGCGTGATCGGATTCACCGCCGTGCACGCGGAGCAGGGCGAGCTGTTCCTCCTGTTCGTCGATCCCGGCCATGCCGGACGCGGAGTCGGCCGCCGGCTGCTCGGCGCCGCGCACGACGCGCTCCGGTCCGCCGGGTGCAGCGAGGCGTTCCTGTTCACCGAGGAGCGCAACCTCCGCGCGCTGGCCGTCTACGAGGCTGCGGGCTACCGCCACGACGGAATCAGCCGCGAGTCGGAGTTCAAGGGCGTCGCGCTGCGGGAGCTGCGCCTGGTCAATGCGCTATGACACGACCCCCGACGGCCGACCGGTCCAGCTCGCAGACCCGAACTTCGCCCCCGGCCAGAGCTACGGCTTCCCGGAGTTCCAGCGGACCTGCGAGTCGGTCCTGATGGGCCGCACGACCTTCGAGCCCGCGCTCGGCGGTGAGCGACCGCCTCGCCGAGCGACGTATGACTGGTGATGGACGAGCTCAGGCTTCCGGACAGCGCGCACACCTCCCGCCCCTGGCGCATCCACGAGCTGACGCGGGACTTCAGGCTGGAAGACGTGTGGGCGCTGCCGACGCCTGGCGGCCCTGACGACTTCCCTGCGCTCGTACGACTGGCGACCTCGCTCGACCCTGCGAAGGGCTCATCCCGCGCCGCCCGCATGCTGTTCTCGCTCCGCTGGAAGCTCGGCGAGTTGCTGGGGTGGGACGATGCGGACACCGGCCTCGGTTCCAGGGTCCCGACGCTCCGCGATCGCCTGCCGGCGGACCTCCGCGACGCCCCGCCCGGCCCCGACTTCAAGGCGCTCCCCTTCACTCCGCTCTACCTGCTCGACGACGAGGCGGCCGCGGAGATCGCCAACGAGACGATGCACGGAGTCGTGCACTTCGGCTGGGTCGCGGACGGGGCCGGCGGCTACCGCGGGCAGATGGCAGTGCTCGTGAAGCCGAACGGGCGGCTCGGCGAGGCCTACATGGCGGCGATCAGGCCCTTCCGCCACCTGCTCGTCTACCCGCCGATGCTGGGCGAGATCGGACGCGCTTGGCGCGCTAGAGGTCGCGCTCGAAGTACAGCATCACCGGGCCGTCCGGCGGGTGCTCTCGGTTGACGAACCCGGCGCTCGCGTAGAGCCCGAGCGCGGCGGTGTCGTCCTCGCTGGTGGTGAGGTCGATGTGCTCGGCGCCGCCCTCGCGCGCCGCCGCCAGCGCCGCCTCGAGCAGCGCGCGGCCCAGCCCGCGGCCGCGCCGGCCGGGGACGACGTAGAGCTCCTCGAGGTAGGCATCGAGGCTCTTCGTCCACAGCGAGGGCCGGAAGCGCACGACGGCGAGACCGTCCGGGCCCTCGCCGCTGAGCAGGACGACCACCTCCCCGGCCTCGATCAGCTCCGCCATCCGCTCGGCGATGAACGGGACGCCCGGCGTGGGCTCGTCGAACTCGGTGTTGAAGTCGTGCAGGAGCCGCGCCACATCGGGCGCGTCGGCGACGCTTGCTTGCCGAACTTGCATTCAGGGAAGGATCTTGGCCGATGAGGCTCGGCGACACCGAGGTCACCCGGATCGGGCTGGGGACCAACCGGCTGAGCCAGAGGCCCGCGAACGTGGCCTTCCTGCGCGAGGCCGTCGCCGCCGGGGTCGACCACATCGACACCGCGCATCTCTACACCGGCGGGCAGAGCGAGGAGACGATCGGCCGCGCCCTGTCGCCGTTCCCGCCCGACACCGTCGTGGCGACCAAGGGCGGCTACAACGGCGCGCGCCCGGAGGTCCTGCGCGCCGAGATCGAGGAGAGCCTTCGCCGCCTGCGCACCGACTCGATCGCCCTCTACTACCTGCACCGCGTCGACCCGGAGACGCCGCTCGAGGACAGCCTCGGGACGATCGACGAATACCGGCAGCGGGGAAGCATCCGGCACATCGGCGTCTCGGAGGTGGACGTCGAGCAGATCGAGCGGGCGCGCCGGGTCGCCCACATCGCGGCGGTCCAGAACCGGTACAGCCTCGCCGACCGCCACCACGACGAGGTCATCGATTACTGCGCCCGTGAGGGGATCGCCTTCGTGCCCTACTTCCCTCTGCGCGGCGTCGAAGGCGGCGCGCTCACCGAGATCGCCGACCGCCACGGCGCAACGCCCGCCCAGATCGCGCTGGCCTGGCTGCTAAGGCGCTCGCCCGTGATGCTCCCCATCCCCGGGACCCTGTCGCTGGAGCACCTCCGCGAGAACCTCGCGGTGCTCGCGATCGAGCTCTCGGACGACGAGTTCCAGGCCCTCGGCCGCTGAGCCCGACGATGAGGGAGCTGACCGCCGACCTCTTCACGACGCTCGACGGCTTCGGCTACGGCACGCGGGCACCGGCCTACTTCGGCTACCTGGGACCGGAGCTCGAGCGCTGGGTGCGCGACGAGCTCGCCCAGCCCCAGGAGGTTCTGCTCGGGCGAACGACGTACGAGCGAC
Source organism: uncultured Actinomycetes bacterium (assembly GCA_963797015.1). Taxonomy (GTDB): domain Bacteria; phylum Actinomycetota; class Thermoleophilia; order Solirubrobacterales; family Solirubrobacteraceae; genus JBBPZA01. The sequence goes on along the minus strand of CAWCNV010000003.1, from coordinate 110,280 downwards.
TCGGGGCCGTCCGGGAGGCCGGCAGCGACGAGAGCTCCGGGGGCCTTACCGAGCTGCCGAAGATCGTCGTCTCGCGCACGCTGGACGAGCCGCTGGCCTGGAGCAACTCGCGGCTGGTCAGGTCCACCGACGAAGTTCGCGCTCTGAAGGGACGAGCGGGCGCTCCGCTGCGGTCGATGGGGAGCCTCTCGCTGGTGAGGAGCCTCCTGGAGCTGGGGCTCGTCGATCGGCTCCGGCTGATGGTCTTCCCGCAGATCCTCGGCGCGACCGGTCGCGAACCGATCCTCGCCGGGCTTCCCGACATCGACCTCGAGATGGTCGGCAGCAGGGTGCTCGACGCGAGGCTCGTCGTGCTCGAGTACCGCCCGGCGAGGTCGGCGTCGCGCTAGGCGTCGCGCTCGAGCTTGACCTCGGCGCGATCGACTGACGCGCGCGTCCCGGGCGTGTCAGACGCGTCCATCTGCTCGAACACGGCGTCGGCGGCGCGCATCTTCTGCTCGTCTTCGAAGAAGCCGATGAACACTGCCGTCCCCTGGTCCTCGTCGACGAGCAGTTGCATCCCGGTCGAGTCCACGCCGGGCGGAGGCCCTTCGCTTTCCTCGACCCTCTGTACGACCCGCTGGATCGTCTCGGGCGTCACGTTGGTGAACCTGACGACGCGCGCATGCATTGGCAGCCTCCCTGGATCGTGTGCGCAGAGTGCACACTAACCGGGCGCCTCAGGGCCCGTTCCACCCGGCCATGTAGCACGGGTGGTCGTCGCAGACGGCGGGCAGGAACCCGTCCGGCCGCAGCCACTGGCCGATCGCGGCCTCGCCCTCGGGCGACTGGGCCCAGTCGGGGCCGTGCGGGTCGACGCCCTCGGTGTTGGCGTTGTTGTCGAGCGGCGGGGGCGGGGTGCCGGCCAGCGCGCCCTCGCAGGCGGTGACGCCGTCGTTCGGGCAGGGACGCAGCGGCCCGAGGTCCCCGACCACCATCGCCGCGCGGCCGGTGAACGGGAACGAGTGGATGCGCGGAATGCCCCAGTAGGGCACGGGGCCGGGATAGCGGCCAGGGTCGAGCACCGGCTCGCGCAGGCGCGCGCCGATGGTGCGCGCCTCGATCTCACTCGCCCAGTTGGTCACCTGGTGGTCGCCCAATGCGACCGTCATCAGGACCGAGTGGCGCGGCGTGCGCGGCAGGGGATCGCCCGTGAGGTGCGCCGCGTAGCCGTCCATCTCGCCGTGGTCCCACAGGTCCTGGATGAACGAGAACAGCAGCGCCCGATCGAGCGGGTTGGGGTAGGCGCGGTAGAAGACCTGCGCGAACTCGGGGAAGTCGCTGCTCCTCGTCAGGAGCAGTGAGTAGTCCATGCCCGCGACGTTGAGCGCGGCGCGCGTGAAGTCGGGCTCGATCGCCGTCAGGGCGCCGCCGAAGATCGCGCCCTGGCTGCCCCCGTCGTAGTACAGGTGCGACGTGTCGATCACGCACTTCCCGTCGATCCGGAAGACGCTGCTCGAGCAGAAGCCGCCTCGGTTGATCAGGTCGCGGCCGAGATACAGGAAGTCGATCAGCCCCTGTTGCAGCCGATCCGGGATCGAGGGGAAGTTCGACAGGTCGACCAGCGCCCCGGCCGCGTTCGGGATGTCCTCCTGCGCCATCCCGATCTCATCGGTCGCGCACGCCATCAGGCCGAAGCTCCCGAGCGCGTAGAGCGAGTCGCTGTTCACCTGATCCGCGGTGCCGAAAAGGCCGTGCCCGTTCAGCACCGGCCGGAACCTGTCGCCGTCCCTCGCCCCGATCGGGATGTTGCACTGGAAGTTCGCGAGGATGTTGTTGCCCGGGAGCCGGGTCGGCAGCGTGGCCTTTGGGCCGGCGTACTGGAAGCGAGCGCCCGGCGGGCAGCCGGCCCGGTTCAGGTAACACGGGACCGTCACATGCCCCTCCACATGCGCGTAGACGCGGGAGTCGAGCGTCCCGCTCGCCGTGCAGCCCTGGGGCGGCGCGCCGACCGACACGGTGCAGCTGTCGATCACGAACCGCGGCGCCCGGCCCTGGACGACGCGGTCGCCCGGCGTGCTGTCGCCAAGCTCGGCCAGCGCTTCGTCGCGCATGAAGAGGCTCGTCGCGGTGAGGCTCCGCCGGCTGGCGACGGTGAAGTCCCATGCCTCATAGAGCGACCGGCGCTTGACCTCTGCGCGCCGAAGGCGCGGGAAGATGCGCTTGCGGTAGTAGCGCTGCCGCGCGGAGGGCTTGCCGCCCTTCGAGACGAGGTCGGCGAATCCCGGCTGGGGGCTGATCACGTTTCCGTCCGCGTCCTTCAGGTCGCGCAGGGCGACGATGTAGCGGTGGCCCTCGGTCAGGTTCCGCGCCGGGTGGATCAGCAGCGCGGTCTGCGCCGGCGAGGGCGGGTTTCCGTTCAGGTCGACCGAGCGATCGAGCTCGGCCCAGACCGGCCAGCGCCGGCCCGTCGTCGCGTCGATCACGACGACCGCCGAATCACGGTCCAGGCTCCGCGCGATGTCCGTGTTGGTCGGCGGATCGGTGTTCGCGAACGCCTTCGGGTTGTCCATGGCGGGCACGTGCGTGACGATCGGCGAGCCCGGACTGAAGCCGTCGAGCCGGTTCCAGTCGGCCGTGTCGATGGACGTGCCCGCCATGTTCCGCGGCGTCGCCAGCGAATCGATATTCAGGCGAAGTCCGGTCGCGGTCGAGGGATCCCGCCGCGTGAAGAAGTCGTTCGGCCAAGGCAGCAGGCAGAGCGAGGGATCGATCGGGTCACAGCCGGAGCCGCGAGCCGCCGGCGAGGCTGCGAGGGCCGGCGACGACCAGGCCATCCAGACCACGACCGAGAGAACGCAGACCGCGACGAGAGCGGCCCGTTGCCAGCGCGAGCGCCCGCTACTACACACCGCAAGACGCAGCCCCGTCATCCTCGCTGAGGTCTTTACCCGCCGCGCGCGAGATCATTCCCGAGCGCAGGTCCAATCGCGACGCATCCGGCCTGTCGGCGCGTACCCGCATTCGCGCGGGCGCCGGCAGTTAGTGTCCGGCCGCCTGACCGCCGTCGATGTGCAGGGTCTCGCCGGTGACGAAGCCGGCCTGTTCGAGATAGAGGATCCCGTCGGCGACGTCGCTGATCTCGCCGACTCGCCCGAGGGGGTGAAGACCGGCCAGGCCGTCGTAGGAGGCGGGGTCGTGCGCGGGCGTCTTGATCACGCCGAGGGAGACCGCGTTGACGCGCACGCCGCGCGACGCGTACTCGGTCGCCAGTGAGCGGGTCACCGCGGCCAGCCCGCCCTTGGTGAGCGAGGTCAGCGCGGAGGGCGACTGGCTGTCAGCGTGGTCGACGAGGCTCGTCGTGATGTTGACGACGTGGCCGCGGCCCTGGGTGACCATCTGTCGGATGGCGCGCTGGGTGACGTGGAAGAAGCCGGCGAGATTGATCGCGGTGACTGCGTCGTAGTCGTCGACCGTGTAGTCCGTGAAGGACTTAGCGATGAAGATCCCCGCGTTGTTGACCAGGCTGTCGATCCGTCCGAAGCGCGCGAGCGCCTGCTCCACCACGCGCTCGGCGGTCATGGGCTCTGCAATGTCGCCCCGCACCGTGAGGAAGTCGGGCTCGTCGCAGGGCGGGATCGAGCGCGACGTGCCGATGACGGCATAGCCGGCACCGCGGAACGCCGTCACCAGCCCCGCGCCGATGCCCTGCGACGCGCCGGTGATGACCGCGACCTTCACGTCCCGGCACCTCCGCCCCGTAGCCGGTTCAGGGTGATCCCGTGCCGACCGGTTCCCGCGTGCCCGCGATCCGCCCCCGGAGCGCCTTGAGCGCGGCGACGTAGATCTCCGAGAAGGTCGGGAAGGGCTGGATGGTGTCGCGCAGCACGTCGAGGGGGACGCGGGCGCGGATGGCGAGCGTCGCCTGCTGGAGCCATTCGCCTGCCTCCGGCCCCAGCGCGTAGGCGCCGGTCAGACGCTCGCCGTCCGAGAGCAGAGTGATGAAGCCGTTCTCCTCCGCGTAGGCCCGCGTGTAGGTCTCGGTCTTGGGCAGCTCGGACACGGGCGTGGTGGCGCTGAAGCGGTCGTCCGTCGCGCCCACCGAGGCTGCCTGGGGATCGGTGTAGGAGACGCGCGGGACCGCCTCGTAGTGCGCGTCGCGCGACTCGCCGAGGATGTTCGCTGTGACGACCTCGCCCTGGTACTTGCCGACATGGGTCAGCGGCCAGATGCCGGTCACGTCGCCGATCGCCCACAGCCGCTCGCCCACGCGCAGGCGCGCGTCGACGGGAACGCCGTGGTCGTCGGCCTCGACGCCGACCGTCTCCAGGCCGATCCCGTGCACGCGCGGGCGCCGGCCGGTCGCGACGAGCAGGCGGTCGCCGCGCAGCTCTCGGCCGTCCTCGAACTCCAGCACGTAGTCCTCGCCCTCGCGGCGCGCCGCGCTCGCCCTCGCGCCGAGCAGCAGCTCGATGCCGTCGCGGCGCAAGGTCTCGCCGAGCGCCCGGCCCAGCGCCGCAGGCTCGCGGGGAAGCAGGTTCTCGGCGCCCTCGACGAGCACCGCCTCGCCGCCCAGTCGCCGCACCGCCTGCGCCATCTCGACGCCGACGGGGCCGCCGCCGAGGATGAGCAGCCGCCGCGGGACCGCCTTCATGCCGGTCACCTCGCGGTTGGTCCAGATGCCCTCCAGCTCGCGCAGCCCCGGCACGGGCGGCACGAACGGATCGGCGCCGTTCGCCAGGACGACGTGGTCGGCCGTGTGCCGCACGCCGTCGACCTCCACCACACCGGTCCCGGCGAGCCGGCCGCTGCCCCGGAGAAGCGCGATCCCGTTGTCGGCCAGCCAGCGCTCCTGGCCCGCGTCGGAGTAGTTGGACACCATGAAGTCACGCCACGCCAGCGCCTCCTCGACGTCCACCTCGGCGCTCGCCGCCGCCTCGCGCGCGGCCTGCGCCGCCTCGCCCGGACGCAGCAGCGTCTTGGACGGAATGCACGCCCAGTACGAGCATTCGCCCCCGACCAGCTCGCGCTCGACCAGCGCCACACGCAGCCCGCCGTCGGCCAACTCCCCGGCACAATGCTCGCCCGGCGAGCCCCCACCGATGACGATCACGTCGTAGTCGTTGCTCATCGCGTCCTCCGCTGCCTGATCGTTGGAGGGTCAGTGTCGCGCCTGACGCGCTCAGGTGTCGGGGGTCGACTCGACGACGCGCCGTCCGAGGGACCGCTCGAGGTCGCTGTCGGTATTGAGCCCGAGCGCCTCGAGCCGGGCGGACTGCTCGCGCTGGCGAGGGCCGCCGAGCATCTGGAAGAAATCGGCCAGGGCGGGCGGGAACTCGCTGTCGGCGGGCAATGTCACCTGGTCGACATAGGACTTCGTGCGCGCGATCGCGTCGTGGTCGAAGCGCGCCACGCGTGATGCGATCTCATCGACCTCGTCGTCGAGCTGCTCGTCGGCGATCGCGCGGTTGACGTACCCGTACTGCTCCGCGCGCGGCGCGTCGAGGTCGTCGGCGACGAGGAGGATCTCGAGCGCGCGGCCGCGACCGACCAAGCGCGGGAGCCGGGCCGTCGGACCACCGCCGGGGACCACGCCCGTTCCGACCTCGAACTGGCCCAGCAGCGCGTTCTCGCGCGAGGCGAACCGCAGGTCACAGGCCAGCACGAACTCGCTTCCCGCGCCACGGGCGCGGCCCCGGATCGCGGCGATGCTGACCACCGGGGCACGGGACAGACGCACGAGGAGGTCGAGCCACGCGTGCATTCCGGTCGGACCTGCCGGCAGTGCCGCGGTCCTGCCCGGGTCGTGCTCCGTGTCGTAGTGGGCGAGGTAGAAGTCGCGGTTGGCGCTGTCGAAGACGACGACTTTGAGGTCCGCGTCCTGTTCGATCAGGTCGACGAGCTCGGCCAGCTCGGTGACGGTCGTGGCCGTGATCGTGTTGATGGGAGGGTGGTCGAAGGTGATTCTGCAGTAGCCGGGGCTACGGCGGTCGAAGCTCAGGTGCGTCCATGGCCGGAACCATGCATCCGAACCCCGGCCGTTGTCGGAAGGGCTGGTGTCGAGGGCGCTCATGTGGACGGCACGACGACCTGCTTGACCTCCGCCATGTAGCGGCCGGCGGCCGCGGACGCCTCGTCCGGCGTGCTACCGCTCTGGCGGGCGTCCATGTACGCGGCGTACCAGTCCCACCAGTCGTGCGGTGGAGCGACCGCCTCGAACTCGCCGTGGTGCTCGGCCGTCTCGTGCAACAGATCCGCCAGCGAGGCGACGTCCATCTCAGTCCTCCCACTCGCGGCCCGGGAGCCGGGTGTTGATCTCCTGGAGGACCCAGCTGTTGCCGTCAGGGTCGCTGAACGACGCCCGCGCGAAGTACGAGCGGTCCGGCGAGTCGAAGCCCGGCGGCCTCTGCTCCTCCACCTCGCTCACGTCGACTCCGCGGCCTACGAGATCCGCCCGGGCGGCATCGATGTCCTTGACCACCAGGATCGTCCCTTGGGCGGAGCCTGGCGCAGCCGACGTGCCGCCCTTGCCGAACTGGATCGAGCACGGCGAATGGGGCGGCGTGATCTGCACCGTCCGGGCCTCGTCGCTGATGACCAGGTCGATGTCCAGCCGCCATCCGAGGCCCTGATAGAAGCGCTTCGCCCGATCGACGTCCGAGACCGGCAACTGCATGACCTCGAGCGCCATGTCGATCGTGCTCAGCTCGCCCATCTCCATCGAACCGGCACTGCCTACGTCGGTGCTGCTCATGGTGTTGACCTCCGTCGGTCGATTGGCCCGGGCAGCAGCGTGCCGCATCGGCCGAACCGTCGCGCCCGTGGGGTCCCTGGTATTGGCCCGGGCCCACCCGGGTGGTCCGAGGCCAGGGACCTGACCCGGGGGTTCGCCGGACGCGAGCGGACGTTCCGTAAGGCAACGTTCCGCCTAGCCGTCACCCGCCACCCACCACGGAGGCAGCATGACCACCGCAGACGCCAGTGTTTCCGCCGACCGCGAGCCGGAACTGCTCGGCCAGACCGTCGTCCTCATCGGCGGGAGTGCCGGAATCGGCCTCGAGACCGCCCGCCGCGCGCGCCAGGAGGGCGCCGACGTCGTCCTCACCGGCAGGAATCCCGAGCGGCTCGAGCGAGCAGCACGCGACGTCGACGCGCGGAGCACGGCCGCCTTCGACGCCAACGACGCGGCAGCGCTGAAGCGGTTCTTCGACGGGCTGCCCGGCCAGATCGACCATGTCCTCGTCACGGCCGGCGGTCCGGACTACGTGCCCCTGCTCGAGATGGACGCAGACCAAGTGCACGACGCGCTGGGCGGGCACGTGGTGCTGGGGCTCGACGTCGCGCGCGCCGCCGTAGGCAAGATGAGGCCCGGCGGGACCCTGCTGCTGATGGGCGGCACCGGCGGCCGGAAGATCAGTCGCGAGCTCGGGCTCTTCTCCGCGGCGACCGCGGTGCTGCCTCCGTTCACGGCGGCCCTCGCGCTCGAGCTCGCACCGATTCGCGTCAACCTCATCGCCGCCGGCTTCGTCGACACCCCTTTGTCGGCCTCGCTGCTCGGCGACGGACTGGATGCCCGGCGCGAGGAGCTCCGCGCGAAGCTGCCGATCGGACGCGTCGTCGGACCGGCCGATGTCGCCGCCCTCGCCGTTCACCTCATGAGCAACACCGCCCTCACCGGCGCGACGTACGACATCGACGGCGGCCAGCAGTTCGTCAGCTAGCCGATTCCTCGTCCGCGACAGCGAGATCGTCTTGCAGACGGTGCACTACACCGTGCAAACCGGCGTGAGCCGGGGCTAGCCGAACGTGAACGCGTGCGCCTCGGCGCCGGGCTCGAGGAACGTGATCTCCAGCGTCCGCTCGCGCACCCCGTCGTGCTCGCGAAGTCCACGAGGACGACGTGGCCGCCCAGCTCGGCGGGGCCGAGTGGCGCGGAGTTGAGCCACTCGGTCGCTCCGCCGAACGAAGGCGCGGTCAACTCAGCGGCGGGTCGACATCGTCGTAGATGCGGGCAGCGGCGAGCTTCCCGCCGTCGCCGCGGACGTAGACGGCGATGCCGGCTTGGGGCGGCAGCTCCGTCCGCCCCCAGGCGACCACGTTGTACTCCAGGCCGCAGGCGCGGCCGTCGTCGGTCACGGCGCAGTGCTCGAGCGGTATCCCGCCACCATTGGAGAAGAACAGCTCGAAGAGGGCCCGAACCTCGTGTGTGCCGCGGTGGGCGTAGGCGCCGCCGGCCGGCTCGCGAACGTAGCCATCCGGCTCGAACGCCGCCACGGCCGCATTGAGATCGCCGGTCGCGAGTGCCCGCTGGTAGTCGCCGACGACATCGTCCTCGCGCACGGCGGGATCGGGCTGCAGCAGCGGCGGCCGAACCCGGTGCACACCGGTCAACGGCCACTCGCTGAAGTACATGCGCAGCTCGGTCATGCGGTCGTCCGCGTCGAAGTTCGTGGCGAGGGCCAACGGCAGCTCGGTCCTGCCGGCGTCGCCGTCCAGGTGGAGGACGAACTCTCCGACCTCGCCCGAAGGCGTGATGACGAAGTTGACGTTCTCGACGGTGACGTTGCGCTCGGCCATCCAGGTGGTGGTGTCGGTGACGAACCGCGCGAACGCCGAGGCGCCCTTGACGCGCCCGCGTACCGGGTGATGCACCTCGGGCTCACCGGCGAATGACCCGATGAGCGCGTCGACCTCCCCGCTCATCAGGCCGTCGAAGAAGGGCACCCGCTTGAGTCGCGCGCCCCGACGCTCTTCCAAGCTCGCCAGGACGGGTGCGGAGAACAGCAGTGGATCCCAGGGCATCAGGCGGGGCTCGGCCTCTTTGTCCCCCGCCTGTTCCAGCCGTGGAAGGGCGAGAGGTCGCCCGCGTCCCAGGCCTCGCGCAGCCCGGGGGTGCCGAGGTCCCAGTCCGGGAGGGTCTCGCTGTCGACCTCGCGCAGGTCGTGCCAGAGGTCGTAGAACGAGGGCCGCCCCCAGAACCAGTAGCCGTTGTAGATCTTGTGGACGACGAGCCCGGGCTTGAGCACCAGCGTGTGCGGAATCATCGGGTCGTTATCGGGGTCGGTGTACTCCTGGATGTCGAGGTCCTTCTGGACGATGCGCTCCGGGTCTGAGAGGAACGGCCACTGGGCGCCGACCGAGTTGCGGAACTCCTGCAGCGTGTGGTGCTCGTCGGTCGCGATGGTGACGATCTTGGTGTACGCCACGTTGATCTTCGGATAGTGCGCGGCGAGCTCGAGGTGCTGCTGGTGCTCCTTCGGGCAGTAGTGGCCGCGCGCGAGCGTGAGGATCATGGGATCGTCGCCCTGGATCTCGCTGAGCTTTCGGGGGACGTTTTCGTGGTCGGGCAGCTCGTAGTCCGGAAACGTGCCGCCGGGTGTGATGTCGGAGCGCATTGGATGACGGTCGCGCTTCGTGCCGCGGTTCGCGCCCGTGCATACCCTGGTCCGATGCGCAGGCGCCGCGGCCGCGGCCTGGGGCTGCCGTCGTTTACGCTGGGAGGGAATGGCCGCCCAGCGCCGAGGAGGGTTCCTGGGCCGGTCCAGCGAGCGCGAACTACTGGATCGGCTGCTAGACAACGTGCGCGGCGGACAGAGCGCGGTCCTGGTCATCCGTGGCGAGGCGGGCGTCGGGAAGACGGCGCTGCTGCGGTACGGCGCTCAGGAGGCCTCCGGCTTCCGGGTGGCCCAGATCGCCGGCGTGCAGTCCGAGATGGAGTTGCCGTTCGCCGCTCTGCATCAGCTGTGCGCGCCGATGGTCTCCCAGCTCGACGATCTCCCGATCCCCCAGCACCGCGCCCTGAGCGTCGCGTTCGGCCTCTCGTCGGGCGATGCCCCTGACCGGTTCCTCGTCGCGTTGGCCGCGCTCAGCTTGTTGTCGCTGGCCGCCGAAGAGCGGCCGCTGATCTGTTTCATCGATGACGCCCAGTGGCTCGACGACGCCTCCGGCCAGGTGCTCGGATTCGTCGCGCGCAGGCTTCTCGCCGAATCGGTCGCGTTCGTGTTCGCGGTTCGCGAGCCCAGCGACGAGCGCGAGCTGGGCGGGCTGCCGGAGCTGGCGCTCGGTGGGCTGGAGGAGGAGGACGCGCGCGCCCTGCTCGCGACTGTCATCCCCGGCCGGCTCGACGAGCGCGTCCGCGACAGAATCGTCGCGGAGACTCGCGGCAATCCGCTTGCGCTGCTGGAGCTGCCGCGAGGGCTCTCGCCGGCGCAGCGTTCGGGAGGCTTCGGCTCGCCGGACCTGCCGCAGTTGCCGGGCCGGATCGAGGCGAGCTTCGTGCGGCGGCTCGAGGCGTTGCCGGAGGAGACGCGGCTGCTGTTGCTCGTCGCGGCGGCGGAGCCGCTCGGCGATCCGGCGCTGTTGTGGCGCGCGGCGGGGCGGCTTGGGGTCACGGGCTCGGCGTTGGAGCCCGCGGAGCGGGCGGGCCTGCTCGAGATCAGTGCACAGGTGCGATTCCGTCATCCGTTGGTGCGCTCGGCGGCCTACCGGTCGGCCGCCGAAGAAGATAGGCAGAGCGCGCACGGAGCGCTGGCGGAGGCGACCGATGCGGCGCTCGAGCCCGATCGCCGTGCCTGGCACCGTGCGCAGGCGACCACGGATCCCGATGAGGACGTCGCGGCGGAGCTCGAGCGGTCGGCGGACAGGGCCCAGGCACGCGGGGGGCTGGCGGCGGCGGCCGCGTTCCTGGGGCGGGCCGCCGGCCTGACGATCGACCCGGCGCGCCGCGCGGAGCGCACGCTGGCGGCGGCGCAGGTCACCTTGGAGGCCGGCGCCTTCGACGCAGCGGTCGGTCTGCTGGCCGCGGCGGAAGCCGGACGGCTGGATGAGCTCGGCCGCGCGCGCATCGATCTCCTGCGGGCCGAGGTCGCGTATTCCCAGAACCGCGGCAGCGACGCCCCGCCGCTGCTGTTGCGGGCCGCCAGAACTCTTGAGCCGCTTGACGCGAGGCTCGCGCGCGAGACCTATCTCGATGCGTGGAGCGCGGCGTTGTTCGCCGGGCGGCTGGCAAGCGGCGGCAATCTGCTGGACGTGTCCCAGGCTGCCATGGCCGCTCCCCGACCACCCGGCCCACCGCGCCCGTCCGATCTCCTGCTCGACGGCTTCGCCCTGGCGTTCACCGAGGGGCGCCGCTCAGCGGCGCCCGTGTTGGAGCGGGCCGCGACCGCGTTCGCCGGCGAGGAGGTGTCCGTCGAGGAAGTGCTCCGCTGGGGATGGTTGGCGACGGCGGCGGCCGTCACGGTGTGGGACTACGACACCTGTCTCGCCGTGGCGACGCGCGAGGTCCAGATCGCCCGCGACGCCGGAGCGCTCGCCGTGCTCGCGGTGGGCCTCAACGTCCTGGGCCAGGCCGTCTCTTTGGGCGGCGACTTCGCGCAGGCGGCGCTCTTGATCGCAGAGGCCGATGCAGTCATCGAGGCGACAGGGACCCGCGTCGCGCCTTATGGCGCCCTGGTGCTCGCGGCGTTTCGCGGCCGCGAGGAGGAGGCCTCCGCGTTGATCGGCGCGACCATCAAGGAGGCCACCGCGCTGGGTCAGGGAACCGCGGTGCAGTACGCGCATTGGTCCAATGCGGTCGTCTCCAACGCCCTCGGCCGTTACGAGGAGGCGCTGGCGGCCGCCCAGGAAGCGAGCGACGATACCCCCGAGCTGTTCGTCTCCGCCTGGGCGCTGAGCGAGCTGATCGAGGCCGGCACCAGGTGCGGGAAGACCGAGCCGGCGGCGAGCGCTCTCGAGCGGCTCGCGGAGCGCACGGAGGCCGACGGCGACTGGGGTCTGGGCCTCCAGGCGCGCGGGCGGGCGCTGCTGAGCTCGGGCGAGACCGCGGAGCGCTGCTACCGCGAGGCCATCGACCGTCTGGCCCGCACCCGGGTCCGTCCCGAGCTCGCCCGCGCTCACCTGCTCTACGGCGAGTGGCTGCGCCGCGAGAACCGCCGTGTCGACGCCCGCGAGCAGCTGCGGACCGCGTACGACGCGTTCATCTCGATGGGCGCCGACGGGTTCGCCGAACGCGCACGCCGTGAGCTGCTGGCCACGGGCGAGAGGGTGCGCAAGCGCCGTGACGACACGCGCGACGAGCTCACGCCCCAGGAGGAGCACATCGCACGGCTCGCCCGGGACGGACGGACGAACCCCGAGATCGGCGCCCTGCTCTTCATCAGCCCGCGCACCGTCGAATGGCACCTGCGCAAGGTGTTCAGCAAGCTCGGGATCAGCTCACGCAGGGGCCTCCACGAGGCCCTGCCGAGCGGTGACCGCGAAGCCGCGGCCGCGTAGCAGTCGTCGGGATACCATCCCCACGTGGGCGGTCGTCTACCCGTCCAGCGTGGCGCAGATCTCGGCGACGTGGCGGTGATCGGTTCCGCAGCAGCCGCCGACGACGCGGAGGCGCGGCAGCCGGCGGTCGAGCTCGCGGTGCCTGGCGCCGAGGTCAACGGGGTCGCCTTCATCGAGGTCCTCGGCCTCGTCGAGCTCCTCGTGGCTCCTCATCGATGCGTTTGCGCGGACCCCGAGGAGGCGCCCGAGCCAGCGGTCGTCTCCGGTGAGCACCTCGGTGAAGTGGGCCGGATGGGCGCAGTTGACCATGTAGTAGGCGGGCGCCGACCCGGTCTCGGCGTCGACCTGATCAATCGCGTCATGCAGCGACTGCCCGCTCGGCAGCCGTCCGTCAGTCTCGACCGTGAACGAGATCGCGACGGGAAGGCCGACCGCCTCGGCCGCCCGAGCGATTCCGACCGCCTCGTCCGCGTAGGTGAGCGTCAGCGCGGTCGCCATGTCGGCGCCCGAGCCGGCGAAGGTCTCGAGCTGCTCGCCGTGGTACTCCTCGGCCTCCGATGCGGGCATCAGCTCGGCCGGCGCGTAAGCATCGGCGCGAGGGCCGATGCATCCGCTGATCACGATCGGGCTCACCTCGGCCCTGTGCGCAGCGCGAACCTCCTCCATCAGCGCGATCGCCCTGCGGTTGACGGCGGCGAGGGACTCCGCCGAGTAGCCGAGCCTCCTCGCCCAGTCGAGACTCGCCCGCCAGGTCGGCGCCTCCAGGATGAAGCCCGCGCCGTGCTCCCGGGCGATCGCCAGATACGGCTCGTAATAGGCGCGGATCGCGACCGTCCCGGACTCGTCGTTGAGGAGGTCGAAGGCAGCGAATTCCGGAAGCTCGAAGCCGCGGTGGAAGATCAGCACCGTCTCGATCCCCCCGTCGGTGACGAACAGGCGGTCGCCCGCGAGCTGCGGCAGCCGTTCCCGGAACCCCACGGGATCACGATAGAGAACGCCCGACCCCGTTTCTCTCCGGTCGCCGGTTCTACCCCCTGAGGAATGCGCTGACCGCGGCCGCGACCTCGGTCGGGTACTGGAACATGAAGCCGTGCGCTGCGTCGGGGTAGATCCGGATCTGCGCGTCCGGGATGAGGCCGGCCATCAGGTGACTGAGCTTGGTCGGGATCATCAGGTCGTCGTCGCCCTGGATCACCAGCGTCGGGCTCTTGATCCCCGTCAAGCGCTGCAGCGCCGCGTGGTCCGGGATCCCCCACTCGACGATCGCGTCGTACTGCGCGTCGCGCGCGGCGTCGCTCGTCGGTGCGTCGCGTCCCTCCTGGCGCTCCATGAAGCGCCCGAGGAACTCCATGCCCTTTCCCTGGCTCGCGTCGGTGTGCGCGAACATGATGTAGAGGAGGTTCTCCGGCTTGCTCTCGCCGCGAGCGGCGGCGGCGATGTCGTCGCGCCAGCCGTGCATGCCCGGCGCGCCCTTCGGACCGGTTGCCGCCAGGACGAGTCGTCGCACGAGTGCCGGCCGCACCAGCGCGATCTCCTGCGCGACGAAGCCGCCGATCGAGAACCCCAGCAGGTCGATTTCGACGAGGCCGAGCGCGTCCGCGAACGCGATCATCTGGCGCGCGGACGACGCGATCGTGTGGCTCGGCTCGCCGGTGGAGGAACCGACGCCGGGGTAGTCGACCAGGATGACCTCGCGCTCCGCGGCGAGCGCATCGGTCAGCGCCGGATCCCAGTTGTCCAGGTTGCCGCGGAAGTGCTGGAGCATCACGAGCGGTAGCTCGGCCGTGCTCCCGAAGCGGCGGTAGGCGAACTCGACGCCCGCGGCCTCGACGGACAGCGTCGCGGCGTTGTTGTGGGTGATCTCCGCGCGTCCGGTACTCATCCCGCGCCCCTGATCGAGTCGAGGACGATCGACGCGTACTCCGCCGGCGCCTCCTCCCAGACGAAATGGCCGGCGTCGATGATCGCCAGGCGGCTGTTGGGCAGCCGCTCGTCGAGAAACTCGGCGTTGGCGAGCGGAACCACGGGATCGTGGCGGCCGTTGATGATCGTGACCGGCGTCGCGATCTGCGGCAGCAGTTCGGCAAGCACGGGCAGCTCCTCGGGATAGCGGCGGACATAGAGCATCGACTCGGCGAAGCGGTCGCCGTCGTAGCAGTCCAGGTAGTCCGCGCGAATGTCGTCGGGCACCCCGCCCGCGATCGTGTCCACCGCCACGCCGACGATCGCCCGCGGATCCATCCTGCGGTACTTGTCGAGGTCGGGGTCGAGCACCCACGACGCGAGCGGCTCACCGAGCTCGAGCGGAACCGCAGCGCCGCCGGTCCCGACGATCACGCTCGCGATCCGGTCCGGATGTGCGGCAGCGGCAAACAGGGCGGCCGAGGTCCCGACGTCCGGCGCGACGATGTGGGGCCTGCCCAGATCAACCTCGGCGATGAGCCGCGCCAGGAACCCGCCCATCGCCCGCGGAGACAGGAGGTCCTCTCGGCGTTCGGATGCGCCGAACCCCGGCAGGTCGACGGCGAACAGGCGGGCGTGCCCGGCAAGCGAGGCCCAGATCGGCGCGAACGCGTACACGCTCTCCGGCCAGGGACTGGTGAGCAGCAGCGTCGGCTCCTGCGTGCCGCCGCTATCGGCATACCGGACGCGGACTCCGTCCACGGTCCGAAACTGGACTTGCGGTTTCGTTGTCGTCTCCATGCCCCGCAGTCTCCGCGCCCTGGCCGTCCTTCGCGCCCGTGAACTCCCGGGCCAAGTCCCTGGGCTCCCGTGGCGGGCCGAAGCAGGTCAGGCCCGGATTTGAATGCTGCCCTCGCTCCCACCGAACCCCGAGCCGATGATCGCCACGTCGTAGTCATAGCTCGACATCAGATCTCTCCTTGCTAGTCGATGCCCCAGCTCCCGCGGTGCGATTTGCTTGGCACTCACGTGCTCACACCGCTGCTCCCGCCGCGGCCCTTGCCTCGACGTCGACCGGGTCCACGATGCGGCCGCCCAACGCGAGCGCGAGCGCCGTGCCCAGAGCCGCCCAGCCCACCAGTACGAGAATCGCCCCTGCGACCCGCGCGCCGTCGAAGAACAGCGCCGACCGCGCCAGGTCGACGCTCGCGCCCGGCGGCAACACGCCGCCGATCGTCCTCCACAGGCCGGGCAGAAGTGGCCGGGCGAACGGCCCGCCTGATGCGGTGTTCCCCAGGATCACGAAGACGAGAATGACGAGCCCCGTCCCTGCCGGGCCAGCCGCTGCCTGGATGCCTGCCGAGGCGGCGCCGCTGGCGAAGATGGTCAGCGTCGCGATTGCGCACAGCGCTATCACGTGGCCCGAGAACACGCCAAAGCACACGCGTAGGAGGACGACACTGAGGATCCCTGCCACGATGCCATGTCCCGCGAGCGCTCCGATCCGAGCTGCCGCGCGCCGCCTACTGCGGCTGCGCGGGCTTCCAATCAACCCGATCAGCGTCGACGCGATGTAGCCGCCGAACACCCACGCGATCATCGCGTAGAACGCCGCGGTGCCGTTGGAGTCCTTGGGCGGCAGCGGCTTGACGTCGGTGACGCGGACGGCCGGCCGACCCTGCGCAGCGGCAGCGCGATTGAAGGTCTGTTCCAGCGCGATCGCGGTCGCACGGTTGGCAGCCGAGGCGACGAACAGGCGGTTGGTCGCTGCGTCGTACGCGCCGTAGACCTCGCGGTCGTCGATTTCCGAGAGCGCGGCGGGGCGGGACGAGGCCTGGCGCGCATCGAGCGGGTCACCGGGCAGGCGATTGAGTTGCGCCGCAACCGCCGGCGGGCCGATGATGGCCACCGGCACGGCGTGTGGCGTGGGGTCATGGAAGGCGCCGACATAGGACAAGGCGAACGCAAGCGTCAGCACCAGCGCGGGGATCAGCACCAGCGCGACGGCCCTCGGCGTGGGTGCGGCATTCGCGATCAACGTTCCAAGAGCTCCTTCAGCGAGCGCTCGTCGTGACGAGCACTTCTAGGTCAGGTTCTCGGACAGCGAGGGCAACTTCATCGAGCTCGTAGAGGCGGAATAGCTGCTGCTTTGCTGAGTTCAGCTCGGCGGTGCGACTGCGCTGTTCAGGGCCGCGTCGTTCAGACCCGCAGCGCGGTTTCGCCCGATGCTTCGATGCTCATGTGGACCCCCGTAGGTTGCGTCGTGGCACCACGGTCGCGCTTTGGCTCGTCCGTCGCGCCCGGGTAGTCCCTGGTCGATCCCTGGTCCAGGGCACTGAGCAGGGGACTCACGGGCGCGACGGAGCTCTCCGCTCGTCAGCCTGGCCGCGTGTCCACGATCCATCTTCACGACTGCCGCGCCTCGCGCATTGCGACAGCCGCTGACCTCGGAATGCCACGCTCGCTCTTCGTCCGACCCAGCCGCATGGGCTCGAGGGGTAGGGATCGAGCCGGGGTTCAACCTCCAGCAGGACTACTTCCCGCATCGAGGGCGGACTTACGCAGCAGCTCTGCAAGCCGGTCGAACTCTCTGACGGTGACGGTGAGCTCGGGATGGCGCAGGATTCCCAGCGGATCGAGGCCTGGCACCGGCTTGTGAAAGGAGATCAGCACGCCGCGATCCCCGTTGGTCGCGAACGTCAGGCCGCGATCGGTGATCGCCAGGCGGGCGGGCCCCGCGGTCTTCCAGAAGGCGTACGGCCCGGTCACGGCCACGTCTGCGACGTTTGCCAGTGGCGTGGAGACCCGCCACGGACCGAAGCGGGCATCGAGTGTGTCGTCGCCCACCTCCACCCAGGCTGTCGCGGGACTGATGCCAAACGCTCGCGCCGGAAGGCGATACTCGGGCCCGAAGGCAAAGTGGAAGCGGTCCACCGGGCTCACAGCGGAACTTCTAGCGGTCAGCGCCCGCGAATGTCGCCTTGCCGGGCCCGGAGGCGAGGAACGTCTCGATGGCGCGCCGCGCGTCGTCGGTGCCGAAGAGGCCGACGGCGTCCTCCCTATCGCGGGAGTCGAGGCACAAGCCGCCTAGGCCGCGGTTCACCGCTTCGGTTGATCTAGCGTGGACGCTAACGGAGCGCCGGCGCGCGGTGCACCTGTTTTGCGGGTCGCGGGGATCGCCACGTAGGCTGCGGTCACTGTCATCGTCGGCGTCACGGTCGACGGGGACGTCCGACCGGGGCGGTTGGTTCTCGGGACGGCGGTGGACTGACTCTTAGGCTGCCTGTCGACCCGTGGGTCTGACCTGCATCGCGTTGTGTCGTCCACCGCCGCCCGAGGATCGCTGGCGTGACTTGATAGGAGCGTGGCATCGCCCCCAGTGAGGTCTGTCCGCCGGCGGTCCGTCCGTCAGCGACGACTAACGAAGGGACGATGGAGATGATCGTGATCGGTGCGGACCCACACAAGCGCGAGCACACCGCGGCGGCTGTCGACCGCGCGACCGGCGAGCTGCGTAGCAGCGAGTCGGTCGCGGCCAGCCCGGCTGGCCACCGGGCGCTGCTTGACTGGGGCCGCGAGCTTGACCCAGGGCGGGTGTGGGCGATTGAGGACTGCCGCCACGTCTCGGGCGCGCTTGAGCGCTTCCTGGTCGAGCGGGGTGAGCGCGTCGTGCGCGTGCCGCCGAAGCTGATGGGCGAGAGCCGCCGAGGCGAGCGAGCTGCGGGCAAGTCGGATGCGATCGACGCCGTCGCCGTGGCCAGGGCGGCGCTGCGGCAGGGTGTCGACAGCCTGCCGGGTGCGACGGTCGACCAGGCGGCGCTGGAGATCAAGCTGCTGCTCGACCACCGCGAGGATCTCGTCTCAGAGCGCACCCGGATCCAGAACCGGCTGCGCTGGCACCTGCACGAGCTCTGGCCAGAGCTCGCGATCCCCGCCGCGGCGCTCGACCGCACCCTGTGGCTCGACAAGGTCGGCCGCCGGCTCTCGCGCGCGCAGCAGGGCGCTCGGGTCAGGGTCTGCCGTGACGAGCTGCGCCGCCTGCGCGAGCTGACCCGCTCGGCCGTGGCGCTCGAGGCAGAGCTCGGGCGCCTGGTGGCGGACAAGGTGCCGCAGCTGCTGCAGCTGCCGGGCTGCGGGCCGTTGTCGGCGGCACGCATAGTCGCCGAGTGCGGCGACGCGCGCCGCTTTGACTCCGACGCCAAGCTGGCGCGGCTTGCCGGCGTCGCGCCGATCCCGGCCTCATCGGGCAACCACCAGCGCCACCGCTTGCACCGCGGGGGCAATCGCAAGCTCAACTGCGCGATTCACCGCATCGCCGTCACCCAGGGCCGCGCCCACGGCCCGGCGCGCGACTACCTCGAACGCAAGCAGGCCGAGGGCAAGACCCGCCTCGAGGCGCTGCGCTGCCTCAAGCGCCAGCTCGTGCGGCGCGTCTGGCACCTTGTCCAGCAGCCCGTGGAGCCTATCCCCACAACAACGCCGGCTCCCGCAACTTGCGGGAGCCGCTTGACATAGGAGCAACGCATGGACCGATCGGCGGACGTGGAGGATCACGCGCCGGAAGGCCTGCGCGTCGTGCTCCTGGGCCGTGTCCCCGCGGCCGTCCAGGCGCTAGACGCGTTTCTCCGTGGCCTCGGGCATCGGCCGGTTGCCCTGGTAACCGTGACGGCCGGGGCGGCGCGCTACGGCGACGTAGGAAGCCTCGACGAAATCGTCTCGAGCCTGCCGGCGGGCGTCGACACGCTCGTCGCCTCGGGCCCGGACCGCCTCGCGCCGCTGATCGGGGCCCACGCGCCGGACATCGCCGTCTCCGCCACGTTCCCGATGCGCGTCCCGCCCGACGCTCTGGCCGTCCCGCGCCTCGGGATCGTGAACGTGCACCCGTCGTTGCTTCCGCGCCACCGGGGGCCGAACCCCATCGGCTGGACGCTGCGCAACGGCGAGCCGGTGCTCGGGATGAGCCTGCACAGGATGGTCGACGAGATCGACGCCGGCCCACTGCTCGCGCAAGGCTCCCTACCGATCGACGAGCACGACGACGAGACCGAGATCTTCGGGAAGATGGCCGCGCTCATCGCGCAGCTGCTGCCCGTCGCCCTGGAGCGCGTGGCACGCGGCGACGCCGGCGACCCCCAGGACGCGAGCGCCGCGACCGCCGCCGGGTTCTTCGAGGACGCCTACGCGCACGTCGACTGGCGCTCGCCCGCGCGCCAGATCCACGACCAGGTCCGCGCCTGGCGATTCGCCGCGATCGCTGGCGTTCGCGGACCGATCGCCGACCTGGACGGACGGCGCCTCCGCCTCGTCAAGACGCGACTCGACGCCCGGGCGGGCGGCATCCGAGTGGAATGCGGCGACGGTCCGCTGTGGGTGCTCGAGTCGGAGGCGCTGAGTGCCGGATGAGCCGCAAGGCGGTGCTCGCGATCGATCGTGGTGCTGGAGGGGTGGTTCCGGGCTCTCGTCAGACCTGCGATCGCCCGCACGATAAGAGCCTGAGAGGCTCCCGCGTCAGCAATCTCATCCGTTCGGGGTGATGTTGGCCTCCCGCGGGGAGCGTCATCGTTCACGGTGTGGCTCTGTCGACGTTTGCCTCGGTGGTTTTGACGCTGGACGGTCGTCGGGGTGACGCATGGAAGTGCTGAGGGCGCTGACTTTTCCGCCGACCGGCCTGCCCGACCGCCTGCGCCACGGGGCGATGGGTTTAGAACATGGCGGACGACCCTGAGCATCGGCACGATTCCGGCGAGTTTGATGTTGCGGGGTTTCCGCTCGCTCCCCGCGCGCGTCATCTGCTCACGCTCGAGTTCGGGGATCGCGAGGATTTCGACGATCCGCGGCTTGAGTGGCGCCGCCTGTTTTCCGAGTTGTTGGGGACGTTCTTCCTGGTCCTAGTCGCGGCCGGCGGCGGGCTGCTGCATGCAAAGGGTCAGATCAGTCTTGCGGCGGCGGTGGTCGCGCCGGGTCTGATGGTCATGGCGATCATCCTGTTCATGGGCGCCGTGTCGGGCGCGCACCTGAACCCGGCCGTCTCGCTGGCGTTCGCGATGCGCGGCGACTTTCCGTGGAAGCGGGTGCCGGGCTACATCGTCATCCAGCTCGTAGGGGCGACGCTGGCGTGCCTGTTCCTGCTGGCGGTGTTTGGCAACGTCGAGCACCTGGGGGCGACGCTGCCCGGGGCGGGGTATGAGAACTGGCAGGCGCTGCTGATGGAGATCGCGCTGACCGCCGGCCTGGTGAGCGTGATTCTCGGCACCGCGTCGGCGGCGCAGAACGTCGGCGCGATCGCGGCGCTCGGCGTCGGCGGCTACATCGCTCTGGCCGGCCTTTGGGCGGCGCCCGTGAGCGGCGTGTCGATGAACCCGGCGCGCTCGTTCGGTCCCGCGCTGGTGAGCGGCGATTTCACCAGCTACTGGGTGTATCTGGTCGGCCCCATCGTCGGGGCGCTCATCGCCGTCGGCTGCGCGATCGTGCTGCGGGGGCGTGGTGGTAGCCCGATCTCCCGGGCCGCCGGCTCCGGTGTCCTTGACCCAGGCAGCCGCCGCGCACGCCAACGGCTGGCGGGCCAGATCGACCGGGGCGAGGTCGACCCCCAGGGCCCCGCGCCCCAGGACGAGCAGCGCTAGATGACCGTCGTGCTGGCTCCAGCGCCCAGCTTCCTCGATCACCTGCCGCTGTCCCGGGCGGCTTGGGAGTACGCCCGCAAGGCGCACGGCGGCCAGACAGGGGTGGGCGATGGCGCTGCGTTCATCGAGCATCCACGCGAGGTCGCGCTAACGCTCCACGCTTCCGGCGCTCCCGACCCACTCGTTGCAGCCGGGCTGTTGCACGACACGCTCGAGCACACGGCGACGACCGCGTCCGATCTCACGCGGCGCTTTGGCCCCAAGGTCACGGCGCTGGTGGCCGCGGTCACCGAGCGACCCTCGATCCGCTCGTACCGCCAACGCAAGGCCGTGCTGCACCAGCAGGCCACGTCAAGCGGCCTGTTGAGATGTTGAATCGGCGGTTGGCGGCGGTCCTGGCGCTGTTGTTGATGGGGGCGTCTGTGGTGTTGGCGGTGGTTGTGGGCGTGCAGAGGTTCCCGCATGGCCTGTCGGTGCTCGTGTGCCTGGTCGTTGCGTTGGTGGCTACGTGGTGGGCATTGGTTCATCGCGGCACTGCGCGCGTCGTCGGTGCCGCAGCCGCTTGCGTGTTGTTCGCCGCGGCGATGGTGCTCGTCGTGCTCGAGGGCGCTGTGTTGGAGGACCTGTTGATCCTGGCGGGGCTCGTGCTGTCGGTCGAGGCGGCGCGCAGGGTGTTCACGGTTCGCGTGAAGCTCCCCGCCGGCCCGGCACCGAAGCGGCCGGTGTTGTTCTACAACCCGAAATCTGGCGGTGGGAAGGCGGAGCGCTTCCAAGTTGCGCGCGAGGCGCGCGCTCGGGGTGTGGAGCCGGTGGAGCTTCATCTCGGTGACGACCTCGGGGCGCTTGTGCGCGACGCGATCGAGAGCGGCGCGGACGCGGTCGGTGTGGCTGGTGGAGACGGCACGCAGGCGATCGTTGCCGCGATCGCTGCACACCATGGACTTCCCTACGTCTGCGTGCCGGCGGGGACGCGCAACCATTTCGCGCTCGATCTCGGTGTCGACCGCGACGACGTGGTGGGGGCGCTCGATGCGTTCACGAAGGGGGGCGAGCGGGTGGTGGACCTCGCAGAGGTCAACGGTCGCGTGTTTGTCAACAACGTATCGCTCGGCGTCTACGCCGAAGCGGTCCAGAGCGCCGGCTACCGCAACGCGAAGCTCCGAACGCTCGCCGATACGGTCCCGACGCTGCTCGGGCCGGGCGGCGACCCGCTCGACCTGCGATGGACCGGCGCCGACGGTCGCGAGCATAAGACCAGCGCAGTTGTGCTCGTCTCGAACGACCCGTACCGGCTCGGCCGCGTACTCGCGTCCGGCACACGCCCGCGCATGGACGCCGGCGTGCTCGGCATCACGGTGGCCGGCGGAGACGCAGCGGGCGGCGCTGCTAAGCGCGTCGAGGAGTGGTCCGCACCATCGTTTGAGGTCCGATCCGACGGCCCAGTCGCGACCGGGATCGACGGCGAAGCCGCGAAGCTCGACCCTCCCCTGCGGTTTCGCACCAGACCCAAAGCGCTCCGAGTGCGGATCGCACCTCAGCACCCGGGCGCCTCCCCATCAGCCGCGATCCCGGAAGGTCCGTGGGACGCGATCCGCGCGGTCGTTAGCGTCGCGATCCACGGATCTGCCTAGTTCTTCTCGTCAATGTTCCGCCGCCGCGGGAAAGCAAGACCCCAGCGCTCGACGTTGTGGCGCATCGCGTCGTAGTCGACCCTGCCGGTCGGGCCGGCGCGCGCCTCGCGAGGTGGTGCTCGCACCATGGTCGGCCCGGGTCTGAGGTGCATTGTCTAGGGTGATGCTGATCGACGGAAAGGCGACGGCGAATGGCGACGAGGGCGACGGCAAAGAACGCAAAGGCTGGGGCGACGCGCAAGAGGCGTTCGGTGGCGAGGAAGACGAAGCCGACCGCGGCTGTGCCACATCTGTCGGTGGCGGAGCGGGTTGCGCGCGGGAAGGCGGCGCGCAAAGAGGTCCCGCGCGCGGGTCACGCGTTGTTCGAGCCACCCTCGACTCGGGCTGATCCGGTCGAGCTGCTCGAGCGTCAGGCGAAGACGCGTGTGCCGGAGCTGGTCCCGATCCGCTATGGGCGGATGCTGGTCTCTCCGTTCACGTTCTATCGCGGCGCGGCGTCGATCATGGCCCATGATCTCGCCGGGACGCCGCGGTCGGGGTTGACGGTGCAGTGCTGCGGGGACGCCCATCTGTCGAACTTCGGGGTGTTCGCCTCGCCCGAGCGCGCGCTGGTGTTCGACGTCAACGACTTCGATGAGACGCTCCCCGGTCCGTGGGAGTGGGACGTCAAGCGCCTGGCTGTGAGCATGTTGATCGCGGCGCGCTCCAACGGCTTTCGTGCCAAGGAGCAGGACCGGATCGTGCTTGACACGGTCGGGAGGTATCGCACCGCGATGGCGGAGTTCGCGGGAATGAAGAACCTCGATGTGTGGTACGCGCGCCTGGATATCGAGAGCGCGCTCCAGGACTACGCCTCGCAGTTCAAGCCCAAGGTGGTGAAGCGAACCGAGAAGAATCTCGCGAAGGCTCGCACCAAGGACAGCATGACCGCGTTCTCGAAGCTGACCCACGTCGTCGACGGGAAGGCACGGATCGTGGACGAGTCGCCGTTGATCGTCCCGATCGATCAGCTTGCCGCAGGCCACGAGCGGGAGGAGATCTTCGAGCAGCTGCACCAGCTGGTGCGCGGCTATCGCAACTCGCTCGAGTTCGACCGCCGCGTGCTGCTCGAGGGCTTCGAGCTGACCGACTTCGCGCGCAAGGTGGTCGGGGTCGGGAGCGTCGGCACGCGCGCGTGGATCGCGCTGATGCTCGGCCGCGACGGCCAGGACCCCCTGTTCCTGCAGATGAAGGAGGCCGAAGCGTCGGTGATGGAGGAATTCCTCGGCCCCAGCGAGTTCTCAAACCACGGCGAACGAGTGGTCGTCGGACAGCGCCTGATGCAGGCCACCAGCGACATCTTTCTCGGCTGGCTGCACGTCGACGCCGGGCTCGACGGCAAGCCTCGCGACTTCTACGGGCGCCAACTGAAGGACTGGAAGGGCTCCGCGGAGATCGAGCAGATGGTCCCCAAGGGCATGGCCACCTACGGCAAGCTGTGCGGCTGGACGCTCGCCCGCGCGCACGCCCGCACCGGCGACCGGATCTCGATCGCCGCCTACCTCGGCAACAGCGACAGCTTCGACCGCGCGATCGTCGAATTCTCCAAGGCCTACGCCGACCAAAACGAACGCGACTACCAAGAGCTCACCGAGGCCGTGAACTCCGGAAAGATCAAGGCGGAGACCGGCCTCTGACATCGCCGGGGTCGGGCGACGACCCTGACGAGCCATGGTCGCCCCTGAGACCACTGGCGCATCCGTCGATCAGCACGGCGGGCAATCGCGGGAGCTTGGAGCGCCACCGCGGATCCGGCGACCGCACCTCCGCATCCTGCGCCCGTCTGATTAGCCGCGTAGCCGCGCCGCTCGGCGCGGCTGGCCGCTGAGCGAGTTGTGGTGCTCGGCGGCCAGCGCCTACTCGGTTCGCTCGTCGCTCTACGCGAGCGCTTTCGCCTTGATCGCGTCGAACTCCGCTTGGGTGATCGTCCCCGAGTCGAGCAGTTCCTTGGCCTTGGCGATCTCGGCGGCGGACCCACCCGCCGCGTCGCTGACGTATTGGTCGAACGCCTGCTGCTGAGCCTCGGCTTGCCTCGTGCTGCGCTCGCGCATCCCATCGTGCTGGGCGATCAGGTAGATCAGCACGCCGAGGAACGGCACGACGATCACGAACACGACCCAAGCCGCCTTGCCCCAGCCGCTGATGTCGTGGCGGCGAAACAGGTCAGCGAAGACGGTGATCACGATCCATATCCAGATCACCCAGGCGAAGAAGATGATCATCGTCCACAAGATGTCCAGGAACGGGTAGTCGGTCGCTATGAGCATCTAGTCGGGCTCCCCCCCGGTAGGCAACAAATCCAGCGTAGGTATATACGCATGGACGGGCGTCCCCGCCTCAGGTCGCGGGGCTTTCCTTCGCCGCCGCGTCGATCTCGCGCTTGAAGTCGTCGGCGTCGGCATCCACCTGCTGCTCGATCAGCTTGTTGGCGCGCTTGGTCGCCCGCTCGAGCTGCTCTTCGATCTTCGACTCGGCGAGCACGATCACGGCGGCGGTTCCCGCCTCGAGCTCGGCGCCGAGATCCTTGAGATCGCCGCGCGACATCCCACCCGACAGGTGCCCGGCCAGGCCGCCCGCGCCGGCGCCGACGATCGCGCTGCCGATGATCGCGGGCGGGAAGATGAGCCCGACCAGCGCTCCGACCCCAGCCCCGGTCCAGGCGCCGTGCTGGGTCGGCTTCTCGGTCTTCGTCACGCGGACCTTGCCGTCGGCTTCCTTTCGGATGACCGCTGAGTCGAAGGTTCCAATCGCTCCAGCGGCGTGAAGGTCGAACACGGCCTCGTAGTCGGCCTCGGCGTCAGCGATCTCGTCATAGATGGCGGCGTACAGGAATACCGGCTTGTCGGCCATTTCCACAGTCCTTTCAGTAGGTTCACGCTCGATAGGGAGTGCCCGCGAACATATCCCGGCCACCGACCGCACACGTCACCCCGATCGGGTGATTCCGCCTGGATCGACGGGCGCGTCGGTGTGTTTCAGATGGCCGCCGGCGCTAATCGAACCCCCGCGCCGCCGGCCGTCGATGGAAGCCATGCCCGCAGCGGCGACCCGGGCCGCGAGCGACCGGCCAGGCCGGGTGAGCCGCTGCCCGGTTAGTCGCAGGCCGAGCTGGTGGCGCTTGTGAGGTTCTTCGCGGCCGTCACGACGCCGCTGATCTCCGGCGCGAGCGGAACCAGCTGCCGGGCTGTCGGGGACGAGGGCAGCTGCTTGATCGTCGTGGAAAGGCTCGACACCGATGACTGCAGCGCGCTGGTCTCGCTCGGGAAGTCCTGCTTCGCCGAGCTCACGACCGCGTTTGCGTTGCTCTGCACCTTCGTGAGGTCCGTCTGAAGGGTGGACAGGGCGCCACTCTGGAGCTGAACGCCCTTGAGGTCGTCGACCGACTTCTGGAGATTGCTCACGTTCGAACAGTAGGCGGGCTTACTGCTGCTGCCACAGCCTGCAGCCACCAACGCCGTAGCCGCCAGCACAAACATGATCGGTAGCAACCTCGACAACGTGACCTCGCCTTCAAAGCCCGGGGCAGTTGCACGGAGCCTACTCGGCGAGCATCACGCGCCACTTCTAAGCGACTCAGCTGACGTGCCCGGACGCTCGGAGGAAGCACCCGAACATGAGCACGTAGCGGATGGCTTTCACTCAGGTCCGCAGCGAGCGCCGCTTGCTGGTGACGCTCGGCCTCGGGCCGACGGATCTAGGCTAGGGTCGTGACCGAGGGTCTGTCACCAGCCGAAGTCGGCAGCGAGATCGCGGAGCACAAGAAGCACGCCGCCACCGATCGGGAAGAAGATCACCACGACCGCTGGCTGTCGATCGTGGAAGCGGTGCTGTTGTCGCTCGTCGCTGTGCTCGCCGCGTACTCGGGGTTCGCGGCCGCGAAGTGGAGCACCGAGTCTTCTGTGACGCTCGCCAAGGCGTCCGCCGCCCGCACCAAGGCGAGCCGAGCCAACATCGATGGGATCGTGACCCGGACGCTGGACTCCGCCTCGTTCAACGCTTGGTTCACCGGCTTCACGGCCCGAAACGCCACGGCCCAGCGATTGGCGGTACAGCGGATGCGTCCTGGTTACCGTCCGGCCTTCAATGCCTGGCTGGCGACGGACCCGGCGCGCAATCGCAACGCTCCGCCCGGGCCGGCGTACATGCCGCAGTACGTCATTCCGCAGGAGGCCGTCGCGAAGCACAGGGACGCGCAGGCGGACGCCGCGTTCTCCGAAGGCTCTGCTGCGGGTGCCACGGCGGACAAGTACATCCGGGCCACGGTGTACCTCGCGACCGTGCTGTTCCTCGTCGGGATCAGCGGCCACTTCCGGGTCCGCCAAGCGCGCCTTGGCCTAATCGGCGTCGGATGCGCGGTGCTGGCCCTCGCAGTGATCCAGCTGCTCAGCCTGCCCGGGCCGCCCGGATAGCTGCTGCGCGCTCCGGCGGCGCATTTCACGCCTTTCGGTTGATGCCACAGGGTGCGCGCCTGAACAATCACGCGGAGTGCGCGCCGCGCCGGGCGGCGGGTATGTAGACGAGCCAGGTCACGAGCGCGAGCCCTGCCGCCGCGATGAGGGGCAGGACGAGGCTCGTCTTCAGCAGCAGCGCCCCGGCCAGCGCCCCGCTGAACATCGCCAGCACCGCGGCGATCCTGCGCACCGAGCCCTTCCCGGCGCCCCCTGCCAGTGGCGAGTCCGCAGCGAGCCCGGTCAGCGTCATCGTGAGCACGGTCGTCGTGAGGTCGGGCACGCCGATGCGCCGGACGGTTGCGTTCCGGACGCCCATCGCGAACGCAAGCAGTGCGATCACGAGGTCGCCGGAGGCAGCGTTCGGGCGAACGTTGACCGCCGCCGCCAGGGCGGCCGCCACGGCGAGGAGCGAGACCTCGATGGCAAGCGCGCGGGCGACATGTTCGCGATGGCGGTCTCCGGTGCGCTCTGCGAGAACCCCGCCGCCGCCCGCTCCGAGAAGGAAGGACGCCAGCGAAATCAGCGGCGCGAGGACCGGCAGCCCACCGCTGCCGGCGATGCCGAACCCCAGGAAGACGATGTTCCCGGTCATGTTCGCCGTGAAGACGTGGCCGAGCCCGAGGAAGCTGACGGCGTCGACGAGGCCGGTGGTGAAGGTCAGCGCCAACAGCGCCCTGGCAAGCGGATGCCGGATGCTGCGTGCGCGCGCCAGCCATTCCCGGTCGAGCCTCCCCGGGCCGGCGGAAGTAGTCATGTCACTCATGGGGTGACCTCGAGGCCGGTCCCACTTAGCTCATCGTCCCTCATTGGGTCTTTTCCATCGATCACTCCTGGTCCGATTTCCATCCAAGTCTCTGGTCGCCGCGGCTCCGGGTCAACCCCGCCAGCCGCCATCTCCGATTCCGGAGATCCACCCGCCCTCACGTGCCGCCTGGGCTGGTGCGGTGGCGGTCGGAGACGACCGGCATCGCGCTGAAGAGCGCGCCGGTCCAGCCCGCCAGGACGAGCATCGGCCGCCCGTTCTGGTAGCTGGGGAGTCGACCGCGTCGCGAAGCGAGGCGCGATCGCCCGCTGTTCTAGGGCGACCAGACGGCTAGGCGGGAGGCGAGGCAGGTCGCGATCTTTCGTCACTCAAGGCGCCGCTTTGTGCGGCAGGGGCGATGGAGCTAGCCGGACTCGCGCCGGGACCGGGCCGGGAGGGCGCGCCGGGTGCGATCCAGGCGATCATGGTGGCCGTGCCTGGGACAACGATCGAGGTACGGGCCCGACCCGGAGCGCGCCGCGATGAAATCGTTGGCGTACGGGACGGCGTCTTGCTGGCGCGCGTCACTGCCCCCGCGCTCGAGGGGCGCGCGAACCAGGCGCTGTGTCGGTTGATCGCCAAGCGCCTCGGGGTCCGGCGATCCCATGTCACGCTCGTCCGCGGCGAGCGGTCGCGCGACAAGCTTCTCCGCGTCGAGGGTATCGACCGCCTCGAGCTCAAGGCCACGCTCGGGCTACCTGACTGACGCACGAAGTGGCCGAGCTCCGGCCCTTGAAGAGCGGGCGAGGTGGCAAAATCGCTGCGGTGACTCGGGGGAGGTATAGGAAGCGAGCGGTCGTCGCTGGGTGCCTGACTCTGGTTGCGGCTTTGGCCGCGACCGGGCGGACCCAGGCCGGGACGATCGCTGTCGGCGCCCGGCACCTGAGCTGCGAGGCCGTGTATCAGAGTCCTCCGCCCCGACCAGGCGAGCCCGCGGGCGGGACTCCGGGCCTTCCGGCCGGCTGGTCCCGGGCACCTCGTGGGCTGCTGCCCAAGCGCATCTACTTCCGGACCCGGACGGAGGGCTTCAACCGCCTCTACGACTTCGCCACTCGGAAGGGCGCCATCTTCGCCCGCCTGCGTGCGGGAAGGTCCTCGTGGCGCCGCCTGCCGCTGCCGGCCTGCTTCGCCGGCCGCGTTGCACAGATATCGGTCGATGACGATGAGATGATCGCTCTCGACCGCTCGCGCCACGTGTTCACCATGAACCGGGCACTCGACAACGGCTCCAAGTTCAGTTGGACGGGGCACTGGGGCGTGCCGGTCTGGCAGGGGCCGGGCATCACCCTGCCGCGCACCACGGCCTGGGCATGGTCCGTCGTCTCGCCGCTGGAGGACCGCAACTGGACGGATCCCGCCGGCAACCGGACCGCGATCGGCAGCGGCAAGGTCTCCCACATCTGGGGCCTGCGTCCCGGCGGGCAGCGGCTGACCTTTTGGGATCCGTGGCTACCGCTGGATCAGAGCTACGAGATGTGCGGGCCGCTCCGCGGGCGCTTCCGCGCGATCAACCTCAGCGCGGCCGGCTCCTATCAGTTCGTGATCGGCCGCTATGGCGACATGTTCACCCGCCTGTACGACTTCGACATCTCCGGCCACGACCCGCTCTTCTTCAAGTACTCCTATGAGAACCAGCGCGGCAAGGGCGACGGGTCGCCGATCCAGCTGCCGCCCGATGACTGGACCCGACAGCCGAAGATCCCCGGCAAGATCACCTCCACGATCTCCATCAGCAAGACGGGCGCGAACTCGGTTCACCGCATCCTCCGCGTCGAGGGCATGAGCAAAGGCCACACGGGCTTCTGGCAGCGTGACGTCGCCTCACCGCGAGCGAAGGGATGGCGGTTTCGCCGTACTGATGCTCCTCTGACCCGCAGGCTGTTGCCCAACCCGCCCGGCGACACCTCCACGCGAGGGCTCGGGCCGGGGGAGGACCGGCGCTACCGGATGTCCAGCGGGGCAATCGCAGCCACCCTGACCAACTACAACGTCTACTGCTCCCCGGCCACGCTGCGCTGGCGCGAGAAAGGCAAGGTCCGAGAGTTCCGCTTGTACAACGTCGATGGACTGCGGCAGGTACCGCGGGCGCGCGGTCTTGACAACGTGCCGAGAGAGCAGTACGGGGAAATCAAGTGGGGTCCGCGCAAGTTCGAGGCAGTCATGATCGAGGCCACCCTGGCCGAGATCCGGATCCCCGAGCGCGGCTGGACGTTCAAGTATGTCGGCGGCTGAGGTGCAGCCGGAGATGGAGCTAGCCGGACTCGAACCGGCGACCTCCTGGGTGCGATCCAGGCGCTCTCCCAACTGAGCTATAGCCCCGTGATGGCGCGGGCGGAATGAGCTCGCGCGCCCCGGTAGTTTAGCCCGCGGTGGGGCTCGGTCCCGGCCGCGAGCGGCCATGGGCCGACGCCGGAGCGGCGCCGCGACGTTGGGCGCTCGCTTGCCGATGCGTGCGTGCGCCCTGCCTCAAGGTACCCTGCTCATCCACCCGGAGTAACGCTCCGCGTGGAGGCGCAATGAGCTTTCGCACCCGGCTGACGCTGTTCTTCGTCCTGATCGTCATCGTGCCGATGTTCTCGGCTGCGGTGATCGTCTTCCGCCTGATCTCCGACAACGAGACCGGGAAGGCCGACGCCAAGCTCGGCCAGGGCGAGACCGCGGCCCGGTCGCTCTACTCCCAGTACGTGGCCGATGCATCGCAGGCCATGGAGCGCGTCGGGACCGACCCCGACGTCGGGCGGGCTCTGCGGACCGGCGACCGTGCTCTCCTCAGCCGCCGCCTTGCCCAGCTCGCCAACGAGACCCGCCTCGAGCGCCTGACCGTCGTCTCCGGCACGCGGACGCTGGCAGACGTGGGCACCCGGACCGCCACGGCGAGCGCGCGGCGTGACCTGATCGGCGCCGAGGGCCAGAAGGTGGCGCGGATGCAGGGCTCGACGATCACCGCCTCGGCCTACGCGGAGCAGCTCACGCGTCTGACCTCGCTGCAGACGATCGTGCGCAGCGGCGGAAAGACGCTCGCCAGCACGGGCCCCGCATTCGCCGACGATGCCCTGCCGGCCCACGGCGAGCTCAAGGCCCGCGGCAAGGAGTACCGCGTGGCGTCGTTCTCCGCCCGCGGCTTTCGGCGCGCGCCCGTGCGCGTCGCGGTCCTCTCGGACTCTGAGGCGGTGGCCGACTCCGTCCGCTCGGCGCGGCTCGTCGCCGGCGGCGTGCTGGTCGGCTTCCTCGTGCTCGCGTTCGCGTTCGGGATCGCCGTGTCACGCTCGCTGTCGGCCCAGATCGGCGGCCTGCTCGAGGCCGCCCGGCGCATCGGGGGCGGCGACTTCAGCGTCGAGGTCCCGACCCATGGACACGACGAGTTCGCCGAGCTCAGCGAGCAGTTCAACCTCATGTCGCGGCAGCTCGCGGCGCGTCTGGAGGAATTGCGCCAGGAGCGCCAACGGCTGGAGACCTCGATCCGCCGCGCGGGCGACAGCTTCGCCTCCAACCTCGACCGCGACCGCCTGCTCGGGATCGTCGTTCGTACGGCGGTCGACGGGGTGGGTGCGACGTGCGGGCGCGCCTCGGTCCGCGAGCACCCGGACTCGGAGATGGTGGAGCACGCGCGGGCGGGCGAGATGGAGCCGTTCGCCGCGGTCCTCGACAGCGCCGAGGCCCAGGCGCTCACGACGCTCGCCCCCGCCGAGGCGGCGGCCGAGGGCTATACCGCGCTGGCCCTCCCACTGAGCGGCCGGAACGCCCCAGATCGGGTGCTGGGGCTGATCTCGGTCGCTCGCGCGGAGCGGCCGTTCACCGGCGGCGAGCGCGACCTCTTCAACTACCTCGCGGGGCGGGCGGCCGTGTCGCTGGAGAACGTCGACCTCCACGATCTGGTCAAGAGCCAGGCGGTCACCGACGAGCTGACCGGGCTCTTCAACCACCGCAAGTTCCAGGAGCTCGCCTCGAACGAGGTCGAGCGCGCCAAGCGCTTCGGAAACGAGCTCGGGCTGGTGATGATCGACATCGACGACTTCAAGCGCGTCAACGACTCCTACGGCCACCAGCAGGGCGACGTCGTCCTGCGCGAGGTGGCGCGCGTGCTGCGCGAGTCCGCGCGCGAGATCGACGAGACCGCGCGCTACGGCGGCGAGGAGTTCGCCGTCATCCTGCCCCAGACCGACCTCGACGGCGCCTTCCATCTGGGCGAGCGCATCCGCCAGGCCATCGAGGCCCTTCAGGTCGAGCGTCTGGACGGAAAGGGCGTCGTGCGGGTGACCGTGAGCGCCGGGGTGTCGGCGATGCCCGACAGCGCGCACGACAAGTCCAGCCTGATCGCCGCCGCTGACGCCGCCCTCTACGAGGCCAAGCGGGCCGGCAAGAATCGGACCGCGCGAGCGGCGGGCGCCCGTACTCCTCCCGTCGCGGGTGGATACGCTTAAGGGGCCGATGGGACTGCTCGACGACGCAATCCGCGAGCACCTCGACCTCAAGCGCCGCCGTGGCGCCGATCCGGAGGAGGTCGCCAGCGCTGAGCAGGAGGCCTTGGGGCCTCCCGGCCGGCCGACCCCGCTCGAGGACGCGGCCGCGGCCTCGGCTGCAGAGCTGGAACCCGACGACGCCGAGGCGGCGCCGGACGAGCCCTTCGACGTCTTCGCCGAGGAGGACCTCGAGGTCGACGAGGTGCCCTCCGAGGACCGCCTCGAGGCCGAGCCCGCGGCCGAGATCTACGACGGCGGCGGCGAGGCGGCGGCGGACGAGGGCGAAGAGCTCTTGGTCGAGGAGGACGAGGAGGAGCTCGAGTTCGACCTCCCCGAGCGCGAGCCGTCCGACGGGACCGCCGAACAGCCTGCAGTCGAGGATGAGGCTCCGGCCCCGGCCGCCGGGGACGACGAGCCGGAGAACGCCCCCGCCGGCCGAGGACGAGGAGGCTTCCGACGCGGCCGCGGCCCCGGAGGGCGAGGGCGAGGGCGACGACGTGCTCGAGGAGACGCCGGAGTTCCTCCAGGAGACCCCGGAGCACGACCGGCTCTGGTTCGAGCAGAAGCCGCCGCGCGACTTCGACTTCGGTTCCTGAGCGGCCCCGAGGCCCGTTCAGATTCAGACGTACGCGCGCGTGCGCGCGGCCTCGGGCACGCGCTCGATCCAGAGTTCGTAGGAGGCGACCCGCGCGTGACGCCGTCGCGTTCGCCCGCCGCCCCGCACTCGCCGTAGGCGCGGCGCATGATCGCTCCGAGCTTCTCGTTGACTTCGCGCCCGTCCCAGCGGAAGTGCTGCGGGTTCTGGACCCACTCGAAGTACGAGCACACCACGCCGCCGGCGTTGGCCAGCACGTCGGGGATGACCGTGATCCCCTTGGCGGCGACGATATCGTCGGCGGTTGGCGTCGTGGGGCTGTTGGCGCCCTCGACCACGACCCGGCAATCGAGCAGGTCGGCGTTGTCGGCATGGACCATCCCGCCCAGCGCCGCTGGGATCAGGACCTCGCAGGGCGTCGCGAGCAGCTCCTCCGGGGTCGACGTGCTCGACCCCCTCTGCCCGATATTCGCCGACCTTGCCGCCGGCGGCGACGTACGCGGCCAGCGCCTCGGCGTCGAGGCCTGCGTCCGAGCGCATCGCGCCGTGGACGTCGGAGACCGCGACGACTCTCGCTCCGAGCCCTGGACGATCCTCCCGGCCCACGAGCCGACGTGGCCGAAGCCCTGGATCACCACGCGCGCGCCGTGCGAGGTCGAGTCCAACGAGCGTCCGGCGCCGGCCGCGCCGGCGCCTCGCGCCCATAGGAGCCCTCCAGGGCGATCGGGTTGCCGGTCACGATCGCGGGCGTGTGCCCGTGCAGCTTTCCGTACTCGTCGGCGCGGGGCGAATTGCCTGAGTCGCAACACAGTCGCGGCGCGATATCCGGGCTGATTCGCCGAGTAAATGTCGCATCTCGTCGCACTTGCACGGCAAGAGCGCCGGTACGGTCAACATGGATGGCTGCATTGAAGGCCAAGGGCGACCTCGCCGAACTAAGCGTCGCCGCCGACCTCATGGATCGCGGGTACAAGGTCGCCTTTCCATACGGCGAGGACTGGGACTACGACCTCATCCTCGTCCGGGGCGGCCGGTTCGAACGAATACAGGTCAAGCACGCGACCTCCGATGGTCGCGTGATCCAGGTGAGGTGCAGATCGCTCTCTTTGACCAACGGGAAGGTTCGGGCGATCAAGAAGTACACCGCGGCGTCCATCGACTGGCTGGCCGTGTTCGATGTGACGACGCAGTGTTGCTACTACGTCCCGGCGGCCGAGCTCGGCACCGGGCGACACATCCTGCATCTGCGCCTCACGCCGGCTCTCAGTGGCCGGCGTCAGGGCGTCCACGCCGCGAGCGACTATCGTGCGATATAGCGTGGGGGCGTGGTGATAACGGGAACACACGGCCCTTGCAAGGCCGAGTTGGGGGTTCGATTCCCCCCGCCTCCACTCCATGGTCGGCTCCTTGCTTCGTCGCTCTCACCTGCTCTCGGCGTGCTGGCGCTCGGAACGGGTCCCACCCGCGCGCGGCACAGGGCCTGCCGCCGGTCTCCGGGCAGGTGCCGCCCACCGACTGCACGGCGCGGGTGGGTTACGGGCGCAATGGGACGCTTCCGGGATACGTCGTTCGCGACGTGTCGCTCGGGAGAACGTGCGTGCCGTTCTCCCAGGTGCAGCTGCCGCCCGCGGGCTATGCGGGTGACTATCTGGTGCGCCAGTTCTCCGACGCCCGTGGCCGCAAGCTGCTCGCGAGGTGCAGGGCCGAGCCGCCGTGCGCCACGGTCACGGCGGCCGAGCGCTACCGGCCCTCGCAGTTCCGGGTCACCGGCACGATCGTCCCGTTCGGGAAGATCGACCCGCTCGCGGCGCGCGTCGACCTGCGCGACGTCCGCCGTCCGCGGTTCTTCGCCCGCGCGCCGTATCGCGAGCCCATCGCACGGGCCGAGCCCGGCACCTACACGTTCGAGTTCCGGGTACCCCCCGAGCCCTATGAGCGGCTGAACCGCGGCATCACGAAGGACGACAGGCTGCGCGGCTGGTACATCCGGGGCGCGGGCGTGCCGAACGGACGCGGGCGCCGCGTCAGGGCGCTGGCGATCCTGCTCGGCGGCCGCGGCATCGAGACGACGGCCGTACAGGACCCTCGCGATCCCCTGTACACGCGGTCGGCGAGCACGGGCGGTTACGTGGGGGTCCCGTACCCGTCTCGCGGAACCGAGCAGTGGGGCAGCCGCCACTGGCGGGAGTACCTCTACAAGCTCTACCGCGCAGGCTTCGACGTGCTCACATTCGACAAGCGCGGGCACGGCATCTCCGGCGACATCAACGCCGACAACACGCTGGAGCAGGGCCTGGACATGCTCCGCGCGGTCCGAGCGCTCCGGACAGGCCGGGGCGTGCGCACCCTCGGCCCCGATGGCGCACGGCGCTCCGGCGGCGCCGCCGTGCGCGCTCTGCTCCGCGGCGCCGAGGTGCGGAGGATGCCGATCGTCGTCGGCGGCGCGAGCCAGGGATCCATGGCCACCGCATGGGCGATGAACGCGAACTTCAACCGCTGGTGCTCGCTCGATGAGCCGCGCACCCCCTGCCATCGGCCGTGGGGGTACCGCATCGTCGGGGCGGTGATGCTCGCCAGCTTCCCAATCTTCGCCTTCCCGTCCGACGAAATCCTGGAGGGCGAGGTGGCGACGCGCGCGATAGCCCACGTCGCCTTCCTGCCGACCTCCGAACCGCTCTCGAACATCCGCTCCTGGCCCAGGGCGTTCTTCGCCAAGGGCCTCTGGGACGAGGACCAGGGACCGTGGCCGACCTTCAACGCCTACCTGCGTGTCCGCGGCCCCAAGGAGCTGTTCCTCTACCGCGGCCCGCACTCGGAGAACGAGGGCGGCGCAGCCGTGGTCGCGCTCCAGCAGGACCGCGTGACGCAGTTCGCGGTCGACGCCGTCCTCGGCCGGTCGCAACGCCAGCGCCGGTTCCGCAGCCTCCGGAAGGCGATCGGCGCGTCGCCGCCGATCTGGGAGCCCTCCACCCAGCCGACCTTCCCGTCGTCCCCGTGACGACGCGTCGAGGTCTTTACCCGACGCAGACCGGCGGCCGGCGTTCCGCCCACGGCATCGCCTCCTCGAGCTGCGATCCCGCTCGGAGCAGGAGGTCCTCGCGCAGCGTCTGGGCCGTGAGCATCACGCCGATCGGCAGCCCGTCGTGGCCGACGTCCAGCGGAAGGCTCAGTGACGGCTGGCCCGTCGCGTTCGCGATCGGCGTGTACGGGATGTAGCCGAAGAGGTCGGTGATCCACGACTCGGCCGTCGCGTACTTCGGGTCGTTCTGGGCCGGGGTCCCGGAGGGCGTCGGGCCGGTCGGAGTCGTCGGGCACAGGAACACGTCGTAGGTGTCCAGGAACTCGCCCCAGGCGCGACTGGTCGCGTTCTGGATCGCGTACGCGGCGGCGACGTCCCGCGCCGTCAGCGACTCGGCGTGGCGAATGCAGGCGAGCGATGCCGATTCGAGGTTCTCCGGTCCCGGCTCGCGCCCGAGCAGCGCCCCCATGGCCCTGGCGATCCCGCCGAGGAGCCAGGTCCAGAGCACGAGGTGCGCGCGCGCGAGACCTTCGGCGGCGACCGGGGCGCACGCGGGCTCGACCGAGTGGCCCAGATCCTCCAGGCGGCGCGCGACCGCGTTGACCGCGTCCGCGACCTCGCGGTCGGTCGGGGAGCCCCAGTAGGACTCGGCGTGGACCGCGACGCGCAGCCGCCCCGGGTCCGCCCCCACGTCGTCGCTGAACGGATGCTGCGGCGGCGCTACGAAGTAACGGTCGCCGGGCGCCGGGCCGGACACCGCGTCCAGCAGGCCCGCCGCGTCGCGGATCGTGCGCGTCACGGCGAACTCGTGCGCGATCCCGCCGGGCGCCTCGCCGTACAGCGGCCCGACGGGCACGCGGCCCCGCGACGGCTTCAGCCCGACCAGGCCGCACCACGCCGCGGGGATGCGGATGGAGCCGCCGCCGTCGTTCGCGTGCCCCATCGGGAGCGCGTGCGCCGCAACCAGCGCCGACGAGCCGCCGCTGGAGCCGCCCGGGCTGCGATCGGTCGACCACGGGTTGCGGGTGGCGCCGTTGGCCAGGGGCGAGGTGTCGAAGTTGAAGGCGAACTCCGGGGTGTTCGTCCTCACCACGCCGAGCAGCCCCGCCGCGCGGAAGCGGTCTGCGAGCGTGGAGGAGGCCGTGCACACGTGACCCTGCAGCAGGCGACTCCCGAACTCGCACGGGCGCCCTTCGTCCCACAGCGTGTCCTTGACCGCGAACGGGACGCCGGCGAACCGCCCGTCGCCGGCCGTGACGTCCTCGAACGGCCCGTGGACGACGGCGTTGAGCTGTGGCTCGACCTGCTCGATCGCCGCCAGCGCGGCGTCGCGGACCTCGTCGGCGCTCACCTGACCCGTCGCCATCAGGTCCGCCAGGCCCGTGGCGTCGTGCGCGGCGTACTCGGCGACGAGCATCGGGCCGGCGACCCTAACACCAGCGCCTTGCGGCCGGGCGCTGGTCGTGTGCCCGCCGCCGCGCTGTGCGCTGGCCCGCGGTCAGGCCAGCGTCGCCGCGGCCTGGCCCTCGGCCTCGCGCTCGGCGGCGGCCGCTTCGCGCAGCTGCTGGAAGCGGACGACCTGCCCGGCCGCGCCCCAGTTGCCGTCCGGGACCTCGCGGATCAGGATCCACACCCGCAGGCCGTCGGACTCGCTCAGTCCCGACGCCTCGAGGACGACCCTGGTCGCCTCGGAGACGAGCTCCTGCTTGCGCCGCTCCGAAAGCGCGCCCTCAGGGACGGTGACCTCCACGCGGAAGTGCGGCTCGGACACCGGCCGGCCCGCGGCGAACACGTCCTCGTCGGGGAGCGCGTGGACGTGTACCCAGGTGATGCTGCGGAAGAAGTCCGTGTCGGGCGCGCGCTCGGCGCGCAGGAGAACCGTGGTCAGGTTGTCGACGACCGTGCTGCGGGCCTCGGGGGCGAGCGCGCCGGCCGGGAAGGTCAGGTCCATCAGGGGCATTCCAAACTCCTCGTTCGCGGGAGCGACGAGCCTACTATGTCGGGCGTCATAGTCAAGGACAGCGGTCGATGCGCGCGAAGGCCGGGTCGGCGTCCCTGGAGCCCCAGGCGTCGGCGTTGGGGCGGCAGGCGAAGCCGCGCGCCCACCGGCGTGCCGTAGCCGGCCAGCATGTCGATCCCGGTGTGCCTTCGCCCGCCGGAGCGGGGGCGCCGAAGCGGTCGCCGATGGGAGCGTCGACGGGGCGCAGGAAGCGCACCGGGCCGCTCGGCGAGCCTCCGCGCGTCAGCGTCCGGCGGCGCAGCGCGCGCAGCGTCGAGGGACCGACCACACCGTCCATCTCGAGCCCGGCCGCGCGCTGGAACAGCCGTACGGCGTGCGCCATCCTGGCCCCGAAGCCGCCGTCGAAGCCGCCGGGTCCGAAGCCGCGTGCTCGAGCAGGAACTGGAGCGCGGCGACGTCCCAGCCGCGGCGGCCGCGGCGCAGCGGGCGGCTCCCCAGCCGCGGCCGGCCACGACGCCCGAGGGCGCGCCGCGTGCGCGCCCCGGGGATGCCGTCGACGGCGAGCCCCTTGCGGCGCTGGAAGCGCCGCGTGCCGCGTCGGGTGAGCGGGCCGGTGACGCCGTCGATCCTGCCCGAGTAGAGCTGCAGCGCGCGCAGCGCCACCTGCAGCGCGGCCGTGTTTGCGCTCGCCGCACCCGCGCCGGCCGGCAGGGCGCAGAGCCCCGAGAGCGCCGCGACGATCCCAACCGTGGCCAGAAGCCCGGAGCGCCTCACGGGCTCCAGTCTCGACCGCACGAGCGCGCGATCGCAACGGGTGCGAGGCGGCTTGCAGGATTCCGGTTGTCCGCACCACGCGCGGGTACGTCCGAGGCCGCCGCGCGCGAGCGCACCGAGCAGCCGTAGCGCTCCGAGCGCCCTTAGTCTTCCCGCGCGTGAGCACGGAGACGAGGAGCGAGCGCCGCTTCGACTACCAGCGCACGGTCGCGCTCAGCGACGGCGTGTTCGCGATCGCGCTCACGCTGCTCGTCCTCAACCTGACCGTGCCGCGCCTGGGCCCCGGCGAGCACGACCGCCTGTGGAGCGAGATCCGTGGCCACCGGAGTGAGTTCTTCTCGTACGCGCTGAGCTTTGCGGTGATCGGGTTGCTGTGGGTGCGCCACCACACGTTCTTCCGCGAGCTGCGCGAGGTGGACCTCGCGGTCACGCTGCTCAACCTCATCTACCTCGGCCTCATCGCCTTCCTGCCCTATCCCACCGAGCTGCTCGGCGACTACGGCGACCAGGCCGCGGCGGTAGCGATCTATGCTGGAACCGTTGTCGTCCTCGGCCTGGTGACCACGCTCCTGCGCCGGCACGTCCTGCGCGCGCGATTGCTGACGGACAGCGGCCATACGGAGATGGCGAGGGTCAGCTTCGCCCGATCGGCGATACCGATCGTGTTCCTGGTTTCGATCCCGATCGCGTTCGCGAGCCCGCAGATCGCGGTCTACACCTGGGCGCTGGCGGCGCTCGTCCCACGCTTAGCCCGGAGGGTCAGCGCACGGGCCGACCGCCGCCGCGCGGAGCGGACGGACGCCTGACGCCGCTCACTCCGACGGCTCGGGCAGCGTCTCGAGCTCGGCGGTGTCGAGCGGAAGGCAGACGCGACAGAAGTCTTCGCCGAACGGCGTGAGGTGGATCGAGCGGCGGATCGTCTTGCCGCGCGCGCCCGCGTGCATGGCGGTGGTCACCTCGGGTTGCGCCTCGAGCACCTGGTAGCGCAGACGGTCCTCCAGCGGCTCGCGCGAGAACCAGATCAGGCCCAGGCGGTAGAGGTTGTTCATGTAGGCGGGGACGCGCTCCAGGTAGCGGCAGCCGGCCTCGGCGCCGACCATGTTCACTCCGGGCGCGACGAGCTGGGAGTGGACGTTGAGCCCCTTGTGCCCGCGCACGTCGACCGAGGGCTGAGGGCCGTTGAGGTAGAGGAAGCGCAGGAGCCTGCCCTCGTCGGGCGCGAGCTCGCCCAGGATGCGCTCGTAGGCCGGGTGGGTCTCCTCCTCGTAGTCCACGTCGGCCGACTGGCGCAAGAGGGCGGCGCCGCGCTCGCGCAGGGCGCGCGTCGTGGGTCCGGGGCCGCCGTCGGCCGGAGCCGGGGGCCCGGACGCCGCCTCGCGCGGCTCGGCGTTGCGCGAAGTGGCCTCGTTTCCGCGCTCGACCAGGCCCAGGGCGCGCTGCGCGTACTCGCGCCCGCTCGCCTCGAGCTCGCTCAGGAGCTGCCCCGCGGACTCGCCTGACGCCGCCGCGCGCACGACGCGCGAGCCGGCGCGAGCCGAGTTGACGAGCGACCAGCTCGCGGTCCGCCACCAGACGCCGGCGGCGAGGCGGGCGAGCCCGGGAGCGGCCTGTACGAGGTCGTTGACACCGGGGGCTTCGTCTGGGTCGTGCAGCCGTCCGTCGCCGTCCACGGGCTACACCCCGAAGATCGCGAGGTGGATGCAGCCCGCGCCGAAGCCCAGCACCGCGCCGTGGAGCACGAGCAGCCACTCGTCCTCGCGCATCGCCGAGCGCAGCATCTCGCCGAAGTCGGTGGGTGAGAGCTCGCGCATGCGCCTCGCGATCAGGGCGTGGACGGCCTCGCTCTGGCGGGCGTTGAACTCGGGGTCGGCGAGCGGCGTCATCGTGTACGTGACCGCCTCGGTCGCCACCGACTCGCGGATCGCGTCGTACTCGTGCGTGCCGATGGCGACGCGAACCGCGCCGCGCGCGCGGCCGGTCGCGCGGTCGACCGCCGGACGCAGGGCGTCCTCGATCATCTTGCGCGTGCGGTCCGCGCGCGGGCCGTGGAGCAGCTCGTTGCCGATGTTGGCGATCGTGACGACGTCCTTGGCGATTATGTCGGCGTATACCTCGGCGCCCTGGGGCTGGCGGCGCAGGAACAGGCCCTGCCAGCGGAACGGGCCGACCCGGCGTGGCTCGACCGGCTCGAAGATCATGTAGAGCGCGAGCCAGTTGGTCACGTAACCCAGCACCGTCCCGGCGATCGGCAGCACCCACCAGTACGGAAGCGCCTGTGTCAGGAGGATCAGCGGGCCGCCCATCACGAAGCCGAAAACGCCGCCGAAGTTGATGATGAAGCGAAGCTCCTTGCGGCCCACCTCCTGGAACACGCGGTTGACGAGCTCGGGGTGTGCCTCGAGGTGGCGGATGACCATCAGCTTGACGTCGAGCAGCTGGTCGATGTTGGTCCCGATCTGGTCGGTGACCTCGCGCACGATGTCGGGCAGTTGCGCGAGCACGCGGGCGTGCACGGCCTCGCGGGCGCGCGGCGGTAGGTCGTGCCACAGCGCGGGGTGCTCGCGCTCCATCGTGCGCTCGACGAGGTCATGGATGTCGCGCTGCGAGGTGGCGAGGATCTGCTCGGCGATCTGCTCGGGCTCGAGCTGCTGGTAGAAGTCCGACGGCCCGCCGACCTTCGCGATCCCCTTGTCCACCGCGATGCTGCCCATCTTCGCGGCGCGCGAGGGGATGATCCCCTGCCAGCCGACGCCGCCCTGCATGATCCCTGGGATCTCCTGCAGCTTGCGCGGGAGCACGCCGGCGAGCGGCGCGAGACCCGGGAGCTTGAAGCCGACGAAGCGCAGCGGGTTGAACAGCATCCAGATCCCGCTCCAGTTGGTCGCGTAGCCGATGAACCCCGAGAAGATCGGGATCGTGATGACCTTGAGCGTCTCGCTGTCCAAGCTCGCGCCTGCCTCCCTGCGCACGATCCTACGCGACCGTCGGCCGCGCAGGACGCGGCGGGCGCGAGGCCCGGTTGGGGCCGCCGGCGCGCGCCGCGCGAGCGTAACCTGGCCAGGTGGCGCCGGTGGTGCGAACCGTCGGGCATTCGACCCACTCAGAAGAGACGTT
The DNA here is from genome assembly GCA_963797015.1 of uncultured Actinomycetes bacterium. Taxonomy (GTDB): domain Bacteria; phylum Actinomycetota; class Thermoleophilia; order Solirubrobacterales; family Solirubrobacteraceae; genus JBBPZA01. The sequence goes on along the minus strand of CAWCNV010000003.1, from coordinate 68,658 downwards.
CCGCGCTCTGCTGCGCGGGGCGGGGGTCGAGGCGATCGCCGACGTCCGCCGCTCTCCCGGGTCGCGGCGCCATCCGCACTTCGCGCGCGAGGCGCTCGCGCGCTGGCTGCCGGCAGCCGGTATCGCCTACACGCACCTGGCCGAGCTGGGCGGGCGCCGCCGGAGCGCGGCCGGCTCGGTCAACGGCGGCTGGGAAGTCCCGGCCTTCCAGGCCTATGCCGACCACATGGCCAGCGCGGAGTTCGCGCGAGGCTTGGCGCGGCTCGAGGCGCAGGCGCGCGAGCACGCAACCGCGGTGATGTGCGCGGAAGGCCCGTGGTGGCGCTGCCACCGGCGGCTTATCGCCGATGCGCTGCTCGTGCGCGGCTGGGATGTGCGCCACGTCATGTTCGACGGGCGCGAGGTGGAGCACGAGCTGCCGCCGTTCGCGGTCGTCCGCGGGATGGCGATCACCTATCCGCCGCGTCAGGCGGCGCTGCCCGTCGACTGAGCCAGGCGCCGGGCGGCGACCGCCACGGCCTCGGGACTGCTGTCCACGAGCACGAAGCGGCGGCCGAGCTTGCGGCACACGGCGCCGAGCGTTCCCGAGCCCGCGAAGAAATCCAGGCACCAGCCGCCCGGGCGCGAGGAGGCGGCGACCATGCGGCGCACGATGCCCTCGGGCTTCTGCGTCGGGTAGCCGGTCTTCTCGGCGCCGTTCGTCGGGACGATCGTGTGCCACCAGACCGAGGTCGGGAGCTTGCCCCGCGCCGCCTTCTCTGCAGTCACCAGCCCGGGAGCCATGTAGGGCTCGCGCTCGACGTCGTCGGCGTTGAACACGTGCGCTCCCGGTTCGCGCACGTAGACGAGGATCGTGTCGTGCTTGGCCGGCCAGCGGTTGCGCGGCTTGGCGCCGTAGTCGTAGGCCCAGATCAGCTCGTTGAGGAAGCACTCGCGCCCGAACAGTTCGTCGAGCGCGAGCTTGCAGTAGTGGGCCTCGCGGTAGTCGATGTGGAAGTACAGCGTCCCGTGCGGGGCCAACAGCCTCCTGGCCTGCTCGAGCCGCGGTGCGAGGAACTCGAGATGGGCGCCGCGCTCATCGTCGAAGGCGAGCTCGGAGAGCAGGCGAGAGCGGTAGCGGCGACCGCCGAAGCCCGCCCGGTCGCCGTTCTCGTCGCGCTCGGTGGCGAGCGTGCGCCGGCGCTGGCGCCGGCCGGTGTTGAACGGCGGGTCGATGTAGATCAGGTCGAAGGCGCCGCCGGGGAGCAGCGGGAGCACCTCGCCGTTATCGCCTTCGACGAGCAGGTCGTCGTCGAGCTCGAGTGGGCCGCGAAGGCCGTCGCGGGCGAGGACGCGCACGGCGTGCGACGCTACCGCGCGTTGCGGCGCGAGGTCCATCACCGCGGCCGCGCGCGTATTCCCGAGGACGAGAGCGTCGCCGTCGACTCCGCAGGAGGTGCCCATGACAAGCACACCCGCCCGCACCGCCGATCGCCCGAGCGAGCGGACGGTGCGGATCGTGTTCGGCGTGCTCGCCGCGTACCACCTCGCCCTCGGTCTGCTGATGATCGTCGCGCCGAAGGTGTTCTTCGAGCAGATCGGCCCGTTCGGCGCCCGTAACGACCACTACATCCGCGACGTCGCCACGTTCTATCTGGCCTTCGGGGCCGGGCTCGCGGTGGCCGTGCGCCGGCCGTCGTGGCGCGTGCCGGTGGTCGGGGTCGTCGCCCTGCAGTACGTCTTCCACGTCGTGAACCACATCGTCGACATCTCCAAGGCGGACCCCGGCTGGCTCGGTCCCGCCGACGCGATCGCGCTCGCGCTCGGAGCCGTCCTGCTGCTCTGGGTGTGGCGCGCCGAGGAGCGGCGGTGAGGCTCTTCGTGGCCGGCGCGACCGGGGTGATCGGCCGCCGCCTGGTTCCGCTCCTGGTCCAGGCCGGCCACGAGGTCACCGGCATGACGCGCTCCTCCGAGCGCGCGCAGGCGCTCCGCGAGAGCGGCGCCACGCCCGCCGTGGCCGATGCGCTCGACGCCGCCGCCGTCCGCGACGCGGTGGCCAAGGCGCGCCCCGAGGTCATCGTCCACCAGCTCACTGACATACCGGCCGCCCTCAACCCGCGCCGGTACGCCCAGCAGATGGCCGGCAACGACCGCCTGCGCGCGGAGGGGACCCGGAACCTCGTCGCCGCCGCCCCGGGAACGCGCGTCGTCGCGCAGAGCATCGCCTTCGCCTACCGGCCGACCGGCGACCGGCTGTGGACCGAGGAGGACCCGCTGTACCAGGACGCGCCGGGGCCGTTCTCGCGCTCCGTCGACGCACTCGCCGAGCTCGAGCGCCAGACCGCGGACACGGAGGGCGTCGTGTTGCGCTACGGCTACTTCTACGGCCCGGGCACGGGCTACGCCAAGGACGGAGCGATTGCCCACCTGGTCCGCCACAGGCGGCTGCCGGTCGTCGGCCGCGATGGGGCGACATGGTCGTTCATCCACGTCGACGACGCGGCACGGGCCACCCTCGCCGCGCTCGACCCCGACGTGAAGGCGGGCGTCTACAACGTCGTCGACGACGACCCCGCTCCCGTGCGCGACTGGATCCCAGCCTACGCCCAGGCGCTCGGCGCGCCCGAGCCCCGGTGGGTCCCGACCTTGCTCGCGCGCGTCGCCGCCGGCAAGCTCGGCGCGTACTTCATGACCGACCTCCAGGGAGCATCGAACGCGAAGGCGCGTCTCGAGCTGAGCTGGGAGCCTCAGATCCCCTCGTGGCGCGACGGCTTCCGCGAGGCGCTCTGAAGCGCCGCGTTGTGTCAGCCTGAGCGGGATGGCCCCCAAGCTCTCCGACGAGCGGCGCCGGCGTGTGCCGGCGCTCTCGCCCGCAGCCTGGCTGCTGGTCGCGGTCGCCTTCGCCTTCGTGGTCTTCGCTGTCGTAGAGCTTCTCAATCGCGACAGTCGCAACGGGCTGCCCGAGGGCGCGGTGCCGGTTCCCCAGCAGCTCGTCCCGGGCGTACCGAAGGGGTCCGAGGGCGCGCGCTCGCAGCGGGCCTTCGACCCGCTCGCGTTCAACGCGGCGGACACCTCGGACCTCGAGCGCCGCGCCACCGCCGGCTACGCCCAGCCCCTCTACACGGTCACCGACGGCGGCGCGGTGATCGGCGCGCAGCGCACGGCACGCTGGCGCGGGGCGATCGAGAAGGCGGTGAAGGGCTCGGGCTTCGATGCCGACGTGGTCGAGGCGCTCGTGTTCCTCGAGTCCAGCGGTCGCCCGGAGGTGATCGCCGGCGGCGATCCGGCCAACGCGTCGGGGCTCACCCAGATCCTCGCCGAGACCGGCAAGACCCAGCTCGGCATGCGCGTCGACCTCGCCGCGAGCCGCTCGCTGACCCGGCGCATCTACAAGCTCGACCGGCGCGGCCGCAGCGCGAGCGCCGACCGCCTGCGCGCGCGCCGGCGGCGCGTCGACGAGCGCTTCGACCCGGCCAAGGCGCTCGCCGCGACCGTTCGCTACCTGACCGCCGCCCGCGCCCGGTTCGGGCGCGAGGACCTGGCGGTCGTCGCCTACCACATGGGCTTCGGCAACCTGGAGCGCGCGATCCGCGACTACTCGGGCGACACGACGACGCCCGTGCGCGAGATCGTCGCACGCGACAAGCTGAGCTACGCCAAGCTGTTCTTCGACTCCTCGCCGCTGCGCCACGCCGACACCTACCGCTTTCTGAACGCGCTCGGCGACGACTCGATCACCTACTACTGGCGGATCCTCGCCGCGCGGGAGATCGTGCGCATGGCGCGCTCCGATCCCGAGCGCCTGCAGACGCTGCAGGACCTGCACGACAACAAGGGCTCCTCGGAGGAGGTCCTGCACCCGGCGGGCTCGACGCAGCGCTTCGCGCAGCCCGGCGACGTGCAGAAGGCGATCGACGACGGCACCCTGGAGCACGTGCCGAGCACGGGCACGCGCAAGCTCGGCTTCGTCGTCGACCCGCAGCTGGGCCAGCAGGCCCGGCGCCTGGGCCGCAAGCCGTCGCTGTACCGCGCGCTGAGGCCGGAGGCGCTCTCGCTGCTGATCTACATGGGCGCCGGCGTGCGCGCGATCGACCCCGGCGCGCGGCCGCTGCGCGTGACGAGCGCGGTCCGCGACCAGCGCTACCAGGACCTGCTGCTGCAGACCAACCCCGAGGCGACCGCGGCGTACTCGCTGCACACCACCGGCTTCACGTTCGACATCCTGCGCAGGTACCGCGACCGTCGCGCGGCCGAGGCCTTCCAGTTCATGCTCGACCGGCTGCAGGCGCTCGACCTGATCGCGTGGGTGCGCGAGCCCGCGTCGATCCACGTCACGGTCTCCAGCGACGCGAGCAAGCTCGAGGGGCTCCTGCGACGGCTGCCGGGCGGGTAGAGTCCGGCCGGATGGAGGACTCTTGACCGAGGCAGTTCGCGCGCCCGAGGAGCGCACCGATGGGCTCCCCGACTTCCCGTACGCCTCGAGCTACCGCGACTTCGACGGGCTGCGGCTCGCGCACCTGGACGAGGGCGATGGGCCTCCAGTGCTGCTCCTGCACGGCGAGCCGACCTGGTCCTTCCTGTATCGCAAGGTCATGCCTCCGCTGCTTGACGCCGGGCTGCGGTGCGTAGCGCCCGACATGGCCGGCTTCGGCCGCTCCGACAAGCCCACCGACATCGGCTGGTACAGCTACGACCGCCACACCGAGACGCTCGCCCCGCTGCTCTCAGAGCTCGACCTGCGCGACGTCACGATCGTCGTGCACGACTGGGGCGGGCCGATCGGCCTGCGCCTCGCGGTCGAGCATCCCGACCGCATCAGCCGCTTCGTGATCCTCGACACCGGCCTCTTCAGCGGCCGCCAGAAGATGGACCCCGCGTGGCACGCCTTCCGCGACTTCGTCGAGCGCACCGACGACATCCCGGTCGGGATGCTCGTGCGACGCGCATGCAAGACCGACCCCGGCGACGAGATCGCCGCCGCTTACGACGCGCCTTACCCGAGCCCCGAGTCCAAGGCGGGCGCGCGCGCCTTCCCGCTGATGCTCCCGATCACGCCCGAGATGCCCGGGGCGGCAGCGGGACAGCGGGTGCTCGATGCGCTGCGCGAGGACACCCGCCCGGCGCTGATGCTGTGGGCCGACTCCGACCCGGTCATGCCGCTCACCGTCGGTGAGCGCTTTGCAAGCGCGCTCGGCCGTCCCGCGCCGGAGACGATCCCCGACGCGGGGCACTTCCTGCAGGAGGACCAGGGCCCGCTGATCGGCGCGAAGATCGCCGACTGGCTGGGCTCGAAGCCCTAACCGGAGTCGCCGCCGCCGGTCGGCAGCTGCGCGGGCTCCTCCGCGCGGTCCAGCGCCGGCTCGGAATGCGCCGCGCGGACCTCGTAGCCGCGGCGCCGCGACTGGTCGATCTCGAGCAGCACGCGGTCGGCCTTCAGCGCGCGACCTACCGCCTCGCGGCCGCCGCGGGGCAGCACGGTCACGAGCTTGTGGATCGTCCCCACCGACTTGGGCACGAAGACGTCGAAGCGAGCGAACTTGAGCGCGTCGACGATCGCGTCGGCGACGTCCTCCGGCTGCTGGGTCTTGATGCCCCGCGTCGCGGTCAGCCCCGAGGTGAGCTCGGTGTTGACCAGGACCGGCATGACCACCGAGAGCTCTATCGCCGAGCCCTCGATTTGGAGCTCGCCGCGGATCGCTTCACTCAGCCCGACGACCGCGTGCTTGGTCGCGGAGTAGGTGGCGCCGCCGGGCACCCCGCTCTTGCCCGCGCTCGACGCGATGTTGACGATGTGGCCGCGGCCGCGCCGCTCCATCCGCCGCAGCGCGCTCTTGGTCCCGTAGATGACCCCGTGCAGGTTGATGTCGATCTGGCGGATCGCGGTCGCGTCGTCCTCGTCCACGAAGCGCGACAGCGGCATGATGCCCGCGTTGTTGACGAGCACGTCGAGCGGCCCGAGCGCCTCCTCGGTCTGGTCCAGGAAGCGCTCGAACGAGTCGCGGTTGGTCACGTCGAGCTCGAAGGCGACCGTCCCCGAGCCGAGCTCGCGCGCGGTCTGCTCGGCCAGCTCGAGGTCGAGGTCGCCGATCGCCACCTTCGCCCCTTCACGGATCAGCGCGGCGGCGGTCGCGCGGCCGATGCCGCGGGCGGCGCCGGTGATGGCCGCGACCTGACCGTTGAGGGAGCGGGGTTGCTTGGCCATTGGGACCTTTCCTCGTTCGATCGTGCTCTTTGAGCCTGGCTCTAAGCGGCGAAGGCTAGCCGTCCGCGCCAATACCATATGCGGATGCCGTTCTTCCGTCACGAAGGCAAGCGCCTCGCCTACACGGTGCGCGGCGAGGGGCCGCGGCCGTTGGTGCTGATCCCCGGGCTGCTGCTCTCCCAGCGCATGCACGTGCCGCTCGCGCGCGAGCTCGCCTCGCGCGGCAACCGCGTCATCACCGTCGACGTGCTCGGCCACGGGCGCTCGGACCGCCCGCGCGACATGTGGCGCTATTCGATGAGCACCTTCGGCGCCGAGGTCGTCGCGCTGCTCGACCACCTCGAGCTCGAAGAGGCCGTGGTGGGCGGCACAAGCCTGGGCGCCAACACCACGCTCGAGGTCGCCTCGCTCGCGCCCGAGCGCCTGCGGGGGATGGTCATCGAGATGCCCGTGCTCGACAACGCCCTGCTGGCCTGCGCGGTGTTCTTCGCGCCGCTGCTCGTCGGCCTCACCTTCGGTGAGCCGGTGATGCGCGGGATCCAGCGCCTGGCGCGCACGATCCCGTCGAGCGTCGTGCCCTTCTGGGGCGACGTCGCGCTCGACATGCTGCGCCAGGACCCCGCGCCGAGCGGAGCGGTGCTGCAGGGGCTGTTCTTCGGCCGCATCGCGCCGCACCGCACCGAGCGGCGCACGTTCGAGGCCCCGGCGCTCGTGATCGGCCACCGCCGCGACCCGATCCATCCGTTCTCGGACGCCGGCATGCTGGCCGACGAGATGCCCAACGCGCGCCTGCTCGAGGCCGATTCGCTCTTCGAGCTGCGCTTCGCGCCCGAGCGTCTGACCGGCGAGATCGCCGGCTTCCTGGACGAGTGCTGGCGGCCGCGCCGGGCCCAGAGCAAACGCCGCCGCGCCGCTTCCAGGTAACTGGCGCGGTTGCGCTCCGCTTTGCGGCGCGCTAGCGTGGCCGGTCGACATGGTGCGCAGGGGTGTCGCCACGTTGGCGGCGGCCGCGGGGGTCGCCTTGATAGCCGCGCCCTGCGCGCACGCCGCGCTCGATCTGTCGAAGGTCCCGGGACTCCCCGAGGTCCAGGGGATCACGAACTCGGGCACCAGCTCGCCGACCGATCCCTCGGTCGTGGGCAGCTTCTCGGCGCCGTTCTCGGATCCGCGGCCCGCCGACCAGGCCGGCCGCGTGTGCGCGGGCGAGACCGAGGGGACGAGCCAGCCGGCTGACGTCACGAAGGACGGCATCGAGTGCCGCCCGGCGGGCGTCAGCGTCGTTGTGCTCCCCAACGGCCGTCTCCTGTACTGGGACGGCCTCGAGGGCGAGGAGGACATCAACGTCACCGAGGTGCTCGAGATCGGCGACCGCGCGGTCAACGACCAGAGCCGCGTGCTCACGCCGAACTACGGCAACCTTCCGGGCTCCTCGTGGTCCAACCCGACCCCGGTCGACGCGGGCGCGAACGACTCCGCAGGAGCCCAGTACCTGCTGCCCAACGCGCCGCCGCCGCTGGACCAGGTGTTCAACGACCCCGGCAACGCGCCCGGTGCCCTGTTCTGCAGCGACCAGGTGCTGCTCTCCAACGGCGAGGTCCTCGTCCCCGGCGGGACCTTCTACTACTCGGAGCCCCACGTCCCCGGCAGCTCGTACGGGCTGGCCGAGCTCCAGGGCCTGACCAGCACGAGGATCTTCAACCCGGCCAACAACACGTGGTCGCAGACCGGGGACATGAACTTCGGGCGCTGGTACCCGAGCCTCGTGACGCTCGGCAACGGCAAGGTGTTCGCCGCCAGCGGGGTGACCAAGCTGATCAAGCCCGTCTACCCGGATCGCCTGCTGGACTCGGGGACGAACGTCGAGGAGACCGAGACCTACGACCCGCGCACCGGCCGCTGGAGCGACAACGGCGCGGGCGCGCGGCGCTCGCTGCCCCTCTACCCGCGCCTGCACCTGCTGCCCGACGGGAAGGTCTACTACGACGCCGGCGGCCAGACCTTCAGCCCCATGGGTCAGTCCTACGACGAGGCGCTGTGGAACTGGGCCGCCGTCTATGACCCGCAGGGCGGAAGCTGGCGTAACGTCGGCGTCCCGCTCGGCGTCTCGGTCGACGCCTCGCGCCCGCTCGACACCTCGGTCAGCGCAGGCTTCCGGGGCTCGTCGTTCTCGATCATGCTGCCGCTCACCCCGCCCTACACCAAGGCGCAGTTCCTGTCCGCGGGCGGCGTGCTCGGTACCACGCCGGGCACGTACCTGGCCAACACGTCGAGCGTCATCAACACGGTCGACACCGCGCGCAACGACGACTTCAGCTCGCAGGCGACCAGTCCGCTCAACAACGCGCGCTGGTTCTCGACCGGCGTCCAGCTCCCGACCGGCCAGGTGATCGCCTTCAACGGTGCCAACCGCGACGAGGTCGTGGGACCGGGCACCGGCTTCGCGGTCCGGCAGGCCGAGCTCTTCGACCCGGGCACGCGCAAGTGGACGCGGCTTGCCAGCACCAACGACGACCGCACCTACCACAACACCGCGGTGCTGCTGCCCACCGGCCAGGTGCTGGTCGGCGGAAACGCCCCGCTGTCGACGCTCTACCTCAACACCCAGACGATCCCCGGCGGCTTCTCCAACGCCTTCCGGGACCCCTCCTACGAGCTCTACGACCCGCCCTACCTGAAGTGGGGGATCCCGCAGCCGGTCATCAGCGCCGTCAACGGGTCGAGCGATCCGAAGTCCAACCCGGGGATCGCGTACGGGCGCTCGATCACGATCTCCACGCCCGACGCCGCCGCCATCCAGAGCGTCGCGCTGGTGCGCAACACGGCGCTGACCCACACCGTCGACGGCGACCAGCGAACGGTGATGCTGCCGATCACCGGGCGCAACGCGGCCGCGGGGACGGTCACCGTGAGCGCCCCTCCGAGCGGCAACGTCGCGCCGCCGGGCCCCTACATGCTGTTCGTCAACAAGGACACCTCGCGCGGCCTCGTCCCGTCGGTCGCGCGGCAGACCTTCGTCGGCGCCTCCGGCTAACGGACTTTCGCGAAGCGCTCGACCGCCGCCATCAGCTCGTCGATCTTCTCCTCGCCGGCGTCGCCGCCGTTGCTGCCGACCGCGCCGGCGACGCAGCCCCGCACGTGGCCGTCGAGCACGCGCAGAGCGACCTGCTCGAGCGCGGTGCGCACAGCCGCGACCTGGGTCAGGATGTCGATGCAGTAGGCGTCGTCCTCGACCATGCGCTGGAGGCCGCGCACCTGGCCCTCGATGCGCCGGAGCCGGTTGAGGATCGCCTGTTCGTCCGCTTGCATGTCGACCAATATACCCCCTGGGGGTGCAGTGACCGCGACATTGTGCACCGGCCGGCTAAGGGGGCACTCAAGCTGCGATGAGAGACGGGCCGCGTCGCTACCCTTCGCCGCCGCATGTCGAGTAGACAAGAGGAGAAGGAGCGCCGGCGACAGGAGCGGCTGGCCGCCGAACAGGCGCAGGCGCGGCGCGATGCCAACCGGCAGCGGCTGCAGTGGATCGGTGGCGGCGCGCTCGTCGTGGTCGCGGTGGGCGTGATCGTAGGCGTCCTGGTCGCCGGCGGCGGTGGAGGAGGGGGCGGCGGCGGGCCCGGCCAGCCCGCGGCGGCGAAGGACGTCGCCAGCATCCCTGCCCAGAGCAACACCGACCTGCCATCTGCGGCCGCGCAGGCCGGCTGCACGGTCAAGACCTTCCCCAGCGAGGGGCGCAACCACAGCGCGAACCCCAGCGACTGGAAGTACAAGACCAACCCGCCGACCTCGGGCACCCACGACCCGACCCCGGCCCAGGACGGCGTGTACCCGTTCGGTACCCAGCCCAGCGTTGGGATGACGACGCACGCGCTCGAGCACGGCCGCATCGACATCCAGTACGGGCCGCAGGTGACGCGGGGGCAGTACGCACAGCTCGAGGCGCTCGTCGCCGAGGGTGACAACGGCTACCACCAGCTCCTGTTCCGCAACCAGACCCGGATGCCGTTCGCCGTCGCCGCCACCGCCTGGACGCAGCAGCTCGGCTGCAAGACGTTCAACCCGAAGGTCTTCGACGCAGTGCGCAGCTTCCGCGAGCGCTACCGCGACCAGGGCCCGGAAACGGTCCCCTGACGGGCGCAAGCTCCCCTGGCGGCGCCCTCACTCGCGGGGCGCCGGCTGCTCTAACCCGCGGGCGACGATGTCGCGGCCCGTCGGCCGCATCTGCGGGTCGAGCTCTATCTGCCAGTTGAAGCGCGCGAAGTAGATCCCCTTGCGGTAGTCGCCGACGTGTGGCTCGATGTGCTCGCCGGCGGCCATGCGGACGATCAGCTCGGGGTAGCCACGGCCGGGCAGAGCGGCGTACATGGGCCCCGCGAAGCCGCCGCCGAAGCGCAGGTTCACGTCGTGGACGCCGATCCCCAGCTCGGGGTCGCGGAAGAGCTGGATCATCCCCGGGCCGCGGACGCGCAGGGCATCCATCGTGGCCCGCGCCACCTCCACGAGCTCGGGGTCGTCGAGGATCTGCCCTTTGACCGCCTCGCCGCCGCGCGACTCGAGCATCGAGCGCGGGATCGCGTTGAGGCAGCGGCCCTCCAGGTCGCCGAGGCAGTCGAGCGAGACGTGCTCGCCCTCGTACTGCCGCTGCCACACCACCGGCTCGCCGACGTAGGCGGTGAAGAACTCGGCCTCGGCGCGGTCGCGGGCGACGTGCACCGAGCGCGAGAGCGATCCGCGGCGCGGCTTGACGATCACCGGGAAGTCGATCTCGCCGCCGGGGGCGACGGTGGGCGGCGAGGGGAGCCCGAGCTCCGTGAGCAGCGCGTGCGTGGCGAGCTTGTCGAAGGTCGCCTCGCAGGTCTCGGGGTCGGCGACGAATGCGGGCAGGCCGCGGACGCTGCGCGCGGCGGCGAGGAGCGGGATGTCGGGGTCGATCAGCGGCACCACGGCGCGCGCGCCGTGCTCCTCGCACAGGCGCTCGAGCGCGGGCACGAACCCGGGGTCGTCGTTCGGCGGCAGCGTCGCGCGGTGCTGCGCGGCGTACTGGGCCGGGGCGAGCGGATTGAGGTCGCAGGCGATCGTCGTCGCCTGCTCGGCGAAGGCCGAGACGATGTCGTAGCGCCGGCCGGCGCCGGTGATGATCACCGCCGGGCGGTCGGTCAACGGCGGTCTCGGGCGCGCGGAGGAGGCGCGGCGGGCAGCGCTCACCGCCTCTCTCCGGCGCGCGGAGCGGGCGCGGCGGGCGACGATGGGTCGGGCTCGGGGACGGAATCGGTCAGGTCCCACCCCCCGCTCTCGCCCTTGTAGATCCCCCTGCGTCCGAGCAGCATCGCCGGCGTCCGCGCGAGGATGCGCGCGTCGAGCGCGAGCGACTGGTGCTCGACGTAGTGGACATCGAGCTCGATGCGCTGCGACCACGGGAGCGCGGCCCGCCCGTGGATCTGCGCCCAGCCGGTGATTCCGGGCTTGACCGCGAGACGGCGACGCTGGTGCGGCGTGTAGTGGTCGACCTGCACCTGGACCGTGGGCCGCGGTCCCACGATCGACATCTCCCCGCGCAGGACGTTGAGCAGGTTGGGCAGCTCGTCGAGCGACGTCCGGCGCAGCAGCGCACCGACGCGCGTGATGCGCTCGTCGCCCTCCTGGACCGCGAGCCCGGCGCCGATGAACTCGGCCCCGACGACCATCGTGCGGAACTTGTAGATCGGGAAGGGCGTGCCGTCGCGGCCGACGCGGCGCTGGGTGTAGAGAGCGGGGCCGCGCGACTCCAGGCGGATCGCAAGCGCGATCAGCCCCATCAGCGGTGCCGCGGGAGCGAGCAGGACGAGCGACGCGACGAGGTCGAAGGCGCGCTTGACGGCACGGCCCGCCGCGCTCACCGCGTGCCCTCCGCCGCTTCCCAGGTCGCCTCTGTTCCCTCGCGGAGCCAGTCCCACAGTCCGGCGGCCAGGGACGCCGTTGTCAGCACGTAGTAACGCGCGACCAGCAGCGGCCGGCTTCGCACCGCGCCCGCCGCGGCGGCCGCGGCCAGCAGCGCGAGCTGGGCCGCCATCGCGGCCGCGTACAGCGCTCCACCGCCGGTGGCGACGAGCGCCGCGCTCGTCGCAAGCGAAGTCGCGTGCAGGAAGGGCGTCGCGTAGCGCAGCACGCGATGGGACACGATCATCAGCGCGTACAGGGGCCCGTAGCCGCGCGGATCGAGCAGCCCGCCGCGCAGGACGATCGGCCACGTGTGGCTCATCATGCGCCGCTTGCGCGCGAACTCGCCCTCGAGCGAGGGCACCATCCGCTCGACCGCCCGCGCTGTCGGCGCGTAGACCGCGCGCCAGCCGCGCTTGACCATGTTGAAGGGGAACGACAGGTCGTGGCCCATGACCGGGTCGACCTCGATGTAGGCCTCACGGCGCACGGCGTAGATCGCGCCGTTGCCCGCCGTCACCGAGGCCAGCCGCGACTCGAGCCCGCGCAGCCACCCGTCGTAGCGCCAATAAAGACCCTCCTGGTTGGTTCCCCCGCCCTCGTTGACGAAGCGCACCTGGCCGCAGACGTAGCCCACGCCGGGGTCCGCGAAGGGGGCGACCAGCTCGCGCAGCGCCGAGGGCTCCCACGAGGCGTTGGCATCGGAGAAGGCGACGATCGCTCCCCGCGCCGCGGCCACGCCGGCGTCCTGGGCGCGGACCTTGCCCCCGCGCGGCAGGTCGAGCACGACGTCGGCGCCGGCCGCACGCGCGGCCGCGGACGTCCCGTCGGTTGAGCCGTCGGAGCACACGATCACCTCGAGGCGCTCGTGCGGCCAGTCGAGCGCGAGCGCGTTCGAGATCTTCGCGCCGATCACGCGCTCCTCGTCGTGGGCGGCGACGATCAGCGAGACGTCGGGCGTACCGGGGTCGCCCGAGTCCGGACGCCGCTGGCGGCGCACTCGCGCGAGCCCGGCGAGCAGCGCGCCGTAGCCGACCTGCGTGTAGACGAGCAGGCCGGCGGAGGTCCAGAAGGCGGCGGTCAGAGCGGAGCGCACCGGGCGAAGGTACAGGGCGAAGCGGCCCGGTCCGGCGCGGTGGCCGCTCGCGGCGGCGGGCTCGCCTATCCAGCGGCCGCTTCGTCCCCCAGCTCCCGCAGGCGGCGCTCGAGGAACGACCGCTCGGCCGGGTTGCCGGCGAGCTCGAGCGCGCGGCGGTAGGAGGCCGCCGCCTCCTCCTCGCGACCGGCGCGGCGCAGCAGGTCGGCGCGCGCGGCGTGGAGCAGGTGGTAGCGCTCCAGTCCCTCGATCGCGTCGATCAGCGCTAGCGCCTCCCCGAGCCTCCCGGCCTGGGCCACGGCGACCGCGTGGTTGAGCTCGACCACCGGCGAGGGCGTGAGCGCCAGCAGGCGGCCGTAGAGCTCGGCGATCTGCGGCCAGTCGGTCTCGCCGGGCGTCGCGGCTCGAGCGTGCAGTGCGGCGATCGCCGCCTGGAGCTGGTAGGGGCCGGGGCGGCGCCGGCGCAGCGCGCGGTCCAGCAGCGCGAGGCCCGCGTCGATCTCGGCGCGGTCCCAGCGGCTGCGGTCCTGGTCTGAGAGCAGCACGAGCTCGCCCCCGGGCCCCGCCCGCGCCGCGCGGCGCGAGTCGTGCAGCAGCATGAGCGCGACCAGGCCCTGCGGCTCGGGCTCGGCTGGCATCAGCGCCGCCAGCAGCTTGCCCAGCCGCAGCGCCTCGTCGCACAGCTGCGGGCGCAGCAGGTCGTCGCCCGCCGTCGCCGCGTAGCCCTCGTTGAAGACGAGGTAGATCACGGCCAGCACCGAACTCAGCCGCTCTGCGAGCAGGTCGTCCGACGGAACCGCGAAGGCGATGCCGGCAACGCGGATCTTGCGCTTGGCCCGCACGAGCCGCTGCGCCATGGTCGCCTCGGGGACCAGGAAGGCGCGGCCGATCTCGCTCGCGGTGAGCCCCGCCACGGCCTGCAGGGTCAGCGCCACCCGCGCCTCCATCGCCAGCGCCTCGTGGCAGCACGCGAAGAGCAGGCTCAGACGCTCGTCGCCGACCTCGGTCAGGCTGTCGCGCAGCGGCTCGACGTCGACGTGCTCCGGCCGATCCCCGGCCAGCTCCGCGAGCCTGGCCTGACCGGTGCGCTGACGCCTGATGCGGTCGATCGCCGAGTTGCGAGCGACGGTGACCAGCCACGCCGCCGGGGCGTCCGGAGTGCCCGTGCGCGGCCAGCGCTCGAGCGCCGCGGCGAACGCGTCCTGCAGCGCGTCCTCGGCGAGCTCGAGGTCGCCCAGGCTCCGCGCGAGGGCGGCGAGCACCCGCGCCCGGTGCTCGCGGAAGACGCGCTCGACAGTCGGCGGCACGCCGCTCGCGCTCAGCGTCTCGCACCCCCGCCGCGGTCGGCCCTCAGGCGCTCGTAGAGCGCAAGGTGGTCGGCGGCGATCGCGTCCCACGAGTACGGGCCTGCCGCCGCAGCCCGCGCGCCGGCGGCGAGGCGCTCGCGGCGAGACTCGTCGGCCAGCAGGCGAACCAGCGCGAGGTGCAGGGCCGCCCTGTCGCCGGGCGCCACGAGCTCGGCGGCTCCGCGCTCGGCGATCTCCGGAAAGCCGCCGACCGCGCTGAGCAGCAGCGGCTTGCCGAAGGCCAGCGCGGTGAAGAGCACGCCGGACTGGTCGATCTCGCGGTAGGGGAGCACGACGAGGTCGGCGCGCCGGAACAGCGCCGCGAGCTCGGGGTCGGATACGAAGCGAGGCAGCCAGCGCACTCCGAGCGGCGCAGCGGCACGCAACGCGCCGATGGGCATGCGCGGCATCCCGGCGATCCACAGCTCGGCGCCCGCCACGCCCTTCCAGGCGTCTACGAGCACGTCGACGCCCTTGTACGGCCGCAGGAGGCCGAAGAACAGCACCACCGGGCCCTCGACGTCCGCGAGCGGCGCCGGCAGCGGCGCGGGCTCGGTCGCCGCGAGCTCGGCGAAGGCGCCGTGCGGGATCACGTGCACCTTCTCGGCCTCGACGCCGAGGTCGACCACTAGCCGCTCGCGGCCCTGGTGGGAGTGCACGACGACCGCATCTACGCGGTCGTAGAGGCGGCGCTGGGCACGCAGCTGGCCCG
Source organism: uncultured Actinomycetes bacterium (assembly GCA_963797015.1). Taxonomy (GTDB): domain Bacteria; phylum Actinomycetota; class Thermoleophilia; order Solirubrobacterales; family Solirubrobacteraceae; genus JBBPZA01. The sequence continues at coordinate 53,410 of CAWCNV010000003.1, read as the reverse complement.
CGCGCGGCTCGCGCGGGAGCACGTCGTGGGCGGTGAGGACCAGCGGCCGGTCGCGCGGCAGCAGGTGGACGTCCAGGGGCTGGACCGTGAGCCACTGGAAGTGGACGACGTCGGCCGCGCGCGCGGCGCGGCGGTAGGCCAGCATGTCGGGCACGTGGCGCGCGAGCTTGGCCGCGAGCCTCACCCGCGAGCCCGCCCCGCCCACCGCCCCGCGGTAGAAGCGCTCGTCGACCTCGTAGCCACGCGCGGGGGCGACGTCGCCGTAGGCGAAGCGGCTGGTGACCAGCCGCACGTCGGCGCCGGCGCGCGCCAGCGCGCCCGCCAGGGCGCGATCGTAGGGCGGCGTGTAGGCCGACGGATCGACGAGATCGACGCGCACCGCCGGCGATGATCGCAGCGGCGGTGGCCGACGCAGGCATCATTGGCCCCCCGTGTCCGTCGAGCTGACCTACTGCATCGTGAACACCGAGCAGCGCTCGCTGCTCGCCCGCTGCCTCGATGCGGTGGCCGAGGAGCGCGCGCGTGTTCCCTTCGAGACCGAGGTGCTGGTGCTCGACAACGCCTCGCGCGACGGGTCCGCCGAGCTCGCGCATGGCCACCCGGCCGTGGACGAGGTGGTCGAACGCGACCGGCGCACGGCCAAGTCGGTCAACGACTCCGATCTGCTGGGGCGCGCGCGCGGGCGCTTCGGGCTGCTGCTCAACGAGGACTCAGAGCTGCTGCCGGGCGCGACCGAGGCGCTGTGGGCCGCGTTGGACGAGCGCCCGCGCGCGGGCGCCGCCGTGGTCCGCCTCGCCCGCCCCGACGGCCGCATCCAGCCTTCGGCATGGCGCTTTCCCAGCACCGGCACCGCGCTGGCCGGCGCGCTCTTCCTGCACCGCTGGACCACCGTGCAGAGCACCGGCGAGCGCGTGCGCGAGGTCGACTGGGCGCAGTCCGCTGCGCTGCTGGTGCGCACGGAGGCCGCCGCGCAGGTCGGCTACCTGGACCCCGACTTCTTCGTGTACGGCGAGGAGGTCGACTTCTGCCGGCGGCTCCGCGACGCGGGCTGGTCGACGCTCTACGTCCCGGGCGCCACCGCCGTGCACCACGAGCAGCTCGCCACCGGCGCGGTGCCGGAGCGCCGGATCGTCGAGTTCAGCCGCAACCGCGAGCTCTATCTGCGCAAGCACGAGCCCCCGACGACGGTCGCCGCCGTGCGTGTACTGACGGCCTGGACCTACGCCCTGCGCGCGCTCGCCGCGCTGGTGCTGCCCGAGCACGACCCGCGCCGGTACTGGCGCCACGTCGCCGCGACGCTCCATCCCGACCGCGGCGCGGGGATCCGCGAGGCGGCCGAGGCGCTCAACCGGGAGCGGGGAGCTTGACCAGCTTCCCGGCGCGCAGCGCGTAGGCGCCCCCGGGCTCGATAGACGCAGCCTCCTGCTCGGGCACGCCGAGGTCCGCCAGCGCGCGGGCGCGGTCGAGGTAGGTGACCACGTGCGCGACGCGGCCTCCGCGAAGCGTCATGAGGCCGGCGCTCGCCTGCTCCACGCTGAGCCCGCTGCCGAGCCCCTCCGCCGACTCGCGCACGAGCAGCAGCACGCGGTCGCCGGCCGCGATCGCCGCCTCCTCCTCGAAGCCGAGCCGCGCCCAGGAGTCCCGATAGGCCTCGAACGCCGCCTGCACGGCCTCGCGGCCCTCGGCGAGGCGCGGCTCCAGGCCGCCGACCGACGAGTACCAGTCGACGCCGGGCTCGAGCAGCTCGTCCGCTTCGGTCTCGCCGTAGCCGCGCTGCATCGCTGCCAGCACGCGGCGGGCCACGGTGATCGTCTCCAGGTCGTCGTCCATGCTCTACCGGCGGCGCACCGCGAGCGCCACGCCGTCGCCGACGGGGGTGATCGTCGCGGCGAGCTCGGGACGCGACATGAGGCGCTCGTTGAACGCGCGCATCCCGATCACGGCGGCCTCGCTCCACGGCCCGATGGCGACTCCCTCCGCCACCGCGCCCGACATCAGCACGTTGTCGACGGCGACCACCGCGCCAGGGCGCAGGAGCGGCATGACCGCGTCGAGGTAGTCCGGGTACTGCTCCTTGACGCCGTCGATGAAGGCCAGGTCCACCGGGCCCTGGGGCTGCGAGAGCCCTTCGCGCGCGTCCTGGAGGCGAAGCTCGACGCGGTCGGCGACCCCGGCGCGCTCGAGGTAGCCCGCCGCGGCGCGCTGGCGCTCGGGGTCGACGTCGAAGCTGACGATCCGGCCTCCGGCCGCCATCCCGCGAGCCAGATAGAGCGTCGAGACGCCGATCGCCGTGCCGATCTCCACGATGCTGGTCGCCGCCGTGGCCGCCGCGAGCACGGTCAGGAGCTGGCCGGTGGGCGCGTGGACGATGGGGACGCCGTCGCGGGCGGCGTGCGCCTCCATCTCGGCCAGCACCGGGTCGGGGGCGGGACGGATGGCATCCAGGTACGTGGTGACGGCTTCGGTGACGATCATTCGCCGATCCTACGTCGCGCGCGCCGGGCGCAGCCTCTGGGCGAGCCCGCGCAGGCGCGCCAGCTCGTCGGGACGGAAGAAGCGCACACCCGCCAGCACGACCGGGATGGCCGCGAACGCCGCGAGGCGTGCGAGGAAGCCGCCGGCACCCGACGTCGGCAGCAGCACGTCGCCGAGCACCGCGATGCCGCCGATCACGGTGACCAGCTGGGCCAGTCGGCCCCACTGGAAGGCGACCGCGAACAGGTTGCGGGTCAGCAGGTACATCAGCACGAGCATCACCGCGTAGGCCCCGCACAGGGCGATGCCCGCGCCGGCGATGCCCAGCGGGCCGACCAGCACCACGAGCAGAACCACGTTGACCACCAGGCCCGCGAGCGCCGCCGGGAAGTTACGCGTCGTGACACGGGCGCGTCCGGCCATCACCACGAAGACCAGGAACAGCCCGTACAGGGCCCAGCCCAGCGCGACCCACGGCAGCGCCTCGTGGGCGGCGTAGAACGACGGCGCGGCCAGCAGCCGCACGACCCAGCGGCCGAGCAGCGTGATGCCCGCGACGATCAGCCCCGTGCCGAGCACGTAGTAGGTGGTGACGAAGGCGTACACGCGGCGCGCCTCGTCGTCGTCGCGGATCGAGTAGGCCAGCGGCGGCCAGGCGTACTGGAACGCGCGCACGGTGAAGACCACCACCGCGGCGAGCTTGACCGCGAGCGAGTAGAGGCCGGCCGCGCCCTCGCTCTCGACGCGGAACAGGTAGAAGCGGTCGACGACGTTGAGCAGGAAGACCGAGACCTCGGCGGGGACGGTCGGCAGGCCGAAGCGCAGCATCTCACCGAGCTCGTCGAAGGCGCGGTCGCGGGCCGGCCCCACGTCCAGCAGGCGGCTGCGCAGCGTCCACCACAGACCGAGCAGGACTACGGTCGACGCGGCGAAGTTGCCGAGCAGCAGCCCGCGCGCGCCGTCGTCGCGGAACACCACGAGCCACACGGTCAGGCCGACGGTGAGCGCGACGTTGACGATCGAGGCGATCAGGTAGGGCCGGGCGCGCTCCTCGACGCGCAGCAGCGCGTAGGCGAGCTCGAGGTTCGTGAACGACCACAGGCCGAGGATCGCGATGCGCATCGTCCCGGCGTCCTCGTAGCCCAGCACGAGCTGGCTGAGCGGCCCGGCGAACGCCGCGGCGAGCAGGCAGGCGACCGTGGTCGTTACGAGCAGGAAGCCTGTCGCGGCGCGTGCCACGCGGCGGCGCCGGGCCTCGTCCTCGTCGAGGAAGTGAAAGCGCACGAGCGCCTCGCCGATCCCGAGCCGGACGATGATGCTCGCGACGATGACCAGCGTGAGCAGCAGCTCGGCGACGCCGTAGTCCGCCCGGGTCAGGTGGCGGGTGTAGAGGGGAAGCGTCCCCAGCGCGAGGAGCTTCGCGACGACGTCGGCCGCCTGGTAGGCCGCGCCGGTCCGCAGGAGCCGGCGGATGTAGGAATACATCGCCCTTTGGACGCTAGACGCTCGCGCGGCGCGCGTTCGCGCCGCCGCACGCGGCGTTGCAGGCCGAACGCGCGGCGCGGTTCCCTAGGGTGGCGGCCCGTGGAACCGCCGATCTGCGTACTGCTGCTGCCGCGCACGCTCGAGGGCTTCATCCTGCGCGACCAGGCCGAGGACCTGCTGCGCTCCGAGCGCGTCGTCGCTGTCGAGCCCGCGCGGGTCCCGTACGGAGCGCTGGGGCGGCTGCCGGGGCCGCTGCGCGATGCCCTGGCGGCGAGCCAGGCGCGGCGTATGCGGCTTCCGGGCACGCCGCGCGCCGTCGTGATCTTCCACCCGTTCCAGTATCCGCTGGCGCGCGCGCTCATCGGCCGCCATCCCGGCTGCGAGCTTTGGTACGGGCGCTGGGACCGCTACGAGCGCGCGCTCGACGCCTCGGGGCGCGATCGCGTACGGCTTGACGAGCTGCACGAGCAGGCCGCGGAGCGCTCGAGCCTGACCTTCGTCGCCTCCGAGGAGCTCGCGCGCCTGGAGCGCGAGGCCGGCCGCGAGGCGACGCTCGTGCCGCTCGCCGCCGACTCCTTCCCGGCGCCCGAGCCCGAGGGCGTGACGGTCGCGGTATCGCTCGGCGAGCTCGGGCATCGGGTCGATTGGGCACTGCTGCGCGCGGTCGCCGAGCGCATGGGCGACCGGCTCGTCCTGCTGCTGGTCGGCGCCTGGCACGAGGACGAGCTGCGCGGCGACGAGGACTTCGCCGCCTGCCGCGCGGCCCCGAACCTGCTGTGGCTGGGCAGGCGCGACGACGAGGACGCCGCGCGGCTGATCCTGTGCGCGGACGTCGGCATCGTGCCCTTCAGCTCGCACCCGTTCAACGACGCCGGGCTTCCCTACCGGATCCTCAAGTACGCACGGCTCGGGCGCCGCACGATCGCCCCCGACCTGGCCGGAGTGCGCACGTGGGAGCGGGCGGCCACCGTGGCGCCGGACGCCGACGCATGGGTCCACGCGCTGCAGGAGGCGGCGGGAGCCCGCACGCGCCCCGACCGCGAGCTGCGCGAGTGGGCGCTGGCCCAGCGGGCGGCGAACCAGAACGCGCCGCTGTGGGAGCGGCTGCGCGCGCTGGGCATCGTTGGTTAGGGCGTCGCGGCCGTCGCCGCCGTCGCGCCCTGCGCCTCGGGACCCTCGAGCCGGGCCGCGCGGGCCGCGCGGCGTTCGGCCCGGGCCAGCGCGCGCTCGCGCGGTGAGGGCTCCAGTTGCCAGGCCAGCGCCGCGCCGACGCCGAGCAGGGCCCAGCTCAGCGGGTCCTCGAGGAAGGCGGCGTAGAGCAGCGTGTGGAAGACCAGCGCGGTGAAGGCGGCCGCGACGGCGGAGCGGCGCAACGAGGTCCAGGCCCCCGCCCACAGGCGCGCGAAGGCCGCCGCCAGCAGCGCCAGATAGACCGCGAGGCCGACGATCCCCTGCTCGGCCGCCACGGTGATGGGGATCGTGTGCGACGCGGCGGCGGCGCGGCGGCGCGAGCTCTCGTGCTTGGCCCGGAACTCCTTCTCGAAGCTGCCGCCGCCATAGCCCCACAACGGGCGGTCGCGGAACAGGTCGAGGCCGCCGCTGATGAGGTCCACACGGCCGCTCGAGCTCTTGTTGAGCCCGTGGTGCGAGAGCTTGACGCCGCTCGCGCCGGGCGCCGCGAGCACGACCGCCGCGGCGATCGCGACCAGTCCGCCGGCCACCAGCAGCACGCGCAGCGTGCCCCAGAACAGCGCGGCGAGCACGACGAGGCCGACCAGCAGCATCCCGAGGCTCGACTGCGAGAGCGTCAGGACGAGCGCCGCGAGCAGCACCAGCAGCAGCGCCCCGCCCGCCAGCACGCGGCCGCGGTCGCGGTCGCGGCTCCACAGCACCACCGCTGTCACGAGCACCATGACCACGGCCAGGTAGCGCCCGTAGATGTTGGGGTCCAGGAACAGCGAGCTCGTGCGGAAGTACGACTGGTAGCTGTTGGCGTCGATCGCGTTAGAGCTCAGCACGAGGTGGCGCGTCAGCTCCTCGAAGAAGCCGATGGCCGCGAACACGACGCCGAGCGCGACGAGCACGGCCAGGCACTGCACGGCGATGCGCTCCGACCACTCGATCCTCGACAGCAGGACGAACAGCAGTGCGAACGGCACGTAGAAGAAGACGACCTGCTCGAGCCCGTGGGCGAAGTTCGTCGAGTAGGTGACCTGCAGCGCGTAGAGCACGACGGCGCCGGCGAGCAGCTTCTCGAGCAGCCCCGGGTGCGCTCGCTCGGGCGGGCGGCGGTGCTCGGACGGGACGGCAGACGGCTCCGGCGGCGCCGCCGGGCGCATCGAGCGGCGCGGGAAGAACAGCGCGAGCGCGCCGTCCTCGACCTTCCCTGCGTCGCGGTGGCGGCGCAGGTAGGGGCGCAGGTGGGGCAGCACGAACGCGAGCACGCCCGCGCCGATCACCGCGTACAGGGGCACGAGCAGGTTGGCGGTCTCGCCGCCCGACTGGATCGGGACACGGAACGGGACCACCGCGGCGGCCGCGACCGGGAACCACGCCGGATGGCGCTCGAAGACGAGCGCGGCCGCGACCAGGGCCGCGACCGCGAGCACGGTCCCGACGGCGAAGAGCAGCGGACGCGAGCGCAGCGGCTCGAACTGCGGCGTCCCCCAGACGTGGCCGACGAGCAGGATCGGCGTGAGCACCAGCGCGCCGAGCATCGCCGCCGCGCGGCGCGTCGGGTGGCGATCGAGGATCACGGCCGCCGCCAGTGCGGCGTCGGCGACCGCCCCAAGCGCCTCGAGCGTCATTTCTTGCCCTCCAGCAGGTTCCAGATGCGACGCATCAGCTGGTTGGCCGCGCGGTCGGAGGCGAGCTCCGCGTTCCAGCGCGGCAGACCGGGGCGGATCACGAGACCGCGCCCTACGGCGATGGCGGCCACCACGGGGCGGTTCTCGCTCGTGCCCGCGCCGGCGACCAGGCGCGTGCCCGTGGCCAGAGAGCCGGTGGCCTCGACGCGGTCAAAGCCGGTGAGCTGCCCGTCCGAGCCTTTCCACAACCCGATCGTGTCGGTGGGGAAGGCGAGCAGCGCGCGACTTTCGGGAGCCGGCGGCATCAGCCGCGTCCCGAAGGCATCGGTGGCGGACGGCGGCGAGGGCTCGCTCAGGCGCCCCGCGCGCACCTGCACCGTGCGCCGCAGCGAGTCGGTGCCCAGCGAGAGCAGGCGCCCGCCGCGCTCCACGTAGCCGCGCAGGGCGGCCTCCACGGTGGGAGGCAGCCACTCCGTGTCGCCGGCCAGCACGACCGCCGCCCGGCCGCGGACCAGCCCCGGGCCCGTGCCGTGCAGCAGTGCAAGGTCGGTCGTGAGGTCGTAGCGCTTGCCGGCCCGATCGAGGAAGGCGAGCAGCGCACCCTCCGAACCCATGAAGCCGGCCGGCAGGCCGGTCGCGAACGGACGGCTGATGCTCGCCGCCTCGCCCTCGTCGAGCGAGTTCGGAACGCCGTCGCCGTCCTCGTCGAAGCGGTTACGGCCCTGCCACGTGATCGCCGGCAGCACGACCAGCACCCTGGAGGCGGTGGCCGCCTGCACGATCAGCGGCGCGCTCTCGGTCCGTCCCGCCGTCCTGACGCCGAACAGGTACACCCCCGAGCGGCCGCCGGGCGCGCGGACCTGGATCTCGGGCACGTCGTCGCGGCCGCGCTTGAGCACCCTCCTCGAGCCCAGCCGCCGAATGCTCCAGCGGTAGGGCCGGCCGCCGTTGACGATCCTGAACTTGGCCGGCTCGCCGGCGACGACGGGCTCGAGCGGCGCCTGTACGGCGATCGTGCGCACCGTCACGCCGGCGCGGCCCGGGAGCGGTCCCCTGAGCGCCCGCGCCGAGTCGACGTTCTGCGGCACGGTGCCCACGTTGCCGGCCGCGTCGAGCGTGCGCGCGACGATCATGTAGGTGCCCGGCGCCGCCGCACGGCCGTTGACGAAGCCCCCCCAGCGGCCGGTCCTGCTCCCGGCGCGCCCCGGGAACGAGGCCACCACCCGCGGCGGGACGGCGTCGGTGCGATAGACCCTGAACGAGGGCCGGCCGAGCAGCGGACCGCTGAAGCGGAAGCTGACCGGAGTGGCGGCCCCGGCCGGCACGACCGCCGGCCCCGCCCGCTCGCCGAAGCCCAGGACCGTGACCACCGGCCGCGGCGGCGTGCGGTCGAGCCGGATCTCGACGGGCAGCACGATCGTACGGCCCTGCTCGCTCAGCTTCACGCGCGGCCGGTAGGCGCCGTCCGGCGCGTAGCTGCCGCTGTCGGTGCGGCCGTTCCAGAGGACGGTCCGGGCCACGCCGGCCCGCAGCGGGCGGTCGTCGAGCAGCCTGCGCACGACGTCGCCGTTGTCGTCGATGACGTCGAGCGTCACATCGTCTGAGCGCTTCTTGAGCCGGAACGAGATGCGCGCGGTGTCGCGGACGCCGTCGCCGTTGGGCGAGAACAGCGTGTCGGTGGACCCGCTGAGCGCGCGCACCGGCGGGGCCTGGCTCTTGAGCTTCTGGGCCACGAGGAAGCCGCCCACGGTGGCGCACACCAGCACGCCGAAGACCACCTGCGCGAGCCGCGTCACAGGCGAGTCAGGGCGACGTTTGGAACCTCCCACTCGTGGAACGCGCTCAGGCCGCGGGGATCCCGTGAGCACAGCGTCACGCGGATCGAGCCCCCGTGGCACACCACCAGGGCGGGGAGGCGTCGCGACGCCCGAACCTCCGCGATCGCGGCCAGCGTCCTGCGCTGCTGCTCCAGCAGCGACTCCCCCTCCGGGAAGCGGAACTGTTCGCCGGCCGCGCGCCATGCCGCATAGAGGTTCGGCTCCGACCGCGCGACCTCCTCCCACAATCGTCCCTCGAGGCGGCCGCGAAAGCCCTCGGCCAGCCGCGGGTCGATCTCGGGCTCCAGCCCGATTCGCCGGCCGACGATCTCGGCCGTCTCCCGCGCGCGCTGGAGATCGCTCGACCACAGCGAGCGCAGTCCCTCGCCGGCGACGCGCTCGGCCAGCTCCTCCGCCTGGGCGCGACCGCGGTCGTTGAGCCGCGTGTCGCGCAGCCCCTGGATCCTGATCGGCGGGATGTTGTCGTCGGTCTCGCCGTGGCGGGCCAGCAGGACCGTCACGGCCCCGTGGGCATCGTGTCCGAGCGCAGGCCGAGGCGCAGCGTCTCGAGCGAGAGGACGTCGGCCGGCGGGATGTTGCCGAGGTTGACGTTGGGCCCGAAGCGCTTGAGGAACCACACCTGCTGCTCCTTGCGCGGCGCCTCGAATACGAGCCGCTCCGGGTCGATCTCGTGCGCGATCTCGTCGATCAGCCCCATGCGCACCTCGCCGTCGTGGCGATAGATGCCGACGGTTCCCGATTCGCGCGCCTCGGCGATCACCTTCCAGGCGCCCGCGTCGAGCTCCTGCCCGATCTGCTCGACCCAGCGGTAGGGGGCCATGATGCGCTCGTCGTCCTTGGAGCCGACCTCCGAGAAGACCGTGAAGTCGCGCGCCAAGCGCTCGATCAGGTCCAGCTTGCGATCGTGGTCGAGGGTGATCGTCCCGTCGGAGACCTCGACGTGGCGCAGGCCCAGCTCGCGCAGCCAGCCGACCATCTCCTCGACGCGGCCCTGGGCGATCGCGAGCTCGGTCAGCGTGCCGCCGCACACCACGGGGATGCCGTGCGAGCGGTAGCGGTCGAGCTTGGGCGCGAGGTTCTCGGTAGCCAGCGCCGTGCCCCAGCCGAGCTTGACGAAGTCGACAGCGTCGCCCGCGACCTCGACCATCCCGTCGACCTCGGCGAGCGACAGGCCGCGATCCAGGACATGCGTGATGCCGTGCTCGCGCGGCTTGCGCGAGCGCTCGGGGAGGTCGAGGAACGGCGTCATGGCGCGGCCGGCGGCGCGCTCGCGCTAGCTGGAGAGATCCTGGCCGGCCACGACCACGACGCCTGCGTCCGCGCCCGCGATGGACTGCGTCCCGGCGTCCAGTGCCCGGACCGAGGAGACCTTCAGCAGCTTCCCGACCACGCGCGCGGCGTCCTTCTGACCCGGCGCGTAGTACACGGTGGACCCCGACAACTGCTGGTTGGAGTTGTTCTGGGTGATGCCCTTGCGGAATCCCTGGCCCACGAGACGGTCGAGCACGTCCTGCGCGAGCCCGGGCACCGCGGTGCCGTTGAGCACGGTCACGGTGACGTTCGAGCGTACGACGGGCTTGGCCTTGCCCTTCTTGTCCGAGCCGGAGGCCGAGCTCGTCGATGACTGGCCCTGCACCGTGTTGGCCGGCCCCTTGTTGTTGTCCGAGCCGCCGAGCAGCGTGATCGCCAGCACGATCGCCACGACCACCGCGATCCCCGCCGCGGCGAAGAGCGCCAGCGAACGGCCGCTGCGACCGCCCGCCGAGGACGCGGCCACCCGGCGGCCCGGCGGGGCCGAGCGGCCGCCAGCCCCGCGCGCGTGGGGCGGGCGCTGGGGAGCCGAGCTGCGCGAGGCGGCGCTGACAGGACCGCCTCCGCGCGCCACCCCGCGCCGCGGCGGGCCCGCGGCGCCAGGCAGCGCCCGCTCAGGGCCTTTCGGTGGCTCGACGGGCGCGGCCGGCTCGCCGTTGGCCGAGCCCGGCTCGCGCAGGGCGGTCGGCGCCGCGGCGGCGGCGGTGGCGGGGCGAGGCACGGCCGGCTCGTCGGACTCGGAGCCCGCGTCCGCACTGTCGCCGGGGCTGCCCGCGGGCTTCTCTGCGCCGCCGGCCTGGGGACGGTCGCGCTCGGCCGCGCCCGCCGGTGCGCCGGACGCCGCTGCGGCGGCGGCGACCGCTGGGGCGGGTGCGCCGGGCTGCTCCGGGGCGGCGGGAGCGGGCTGGCGAGGGGACTCGGGCGACGCGGGCCGGCCCGGGGAGGCGGGAGCGGCTCCGGGCTCACGCGGGGACTCGGGCGCCGCTTCGCCGCCGGCGGCCGGCGCGCCCCCCTCTGCCGCTCGCGACGCGGCGGCGGCGCCGGTCGCCGCGGCGGCGGCCGTCGCGGCGCCCTTCGCGGCTGGGGCGGGGCGCACGGCTCGCACGCCGCCGGAGGTGTCCGCCGGGCGCGGGGCCCCAGGCGCCGCCGCGGCCGGCCGGGCGCGCGCGACGCGGGCCGCTTCGGTCTGGGGAGCGATGCGCTGGCGCAGCTCGGCGTCGCGCTCGGGCGCTCCCGCGGCCCACTCGCGCAGGCGCTTCACCTCGCGCGCCTGGGCGAAGTACAGAAGGGCCAGGACGGCGAGCCCGGGGATCGCGGCGAAGCCGGCGTAGGCGCCGAACTTCTCGATCGCGTGCTGCCCGACGAAGGCTACGGGAGCCAGCATGAACCCGCGAGATGTTATTGGGGGACTCCCATGGTCCGATCGGCGCGCTCTCGGCTCAGCTCAGCCACGCGGGCGGCCAGGCCGGCCGCGTCCCCCTCGAGCACGAGCAAGTTTATCTGGTCGAAGCAGCGCTCCACCCACGCCGGATCGAGCGACTCGCGCGCAGCGAGCAGGATCTTCTCCGCGGGTGTGGGCTGCGGGCGCTCGTAGGGGTTGAACAGGTCTTCGTGGAGCTTCTCGCCCGGGCGGGCGCCGACGATCTCGATCGCGATGTCGCGCTCGGGCTCGAGCCCCGAGAGACGGATCATCTGCTGAGCGAGCTCAATGATCGCGACGGGCTCGCCCATGTCGAGCACGAAGATCTCGCCCCCGCGCGCGAGCGAGCCCGAGCGGATGATGAGCTGGACCGCCTCGGGGATCGTCATGAAGTAGCGCTTCATGCGCGGATCGGTCACGGTCACCGGGCCGCCGGTGGCGATCTGACGGCGGAAGATCGGCACCACCGAGCCCGACGAGCCCAGCACGTTGCCGAAGCGCACCATCGCGTAGCGGGTCCCATGGTGGCGGGCCGCGGCGGCGTCGACGGCCCATTCGGCGAGCGCCTTCGAGGCCCCCATCACGGTCGCGGGCGAGACCGCCTTGTCGGTCGAGACGAGGATGAACGTGCCGACGCCCGCCTCGCCGGCGACGCGCGCCACCAGGCGCGTCGCGAGCGTGTTGTTGCGCACGGCCTCGACGGCGTTGCTCTCCATGAGCCCGACGTGCTTGTAGGCGGCGGCGTGGAAGACGACGTTGGGGCGATGCTCCTCGAACACCTCGCGCATCCGCTCCTCCTCGCGGCAGTCCGCGAGCACCGCGACCGCGTTGCGCACGTGCCGGTCCTCCTCGAGCTCGCGCGTGATCGCGAACAGGTTGTCCTCGGCGTGGTCGACGAGCACGACGCGCGCGGGTGAGACACGGGCGATCTGACGGCACAGCTCGGCGCCGATCGAGCCCCCGGCGCCCGTGATCAGGACCACCTGGTTGGCGAGGTAGCCGCCAACGCGCTCGAGCTCCATGCGGACGGGCTCGCGGCCGAGCACGTCCTCGACGCGCACCTCGCGCGCCTGGCGCACGACGCTGGTGCCGCCGTGGACCAGCAGCTCGAACACGGTCGGCAGCGTGCGTACGGGGATTCCACGCGAGCGGGCGGCGATGACGACACGGGCGCGCAGCGTGCCCGGCGCCGATGGGATCGCGATGAGGATCTCCTCGGGATCGGTCTCCTCGAGGATCCGGCTCAGGTCGGCGGTGGGGCCCAGCACCTTCAGGCCGTTGGCCACGCGCATGCCGCGTTTGCGCGGGTCGTCGTCGACGAAGCCGATCGGGCGGTAGCCGAGCGCCGGGTTGCGGACGATCTCGCGCAGCAGCAGCTGGCCGGCGTCGCCGGCGCCGACGATCAGCACCTCGCGGGCGTCGTGGCGGGCGCGGATGCCCTGGACGCGACGCTCCAGGACCGTGCGGACCAGGAAGCGCACGCCGCACAGGAGCGCGAGCGAGAGCAGGAAGAAGAGCGCGATGACGCCGGTCGGGATCGTGACCGCGAGCTGCCCGCTAGCCGACGAGATCTCGACCGGCTTGATCAGCGCGATCGCCCCGACCAGCGCGAGCGTCGAGACGACCACGGCCTTGAGCACCTGCTCGTAGTCGCGCGCGGTCAGATAGCGCCACCACTTCTGGTAGAGCCCGAACAGCGCGAAGATCACCGGGCTGCCGAGCACGGCCCACAGGACCGTCTGCTCGAGCAGGCGGTCGTAGCGGTCGGGCACCCCGCGATCGAAGCGGAGCTTGAACGCGAGCCAGTACGCGAGCGCGACCAAGCCAGCGTCCACCGCGAGCTGCGGGAGTGAGTGGCGATGGACGGGGAAGGCCGCGGACCTGATCCGTCGGCGCATTCGCACGATTGTAGGCGCGTCCGCGGCCTATTCGGCTTGGATGGCGGCCTCGCGGACCGCCTCCACCACCTCGGCGACCTGCGCCGGGGCGAGCACCGGGCTCATCGGCAGGGCCAGATGGGTGCGCGCGAGCTCATCGGTGACCGGCAGATCGACCTCGGCCCGCAGCGCCGGCTGACGGTGCACGGGCACCCGGTAGTAGGCGCGCACGCCGATCCCGGCGGCGCCGAGCGCGTCGGCGAGCGCATCGGCCCGCGCGTGATGGACCACGTAGAGGTGCCAGGCCGGGCGCGCCCCGGGCAGCGGCGCCGGCAGCGCCACGTGGTCGCCCAGGCCGTGCTCCTCGTAGCCCGTCGCCGCGGCGCGCCGGCCATCCGACCAGGAGTCCAGGTGCGGGAGCAGCACGCGCAGCAGGCCGGCCTGGAGCTCGTCGAGGCGCGAGTTGTAGCCGACCTCCTCGAACGTCACCTTGTCGCGCGAGCCGTGGAAGCGCAGCATGCGCACGCGGTCGGCGACCGCATCGTCGTCGGTCACCACCGCGCCGCCGTCGCCGAAGCAGGGCAGGTTCTTGGACGGGAAGAAGCTGAAGGTGGCCGCCCTCCCGAGCGCGCCCGCACGGCGCCCGTCGACGGTCGAGCCCGCGGCCTGGGCGGCGTCCTCGAGCACCGGCACGCCCAGCGCCTCGATCTCGTCGATCGGCGCGACGTTGCCGAACAGGTCGACGGCGATGACCGCCTTGGTGTTCGGCGTGAGAGCGGCGCGCACCGTGTCCGCCGTCACGCAACAGGTCTCCGGGTCGACGTCGCAGAACACCGGCCGCGCGCCGGTCGGCGGGATCGCCTCGGCGGACGCGTAGAAGGTGAAGGACGGGACCACGACGTCGTCGCCGGGCCCCACGCCGAGCGCGCGCAGCGCGATCGTCAGGGCATCGGTGCCGTTGGCCACGCCGACCGCGTGGCGCACGCCGAGGTGGTCGGCGAACTCGCGCTCGAACGCCTCCACCTCGGGGCCGAGGATGTAGCTGCCGGCGGCGAGGACGGCGCGGGCGCGCTCGTAGAGCGCCTCGCGCAGCGGCGCGATCGGACCGGCGGTGTCGAAGAGGGGCACGGCCATCGGGGACGTAACGCTAACCTCCCCGGCCGCGTGTCGACCATTCTCGTCGCCGCATCCGTCACGGATTCCCTCGCGACCTTCGCCCAGAACGTGGTGAAGGACCTCGGCCTGCCCGGCGTGTTCGTGCTCATGGTGCTCGAGAGCGCGTGCATCCCGATCCCGTCCGAGGCGACGATGCTGTTCACCGGCTTCAACGTCTCCAACGGCGAGTACAGCTTGATCGTGGCGACGCTCGTCGGCTCGGTCGGCAACCTCGTCGGCTCGTGGATCGCCTACGGGATCGGCTATTTCGGGCGCGTCGACCTGCTCGAGAAGCACGGCCGCAAGCTCCACATCTCGTCCAAGCAGCTGCAGCGCGCCGACCGCTGGTTCGAACGCTACGGCTCGATCACCGTGCTGGTGACGCGCATGCTGCCGATCGTGCGCACGTTCATCTCGCTTCCCGCCGGCGTCGCGCGCATGCCGTTCTGGCGCTTCTCGGTGCTGACCTTCATCGGCTGCGTGCCGTGGGTCTTCATGCTCACGTTCATCGGCAAGCAGGCGGGCGACAACTGGACGGATTGGAAGGACAAGCTGCACTACGTCGACTACGCCGTGGCGGCGGCGCTCGTCGTCGGGGCCGTCGTGCTCTTCTTCCGGTGGCGCTCGCGGCGCGCGGCCGGCTCGGAGCCAGCCCCTGACGCCTCCAGCTAGCGCCGCGCTTCCCCTTCGCCACGCGCTCGCCCTCGGCGTGCTGCACGGGCCGGCCGAGCTGCTCCCGATCTCCTCCTCGGGGCACACCACGCTCGTGCCCTGGCTCGCCCGCTGGCCCTACGGCGAGCTCGACCCGGAGTTCCGCAAGGCGTTCGAGGTCGCCCTGCACGCAGGCACCGCCGCGGGGCTGCTGATCGCGCTGCGCCACGAGGTCGGCGACGCGGCGCGCGGCTTGGATCGCCGCCGCATGGCGCTCTTGGCCGGCTCGTTCCTCCCGCCGGCCGTGGCGGGCTGGAGCCTCGAGCGGCCGATCGAGCGTCACCTCGGCACGCCGGCGACGATCGCCGCCGGGCTGCTGCTCGGCTCCGCGGCCATGGCGGCCGCCGACCGCGCACCACAGTGCCGCGCCCGCGAGCAGGCGGTGATGGCCGACGCGCTCGCGCTCGGCTTCGCCCAGGCGTGCGCGCTCGTGCCCGGCGTGTCGCGCAACGGTGCGACGCTGGTCGCCGCCCGCCTGCGCCGCTTTCGCCGCGAGGACGCGAACGCGCTCTCGCGCCACGTGGCGCTGCCGATCATCGTGGGCGCGACCGCGCTGAAGGGCGCGCGCCTGGCTCGGCGCGGCCTACCGCGCGAGCTGCGGCGCGCGTTCGCCGGCGGCGTGGCCGCCTCGTTCGCGTCGACGCTTGTCTCGGCGCGCGTGATCCGGCTCGTGGAGCGCGATCGCTCGCTGCTGCCCTACGCCGCCTACCGGGCCGTGCTCGCGACGGCCGTCCTCGTCCGCGCACGCAGCCAGAATCGGGAGCAGTGAGCGACGCCTACGCCCAGGCCGGGGTGGACACCGCGCGCTCGGGTGACGCCGTCCGCGCGCTCGTCGCCGTGCTGAGGACGATCGACCCGGGTCGCCCCTCGCGCTCGGCCCTGGCGCCGGGTCACTACGCGAGCGTGCTCGAGATCGCGCCCGGCCTCGGGCTCGCGCTGTCCACCGACGGCGTCGGGTCCAAGGTGATCGTCGCCGAGCAGGCGCAGCGCTACGACACGGTCGGGATCGACTGCGTGGCGATGAACGTCAACGACCTCATCTGCGTGGGCGCCGAGCCGCTGGCGATGCTCGACTACGTGGCGGTCGAGCGCGCGGACGCGCGGATGCTCGCCGGGCTCGGGCGCGGCCTCAAGCAGGGCGCCGAGCAGGCCGGGATCGAGATCCCCGGAGGCGAGCTCGCCCAGCTCCCCGAGCTGATCCGCGGTCACCCCTCGCCGCGCGGCTTCGACCTCACCGGCGCGGCGTTCGGGCTGGTCGCGCTCGACGCGCTCGTCACCGGGGCGGCCGTCGAGCCCGGTGACGCGCTGATCGGCCTGCCCTCCAGCGGCGTGCACTCCAATGGCCTCACGCTGGCGCGCCGCGCATTGCTCGGCGAGGGCGGGCTCGCGCTCGAGGACCGCCCGCCCGAGCTCGGAGGCGCATCGGTCGCCGACGCGCTGCTCGAGCCGACCGTCATCTACGTCCGGGCCGTGCTCGAGCTGCTGCGCTCCGAGGTGCCGGTCCACGGCCTGGCCCACATCACCGGCGACGGGCTCTCCAACCTGCTGCGGCTCGAGTCGCCGGTCGGCTACGAGATCTCGGAGCCGCTGCCGGTGCCGCCCGTGTTCGAGCTCATCGCCCGCCGCGGCGAGGTCGGCGCCGCCCACATGCACGAGGTCTTCAACATGGGCTGCGGCATGGTCGTGGTCGTTGGAGAGCGGCACGCGGAGCAGGCGGCGGCGTCGCTTGGGCGCCGCCACCTGGGGTCGCGGCGCATCGGCCGCGTGACCGAGGAGGCGGGCGCGGTGACGGTCCCGCCCCGCAACCTGAGCTTCATGTGAGTTAAGACGCATGGAAGGGCGCGACGGGCGCAAAATAGGAAGGGCACGATGACCACGCTCGTCGGCATGCTGCTCAGCAACCGCTACCGGCTCGACGCCCAGGTCGGGGCCGGCGGCATGTCGACGGTGTACAGGGCGTTCGACCAGACGCTCGAGCGGCGCGTCGCGATCAAGCTCCTGCACCGCCAGATCGCCGACGACCCGGCCCAGCTCGAGCGCTTCCGGCGCGAGGCCCGCGCCGTCGCCCAGCTCTCGCACCCGCACATCGTCTCGGTGATCGACGCCGCGGAGGACGAGGGGCGGCCGTACATCGTCTTCGAGTACGTCGACGGCGAGACGCTCAAGGCGCGCATCAAGCGCGAGGGGCCGCTACCCGTCGACGAGGCGCTGGCCTACTCGATCGAGATCGCGCGGGCGCTCGGCTATGCCCACCAGCGTCACATCGTGCACCGCGACGTCAAGCCCCAGAACGTGCTCATCGACGAGGAGGGCTCGGCCAAGATCACCGACTTCGGGATCGCGCGCACGGTCGACGAGGAGGGCCTCACGGCCGACGGCCGGGTACTGGGGACGACCGACTACTGCTCCCCCGAGCAGGCGATGGGCCACGGGGTGACCGGCCAGTCCGACCTCTACTCGCTCGGGATCGTGCTGTTCGAGATGCTCACCGGCGGAGTCCCGTTCCACGGCGAGAACCAGGTCGCGGTGGCCATGAAGCACGTGCGCGACCCGCTCCCCGACGTGCAGGAGCTGCGTCCGGCGGTGTCCGCAACGCTGGCAGCAGTCGTCGACCGGGCCACGGCGAAGGATCTCACCCGGCGCTACGCCAACGACACCGAGCTGATCGCCGACCTCGAGAACGCGCTGGCGCTCGAGAGCGCGCGCACCGCCCACGTCGGTCCGGAGGCGACGAGCGTCCTGCGCACGCTGCCACCGAGCGCTCAGCGCCGCGTGCCGCTGCGGCTGCGCCGGCCGTGGTGGATCGCGCTCGCGCTCCTCCTCGCCGCCCTCGCCGCCGCCGCCGTCGTGTACTTCTCCGCCGACCACGCCCAGCGCGGCACCGGGACGCAGGGGGCGCCGAAGGCCCCCTCGGGCCTGAAGGCCTTCTCGCTGGGCCAGAACTCGGCCACCTCCTACGACCCGCTGGGCGACGGGACCGAGCACGCCAACGAGACCGCGGCGGTGGTCGACCGCGACCCGAACACGTCGTGGAGCACCGAGAACTACGACAACGGGGTGCTCACCAAGCCCGGCGGCACGCCCGGCGTGGGCCTGTACATCGACGCCAAGCCGGGCGTGGCCGCGCGGGCGATGACGATCCGCACGACGACGCCCGGCTGGACCGCGCAGATCTTCGCCGCCAACGGCATCCCGCAGAAGTGGCCTGATCCGACCTGGAAGGCGCTCTCCGGGTCGCGGCGGATCGATCGCGGCAAGGTGCGCGTCCTGCTCGACACCGGCGGGCGCCGCTTCCGCTACTACCTGATCTGGATCACGGCGCTGCCGCCGGGCAAGACCAACGCGACGATCTCCGAGGTGTACCTGTACGAAGCGAAGTGAGGCCGAGCCGGGGGCTCGGCCGCCGCGCGGCGTCCAGAGCGACGCCCGATCTCCCCCCCTTCGTCGCCCGCCGTTCGTCGACCCGCCCGCGCGGAGGCCCACCCCTAGTGCCGGTACGCGCTCTGCGCCCGATGGCGCTCGAGCGCGATCTTCGCGAGGCGCTCGAGCAGCTCGGCGTAGGCCAGCCCGGTCGCCTCCCACAGCCGGCCGAAGACGCTCGTCTCGGTGAAGCCCGGGATCGTGTTGAGCTCGTTGACCAGCACGTCGTCGCCGTCGACGAAGAAGTCGACGCGCGCCAGGCCTGAGACCCCGGCGCGCGTGAAGACGTCGCGGGCCAGCGCGCGTACGGTGTCGCGGGCCGTAGGTGAGATGCGCGCGGGCACGACCAGCTCCATCCCCCCGGCCTCGTACTTGGCCTCGAAGTCGTACCAGCCGGCCCCGCGCCGCAACACGATCTCGCCGGGCTCCGACGCCTCGGGCGCGGTCGTGTGGCCGATCACCGAGCACTCGACCTCGATCCCCGGGGCCGCGGCCTCGGCGATCACCCTTCCCTCGTGCGCGAAGGCGCGGTCGAGCGCCGGGAGCAGCTCGGCCTCCGAGGCGACGCGGACGATCCCGACCGACGAGCCCAGAGAGGCCGGCTTCACGAACACGGGCAACCCCAGCGTGCCCACCGCGGTCTCCACCGCGCCCGGGTCCCGTCGCCAGCGCTCGTCGACGACGGCCTCGTAGCGGACCTGGGGCAGCCCGGCCGTGGCCATCAGCTCCTTGAAGACGACCTTGTCCATGCACACGGCGGAGGCGAGCACCCCCGCGCCCACGTAGGGAACGTCGAGCGCCTCGAGCACCCCCTGCACGGTTCCGTCCTCGCCGTAGGGCCCGTGCAGGACAGGGAACACGACGTCGGCTTCGAGCAGACCGGCCCCCGGAACCACGGCCAGCGGCTCCTGCTCGTCCGCGAGGCGCCAGCGCCCGTCACGCTCGATCCGCACCGCCAGCACCTCGTGGCCGGTGCTCTCCAACCCGGCCGCGACCGAACGGCCCGAGGCGAGCGAGATCTCGTGCTCGGACGAGCGACCGCCCGAGAGGACGACGACCCGCACCGGCTACGGCCCCGTCGAGGTCGTCCCGCCGGTCGTGGTCCCGCCCGAGCTGCTGAAGCGCCCGACGGTGATCGAGACCGTCGTGCCCTCGGCGACCTCTCGGCCGCCGCCGGGATCCTGGCTCTGTACGAGGCCGTCCTGCGCGGGGTCGGTGACGTCGACCGACGTGGCGGTCACGCGCAGTCCCGCGGCACGCAGCGCCTGCTTGGCCGCCTGCCCGTCCTTCCCGAGCACGTCTGGCACCCTCGACGTGGGCGGCGCCTTGGCCACGGTGATCGTGACCGTCGAGCCCTTGGCGACCTGCACGCCGCCCTGGGGATCCTGCGCGAGCACGGTGTCGGCGGCCGCTGCGGAGGTGACGCGCGACTGGACGTCGACCTGCAGCCCGGCGGCCTGGATCTGGGACGCCGCGGCGTCCTTGTCCTTGCCCACGACCCCCGGGACGGTGACCTGCTGCGGCCCGGAGGAGAGGAAGACCGTCACCTTCGAGCCCTTGTCGAGCGACGTGCCCGCCTGCGGCTCGGTGCGCGTCGCCTGGCCGGCGGGCACGGAGCTCGAGGATTCGTTCTCGAACTTGACCTTGAAGCCCGCGCGCTTGATCGCCGCCTTCGCGGCGTCGCGCGACAGGCCCGCGACGTCGGGCACCTGCCCGGTGCCGAGCCCGTTGGAGACGGTGAGCGTGACCGTCGAGCCCTCGTCCACGCGCTCGAAGGCCTGCGGATCCTGGCGCGTGACCTGGTCGACCGGCGCGTCCTCCCTCACGCGCCGGACGCTGACCTGGAAGCCTCGGTTCTCCAGCGCAGCCGACGCGTCCTTGAGCGCGAGCCCTGTCACCTTGGGCACCTGCACCGTCTTGGCCGGACGCGTGAGGGCGAACACGAGCGCCGCTGCGGCCACGAGGATGATGAGGCCGATCGCGACCGCCCACGGCCACCTGCGGCGGCCCGCCTCGCCCGGCTCCTCCTCGTCCTCGGAGGGCTCCAGCGGCGGCGGCAGCGCGCCGAACGCCGCCGTTGCCTCGCCGGGCTCGGCGCCGCTGACGATTCGCTCGCGGACGATCTCCAGCGCCGCGATGAACTCGTCGGCATCGGCGAACCGGCGCGCCGGGTCCTTCTCCAGGGCCCGCATCACGACCGCCTCGAGGTCGGGCGGCACGTCGGCGTAGTGCGACGGGGGCACCGGCGGCTCGGAGACCTGCTTGAGCGCGATCGTCACCGCGCTCTCGCCGTCGAATGGCACGCGCCCGGCGAGCATCTCGTAGAGCACGATCCCGACCGAGTACAGGTCGGACGCCGCGCCGACACCGTGCCCCTGCGCCTGCTCGGGGGCGATGTAGTGCGCGGTGCCCATGATCGAGCCCGTCTCGGTCATGTCCGAGGCTCCGGCGCGGGCGATCCCGAAGTCGGTGACCTTCGCGCGCCCGTCGCCGTCGACGATCACGTTGTGGGGCTTGATGTCGCGGTGGATGATCCCCGCGCGGTGTGCGAAGCGGGCGGCACGCAGCACCTGCAGGCAGACGTCGATCGCCCACACCGGATCGAGCGGCGCATTCTCCGTGATCACGCGCTTGAGGGACGAGCCCTCCAGGTACTCCATCGCGATGTAGGAGGTGCCCTCCCACTCGCCGCGGTCGTAGACGCCGACCACGTTGGCGTGCTGGAGGCCGCCTGCGGCCGACGCCTCGCGCTTGAAGCGCTCCACGAACTCCGGGTCCTCGGCGAAGCGGCGGTGCAGCAGCTTGAGCGCCACGCGGCGGCCGAGCTGCTGGTCCTCGGCGAGCCACACGTCGGCCATGCCGCCCGACCCGATGCGCTCGATCACGCGGTAGCGGCCGTCGACGATCTCGTCGTGGCTGAGCCCGCGCGGGCCGCCGCCGATGGTCACGCCGACCCTCCCAGGAGCGACTGCAGCACCTGCTTGGCGATCGGCGCGGCGACCTCGCCGCCCGTGCCGCCGCTCGAGCGCTCGACGGTCACCGCGATGGCGATCTTCGGGTTGTCGACCGGCGCGAAGGCGATGAACCACGGCTGGTTGAGGTTGGCCGCCGGATCGATCTCGGCCGTACCGGTCTTGCCCGCGACGCTGATCCCCTGGAGCGCCGCCGCGGTGCCGGTGCCCTCCTCCACCACCTTGGACATCATCTGCCCGAGCTCGGTCGCCGACTGCTTGGAGATCACGCGACCGGCCGACTTGCCGGTGATGCGCTTGGTCGTGGTGCCGTCAGAATTTACGAAGCGGTCGCCGATGTGGGGCTTAACGAGCACGCCGCCGTTTGCGATCGCGGATGCGACCATCGCCATCTGGAGCGGCGTGACGCTCAGCTTGTCCTGGCCGATGGCCATGCGCGCAACGTCGATCTTGTCGGACTCGGGGTCCAGCAACCTGCCGTTCTCGTACTCGCCGCTGGGCAGGCGCTCGCCCTTGGGCAGGTCGACGGGCGGATCCTTGTAGAAGCCGAAGCGCTTCATGTACTTGGCCATCGTCGACTTGCCGAGGGCCGTCCCGACGTTGGCCCACGCGGTGTTGATCGAGTTCGTCAGGGCAAAGGTGAGGTCGACGCTTCCGAAATCCTCGCCGCCGAAGTTGTTCAAGGGCACGCCGCTGAACACCTGGCCGTTCGCGCCGTTGACCGTCGAGGTAGGCGTGAACTTGCCGGTGTCGAGCGCGGCGGCGGCGGTCACGACCTTGAACGTCGAGCCGGGCGGGTAGCTCGACGCGATCGAGCGGTTGACCAGCGGCTTGGCCGGCGAGCGCGTCAGCGCGCGGAAGCGGCGCGTGCTGTCGACGTCGTTGGGGTCGTAGCTCGGGACGCTGGCCATGACCTTCACGTCGCCCGTGCTGGGCACCAGGGCGACGACCGAGCCGGCCCGGCCGGCGAGCCCGTTCAGGGCCACGCGCTGGGCCTTGGGGTCGAGCGTGGTCTTGAGGTCCTCGCCCTCCTGGCGGCGGCCCTCGAGCTGGTTGATGATCGAGCCGAACTCGCCCTTCCGGCCCGCGAGGTCGTCGTTGTAGAACTGCTCGAGCCCGGCCCGGCCGCGGGTCAGGAACGAGTACCCGACCTCGTGCGGGAAGAGCTCGGGCTGCGGGTACGTGCGGCGGAACGTCTTGCCCGCGGCACGGACGCTGCGGGCCAGCACCTCGCCGTCGTCGGCTCGGATCGTGCCGCGCTTGACGCGCGCCTCCTGGATGATCGAGCGCGCGTTCTTGGGGTTGTGGTTGAGGCTCTCGGAGTCGAACACCGACCAGTAGGACGTGAAGCCGACGAGCACCGCGAAGAGCGCGGCGAAGACCAGGAACAGGCGCGTGATGGGACGGCTCACGCCGCGCGGCGGCGCGCCCCTCGCGCGCTCACGCCGGCCTCCTGCGGTCGCTCACGAGCAGCAGCAGCGCGACGAGGATGAAGTTGGCCACGATCGAGGAGCCGCCGTAGGACACGAACGGAAGCGTGACGCCGGTGAGCGGGATCACGCGCGTCACCCCGCCGACGATCACGAACACCTGCAGCGCTAGCACCGACGTCAGCCCGGCGGCCAGCAGGGTCGAGAACGAGTCGCGTGCGAGCAGCGCGATCTTGAACCCCCGCTCGACGATGAAGAGGTACGTGAGCAGCACTCCGCACGCCCCGACCAGCCCCAGCTCGTTGACGATCACCGCGTAGATCAGGTCGGTGTGCGCGGCCGGGATGATCTTGATCGCCGGGTTGGAGGGCAGCTCGATGATCGCCTGGCCGAAGCCGGTGCCGAACAGCCCCCCGTCCGCCTGCGCGAACAGCCCCTGCACGATCTGGTAGCCAGAGCCCTCAGGGCGGTTGCCCTGGAAGGGAGCCAGCCAGATGTCGACGCGCTGCTGCACGTGGGCGACGTTGTGGGCGAAGAACCACGCGCCCACCGCGAACAGGACCAGCCCCACGACCACGAACGAGAGCCGGTTGGTGGCGACGTAGAGGACGGCGAGGAAGCCGCCGAAGAACATCAGCGATGACCCCAGGTCCTGGATGAAGACCAGCATCAACATCGCCGCTCCCCACACCACGAGCAGCGGCCCGAAATGCTTCAGCGGCGGGATCGTCACGCCGGCTATGCGGCGCGCCCCCTGCACGAGCACCTGGCGCGTGTCGCGCAGATAGCTGGCCAGGAAGATGATGATCCCGATCTTGGCCAGCTCCGCGGGCTGGAAGGAGATCGGGCCGATGCTGATGGCCAGGAACGCGCCGTTGACCTGCCCGCCGATGCCCGGGACGCGGGGCAGGAACAGCAGCAGGATCGAGCCCGCGGCGATCGTGTAGCGGTACTGCTCCAGGCGCCGGTAGTCGCGGAAGACGACGATCGTGGCGCAGAAGGCCAGCAGGCCGACCACGAACCACTGCGCCTGCTCGCGCGCGAGGTCCTGGTCGAGGCGGTAGATGACGACCAGCCCGAAGCACGCGAGCAGCGCGACGAGCGGAAACAGGTACGGGTCGGCGCGCGGGAGCGCGATCCGGATGACGACGTGCGTGGCCACGCACAGGCCGAGGAAGATCGCCCCGTAGGTGAGCGAGAGGTTGGAGAGCTGGTCCTGCTGCTGGATGAAGACGGCGGCGAAGCCCGCCGTGAGCAGCAGCGACGACGGGATCAGCGCGAGCAGCTCGCGGTTGCGCGCGCTCACGGGCTTGCCAGCGGGCCGCGGTTCTCGCGCTCGAGCCGGCGCACGACGGCCAGCGCCTGGTCCTGCGAGCGCCAGCGGTGGGCCGTGACGAGCGAGCGCTCGCGCGGCGGCAGCGAGGCCGCCGGCAGGCCCGACTCGAAGCGCGGCGTGTAGAGGTCGATACCGCCCGGCAGGTCATAGGGCACCCCGTTGAACACGGTCACGAAGCCCTCGTCGTCGGTGCCGACGAAGAACACGGCGCGCGTCGCGATCCAGGTCGAGACGAGCAGGAAGGAGAGGACGACCCCGACCACCACCAGGATCGGCTTGAGCCGGACACGCGTGCGGCTCACCCCGTGCAGGGATCCGGCGTGGGCTGGCCGCGCTTCAGGCCGAGCTGCTGGCGGTACTGCGCCTTGACGGCATTGATGGCCTCCGTCCGGTCGGTGCGCGAGCGCCGGTCCACCATCGCCTTGGGCACCTGGTCGGCCAGCACCGAGGTGGAGCAGTTGACGCTGTTGAGCTTGATGCCGAAGGGAGCGGCGTCCAGGCCGCGATACACGGTGACGAAGCCCTGGTCCGAGCCGATGAAGTAGTGGGCGCGGGCGTAGAAGAAGGTGCCCGCGGCCAGCAGGGCGACGAGCGCCAGGAACAGCGCTCCGAAGGCGAGGCTCCCCAGCCGCACGCGCCCGCGCCGGCGGCGGCGGGGCGCGGCGGCCGCCGGCCGTGCCCGCGCCCGCCGTGGCGGAGGCGGCGGCGCCGTTCGCTGCGGCGCCTCCGCGGGGGCCTGGGTGGCCGCCGCCGCGGCGCCGCTCACGACGGTCCGCTGGCCGGCCGCCTGCCGGCCGACGGCCTCGTGCGCCCTCGTCACCTCGGTCGCCTGCCCCGCCCCCTCCGCGGCATCGTCGGCCACGCGGAACAGGACGACGGTGATGTTGTCGCGCCCGCCCGCGTCGTTGGCAGCCTGGACGAGTCGCTGGCCGGCCTCCGCGAGCGTCGAGCTCTCGTCGATCAGCTCGGCGATCTCGTCGTCGCCGAGCATCGAGGTCAGCCCGTCGCTGCACAGCAGGAAGACGTCGCCATCGCGGGCGCGGCGGCTCTGCGTGTCGACCTGGACCGAGGCCTCCGGGCCCAGCGCGCGGGTGATGATCGAGCGCTGCGGGTGCTCGGCCGCCTGCTCCTCGGTCAGCTTGCCGCGGATCACCAGCTCGTTGACGAGCGAGTGGTCCTGGGTCAGCAGCTGAAGCTTGCCGTCGCGGTATACGTAGGCGCGGCTGTCGCCCACGTGGGCGATCGACACATCGTTGTCGCCGACCCAAGCCGCCGTGACCGTCGTCCCCATGCCCTGCAGCTGGTCGTCGGAGCGCGCCATGTCGTGGATGCGCCCGTTGGCTTGCGCGATCACCTCCGTCAGGCCCTGCTCGGGGCTGCCGTCGTCCGGCAGCCCCTCCTCGAAGGCGTCGACGGCGGTCTTGGACGCGACCTCCCCGGCGCGCGCCCCGCCCATGCCGTCCGCGACCACGAACAGCGGCTCGCGCACGAACAGGTTGTCCTCGTTGGCCTTGCGCTGCCGGCCTGTATCCGAGTTCTTGAAGCTCTCGACGATCCTGAGCACGGGCGTCACTCTACGTAGGAGAACTCGCTGTCGCCGATGCGGATGCGATCGCCGGGGTGCAGCGGTTGGGGACCCTGGAGCGGCTCGCCGTTGAGCAGCGTCCCGTTGGTCGAGCCTAGGTCCTCGATCACCGCGAGCTGCCCCTGGCGGACGATTCTCGCGTGCTGGGAGGACGCAAACGGGTCCTCGAGCTGGATGTCGACGCGCGAGCCGCGGCCCAGCAGCAGGTCGTCCTCGAGCCCGTACTCCGCGCCGCTCTCCAGGCCCGGCGCGCGCTCCACGTACAGGCGCGGATCGTGGTCGACCGGCGTCTCGGGCGCCATCCCGGTGGCCGCCGAGTACATGCCGGTGGCGTCGGCGGGGGCGGCGGGCACGACGTCCGTGCCCGAGCGCAGGTCGCGCAGCGCGCTGCGCGCCACCCACAGCAGGAACAGGTAGAGCACGGCGAGGAAGCCGAACTTCAGGATCACCGAGATCGGGTCGAGCTGCACCGCGCTACTCCACCTGGAAGACGAGCTCGGAGGTTCCCAGCTCGATCCGGTCGCCCTGCGCGAGCTGCTGCACGCGCTTGACGCGTTTGCCGTTGACGAGCACGCCGTTCGTCGAGCCGAGGTCGTGCACCGCCCAGCCGCCGTCGGGCGTCCGGTCGAGCTCGGCGTGGCGGCGCGACACGTTCGGGTCGTCGACGACGATGTCGCAGTCGCGGCTGCGGCCGAGCACCGTCTTTTCCGCGCCCAGGACCATACGGCGGCCGTTGAGCAGCAGAAGCGCCGTGCCCGGCGCTCCGCGGCGCTGCTCGAGCGGCTCGGACAGTCGCTCGGCCGCGCTGTACACCGACGTGTGGCCCATCTCGCCCTGCTTCCTGCGCGGGGCGGCCGGCTTGGGCTCGTCCGGGTCCTGGACCAGTCGCGCCTGGATGCCGAACTCGCCCAGGCGCAGACGGTCGTCGGTGCGGAGGTCCACGGTCGGCCGCGAGAGCAGCGCGAGCTTCTCGCGGCGGGCATGCTCGAGCAGGTAGCCGGACAGCTCCTTGGCGAGCGCCCCCTCGTACTCCTCGAAGCGCGCGTGGTCGTCCGGCGAGAGGTACACGACGTACTCGTTCGGCACGTAGACGCGCGAGACGGAGAAGGTCTTGTTCTCCTCCATCTCGCGCGCGAGCTTGCGCGCGATCTCGACGGGCCGCACCTCCGACTTGAAGGCACGGCTGAAGGTGCCTTCGACGAGGCCGGCGAGTTTGTTCTCGATGCTCTTGAGCACGTTTTTCCGCCGGCCATGCTACGCGGTCGGCATCGCCGCCGGACCCGCCTGAGCCGGCTCGCGCAGCGCCCGCACGGCGACCGCGAAGAGGGCGCCGGCCGCCGCTCCGGCGACCGCGCCGCGCGGGTCGGGGAGCGCGACGGCGCCGTCGAGGGCGTGGCCGAGAGCCAGCGTCGCCCCCGCGAGCGCTGCCGCCCACAGCGCGGCCCCCGTCGCGGCGGCGCCCAGGCCGCCGCGTCCCGTGAGGAGCGGGAGCGCCGCGGCGGCGAGCGCCCACAGCAGCGCGGCGGCGAGCGCGCCCGAGCCGATTACCGACGACAGCGCGTCGGCCGCACGCCCCGCCGAGCCAAGGAGTGCGTCGGGGGCGGCCGTGCCGGCCGGCCGGCCCAGGAACAGGTCGCGTCCGAGCGCCGGCTCGGCGAGGCACAGCCACCACAGCCCCGCGGCGCCGAGCGCCGCGCGCGAGCGCGCGCCGGGCGCCTGCGCGGCGACAGCGCAGTAGGCCGGAGCGAGCGCGGCGAGGGCGAGCAGCGGCGCGAGCGCCGGGACCGACCACCACTCCGGCCGGCGCGGCAGCGCGAGTACCGGCGCGGCGAGCGCGGCGGCGAGCAGCAGGGCCTCACCAGGCCGCGCGCCGACCAGCCAGGCGACCGCCAGCGCGGCGGCGGCCAGCCAGGCCGCGCGCGGGAGCAGCGCTACCGCGGCCGCCGTCGCGAGCGCCGCGGGCAGCACCGGGACGGGCGGCGCCGGACCGGCCAGCGCGAGGCACGCAGCGGCCAGCGCGCCTGCCGCGAGGCCGGCCAGCGCGCGCGCCGGGACGTGCACCGACGCGGACGCTGCCGGGGGCAGCGAAGGGAGGGCGCCGTCCGTGTCGCTGACCTGGGCGCACGTGGTCTGAAGACCGGCGCGCAGTCCGTCGACGGTGCCGCGCTCCGCCGCTCGCGGACGCACCGCGGCGTCGATCGCCTCGACCAGGGGCTCGGGCAGGTCGCGGCGCAGGCGCCGCAGCGGCGGCAGCGGGCGGCCGATGCGCCGCGTGGTGGCCGCCGGCGTCGCCGCCCGCACCGGGTTGACTCCGGACAGCGCCTCGTAGAGCACGAGCCCCAGGCCGTACAGGTCGGCGGCTCCGTCGGCCCTCCGCCCGGCGGCCTGCTCCGGAGCCATGTAGGCGAGCGTGCCCAGCACGTCGCCGGTTCGGGTGAGCGGCTCGTCGCCGACGAGGTGCGCCACTCCGAAGTCCGCGAGCTTGGCGCTTCCGCGCCTGGGCACCAGGACGTTCTGGGGCTTGAGGTCCCGGTGGACGACCCCGTGCGCATGGGCGTGGAGGAGCGCGTCGCAGAGGGCGATGCCGAGCCGCACGACGTCGCGGTCGCTCAGCGCGCCCGCAGCCTCGAGCTCGGCCAGCGTCGAGCCCTCGACGAGCTCTGAGACCAGGTACAGAGCGCGCTCGTCCTCGCCCTCCTCGTAGAGCGCGACGATCGCCGGGTGGTTGAGCCGCGCCACGGCCAGGGCCTCGCGCCGCCCGCGCTCCCCGGCCCCTGACGCGGTCGCATGCGGGATGACCTTCACCGCGACCGGCCGTTGGAGGCGCTCGTCGGTGGCGCGCCACACCGCGCCGAAGCCGCCCGTTCCGAGCAGCCGGTCGAGCCGGAAACGGCCGAGGACCGCGTCCCCGGCGCCCCAGCCCTCCTGGTCCTCTGCCCCCGACGGTTCGCTTGGCGGGTGTGCAAGGGTGTCGATGGTGCGCACCGCTCGACAGCTTTTCGGCGCCTCGGGAAGGCTCCCTGCCCTGGACGTCGAAGGAGTCATAACGTCCGAGCGCTCGGCATACTGAGAGATCGGGAACTTCTGAAGGAGCTTCGAACTGTCGTTTTTCGACGACGCTGACGAGCCCCGCGGGGGACGCACGGCGACCGCGCCGCGCAGCAGGCCGAGCCGGCCCAGCCGCGCCCCGCGGCGCGACGGTTCATCGCGACCGTCCTCCGGTGGGGGGCGCGACGACGGCGTGCTGGCCCGGCGCCTGATCGCGGCGGGCGCGGTCCTGCTCGTCCTCGTGCTCCTCGTTCTGGGGATCCGCGGCTGCCTCTCCTCGCGCAAGGAGAACGCGCTCAAGGACTACAACCGCAACTCCGCCCAGATCGTCCAGGAGTCCGACAGCCAGGTCTCGAAGCCGCTGCTCGAGATCCTCGGCTCGACCCAGAACAACGCGGCCAACCCGCTCGACCTGCAGAGCCAGGTCAACGAGCTCAGCGTCGAGGCGAGCCGCCAGGTCAAGCGCGCGCAGGGCCTCGACGTGCCCGGCGACATGAGCGACGCGCAGCGCAACTTCCTGCTCGTGCTGCGCCTGCGGCGCGACGCGACCGAGCGGATCGCCGCGCTCCTGCCGACCGCCCAGGGCAAGCAGGGGGCACAGGCCGCGATCAATCAGATCACCGGCCAGATGCAGGCCTTCCTGGCTTCCGACGTCGTCTACTCGCAGGAGGTCGCGCCGCGCATCAAGAAGGCGCTGGACGACAACGGCATCCACGGGCAGACGATCGCGCAGTCGCGCTCCCTGCCCAACCCGCTCGAATGGCTCGACGCGACCAAGGTCGCCGCCAAGCTCAGCGGCGCGGCCGGCGGAGCAGCGACGCCGACCGGCAAGCCCGCACCGGGAACGCACGGGCACGGACTGACCTCGGTCCAGGCGGGTGACACCACGCTCCAGGAGGGGACCGCGAACCGCATCACCGCGAGCGCGGCCCTGTCCTTCGTCGTCACCTTCCAGAACCAGGGCGAGAACGACGAGAAGAACGTCGTCGTGTCGGTGACGATCCAGGGCGCGGGCGCGCCGATCACGGTCAAGAAGACGGTGCCCTCGACCAGCGCCGGGTCGGACGCAACGGCGACCATCCCGCTCGGCCAGTCGCCGCCCATCGGGACGCCGGTGACGGTCAAGGTCCAGGTCCAGCCGGTCCCGGGCGAGGTGGACTCCTCCAACAACTCCGCCGAGTACCCGGCGATCTTCACGCGCGGCTGACGACCGCTGACGCGCGGCGCCAGTGGTTCGGCTGGACGGGCCATTAGCCTCTCCCGGCGTGCACGAGCTGAGCGGGACAGTCGGGATCGTGGCGCTCGCCGCCTGCGCGCTCGCGCTGGTGTCGCTCAGCGTGACGCTGATGCTGGCGATCCGGCTGCGCCGCGTGCGCGCCGACCAGCGCCTGGTGCTCGGAGACCGCAGCCCTGAGGACGTCGTGGCCCACGCGGCGAGCCTGGAACGCGACTTCGTCGCGCTCAACGAGCAGGTCGGCGACATGGTCGAGGGCCTGGCTCGGCGCATGGAGGTCGCCGAGCAGCGACTCGACGGCGCGATCGCCTTCCGCGCCCTGGTGCGCTACGACGCCTACGGCGAGATGTCGGGCCAGCAGTCGGCCTCCGTCGCGCTGCTGGACGCCTCGCGCTCGGGCGTGGTCGTGACCTCGATCCACCACCGCGACCAGGCGCGGCTGTACGTCAAGCAGGTCCGCGACGGGGCGGGCGAGCTCGAGCTCTCTCCCGAGGAGGCCGAGGCGGTCCGCCTCGCCGTCGCCGAGGGCGGCGTTGCCCAGCAGGCCTGAGGGCGCGCGGCCGCTCCGCGTCGGCTACCTCGGCCCGGAGGGGACCTTCAGCCACGAGGCGCTCGTCACAGCCGGGGAGCCCGAGCCGCGCGAGCTGGTGTCCCTGCCGACGATCTACGACACGGTGATGGCGGTCCACGAGCAGACGGTCGACCGTGCGCTGGTGCCGCTCGAGAACTCGCTCGAGGGCTCCGTCAACGCCACCCTCGACGCGCTCGCCTTCGAGACCGAGGACGTCGCGATCGTCGGTGAGCTCGTGCACCCGGTGCGCCACTGCCTGATCGCGCGGACCCACCTCGAGCTCGAGGACGTGCGGACGGTGTACTCCCACCCGCAGGCGAACGGTCAGTGTGCGCGCTTCATCCGGACTCGGCTGCAGGGGGCGGACGTCATCTCGGTCTCCTCGACCGCCGATGCCGTCCGCATCGTCGCCGGGCTCGACGGGCCGGCCGCCGCGCTCGGGACGCACCTGGCGGCCGAGCTCTACGGCTGCGAGATCCTGCGCGCCGGCGTGGAGGACGTCGCCGAGAACGAGACCCGCTTCGCGTGGCTCGCGCGCGAGCCCGGGGACGAGCGCGGCGGTCACGGCCCGTGGAAGACCTCGCTGGTCTTCTGGGGAGTCGGCGCCGAGGCGCCCGGCTGGCTGGTGAGCTGCCTGTCCGAGCTCGCCTTCCGGGGGGTGAACATGACGAGGATCGAGTCGCGCCCGCGCAAGCAGGGCCTCGGGCGCTACATGTTCTTCGTGGACGTCGAGGGCCGCGACGACGACCCCCCGGTGGCGGAGGCGCTCGAGGCGCTGCGCGCGAAGACAGAGCGGGTCCGCGTGCTCGGCTCCTACCCGGCCGCATAGCGGTCTGGAGCGGGCTGGGGCCCCGCTAAACTGCCGCCGTCCCATGCGTACTAAGGCGAAAGTACCGCCAGGACCATCACGGCCCACGCCGCTCAGCGAGCACCGGCGGCGTGGGTCTGAGCGGCCCGCCGTCGACGTGCGGTGGACCAACGGCCGGGTGCTCGTCCTCAACGCGACCTTCGAGCCGATCAACGTCTGCACGGTAAGGCGCGCGACCGTGCTGCTGCTCAAGGAGAAGGCCGAGGTCGTCGAGCACGCGGACTGGAGGCTGCGCTCCGAGAGCCTGAGCCTGCCGCGGCCGGTGGTCATCCGCCTCGTCTCCTACGTACGCGTGCCGCGCGACACCCACCGCCGCAAGATCACGCGGCGCGCGGTGTTCGCCCGCGACCGCTGGGAGTGCCAGTACTGCGGCTCGCGCACCAATTTGACGGTCGACCACGTCGTGCCCCGGTCCAAGGGCGGCGCATCGAGCTGGGAGAACATCGTCGCCTCGTGCGCGCCCTGCAATCGCCGCAAGGGCGACCAGCTCCTGCGCCACGTCAACATGCACCTGCGCCGCAAGCCCCGCACCCCGAGCCCGCAGATCTTCATCCACGTCGCGTCGCCGTCGATCCCGGCGGCGTGGAGGGCGTATCTCCCGGAAGCCGCCTGACGCGTATGGCATCATCTCGGTACCAGAGAAAGGAGGTGGTCCGTACGTTGAGTGACAGTTCTTGCGGGACCCTGGAGGTGTCCGGCCGTTAGGCAGGTGGCTGGCCCCGCGTAGCGGAATCCACCCCGCGACACCCCCGTGACCGGCGCCGGGATTCGTCCCTCCGGCGCAGTGCTGCCGGTCGCGGGCTACGCCAGCCGAATCGCTTGCGAGAGGCGCTCCTTTGGGGGCGCCTCTCGTGCGTTCTAGGCGGACCCGTCAGGCGAGGCGCCGTCGGGTGCGGCGCCGTCCTGGCCGGCGGGATCGCCCTCGAGCGACCCGTCCGCGCCGATGCTGGCCGGCTGCGAGGGATCCTCGATCACGTCGGCGCTCGTGTCCGCCTCGGACTCGACCACGAGCGCGACCGCGCTGACGCGGTCGTCGTCGCGGACGTTCATCAGCCGCACGCCCTGGGCCGGACGGCCGGTCTGGCGGATGCCCTTGACGCCGGTGCGCTGCACCATCCCCGTCTCCGAGATGAACACGAGCTCCTGGTGCGGGCGCACGACCAGCGCCGCGGCGAGCTCGCCGCGGCGCTCGGAGAACTTGATCGTCGTCACGCCCTTGGCCCCGCGGCTGGTCTTGCGGTACTGGTCGACGGGCGTGCGCTTGCCGAAGCCGTTCTCGGTCACGACCAGCAGCTCCTGGTCGTCGCGCGCCACGTCCATGGCCAGCACGGAGTTGCTCTCGCCCGAGATGTTCATCCCACGGACGCCGGACGTGTCGCGCCCCATCGCGCGCGCGTCGTCCTCACGGAAGCGCACGGCCATGCCGGCGCGCGAGACCATCAGGATCTCGTCGCCCTCCGAGACGCGGCGCACGGCGACGAGCTCGTCGTCGTCGCGGATGTTGATCGCGATGATCCCGTCGGCCTTGATCGGCGTGTTGTAGAGCCCGAACTCGGTCTTCTTGACCGTACCCTTGCGGGTCGCGAACACGAGGTACGGAGCCTCGGAGAAGTCGCGCGTCGAGAGCACCGACTGGACGCGCTCGCCGTCGCGCAGCGGCAGCAGGTTGACCAGCGCGCGGCCCTTGGCCGTCCGCTGCGCCTCGGGCAGCTCGTAGACCTTGAGCCGGTAGACCTTCCCGCGGTTGGTGAAGAACAGCAGGTAGTCGTGCGTCGAGCAGATGAACAGGTGCTCGATGTAGTCGCCGTCCTTCATGTCCATACCCGTCACGCCGACGCCGCCGCGGCGCTGCTTGCGGTAGGTCGCGAGCGGCAGCGACTTCACGTAGCCGCTCTTGGTGATCGTGATGACCATCTGCTGGTCGGCGATCAGGTCCTCGACGTCGATCTCGCCCTCGGCGTGGGTGATGTCGGTGCGGCGCTCGTCGCCGTAGCGCTCGGCGATCTCGGCCAGCTCCTCCTTGATCAGGCCCAGCACGCGGCTCTCGTCGCCGAGGATCTCGCGCAGCTCCTTGATGAGCTCCAGCTTGTCCTCGTACTCGGTGCGGATCGCGCCCGCCTCGAGCGCCGTGAGCTGCGCGAGCCGCAGATCGAGGATCGCGTTGGCCTGGATCACGCTGAGGTCGAAGCGCTCGATGAGCTGCAGGCGGGCGGTGTCGCGGTCGCGCGCAGCCCGGATCAGCTCGATGACCGCGTCGAGGTTGTCGATCGCGACGAGCAGGCCGGCGAGGATGTGGGCGCGTGCCTCGGCCTTGCGCAGCTCGTACTTGGTACGGCGAGTGATGACCTCGCGCTGGTGGTCGACGTAGGCGCCGATCGCCTCACGCAGCGAGAGCGTCTGCGGTACGCCGTCGACGAGCGCGACCATGTTCACGCCGAACGTGGTCTGCAGCGGCGTGTGCTTGAAGAGCTTGTTGAGCACGACCTTGGGGATCTGGTCGCGCTTGAGCTCGATCACGACACGCATGCCGCGCTTGTCCGACAGGTCCTTGATGTCGGAGATCTCGGTGATCTTCTTGTCGTGGACGAGGTCGGCGATCTTCTGGATCAGCCCGCCGTCGCCGCCCTTCTTGACCATCCACGGCAGCTCGGTGACGACGATCGCCTCCTTGCCGTGGGAGAGCGGCTCGATGTGGGCGCGGGCCTGCACGCGCACGCGCCCGCGGCCGGTGTCGTACGCGTCGCGGATGCCCTGGGTGCCGAGGATCACGCCCCCGGTCGGGAAGTCGGGGCCCTTGATGTGCTTCATCAGCCCCTCGACGGAGATGCTCGGATCGTCGATGTAGGCGACCGCCGCCTTGATCGTCTCGCGCAGGTTGTGGGGCGGGATGTTGGTCGCCATCCCCACCGCGATCCCCTGCGAGCCGTTGACGAGCAGATTCGGGAAGCGGCTGGGCAGTACCAGCGGCTCTTGCGTGCGGCCGTCGTAGTTCGGGACGAAATCGACGGTGTCGGCGTCGAGGTCGCGCAGCATCTCGGTCGCCATGCGCGACAGACGCGCTTCCGTGTACCTCATGGCGGCCGGCGGATCGTCGTCGATCGAGCCGAAGTTGCCCTGGCCGTCGGCGAGCAGGTAGCGCATCGAGAAGTCCTGGGCCAGGCGCACGAGCGTGTCGTAGATCGCGGAGTCGCCGTGGGGGTGGTAGTTGCCCATCACGTCGCCGACGATCCGCGCGCACTTGGCGTAGGGCCGGTTGGGCTGGATGCCGGCCTCGTTCATCGCGTAGAGGACGCGGCGGTGGACGGGCTTGAGGCCGTCGCGCGCGTCGGGCAGCGCGCGGCCGACGATCACCGACATGGCGTAGTCGAGGTAGGAGGACTTCATCTCCTCCTCGAGCCCGCGCGGCTCGATGTTCCCGGTGAGCTGGTCGATCGTCACGAGGCGCTCACACGTCGATCGTCGCCGAGAGCGCGTTGTCCTCGATGAACTTGCGCCGTGGCTCGACCTGGTCGCCCATCAGCATCGAGAAGAGCAGCTCGGCGGCCGAGGCGTCCTCCATCGTGACCTGCGCGAGCGTGCGCGAGGCCGGGTCCATCGTCGTCTCCGCGAGCTGGTCGGCGTTCATCTCGCCCAGGCCCTTGAAGCGCTGGAGCTTGACCCCGCGCTGGGCAACCTCGAGCACGCAGCGGCGCAGCTCCTCGAAGCTGAGCGCGTCGGCCTCGTTGTCGCCCAGCTTGATGTGGAACGGAGGCGTGCCGGCCAG
Organism: uncultured Actinomycetes bacterium; assembly: GCA_963797015.1. Taxonomy (GTDB): domain Bacteria; phylum Actinomycetota; class Thermoleophilia; order Solirubrobacterales; family Solirubrobacteraceae; genus JBBPZA01. Next base: position 18,104 of record CAWCNV010000003.1, on the reverse strand, counting down.
CTCGATCAGCGCGCGGTGCACGCGCAGGAACTGACGGTACTCGTTGCTCTCCAGCAACGAGCGGCGCAGGCGGTGGGTCCGGGCGAAGCCGGTCTTGCGCTCCTCCGAGCGCACCACGAGCTCCACCGGGTCCTCGGACACGAGCGCGGTCTCGAAGGGCTCGGCTTCGGGCGCGGGACGCGCGAGCAGCTTGAGCAGCTGCTCGACCGACTCGACGCCCTCGTCGAGGATCTGGGACTCCTCGAGGAACGTGACGGTGTCGTGCCCGTGGTCGGCGCGCAGCGACGAGGCCCACCCCGCGTATTGCTTGAGCAGGCGCGTGAACTTCTGCCAGCGCGCCTCGGTGAGCTTGAACTGGGTCGCGTGGCGGTCGAAGACCTGGAGCCTCTCCCACTTGTCGCCGAGCAGCAGCTCCTCGAGCTCTGACTCCTTCTCGATGTAGCGCTCGCGGGAGCCCTGCGTGATCTTGTAGAGCGGCGGCTTGGCGATGTAGACGTAGCCGGCGTCGATCAGCTCGGGCATCTCGCGGAACAGCAGCGTGAGCGCGAGCGTGCGGATGTGCGCGCCGTCGATGTCGGCGTCGGTCATGAGGATGACCTTGTGGTAGCGCGCCTTCGACAGGTCGAACTCGTCGCGGATGCCGGTGCCGAGCGCGGTGATGAGCGCCTGGATCTCCTGGTTCTGCAGGACCTTGTCGATGCGGCTCTTCTCAACGTTGAGGATCTTGCCGCGCAGCGGTAGTACCGCCTGCGTCGAGCGGTCGCGGCCCTGCTTGGCCGAGCCGCCGGCGGAGTCGCCCTCGACGACGAAGAGCTCGGCCAGCGATGGGTCGCCGACCTGGCAGTCGGCCAGCTTGCCGGGCAGGCGCGTGTTCTCGAGCGCCGACTTGCGCGTCAGGTCGCGTGCCTTGCGGGCGGCCTCGCGCGCACGCGCGGCCGAGACCGCCTTGGTGATGATCTGATTGGCCTCCTTGGGGTTCTCCTCGAGGAACTCCCCGAGCCCGCGGTTGACGATCGAGGCGACGAAGCCCTGCATTCCGGGGTTGCCGAGCTTGGTCTTGGTCTGGCCCTCGAACTGCGGGTCCTGGAGCTTGGCCGAGATCACCGCGGTCAGGCCCTCGCGCACGTCCTCGCCGGCGAGGTTGGGGTCCTTCTCCTTGAGCAGGCCCTTCTCGCGGGCGTAGCGGTTGAGCGTGCCGGTCAGCGCCGAGCGGAAGCCCGACAGGTGCGAGCCGCCCTCGTGCGTGTTGATGTTGTTGGCGAACGCGAAGATCGACTCCTGGTAGGAGGTGTTCCACTGCATGGCGACCTCGACGGCGCCCTCCTCGCTCGCACCGTCGAAGTAGACGATCTTGCGCTGGATCGAGTCCTTGTTGCTGTTGAGGTACGCGACGAAGTCCTCGATCCCGCCCTCGTAGCGGAACTCGGTGCGCTTGCCCTCGCCGCGCTCGTCGGCGAGCACGATGCGCAGGCCGCGGGTCAGGAACGCGGTCTCGCGCAGACGCTGCTCGAGCGTCTCGAAGTCGTAGTCCAGCGTCTCGAAGATGTCCGCGTCCGGGAGGAAGGTGATGGTCGCGCCGGTGTCCTTCGTCTTGGCGCCCTTGCGCACGTCGGTCTTAGGGACGCCGCGCTCGTAGTCCTGGGTCCAGAGGTGGCCGTCGCGGCGGATCTCGACGGTCAGCGCCTCGGACAGCGCGTTTACCACCGAGACGCCGACGCCGTGCAGGCCGCCCGAGACCTTGTAGCCCCCGCCGTCGCCGAACTTGCCGCCGGAGTGCAGGACCGTGAGCACGACCTCCACCGCCGGCCGGCCCTCCTTCTCCATGACGGTGACCGGGATGCCGCGGCCGTTGTCGACCACCGTGACGGAGTTGTCCGGGTGAATCGTGACCTCGACGCTGTCGCAGTGCCCCGCGAGCGCCTCGTCGACGGAGTTGTCGACCACCTCGTAGACCAGGTGGTGAAGGCCTCGGGGGCCGGTCGAGCCGATGTACATCCCGGGCCGCTTGCGAACGGCTTCGAGGCCCTCCAGGACGGTTATGTCCTGGGCGTCATAACTCTGCTCAGAGCTCTTCTTCTGCTTTGCCAAATCAGTCTCTTCTCACACAACGAAGCCCCGACACCGCGCGAGGTCGCTCGCGGGCCGGGGCGACGACTTTCGAGGGCCATAAGAATAGCACACGGACCCCCCGAACCCGGGCCTTGGAGCAAGCAGAATTGCCTGCAAAGTGGCAAAAAATGCGCGCGTCGTTGCCAGCGGTGTAGTAACGCCGGCCGAGCGGGCCGGCCGCAGGCCCTCGAGAGCCGGTCGAGGGGGCGAGTCGCCCGCCTCGCCGCACCTCGCGGAACGCCGCTGCCGGGCGGTCGGGAGGGACCTCGGCGGGCGCTGGACGGCGTCCGTCGGCCGGCCCTGCGGGCGCATCTCGGAGGGGCGCCTCACGTGCCTCACTTCCCGCCGATCGAGCAGCGCAGCGAGCGCACCCGCGGGGTTCCGAGGGAGGCGTTCAGGCGCTCGGTGAGGGAGGGGGCCATGAGGTCGAGCTCCTGCGCCCACACCGCGCTCACGCACGCCACCTCGACCACGCCCTCGCGCTCGCGCACCGGACGCGCCTCACGGGCGATCGCGTCGCCGACCGCGGCGGGCCAGGCGGCCTGCACGAGCGCCAGCGTCGTGCGCGGCGCGAGCCGCGCACGCAGGTCCTCTAGGGCCAGCGCCGCGGGTCGGGGGGCTCGGCGCCTCACGCCGCGGCCGCCCTTCCGCCCGAGCCGCTGCGCACCTCCATCACCGCTCCGTCGGCCACCGCCAGGCGCGTCACCCCGGTGTCCCCGAGCGCCGCGGCGAGCGACGGGTCGGCGGTGGTGACGACGCTCTGGCCGCCGGCGCGGAGCAGATCGAGCAAGCGCCCCCGGCGCTCGGGATCGAGCTCTGAGAGCACGTCGTCGAGCAGCATCAGCGGCGCAACCCCGCGCGTGCGCTCCAGCGCCTCGCGCTCGGCCAGCAGCAGCGCCAGTAGCGCGAGCCGCTGCTGGCCCTGTGACCCGTAGACGCGCAGCTCGCGGCCGTCCCGCTGCAGCGCGACGTCGTCGCGGTGCGGACCGTGGCCGGTGTAACCCCGCTCGAGGTCGCTGCCCTCGCGGTCCTCGAGCTCTGCGGACAGCTCCGTCGCGCTGCGGGCGCGCGAGCGCGGGCGATAGGCGAGCGCGACCTCGCCGTCGAGGCCGAGCTCGGCCGCGCGCGCCGCAAACGGATCGGCGAGCTGCTCGAGCGTGGCTGCGCGGTCTCCCATCAGCTCGATGCCGTGACGGGCGAGCTCTCCGTTCCAAGCCGAGAGCGACCCGCGTGCGGCGTGCCCGGCGCGGACGCGCCCGAGCAGCGCATTGCGCTGCGTGAGCGCGCGCGCGTACGCGCGCCGCGTGGCCGCCCGCGCCGGCCACAGCGCGGTGACGACCTGGTCCAGGTGCGCCCTGCGCACCGACGGCGCGCCCTTGACCAGCTCGAGGCGATCGGGATGGAACACGCACACCAGCGGCCGGGCGGGCTCGTCGAGCAGACGGTCGACGCCGCGCCCGTCCATCCGCACCCGCTTCGGCGCCCCCGACTCCAGGCCGACGGACAGCATGTGTGAGCCGGTACTGCTCTCGATCGCGGCTTCGACCCGGGCGACGCGCGTGCCGAAGCGGATCGCCTCGCGCTCGTTCGCGGTGCGGCAGGAGCGCGACGTGCAGGCCATGTACAGCGCCTCGATCAGGTTGGTCTTCCCGGCGCCGTTGCGGCCCTGGACGAGCGTCACGCCTCCTCCCAGCTCCACCTCCGCCGCCCTGTAGCTGCGGAAGTCGCGCAGGGTGAGGCGGGTGACGGTCACCGCGCCCTACACGTTCAGCCTGATCGGCATGATCAGGTAGACGAAGCCGCTGTCGTCGCCGGCTTCGATGAGCCCGGGTCGCACCGGGCTGATCAGCTTGAGCAACAGCTGCTCGGCCTCGACGCTCTCGAGGCCGTCGCGGAGGAAGTCGGGGTTGAAGCCGATCTCGAGCGGCTCACCCTGGAACGGGACCGGCACCGTCTCGCGCGCCTCGCCCACGTCGGGGGTCTGGGCCGAGATCGTCAGCTCGCCCTCGGCGAAGGCGAGTCGCAGCGGCGCGTTCTTCTGCGCCAGCAGGCTGATGCGGCGCACCACGTCGGTGAGCTCGGCCGCGTCGAGGCGCAGCTCGTGCTCGTAGGCCTCGGGCAGGAGCTGGCGGTAGTTGGGGAACTGGCCGTCGATGAGGCGCGACGACAGGACCACGCCGTCGACCTGGAACAGCACCTGGTTGTCGCGGACGCTGACCGTCAGGCGCTCGGCGTCCGCCTGCTGCGCGACGCGCGCCAGCTCCTGTAGCGCGCGGGCCGGCACGTTGGCCTCGAAGTCACCTTCGAGCGGCGACTCGAGCCGCGTCTCCTTCACGCTCAGGCGATAACTGTCGGTGGCGACCATGCGCAGCTCGCTGCCGGCCGCCGAGACCAGGATCCCGGTGAGGATCGGGCGCGTGTCGTCCCGCGACGCGGAGCGGGCGACGCGGTTCACGGTGGCGACGAACTCGCGCCCCGGCACGTCCACCGCCGCGCTCTCGCCGAGCTCTGGGAAGGGTGGGAAATCCTCGGCTCGCAGCGTGCGGATGTGGAAGGTCGCCGCGCCCGAGCGCAGCTCCACGTCCTGCTCCGCGGCCCGCAGCTCGAGCGAGACGCGAGCGGCCGGCAGCGCGCGCACGACGTCGAGCAGCAGCCGCCCGGGCAGCACGGCGACGCCCTCCTGGTCGATCTCGGCATCGAGTGGGACGCGCAGGCCGACCTCCATGTCGGTGCCGCGCAGCTCTGCGCTCCCATCCTCGGCCCGGATCTGGATGCCCGACAGCGCCTGCACCGCGCTGCGCGTGGTCGCCACGCGCGTGACGGTCTGGAGGTCGGCGAGCAGCGCGTCGCGGGAAGTCTCGAGCTTCACGATGAATACCTCTGATCAGATGAAGGAGTCATAGGGGTTGTTGATGGTGTGGAGCGCCGCGCGCAGACCGCTTGCAGAGCGGGAAAGCCGGGCCCGCGGGATGTCGAGGAATCCGTAACAAGTCTGTCAACGCTTCCGGTCGGCAGCGGGGTCTCCGAGCCGCGTGAGCAGGCGCTGGACGTCGTCGTAGGCATCGCGCTCCGAGGACATGCGCGCCGCCGCGCGCCGCCAGGCGTGGAGCACGGTCGCGTGGTTGCGCCCCCCGAAGTGGCGCCCGATGGTAGGCAGCGTCTGGTCGGTGAGCTCCCGGGAGAGGTACATGCCGATCTGGCGCGGCCAGGTGAGCCGCGTCGTGCGGTTCTGGGACACGAGCTCGTCGTGGCTGAGCTCGAACAGGTCGCATACGGCGTCCTGGATCTCGCGGACCGAGCGGTGATGGCGGGGGCGTGCACCCTCCAACCCGTCCAGCACCTCGGCGGCGAGCGCCCCGTCGATCGGGCGGCCGGTCAGCGAGTGGAACGCCACCACGCGGATCAGCGCGCCCTCGAGCGCGCGGATGTTGGCGGTCACGCGGTCGGCGATGACCTCGAGCGCCCCGGGATCGGAGAGCTCGACTCCGTCGACGCGCACACGCTTGCGCAGGATGGTGAGGCGGGTGGCGAAGTCGGGCGGCGTGATGTCGGCGACGAGGCCGGACTCGAAGCGCTCGGTGAGGCGCTGCTCCACGTGCGCGATGTCGCGCGGCAGGCGGTCGGCGGCGAGCACGAGCTGGCTTCCGAGCTCATAGAGCTCGTTGAAGGTGTGGAACAACTCCTCCTCGGTCTTGGCCTTGCGCTCGAGGAACTGGACGTCGTCGATGAGAAGCACGTCGCTGCCGCGGTAGAGCGCCTTGAACCTCTCCATGGAACCGGATTGAAGTGCGTTGACGAACTGATTGGTGAACGCCTCGACCGTCGTGTAGCGGACGCTGAGGCCCTCGCCGTAGGTCTCGACGTAGGCGGCGATCGAATGGAGGAGGTGTGTCTTGCCCACGCCGGGCGGGCCGTGGAGGAAGAGCGGGTTGTAGGCCTGGCCCGGCTGCTCCGCCACCGCGAGCGAGGCGGCGTGCGCGAGGCGGTTCGAGTCGCCGATCACGAACTGGTCGAAGGTGTGCTTGGGGTTGAGCCTCGCCACCGAGGCAGGGGCGGAGGGGGCGGGCCGGGTGGTGCGCTCGCCCTCGGAGCGAGCGGTCAGCTCGACCGTCGCCGCGGGCCCGAGCACCGCCGCGACAGAGGTCTGCAGCACGCGGGCGAAGCGGTCGGCGATCCATCCGGACGCCTCGTCGGGAGCGCTGACGATCAGCACGTCACCTTCGATCGCGATCGGTCGAAGGCCGTCGAGCCACATGTCGAACGTGGCCTCGCCGACGGCGCGCTCGAGCTCGACCCGGATGGTGGACCAGATGTCTTGGAGCTCGGCTGACACGGGCGTGCGGCGTTAATAGCGCGCGCCCGATCGGCGTCTGCAGGCACCCCCCGCACCCTGCGGGAAAAACCGCGGCGGTCCACGACGGTGCCCACAATCCATCCACAGAGTCCACGCCGGCCGTTGGGTTGGGCGTCGACGGTCGCGGCGCGGCGGGAGCCGGGACGCCGCTCGGTAGACTGGCCGTTCCTCATGAAGCGGACCTACCAGCCCAAACGACGCAAGCGCGCCCGCACACACGGGTTTCGCGCGCGGATGCGCACCCGCGGGGGCCAGGCCGTGCTGCGCAGGCGGCGGGCCAAGGGCCGCAAGCGCCTCACGGTCTGAACGTGTCTACGCCCGCGCCGCGACCGCGTCGCGCCAAGCGCCGGCGGCTCTCGCGCAGCGCGGAATTCGACCGCGTCTATCGCCGCGGCCGGTCGCGCGGCAACCGCTGGCTGGTGCTGCACGCGTTCCCGCGCGGCGAGGGCGACGGGCCGCGACTCGGGCTGTCGGTGGGCCGCAAGGTGGGGGGAGCGGTCGATCGCAACCGCCTCAAGCGCGTCCTGCGCGAGGCGTTCTGGAGCCGCGACGCAGAGCTCGCCGAGGAGAACGACTACGTGATCGTCGCGCGCGCGGAGGCGGGCGAGCTCGTCGAGCGCGAGGGCCTCGCCGGCGTTCAGCGCGCGCTGGACGAGCTGCTGGCGGAGGGCGGCGAGGGCGAGGAGCGCGACTCGGGACCGGCGCCGAGCACGCCGCCGGACCGCGAAGGCCACGATCCCGGACCGGCGCCGGACCGCGAAGCGGGCCACATCGAGGAGCCCGGTTGAAGGCCTCCCGCTGGATCGTGCTCGGCCCGATCGAGGCCTACCGGCGGCTGATCTCGCCGCTCATGGCGCCGCGCTGCCGCTACTACCCGAGTTGCTCCGCCTACGCCTCGCAGGCCGTACGTGAGTTCGGCATACTCAAGGGGCTGGTGCTGGCGGGCTGGCGCCTGCTGCGCTGCAACCCTTGGAGCCGCGGCGGCCTCGACCCACTCGAGGACCAGCGGCTCTTCCACCGTCCGGGCTCGCCGCAGGGGCAGACCTGACCCGCTGAGCAGTGTTGATTCTCGCCAACATCTTCCAGCCCCTGATCAACATCTTCGAGGGGCTGCTCGTTGCCATCCACTCGGTGATCCCGAGCTGGGGCTTGTCGATCATCGCGCTCACGATCGTCGTGCGCGCCGCGCTGCTGCCCCTGACCTTCAAGCAGCTCAAGTCGATGCAGAACATGCAGCGGCTCGCGCCCGAGATCAAGAAGCTTCAGGAGAAGTACAAGGACGACAAGCAGCGCATGAATCAGGAGATGATGCGCTTCTACCAGGAGAACAACGTCAACCCGTTGTCCTCCTGCCTCCCGCTCGTCGCGCAGTTCCCGGTCTTCATCGCGCTGTTCTACATGCTGCGCACGGACCTGAAGAAGGACATCTGCCCGGGGATCACCGCAGTACTCCGCTCCCCGAGCACCAGGGCGCGACGCTCGCCACCACCCACTGCCAGCAGGTCGACCCGGGCTCGGCGAAGTTCCTCTTCATCCCGGACCTGACCAACAAGGCCACCGGGGCGGTGCTGGTCGTCCTGATCATCCTCTACATCGGCACCCAGCTCGCCTCGACGCTGATGATGTCGGTGACCGCCGACAAGACCCAGCGCCGCATCTTCCTGGCGCTGCCATTCATCTTCGTCACGTTCATCCTGCGCTTCCCCGCGGGCCTGATCGTGTACTGGATCACCACCAACACGTGGACGATCGCGCAGCAGTACATCGTGCGAAGAACGGTCGGGCCGATCCGACCGCCCACGCCCGCCGTGGCGGGCGCCGGAGCGGGCGGGGGCTCGAGCGGAGGAGGAGGCCTCCTCGCGAGCCTGCTCGGCGGCGTCGCCGGCGGAGGCTCGAAACCGGCGGAAGGCGACGCCGGCGGCGATGGTGGTGACGGCGGCAAGACCGCCACCGCGACGGAGAAGGCCAAGCCCAAGGGGAGTGCCGGCAACGGCCGCGCCACGGCGGAGGACGGCAAGCCGAAGGCCAAGCCCCCGCCACCACCCCGCAAGAAGCGCAAGCAGCGCTCCGGGAGGCGAAGGTGAGCCCCGAGGAGCCCCCCTCCGAGCTCGCCCGCGCGCTCGTCGAGCGCGTCGCAGGCTCGCTCGGGATCGAGGGTGAGGTGACGGTCACCGAATCGGCCGAGGAAGTCGTGGTCAACGTCGACGACGAGGAGGTCGGGCGCTTCATCGGGCGCCACGGCCAGGTCATCGACGCCATCCAGCACCTCGCCTACCGCAGCGCATATCTGGACCGCCCGGGCGAGAAGCGCGTCGTCGTCGACGCCGGCGGCTACCGCGAGCGCCGCGCCACGGCGCTTCGGGCCCAGGCCGACCGCGCCGCGGACGACGTCGCGCGCGCCGGCCGTCCCGTGCCCCTGCCCGCGATGAGCGCCATCGAGCGGCGACTCGTCCACGAGTACCTCCGCGACCGCCACGAGGTCGAGACCTACAGCGAGGGCGACGAGCCCGATCGCCACCTCGTCGTGGCGCCGGTCACCGACTGAAGTCCTGGACGCCGGCGTTTCACGTTTTACGGCCGATGCGGATGACGAGCTCGGCGCTGTCGCGCGCAGGTTCGGGTTAAACCACCGGGCGACCGAGCGACTCGCGCTCCTCCGGGACAGGGTGGTGGCCGACGACCACGCCCCGACCACCGTCCGCGAGCCGGCGAGCGTAACCTCCGTCCACATCGCTGACTCCCTGGTCGCGCTCGACCTCGAGGCTGTACGCGGGGTACGGTCTGTGGCCGATCTTGGCTCTGGAGCAGGGTTTCCCGGCCTCCCGCTCGCGATCGCGCTGCCCGCTGCAACCCTCTTCCTCGTCGAGAGCGTCAGACGCAAGTCGAACTGGCTCGAGCGGGTGGTCCGGGAGCTCGGCGTTGACAACGTCGAGGTCGTCAACGCACGAGCCGAGGCGTGGCCGGAGGGCCTCGCGCGGCTGGACGCGGTGTTGGCGCGGGCGCTCGACTCGCTGCCGGTCCTGGTCGAGTACGCCGCTCCGCTGCTGCGGCTGGAAGGCGTGCTCCTCGCGTGGAAAGGGAAGCGCGATGCCGCGGAGGAGGCGGATGGGTCCACAGCGGCCAAGCGCCTGGGGATGGAGTTGCGCGAGGTACGCCCGGTGACCCCGTTTGAAGGCTCGACCAACCGCCACCTCTATCTCTACCAGAAGGTTAGAGCGACGCCCGATGGCTTCCCGCGCGGGCCCGGGCGGGCGCGCAAGCGGCCCATCGGAGCGGCGCGCTAGCGTTCGCGCGCAGCATGGGCACGGTCTACGCGGTCGCGAACCAGAAGGGCGGTGTGGGAAAGACGACGACCGCGGTCAACCTCGGCGCCTGCGTCGCCGAGGCCGGCTACCGGACGCTGCTCGTCGACGTCGACCCGCAGGGCAACGCCACCGTCAACCTGGGGATCGCCAAGGAGGCGCGGCCCAGCCTCTACGAGGCGCTCGCCGGCGAGGCGGAGATCGAACGCGCCGTTCGGACCAGCGACGTCGAGCGTCTCGACGTGGTCCCCTCGGGCCCGGACCTCGCCGGCGCGAACGTCGAGCTCCCGCGCGTCGCCGGGTCCGAGCGCCGCCTGCGCGACGTGCTCGCGCCGCTTCGCGAGCGCTACGACTACGCGTTCCTCGACTGCCCGCCTTCCCTGGGGCCGCTCACGGTCAACGCGCTGGTCGCGGCCGACCGCGTGATCGTCCCCGTGCAGACCGAGTACTTCGCCCTCGAGGGCCTCGCCGGCCTGCTCGACACGCTCGGCCTGATCCAACGCGAGCTGAACCCGCATCTGTCGGTGGCCGGGATGCTGCTGACCATGCACGACGGCCGCACGCGCCTCGGGCAGGACGTCGAGCGCGAGGTGCGCCAGCACTTCCCCGAGCTGGTCTTCGACACCGTCGTGCCACGCAACGTGCGCCTGGGAGAGGCCCCGAGCTACGGCCAGCCCGTGATCCACTACGACCCGCACTGCGCGGGGGCCGACGCGTACTTCGAGCTGGCGAAAGAGGTGGCCGCGCGTGGCTGAGAGCGCCCGCATCCGGGCCGTCGGCGAGGATCTCCGCCATGGCTGAGCGGCGAGGAATGGGGCGCGGGCTGGCGGCGATCCTCTCCGTCGCGCCTGGCGACGAGGCCGAGCCGGAGCTGCGCGAGGTCGCGGTCGAGCTGATCGAGCGCAATCCCCGCCAGCCGCGCGAGCGCTTCGACGACGAGGCGCTGCAGGGACTGGCCGAGTCGGTCAGGGCGCGCGGGATCCTCCAGCCGGTGCTGGTGAGGCCACGGCCGGGCGGGCGCTACGAGCTCGTCGCCGGCGAGCGGCGCTGGCGCGCCGCGCAGCTGGCGGGCCTGGACGTCGTGCCGGCCATCGTCCGCCCTGACGACGACGCCGCCTCGCTCGAGCTCGCGCTGATCGAGAACATGGCGCGCGAGGACCTCAACCCACTCGAGGAGGCGCACGCCTGCGCCGCACTGGTCGACGAGCTCGGGCTCACGCGCCAGGAGGTCGGGCGCCGGGTCGGCCGCAGCCGCGTGGCGATCTCCAACCTCCTGCGCCTGCTCGACCTTCCCGACGAGGCGCTCGAGCTGATCGCCGCCGGGAGGCTGAGCGAGGGGCACGGCCGCGCGGTGCTGTTGTGCGCAGACCACGACGAGCGCCGGCGCCTCGCTGTCGAGGCGGCCGAGCGCGGCTGGTCCGTACGCGAGCTCGAGGACCGCGCCCGCTCGAGCTCCGGCCGCCGCGTGTCCCGCCGCCGGCGCCCGCGCGGCCTCCATCCCGACGAGGCGGCGGCCACCGCCGCCGCGGCCGACGCGCTCGGCGCCGCGCTTGGCGCCGAGGTCACGGTCACCCGCCGCGGAGGCCGCTTCCGGGCCGAGATCAGCCTCGACTCGCTCGAAGACGCCCACGTGCTCGCTCGCAGTCTCAATCGCGCTTCGATCCATGCGATTTCCAGGTAACAGGAGTATCGGCCGAGACCATCGTCCGTCCGAATTGACTTGATCGCCTGTCGTGGCTACGGTGCCGCGGTTCTACGACCAGGCGTCACGGCGCTGCAGATGCGCGAAGCGCTGGCGGCCGCGCCCGAATCGACAGGGGGCTACAGAAATGACGGCCCACCGATCGGTCCCAACACTGCTGGTTGTGCTCGTCGTCAGCGTTCTCCTGGCCGCCGCGCCTGCGGTTGCCGGGGCGCCGCAGATGGTCCGCAAGACCACGGCTCGTGCCGGCAGGTCGGCAGAGACCGATCTGTTGGCCGGCGGGGCCAAAGTGTGCACGGCGCGCTTCGCGGGTCCGCGGAAGACCGTGGCTGGGCCGTTCCGGCGCGTCGTGCGCGGTCCCTACGTGCGGCTGAAGTGGTCCGTGCCCAAGAACGCGAAGAGGTCGAAATGGACGCTGCGCGTCGCGTGTGGCCGGTCGCGCCGTAAACCCTCGAGCCTCGGAGCGGTCAAGGCACGGATCCGGGTCAGGGAAAGACGGTCGCGCCGCGCGGCGCTGACCATCGTAAAACGGGGCTCGTTCCGCATTCGCAGCGGGCCCCTGCCCGCCTCGGGTACTCAGGGCGGACCCGGGCAAGTAGGCGGGGCCGTCGGAACGCCGCCGGGCTCGCAGCCCGTCGGCAGCGCCGCACGACTCCCATTCAAGATGCCGTCGGCGTCGGTTCTGCGCGCCTCCTCTCGGCTTGTCTTCGCGCATTACCACCCGCAGTATGTGATCTCGCAGGACAACCGGCCGCCGTTGCAGGACATGTACGCGACCGATTACCTCAATCCGAACGGTTTCGGCGGCGCTTATAAGGCGTTCGGCGGTTATGCGCGTGATCGGCCGTTGCCGCGCAGCCCGATCGGCGGCGACTGGGAGCTTGTTGACATGGAGGTCGACGTCGCCCGTGCGGTGAGCGCGGGCATCGACGGCTTCATCGTGAACGCCGACTCGCTGACCAGCGGTTACATCCTGGATCGCATCAAGCGGCTGATGGCTGCGGCTCAGATCGTGTCGCCCGGCTTCAAGATCATCCTGATGCCCGTCATCTCGGGCCAGTCGCCCTCCCCGACGACGCTGGCGCAGAGGGTCCACGCGCTGGACGGCAACCCCGCGCTGTTCCGGCTCGGCGACGGGCGCCTGGTGATCTCGCCGTGGGCGCCCGAGCAGCAGGGGGTCTCCTACTGGTCGTCGTTCAAGTCCGCGCTCCAGGCGCTCGGTACCAGCACCGCGCTCGTGCCGACCTTCATCGACATCTACGGAAACGCCAGCAAGTTCGCGAGCATCAGCTACGGGATGGGAACGTTGGGGCGGCCGCAGCCCGGCGGGCACCGGCGCCGCCAACCAATACGTCGCGGAGGCGAACTTCGTCCACGGCCTCGGCAAGGTCTACATGCAGGCGGTCAGCGCCCAGGACGCTCGGCCGACGCAGCAGATCTACTGGGAGGCGAACAACACCGAGAACCTGCGCTACACGTGGAACTCGGCCATCGCGGGCGCCGACTGGGTCCAGATGGCGACCTGGAACGACTACGGCGAGGGCACCGAGTTCGCACCGTCGCAGGACGCGGGCTCGACCTTGCTCGATATCTCCAGCTACTACCTCGCCAAGTTCAAGACGGGCGCGTCGCCTCGCATCGTCGACAGCGGCGCCTACGTGACGCACCGGATCCAGTTCGCGGGCGCCACGCCCGATCCCGCCGGCGGCAACACGTCTTTGATGAAGCCGAATTTCGCAGCCGGTCAATCGGTTCGGCCGCGCGACACGGTCGAGGTCCTCACCTTCCTGACCGCCGGCGCCAACATCACGGTGACCGTCGGAGGCTCCACCTATCGCTACCTCGCCCCGGCCGGCGTCTCGGCCCGCCTCGTCCCGCTGAGCGTCGGATCGGTGACGGTCACCGGGAGCGGACCCGGTATCCGGTTCTCCGTGCGCTCCCCCTGGCCCGTCCGCGACCGCTTCCTCGTCCAGGACGAGCAGTACCGAGGGGTCTCGAGCTTCGGGCGGTAGCCCGCTCGGCGGACGGAGGCCGATAACCCCGCCACGGGGCTTCGACCGACTTGTCTCGCGGCGCTAACGTGGCCCCGCGGGCATGCGACGAGCCGGTGCGCGCGGGTCATGGAAGCGCCATTCGGTCGAGCGGCATCCATGGGTTCGGCGCCGGCCCTCTCCTACGGCCGCAAGGGGCGAATAGCTCAGTCGGTTAGAGCGCTTCTCTGATAAGGGACACCGCCGCCATTTCCGGAGCTCGAGCTCCTCGTGCCTCGCGCCGATCGCCCGGCGTCCGGGCAGCGCGCACCCCGGACGTGGACTGGACGCAACGCAGCGCCATCGACAACCTGAACTCCCACTAACCCAGACGGCCGATTCTGCTCGATTACTCAGCCGGTCCCGGCCTCGGCGATGTGCCGCTCGCCGGCGAACAGCACACCGTCGACAGCTAGGACGGGCAGCCGATCTGCGCCGGCGGCAAGCAGTCGGTTGCCCGCGGCCTGGAGGCCGGCGTCGCGGCGGGCGTCGTTCGCCGCGTCGACGCAAGCGTCGAGAGGCAGGCCCGCCGCCGCGCTGGCCTCCGCGACCAGCTCGAGGTCGTCGAGGTCGAAGCCACCGCAGAAGGCGAGACGCGCCGCCGCGATCGCGAACGGCGCGGCCCGGCCGCAAATTGCGGCGTAGGCCGCCGCGCGCATAGGCGCGCACGCGCTGGCGGGTGGTCGCTCGGGCCACACGAGCGGGACGCGCAGCGCCGCGGCGCGGGCCTCGGCGGCCGCGCGGGACACGGGATCGGACCACGGGTCATGGCGGCGCAGCGCTTCCGCGTAGGCCGGCTCCCAGCGCGCCCGGGGCTGCAGGCGTTGCACCCGCTCGACGGCGAGGTAGGTGAACGGCGACGCAAGGTCGAACGAGAACGTGACGGAGCGCGTTCCGGGACCGCGTCCCCGGCGGTCGCGTCGCTCTCGTCGATGGGCCCCGAGCGAAATCACCTCTGCCATGGCGTTTGTCTCCCCTGCGGGTGGGTGGTCCTCAGTGGGCTGCACCGCGCCCTTCAAGTAGGAACCACGGGCAGGCAGGACCAACGCCCGCGGCCGCCTGAGCCTGACCGCGGTCAACGGCCCCACGACCCCGTCGACGACCATCCCCTGGCGGCGTTGGAAACGGCGCACGGCCGCCTCGGTCTGTGGACCGAAGCGCCCGTCGATCCGCCCTGGGCTCTCGCCCGACCGGCACAGCTGCAACTGCAGCGCCCGCACACGCTGGGGGTCATCGGGCGCGCCGTGGTACACACCTCCACTGCCTTGCGCATCTCGCATCGTCTCTCCCTTCTCGAGCGAATCCGCCGTCGGGCACCGACCCGGTGCACGGCGGCACGGTTAGTCCCCGGCGGGGAGACTCAGCCGGGGCGCTCGAGAAGGACCGCAAAGGCCGCCGGCAGCGAGGGTGCCGGGGCGAGGATGAGGCGCCCAGAGAACAAGGCGGCGAGTGCCGCGAACGGCGCCAACAGGGCGAGGAGACTTAGGGGGAAGCCGCCGCCCGAGGAGCCCGAACCTCCGCTGGGCGAGTTAGGCGACTGGGGCGACTGAGGCGGAGCGGGTGGGTCGCCGGGCGGGCGCAGGGACCCGCCGGCGGTCTTGCCCCGCGCCGCGGTAGCGGTGCCCGGGGCAAGCGCGCTCCCTGCTGTCACAGGAATGAGCGAGCGGGTCAAGAACGCCGGGCTGAGAGCGCTATACCAGGTGGTCGCGGCAAAGGGGGCGAACGCCCCACTCGGAGAAGCCGCTCCCGCTGGAAGCACCTGCGCGGGCGTCGTCGGGGCGGACGTACCCGACCCGGCGGGCGGCGTGGAGCCAGGCCCGGGCGGCGCGGTGAAACCATCGACCGGCCCGACTACCGGCCCCGACGGGACCGTCGTGGTATCGGTGTTCGTCGTCGGGGCCGGGTCGTTGGTCCCGGCTCCACCGTTGCTCGGTGGTGCGGTGTCGGTGGTCCCGGCTCCACCGTTGCTCGGCGGCGCGGTGTCGGTCGTCCCGGTCCCGGTGTCGGTCGGCGGCGCGGGATCGGTCGGCGGGGCGGTGTCGCTGGGTGTCTCGGTGTCGGTCGGCGGCGCGGGATCGGTCGGCGGGGCTCCACCGTCGCTCGGCGGCGCGGTGTCGCTCGTCCCGGTCCCGGTGTCGGTCGGCGGCGCGGGGTCGGTTGTCCCGGTCCCGGTGTCGCTCGGCGGGACGGGGTCGCTGGGTGTCCCGGTGTCGCTCGTCCCGGCGCCACCGTCGCTCGGCGGTGTGGTGTCGGTCGTCCCGGCGCCGCTGGGTGTCCCGGTGTCGGTCGGCGGGACGGGGTCGCTGGGTGTCCCGGTGTCGGTCGTCCCGGCTCCACCGTCGCTCGGCGGCGCGGTGTCGGTCGACGGTGCGGTGTCGCTCGGCGGGACGGGGGTCCCGGTGTCGGTTGGCGGGACGGGGTCGCTGGGTGTCCCGGTGTCGCTCGGCGGTGCGGTGTCGGTCGCCCCGGCGCCACCGTCGCTCGGCGGCGCGGTGTCGGTCGCCCCGGGCCCGGTGTCGCTCGGCGGTGCGGTGCCGGCCGAGGCCGCGTCGGTCGACGCCGAGGCGCCTGAGGATAGGACCGCGAGGAGGGCGGCGAAGATGGCTACGAAGGCGGCGAGCCGCGCAAGTTTCGAGCGCGCGGCTGGCGCGTTGCTATGCGTGTCCGACCCCAACTTGGTCTCCCTACCTTTGCCCGTGCCGCAGCTCCACAACAGTCCCGATGAACGGAGTCCAGCGCCTGACGCAGTACGGACGTTTGTTTGATGCTATCCCCCTGAGTCGGAGGGCGCCAGCTTCTAGTCCAAGACCGGTCACGTCCCATAGCGTGGTGTAGGACCGTGGCGGACGGAACGAGATAGTTCCGGCCACCGCGGCGCTCAAGATCGTCGGACCTGCGAAGTTCGACGGAGGGAGCACCACGATGGCCGAGAGCCACAGGATGACGGCCGAGGAGGTCGTCCGAAAGCTGATGAGCGGCGAGCACGCCGACTTTCTGCGCGAGTCGTTGCGCTGGATGGTCGAGCAGCTGATGGAGGCAGAGGTCTCCGAGCTCGTCGGCGCCGAACTTGGCGAGCGCACACCGGACCGCGCCACGCACCGCAACGGCTATCGACCGCGGCGCTGGGACACGCGCGCCGGCGAGATCGAGCTGCAGATCCCGAAGCTCAGGCAGGGCAGCTACTTCCCGAGCTTCCTGGCGCCCAGGAAGCGCTCTGAGCAAGCGCTCGTCGCGGTGGTTCAGCAGGCCTACGTGTGCGGCGTCTCGACGCGGCGGGTCGACCAGCTCGTCGAGTCGCTCGGGCTGCGGATCTCACGCTCGGAGGTCTCGCGCATCTCGGCGGGGCTCGACGAGCAGGTCGAGGCGTTTCGCCAGCGACCGCTCGAGGGCCGCTACCCGTATCTGTTCGTCGACGCGAAGGTCGAGAAGGTCCGCGCCGGCGGCCGCGTCGTGCGCAAGTGCGTCGTGATCGCCCACGCTGTCCACGAGACCGGTCGCAGGGAGATCGTCGGCCTGGACGTCGGCGAGGCCGAAACCGAGGCGTTTTGGCGCGAGTTCCTGCGCTCGCTGGTGGCGCGCGGACTGGGCGGGGTGCAGCTCGCGATCTCAGACGCACACCCCGGCCTGAAGGCCGCGCTCGCGCAGGTCCTCGGCGCTCCCTGGCAGCGCTGCACGGTGCACTTCCTTAGGGACTGCCTGGGCCACGCCCGAAAGGACCAGCACGGCCTGCTCGGGGCACTGATCCGGCCGGTCTTCCAGGCCGAGTCGGGCGAGCAGGCGCGCGAGCGGCTCTCGGAGGCGGTCGCCCAGCTCGAGCGGCCGCTGCCGAAGGTCGCCCGGATGCTTGAGGCGGCCGAGGAGGACGTGCTCGCCTTCTACCCCTTCCCGGCCGAGCACTGGCGCAAGCTGCGCTCGACCAACCCGCTCGAGCGCTTCAACCGCGAGATCGGCCGGCGCACCGACGTCGTCGGGATCTTTCCTGACGACGCCGCGCTGATCAGGCTGACGAGCATGCTCGCCATCGAGGCCAACGACGAGTGGCTCGTCGGGCGCGCCTACATGAGCAAGCAGTCGATCGCCCCGCTCCTCGAGGAGCGGCGCGATCGAACCAGCGAGGAGGTACTCGAGCTCCAAGCGGCCTGAGCAGCCGAGCGTCCTACCGACGAGGAAAGCGCTCTCCTCTTACACCACGTGCTGGGACTTGACTCCAAGACCTTCGCCCTCTAAAGAGGGTTCGGCAGCGTTAGGTCGGTTGGGGGTACACAACCGGTCGGCGGCGAATCCCGGAGCGTGGAGCGTGCTGAGGCAGAGGCGATCTACGGGCAGGGTCGCGAGGTCGTGGTGGCGTCCCGCTGCGTCTGGACTTCGCTGCCGTTCCCGCTGCGCCGCGCCGCCCGCGCCGACTGAGACCACAGCGCCGTGGCGATACGATGTGCCCTCCGCATGCAGCGCGCACTCTGCCCACATGGCCCATGTATGGCCCATCTGTCGCCAACGGACCTTTAGCGACAGGGCGAAAAGCGCACTGCAATGGGAGAGGGCGATTAGCTCAGTCGGTTAGAGCGCTTCTCTGATAAGGAAGAGGTCCCTGGTTCGAGTCCAGGATC